>JAGBBP010000028.1 GCA_017938405.1 Lachnospiraceae bacterium
AAGTAATTAAGCGAAATGCTTTTGGATATAGAAACTTTAGAAACTTCAGGAATCGAATCTTCCTTGCTTTAACTTAAAGAGGCACAGGAACGAATTCCTATGCCTCTGAAATATTTTACCCCAACTCTTGACAAAGAGCCCTAGTTTGTTGCTATCAACCTCTCGGAAGCCCTCGGCACATATCGCGAAACCCTTGATTTTACTGGTTTCTGTATTTTCTCAAAATAAGCAATTCTAGAATTCGATTAGATTTCTTAGAAAACACCAAGGTACTACTTCTCCGGCTCTCCAAGCGTCGCTAACATAACCGCCTTAATCGTATGCATGCGGTTCTCCGCCTCATCAAATACCACCGACTGCGCAGATTCGAACACTTCATCCGTTACCTCCATTTCGGAGATACCGAACTTCGCACTGATTTCCCTTCCGATTACGGTCTTTAAGTCATGGAAGGCCGGAAGACAGTGCATAAAGATTGCCTGCGGGCCCGCGTTGTCCATCGCAGCCTTATTTACCTGATACGGAGAAAGTTCCTCGATACGTTCCGTCCAAACGCTGTCCGGCTCGCCCATGGATACCCATACATCCGTATAAATAACATCCGCACCCTTGGTACCGGCCGTCACATCCTCGGTTAAGGTAATGGTTGCACCGGTCTGTGCCGCAATCGCTTCACACTGTGCTACCAATGCTTTGTCCGGAAAATATTTTGCGGAAGTACATGCAGTAAAATGCATACCTAACTTCGCACAAACCACCATCAAGGAATTTGCCATATTGTAACGGGCATCCCCCATATACGTCAGCTTCACGCCTTTGATTCTGCCGAGTTTCTCTTTAATGGTCAAAACATCCGCAAGCATCTGGGTCGGATGGAACTCATTGGTCAGACCGTTCCATACCGGAACGCCTGCATACTTTGCCAGTTCTTCCACGATTTCCTGTTCAAAGCCACGGTACTCGATTCCTTCGTACATACTGCCTAAAACTCTTGCGGTATCTGCAATGCTTTCCTTCTTACCGATCTGGGAACTTTTCGGGTCCAAATAGGTACAGCCCATGCCCAAATCATAAGCGGCAACCTCAAAAGAGCAACGGGTTCTGGTACTGGTCTTTTCAAAAATCAGCGCCACGTTCTTACCTGCATGATACTCCTTGGTAAGAATCCCCTTCTTCTTCTTTTCCTTCAGCTCCGCTGCCAAATCCACCAGATATAAAATCTCCTCCGGTGTGTAATCCAATAATTTTAAAAACGAACGTCCCTTTAAATTCATTATTCTTCCCCTTTCTCAACTATAACAATATTCTCTAACAAATGTTCCATTGCAAGCTCCATTAACATGGACTGGCGTAACGCTTTCTCATCTTCCACAGCCATAAGTTCCGCATAGGTCATTTCAAGGCTCTCGGCATATTCGGTAACTCTCTGAATGAATTCATCTTCGGTCAGTTCCAGATTCTCGGCTTTTGCCACACAATAAAGAACCACCCGGTCCTGCTCGTAACGACGAATCTGTTCCTCTACCATCCCCCACATGCCTTCTACATAGGACGGACCGTACATGGTTTCCCATGCCGCTTCCAACGCTTCCACGGATTCCATCCCGCACATTGTTGCGTAATACATCTTTTCCAGTTCGAAAGCTGCCTGAATATACTCCTCGTTAAACTTGTTAAATACCGCATCTCCCACCAAATAGTCCATAATGCCGTTGTAACGTCTTTCCTCCTGCAAAAAACCTCTTGCATAGGAACGGAACTCTTCCGTGGTGGTATACTGTCCGGAGGTAATCTCCACTACAAGGTCATCCGTAAACTCCGGCAATACCTGTGCTGCCGTAGAATGAATCTTCACTTCAAAGGTAACATCTTTTCCTGCCAACTTCGCAGAACGATAATCCTCCGGGAACTTTAAGTTTAACATCAAAGTGTCGCCCTTTTTTGCTCCGACCAACCCTTCATCAAACCCCGGAATAAAACCACTGTTGCCTACCTCGAATTCATAGGCCTGGGCAGAGCCGCCTTCAAAGGTTTTTCCATCGACGTATCCGGTAAAATCAATAATCGCAATGTCCCCTTCTTCCAACGGGGTTTCCTTTAATATGCGCTCCTTATAATTCGCCAAAGAAGCCTTCACATACTCTTCCACATCGGCATCCGTAACTTCATTTACCTCAAACCCGATATATCCCTCCGGCAATACGGTGGAATCCACATATTCCTCGTAATCGGTAACCGGCAGATTCGTATACGCTTCCTCAATCTTAGTTTCCAGTACAGACGGGGTAGCGGTACTCTGCGGTACCTGTGTCGGCACTACAGTCGGCGTCCCGGTCTGGGAACCGGTCGGGTCTGTTTTGTTACATGCACATACCGCCGTACTCAATACCACGCAAAATAAAACAGCAAACAGTTTCTTTTTCATACTTATCGTCCTCTTTCTTCCATAAACAAATTATCCCAAGCCATTCCGTTTTCCGGTATGCTCTTCCCTAAAAATAAAAGCATGCCTCCGGATTACCGGAAACACGCTTTATAGTATACCACGACGCAGTGAAAAAGGCAAGCAAAACGCTGTTAAAATGCCCAGTTCACCAAATTTTCACGAATCCTTCATTTTGGAATCAAACACATGGGAAGCCAGATATCCGAATACCAGTGCAGCGCTGATTCCCACCGCGGAAGCAGTAAAACCTCCCTTAAAAATTCCCAAAAATCCGCTTTCATCCACCGCTTTTTTCACACCCTCGAACAGCGTATGCCCAAACCCGGTTAAAGGAACGGTAGCTCCGGCTCCCGCCCATTCCTTAAAGGGACCGTATACTCCTACCGCACTGAGCACCGCGCCGGCACATACCAGCAGTACCATAATCCGTCCCGGCTGCAATTTTGTCCGGTCCATCAAAACCTGCACCAGGGCACAAATCCCGCCGCCTACCGCAAAAGAAAGTACATATTCCATCCTACCGTTCCTCCTTTTTACGTTCTAAAACAATGGCATGGGCAATTCCCGGAATACTGCTTCCTTCATTGGCACTGACCGGCGACAGAAGCGCCCCCGTAGGGACAAACAAAATCCGGTTCCATTCCCCTTCATACAGTTTATTCAACAGATAGCCTGCCAAGGTCACCGCACTGCAGCCGCACCCGGACCCGCCGGAATGGGTATCCTGTAACTCATTATCAAAAATAAGCAGACCGCAATCTTCCTGCACCGGTTCCACCCGGTATCCTTTCTGTCCCAGCAAATCCGCAAAAATCCCGGCTCCCACTTCTCCCAAATCTCCGGTTATGATTTTATCGTAATCCGCAGGAGTTCTGTGAAAATCCTTCAGATGATTCTCCACCACCGCTGCAGCCGCCGGAGCCATGCAGGCTCCCATATTTGCCTTATCCTTTACGCCGAAATCGGTCACCCGGCCTACAGTACCGCCCGCAATCACAATTTCCGCTCCGTTTTGATCCGTTTCTTCCCGCTGGGCATAACAACGTTCCAAAGCCGTTTTATTTCCTACCACCAATGCACCGCTTCCCGTCACGGTCCAGGTTGCGGCAAGGGGACGCTGGTTTCCGTACGCCAAAGGAAAACGAAACTCCTTTTCCGCACTGGCAAAATGGCTGGAAGTAACCGCCTCCGCACAATCCGCAAATCCCCCGTCCACCGCCATGGAAGCTAATAATAAACTCTCTCCCATGGTGGAACAGGCTCCGTATACACCGAGAAACGGAATCGGTAATTCTCCCGCCCCGAAGGAACTGGCAAGAAGTTGTCCCAGCAAGTCTCCCGCAAACAACATCCGAATCTGCTTCGGCGTAAGTCCCGCTTTTTTTATTGCCAACGACGCTGCCAGCTTCATCATGCGGCTTTCCGCATCATTCCAATTCTCTCCGCCGAACAAATCCGTATCATCAATCACATCAAAAAAAGAACGAAGCGGCCCTTCTCCCTCTTTACTGCCGACTACCGCCGCACGTCCCAACACATATACATCTGACCTAAAGCAGACGCTTTGTCCGCCGATACTTTTCGCTCCACTCATTTTTCTGTTCCCCTGCTCCTTCCGTTTTCTCTTCTACTTTCGAATGTATCACTTCACTCTTCCGTAGTATCCGCATTTTCTTCTGAAATATTCCATTCTATAATTACAGATATTTTATTTTCCGCAGACACCTATGTTTTTCCGGCAAAAAAAACGTACACTCCCGTTTGAGCGTACGTTTCATCTTCTTTTTCTTATATCACAAATTTTTATAAAAACCTTTTTACATTCAGTTTGTCCGCTGCTGCTCCCAGCACCGCAAACAGCACTCCGCTACACAGCGACTGCATGATATTCCCCGGAATATCCGCAAGCGGTGCCGCAAAGCTTCCTGCGATAATACTTCCGTACAAATAATAGCCTCCCACACAAGTCAATGCCGCCGGTAAAAGCGCAACCACATTTCTTCCGCTTAAAATCTTCGTATCTTTCCGGCAAAACCAAAGCACGGTAAGCGCCTTTATCACTGCCGAACCCGGTGCCCATACCGCATAGCCGGTAAGACAATCCGCCAAAACCGCACCGCCGGCTCCTACAAACAAGCCGTAAGGAAGCGGCAGCAGACAGGCCGCAAAATAAATAAAACCGTCTCCGATATGAACATATCCGTTATAGCTCGGTATATGTAAATATGCCGTAAATACAAATACCAGTGCCGTCAGTATACCGGCCAGACACATATTTTTTACCTGGGTTTGATTCATTCGATTCATAATTGTTACATACCCTCCTTGATTTCCGATAAAAATTCTTCAAAGCAAATCCCGTCCGTAGGCGGAATCTCCAGTTCCACCGCACGCGCCAGCACCTTTGCTATGAATACCGCCGCATGACGCACCGCGGAAAGAAAAGGCACACCGTTTACCGCATCCGCAGCAATCATCGAGGAAAAAACATCTCCGGTCCCCGCACGGCTCGGACCGATTTTCGGTCCGGAAACCTCCGCCGGTTCCTTTCCTTCTTCATAGACAAAATTAATCAGCCGTCCGTCTTTTTCCAGCCCAGAAATCACGATCTTTTTCGGCCCCATTTTGCTTAATTTCTCACAAACGGCAAAAAGCTCACGGGACTCCATATCCTCCCGGTAAAGCGTATCCGTCAAAATACAGGCCTCCGTTAAATTCGGAGTCAGAATATCCGCATAAGGAAGCAAGGACTTCATCTTCTTTGCCAGTTCCGGAGAATAGGTGGCATACAAGCTTCCGCCGTCTCCCATGACCGGATCCATCACGGTTACAGTCCCTTTCTTTTTAAAATATTCCAAAAACGGTTTTACAATCTCAATCTGCTCCACGGAGCCCAAAAAGCCGGTTAGTATCCCGTCAAACCGCAAATCAAGCTTTTTCCATTCCTCGATATACGCATCCATATGCTCCGTATAGTCCGTAAAAAAGAAACTGTCATAGGCTGTGTGATTGGAAAACACGGAAGTCGGTACCGGACAGCACTGCACTTTAAGCGCAGAAATAATCGGTATGGATACAGTTAGGGAGCAACGTCCGAATCCGCAAAAATCATTAATAACCGCTATTTTCTTCTGTTGGTTGTGCGTCATTTTACCTTCCTCCTTGCTTTTTTACTGCAATCAGTATATAATAGTTTTGGTCATATGATAATATCCAGAACAGGAGAATTTTATAATACCAGATGAGATACGCAATTCAAAAAGAAACCAACACCCCGGCTTACCTTCAGCTCTATAAACAAATCCGGACAGATATTATCGGAGGCATCTATCCTTACGGTACCAAGCTTCCTTCCAAACGCCTGATTGCCACGGAAACCGGTATCAGCACGGTAACGGTGGAACACTCCTATGCCCTTCTGTGTGAGGAAGGCTATATTGAACCGAAAGAACGCAGCGGGTATTTTGTATGTTTCCGTACCGAAGATGTTTTTCTCGGTTCTGCCGAAGAAATTACTCCCGCACTTTCTCCCGTTTCCCACGCATCCTCTGCCGCCACACCGGATTTTCCTTTTTCCGTTCTTGCAAAAACCATGCGAAGCGTATTAAGTGACTATGAAGAAAGTATTCTTGAGCGCAGTCCGAATTCCGGTTGTTTCGCGCTTTGCGACGCTCTGCGCCGGTACTTACTGCGAAGTCGCGGCATCAGTGCAACTACGGAACAGATTATCATCGGCTCCGGCTCCGAATATTTGTACAGTCTGATTGTGGAATTATTAGGGAGAGACAAAGTGTATGCGTTAGAATCCCCTTCCTATAAAAAAATCGAGCAGGTTTACCACGCTGCCGATGTACAAACCACACTGCTCCCTTTAGGTACCGACGGTATCCAAAGCGCCGCTTTACACGCTTGTACCGCCGACATACTGCATATCTCCCCTTACCGAAGTTTCCCAAGCGGTGTTACCGCTTCCGCTTCCAAACGTCACGAATATATGCGTTGGGCCGAGAAAAATTGCCGTTACATTATTGAAGATGATTTCGAATCGGAATTTACGATTTCAAAAAAGCCGGAGGAAACTCTGTTTTCCCACACCGCCGATGATAATGTCATTTATATGAACACATTTTCCAAAACCATATCGCCGTCCCTTCGTATCGGCTATATGGTATTACCGAAGCATTTGGTAAGCGAATTCAAAAAAAAGCTGGGCTTCTACTCCTGCACCGTACCTACCTTCATGCAGTATGTAGTAGCCAAGCTTTTAGATAACGGCGACTTTGAACGCCACATCAATCGTGTCCGGCGTAAAAAACGCGCGTCTTCCCGCTCTTGCGAGGACTAAGCGTTTCTCCGTACAATTGCTTTTCCCTTCCAGCTTCCCTTTCTCCACCGGATAAACATGATAATTCCCCGCAGGCATTCATCCGCAGCGGTTCCCATAAATACGCCGCCGATACCCCAGGCAAGCGCCACACCAAAAGTATATCCCACAGTTACGCCGCAGCCCCACATACTGAGAAGCCCCATGAGTACCGGGAACAAGACGTCTCCGGCCGCTTTCATACTACCGATGACAACAAGGTTGGTGGTACGGCCGATTTCCAGCACAATACCTACTGCCAGTACCTTTTGCACCAGCGGTACCACTTCCGGATTGGAAGTAAATATTTTCAATGTCCACGGACAAAGCAAACAGTTTAAGGTAGCGATTCCGATTGCCACAGGAAGGGATGTCATAAGCGTCTTCATTACCCGCTTATCTGCCGCATCCTCTCTGCCGGCACCTACCAGATGTCCTGTCACAATCTGGGTTGCCTGTGCCAACGCATTGGAAAATACCACGGAAAAGGACATTAAGGTATTACTGTACACCTTCGCATTGGCCGCCAGTTCTCCCATCGGGTTAATAAAAGAAAGCAACACCAACTGATACATGGAATAGGCCAGATTTTCTCCTGCGGACGGCACACCGATTTTCAACATTTTAACCAAAATCTGTTTCGGGAACGGATTCAGCGTCTTCAAAGAAATCTTACCGATTTTATACCGGAAGAAAATAAACATCGCCACAGAAAGCGCCAGAATTCGGGCCGTCACAGTGGAGATTGCAACGCCGGCCACACCTAAATTCAAAAACTTTAACGGACCGTACAAAAACAGCCAGTTTCCCACGATATTCACCACGTTTACCGCAAGAGAAATAAACATTCCCACTCTCGTATAACCATGACAACGAAGAATCTGCACCATAACATTGTAGCCTGCCTGTAAAAACAGAAAACCGCCTACGATGGCCATGTATGTACCGGCATCCTCTACCTGGGCCGGACTTACTTTTAACACACGCAAAAAAGTGTCCCGGAATAAAAATACTACCGCACTCAAAACTACACCCAAGGTCAGATTGAACACCACCGACAAAGTATAAATCTGGTTCATGTTCTCTGTCTTTTTTGCTCCCAGATACTGTGCCACCACAACGCCGGTGGCGCTGGCAATGACATTGAACATGATAATAAACAAGAACATCATCTGGTTCGCGTTTCCCACCGCACCGACCGAGTTTTCGGAATACCGGCTGAGCATTACGGTATCTACGTTATTGATTAAAATATTTAACAACAACTCCACAAAAATCGGCCCCGCCAATAATAACATGGAGGTTTTTTCGTTGATCTCCATCGTTTTTTTCTTACTCTGTATCATGAAACCACTCCTTCTTTTTCTCTACTGTTTCATCATGTTTTTGCGTATATTTTTATAAAAAAGCAAATCTCAACTCTCTAACAACGCTATCACTATAGCGCACTTTTCTCTTATTTGCAAGTCAAATCGCAGAAATCTTTATATTATATACTTTTGTTCATATGTTAATAATCGCAAATATAACAGTCACATTTCTCCATATCGTTTCAACATTATACTATGGAAAAATTCTTTGAAATACTTTACACTATCTGTAACAATACCGTTTCGAAAGGAGAATTCCCCATGATAGCAAAAACACCGCCCATGGGCTGGAACAGCTGGGACTGCTACGGAGCAGCCGTAACCGAAGACATTGTACGCGCAAACGCCGATTTTATGGCAAAGCATTTAAAACAATACGGATGGGAATACGTAGTGGTAGACATCCAGTGGTACGAGCCTACCGCCGAAAACCACTATTATCACAACTTCACGGAGCTATGCATGGACGAATATTCCCGCCTGATGCCGGCAGTAAACCGTTTTCCGTCCGCAGAAGGCGGCAAAGGGTTCGCCCCCCTTGCGGAGTATGTACACTCCCTGGGATTAAAATTCGGCATCCACATTATGCGGGGAATTCCCCGTCAGGCTGTGCATCAGAACGCACCAATCAAAGGAAGCACCATGACCGCAAGAGAAATTTCCGCCCAAAGCAGTATCTGTGATTGGAATACGGACATGTATGGAGTCAATTGTTCTGTCGAGGGCGGGCAGGCCTACTATGACAGCCTCTTTGAACTATATGCTTCCTGGGGCGTTGACTTTGTAAAGGTAGACGACATTTGCCGCGGTTATCCGATTGCGGAAGTAGAAGCCATCGCAAAGGCCATCAAGCACTGTGGCAGAGACATGGTCCTTTCCCTTTCTCCGGGACCGGCCCGTCTTGACATGGCAGAACACATGAAGCTGCATGCCAATATGTGGCGCATTACCGATGACTTCTGGGACCGTTGGGACCTGCTTTACAATATGTTCGAGCGCGCGGAAAAGTGGTGCATCCACTCCGGCGTTACCAAAACCCACGGCCATTGGCCGGATGCGGATATGCTCCCGATCGGGCCGATTAATCAGGTATACGGCAGGGAAAACCGCACAAAATTTACCGAAGACGAACAACGCACTATGCTGACCCTCTGGTGCATTCTGCGTTCCCCGCTGATGATCGGCGGCGACATGACCGGCTTTGACGATTTTACCATGAGCCTGTTAAATAATCCTGAACTGATCGAAGTCTTACAGCACACCCATTCCGCCCATCCGCTGTTCCGCAAAAAAACAGAAGGCACAGAAACCTGTGCCTGGATGACCACCTATGAAAACGGAGACTTTTGCGTAGCCCTCTTTAACCTCGGCGAAACAGAAACCGAGGTCAACGCGGTGCTTCCCTTCGGCGAGGAATACACCTGCTACGATATTTGGAACAAGAAAGAATTTACCGTAACGGACGGCTGTATCACTGAGACGCTTCCGAAGCACGGTGCGGCGATGTATAAAGTAACGAAAAGATAATCACAAAAACAAGAGCGGGGCAGCGCATTCCCATGCGACAGTCCCGCCTTTCTTTCCTTTACATCTGCTCCGCTGCCCGGATGAGTTCCGGCACCAGCTGCTTCTTCCGGGATACTACCCCCGGCAGTTCGATACTGCCGTCAACCCCCGCATGACCGTACAGCACTTCCAAAAGAGTTTCCGCGTCTTCTCCCGCATAGAGCAATGTCGTGGATTCCTTTACAATGTCCGTCAACATAAAGAATACCATATCCACCTGCTGGTTTTCGCGAAACTGCGGAAGACCCGGCTTAATCCGTTTTCCGATCATGTTCAGCTCCTCCGGATTCAAAGACGTGATCTGGCTGATACCAAAAGTCACATCCTCGTTAGAGAACTTTTTAAAATCCTGGAAAAAAATCTCTTCCTCAGACTTATTCCGAAGGTCGCTTCCCGCTAAAAACATTTCGTTTGCATAAACTTCCACATCAATTCCCGCGATTTTTGCCAAGTACTCCGCTGCCGCTTTATCCGCCGGGGTACAGGTCGGAGAACGAAACATCAACGTATCGGAAAGAATGGCCGAGCATAACAGACCCGCAACAGTCTCCGAAATCTCTATCTGATTTTCCTGATACATTTGAAAAATAATGGTGGCTGTACAACCTAAGGGCTGATTTCGGAAAAACACCGGAGACATGGTCTCCATGGTCCCCAGACGATGGTGGTCAATAATCTCCAATATCTCCGTATTCTCCACGCCGTCCGCTGCCTGGCTCTTTTCGTTGTGGTCCACCAAAATCACCTGTTTTTTCTTCATATCCAATAAATTTCTTCGGGAAATCATACCGCGGTACTTGCCCTTTGTATCAAAAATCGGAAAGTCACGGGTACGCTTCTTGGTCATGACCTCACGGATTTCCTCCACAAAATCCGTGGTACGGAAACTATCGATTTTTTCTTTAATCATGAAATATTCCACCGGCATACTCTGATTAATGAGACGCGCCACCGTGTACGTATCGTGAGGCGTGGAAAGCACGGTACAGCCCTTTTCTTCCGCCAATTTACGTATCGTCAGGGATACATTTGCCCCCTCACAAATAATAATACAGGCCGCATGCATTTCAATGGCACATAATTGGGTTTCATAACGGTTTCCGGTAATGACCAAATCATGCTCCGCAATATACCCTTCCATCAAGTCCGGATTTGCCGCCGCAACCAGCACCTTCCCCGCATCAAACAAGGCATTCTCATCTCCCACCAAAAGCTCCGCATCCAAAGTATCCATAATATTTCGATAAGAGGTCTTCGCCTTAGATAAAATACTGCTGTCATACACATCCATGTAGGAGGTGGCGATATCGCCGATGGTAATCAGGCCTTCCAGATACCCGTTCTTCGTAATCGGCAGGGTGACCACATTCTTTTCCTTCATAAGGGTATAGGCATTTTTCAAAGAAATACTACCGGCCACTCCCTCGATTTCACGAATCTGGATATCCTTTACCTGCGTCCCCACATCCTCTACCAGTTCCGGCACATCGGTTTTAAAATAATTCAAAACGAAACGGGTCTCGGCATTAATCCCACCGGCCCGGCGCGGCACATACAAATCGGATTTGCTCAGCTTATTCTTTAATTCCGCATAGGCAATGGCAGAACAAACAGAGTCGGTATCCGGATTCTTATGACCGATTACGGTAATCTTCCTTTTATGTGTTGTCATAGAGATTCTCTCCTTTCGACGACGTTTATCCGTTTTTCTGAGTTTGAGTTCATTATAGTCCCGGAATCGAACGCCGTCAAGCAGGATATCCCCACCCCACAAAATAACCTTTTATATAAAAATCCTTGCATCAATTAGCTTTCTAATTGACTTTCAAATTAAGTTGTTTTATCATAGAATCAATGGGGTTTGTTTCTGTTTTGAATTCATCCCCGAACTTTAAATTTATGAATTTTTGAGCGGAGGTATTTTTATGGCAAAAGCACTTGGTTTGAATCCGTACCTTCCGTCCTGGGAGTACATTCCGGACGGCGAACCGTATGTATTCGACGGCCGTGTCTATGTATACGGCTCCCACGATTACTACAACGGTTATGTATTCTGTATGGGCGACTATGTCTGCTGGTCCGCGCCGGTGGACGATTTAGGTAACTGGCGTTACGAGGGTGTGATTTACCCGAAGACTTCGGACCCGTTAAACAGAGACGGTAAGATGTGTCTTTACGCACCGGACGTTACCGTAGGTCCGGACGGCAGATACTATTTGTATTATGTACTGGACCACGCTTCCGTAGTTTCCGTTGCGGTTTGCGACACTCCGGCAGGCAAGTATGAGTTTTACGGCTATGTTCACTACGCAGACGGTACCCGCCTCGGCGATAAGCAGGGCGATGAGCCGCAGTTTGATCCGGGTGTTCTGACCGAGGACGGCAAGACCTACCTTTACACCGGTTTCTGCGGCAGAGGTGACAAGAGCAGAAGCGGTTCTCTGGTGACGGTATTGGATTCCGATATGCTGACGATTTTAGAAGCTCCGAAGTTAGTGGTTCCGGGCTGTATGTACTGTGAGGGCAGCGGCTTTGAAGGACATTCCTTCTTCGAGGCATCTTCCATCCGTAAAATCGGCGACACCTATTACTTCATCTACTCTTCCGAAGTAATGCACGAGCTGTGCTATGCTACCGCAAAATGCCCGACGGATAAGTTCACCTACGGCGGCGTTATTGTCAGCAACTGCGATTTACATATCGACACCTACAAGCCGGCAGATATGCCTGCAGCCTACGGTGCCAACAACCACGGCAGCATTGTGGAGATTAACGGTGAGTGGTACATCTTCTATCACCGCCAGACCAACGGCAGCTGGTATTCCCGCCAGGGCTGTGCAGAAAAGATTACGGTACTGCCGGACGGCTCCATTCCGCAGGTAGAGATTACTTCCTGCGGCTTAAACGGCGGCCCGCTTCCGGGCGAGGGTGAATATGCAGGCTACCTTGCTTGTAACTTATTCACCGACAAGCCGCGCCCGTTCGTTGGCGGCGAAGGCTTCCCGAAGGTAATGCAGGACGGACGTGACGGCGACGAAGAAATCGGTTATGTGGCAAACATCAGTAACAGCGCAACCGCAGGTTTCAAATACTTTGACTGTAAAGGTATCAAGCGTTTTGCAATCACCACCCGCGGTTACGGCAACGGCACCTTTGAAATCAAGACCGCATGGGACGGCGAGGTGCTGGGTTCCGTTACCCTGCAGTACACCAACGTATGGGAGCGTTACGAGGCTGAGGCTAACATCCCGGACGGCGTAAATGCGATTTATCTTACCTACCGCGGTGGCGGAAACGTAAGCTTGAAATCTTTTGAACTTATAAAGTAATTAAGGAGGGGTTATTTATGATTCGTAAGGCAAAAACAGAAAACGGTATTGTGAAGGGTTTACCGGCAGCTGACCCGCGTGTCACCGCATTTAAGGGTATCCCGTTTGCGGCTCCGCCGGTAGGCGAAAACAGATGGCGTGCGCCGCAGCCGTGTCCGGACTGGGAAGGTGAATTGGAGGCGTATGAATTCGCTCCGATTTCCGTTCAGAACACGCCGGGGCTGGGCACCGACATCTACTGCAAGGAATGGCACGTAGACCCGGAGATTCCGATGGGCGAAGATTGTCTGTACTTAAATGTATGGACCAACGCAAAGAGCACCGAGGATAAACTTCCGGTTCTCGTTTGGATTTTCGGCGGCGGTTTCAACTGGGGTTACACCGCAGAGATGGAATTTGACGGCGAACGTTTTGCCCGCAGAGGCGTTGTTGTGGTTACCGTAAACTATCGTTTGAATTTGTTCGGCTTTTTAGCTCATCCGGACCTTGCTAAGGAACAGCCGGATGCTCCGGCTAACTTCGGTCTTTTGGACCAGCAGGCCGGTATCAAGTGGGTAAAGAGAAATATTGCAGCCTTCGGCGGCGATCCGGACAACATTACCATTGCAGGTCAGTCCGCAGGCGGCGGCAGTGTTATGCAGCAGCTGGCTACTCCGCAGAACGAAGGGCTTTTCCAGAAAGCCGTTATTATGAGCGGTGCCATCCGCAGCCCGTATATGGTGCAGACTCCGGTTACCTCTCCGATGACCTTCGAGAAGGCACAGGAACAGGGCAAAGGCTTCTTTGATTTCATCGGTGCAAAATCTCTCTCCGAGGCAAGAGCCATGGATGCCAGATGGTTATTAGACAAATATGACGAATATGTAGCTACCCACGGACGTATGTTCCCGATTGAAGACGGTGTATTCACCGTAGGAGACCCGATGAAGCGCATCGCAGCCGGCCAGGCCTTAAATGTACCGATTATGGCAGGTAACACCGCAGACGAGTTCCCGAATACCATCCCGGCGAAGGATGAAGCGGAGTTGGTTGCAAAGGCAAAGGAAATGTTTGGCGATAAGGCAGAAGAGTTCCTCTCCTTTGCGGAAAGCAAAAAGCAGATTTCCTTTATGGGTCATACCGCTTTTGCTCCGGTCAGCGGTATCGAATGCTCCGTAAAGAGCCTGTTCTTAGACCGTCAGGAAAACGGAAACTCCAAGGACTGCTACTACTACCGTTTCGATGCGGATATCCCGGGACCGGATCAGCCGGGTACCTTCCACTCCGTGGATTTGTGGTTCTGGTTTGAGACCCTGGCAAAGTGCTGGAGACCGTTTACCGGCAAGCACTACGATGTAGCCCGTCAGATGTGTAACTACATGACCAACTTCATCAAAACCGGCAATCCGAACGGTCTCGATATCGACGGTACCCCGCTTCCGGAATGGAAAACTTATACCAAGGAACACAACTCCGGTATCGTTTTCGGTAAGGAGAACTGCTACGGTGAGGAAAACTCCGACAGCGCTTATGTGGACTTCTTAATCGAACGGGTTCGTGATGATTTAAAGAAATAAACAATATGTATTAAAAAAGGCAGAATGCCCGGACTTATCCGGCTTCTGCCTTTTCTCTTCTTTTTCTCACAATTGTAAGCAATTTGTTCTACTCACATAGAACATTTTATCCGTCCTCGCATTTCCCATATTTTCCCAATTATCATTTCGTACATGAGTTTTTTGACGTCATTTACAATTTTTGACAATTTTCTTTCGTCCGTTCTTTCTACGCAAGTCTTACGGTTCAAAGCACGGCATCAATTCCAATTTAAACAAATTGTTTCTATGAAGCCGATCAATCCGTTCCTTTACCGCCTCATCTTCACAGATTCCTTCGCGAATATAGCGATCCAATACCGCATAGGTAAAGCCCAGATTATCTTCGTCGGTCTTTCCGCAAAGCCCGTCAATCGGCACCTTATCCACCAAATCTGCCGGCAAGCCCAATTCTCTGCCGATGGCTTTCACTTCCGCCACCGTAAAACGGGATAGCGGGCTGAAATCCCCTGCGCTGTCACCGTAACGAGTAGCATACCCCACCCAGTCCTCCGACAGATTACAGGTATTGGCCACACGACCGTTTACGCTCTGACTCACCGCATACAGCACCGCCATACGGATTCGCGGTGGCAAATTCGTCTTTGTCTGGGTAGAGATTTCAATGTCCGGAAGGGCATTCAGTACCCCGTCCAGCGCGTTTTTAATATTGACTTCATAATTCCGAATCTCCAAAAAATTTACCAACTTCCTTGCCATATCGATATCCGCCTGCACACCGCACGGCATCAACACACCGATGACACGGTCCTTTCCCAATGCCTCCACACAAAGGGCCGCCACCACCGAACTGTCCTTTCCGCCGGAAATTCCCACCACCGCATTGCAACCTTTTCCGTTTACCTCAAACCAGTCGCGAATCCATTGTACGCATCTGTTCTTCATTTCTGCCGCGTTAAACTGATACATGTTTTATCTCCTTTAATTTTGAAAACGAAAACTATATAACTCCTACCATATTATATAGTGCTTTGCTGCATCTGTCAAGGAGTCCGTCGCATTCAGATGCGCGCATCCAACGAAAAGAGAGTGGCTCACACCACTCTCAACAACTTTAATATCCAGTAAATTACACCTAACCCCCAACTGGTCAGTATTCCGTATAAAATCACCGGTCCGGCTATGGTAAATATTTTACAGCCGATACCGAATACCTGTCCCTCTTTGCTGTACTCGATGGCAGACGCCGCCACGGAATTGGCAAATCCGGTAATCGGTACCACACTGCCGGCACCTGCATGTTTCGTCAGCTTCTGGTACCAGTTCAGCCCGGTTGTCAAGGCAGATAAAAAGATAAGGGTTATGGTCACATAAAGTGCCGCATCTTCCTTCGTCGCACCCAGTTTTTGATACAAACCAATGAGTACCTGTCCCAGCGTACAGATTGCACCGCCCACAACAAATGCCCATGCGATGTTCACCCACGGATTGTGCTTTGGTGTCACCTGCTCCACATACTGATTGTATTTTTGGTCACGCTTTGCGGTATCGGTTTCCTTCACCACCTCATGTATCATACGTTTTCTCTGCTTATCGTCCATTTTCGTCTACATCCTTTCTATTTTCCCGCCCCCAGAATCAATTCATACCAGGCACCGAAACCTTTCCCCAAGGCAAAGGCAACCACAAGATACGGCATTCCCACTTTTAATTTAATCCGCCTTGTCATAACCGGAAATACATTTACCACTTCCGCTAATGCTGCCGCAAGACACCCCACAAAAACACCGGTAAATACTCCGCACATTGAGCGGAATATTACCCCCAGCGGAATCTGCCACTGAAAGAAATCAACCCCGTTCGCTAACGTCACTCCTACAATGGCAATGGTCTCGTATAGCATCAGATACTTTGCGGTCTTTGTTCCCGCTGCCAGTCTGGTCACCACCCCCACCGTTGTAATAAACGCAAACAAACCGGCAGCCACCGCGGTTCCGAAAAAAATTCCGCACACATAATACAACACTGTCAAAAGACCGTCAGACATTCTCCTTTTTCCCCTCTCTGGTGGCATTTTCGATAATGGTGGAATTCACATCCTTTTCGTACTGCCGCATCTGCACCTGAAGCGGTGTCGGGTCGCTGTCGATTTTCTTACGCAAAAAATGATTAAAAAACAGAACAATTCCCAACGGAAGTCCCAGACTGTATCCGATTTCCAGTTCTCCCGGCCCGGTCCGTTCTGTCCCTTCCGTCAACCGGTAAATCATCGGAAAAATTTCATTTACAGCGGCATCCTTATTAAAAGAAACGATGGTAAACGCCGAACCGAAAAACACCGCCACTGCAACAAACAGCGTTTTCGCCCATTCCGACACTTTCGTAAATTTTCCTTGTTTCTCCGGTTTATATTCCACAATAAAATCCGGCTCTCCCACCGGATTTACTGTAATCTCCGGAAATTCTTGTCCGATTAACCGAATGACTTTCAGCACGGAAAAGGCCTGCTTCTCTTTTTGTTCTTTGGGAAACCGATATAAAACAAGTCCGCCGACCTTCTGATTCATCGTCGCGTCGGTGGATGTAATGCTCGCCACATCGGATAGTTTCACCGTAGGATCTTTTATCAGAACACTTTGATCAAACTGCAAAAACATCGTTACTTGTTTTGACATAAACGTTCCCCCTGCCAAGGATTATCCGCAATCCGCATATAGGCTTCCCGATATACCAGTACACCTCCCGGTTCTTTCTCCGGTTTTTGCAAATACCATACAAAAAAGACTATTACTGCCACCAGTGCTACCGCCGCTGCCGCCAATGCGATTCTTTGTTTTACCGTCACTGCCCTTCACCGCCTTTCTTACTACTGACGGAAGTATGTGATATTTTTTCTGAAACTATGCAAGCAGCATCCGCATACGTTGTAAAATTTTCTTTTCCATCCGACTCACCTGTACCTGGCTGACACCCAGCAAAGCAGCAATTTCCGTCTGGGTTTTATTTTCAAAATAACGCAGTTCGATCAGCTTGCGTTCCTCCTCTTTTAAGCTATCCAACAACTGCTTTGTTACCATATGATTGATAATTTGTTCCGCTGCATCTTCCTCTCCCGGAATCCGTTCTCCCAACGTACTTTCCGTACCGTCGTTTCGTAAAATCGGTTTCGATAAGGATTCCACTTCCGTACAGGCTTCCATGGCAAGCACAATTTCTTCCATGCTAAGCCCCGTGTCTGACGCAATTTCTTCTAACGTGGCATCTCTTCCCTGCGCCGCGGAAATACGTTCTCCTGCCGCCCGCAGCTTCATGTTATTTTCTTTTAGTGTTCTGCTTACCTTTATCATACCGTCATCCCGGAGAAACCGTTTGATTTCCCCTGTTATCATCGGTACTGCATAGGTAGAGAATTTTACATCAAAAGACACATCAAACTTATCAATGGCTTTGATTAATCCGATGGTTCCGATTTGAAACAAGTCCTCCGCTTCACAACCTCGTCCCAAAAAGCGCCGCACCATACTCCATACAAGGCCCACATTTTCGGTCACCAGTTGTTCCCTAGCCTGCACATTCCCTTCCTGCGAAAGGCGTATCAGTCCGATTGTATCCAAAGGTTTTCCTCCCGCTTACCCGATTACTTTTTTCATTTTTACCAAGGTGCCTTCTCCCACCGCCGATTCTACCGTCAGTTCATCGGTAAAGGCCTCCATAAAGGAAAATCCCATACCGGAACGCTCCATCTCCGGTTTTGTGGTGTACATGGGCTCCATGGCCGTCTTAATATCCGCAATTCCGTATCCGGTATCCTTTACATGAAAGAAAACCTCCCTTCCCTTTCTGGCACACCACAGTTCCACAATACCTTCCTTTTCCCCGTATCCGTGAATGATAGCGTTGGTTACCGCCTCCGACACCGCGGTTTTGGTATCCGCCAGCTCTTCCAATGTAGGATTTAACGGCGTCAAAAATGCCGCCACCGTCATCCGCGCCAATGCCTCGTTACAAGACTTTGCCTGAAAGGTCAGACACATCTCATTTTCAAACTTATCCACTCTCCTGCCTCCTTTTCTAATTTGCTCCGCCAAAAGCTTCCTTCGCCGGACGTAAAAACGCTTCTTCTTCCGTCTTGTACTGCTCTACGATTTTATAAAGTCCGGAAACCTTAAATATCCGGTCCACATTTTTTCCTACCCCTGTCACACCGACACGTCCGCCCTCAAAAATCACCTGACGGTACCGTCCCATAATGACACCGATGCCGGAGCTGTCCATAAAATCCACTCCGGTAAAATCAAATAAAATATTTTTTGCCCGGCTCCTCATCAGCATTGTGTCCGCCGCTTCCCGCACCGTCACTGCAGTGTGATGGTCCAAGTCTGCCTTCAACCGTATTACCAGCACATTTCCCTTTACCTCATATTCCGCAGCCTGCATATTGCCTCCTTTCTGAAAAAAGAAAGAGGACATGTTACTTTTCATGTCCTCTTTCGTAAATTCACATCCTATAAAATTATTCCAAACCTTCCATACACTGATGTGCCATCTTTGCACGATCACTGCCCGGATAGGTACGCACTAACTCCTGAAAATAAATCCGTGCGTTTTCTTCGTCTCCGTCCTTTTGATAGGAACGTCCCAAAAAGTATAAGGTATCGGCATCATTTCCGCCGATCTGATATACCGCCAACAAGTCAGCCACCGCTTCTTTATACTTTCCGTCGTCGTATAAGTCATGACCTCTGGTATATCCATATACCTTTATGCGTGCCGCAACCTCTTTAAAAATCCTCTCATATTCCTCTTCGGACTTCTTCCGGAGTCTTGCACCCGTTTCGACCTCCCTGAGTTTCTTCCCGTATGCAATCAAATCATCCAGAACCTCCAACGGCTTGTCCTCATCCTTCGCTTCTTCCGCTTCCGTTACTTTTGCCAAAAGTTCCGGATATTCCATTAATACAAGCATTGCATCTTCATAGGCTGCCGCATCAAACTCCTCTTTTACGGCAGAATCGATTTCCCATTGCAAATCATCGATTTCTTTATTTGCAAGCTCCAGCTTATCTGCCAAATCCTTTTTCTCGCTTTCCAATACGGAAATCGTCGTTGTATAGGAGCTGAGTTCCACTCCGTAATCTCTTTCCTGTGCCGCATACTCCGCTTTTAAGTCGGAACGCACCGTCGGTACAATCAGCCAGTACAGCACTGCGATTCCGATTAAAATACCGGCAAAAAAAGTAATAAACGCGATGTAATTCGGCTTGTCCTCCTGAAACGATGCCGAAACCGCCGGTTGATAGGATACCCCTTCCACCGCTTTTTCTTCCCGCACCGCCTGTCCGTCCGGACTCAGAATCCGCTCGATTTCCGCCAGATAAGACAACGTAGTCGTATTGGCCACATCCGTGTTTTTCGCACGCAGCAAACAACGTTTTGCCTTTTCGTATTCTTCGTTTTTCATGTACAACAGCGCCAGTAACTGTAAGGCCCGCACGTAACCCGGATTGGCTCCGATAACCTTCCGCAACTGTAACATGGCAAGGTCGTCGCTTCCCTGCTTTGCGTAAGCCAGCGCCTGATTGTATTTCTTAACGGTCTGGTTCACCGCATCTAACTTCGCCGGATTGGATTGCACCTTCTCCACAAAGTAATCCGCCAGATTATTCTCCGGTGAAAAGTGTTTACTGATAATCCATTCACTTAAAGCGCTTACCGGTTCTCCCAATTCATAATAAATCAAACCGAGAAGATTTCTCGCCTGTATATTCCTTTTGTTATGTTCCAGACTTTTTTTCAGCATAATCACGGCACCGGACAAATCCCGCACCTTTGCTTTTTTCAATCCCTCGTTATAATAACGGTTTGAAAGTCGGTATAAACGTACACTTACGGAGATATCCGCTCCGCATTGCTCGCAATAGCGACGATTTCGCCCCATCTCAAATCCACACTTCGGACAATTCATCGCGTCTTCTACCTTCTTTCTTTTCTTCCCGTAACTACCTGCTCCAACAAATCGGACAAATCCGTTAAGTCATTATTCATAATCGCCTCTTCCGCTTCATCTATCTCCAGACTTGGCTGAAACTTCGCTAACTCTTCCTCGTAATTTAACATAGTCTTTCCTCCTACCGTGTACAAATTCCAAAACAAACGACGCATTCCCTGTATTCTTTCAAATCTTAATATTACTCTAAGTTCTATCATATAGACAAACTTCATAAAAATCAATAGGTTCCTTCTATTTTTTCATTTAGTTACACAGAAAAAAGGCGACATTGCCCGTTTTTCCGTGCAATATCGCCCTGTTTTTTCTTTCTTTGCCATTCTGCCGTATTCCAAACGACAAAATATGCCTTATTTATTTACAAAAATGTGCCAGACGCTCTTCTACCTGCGCCATCATCGCGGTGTACTTCTCAAGCTTTGCTCTTTCTTCCGCAAGCTTTGCTTCCGGCGCCTTGTTTACGAAGTTCGGATTGGACAGCATACCGTTAACACGCTTAAGTTCGCCTTCCAAACGAGTCTTTTCCTTAGAAAGACGCTCGATTTCCTTTTCGATATCTACCAAATCCGCAAACGGAATGTAAATGGTGGCATTCGGAATTACCGCAGATACCGCATCCGCATCGATACCGTCCTTATCGGCCTGAATCTTTACCTCGCTTGCACCGCCTAAGGATGCGAAGAATACCTTACTGTTTTCAAAGATTGCGCGAACAGACTCCTGCTCGGAAACTACGAATACCTGAGCCTTTCTGCTCGGCGGAACGTTCATCTCGCTACGCAGGTTACGGATGCCCTTAACCGCTTCCTTAATGAGTTCTACCGCTTCTTCCTCAGCTGCAAATGCGAACGCATCGCTGTACTCCGGCCAAGCGGAAATCATGATGGACTCGTCTGCGGTATTCTCTTCCATTTCCTTTAAGGTGCAGAAGATTTCCTCGGTTACAAACGGCATGTACGGATGCAAAAGCTTTAACGCATCGGTCAGGACATGACGTAAGGTCCAGATTGCCGCTGCCTTGCTGCTCTCGTCGTTGCCGTAGAGACGCGGCTTCACCATCTCGATGTACCAGTCACAGAACTCTTCCCAAATGAAATCGTAAATCTTCTGTGCCGCAATACCCATCTCGAACTTGTCAAGATTCTCGGTTACTTCCTTGCAAAGGGTATTTGCCTTGGAAAGAATCCACTTATCCGCATCAGCGAGACTACTCATATCCGGAGTCGTTGCCTTTGCCGCAGCGCCGTTGCCGGCTGCCTCCATCTGCTGCATATTCATCATAATGAAACGGCTTGCATTCCATACCTTATTGGCAAAGTTTCTGCTTGCCTCTACACGCTCCATGTAGAAACGCATATCGTTACCCGGCGCGTTACCGGTAATCAGAGTGAATCGAAGGGCATCCGCACCGTACTGGTCAATGATTTCCAGCGGATCGATACCGTTTCCTAAGGACTTACTCATCTTACGTCCCTGAGAGTCACGTACCAGGCCGTGGAACAATACAGTCTTAAACGGCTTTTCCTTCATCTGCTCGTAACCGGAGAAAATCATACGGATTACCCAGAAGAAGATAATGTCGTAACCGGTAACCAGGACATCCGTCGGATAGAAATACTTTAAGTCCTCGGTCATCTCCGGCCATCCCAAAGTGGAGAACGGCCATAATGCGGAGGAGAACCAGGTATCCAAGGTATCCGGATCCTGCTCTAAGTGGTCATGTCCGCACTTCGGACATACCTTCGGCGCATCTGCGGTCTTGGCTACGATAATCTCGCCGCACTTATCACAGTAGTAAGCCGGGATACGATGTCCCCACCAAAGCTGTCTGGAAATACACCAGTCGCGGATATTGTCGGTCCAGTTAAAGTAGGTCTTTTCCATACGCTCCGGAACAAGGGTGATTTCCTTATTCTTAACTGCCTCAACCGCCGGCTTAATGAGCTCATCCATCTTTACGAACCACTGCTGCTTGATTAACGGCTCAACGGTGGTCTTACAACGGTCGTGAGTACCTACGTTGTGGGAGTAGTCTTCAATGCGAACCAAAAGTCCCATCTCATCCAGTTCTTTTACAATCTGCTTTCTTGCTTCGTAACGGTCCATGCCGGCGAACTTGCCGCCTGCCGCATTAATCGTTGCGTCGTCGTTCATAATGTTGATTTCCGGTAAGTTGTGACGCTTTCCTACCTCGAAGTCGTTCGGGTCGTGGGCCGGGGTAATCTTAACAACGCCGGTACCGAAATCCATTTCTACATAATCATCCGCAATAATCGGAATCTCACGGTCAACAAACGGAAGCATTACGGTCTTTCCTACCAAATGCGTATACCGCTCATCGTTCGGGTTTACCGCAATTGCGGTATCACCCAGCATGGTCTCCGGACGGGTGGTAGCGAACTCCAGGAACTCATCGGTACCTACTACCGGATACTTAATGTGCCAGAAATGGCCTGCCTGCTCTTCGTATTCTACCTCTGCATCGGAAATGGAGGTCTTACAAATCGGACACCAGTTTACGATACGGGAGCCCTTATAAATCATCTTCTTCTCATAAAGCTTTACGAATACTTCCTCAACGGCCTTGTTACAGCCCTCGTCCATGGTGAAACGCTCTCTGTCCCAGTCACAGGAAGAACCCAGCTTCTTTAGCTGGCTGATAATACGTCCGCCGTACTCCTTCTTCCACTCCCATGCACGCTCTAAAAAGCCCTCACGGCCAAGGTCTCTCTTATCAATACCTTCCTTCTTCATCTGCTCGATAATCTTAACCTCGGTAGCGATACTTGCATGGTCCGTACCCGGCTGCCACAGTGCATTGTAGCCCTGCATTCTCTTGTAACGGATTAAAATATCCTGCATGGTGTTATCCAGTGCATGGCCCATGTGAAGCTGACCGGTAATGTTTGGCGGCGGAATCACAATGGTAAACGGTTTCTTTGTCTCATCCGGCTCGGCATGGAAATACTTCTTATCCAGCCACTTTGCATACAATCTGTCCTCTATGTCCTTCGGATCATAGGTCTTTGCTAATTCTTTCTGCATACAATTTCCTCCTTAAAATAAAATAACGGCTAATTCCCCCTATAAGGACGAATTAACCGTGGTACCACCTTACTTCGCAACAAGCCGCAAAAGCTCTACTGCCTCTTTGTCTGTAACGGGACCTCCCGGTAGTCTCTACTGCGAACCGTTCCTGCCATCACAGGAATCCGTTCCTTCAAAACTACAGCTCCGAAGCTACCTTCCATAAGCAAGCCTTTACAGGACCTTTCAGCCGGTGAGTCCCGCTCTCTTTCAAGATGACTTATGTACTCCTCTTCTTCCGCGCATTTTCAATATGTGTTTATCTTAATCGAACCGTGAAAAAAAGTCAAGCAGATTTTTTATTTTCCTTTCGCTGTTGTTTCTGCCGTTCCTTTTCCCTTCCATGGGTTACATTGTGATAACACCGCGTTATTCGTCAAAAAATTCCGAAAAAACCTTGTCATTTTCCTTAATTGGTGATATAATTATTCTGATTTAGATTTGTTTTTTAGAAATGTATTTTTTGATACCATTTTGTGCATTCAAAGAGAGGACTTTAACCTTATGCGATTCACACACAAGACAGCAAACAAACAAAATATGCTTTACGACGAATTAACCGGAATCTATAACCAGCAGAGTTTTTTCGAATGCACCTCTTATATGCTGGAAGAACATCCGGATACTTCCTTTTGCCTGATTTACTGGAATATCCGTAAATTCCGTACCACCAATGATTTATTCGGTTGGGAGGCCGGGGATCAGATTTTGGTCCAGTGGGCTCATACCTTACAGGAAGTTTTGAAAGATGAGCTGGCAGTTTACGGCCGACTGGACCACGATAACTTCCTTTGTTGTGTTACGGAAGATTTTATACAAAACAGTGATTGGACCAAGCTTGGCGAAATCAGTTACTTTACCGGTGAAACCGAGTATCACTTTTACTCCTGTTGCGGATTATACCGCATCACCGACCTCACCCTTCCTCTTTCCAACATGATTGACAAAGCCCGGGCAGCCATGGAAACCATCAAAAACAATTACATGGCCCTTTATGCTTGGTACGACGAAAGTATGTGGAATGCCCTTTTGGAAGAGCAACGCATGAATACCGAATTTAAAACTGCCATTGCGGAAAAACAGTTCAAAGTATATTACCAGCCGATTTGTCGCTCCAGCGACGGACTTATTACCAGTGCGGAGGCGCTGGTTCGTTGGGTGCATCCGACGAAGGGGATGATTTCTCCGGGTACTTTTATTCCGTTGTTCGAGAAGAACGGCTTTATCAGCATTTTGGACCGTTACGTTTGGGACGAAGTCTGTGCCATGCAGCAGTCCCGTTTGGACCAGGGACTTGCCACCGTGCCGGTTTCCGTCAATGTATCCCGCGTAGAATTTTACAATCCGGCCCTTTGTGACGATATCCGTAACATCGTAAAACGTCATAACCTTTCTCCGGATTTATTAAAAATCGAAATTACGGAAAGTGCTTACGCAGATAACCCGGTGCAGGTACAGGAAGCAGTCAAAAAGCTTCATTCCTACGGCTTCTCCGTTTTAATGGACGACTTCGGCAGCGGTTATTCTTCTCTGAATATGTTAAAGGATTTACCGATTGACGTTTTAAAAATCGACATGCGTTTTCTGGATAATCTGGATCAAAGCCAGAAGGCTTCCATTGTATTGGAATCCATTATCCGTCTGGCAAAATGGATGAAGTTAAGTGTCGTATCCGAAGGTGTAGAGACAAAAAAAGAATGGGATTACCTGCGCAGTGTAGAATGTGACGCGGTACAGGGTTACTACTTCTATCGTCCGATGCCGCAGGAAGAATACATTGCTTTATTAGACAAAACCGCAGCCAACAGTACCAATCTTTTATTCCATACCTCCACCGAGTTTGACGATTCCATTATGGACATCTTCAACCAGACCAACACCATGGAAAGCGTTTTGTTCTACAGTATGTTGGGTGGTATGGGATTATTGGAAGTCTGTGACGGAGAGATTGAGCTGATTCGGGTCAATAACGGCTATTACGAAACAGTCTACAATACCCTTCCGCGTGAACGTAAAATATTGAACCGGCCGTTCCAAGAGCCGGAACGCAGTTTCCTCATAGAACAGTGCCGTATTGCCAAAGACGAGGCAAAGATTCAGCAGTTCCAGCTTCATCACAGAAGAGAAGACGATACTTATGTATGGCTTAACGTAAAGCTTCGTCATCTGGGTGGCAGTTCCCATCGCTCTTTGTTCTTGTTTGCGATTGATAACATCGAAGAACTGAAAAAGGCAGAGAGGGAACGTTATGTTACCAACTACAGTACTGTTTTATTGAAGTTGTTTGACCGGGTATATCACCTGGATTATGCAGCGGATACCATCGAACTGCTTCACGCTTCCGGGGAAGATTTTATTGAGCCACGGACCCAGTATTCCTCTGCCGACTTTTTCAAGCATCTTGCTGAAGTAACCGCCCCAGAGGACTTAGAAAAGCTTAAAATTATAAAAGATAAGACCTTGCTGGACGAGACTTTGGAAAAGCAACATACCAACTGTCTCTCCATTCATTACATGTTCCGGGGAAATGTCGCTGTTACCGATACTACCGCGCACTTTTTCAAAGCTGATTTGCCGGATGGTAGCGAACATTATTTATGCTGTGTAAAAAAGAATGTATAACGTTTTTCCTCCTTTCTATGTTTCATACAAAAACGGTGTCAGGACAAAGCTCCCGACACCGTTTTTTGTTTTAATGTTTCAAATTATCTTCTTTTATTTTGATGCAATCGCTTCCAGCACCAGTACCCAGTCGTTTCCTTTTCCTTGCCCCGGCGGTACCACAAGGGTTGACTTTCCCGGCTCGAATATGGCAAATACATTCTCTTCTCCGGTACGCGGGTCAAACCAAGCGCCCCGCACACACTTTGCTCCCGCAAAGTGTTCCAGATTCACGGTAAACGGTACGCCAAGCGGTGTGTACACATAAGCATAGTCCTTTCCCTTCGCTGCCACCATTTGTCCCATTCCGTTGAAATTATCAACCAGTAATTCCGGGGCCGGTTGCAGGGAGGTATAATCTCTTCGTAAGCGCAGTTCCTTCACCCACTTCACTTGCTCCGCCCCTTCATGGGTTAACGCTTCCTTCCACGTATACGGAAAATATTGCGATGTCGCTTTCGTCATACTCCAAATACTATGATTCCCATAGGTATGTCCGCATGCCCCGGAAAGTACCGCCAGGTACGCATTCTGGCGTACGTCCGCCGCATTCCAGAAATAGCCGATTTCCGCATCAAAACAGGCCGGATGGTCTTCATACCGGGGCTCCGAGTCCAAATACGGCTTTTCCGAAACAGCTGCCATTTTTGCCATTACTTCCCCGATTTGATAGCAACGGTCTGTCGTATGACCGGTCTGAGCCGTATGAAAGTCCACATATACCGCATCTGCCAGAAAATCCGTGGAATCCTGAGCTCCCGGCGGATGAAACGTAATCAGATGTACCGTATCCACCGAACGAATCCCTTCCGCCATGGCATCGATAACGTTCCGATGAGTAGCTTCTAACTTCCGGTCTCCACCCAACATCCAGATAATATTCCAATGATCCTTGTAGCGGTCGGCAATCCATTTACCGTAAGTGTAGGCATTTTCTTTGTTAAAAATTACCGGACCTTTTCCCCAGCAAAGGTTAAATTTATCTCCCCAGGTCGGAAGCAGGGTCACAAAGATTCCGTACTTGGCTGCCGTTTCAACTACAAAATCCACATGATGCCAATAAGAATAGTCTCCCTCTGTATCCGGTCGCATCGGGTCCGGCAAACCGTCCGTACAAAGAAGCGGCAGGCGCCCGTAAGCATTCGGTACCGTCAGCCCCTCCATTTCCGCCAATGCCACTGCCTGTACCGCAGTAAATCCCTGTCTGCTCCGCTCCGCAAAATAGCGCTCGGTTTCTTCCTTGTTTAAGGCATGAAACAACTCCCATGCCGTATCTCCCAGGTAGAAAAACGGTTCTCCGTTCTCCCATAATAAATAGCGGCCCTGTACTACCAGTTTCTTCATTCGTACCCCCTCCTTTCCAAACTCACTCCGCAGCTTCTCCTGTCACAAAGGGATTGGTAATTGCCAAAATCCAATATCCGGATACCTCGGTTTCCGGATAATACGTGCATCCGCAACCAAATCGATTCATCACATAGTCCATAATTCCGTCCTGTGTCAGACTTCCTCCCACCAGATAACAGAACAGCAGTTGCTCTTCCGCTGCAATCTGACTCTCATAAACAGCCGCCACATCTTCCATGGAATCACACATCACGTCACGATAAAAATACATCCGATACTTTTCTCCGGTACAAGATATTTCACTTTCCCATACATGAGTTTTTTTCATATCTTCGTCGTTTTTAAAAAAGTAATGATACTGTATGGTATCCTCTCCGTTAGCCATCACCGGATCATCCCAGGTTACATCCACATGATACCAACCGTCTTCCATTTTCACCAGATTCCATGCATGGGTTTCTCCGCCCGCATATCCGGTTGCAATCTCACATTCGATTCCTATCATTTGTAATAACAATCTCATGGTTCGCGTATATCCGTCACATACTGCCAGACCGTTTTGCATCACACCTTCCGGTGTATGGGAGATATCCTGAAAACTTGTGTCATACTTTACATTGTGTACCAGATAATCATGCAGTGCCTTCACTGCTTCATAGCGGTCTTTATTTCTTGCCTGCGTTTCTTCCAGTATCTCCTCCAGGAACCGGTAAACCTTTGTTTCCGTATCCGTCAATTCGGACATATCTCCGGTACGAATCGCGTAACACATATTTGCATCATACGTTACGGTTACACCCGATAAAAAGGCACAAATTCCGTTCCGGTAAATCTCAATCTTATCGATCTTCATGGTCTCAATTTCCGGATAAAGCGTCATATATTCTTCTGCCGAATGCAAATAGCTTGCATCCTCCACAATCACTGCAAATCCACTGTATTTCTGTGCCGACTCCCATATATATTCATTTGCTTCCTGTTCCCCGGTACAGGTATCACCACGCATCACCACGTGCGGAAATTCTCCTGCACTTTCCAACAATGTTTCTATTTCCGGAGATAATGTTCCCTGAGACGGTTTTTTCGTCGGCTTCGGCGTCGCGGTTGGCTCCGGGGTTGCTGTCGGCACAGGTGTCACTGTCGGCTTCGACGTCGCGGTTGGCTCCGGGGTTGCTGTCGGCACAGGTGTCACTGTCGGCTTCGAGGTTGCCGTCGGTACCGGCGTCGCTGTCATTTCCGGCACTTCGGTCGGCACAGGCGATTCCGTCGGCGCAGGTGTGTCCGTCAATTCCGGCACTGATGTGGTTTCCGACGTGTCCGTCAGGACCGGCGTCGCTGTCGGCACAGGTGTCACTGTCGGCTTCGGCTGTTTTTCTACCTCAACCGGTCTTGCTACACAAGCGGACCATCCCAATATAAAAACTAATAAAATTCCAAAATATGTTTTTTTCATAACCTCTCCTCCGCTATACCGAAAACATAGTTATCTTAACAATGTAAACTGATTTTTCCGGCATTCCAAAATACCTTCTTTTCGCATTTTCCCAATCTCAGCGGACAATCCGCTACGATCCACTTCCAGATAATCCGCCAACTCCTGACGGTCAAACAAAACCGTAAAACTGTTGCTGTTCTGCTGTTTTGCCTGCATCATCAGATAGGTCATCAACTTTTCTCTGGTAGAACGCTTTGAAATAATTTCCAACTTTTGATGGAATATAAGATTCTTTGTCGCCACCAGCTTCATCAAATTATAGATAAGCTGATTATGAAATCCGCAGGCATTGCTGCACATATGCAAAATACGCTTCGCATTAATCAACAACACTTCGCTGTCTTCCGTTGCCACCACATCCACCGGCATACGGGCGACCTCCGCACAGGCAAAGGATTCCCCGAACATCCCGGCCGGTTGCAACTCCGTCAGAATACTCCGGTTGCCGTAATAGTCCACACGCATAATTTGCACCGCTCCGGAAAGTACCACTCCGATTCGTTCCGCGGCATCTCCTTCGGATAAAATAATCTGATTTTTTTCATAGGAGCGGACTGTCGCTCCCAGACAGGAAAGCATGGTAAGTAATTGATTCTCGGTAATCCCGGCAAACAGACCGCACGTTTGCAATACTGTCATATATTGTTTCATAAAAAATCTCCATTTGTTGAATTTTCAACATACTAATCACTTTTATGGTACTATAATAGCCTCAGAAAGTCAAGCAAAGCCCATAAAAAGGAGGAGATGTTTATGTTACGCAAAATCATAAAAATCGACGAAGAAAAATGCAACGGTTGCGGTCTGTGTGCGGCCGCATGCCACGAAGGTGCCATCGGTATGGTAGATGGAAAGGCAAAGTTGTTACGGGAGGACTATTGCGACGGACTGGGAGATTGTCTTCCTGCTTGTCCGGTAGATGCCATTTCCTTTGAAGTACGGGAAGCTGCTGCTTATGACGAAGCTGCAGTGTTACAAGCAAAACATCGCAAAGAAGCTGCGACGGAGCAGCGACCGGCCGCCGGTACACCAAACGCACCAAAAGCCCCGCTTCCTTGCGGTTGCCCGGGTATGAATTCCAAGCGAATCGAACGACCGGATTTGCCGGAAGACAGCTACTGTGATGTCCCACAGGCGACGCCGTCTGTCAGCCGGTTGTCCCAATGGCCGGTGCAAATCAAGCTGGTTCCGGTAAACGCTCCGTACTTTGACGGTGCAAACCTTCTCATTGCGGCAGATTGTACCGCCTATGCCTATGGACGGTTCCATGAGGATTTCATTAAAAACCGCATTACCCTCATCGGCTGTCCGAAACTGGATGAAGGCGACTATGCCGACAAGCTGACCTCGATTATTGCAAACAACAATATCAAAAGCGTCACCATTGTCCGTATGGAGGTGCCGTGCTGCGGCGGTATCGAACAGGCCGCAAAACGGGCTCTGCAGACCAGCGGAAAATTCATTCCGTGGCGGGTGGTTGTGGTGACCACGGACGGACGGTTAATCGAATAATTTCATTTCAAAAAAGCGCACAGAACTTGCTCTGTGCGCTTTCCTCTTTCCAAACCCTTCTACTCATATCCTGAAGTAAAACGAAAACATTTTAAATTTTTCTATTTTTCCTCCTCCAAATCCGGCAACTTCGTTCCTTCCTCCACGGAAAATCCGGACCAATGTAACCCGGTAAAACGATTCCGGTCCGTATTATATTCCGTTATTTCATCCGCATAGTACAGTTTCCCGTCCTCCGTTTCCATAAGAAGGGCCACTGTCCGGTGCATACTCTCTTTATCGGCGGAAAAACTGTATAACACCTTTCCCGGAGCCGAAAGACGTATCTTCGCCTGTACATAATAGTCCTTATAAAGCCGGGCAAGTTCCCCACTCTCCGGTGTTGTTTCCTTTAGTTTCACCCACCAGAACTCATCCACAGACCCGAGCAAAAAACCAACCCGCATCTTATCATAATCCACCAATACCGTGTCGGTGGTAAATTCCTCCAGACCTAAAATCCCATCACAGAAAATATCATTTTCATTAAAAGAAATTTGTTCCTCTGCGACCTTTACCATACTTTTTGCCGCCACCTTTTGATACACCTCTTCCAGCTCGTAGCGGAACACATGCAGTAGAACGCCGATTGCCACCACCGTGCATACCGTACCCACGGTAATGTAAAACCGTTTTGCCGGAAGCTTTTTCACCGCCGGAACCTTGTTGCGCACAATATAGCAAATCTCATACACCAAACAAACCGGAAGCACCGGAACCATAATCATACCAAGCAACGCCGCCAAAGCTCCGAGAAGAAAGCCTTCTAACCCGTAGGCAGTACTGAAGAAAAATCCAACACCGAAGATTGCTCCAAAAATACCGCAAACCGGCACAAGAAGCCACGGCACAAAAGAAATAATAAATAATATTTTCGCAACTTTACCTTTCATAAAAATCCCCCTATTCGGTTAAGCATACTTGCTTTACTCACACGTACATTTTACCATATTTAGTTACAAAAAGCCAACAGAAATAAGCGGTTTACTTCTGTCGGCTTTCCTATCCGATTGTTTCCCCAATAAATTTCCTTGTCTATCCCTACACCGTCGTATACACGCCGATCATCAGAGACAGTTCCTCTTCCGGCTTTAAAAAACCGGTCTTTAATAGTCCATCTACCACCATGCCCCGCAGAAACGGTACGGAATGCATACAGAAGTTAAACTGACTCATGAGACGCTTTGGTACTTCGCCCCGCATTACCGTTTCACAGTATGCCAGATACTCATCCGCAAGGGCAAGCATCTTTTCATAAATCGGAAGAAGCATTTCATTATACTTTTCCACCGGTACACCGTAACGCAAGGTATCACTGTTATGTTCCTTGGAATACACACCAAAGGTCACCTCGTACTTGCCCTCCGGGGTCTTACGAACAAAATCCGCCAGCTCCTCTAATTCACGCTCGGACACCTGATCCGACTCACCTTTCAAAATCTGGTGCAACACTTTTACGTTGTCCCGGGAGCAGGCAAATGTCCGGTCATCTCCCTTTTCAACCTGCTTATCGGTAACAAACATATCGATTCTGCCACCCGCCGGCTCCTCACCGCAGGAATGTCCCACCCAGGTAAAGGCCGGTCCATGGTACTCCTGCACGCCCATCACATCCCAGCTTCCGCCACCCGGACGTACCGTATCGTAGTTGAACTGCAGATTCCGTCTGTCATAAATCGTCCACTGAACATCATCCGCAAGGCGAAGTGTCAGTGTCCATTTCTGCTCCTCATAGTCCTGATACTGCCCCAAGATATGATTGCCTGCCGCAAGCTGTAGCTCTCTTGCAGTCTTTAAGTACTCCTCTGCCAGCGGTACAAACGCTCCCTGAATCTGCGCCAGTTTGTCCACCATTTTGCGCTTTGCTTCCGCACCGATAATAACAAAGTTGGTTTCATAGGTAGCGGTATCCGCCTTCGTTCCGTTCTTAATGAGTAGCGTATCCTCTGCCATTGCTTCCACAAAGCCCTCTAAGTACGGCATTGCGATACCCAGCTCAATGGACAGTTCCTGCAGGGTAGACGGGTTTCTGTATGCCTCGATTAAAATGTTCTTACAGATTTTATCGTACATCGGCTCGTCCAAATAACAGTCCGGTGCCCAGTTTTCGCTTCTGCCTCCGCTTTGACAAAACTCAATTTCCTCCGGTGCATAGCTTAATTTTCCAAATGTTCTTGCCATTCGCATTCCCTCCTTCAACTTTTCCCTTGCCTTTGCAAGTCGTGTTTTAATGGTTCCTTCCGGAACCGAAAGGGTTTGCGCAATGGTGGCGATTCTTTGGTTCTCCACATAGTAGGCAACCAAAAGCTCTCTGTACTCCTTTGTCAACAGAGACAACTCCCGACGCATCTCCTGCACCTCTTCCGGGTGTAACACTGCGTCTTCTACGTTGTCCTCTGCCGCTATTTGCGCCATTGCTTCTTCGTCAAAGATTTCCGCACTGCTTATTTTTTTCTGTTTAACCCAGCGTGCGAAGCGGTTTCTGGCAATCTGCCATACCCAGGCCTCAAAACGCTCCGGTAACACGCCCTTGTGGAGCGCACTTAAAATTTCCGTGGAAATCTCACTGCTTAGGTCCTCCGCCGACAGCACGTCACCGGTTTTCTTCAAACAGAAATAATAAATTTTTTCCAAGAATTCATTGCAATAATATTCTTCCCGTGTCATGAAATACTTCCTTTCTTAACCCTTTCACTCATATAGTGTCGGGAAATAAGAAACGGTTTTAAAATTTTGAAATTATTTTCCTACCCTTACATAATACTTGGTTTCGTCCTCGTGGTCAATCCTAGAACAGAATCGTTCCCGGCGTTCTTGGATATGCAATCACATCCCGGATGTTTTCCATGCCGGTGATATAGCGCATCATACGCTCCACTCCAAGGCCGAATCCGCTGTGTACACAGCTTCCGTAGCGGCGCAAATCACAATACCAAGCGTAATCCTCTTCTCTGAGACCGCACTCTTCGATGCGCTTTTGCAGTTTTTCTAAGCGGTGCTCTCTCTGACTGGCCCCTACGATTTCACCAAGCTTCGGGAACAGTAAATCCGTAGCAGCTACCGTTTCCCCGTCGTCGTTCTGGTACATGTAAAAGGCCTTTTGTCCCTTCGGATAGTCGGTGACAAACACCGGACGTTTGAACACCTCTCCTGCCAGATACCGTTCGTGCTCCGTCTGAATCGGAGTCTCCATGGAGGCCGGAATCTGGAACTGTTCCCCGGATTCCATCAAGAGTTTTACGGCATCTTTATAGGACACCCGCGCGAAATCCGTTGCCACTACCTGCTCCAGTTTTTCTATCAGTCCCTGCTCTACAAACCGGTCAAAAAATTCCAACTCTTCTCTCGATTCCGTAAGCACCGCCCGGATGATGTATTTGCACATTGCCTCAATCGTGTCCATCAATTCTTCCAAATCACAAAAGGCCATCTCCGGCTCTACCTGCCAGAACTCTGCCACATGACGCGGGGTGTTGGAATCCTCCGCCCGGAAGCTGGGTCCGAAGGTGTAGACTCTTCGGAGTGCCTGAGCAAAAGGCTCCACATGAAGCTGACCGGTTACGGTAAGACAGGTTTCCTTGCCGAAAAACTCCTCCGTCTTTAACCGGAACACCTCTCCCGCGCCCTCACCGTCACAGGAGGTCATACACGGGCTTTGTACATAGGTAAACCCTTCCTTGTACAAAAACTCCAGTATCGCGTGGGTCAGCACGGAGCGCACCCGGAATACAGCGGAAAACAGGTTGGTCCGTGGTCTCAGATGGGGAATGGTCCGCAAATACTCGTTGCTGTGACGCTTCTTCTGAAGCGGGTAATCGGCCTCCGAATCCCCCATTACCGTAATCTCCTCCGCCTGTACCTCAAAAGGCTGTTTCGCCTCCGGCGTCAGCACCAAAGTACCGGTTACCAAGAGACATGCTCCCAATCCGAATCCGGTTTCAAGCTCCTTTTTCAGGTCCACTACCACCTGAATGCTTTGCATGCAGGTACCGTCGCCGATTTCCACAAAGCCCACTTCTTTGCCGAGACGCTTGGTCTTTACCCAGCCACTGACCGTTACGGTCTGACCGAAAAGTGCTTCGTACTGCTCATAGAATTGTTTGGTTGATAAAAGTTTCATAAGATGTCCTCCTTTTCTTTTGAGGGGATTTCGTGCGGGCGCGTTCGCATTATCAGAGATTTCGGAATCAAGCTTCCGAATCTCTTTAATGCTCACTTTGCCTACACGAAAAAAGGACCACATTTTCTTGAATTGAAGTTCAAAAAAAGTGGTCCTTATATTCTTTATTTCAGAATTAAAAACCACAGACCGAAAGGCATCTGCCAATCGGTCTGCGGTCACGATTGACGATGCCTAGATATTATTATTGTTGTTCATAGTAGTCATAACGTAAGTTTTCATTCTGAAACATCCCCTTGTTTTATGTTTGAGACTGAGTTTAGCACATAGGAGGTGAAGTTGTCAAGCAGTTTTTCTTGATTTTACAAATTGAATCGTTCCCTCATTGTTATGTCGGCCTGACTAATATCGTTTTTGCTCAAGGAAATTATGCGCCCGTGTCAATATGTGTTTGAAACTATCAAACTGTAAAGTAGCCATGGCTGCTTCAAAATCCAGCAGTACAATTCGGGATATTTCCGATTCCTGTGGAACAAATGTCTGATTCTCATAATTTGCAAGAAAATATATCGTCTGCTTTATTGTGTTAGGGCGCCCTTCACGGGCAAGGTTGTGTTCATCTTTTACCCGAAAGCCATCAACAAATGCAACATCAAGACCGGTTTCTTCTTTTACCTCTCTCAAGGCTGTTTCATGTTCTGATTCTCCCGTCTCCATATGTCCTTTCGGAAAAACCCAATATCCTCCATGTTCGCATACAAGCAGGTATTTTATGTCATTGCCTTTTTGACAATATACAACGGCACCGCAAGATTTTTCATACTGTAATTCTTCTGACATAGTTATCCTCCTTCTCTCTTGGCTTTCTGGCTTTTATCACGACCCGCAGGACTTATAATTTCTTACCCCCGCACACCAGATACCATAACAAATCGCCAGAAACACCACCACACCTACCGGGCACAGTCCCAGCACCCAATTTGTGCTTCTTCCCAGCAAAAACTGCAACGGATAGTACTGCACCAGCGTATAAGGAATCACGAAAGTACAAAACCGCAGTACGCCTCTTCCGTACACATCAATTGGGTACTTGCCGTGTTCCTTGGCGCCGTAGGTCAACGCATTGAGAATTGAAGTGTCCTCAATGGTAAAAAAGCAAAAGCTGGCACCTAACATATACAATCCGATAAACAACAAGGTTCCGCCCAGTATCATAAGAAGTAGCGTCAACACCGTCAAAAGATTCCAGTTTGCCTGACTCTCTTTGATTCCAAAACACAGGGTAATCGTAGAGGTAATCAGAGGACCGGTTCTGCCAATCTCGAACCGTGTCCCGATGATCTGCAAAATCGGACTGCAGGGACGGAGTAACATCCGGTCAAATTCACCGCTTTTTACGATTCCCGAGAACACCTTAAATCCGTTACCGATCAGTTCCGACAAGGTAAAGGACATATGAATTACAGAGAAGCAAAGCAACACATCGCCGTAGGTATAGCCTTTTATCTCCGTCAGACCGTCAAACAAAAAGCGAATGGCAAGGACCTCGGTAAAAGCAATCATACACCGGCCGAATATCATCAGTGCAAAGGAAAGCTTATACTCCATAATGCTTCTGACACAAACGGCAGCATAGCGAATATACAAGGAAATACTTTTTCTTAAACTCATCTCATCAACCTCCCTGTACCACAATCTTTTTCTCAACCTGTTTCCACACAAGCAGTCCCGCTGCCACCAAAGCCACCAGCCAGAACACTTGCTTTGCCACCACCGGTCCCAAATCAGCTACCGGCAAATCTCCGCTGTATACACGAAACGGAACGTTCTGCATATAAGGAAAAGGCGTAAGCTCCACCACTTTGCGAAAGTTTTCAGGAAAGAAGGGCAGCGGAATCAGATTGCCCATAAAAAAATCTGCAGAGCCAAGCAGCACCATGCGCCACCCTTGGGGAGAAATGGTGAAAAAGCAAAGCATGTTCACAAACATACAAAGAGCCACCGCAACACCTACGGCAAGCAACAATGTCACAAGAAACAACACAAAAGCCTCGATACTGACCGGCAGTCCCATCCGCAGGGTTCCCGGAAGCAAAGCGGCACAAAGAAGCACCGGCACACACCGAAGCAGCGCCTCCGCCATCCGGCCTCCCACAATACGGGAAAACCACATGGAATATACGGACACCGGGCGACACAGTTCATACGAAACTCCGCCGTTCTGTATCAAAGCGAAGATATCCTTATCTCCGGTCCAGGTCAAAAACAACGCCATAAAGGCTTCCTTCAGCCATATGTAAGTTACAATGGAAGAATATTCCATGGGAAGCCCAGTTCCCATGGCCTCTGCAATGGCTTTAAACGCCAAGCACTCCATAAGGCCCCAAATCAGTTGCGTCGTCAGGGCAGTCACCGATGCCATCCGGTACTGAAGGCCCGATGCAAAACGCACCTTAAAAAACATCAAATATTTTTTCATAGTGCCCTCCTACATAATATCCAGCTTTTTGTAAAGGGCTGCCATCACATGGTCGAGGTTTATTCCGGACTGCGCCGCTGTATTCTCGCTCTCAATTGCTTTGGAATCTCCACCCGGCACATTTTCCGAACCTTCTGCCACGTCGGACACCCCCGCTGCCGTCCGAAGGTCCTGTAAACTTCCGTCCAGTAAGATCTGCCCTTTGCCGATTAAGATCACTCGTTCCGCAATGGCTTCAATATCCTGCATGTCATGCGTGGTCAAAATCACCGTGGTTTTGTGCTCCCGGTTCATTTTCCTTATAAAGTCCCGCACCGCCAGCTTTGACACCGCATCAAGGCCGATGGTAGGCTCGTCCAAAAACAGAAGCTTCGGCTCATGAAGAAGAGACGCCGCCACCTCACAGCGCATCCGTTGTCCTAAAGACAACTGTCTTGTTGGAGTTTTCAGAATTTCGGATAATTGCAAAAGTTCCGTCAATTCCTCCAGTTTTCGATTGTAATTTTCTTTGGAAACAGAATAGATTTCCTTTAACAGTTCAAAGGAATCTATGACCGGAATATCCCACCACAGCTGGGAACGCTGTCCGAATACCACGCCGATATTTTTCACGTGTTCGGTCCGGTTCTTCCATGGAATTCGCCCGTCAACGGTACAGGTCCCGGAATCCGGAGTTAATATTCCGCTTAGAATTTTGATGGTAGAGCTCTTTCCGGCGCCATTCGGTCCGATGTATCCGACCATTTCGCCCTCGCCGATGGTAAAGCTCACATCCTGCAACGCATGAACGATTTCATGCTCTCTGCGAAAGAAAGATTTGCAGACTTCTCCTATGCCTGCCTTTCGTTTTGCAACTTTGTACGACTTGCATACATGTTCCATCGTAATCATTGTTACTTCCTCCTGGTAGTTATACTTTGCGATGTCAACTGACATCATATCTTGCCAAGTCGGTCTGGTTATACCGGATTTTGCCGGTATATTACCGATGGTATTTATCGTAAAAAAAGACAGTACCTTACAAGAAAACTCTTCCGCAATACTGTCTTTCTATACTCTTATTCCATCTCGTATAAAATACGTTTCTTATGAAGTTGGAGTTTCATCATAGCATACCTTCCAAAGAAAGTCAACTGCTATTTTCTGAAATTCCGAATATTTTCTACAACTGTTTTATTTTCTGTTTTTCTAAGGAAAACGCCGAAGCAATCCACGTTTTTTTAGAATTCCTTCTTTGTCATAATTCGGTTTGCAATCAAATAGGAGCAATATAATACCAGTAACAATGCCACCAAAGGAACTCCTACCATCGTTACAACTAACAACGTTTTCGACTCTATACTGCTTAAAAACTTTGTCACTTCTTCTAATACATCAATATGAAGCACCTTGGCCAACGTCTTATAACCTGCAACTACAATCACCAAAAATCCGGCCATAACTCCTATCACCAGCATACGACCCTTTTCCGCACCGTATTTTAAGTCTACCGGTATCGCCAATGCAAGTGCCATCCCCATTGCGAACATAACAATTAAAATATTCGTAACAAAGTCTCCTAAGTCCACATTGGCATGTTTCACTATAGATGCCACGTAACCGAACACAAAAGCAAAGATTGCCGCAACTACCAAATTCAAAATTGCAAATACATACTTCTCTTTTACGTAGGTTTTTCTGTTCGCCGGCAGAGAAAGTAAAAATAACATTCCTCCATTCATCTCGTCATAGCTGATGGTGGTCAGTGTCAACATTGATAAAATCAACACGGTATAGGTTGCAGAAAAGGATACATCCTCCATGCTGAAACTTATCAATACCATTAGCAGTAACACAAATACCAAAAACTTCTTTTGCTTCGCAAGTATTTTTAAATCCTTTATTAATAATCCCTTCATTACTTTCTTCCTCCTTTGCCCATCATCAGAATGAGGTCATCAATATTTCCTTTTTCAATGGCAACCTGCGGATAATTCTCCTGATAGAAATCCTTCCGATTAGTCATACAAAGATAACCAAACTTCTCCTTCTTCGTTGCAATAATGTACTCTTTTTCTAAGCCTTCGTACTGCTCTTCCGTTACCTTTAACACGCCGTATTCGGAAAGCAGTACATCCGTTTCTTCGTGGATAACGATTTTACCGTCAGAAATCATGTAGATGTCATCACAGAGGCCTTCCAAATCCGTAGAAATGTGGGAGCTGATTAAAATTGCCCGTTCCTCATCTTCCATATAGTCTCTCAGCATATCCAGAAGCTCGGTACGCATTACCACGTCCAGACCTGCCGTCGGCTCATCCAGAATCAAAAGCTTCGCGTCATGGGAAAGTGCCATAATAATCTTAAACTTCGCCTTCATACCGGTGGAAAACTCCTTCAGCGGTTTGTCCATCGGAATGTCATACTGCTTACATTTCCCAAGATACTCCTGCTCCGAAAAATGCTTGTACATTGCCTTTAAAATCGGCAGCATGTCCTTTGCGTTAAACATCTCGCAGGCATTGGCCTCCGTCAATACTACACCAAGCTGCTCCTTATCCGCCGGAGTCACATCGAAAAGCTTCTTTCCGAACATTTCAATCTCACCACTGTCCGGATATACCAAACCCAATATCGACTTAAAGGTGGTACTCTTTCCGGCACCGTTTCGTCCCACCAGTCCGGTTACCTGACCTGCTTTCACCTCCAGGGAACAATCCAGAGAAAAGCTCCCATAGTTCTTTTTTACATTTTCTAATTTTAATAACATCTCTATCCCTCCGATTTTACCAATATGGCCTACTCAAAATCACTTAACACAACTTGGAACAGCTCCTTGGTATCCTCTGCGGACATGCCGCACTCTTTCGCTTTCCGGATACCCTGTTCAAAGAGTTTTTCTACTTCCTTTTGCTTTTCCTCCATGGCAAGGTTCGGATTCACATTGGCTACAAAACTGCCTTTACCGTGAACCGTTACGATGTAGCCCTCCTGTTCCATGGCGTCGTACGCTTTCTTTACCGTAAGAGCACTGATGCGCAAATCCTTGGACAGTGTTCTTACCGATGGAAGCATGGTGTCCGGCTTGAGCTGGCCGGTCATTATCTTCTCTTTCATCTGTGACACAATCTGCTCATAGATCGGCGTCATAGACGAGTTGTTAATTATAATATTCATAGGTGATCATCCTCCTGACATTAAACAGTATATAACAGTTTAACACTGTTGTCAAGTGTTATATACTGTTTATTTTAAATTTTTTTATTTTATTACAAAAGACGCAAAAAAGGACTTCGATATCCTGTAACATCGAAGTCCTTTCCATGATTCGTTTCATTTACCGTGACACTGCTCTGCTTCCCGGTTTCTTTCCTTGCCGGAGCTACCCGCATCACTTTATCTTAGAAACCGTTCCACCCTTCAATTCCGTGCCGTTTACCGACTGGATTCCGTCCTCTCCCGCACTTAAGGAAAGGGTCCCACCGTTTATTATCACACGGTTTTCCGCCTGGATATCGTCGGAATCCCCAATCAGAGTAAGGGTACCTCCGTCAATAATTACATTGCCCAACGTCGCATCTGCGTCATTGCTGGCTTTCATCGCATCGGACTCGGAGCGGACCGTAATGGTGCCACCGGTAACCTGCAGTAAATCTCTGCCGGTAATACCGTCGTCCACCGCATCGATTTCAATCACGCCGCCGTTAATGTAAAGAGAATCTTTTCCCTTGATGGCGTCGCCGTAATTGGCCGTCACCTTTAACTTGCCTTCACCTTCAATCACCAAGTCATGCTTTGCAAAGAAAGTAGCATCCGGCTCGTCCTCTTCCGGCTCAAACACATAAGTCGCACCGTCGGTAAATACATTCTCCGTTCCTGCCGCAAGGGTTACGGTTACCTTTGCGGCCTTCTTACAATAAAAAGCAGCACCGGTTTCATTATGTACCTTCACACCGTTTAATATCAGGTGAACTTCACTGTCGTTATCCACATTCACATAAATGCTGCCGTCAGACAAAGTGCCGCTGATTTCATAGGTACCGGCTTCTTCGATTTTCAGACGGTCCGTTCTCACATCACAACCGGTTCCGTTTACAACGATACCGGAATCGCTTAAAACTACCGTAGCCTTTACTGTACCGGACTTGTCTCCGCTTTCTGTGGCATCGCTTTTATCTCCGGTAGCATCCTTGTTATCGGACGCATTCTCTCCCAGCACGTCTCCGCCCTGATTTACACTATCTCCCGGTGTCTGCTCTCCTGCCACGTTATCCTGCTGCGGTTGCTTCTCATCCGGGGTACCGCAAGCTGTAACACCCAGGACCAATACCGCCAATAAAAGAGCAACTCCTTTTCTCATATATCGTCTCATATAAATCTCCTTCCGCAATTTTGTTTATTATGCTCTGATTATCCATTCATCAGTCCTACATTTTCTTTCATATATGCCATTTCCGGCCGATCCGGATTATAACATATCATTGCCCTATGCCCGACTGTAATATCCGGCATTCGCGGCGTTTCCCTTTTCGCATAAACACTGCTCCTTTTTGTTCCCTGTAAAACTATTCCATCGTCCATCCATGGTCCCCGTGATACACCATAAGCTTTGTCATGCCACCGTCAATGCAAATATTCTCTCCGGTGATAAAACCTGCCTTCTCCGAGACAAGAAACAGCACCATGTTGGCAATATCACGAGGATGTCCCACACGTCCCGCCGGCTGTTGCGTTGCATCCGGCCCCGTAAACGTACTTCCTGTGGTGTCAATCCAGCCCGGCGAGATGGAATTTACACGCACCTTTCCGGCCAGACTCACTGCCAAGGCGTGGGTCAATGCCGCAATTCCACCCTTTGCCGCCGTATAACTCTCGGTCTGTGGCTGGCTCATGCGGTCTCTGGAGGAAGAAATGTTAATTACGGACGCACCTTCCCCGAAAAACGGTGCAAACAACTTGGTCAAATAAAAAGGTGCCGTCACGCCTACCGCCAGAGCGTACTCAAATTCTTCATAACTACACGCGTCAATGCCTCTCATAATCGGAAGGGCGTTATTCACCAGCACATCCACCCGGCCGTATTTTTCTGTTACTTCCTTTGCGAAGTCCTCCAACACTTTTTTGTCCGCAATATCTCCCACAAAATGCTCTCCGGGAGCTTTATCAATCACACACACGTTGGCTCCGGCCTTTCGAAACTCCTCTGTGATACACTTCCCGATGCCGTTAGCACCACCGGTAACGACGATGACTTTATCTTTAAACATAGGGTCTCCTTTCGTATCCTACCCGATCACCTGCATCTCTTTTGCAACAATGATATACACACCGGCATCCACATTCTGGACATAGGCACTGTAACTGTCCATATCCTTTGTAAAATCCCCGTACAAATCCAGCACATTCAACAGATCCGCCGGTTCGTTTTCGTCATAATCGTAATGTCCTTCCAGAAGGTAAATTTCCTTTCTTCTTTCGAAAATATCTTTTACAAGCTTCTCCACAAACGCCCTGTCCTCGATTTGATACAGGCCCATCACTTCCGCACCGATCATATTGTCAAAATAATTCACCCGGAAATCAACCGCTGCGACGCCAGAGAAAACAATTTTCACTAACTTATCGTCCTTCAACGACGCATCATACATTTTACACGAAATCGTAACCTTGGTAGACAAATTCTTCGGTCGCAGGCTGATATTCGGTATTCTGGCATCAAAATTCGCCAGTACAAGTTTTGCTTTTTTCATAGGCATACTCCCCTCTCCAAAAGTATAACACACTCTTACTTATTCGCTTCAATTCTTGAATAATATAGCGTACCGCCAAGTATCATGGCACCACCCACAAACACAGGAATTGCCGGTACTTCTCCGAACAAAAAGGCTGCAAATACGGCCGCTACGATCGGTTCACAAAGCTTCGACGCCGACACAAAAGCCGGAGAAAAATATTTCAGACACCAACTGAATATACTGTGACCTAAAATCGTGGAAAACACAGCAAGTAACGCTCCCACAACAATTGCACTTATTCCATAATCAAAAAGTGCATACCCTTGTACCAGACAGGTCAGTACCAACACAAATGCACAGGCAGAATACACCACATAGGTATAAACGGTGGTAGATACCTTTTCACGAACGACACGTCCGATTAGCGTATATACCGCAACCGCTACGGCAGCCAGTAATGCCAGCATATCTCCAAACAAATGCACTCCGCCGGTTGCCGAGTCCGCACATGCAATCACAATGCTCCCCGCAAAGGTAATTGCAATTGCTAAAATTGCCTTTCCCTTTATTTTACCCTTCATGCAGACACAAAATCCAAGTGCCACCCAAATCACTTCCGTACAAACGATGGTAGTAGAACTTGCCACGGTTGTATGCTTCAATGATTCGAACCACAATACAAAATGTATCGCCAAAAATACTCCGCTGACTGCACTTAACACTACACTCTTTTTATCTAATGCAAACAGCTCCCGGCGCACCTCTTTTTTCCCGAACACAACAGGAGACAAAAAAATTACGGTCCATAGCAATCGAAAAGCTGCCGTCACTGCGGAAGGTGCCGTAGAATATCTTACAAAAATTGCAGACAGGGAAATTCCTAAAATTCCCACTACAATCATAATCATCGGATGTTTTTCTATGTATTTCATGGTTTTCTCCTCGTGTTGAATATATAACTCATCCTAATGCTTTTTGCGCTATAAGTCAATCTATTTATGAGTTTGTTTATCTCTTGTAGAACTTCGATTAACGTTTAGAGAAGTGCAACATATCGAAAATACGGCATTCTTATCAACTTTAAGCCACGAACTGCATCCATCCAATAATGAATAAATGCAATGGATAGTATATATAAAACAACCATTTCATAATAATATTTATTCTTTGATTATTTCCTCTTTTTCCATTGTACATCATAATAATTGGAACAGATAAAACTACTGCCATTTGTAATAAGCCATATATTTTATCAATTGCAAAGAAATACACCATTGCATATATAGCTACATAAAATATCATCCATAACGTTTGTTTTTTTAGATCTCCTCTATTAGTTCCAATTGCTAAAATACACAAACTTGCAACACAACTCCAATCGCTTGGAAAACTAATTAAACAAATTAGTATAACAAACAATACTTTCATCATATTGCTTTCTATTTTTTTGCTATTAACTACTCTTAGCATAACCAAGCCCTATATTTTCGTATTTTCTTCTAGCTCTAACAAATATCTGTCATAGTCCGACATAAACAATCTGTCTTGAATCACACGATATTTTTCAAACTCTGTTTCGGCTTTCGATTTTGCAATTTCCGCTGTGATTTTTCCCGCATCCTGTAAAACCTCTCGCTCATCTGCCATTAAGAATAAATCCAGTCGCTTGCTCCAATCTTCCATAGTCATCGGAATATGTCGTTCCGCACGATCTTCTGCCAAATCCAGGTATGCCGAAACGATACGCTCTAATGAGCGCATTTCCTGTTCACTAAGATAATTTTTCGCAATACTTACATCACTCTTTACGATTTTTCCTTCCGGGGCTGCGTCCCATGTAGTTAAACCCATATGTAGTTTTTCTGCATCTGCCCGTTCATAAATCAATTCTGCAGCAGTATGACCGTGTACTGCATAATGCATTTTATTCTGCACTTTTGAAAAAAACTGCTTCGTCGTGCTTGCAGTACGATCATAGTCAAGAGAGGTAGCATAGATATCCGTTATCTTCTGATAAAACCTGCGTTCCGACAATCGAATTTCTCGAATCTGCTCAAGCAAACGGTCAAAGTACTCTACAGTTAATACAGAGCCACCGTTTTTCAAGCGTTCGTCATCCATCACCCAACCTTTGATGGTGTAATCCTTCACTATACCATTCGCCCATTTACGAAATTGAACTGCACGTTCATTATTTACCTTAAACCCGACAGCAATAATCATCTGCAAGTTATAATGATTTGTTTCTCTTTGAACTTGACGAGATCCTTCTGTTTGAACTATCCGAAATTTTCGGATGGTTGCCAATTCTTCCAATTCAGAATCAGAATATACTTTTTTTATATGATCATTGATTGTGCGAACATCAACACCATAAAGAGTTGCCATCATTTTCTGTGTTAACCATATATTTTCATCTTCATAACGCATCTCTATACTTTCTTCTTGTTCTCCGACAGAAGCAACATAAGTAAGATATTCTGCTGCGCTTGAACGTATACTTATCATATTATCCTTTTTTTTCAAAGCCAACGTTAACACCTCCTGAATAAGCCTCATAGAGAACATATGTTTCTATTCCATAATATCATATACATTGCTGCTTTTCAATATATAAGTGAAAATTTTGCATCCCTTCTAATCTACCACATTTCCCCCGTCAATCTCATTGCGTTTCTCCTTATAAGCAAAGCCCCCCACAAACACTGAGTTTGATTACCTCCTAAAAAACCGTCCATGCGTTAAAAAAACGCTCCGGTGGAGCGTTTTTAGCGTGGAGTTTCCGAGCTATGCTCGGAATCGACCACCGCTGTTTTCTGCGAGATAGTATTACTTGCGAATACATCACTACCTCGAATACGCTTCGCTCCTTCTCGGTCCTTGATGTATTCGAATGAATTGCAAAAAACAAAGAAGTCCGTGAGGATAAATCCTCCGGACTTCCCGTTTTCTTGCAATTCGCAAGTAATACTATCTCTTGGAAAACTGCGGTGCACGACGAGCAGCCTTCAAGCCGTACTTCTTTCTTTCCTTCATACGAGGATCTCTGGTTAAGAAGCCAGCCTTCTTTAATGCCGGACGATAGTCAGCATCTGCCTGCAATAATGCACGGGAAATACCGTGTCTGATTGCACCTGCCTGGCCGGTGAAACCACCACCACGAACAGTTACGATAACATCGAACTTATCAGCGGTCTCGGTTAATGCGAGCGGCTGACGAACAATGAGCTTCAAGGTCTCAAGACCGAAATAGTTGTCGATATCTCTCTTATTGATTGTTACCTTGCCGTTACCCGGAACGAGGTATACTCTAGCGATACTGCTCTTTCTTCTACCAGTACCGTAATATCTTGCCTTAGCCATTTAAATTTCCTCCTTTCGACCTAATTAAAACTTAATCTCTAATGCTTCCGGCTTCTGTGCAGCATGCGGATGCTCAGCGCCAGCATAAACATGTAACTTCTCGATCATGGTTCTTCCTAACGGTCCCTTCGGAAGCATACCCTTTACAGCGAGCGTAATAACGTCGGTCGGCTTCTTATCGAGCATTTCCTTTAAGGTGGTCTCTCTCATTCCACCCGGATAATCGGAATGCTTGTAGTAAATCTTCTGCTCCAACTTCTTACCGGTAACCTTAATCTTCTCTGCATTTACAACAATTACGTTGTCTCCGGTGTCAACATGCGGGGTAAAGGTCGGCTTATTCTTACCTCTTAAAATCTTAGCGATTTCAGAAGAAAGACGTCCTAAAGTCTGTCCCTCTGCATCGATAACATACCACTTTCTCTCGATGGTAGCCGGGCTTGCCATAAAACTCTTCATAGCATTTTCCTCCTTACATTCATCTTCTTGTCATTCTATTTCTTCATGGTCAGCTTCCGCTGACGATGCGGAATAACCTTACCAACATTTCGCATTATAGCGGGTACATAAAATAAAGTCAAGCGTTTTTCCAAGGTTTTTTGGAGAATTTTTAAATTTTCTTAATTTTCATTCGTATAAATCATTTTGAACATTACTTTTAATAATGAATATCGGTTTTTATCATTTCAACTTGCCACCAAAGTAATCCTTTGACATACTTTCATGCTTCATCACTCCGTCTTGCGTACTTCTGCTACTTCCGCCTGCCTCTCTGCCCACAACATTCCCGGGTCCGGAAAATATTCGATGCCCACTAACATCAGTCCCTTTGCCGGAGCGGTCGGTCCCGCCGCTTCGCGATTTTTGGCTTCAATCATTGCTTTTACGTCTTCCGGTTTCTTTACGTGTTCACCGACTTGTAACAGCGTTCCCGAAATAATACGTACCATATTGTAAAGGAAACCGCTGCCGGACACGCGTATGGTAATCAGATGACCATCCTGTTCCACCTCCAGAGAGTAAATGGTACGGACATGATCCGGCACCTGTGCCTTGGTGGAACAAAAGCTGGTAAAGTCATGCTCTCCGAGAAAATACTGTGCCGCCTCCCGCATAACCTCCACATCCAAATCATGATACACAAAGTGAGTGTAACCGCGATTAAAAGGCTGTACAAAGTCCGCATTCCAAACCTTATATTCGTAGGTCTTTTTGCTGTCCCATTTCCTCGGATGAAAATCCGGTGCCACCTCAAAGGACTTCTGAATCACAATATCCTCCGGCAAGCTGTGATTTAAGGCGTAGCAGAGCTTTTCCGCCGGAATCCGTGTTTCGGTATCAAACACCGCCACATTGCCCATGGCATGGACCCCGGAGTCGGTGCGGCTGGCACCGATGACCTCTATCTCCTCTTTTAATAAACGGGACAATTCGCGGTTTAATACTTCTTCTACCGTGATGGCATTGGGCTGAATCTGCCAACCGCAGTATTTTGTTCCGTCATATGCCACAATTAACATAATCCGCCGCATAAATGTCCCCCTTTCCGAGCAAGCATAATACTTCGCGCACACTTCACGTTCTTCTTCATTTCTTGCACAAATTATTCATTTAGAACAGAAATCCGCTTCCAATTACAAGCCCCACATATCCGAATAAAATCAAATACGCTACCGCGTCTCTTTTCTTATACTTTAACGGCTTCATCTTCGTTCTGCCGTCCCCGCCGTGATAACAACGGGCTTCCATGGCCAGTGCCAAATCGTTGGCACGTCGGAAGGCCGATACCACAAGCGGCACCAAAAGCGGCACCAGGGCTTTTGCACGCTGCAGAAGCTTTCCGCTTTCAAAATCTGCGCCTCGCGCCTGCTGTGCCTTCATGATTTTGTCCGTTTCCTCGATTAAAATCGGGATAAAACGTAACGCAATGGACATCATCATAGCAATTTCGTGCACCGGCACCTTAATCTTTTTCAGACCTCTGAGGCCCTTTTCCAAACCGTCCGTCAACTGGTTCGGTGTGGTGGTAAATGTCATAAGAGACGTACCGATTACCAAAAGTATCAATCGTACCGCCATAAGCCCCGCAATAATGAGTCCCTGGTCGTAAATATGAATAATCCCCCAGGAGAACAATTCTTTGCCCTCTCGGGTCAAAAATACGTTAAATAAAAGGGTAAACAAAAGTAAAATCAATACCGGCTTTAAGCCCCGCACGATGTAACGGAACGGCACCTTGGAAATCTTAATAACAATCCCCACAAAGACCGCCGCAATCACATACCCCAGATACCCGGAAAATGCAAACAGAGAAACCAGGAAAAGCATAGTCCCTGCCAGCTTCACGCGAGGGTCCAAACGGTGAATCGGGGAATCGACCGGATAGTACTGACCGATGGTAATATCACGAATCATCGTATGCCTCCCTTCCAGTCCGCAAGGAGAAGTTCCTTTGCTTCCTCTAAGGTGGTGGCATTGTGTGGTAACGCTACCCCCGCCTGACGGAGTGCTTCCGACAAATAGGTGACCTGCGGTGCCGCAAGACCGATTTTCTCAAGGTCCTTGTACGCCTCAAACACTTCCTTCGGCGTTCCGTCGCAAAATACACTGCCTTCCTTCATTACAATGAGTCTGGAGGCGTATTTTGCCACATCCTCCATGCTGTGGGACACCAGAATAATCGTCCGGTTTCCTTCGGCATGAATCTGCGCAATCCGGTCCAAAATCTCGTCCCTGCCTCTCGGGTCCAGTCCCGCCGTCGGCTCATCCAAAATCAGAATATCCGGCTGCATGGCAAGGACACCCGCAATGGCCACACGACGCTTCTGTCCGCCGGATAATTCAAACGGAGACGCATCGTATAACTCCTCGCTTACCCCTGCCTCCTTTAAAGCCGCAAAGGTCCCCATATCGATTTCAAGCTGCGGCAGACCCATATTTTTCGGGCCGAATGCCACATCCTTTACTACCGTAGTTTCAAACAACTGATGCTCCGGATACTGGAACACCAGCCCCACCTTACTTCGTAACTCTTTTTTATTAAAACCGGCAGCGCAAATATCATTCCCACGGTAATAAATATGTCCCGAGGTCGGAGCAATAAGCCCGTTCAAATGCTGTACCAAGGTGGACTTACCGGAACCGGTATGTCCGATGAGCCCGATAAACTCGCCTTTTCCGATGACCAGGTTAATGTCACGGAGGGCATGCTTCTCATACGCTGTCCCTTCACCGTACACATAATTCACATGGTCCAGTACCATACACTCCTGTAAATCTCTGGTTGTCTCCATCCCGCTGCCTCCTTTCTTTCCTACTCTTGCTACAGGCCTTCTTTTCATTCCGTTATGTCAGCCTGTTATCTACTTCTATGCGGTATCCTCCGCTCTGTTCCCTCTATTGCCCATTCAAGCAATTGCACAACTTCTATACCGTCTATACGCTTCCCTGCCCGTACTTCGCCTTTACCGCCGTATACGCCGCCGTAAATTCCTCCACGGTCAAAATCCCGTCCGGCATCGGTACCCCCTGCTTCTTAAGCTCATAAGCCAGCTCCGTCACCTGTGGTACATCCAAACGATACCCCTTCAATTTATCTACCTGAGAGAAAATCTGCCGGGGCGTTCCCTGCATCACAATCTTTCCCTCGTCCATGACAATCACGCGGTCCGCGTCGATGACTTCGTCCATATAGTGTGTAATAAGAAGAATGGTTACCCCTTCGATTTTATTTAACTCATGAACCGTCTTCATCACTTCCTTACGCCCCACCGGGTCAAGCATCGCCGTCGGCTCATCCAAAATAATGCAATCCGGGCGCATTGCCATAATCCCCGCAATTGCCACACGCTGCTTCTGTCCGCCGGACAGCTTATTCGGAGAATGGGTCCGGTACGCAGTCATACCAACCGCCGTCAGACTCTCCTCCACCCGACGCCAGATTTCCTCTGTCGGCACACCGACATTCTCCGGCCCGAAAGCCACATCCTCTTCCACCACCGTAGCAATAATCTGATTATCCGGATTTTGGAACACCATGCCCGCACTCTTACGGATATCCCACAAATGCTCCTCATCCTGCGTATCCATGTCATTCACAAACACCGCGCCCTCCGTCGGAGAAAGCAGGGCATTGATATGCTTTGCCACCGTGGACTTACCGGAACCGTTATGACCCAAGATAGCCACAAACTCGCCCTTCTGCACTTCCAACGATACGTCGTCTAATGCTCGTAGGATATCTTCCACATTCCCTTCTTCATCCCTGCGAATATACTCAAACACAAGATTTTTCGTACGTAACATACTCTTTTTCATAACGGCCTCCTTTCGGTAAAATGGAAAGGGGCCATCACACCTTAGTGCGACAGCCCCGACAATCACTAAACTAATTCAATGAAAACTTCCATTGCTGCGTCACCCTTACGCTGACCAATCTTAACGATTCTGGTGTATCCACCCTTACGATCTGCGTACTTCGGTGCAATCTCATCAAAGAGCTTATCTGCAACATCAACGGTCTTCGTGTTCTTCTTCTTACCGGCTGCTTCGGTCGGAACTGCGGTAATTCCGTAAAGAATCTTGTTCATCTGACGTCTAGCATGTAATCTGGAAGCGTTTTCCTTCTTAATCTGCTTGTCAACTTCGTCAAATACAGTTACCTTCTTACCGTCAACTACTTCCTTTACTCTCTTGCCGTCTTTGTCCTTACGGGCAACCTTAGCCTTAACAGTAACCATCTCGTAGTTGTCCTTTTCCTTAACAGCCATAGTGATTAAGTGCTCTGCGATGCTGCGGATTTCCTTAGCCTTCGCTTCGGTGGTCTTAATCTTACCATGGTATAACAGGTTTGTTACCTGGTTTCTTAACAATGCTTTTCTCTGGCTAGATGTTCTGCCGAGCTTTCTATAACCTGCCATTGTGCCTTCCTCCTAAATTTAGTCATCACCCTGGTTTAAAGATAAACCAAGTTCTTTTAACTTACCAAGGACTTCCTCCAAAGACTTGCGACCAAGGTTACGAACCTTCATCATATCCTCCGGAGTCTTGTCGATTAATTCTTCAACGGTGTTGATGCCGGCTCTCTTCAAGCAGTTGAAGGAACGAACGGAAAGCTCTAATTCCTCAATGCTCATCTCAAGTGCCTTACTCTTATCGTTGTTTTCCTTCTCAACCAGAACTTCAACGTTCTTTGCCTTCTCAGACAGGTCGATGAAAGAATTCAAATGCTCACTAAGTACCTTCGCTGCAAGGCTCACTGCCTCGTCCGGTGCTAATGTACCATTGGTAAACACATCAAGTGTCAGCTTATCGAAATCCGTAATCTGACC
>JAGBBP010000005.1 GCA_017938405.1 Lachnospiraceae bacterium
TCCACCACAGTATTGTCTGCCTAAGCAGAATGTGCCAGAAGGGATTCGAACCCCCGACCCACGGCTTAGAAGGCCGTTGCTCTATCCAACTGAGCTACTGACACACATTTTATGCTCCTCGCGGAAGCAAAAAAATTAGGCGATATCCGCCTTTGAAAATCTAAGATTTTCAAAAGCGGGTGATGGGAATCGAACCCACGTATCTAGCTTGGAAGGCTAGTGTTCTACCATTGAACTACACCCGCATGCCATATTCATCGTCACGGAGTCGGGGTGACAGGATTCGAACCTGCGACCTCTTGATCCCAAATCAAGCACTCTAGCCAAACTGAGCCACACCCCGGTCAGAGTTTATTTGGAACCGAGATTCCTTTTTTCGTGACGCAAGACATATTATATATGACGATTCTTAAATTGTCAACAACTTTTTGAAAAAAATAAAGTTTTTTCCATGGTCGTCAAATCCCGACAAAAAACCGCCGAAAACAAGCCTTGTGACCACCTATTCCAAGTACTTTATTTCCCAGGTAAGCCCCTTCCCCGGTTTTATTTCCAAAACAGCATAGGTCGGTCTGCGATTTGGCTGCCGCGGTTCCGAAACACTGCCCGGACATAACACGATTACACCGTACCGTTCGTCTACGGACGGAATGTGGGAATGCCCATGCACCGCAATATCCGCACCCAGATTCTTTGCAGCCCGTGCAATCGTCTCCTTCTCTGTCTTCACCGCATACCGGTGCCCATGAGTCAGAAAGATACGATGGCTGCCAAAGGGTACCATCACCTCCTGGGGAAAATCTCCGTACCAATCGCAATTTCCTTTTACCGCATACACCGGACAACCGGCCCATTCTTCCACGCGACCGATGCCACCCTGCATATCTCCCGCATGTAACAATACATCAAAAGGCGCTTCCTTCTCAATAATATCCTGAATCCCGCCGAACCTGCCGTGGGAATCGCTTACAATTACTGCTTTCACACTAAAACTCCTTTTTCATTTCCCGCAGTGCTTTTGCCCGATGGCTGATTTCATTCTTTTCTTCCATAGAAAGCTCCGCTGTCGTCTTTCCGTACTCCGGCACATAAAAAATCGGATCGTAACCGAAACCGTTCTCCCCTGCCGGTTCCTTTGCCAGTACCCCTTCGATGGTAGCACGGCAAACTTTTTCCTTTCCGTCCGGCCATACACAGGCAATGGCACAAACGAATCGTGCGGAACGGTCATCTCCTTCCACACCGTCCAATTGATCGATTAAGTATTTGTTCTTTATCTCATACGAAGTATCTTCTCCCAAAAATCTGGCGGAATAAATCCCCGGAGCCTTGTCAAGATAATCCACCTCAAGACCGGAATCGTCCGCCATGGCAATTTCTCCGGTCAGTTTCGCAATGGTTCTTGCTTTAATGAGGGCATTTTCTTCAAACGTGGTCCCGTCTTCCACGATATCCGCAATAACCCCCGCTTCTTTCATGGAAACCACTTCATAAGGCAAATCACTTAAAATCTCTCTGATTTCTTTCATCTTACCGGCATTCCCGGTTGCAAATATAATTCTGGACATTGGATTCTCCTTCTGTTCCTTATTTATTCTATCATCTGCTTCGCTTCCGTTTGCCCTAAAGCTTCATAAGCCTCTCCGATTACACGATATATCGCTTCCGCACAGGCTCTCTGGGCCTGATCCGAAGTAAGCAGGGCCAAATCCTTTGTATTGGACATAAAGCCGAATTCGATTAACGCCATAGGCATGGTACAATACTTGATAATATGCAGATTGGAAGACCGTTCCACCAGCGGACGTTTCTTTAAACCGGTTCCTTCCGCCACATAAGAGGTGCACAGCTCCGCAAGGTACTCGGAATTAAACGTCTCCCCCGCACCCTGCTTATCACTGTACATCACCTCTACGCCGTTTACCGAACTGAGGGGATGAGAGTTACAGTGTACACTGATAATCATATCCGCGTGCAATGCATTGATAAATTCCACCCGGGGAGACAACTCAATCAGAGAATCATCCAGGCGCGTATAATATACCTTCCAGTCTGTCTGGGCATCCAGCAACTCTTTGGCATATTTCACTACGCTTAAGTTTACATCGGACTCATCCGTTCCGCCACCGCTGGTTCCGGTATCCCGTCCGCCGTGTCCCGCATCGATTACCACAATCTTATCGTACTTCTCATGGGGACGTACCAGGCTGAAATAATAAAATTCTTCATCTTCCGCCAATGCAATCTCATAGACCGAGTTAAATTCAAGCACCACTTCCGTAATTCCGTTTTTCTCTTTTAACTCCAGCGAAAGCAGCAAATCCTCTCCCGGGGTCTTCGGCTCCCGCACCAACGGGACATTCTTAAACTCCTCCGGAATAATCACTACCGGCACAATCGGCGTTCCGGTATATAACGCATCTCCGACCACCCGGTAAATATCCTCCTTTGTCACGGTCCCCCGCATTTGTAGTTTCAGGTTACGATACAACATATCTTCCGAAACATTCTCTAACACCGCTCCGTTTTTTCGAACCAGCACACAGGAATCTCCTTGCTGCGCGGCAATCTCCGGGACAATAGTTCCGAAAATCCGCGACCACGGAGACCCTTCCACATCCGCCGATCCATGTCCTCCGGACAGCAAATCACCGTCGGGCTGCAACGTCTGATCTTCCCCCTCATTCACGGAAGAAGGGGCTTTGGAACCGTCTGCCATCGCTGCCTGTATTCCGGTCATATCCTGTATTACCGATACACAAAAAAACGCAAGACAAAGTACCATGACAGAAACACAAAACTGCCGTACTGCTTTTATTCGGTTATCCGCCATGTCCTTCACCGCCTTTCTACATTTTATGTAGCAACCTGTACCGTTCCAACAACAGTTTTACCTCGCTCACATATTCCGGATGTTCCTTCACAAACCGGATAATCGCCATCTCGTTGCTCTCTTTTTGCTTAATATTATAATCGATATGCTCTCTGAGCTTTTGGCGTCGTACATTCAAACTGTGACGCACCTCAACCATTTCATTCTTGTCCACCAGTGCCTGGGGCTGCATCACCCAGATTCCGGCATCCACAACGCCCACGCGGCGAAGCTCCCGGATAATGGAATTGCGGTGTACCTCCTGCTGACGCTGATTTCTGCGGAACTGCTCTTCCTCCGCACAAATCCGCAAATACTCTTTCCACATAGTTTCCAACTGCATGGAACTGGACGCATGATATTTCTCATAAGCATAGTCAATGGCCCAGGTACAATTCACATAGCGCAGCTTTATTTTGTTCTCTACCGTAATAACTTTGTTCCGTTTTAATTCCGCCACTTTCATATTATAGAGATTCTTCCGGGTGGAAACCACTACATACATGGCAAATAAAAGAGCCGCAATTACCGTCAAAAGAAACGGAATCCGCAAATCTTTTCCGGTCTTTACACTGATTGCATAAAACAATACCATAAAGGATACGGCTCCCACACCGATTCCGATCATCAGTTTTTTCAAAAATTCATTCCGGTCAAGGCACTCTTCCTGTTCCATCTGATACGCCGACTTCTCTCCGGACAAAAACTTCATCTTTCCTTCGATTTCTCTTTGGCGAGCTTCTTCCTCCCGTAACCATTTTATGGTATCCGGAATCTCATCCTCATGCAAAGAAAAGAAACCCTTCTGGCTTTCGGAAATCGCCGGTTCTTTCTTGCCGATGCGTTCCTTTTCGCTTTCCAACGTAAGCAAACTCTTCGCTGCCGCTTCCACTTCCGCTTTACTGTTTCCCGACAACATCTCGATTTTTTGCACATCCGCAAGATACGTAGTCACCAGACCGTATTCATTTTTGGCCTGCTCGCTTTGGAATACCGCTTCGTCAATCAGTTCCCCGCATTCTTTATAGAAGGCCTGTCGCACCGCTTCATCCGTAACATCGCCGGAAACGCCAGCCTGCGGTATACTTACGGCTTTTTTATTCTGTTTTTTCTTTTTGAACCATGAAAACAAGCCCATTACAATCCCTCATCTTTTCCTTACATATTGTCCAATCGATATTGTTTCTTAAACTCCGTCAACAGAGCCTTGGTTGCCTGCCGGTATTCGCCGAGCTGTCCGTCCGCCAACAGTTTTTTCATTTGTAAAAGTTCCTGATACTCCGGCGATTCTCCCGCTTCTACCATGCTTTCAAATAACATGGCATCCATTTCGGTACGCATATACTCTGTCACTTCATACCGGTCAAGGGCGGATAAATACTCGTTATTCTTCTGTGCCAGACGAAGGGCAATCAGATAGGAACGAAGAGAATCCTGGCTTCTGTTCTTCTCATAAGCTTCCGCAAAATGTCCGGCCGCACTCCCCGCTCCCGTAATATGAAGTTCGCAAATCGCCAGATTATGATATACATTCCCGGCCGCCACCTCCGGCATACCGTTCTCTTTTCGTTCCCGCAGCAAACGCTCATATACCGCCATAGCCTCCCGGTAATTCCGGTGCTCCAGATAAACATCTGCCTTTGCTTTTTGCTTCTGCCAGAATTTTAACTCCTGCAAACGCTCCAGACCTTGCAAATACTCCTCCACTTCCTCTTCCGTATACATGGCCGTGGCATCAAACAATACGGTTGCATACTCTTTTAAGCCGGCTTCGGAAGCCTTCAGTACCCGTAATCGTGTTGCAATTTCGGGCAAATTCAGTTCCTTCTCGAAATATTCCGGCAAAGCATCCTCCCGCACATAATCTTCCGCAGTTGTCATATGGTGATACAAATAGTAACAAATCTCCTCCGCAGAATACAGGCATTTACTCACACTATGCAGTCGCAGGGGAACCCTGCTTCGTTTCCCGGAACACACAATCACTCTTGCCATAAAGATTCCCCTCCTTTCCGGTATCCTTATTTAAACTCCCATTGGGAAAAATCAATCAATTCCTCATAAATCCGGTATTCCGAAGGATAAAACTCCCCGAATCCGGTTTCTTTTAACTGAATTACCATTATATCTTTTTTTGCAAAGAACAAACGCACCAGATAACGATTGGTACGGTCTCCCCGCAAATCCGCAATTTTCGGAGCAATCCGGATTTGCACCGGTTCCGCAGCTCCCGCTTGTAAAATCCGGAAGCTTAATTTGTCGGTGGCATCCAAAAGCACCTCAACCTCTGCATTTATCTTTCGATAGGACTCTCCGATTCTTGCCAGCAATACATTTTCTTCCCCGCTTGCGGTTTCCGCAACCATGGACACATCTACCGTAATCTGCCCCGGTGTCAACAAAGCAAAATCCACATTCTGCTCCTGACGGAACACCTCCGCCCCTGCGTAACAGGCTCCCTGGGTATACAAATTCTGACCACGGAACACGCGTCGTCCTCCGGAAAGCAAACGAAGCACGTCCGAAACCCATTCTCCTTCGAAGCCTCTACCGGTTACAAACAAAGAGGCGACTCTTTGCTGCAATGCCATTCCTGCCAGTCGTTCAAAGGTCAAAGCCCGTCGTTCGGTCTCGCCTTCTTCCACAAAACCCGGCGGAATAATTTCGGAATAGTCCTTATAATCCGCCAGTAACAATCGCCTTCCTCCAGCAATCCGGCATTCCATAAAATAAAACAACAGCCCGTCCGCCGTATAATCAAACACCGCCGAACCGTTTTTCCAAAGTCCTTCCTCCTGGCGGATTACAAAGTGCAAAAACGCCTCCAGATGACTTAATACAAGATACCGTCCGGAAATAAACTCCGCCTGGTCCAAAATATCGGAAAGCATTTTCTTTACAAACTCTCTGGTCCCCGCCTCTTCACAGGTAACCGCTACAAAACCGATTTCCTGCGGTTCAAACCGTTCTCTGATTTTATTAAACAGCAAAGCAAGATAACATACCAATAATTCCCTGCCGGAAAAAGCCAGACCCGCCGCATGCACCGTTTCACCCTTTACGGCCGCCCGGAAAAAAGATGTGATTTGTGTGGACCCGTCGCGGTTATCCGCTCCGATGCTCCATTCCCCATCCGTTCCCAAGTGCAGGACCGTAGGCAAATACTCTCTCCCGGTATGGACATCAAAAGAAACCGTATCCGGTTCCGCGGCATGCGGACGCATTACGGTTATCTGTGTAATATCATCACACAAATCTATTCCCAATACCAGTTTCGCTGTCTCCTGCATTTTTCTACTCCTTTATCGGTGTAAACAATCGGTTGACGGTATATTCCATCCGATAATAATTCTCCAACATATCTATGGTTGTCTTTTCATCGTTCATGTCCTGGGCCGTCAAAATCAAATTAATCTGACCGTACTTCGTAGTCTCGTCATGTACTTTTACCGTATCGATTTCACGGTAAAAACTCTCGGTTATTTGAGACTCTCCTTCCCGTTCTTCGGTTATATAATACTGTAAGACTTCCTGATAGAACAAAATAAACTCCTTCACAAAGATACCGTATCCCGCATGATGCATCTCTTCCTTGTGAAATTGTTCCGTATCGTCATTGTCGTACAAATAAGAAATCATTACTTTATGCTTCGGATTGGTCCTGTATTCCACATAAATTTTATCTTCCATACACGGCGGAAGTGTTGCTTTTCCTTCAAATTCCGCAAAGAACGGGTAAATGATTCCCTTCTCCGCAAACAATCGCATGCTGTATTCCGCATACCGACTTTGCGTCTCGGACAATGTTTCTTTTTCTGCGTAATTTTTCAAAACCGCCAGACGACAAATGTCGTTCTCTTCCTCTGCCTCGTCGCGAATCATATCCAACACCTCCGGCTGTAACTCGCAACCCAACAGGAAACACCGGTATGCCGCCTGGGAAAGGTAAGCCCGTACCAATTTCGGATTCCCTTTCCGCTTCGTGTAGCTTAAAAATACCCGGTGAGCCTCCGGAACATAACTGCCCGCAAACAAAATCTGTGCCAGTAAACGTTCCTCCAACACCTCGGTTTGTAATTCCAACTCCGTTGCACTCTGCCAAATCCGGAACATCTCCTCCGTGGTGCCGAAGAAAAAGTTAACCAGATATTCCACTACGCTTTCGTTGTATTTTCCGTCCAAAAACACTTGACGGCAAAGCAACAATAACATATCGTTTTGTTCCCCGTCGCACTGCAATAACATCCGTTCGCATAAACGCAACAAACGTTTCGCAGGAACACCGTCCATACCGTATTTTTTCAGGGCATCCAGTGCCAGATCATACCGTCCGCGTACAATCAGCAGGTCTATCATATACACCCGCTCCTCTTTGCCGCAAAAATCCAGATTCAACTTGGAAAGGTAGCCATCCATCAGATCCCCTTGGTAATTATCGTAGCAGTAACGAATAAGCGCATGCAGTTCCCGTTGACGGAACTCCTCCTGCAGGCCGTCCACGTGTACAATTCGCTTACTCAGCTCTATGGAATCCACGCCTACCGTGCGGAAATTATGTACTTTCTCCAACAGATTCAACAGAAGAATCCGATTCTCGCCCGCCAGTTCGTAGCAACGGGAAATCAATTCTTCTTCATGCAGCAGCCGGGTAATACGACAATCGCCTGTCGGCAGATAACGATTCCCTTCCGCATCCAAAAGAACCGGCTTTGCATCCTCGGTATACATGCAAATCAACGCGCTGCCGTTCTTTAACGGCACAACACATTCCTGCTCCTCTTCTTTGTGTAACACCGCAACCGCGGTCATTTCTTTGTTATCGCACTCCACCTGATAGGTAAACAGCAACCGCGGCAATTGTGCCGCCAATTCCGCATCCAATAAAGAACTGCGTAAAATCTCCCCGTAAACAATCGCCAGATTCCGGTCGATTCTACCCTCTTTTATGCAATTCACGGCATACTGTTCCATCCGTTTTAAATACGTCCGGTAAAAAGAACTTAACGCTTCTTTATTCTTCACGATATATGCATACAAAAAAGCACAATACGGTTCTTCCAATTCATTTCCGTAAATGAAGTACAAAAGTACCGACTGATCGATTTTCGTCAACAGATTACATTCGCAGGTATAAATATAATACTCCTGTAATAACGGAATCCGTAACTGCAGTGCACAGGCATCCGCAAAATAACTGTGATACTTTTTCTCCCGTATTCCGTTCGCAATCAAAAGCGTACACAGTGCCTGTAGCGTATCCCGCTGCCCATACTGCTTATACGCCAAACCAAGGCATCCGATCAGCACTTTTCCGCCGGCCTTCTCCTGTAACGCGAGAATAGAAAACTGTAACACGGTTTCCTTTTGCAACATTTCGTTCTTTAAACCAAACCGCAATACCTGTAACTCAAACTCGCCTAACTGCTTTAATAACGCCGGCTCCTCATTCCAAAGCACCGCCGCCTCAAAATACAAAAGAGGACTCCGGTTGCCTCTGCGGAACCGCTCTTCCAGTTCTGCCAAATGTTGCATTCTGCCGTTCTCGCTGCGCTTATCCGTATATAAATGGAACCATAACAATAATCCGCTGTCTTTATACTGCTCCGCCAGCAATTTAATCTGTGCCGCATATGCCCTTACGTCTTCTGCGTTTTTCTGGCGCATTGCCTCCAGATAGCACATCGCCCCCAGCAATTCTCCGCTTACCCGTTCCCGTTCCACCCGGGCCTTCAGCTGATTGATTTCCGTTTCCGCAAATTTTTCCTTCCGTCCGATTAAAGCAAGATATGCCCTGTACATCTGATACGCCAGTTCTTTCTTGCGTCTTATGCCCTCGTCAAACAGATTCTCCTGTAACCGGAGCAACAACAAATCAACCATACTCTCTGCTTCCGCGATATAGCTTCCCGCTTTTACCCGGCCTAACCGGAAATCAAAATAGCGTGCAAACAACTTGCTCTCCAAAACATGAAACCCGTGACGTTTTCTTTCTTCTTCCCTGGCCGTCCGTTCACAGATACAAGTCACGTCAATCGTAATGCACCGGTGCGGCGTCTTTAAGAAAATTCTTCCGTAATGGTTCCCTTCCGCCAAAGAGGCGCCGTCTACCGCCACTTCCAGAATACAACGGTTTCCGTTAAAGCTCTCGGAAATAAGCTTCTTCGAAGATACCAGAAAAAAGTCTCCTTCCGTTTCTACGGAAACATCCGCATAGCCCCAGGTATCTTTGGTAACCACAATGCGCTCCATAACCGCCTTATCCCCCGGTTCAAAACGAAGTGTACTCTTATCCGCTTTTATCTGAATCGGTGCTTTCTTTTTGGTATATACCAAAAACTCTTCCAACGCACGGTCAACCGAGCGGCTTTTTCGCAACTGACGGTACAACGTAGCCGCTTCTTCCCGTTCACCGAGAACCGTGGTCACAAACCGTTCGTCCGAAAAAATCTTCTTTGCCTCATACCAGTCACTTTGGGCCAGACCCGCAAACTGGAACAAATCCCGGATTTCTCCCTCCGAGGACACGCAACATACCGGCACCACTTTTATGACAAACGGAAGTAACACTTCTCCGAACTCACTGACAATTGTAATATTTCCTCTGCGAACCTCCCCTACCGTCAAATAAGTTCCGTCCACCGTGTAATTAATTTCATTTTCGGTCCCTACAAACTGGTGCTCTTTTAATTGCAATACCTCATCGGAAGAATAAAGAACTCCTTTCATCACGGACATTTCGCGATTACCTACCGAAAAAACGCCGCAAAAAACCTCTCCCGGGGAGACCTCCACAGAAAGCATCTCCTCGGAAAGTAAAATTTCCGGCTGTTCGTATTCAAAAACCCCTTTTGCTAATCGCTCAATTTTATCCTTCACGTCAGTTCACCCATCCGTAGCCATTTATCGTTTGATAAAATCTCCTGTTATATCATCCTGACTGTATACCGCACTTCCGTCCAATACCACATAGAAGGTTCCGCGCAGTCTTTGTTTCCCGCCGGATGTCTCAAATAAATTAATTCCGTAACAATCTTTTCCTTCTACCAAAGTTGTCCAATCATCCACTGTCATCTCATAGGCAGACGGCTCCTTGGCAAGCCCCAACGTCGCCGCGGAATATCCCACAAGAACCTGCTTTGCTTCCTCCGGAGTCAACGTCTTTTCTCCGCCGCCTCCGGTCTCCGTTTTGTCTAACGGGAACTTCTCAATCGGTGCCACCACGCCGGATAAATCATAGCACAATAAAGTGCCTTCCGTTTTCTCCACAATCAAAAGCGGTGACAGGGACGTCCCCTTCTCGTCGTTAATGCAAAACGCATAATACTCTGCACCGTCAATCATCAAATGGTCATCCAATAATTCGATGCTGTATGTATCCAACTGCACAATCTTTGTGGCAATCTTTTTCGCTTCTGTCTCCGTAAGCACCGGCTTTTCCGTCGGTGTCGGTACCGGTGTTGCAGTTGCTGTCGGCTTCGGTGCGACCGTGACCGGCTTTGTGGTCTCCGGTGCCTTTGTTATCTCCTCCGGCACATCGGTCGGTGCCTCCGGTGTCGCAGTTCCTGTTGTCGCAACACTTCCCGTCGGATTCCCCGTCTCGATTCCGTTATTCTCTTCTGAAAACTTTGAAATTAATACAATCACCAGAACCACCGCAATCACCACTACGATAATCGATAATAAATCCGGTCCCTGGGACTGTTTTCCTTTCCCCTTCCCCGAACTTCTCTTCCCGGAAGAAGTTGTCTTTTTTGTAGTTCCACGATTCCTCTGAGAGGATGTTTTTCTGTTTTGCGTAGCCATAAAATCCCTCCTCCTTTTTATCCGCTTCGCCATTCTCATACGCCCTTTCAGTATATCACATTTTCCCCTTTTCCGCAATGGAGAACGAAAAGAAAAAGTGTACACCCTTCTGCGGAATCTTCCGCAGAAACCATGTACACCTCTCATCTATATGTGTTTTCTACATTCTGTCACCTTTTACCGTCTGTACTTTTAACACATCGGTAACGCCTTCGGCTCCTGCCGCGATTACTACCCGGTCATTCTCCGAAAGCAGACCGCAACGCTTTCCGCACGCCACCGCATGGTCAAATAACACGTTGGCATCCGGCTGATACAACGCCCTTACCGGATACACGCCCCAGGAAAGTGCCAGCTGATGGTAAGTTTTTTCGTTCGGAGTTGCCGCAATAATAAGCTGTAACGGGCGGAACTTCGACATACGTCTCGCAGTATAACCGGACATGGTAACCGCAATCACCGCCGTAGCTCCCACATCCTTTGCCGTGGTGCATGCCGCATCACAGATTGCGTTCGTGGTATCATTGGTGTCATTATCATACTGTGCCCAACGATATACATCCATCTCAAATGCATCCCGCTCTGCCTGCTCCGCGATTTTGGACATCACTTCCACCACCAATGCAGGATGGTCTCCCGCTGCGGTCTCTCCGGACAGCATAATTGCGGACGTACCGTCAAACACCGCATTTGCTACGTCGGTAATCTCCGCTCTGGTCGGAGTAGTGCTGTGAATCATGGACTCTAACATCTGGGTTGCCGTAATAACCATTTTCCCGGCCTGATAACACTTTTTGATAAATTTCTTCTGAAGGCCCGGAAGCTTTTCGTACTCAATTTCCACACCCATGTCACCGCGGGCAACCATAATACCGTCGGAATGTTCCAGAATTTCATCAAAATGCTCTACACCCTCGATATTCTCAATTTTAGAAATAATCTTTATGTCATAACCGCCGTAATAATCCAGGCAGTTACGAATACCGATGACGTCTTCCTTGGAACGTACAAAGGAAGCGGCCACAAAATCCACATTCTGCTCTACACCGAAACGCAAATCCGCCTCGTCCTGTTCACTCAGATGCGGGAAATTTAAATGTACATTCGGCACATTCACGCCCTTATGGTTCGATATCACGCCGCCGTTTATCACCTCACAACGGATATCCGTGTCCGTAACTTCCTTTACACGAAGCAGCAGCTTCCCGTCATCCACCAGTATGTCATTTCCCGGTGCCAATTGTGCAGGAAGCTCCTTATACGAAATATTCACTTCTTTTTCATCCCCGTCCACTTCTCTTGTGGTAAAGGTAAAACAATCTCCGCTTTTTAACGATACCGGGCCGTTTTTAAAATTCCCTACTCTGATTTCCGGTCCCTTCGTATCTAACATAATTGCCGCCGGCACCTTTAACTCATCACGCACCTTACGAAACAGTTCGATATTGGCTTTGTGATACTCATGGGTACCGTGGGAAAAATTCAGACGGGCCACATTCATCCCGTTCTTTAGCATCTGTGCCAAGGTCTGTTCGTTATTGCACGCCGGTCCCAGCGTACAAACAATCTTGGTTCTTCTCATTCTTTCTTACTCTCCTTCTACCATGCGATATCCCACGCCCACCTCCGTAAAAATATACTTCGGCTCCGCAGGATTCTCTTCGATTTTTCTGCGGATATTCGCCATATTTACGCGCAGAATCTGGTTATCCCCGTTGGTATTCGGTCCCCAAATTTCCCGGATAATAAAATCATACGTCAACACTTTTCCTGCGTATTTTCCCAAAAGACTCACAATCTTAAACTCATTCTGTGTAAGACCCGCATCTTCTCCCGCTACGAATACACGATACTTTTCGTAGTCAATGGTCAAATCTCCCGCAGAAAACTTTCCGTTTTGCGCCACATCCTGATTTGTTCCCGCAGTCCGGGTATGACGAAGTGCCATGCGGATTCGTGCAAGCAATTCTCCGGTTCCGAACGGTTTTGTAATATAATCGTCCGCTCCCAAATCCAGCGCCTCTACCTTATCCCGCTCGTTCGTTCTGGCTGATACCACAATAATCGGCAAAATCGACCATTTCCGTACTGCCTTTAATACTTCCATGCCGTCCATATCCGGAAGCCCCAAATCAAGAATCACAACATCCGGACAGCAGGACGTAATCAGGCTGTATGCTTCCTGACCGGTTCGTGCCGTAACTACATCATAATTGTTTGCGTTCAAAATTGCAACCATAAAATTACTGATACTTTTTTCATCTTCCACAACCAAGACCTTACTTTTCACCGGCATGTTATCCCTCCTTTAACGGCAATGAAAATTCAAATGCGGCCCCGCCTTCTTTTCGATTGTATGCTCTCATCGTGCCACCGTGCGCATAAATAATACTGGTACACACCGTAAGCCCGATTCCCATATTTCGTTTTCCGTCTATCGTCTCCCGCTTCTCTTTATAGATGCTTTCCTTTAAAATCCGCGGAAGCACTTCTTTGGCGATTCCCACACCGTTGTCCTCCACAGAAAAGATCGCGAACTCTCCTTCTTGTTTTACACTCAAATCAATCGCACTGACTACCCCGCCGTGCAAAACTGCGTTTTCCAACAAATTGCAAAGCACCTGTTCGATTAACATGGCATCCATGGGAACAAAAAGAACCTCTTCTGGCATGCTGATCTTAATCGGTGCCCCCGGAAAACGTTTCTTAAACTTAGCCACAGCTTCGCCTAAAATCTCTTCCACCATTTCCGGTTCTTTCGTAACCTTTGTCGAATCCGAATCAATCCGGGTTACAAGCAAAAGATTCTCCACCACACGAACCAGCCACTGAGCCTCGTCTTTCACATCATTTAACAAGGTCAGGGTTTTCTCTTCCGACAACTTGTCTTTATTCTCTATCACCGCAGACACCGCACCCACAATGGAAGTTAACGGCGTACGAATGTCATGAGAAACCGCACGGAGCAAATTTCCGCGCATCTGTTCCTTTTCGATTTCCATACGAATTTTTTCCTGTTGCTTAATCTGTGTGGTCAGCATGCTGACCACAACGGACACCGAGAACATTACCACAAACGTCAACGGATAACCGCTCAAAGTAAAATTTAAACTGAAATACGGATATGTAAAAACATAGTTTACCCCGATTACCGCAATTACCGAAGATACCACACCGTAAAAATAACTGTTCGTAAACCTGGAAATCAACAAAATAGCCAACACAAAAACCAACGGTGCATGACCGTCGTTTTGTTCTCCTCTGTGTAAAAAAAAGCAACAGATTGTAGCAACCGCCAGGATTCCGACAGTAACCGCGGTATCCCGCCAACTAAAATTTATCATTGAATTCAAACCTTGCTTTTTCTGCTGTTCCATATCGTTTTCCTTGTTCGCTTTCGTATAAAATGACATAAAAAAACACTTCACCGCCTGTAGTATACCATATTTCTCCGTTAAATAGTCGTTAAGGAAAAAAAAGTCTTCTGTCTGTTCGACAAAAGACTTTCTCCTCTCCTATTATTTTCTAACTTTCCGGTAATTCTTCCTTTTTCGGACCCTTCTCATACAAGTACCGAACAAAAGCCTCCGCATTTTCCGTATGTTTGGAATTACCGCTGATTGCCAGCACAATCGGCTCCTTATAGTACGGGCTGCCTTCTACATAATCCGTAATATAAATTCCGTAAGGTTCTTCCTTTCCGAGGGTTCCGTCATCGTTTTCCGGTGCCGCATAACAATACAGCTCCGAAAAATCCTCATACAAATCCGCCGGAAGCTGCTCCGACAACGGACGCAGATAATGACCGACATACTGTGTCAGCACCGATTCTCTTGCGATTACGATATCGATTTCACCGGCATAAGCGTGTGCCATAAACTTCTGCGTGGAAGATCCGTCCCTGTCATTGGATATCATAATCGTATTATCAAACCGTACTTCCTGCGTCTCTTCATCCAAAGAAATATAGGCCCCGAATTCCTCGGTTAAAAGCTCTGTCTCCGGGTCCATAATCACCCTGTCCAGAATTGCCGCATACAACATCTGCTCCTTTTCCGGAGCAAACATCTCATACACCGCATATCCGACCACAGCAATGACACACACCCATATAAACGTCTTTAAAAGATAATATGCTTTAAAGTGTTCCCATTTTGCTTTGAAGCCTTTTAATTCTTTCCACTTTGCCCGGTCCGACTTTTCTTCCCGCCTCTGGTAGATGGCAGCCGAATCGTCCAGCGTTGTTTTTTTATCCGAAATATTCATATCGCACCTCAACTGTTCTTATATTCCGCAAACAGTATATCATTTTTCGTTTTTGAAAGAAAGAAATTATTTATAAAATTTCCCAAAAACTCTTCTAAAACAACGACCTATTCTTCCTCATCCTCCGGGAACTTCTCACGAAGCTTCAACCATAAAAGGCCGGTAATGCAGATGGAGGAATATGCGCCGCATACGATACCTGCCATCAGCGGGAAGGCAAATTCCCGAATGGAACTTACACCGAAAATCACCAGCGCCGCCACCATAAAGAACGTGGTTAAGGAAGTGTAAATATTTCTGGTAAAGGTCTGGGCAATACTTTTATTTACAACATCGATATAGCTTTCCTTCTTTAAACGCTCCTTCAAATTCTCACGAATACGGTCGAATACCACAATGGTTGCGTTAATGGAATAACCTACTATAGTAAGCATACATGCGATAAAGGTATTTCCGACGGATATTCTGCCCACCGCGTATACCGCCAATACAATCAATACGTCATGCAATAAAGCAATTACCGCACTGGCCGCAAACGCAAGGTTGGAGAACCGGAACCAGATATAAAGCAACATACATACCGTTGCCACCGCTACTGCCAAAATCGCATCCCGTTTCATTTCGCCGCTGACGGTACCGCTGATGCTCTGTATCTCAACTTTCGCTTCATCAATACCGTAATTTTCTACCAAATAATGCGTTAATGTATTACGCTGTTCCTCGGAAAGCTCCTTTGTCTTAACGGTAGCTGCATTTTCGCTGCCGATCAGATTAATCACCGCAGTCTCTTTGATGGAAGTCTGCACAGCCTGTTCCAACTCACCGATGGACGGTTCCGTCCCCTCCGGGAAGGTAACCGTCATAGACGTACCGCCCTTAAAATCCAAGCCGTATGCCAGAACTTCTCCGCTGCCGAGCTTCCCTGCCACCATACCGATTACACCGGCAAGAATCAGTGCACAGGAAATCATTGCATACTTTTTACCGTGTTTTACAAACGAGAACTCTTTATACTTCGTTACCTGACCGTAATGCTTCTCTTTATCCAAGCCCGCATCATACATTCCGTACAAAATAAAACGGGTTACAGCCAACGCCGTAAACATGGAAAGTACGATACCTAACGCCAAGGTGGTAGCAAAGCTCTTTACCGTACCGGAGCCCAGCATATACAATACGATTGCTGCAATTAACGTAGTAATGTTTCCGTCAAAAATTGCGGAAAATGCCTTGGAAAATCCAAGCTTTATAGACGTACGCACCGTCTTGCCTACACCGATTTCCTCCTGAATACGGGAGAAAATAATGACATTGGCATCTACCGCCATACCGATGGACAGGATAATACCCGCAAGTCCCGGTAACGTTAGCGTAATCTCCAATAAATTCAGGCAGACAACCATTAATCCGATATAAATCACAAGGGCCAAATCCGCCGCAACACCCGGAATACGATAACGGATTGCCATAAACAAAAATACAAGAATCACACCGATTGCCGCTGCCAATAAACTGGTATTGATTGCTTCCGCACCCAGCTTCGCGCCCACTACATTGGCACGAAGTTCTTTTAATTCAAGCGGCAGGGCACCGACACGAATGGTTGTGGCAAGATTCATTGCTTCCTCTGTGGTAAAACTACCGGAAATCTGTGCTTTCCCGTCGGTCAACGGCTGTTGTACCACCGGCGCACTTACTACCTCACCGTCATATACAATGGCAATCGGTTCTCCCACATGGGCAGTGGTTGCCTTTGCAAACTTTTCGGTTCCGGACGGCTTCAGTACAAGATCCACTACATTTTTTTGAATCCCGTACTCTTCATACCACATCGGATCCGCATCCTGAATATCGGTACCGTCCAGAATAATATCTCCGGCAGCCTTTATTTCATCCCAGGATTTCAAAAATGCATACTGCAACGCTCCCGTTTCCGGATCCTGTCCCACAAGTTCAATATTATTGGTTCCGAGGATAAAGAAAATCTCACCCATACGACCCAACTCTTTTAACGTAGCTTCCGCATCGGTAGCACCCGGAATATCTACATTAATCCGGTTGCCGCCCTCCAAATACACATCAGCCTCCATCTGGCCGCTGTCATCCAAACGTTTACGAAGCTTATACTTCGTATCCTCCATTTCTTCTTCCGTCGGATTCTCTTTTACCGCTTCATAGGTAATGCTGACACCGCCTGCCAGGTCCAGCCCCAAACGAATGCCCTCTGCGCTCCCCTTCTTGTTCGTTCCGACACCGCACAGTGCTACAAATACAATAGCCGCAGCCACGACCAGTGCCAAAAACAATTTCCCGAATCCTTTTACTTTGTGGTTCATAATTTCCCTCTTTTCGTAATCACCTTTTCTCGGGCATATTGCCCCTGATTCATAAGTATAACACAGGCACGCCCCGAAAGAAAGTCTTTTTTCTCAATTTTGCTTGCACTTTTCCGCATTTTATTATAAAATAGTTTTGAATACTAGATGCAGTATCATTTTATACCGCATTTTGTCGTTTTGAATAAGGAGGTCCTATGAAGTACATTATTTCAACCGATTCCACTGCAGATTTGCCGGTTTCCTATGTAAAAGAGCACGAAGTTTCCGTTCAGTTTCTTTCCTACGCTTTCGGAGATACCGTATATGGTGCGGATAACCAGATGGACGCCCATGCCTTTTACGAGCGTATGCGTTCCGGGGAAATGCCGACCACCAATGCCTGCATTCCGGATGAAGTAGAGAAAAATTTTGAAGCTTATTTAAAAGAAGGATATGACATTCTTCATATCAGTTTTTCTTCCGGCTTAAGTGCCAGCCATAACAACGCCCGAATTGCAGCCAACGAACTGGCCGAGCGCTATCCGGACCGCAAAATCGTATTAGTGGATTCTTTATGCGCATCTTTGGGCCAGGGACTTTTGGTTCATTACGCGGTTACCATGAAAGAAAGCGGAAAATCCTTGGAAGAAGTTGCAACCTGGTTGGAAGAAAACAAGCTTCACCTTTGTCATGAGTTTACGGTAGATGATTTGTTCCATTTACACCGCGGTGGCAGGGTTTCCAAAGCAACGGCAATTCTCGGTACCCTGATTAACGTAAAGCCGGTTCTTCACGTGGATGACGAAGGGCATTTAACCTCCGTATGTAACGTTAGAGGCAGAAAAAAGTCCTTGTTAAAGCTGGTAGACAGAATGGAAAGCAATATCGAAGGGTGCCAAAACGATATCGTCTTCATCAGTCACGGCGATTGCCCGGAAGATGCACAGTTCGTGGCAGACCAGGTGAAATCCCGCTTCGGTATCGAAAACATCCTCATTGACTATGTCAGTCCGACCATCGGTGCCCATTCCGGCCCGGGTACGGTTGCACTGTTCTATTTAGGAACCAAGCGCTAATGTTCGATAAGATACCGCATACAAAAGCCGACGAGGTTAATTCGCCGGCTTTCTTTTTCTCTATTCTTCTTTTGTTTTACCCTTACTCTTCTACCGGGTCTTCTATTACCTGCTGCAATGCTCTTTCGTAAGAAAATCCCGCATCACTGCGAATTACCGCCGGCAAAAGTTCAAAATACTGCACTGCATTTTTCTTTAAGTGCAGAGAAACGGTAACCGTACCGGTCCCCTCCTCAAAGCGTGAGGTGGTAATGAGAGGCTTTGCACAAGCCTGCAGGAGACCAATCTGCTCCTTGGACGGATTTGCCGGTTCTCCCATATCATGCCATACCTTTAACGGATTACAGCATTCTTCGTCTACGATTTTAACCGTAAGACAATACGGCACGCCCTTCTTCACCGGGAGTTCTACGGAAAAGTCCAGTTCCTCTCCCGTATTTTTCCCATCTGTATTCCATACAACACCGCAGTAACCGTCCTTCGGTTTCGTTACTACTACCGCTTCTTCGGAGCGGTGTACGCACTCTCCCTTTAATTGTTTAAAGAAGGCAAAGGTCCAAAAAGTCGGCTTCTGAATCAAACCGTTTGCCACCAAGCCGAATCCGCCGGAAAACGGTGTAAACGGGATACCGTTTTCTTCGAACACGTCACCGAAGGTCCAGTAAGAATAAGAAGCATGCTTATCTCCCAACCGGGACAGCATATGTGCCACGTAGGCCGCATTCAGGTTCGTATCATGAATCGGGCACTGCGGAATATAAGAAGTATTAAACTCCGTAATGTGAATATCCATTCCCGCAAATTCCGGAAAACTATCCACAATCTTTCTGGAACGCTCCTGCTCGCCAAAGGCATACTCCGGCTCATGCAAATTGATATAGCCGTAATGACCGTCCCACTGCGGCGTATAACTGGTATAGTGATGTCTTGTTACAAAATCCAGCGGTGCATGACTGTCACGCACAAACTCTAAGAAGGACTTTAACCATTTCTCATCCTCCACGCCGCAAATTGCCGGGCCGCCTACCATAAGTTCTTCGTCCACCGCTTTTACCGCCTGGGAAGTCACTTTGTACAACTTAAAGTACTCCTGCATGTCCGCATCTTTCCAGAAGCTTTCCAAATTCGGCTCGTTCCAAACTTCAATGGGCCAGGTCAATACTTCTTCCCTGCCGTAACGTTCAATCAAGTGACGCAGGGTCGCCTGTACCAAAGCAATCCAGGCACTGTAATCCTTCGGCGGTGTTACATTGCCTTCCCAGTAAAACACCGTTTGTTCCCCGGATGCCATTTTTTTCGGCATAAAGCCAAGCTCCAGAAAAGGACGAATCTTAAGTTCCTGATACATATCCATCACGCGGTCCAGATAGGTAAAATTGTATTCCGTAACCATTTTGCCGGTTTTCCAGTTTTTTCTATACTGGTAAATCCCCATATCATCGCAAAACAGTCCGTGTCCGCGGATATAAGAAAATCCGATTTCCTCCTGTACCATACGGAGCTGCTCATAATATTCTTTTTGCAGTGCCAGCCCCATACGCCCGGTACCGATGCAAAAGTCCGACGCATTATGAAACGGTACCGCTACACCCTTTTCCACCGTATATTTTTTCTCCATAGTCTTCTCCTCTTCTGCCTAAACAAATAAACCGTCTCTCCGATTACAAAGTATATCCGAAGCCTAATATCGTAAAGCACTTTTCGGCATCTTCCTCTTTCATGGAAATGGTCACCTCGTGCTCTGCTGCCATATCTCCTTCGTATACCACATAGGCAGTACAATGATTCCAGCCCACTTCCAGCGGATTCACTTCTCTGGTTACCGTACCGTCTACCCGTACTTCCACCGTACCGAACGCCGGATCCCCCGAATCTTTATATACTAACAGCAAATCCTTACAGAAAATCTTTAACGTAAAGGCCTCTCCTTTACCGCCGGCCGATTTCATCCAGTTATCCGGAAACTCCGGCACACCCTTCGGATTATCGTCCTTTTCCACATACTGCAGCATATAATCTTTCTCTGTAAATACGCCTTCCGACAATGCTTTTACCGCTTCGTGCTCCTTATAATTCGCCCGGTCAAAGGCAAGCAGGGAACGATACTTCTCGCCGATGGCCGGTGTTGCATCCAATACCGCATCCTTCGTTTCCTCCAAAGCCTTTGCAACCTGCTCCCAGAAATAGTCGATACAATCCGACATAATCCGGTGTCCGTCATTGCTCGGATGGAACAAATCGTAAAAATACTGACGCTTTGTAATCACCGGATTCTCTTCGGAAAACTGCGGGGTCACCGCATCCTTCAAACTGATCATGGCCGTCTGACAACGCTTGCCCACCGGTATCATGCGCTCCTGCAAATTAAAATCATCCATAAATACGGAGAACAACAAAATCACAGCCGGCTGCCCCGGACCGTCCATCGCCATCCGTACTAAACTCTCAAAACATACACCGTCGGTCTCGTCTCCCGCATCATTTACCGCATACTCTAAAAATACGATATCTGGCACTACCGTTCCCCGGCGAAGTACATCCAAATCATAACGGGTAAGTCCAAGCTCCGAACAAGTACCGCCGGCACCGGACTTTACAAACTTCACATTGGCACCGTCTCCTTTTCCGAACCGGTTTTTAAATGCCAAATAGGACTGATATGCATAGCACTCCGTATGAATCGGCTTTGCGCCCGCTCCCTGAGTAATGGAACCGCCGAGATATGCGATTGTAACCTCTTCTCCGGCCTGTGCCTTCCGAATCGCTTTCTGCACACGGAACAGATTTCCCGTCTGAATCAGGGAACGCTCAATCATCTCCCGATAACGCGGAGAAGCAAAATCTACCGGAGCATCCGGCACCATTTCTGGTGCGGTAAATCCGTCATTCAAATAAAAACATACCGTAAGCTTTGCCGCACGATGGGCCGGAAAGGTGGTTACAAAGGACCCCAGCAAACCGTCCGCTTCGTTTTCCGGATAATCCGCCACGGTAATCTTCACTTCCTGTCCGTTACACGGCACCTCCGCCCGATAGCAGGTTCCGGCCTTTCCCTGTTCCGTGGACAGACAATTCATCTCAAAAACTACGGTATCTTCCTGATGTTCCTTGTTCACAGCCAGCACCGTAACACCGATGGTATGTACCAGTTTCCGGAAACCGGCTCCCGTCGGCACCAAATCCAAAACATCCTTCGGCATGTCATTGCACAATACGGAAATCTTTTGTACGATTCTCCCGTTTAAATAACAAATATCCTGAAACTTTCCGTTCTCTCTCGGACTGCCGTCAATTACGGCATCCACCATCACATAAACTGCCGGTCGCTTTGCCACCGGATCCTTCGGCGCTTTCGGTCCTCTCATAACATCCTCCTCTATTTCTTCGAATGCCCTGCATCCGTCTTTCTCATTCAGCTTATTCTCTAAGCCTTTGAAAACAGTATACCGCATTTTGGCTCATTTGGAAAGAGAAAACATAAAATACAAAAAATACTGAAAAAAGAAAAAATACCGCTTGACAAACCAAATATTATTTAATATAATATCAAACGTACCGTTCGAGCAGGAACACTTTGGGGTCTTAGCTCAGCTGGGAGAGCATCTGCCTTACAAGCAGAGGGTCATAGGTTCGAGCCCTATAGGCCCCATTCCGAACGGACACATAACTTCATATGGCGGAATAGCTCAGTTGGCTAGAGCACACGGTTCATACCCGTGGTGTCGAGGGTTCAAATCCCCCTTCCGCTACTGTTTTATGGACTCTGAAACCATGATTTTACTGGGTTTCAGAGTTTTTGCTTTCTAATCAAACATAGAGGACATGGCTTATCTATAATCAAATAAAAAACAAGTGATTATACCCAAAAGAGAGCGCATAAATCGGTTATTTATGCTATAACGGCCGAAAATAAGTCAAAGAAAAAGTGGTATTATCTATAAAGAGAGCATTTTATCGATTTGTAGATAATAACAAGAAACTTTTTTGGTATAAAATACCAGATTGGTCGATGTTATAGATAAAAACCTGTATTTGCAGATGCAAGATAACTGATTCATGAAATAATTCTCGATATTTTGGGTATAAAAACGGGTAAATTAAGATTTTATAGAAAATGTCATTAGACAGACTGCCCAAACTCGTCGCCAAACACAATAAACACGCAAAATCCAATGGTAAGGATGATACACACGAACTCATTGACAGGAATAACATACATTTAAGGGGATGTCGTATGTGTGATTACAACGCGACATCCCCTTTCGTTATATTTCTCATTTCATTTATTATAGTACTTTGCCGCTTCCGCAAACTTTCTTTGCAGCATCCCCTGATTATTCAGGCCCTTTACCCCGTCGGTACGGCGTCGCACAAAGCCTTCCAGCTTTTGCATATACTCATCGCCGGTAATGGTGCCCTCCGCCACATAGGTAAGGCCCTTATCCCAGCTTGCGGTCAGCTCCGCGTTTAACAACTGGGCAATAGAGGCATCTACCACCTCATAAATCACCTCGCCCAGCAAGGTCGGCGTAATAATCTGGGTCTTTTTATTTAAGGCAAGATACTCGTTCTTTACCAGTTTATTTAAAATCTCCGCACGGGTTGCACTGGTCCCGATACCGCTACCCTTAATCTGGGCCCGGAGTTCTTCGTCTTCAATGAGCTGGCCCGCATTTTCCATGGCCAGAATCAAAGAACCGGAATTGTAACGTTTCGGTGCAGCCGTCTCTCCTTCCCGAATGGTAAACAAGGATACCGGAAGCTTGCTTCCCTTTTTCATATCCTTCAGAGCATCCAACATCTCGGCACCGCAGGTAAGTTCTCCTTCCGTATCCTCCTGCTTTTCGCCCTCTTCTTTTCCTGTCCCCGACTTACTCTCTGCGGAATCTGTATCCTCCGGTCCGCTTTTCTTCTCCGCAGGCCTCTGATAAAGCACCAGATACCCTTCCTCCGCCAACACCTTAAAGCTGGCAAAGAAGGACTCCTCGCCGATTTTCACGGTAATGGCCACCTTACGATACACCGCCGGCGGGTAAAAGATACTTAAGAACCTTTTTACAATGGTTGCATACACCCTTTTAGCCGTCATGGATACGGAAGAAAGGGCCGATATTCCCTGTCCGGTCGGAATAATGGCATAATGGTCCGTAATCTGCTTATCATTGACATATCTGGTCTTCTCTAATCCCTTATAGCTTCCGCTTTGCAATACATGCTCCGCAAATCCTGCCGCCGGGGTATAACTCTTTAATCCGCTGATGTTTTTCACAATCTCCTTTGCCACAGCGGTGGAAAGTACGCGGGCATCGGTACGGGGATAAGAAACCAGCTTTTTCTCGTACAACTCCTGTACGATTTTTAAGGTCTCATCCGGACTGATTTTAAATAATCTTGCACATTCGTTCTGAAGCTCCGCCAAGTTAAATAAAAGCGGCGGATTCTTCTTTTCCTGCTTCTTCTCTATCTGCTCCACCACCGCAGTCAAACCGTCTACGGCCCGTTGCATGGTAATCTGCTTGTCCTTTTCCGTTATTTCTTCAAAAGGCATCTCTCCCGGAATATTTAACTCCGTAATGAGTGCCATGGCATCTTCCTTTTTCCGGAAGCCGTTTTCCTTATAAAGCTTCGGAGAGTCCTCGTATTTGGACCCCTTTACCGCACGAAATTCTGCTTCAAAAGCTGCATCTCCCGCAGATACTTTCGAAAGTATGCGGTAAAACGGAGTTTTCACAAAGGCACGGATTTCCCGTTCTCTGCGCACCACCATACCCAGCACGCATGTCATAACACGTCCTACCGCAATGGCCCCCCGCTTTTCCTGACGCAAAAAAGTCTGTACCGCATTTCCGTACTTTAATGTCAGCACCCGGGAAAAATTGATACCCATCAAATAGTCTTCTTTTGCTCTTAAATAGGCCGCATCACTGAGGGCATCGTACGCAGAAAGCGGCTTTGCCTCCTTAATTCCTCGTAAAATCTCTTCTTCCGTCTGAGAGTCAATCCACACGCGTCTGCGCTCTTTCTCTGCCGGAACCTCTGCCATTTGATCCACCAAGCGATATATGTATTCTCCCTCTCGTCCGGAGTCAGTGCAAACGTAAATGCAATCTACATCCTCCCTGCAAAGAAGGCCCTTTACAATCTGAAACTGCTTTGCCACGGCAGGAATCACTTCGTAACGGAATTCCTCCGGCAAAAAAGGTATGGTTTCCAACCGCCACTGCCTGAGTGCCGGGTCATAAACCTCCGGATAACTCATGGTAACCAAATGCCCCACACACCAGGTCACCACCGCTTCCGGTGCTTCCATATAACCATCCTTGCGGGAAAACTGATACGGGAGTGCTTTTGCAAACTCCTGTGCCACACTGGGCTTTTCCGCAATAAACAAACTTCTTCCCATAAAACGGACTCCCTTTCTTTACTCTTCCTCTGTTTCCGTCAATGCATCACTGACGGAACCCGCAAAAAAGAACCCCTTGAAATCATACTTAAATACACGCTCCAGATACTTTGCACCCGCTGCCGTGTACTTACGAATTAACACCCGGTTCTCGTCGTACTCACTGTAAGTAAGTCTTCCTGCCGTATCGGTAATCAAATGATTCTCCGCCGTAAGCTGGGCTCCGCCGTAGTAACCGGAATAATCCACCGGTGTCGCCTCTAACTGTTCCCAAGTTCGGGCTACCTCATTTACGGAATACCGGCAGAAGAAAGAATTGGTTCCCTTCTTTAAGGAACTTCCCAAATCCGAAACCATATCACTGTAATCAAGTTCCAGACGACACTCGGCTCCCGCAATGTGATTATCGTACAAATACAAATAGTAAACCCCTTCCGGCATTTCCTCTTCTCTCACCACCGTAAAGGTATTTGCCCCCGCAAAGCCTTCAAACTCTTCTTCCTTCGACAACAAATAACCTTCGTAACCGGTGCCTTCAAATATCGCCTCTTCGCCGATAATATAATCAAGCATCGGAATTCCGTAAATATCCTTCACTTTAAAGGCCGCCGAAGGCTCTCTTGCGCCCAGAAGCACGCTTCCGTTATTCCATACCTGTACCGAATTTAATCCCAGCCAGTTGAGTACGCCTTCTTCGTTTTTTTCGCAAAGTCCTTTGTACTCATCCAACAACAGTCCCATATCCAGAACCTCTTTTACTTCCCCGGAGATCAAATCCACGGAAATCAAACAATCATCCACCGTAGGCGTTTTCCCTTCCACCGCATTCTTACTTGCCAGGACAAGTAACTTTTTCTGTCCTTCCTCCAGACAAAAATCCTTTCCGACGGTATAGCCTTCTATGGAATATACCCGTTCCGCACGACCGAAGGAATTCAGTGCCACAAACTGTGTATCGGAAATATTGTAATATACCCGGTCTTCAAAGAACAATAAACGCTTTGCGCTACCGCCAAGAAGCGGGAATTCGCTTCGCAATACGCCATCATTATCGTAAAGCTGTATGGTTTCTCTTCCTTCCGAGCGGTTTCCGAAGTGTGCAAACATCCCCTCCGAAAGTTTCGCCTCACTGACACCCTTTCCCACATCCAATTTCATCTTTCCCGCACCGAACTGACTGCCTGCAGTCACATAGAAGGTACGTACACATGCATTTCCTTCCTCATCCTCCATGGTCATAGACACCCGGTTACTCCGGTCCGGGGAAAGCCCGATAAGCAAATATTCATGCTCCGTAGCATAGGATTCCGCGCCGCGACAGGATGCCGCAAAGGTCGGTATATCCTCCTGTACACTGACACGGTAAGAAAAGTGTACCGGAGTTTCTGTGATAAAATACACATAAACCGAAAACGCATTGGTACCGTACGGGTTATAGATTACAAGGGGATTGTCCTTTGTATAAACCTCATCCCGTTTCAATGCCTCGATTCGTTCGTATACCTGGGCATGACGGGCCGTATTGTAAAGGTCCTCTGTCCCTTCTGATTTCGAGAAATCCGTATACACCTGCGGTGCAATGGTTTTGGAATCGGTCTGACGTTCCTCATAGCGGTCCTGATACTCCTTTAACTTTGAAACACCGTCTCCATCTCCTTCTCCTTTGTTAAACAAAACAACTAAAAGCACGCATAAAAAAATGCTGCTGACGATTGTCATAATAAGTAATACTTTCAGTGCGGTATTCTTCAAGCAGTTGCCCTCCTTCTCCATACACTATCTCGGTATTATTTTATCAATTTTAGTCATACTTTGCAACCTTTGTTCAAAAATACATTGCACTTCTTTTATAAGTGCGGTAAACTAAAAACAAGGAAATATTCGCAAATGATTGCTACTGAAAGAAAGGGGTAGTTCCGTATGATAACACCGAAACAACAAACCTATGAAAATCTTGCAGAAAGCCTGATTGAAGCTTTTAACCGCCGCGGTATCGAAGGATATTATTGTGCGGACAAAGAAGAAGCATTAACTACCGCGCTCCGTTTTCTGACACCGGGGTGTTCCGTTTCCTGGGGCGGTTCCATGTCCTGTACGGAAATCGGCTTATATGATGCCTTACGAAAAACCGATTGCATTTTATATGACCGCAGCACCGCAAAGACTCCGGAGGAGCAGCGGGAACTTTACGCAAAAACCGTCACCGCCGACTATTATTTCATGAGCAGCAATGCCATCACCTTAGACGGCGAACTGGTGAACATCGACGGCAACGGCAACCGGGTTGCCTGCCTGATTACCGGTCCGAAGAATGTGATTATGATTGTCGGCATGAACAAAATCACACCGGATGTAACTTCTGCGGTAGCCCGTGTCCGTAACATGGCAGCTCCGCCAAATGGTGTACGGTTAGGGCTTAGTACCCCGTGTGCCAAATTCGGAAAATGTCATGATTGCTATTCTCCGGATTGTATGTGCTGCGAACTGGTCATTACAAGAAAGTCCCGCATACCGGGCCGTATCAAGGTAATTTTGGTGGGCGAAGAATTGGGGTACTAAGTAATCGCCTGCAATCATTTCCACAGCGTCAGTTCAAAGTTCACTCTACTCACGAAAAAAGGCTGCACCGTCGCTTCAAACGGTACAGCCTTTCCTATTGTTTCAAATTATCAAAACCGAATATTTACTGCGGAAGATATTTCTCTGCCTGCAAATCTACCATAATGTATACAAAATCACTGTCATTTACCTGTACAAAATAATTATCGCTTACGGTCTTGTCACCGATTTCCAGCTTCATGGTCATCGGTTCCCTTATCATCATTCCGTCCGAATTAAAGGTATAGCCTAAATAATCAATGGTAACCGTTACATACGGATCGTCCAAACCATACTTTGCAAAATCGGTACAATTGTACTCCTGTATGGTAGATGCCACAAAACGGACACTGTCATAGAAAATCGGAGGATACGTAAACGTACCGTCCTCGTTCTCTTCCGGTTTATAGGAAACGGTCTCCCCATCCCTTACTTCAATACGAAGCTCCATCATAGACTCCGGTTCCGCACTCGGGAAAGTCTCCGCCTGTACCAAGTCGATTTCTTCCGTAGCAAGTCTGGTATGGGCCAGATTATTTACCACATAAACATCTCCGGTATTCTCATACAGCATATAATATCCGCTGGAATACGGCGCTTCGTTTCCTACGCGGAACTGATGCACTGCTCTGTCCCGCAAGGTTATCTTGATGGTATAGTCGGTATCCTCCAGACCATACTCGGAAAGTACCGCCTTTTCCGCAGCGATTTTTGTGGAACCGGACATTTCGCAAAAAGTACCGATAATAGACTGCACCTTTTGAATATTGGTAGGGAAATCTTCCTGCCCCTGTCTTACCCAGGTGCCGATTTGCTCCGTCTCGGTCCAGACAAAGTGATAGCTTCCCTCCGGATTGGTAAACTCTACCTCACCGACCTCCGTAAGGGCAAACCCGGTAATTTCCACTTCCGTATCCGCAAGCGCCTGCCGTTCTTCCTCTTTCCTTGCTTCTTCCGCCGCTTTCTTTTCGTTATGCTGATGTAGCACATAATATCCGCCTGCCAGGCCGATTAACAATACACACAGCACACCTACCGTCAGCATTCTCTTTCGTTTCAAGCGTTTCAAACGCTGTATTCTTTCTTCTCTCTCGTCCATGAATACCTCCCGCCTAGCGACTCCGTCTGCGAAGCATTACATAAATACCGGCCACAATCAAAATCACCGGAAGCGCAATTACCATAACAATCGCAATGGTATTGGCCTGTGCTGCGGTAATCGTAAGAACTTCTTCCGTGTCAAAGGAGAGGGTACGAATCGGCTCTACCGCTTCCGCATCCGTCAAGTAATTGATACTGTTCACCAAAAGACCGGCATTTCCGTAATTGCTGATCATCAAATAGGAATCCTGGAATACATAGCCGCTGGAAAGAATTACCGCCTCGGACTTTGTGTCCTCATTCTTTGTATAATAACCGATACGGAACGGACCGGTCGGATCCGTCGCTTCTTTGGTCAAATTAATCTGACCGTTCTGCACACTCTTTGCATAAGAAGCCTCCGACGTGGATAAAATCGGGTACGCCGTATAATCGTCGGCATTGTCCGCCATCTTCATACCGAAGGCGGTAAACATCGGCAGGTAACTGCCCGCCATGGTCTTCATAATATCGTTATCGGTTTCCAGAATCGGATATAACTCCAACTGGGAGGCCGGATTATGATACTTGGAATCCCCTTCCAAAATTACACGGTTCTCTACCTGTACGCCGCAATCCGCAAGGAAACGGTCAAAATTGTTCAGGCCCTCCTGCTTCGCCGCAAGCACCAGGAAATTACCGCCGGCATCCGCATAATCCAGTAACATCTGCAGCTCTGCATCTGTATAATCCTTATTCGGATTAGCTACAAAAAGAATATCGCAATCTTCCGGAACCGCCGTTACCGTCATGGTCTCTAACGTATTATACTCAATATTCGCTTTCTGGAGCAGCTTCTGACCTTCTTCGTCCAGCTGCCATTCCTCGTGACCCACAACCGCATACAGCTTCGTTTGCTGACCGCTGGTCACATAACGAATTGCGGAATTAATCTGACCTTCGATATCCAGTCCCACTACTGCACTGGTATACTGGAATGTATACTGGTCAATGATACTCTCGGTCAATACCATATTGTCACTGGAAACAAACCGGCTCAATCCCGTCGCTTCATTCACTACAATAATACTGTACTGAATTACCGCCTGGTCGGTATACTGCTCCGCAAACTTCGGATTCAGCAACATATCCACCGTTTTGAACGTAATCTTATCACAATGATCCTGATACAGCTCCATATACATTTCGAAAGCCGGGTCTAACCAGGCCAACGTCTCCCCTTCCTTGGTCAGGAAGTAAAAGGTCAGCTCGTCATCCACCGTGGCAAGAAGTTCCTTGGTGTCTTCGGTCAAAGACTTCTGTCCGCCCAAAGTGAGGTCCTTCTCCACATTGGAAGCGGAAGCAATCATATTTACAATAATGACCGCAGCAATCACCAATACGCTGGTAACGGCTGCATATAAACCGGAACGAAATCCCTTTCTGGAAAAGGAGGCACCGATACGTTTGAAAAAGGACATTTTATCCTTGCTGTTCTGCTCTTTCATCCTCTTCTCCTCCTTAACTGTAACGTCTCTTACGTATATTCTGGTACGTCAGGTAACAGAATACAAACGCAATACTGATATAATAAACCGGCAAACGTAACTCAAGTACACCGGTAAGCGTCTTATCAAATACCGCCAAAATGGAAAAGGCACCAAACACCTTGCTTACCGTTCCTTCAAACATTGCCCCGTTCGTCAGGTACAATACCGTCAGAATCACCTCACATACACTGAACACAATCAGTGCTACGGTGGTATTCTTCATGGCACGCCAGAGCCAAACCGCAAGTAGAGCCAAAACTACGGTATAGGTCACCCATGCCGCCTTTGCAGTCTTCGGAATCAAGTTTGCGATACCGTCCGCAAGGCAAGTAAGCAATACTACGATAAAGGTCATAACCGCAGCAAAGGCCTGGGAATCCGTAAGGCTGGAAATAAACAATCCGATTGCCATATAGGCACAACTTACGAGGAAAAATCCTAATATTGCCGCATAAGACATTCCGAAGTTTACCATACCGAACATGGAAAAAATCAACGGATATACGGAAATCAAGACCATTGCGATTCCGGCCAGTGTCACAAGAGCCAGATACTTTCCCAGCACGATTTTCCAAATGGAAATCGGTGCGGTTAACAGCAACTGATCCGTCTTCTGACGCTTTTCTTCCGCCATAATACGCATGGTTACCATCGGTACCAAAAGGGCAAACACCAACGAAATACTGCTTAATGCATATCCGATAAACGTAAGACCCTTTAAGAAATTATAAAGATAAACATAAATTCCTACAAACACAAGAAAAAACGCAAGGAACAACCATCCGACGATGGAATTGAAATATGCGCGTAATTCTTTCTTATAAATCGCCAACATCCCTACGCTTCCTCCTTTTCCTCATTTTCTTCGGCCACGGTTTCTCCGGCAACCTCCGCTTCGGTCGTTACTTCTTCCGCGCTTTCTGCAAGCACTTCGGAAGCTTCCTCTTCTTCCGCCACCGGCTGTGCAGACGTTGCTTCCAGGAAAATATCCTCCAACGTCTTCTTGGTACGCACTAATTTCAAAAGCGGAAGCTTTGCTTCTGCAAACATCGTAAACAATTTCTCACGGAGATCCACCGTACTTTGAATACTTACGGCATAACTATTCTCCGACTCGGAAGGAAGTTCCGCAATCTCCGTTACTCCTTCCAAACGCTCCAGCATTGCGGTTACCTGTTCCTTTGTTGCCATTGCCTCCAGTTCGATGTTCTCGCCCTGGTTTGCCTGCTTCTGTAACTCCTCCGGAGTCCCGGAAAGCACCAGCTTACCGTGACTGATAATCATAATATGATCACATACGGCGCTGATTTCCTGCATGATATGGGAGCTGAGAAGTACCGTATGTTCCTTTGCCAGGCTCTTCATCAAATCACGAATCTCGATAATCTGCTTCGGGTCAAGACCTACCGTCGGCTCATCCAGAATAATTACTTCCGGATTACCCACCAAGGCCTGTGCAATACCCACACGCTGTCTGTAACCCTTGGACAAATGCTGAATCAAACGACCGCGCATCGGCTGTAACTGGGTTACTTCAATGACACGCTCTACCTCCCGCTCTCTGTCCTTTTTCGGTACCTTCTTTAATTCGGTCACAAACTTCAAATATTCCGTCACCGTCATATCCGGATACACCGGTGGCTGCTCCGGAAGATACCCGATGCTCTTCTTTGCAAGTTCCGGCTCCTCTAACACATCATAACCGTTTACCAGAATTGTTCCTTCCGTTGCGGATATGTAACCGGTCAACATATTCATTGTGGTAGACTTTCCGGCACCGTTCGGGCCTAAAAATCCAAGAATTTGTCCTTTTTCTACTGTGAAATTTAAGTGATCTACGGCAATATGATCCCCGTATGCTTTCACCAATCCGATGGCTTCAATCACTTTCCGCTACCTCCTTTTTTTGCTTCCCTCCTACCATACCACATCTCATTCTACATTGCAACCATGAAGAGAATTTGTTAGAACTGTGAAAAAAGTGTGAAAGCATATTTCTTTTAATCAGCGCAGTCCCAAAGTGGTCTCGATTTTCGCCAGTAATTGCTCCGAATCCGCCGGTTTTACGATATACCCGGCCACTCCGCTGGTAATTCCTTTAATCACCTTCTGCTTATGTCTGGTTCCGGTTAAAATAATAATCGGAATATCCTTCAACACTTCCCTCTGTCTTATGGAAGTCAGCGTCGCAAACCCGTCCATCACCGGCATTTCAAGGTCCAGAAGCACCAAATCAAACACCTCGTTATCCAGTCGTTTCAAAGCGGCAAGACCACTGGTTACTCCCACAAAATCAAACTTTTTATCCAAAATATTCTGTAACTGTTTCAACACGATGGCACTGTCATCAATTGCCAAAATCTTTTTCTTTAACATCCTTATTCCTCCTCATATTCTTATTCCGAAAACGACAGCATAAAATATTCCGCTGTTTTCGTTCCCGTTTCTATCACCTTTGAAAAGCTGTTTCTTACAGCCTTTACATTCTGTTCCTTTGCGGAAAGTTCCTGCTCGTAAGCCAGTTCCGCCAAAAAGTCCGCACCCAGAATCCTTGCGTCCCCTTTCACCGCATGAATCAAAATCGCATACTCTGTCATATTTTCTTCATCCAGAAACCGTTGCAACTGTTCCTTTCTTTCCTCCCACAACGTGGAAAATAAGAGCAACGTTTCCTTGTACAACGCTTCATTTCCGTCAAAATTATCCAAGCCTTTTTGATAGAAAAAGCCCTCCGGTATTTGCTGCAACGCTTCCTCCGGAAGATTCAACATCAAAATCTCTTCCAGTCTGTTCATTTGAATCGGCTTTGCAAGGCAACCGTCAAACCCTAACTCCAAATACCCGGCTTCACTTTCCTGCCGGACATTGGAACCCATTACAATCACCGGCATCTGCGGAAATCCCTTTGCTTCGTTTTTTAAACGTTCCAAGGTCTCTAACCCGGAACCTCCCGGCATATTCAAATCCATAAAAATCAAGTCATACTTCTCTTTTCTGCATTTTAGCAGGCATTCCGCTCCGCTTTCCGCCTCCGCGATTTCAATCGGCCGGTCTCTCAAAAAATCCTTAATTAATTTCCGACTCAGCTTGCTGTCATCCACCAAAAGAATCCTTGCCTTCGAATCCTGCACCGTCTTCTCATTCTTTGAAACATCCCGCTTTTTAACAGCCTCTTTACGCGATACTCCCTGTTCCCTTCTCTTCCGTACGGAATAATAGATCAAAAAAACAAGTAATACCGAAAATACGCAACCGCACCAAAAACCAAGTAAAAACTGCGGCATTCTTATTCGCCTCCTTCTGCATCCGCCGGTTCAAACAAACGGCTGAAACACGCTGCGATTCTTTGGTATTCCGCAGACAGTAAACTAAACTTATCCAAAAGGAATGCCAAATTGCCTTCCTGTCCCATCTTTTCCTGCTCCCATGCGATATCCCCAAGTTCTTTCGCACCCAGGGTTTTGGCATCGCTCTTAATCGCATGCACCAGCGCCGTATAAGCCGGTACATCTTCTCTCCGGATACAGTCATGCAGGGTACGCAGACGACTGTCGCATAAGGATGCAAACAATCGGGCACTCTTGCGGTACATTGCCTTATCTCCATCCATATTCTCCAGACCCTGTCTTAAATCAATCCGCTCCACGGAAAGGACACTGCGAATTTCCTCCGGTCGGAAGCCTTCCTGTTTCGCATTCTGCACATGCAATCGTTCTCTCGTATCTTCACGCTTTAATACAAGAGAGGCCGGAAGATACTTTAATAACATCCTTTCTAACTTTGCACCGCTGACCGGCTTACTCATATAGTCGTCGAAGCCCCGGCTTAAATAGAAATCCTTTACTCCGGCCACTGCATTTGCCGTCAGCACAATTACCGGTACATTTCCGCAGGCACCGTCCTGTTCGCGCAAACGTTCCAGAGTCTCCACACCGTCCATCTCCGGCATCATGTGATCCAGCAAAATAATATTGTATCGGATTTTCTTTGTTTTTTCCAGACATTCGCTTCCGCTTTCCGCCTCGTCGATTTGTAATAATGTGTGCTTTAATAACCCCTTTACCACCACACGATTCATTACATTATCATCTACTACCAACACCTTTGCTTCCGGTGCGGTAAAGGTAATCCGCGGTTCTTCTTTTTTGGTTTCCGCTCTGTCATATAAATATTTTCCTACCGGGGTAAAATCCACAACCGTCTGCGGAATCGTCACCTTAAATTCGGAACCGATTCCGTATTCGCTGCGGATGGAAATATCGCCATCCATCATTTCCAGTAACTGGGCTGTAATATTCATTCCGAGACCGGTACCTTCAATGCGATTGTTCCGTTTGGAATCTAGACGCTTAAACTTTTCGAAAATCGCATCCATATCCTCTTTCCGGATACCGATTCCGCTGTCTTTTACCGTTACCGATACCACCGCAGTCCGCTCCGATTTCCGCTCCCATTCTACTTTAAATCCAACGGCACCTCGTTCCGTATATTTTACCGCGTTACTCAACAAATTGCTCAAAATCTGCTTAATACGGACTTCGTCGCCACAAAATACCGTCGGAAGATCTTCCGCCACCTCTACGTTAAAATCCAGTCCCTTTTCTTCCGCTTTTAAGGAAAACATGGTGACCACATCATGTACCATATCGGAAGACTTGTACTCTACCTCCGTAAGTTCCATTCTGCCGGACTCAATCTTGGAAAAATCCAGCAAATCATTAATCAGGGAAAGTAATGTTTTTCCTTCCGTCTGAATGTTGTGGGCATATTCCAACACATTCAAATTCTGCGCCTCCCGCAGAATCAGCTCATCCATGCCAAGAATTGTATTAATCGGTGTACGAATCTCATGAGACATATTGGCAAGGAAATTACTTTTTGCATTGTTTGCCGCCGTTGCTACCTGCGTCAATTCCCTTAACTGCTTTTCACGTTCCCGTGTCTGGGTCATATCAATAAAGCACCAGGTTTTACCGGTAACTTTCTCCCTTTCGTACACTTCGGACTCGGTAACCGCATAACAGCGGCTTCCCACCAAAAATTCCCCTTCTGCCGCCGGTGTCATAAGCGGAAGAATATCCGTAATTTCTTTAATTACAATCTCCGGAAAAATTTCCTGCATGCTCGGATTAGAATACACCACATGCCCTTCTTCGTCACATACCAGAATTCCTTCTTCCATGGTTTCCAGTACATCATTTTTCGCATTTTCCGCCACATCGAAAATCCGGAAAAAATACAAAATCATAATAAAGAACAAATTGGAACAAAACAAGCCGAAAGGTATCAAATCAAAGTCTCGCAAAAGACCCACGGAATGGCCCACCCAACTGAACAACGGCACCATTGCGGCCAATGCCAGAAACAAATACTTTTTGTAATTCTCCTTTTTCTTTAAATCCCGTACCCATGCATAAAGAATGACTCCCACACAAACACCCATGGACCCGAGCGTAATCACTGTATGTGAAACATAATGCGGTCCCGTGACACAACGGAATATGGCTACATGCTCCCTTACCTCCAAATAAGAACTCACGTAATGCAAATGGTGGTATTCGTTGGTTACAATCATAATACAAGACAAAAAAAATGCCGCCACGACCAGTCCGCGAATCCACTTTTTCAGCTTTACATTAAACAATTCACAAATAAAAAGCAGGGCCGCAATCGTTGCCGTACTTAAACCAAAATATTCAAACCGGATTGCCATCAATGCCTCTTCGATAGTTCCGCTCTTTAATTCAAACAAATAGGAAAGGCCGTTTACCAAAACCGCAATAGAAAACAGCAAAAGATAGTTACACAAAGAAGACTTCTTCTGATACGCCACAAAGCGAATAAAAAAGAAGGAAAGAATCACACAAATAAAATGTAAAGTAAGCACAAAGATATCCATTTAACTCCTTTCCCTCATAAGCACCAAGCTTTCTCCACCCGATTCCGCATATTTTCCCAATCCTATCCGACATTTTAACACAATTTGATTCATTTTTCAACAATTTATGCTAAAAAAGGTATAAAAAAGGCATAAAGTACTATAAGTTTTCAAACTTACGGAACTTTATGCCTTATATCTTGTAATTCTTTTAACTCTTACTTATCATCAATACTATAGTTCGGAGCTTCCTTGGTAATATGGATGTCATGCGGATGACTTTCCTTTAAGGAAGCAGCGGAAATCTTTACAAAGCGACCGGTTTGCTTTAAGGTCTCGATATCCTTTGCTCCGCAGTAACCCATACCGGAACGAAGACCACCCAGTAACTGGAATACGGTATCCTCTGCAAGACCCTTGTATGCCACACGACCTTCTACACCTTCCGGAACAAGCTTCTTCGCATCTGCCTGGAAGTAACGGTCCTTACTGCCGTTCTCCATTGCTGCGATAGAGCCCATGCCACGGTATACCTTATACTTACGACCCTGGTAAAGCTCGAAGGTTCCCGGGCTCTCGTCACAGCCTGCAAAGATGCTACCCATCATACATACGTTAGCACCGGCTGCAATCGCCTTGGTAATATCGCCGGAGTACTTGATACCGCCGTCTGCAATAATCGGAATACCGTACTTCTTTGCTGCCTCGTAAGCGTTCATAATCGCGGTGATCTGCGGAACACCGATACCTGCAACCACACGGGTGGTACAAATGGAACCCGGTCCGATACCTACCTTTACACAGTCAACGCCGGCCTTAATCAGGTCCTCGGTTGCTTCTGCGGTTGCTACGTTACCTGCAATAATCTGAAGCTCCGGATATGCGTCATGTACCATCTGTACGCAACGAAGCACATTTGCGGAATGACCGTGTGCGGAGTCGATAACGATAGCGTCTACCTTTGCCCTTACAAGTGCTTCCACGCGCTCTAAGATGTTAGCGGTAACGCCCACACCTGCGGCACAAAGAGGTCTGCCCTGGGAATCCTTTGCGGAAAGCGGATACTTAATCTGCTTTTCGATATCTTTGATTGTAATAAGTCCCTTTAAGTTACCTGCGGCATCCACAATCGGAAGCTTTTCCTTCCTTGCCTGTGCAAGAATCTTCTTTGCCTCTTCTAAGGTAACGCCCTCTCTTGCGGTTACAAGACCTTCGGAGGTCATGCTTTCCTTAATCTTCTTGGAGAAGTCGGTCTCAAACTTAAGGTCACGGTTCGTAATGATACCCACAAGCTTCTTACCTTCTGTAACCGGCACGCCGGAAATACGGTACTTTGCCATTAACTCATCCGCATCGTGTAATGTATGCTCCGGGGATAAAGAAAACGGGTCGGTGATAACACCATTCTCGGAACGTTTTACCTTATCTACCTCTTCAGCCTGCGCCTCAATACTCATATTTTTATGAATTACACCGATACCGCCCTGTCTTGCCATTGCAATTGCCATGCGGTGTTCCGTTACGGTGTCCATACCTGCGCTCATTAACGGAATATTCAACTTAATCTTATTTGTTAAATATGTCGTCAAATCCACCTGATTCGGAATCACTTCCGAGTACGCCGGTACCAATAACACGTCATCAAAGGTAATACCGTCACCGATAATCATGCCCATGTTTCTAATCCTCTCTTTCTTATAATAGTTGTATTCTACCTGTCCCAAACTAACTAGGGGTGGTATTCTTTGTATTTTACTTTGTTTCTTTTCACTTGTCAAGCCAAAATTATAAGAAATCTGTAGAAAAATAAAAGAAGTGCCACGCAACAAAATCGTGCCCGGCACTCCTCCTTCTTTATTTACTTAATAGCGCCCTGTCGTTGGCAAATTCCGCCCCGCTGGCTTTCGTAAAAGCTTCCAATAATTCTTCCACGGTTAACTTCTTCTTTTCCTCTCCGCGAATATCCAAAATAATTTGTCCCTCGTGCATCATAATCAACCGGTTTCCGTGGGCAATGGCATCCTTCATATTATGGGTAACCATCATGGCCGTCAGCTTTCCTTCTTCGATAAACTTATCGGAAAGTTCCAACACCGTGGCTGCCGTCTTCGGGTCAAGAGCCGCCGTATGTTCATCCAAAAGAAGTAATTTCGGCTTTTTCATGGCCGCCATCAAAAGAGTCAATGCCTGACGCTGACCGCCGGAAAGAAGACCGACCTTCGTGGAAAGACGATTCTCCAGACCAAGTCCCAACGGTTTTAACATTTCCCGGAACTCTTCTCTCTCCTTTTTGGTAATTGCCCAGCGGAGCGTACGACGCTGTCCCCGTCTTGCCGCCAGAGCAAGGTTCTCTTCAATCCACATATCCGCTGCCGTCCCCATCATCGGGTCCTGAAATACCCGTCCCAAATACTTGGCACGCTTATGCTCGGACAAATGGGTCACGTCGATCCCATCCAGAAGAATCTGACCGGCATCAGCCGTATGTACACCTGCCACCATATTCAGGAGTGTGGATTTTCCCGCACCGTTACCGCCGATAACGGTCACAAAATCTCCATCCTCCAAAGTAAGATTTACACCCTTCAATGCCTTTTTCTCATTAATCGTCCCCGGATGGAAGGTCTTACAAATATTTTTAATTTCCAGCATCGTTAGCCTCCCCCTTTCTACCAAGGTTCTTCTGCTGTAATTGCTTTTTCCAGTACGGAATACCAAGGAATACGGCAACTACCAATGCGGAGAATAACTTCATATCGTTTGCATTTAAGCCAAGACTGAGCACCAGCGTAATTACAACGTAATAAATCACACCGCCGCATACCACGCCGAACAAACGAAGGGCAAAATTCTTGAAAATCTTACCGAATACCACTTCACCGATAATTACCGCCGCCAGACCGATAACAATGGCACCGCGTCCCATATTGATATCCGCGAATCCCTGATACTGGGTAATCAAAGAACCCGCCAGTGCTACAATACCGTTGGAAAGAATCAAACCGAGAATCTTATTCCGCTCGGTATTAATACCGTTGGCTCTTGCCATGGCCTGATTACAACCGGTGGCACGTAAGGAATGTCCCAGTTCCGTTCCGAAGAACCAATATAATAAAGCAATTAAAACCACGACAAAAATGCCTGCCACTAAAATTGACTTCGGAATCTTACGTAAGGAAAGCAACAAGTTATACTTCATCACCGATAACGGCATATTTGCCATTCCGCTCATAATTCGCAGATTCACGGAATACAAGGCAAGCTGGGTCAAAATACCCGCAAGAATTGCCGGAATACCGAATTTCGTATGTAAAATACCGGTAAGCAGTCCTGCCAGGCATCCCGCAAGAAATGCTACTAACATGGAAAGCCAGATATTCATTCCGCTTGTCATGCATACCACCATGACAGCTCCGCCGGTACCGAAGGAATCGTCTACCGTTAAATCCGCCACATCTAATATCTTATAGGTAATATATACTCCGATTGCCATAATACCCCAGATAATACCCTGAGCTGCGGCTCCCGGAAGGGATGTTATAAATGCGTCCATTCTTATACCTCTCAAAAGCACAGTAGCAGCGCCGTTTCTTCTTCCGCGGCGCTGCATCTGCTATTTCTCATTTTATTGACAATTATTCCTCAACTACCATAGCTTCATAACTATCCGGAACCGTAACACCAAAAGCGGTACAACGGTCTGCCACATACTGCTTGGTAAGCTCGGTAGCATAACCGATTTCCATTTCTGCCGGATTCTTTCCGTTTTCCAAAATCTCATAGGCCTGCAAGCCTGCCGCATAACCGATGCTGTAGTAATCAATGGAGAGCGTTGCTACACCGCAACCGCCGCAGATACCTGCTTCACCTGCTACAATCGGCACACCTGCCGGACCTGCCACTCCATCAACAATACCGGTGCTGGAAGCCATCATATTGTCGGTCGGTATGTAAATTACATCACTTGCGGCACATGCTGCGGAAGTAACCATTGCCACATCATTAGTGTCTGCGCAGGTAAATTCCTCGGACTCAATACCGAGTGCTGTCAGATACTCAGCAACTTTCACAGCCTGATACTTGGAGTTTGCTTCTGCGGAACAATACAAAATTCCCACCTTCTTTGCATCCGGGAACAACTCCTTAATCATGGCCGCCTGCTCATCCAGCGGTGCAAGGTCACAGGTACCGGTTACATTAAAACCAGTTTTTCCGGTCCAATCATCAATATCCAGTGCGGTTGCGTAGTCCGTAATGGAAGTAGCCACAATCGGAATATCCGCCGTTGCTGCAAACGCAGACTGTAAAGAAGGAGTAGCATTTGCCATAATCAAATCTACCTTATCCGCAACAAACTGATTTACAATAGTACCGCAGGTCGGCACATCATTGGATGCATTCTTTAAGTCGAACTGTACTCTTTCGCCAAGCTTTTCCGTCAATGCATCCTGGAATCCCTGGGTTGCCGCATCGAGTGCCGCATGCTGTACCAGCTGGCAAATACCGATTTCGTATACTTCATCGTTCTTCTTTCCGCAGCCGGCAAATCCGGCCATTACAGTCACACATGCCAATGTAAGTGCAATTAATTTTTTTACCTTCATCATTTTGTACCTCCTACTATGAATCATTCTATTTCATTCCCGCGCTATCACTATGTCGCTTTAAACTATAGCACTTTAAACGAATGAAGTCAATAGATTCTTTTAATTTTTTTAAAAAAAGAACCACCGTTCCGGAAAATATTTGACTTATTTCTTCCGGTCACGGCAGTTCTGCCTTTTCTATTTGATTATCACGTTGTTTAATTCCGCGCTTAATACTCGGACACCTTCCGCGGTGCCTTCTGCTTAATATAAGAAATCATCTTCTCATTCGGCTCAAAGTATACCAGGGTCTGCATCTCTCCCGCAGATTCCACAATACAATATACCTTGCGATTTTTCTCCAGGGACGTAAAATCCAGCTTTTTGGTTGCCGGATTGTTCTTATAACTGTCTAACGCATGGGAATTCGCCGGTGCCATAATCACTACCTGGTCAAAATCCAAACGATACATATGCTTTCTCTTCTCGCCGGCCATAATCTTATCGAAATCCAACTGGCCGTCACAGAACACATACTCATACATTACATTCAGACGTGGCAGAAAATAATATGCAAACACAACGCCCAATGCTCCGAGAAAACCGATTAAAGGCTGACCCAGGATAAAACCATATCCAAGCGTTATCGCAACAATCGCGATTACTACTACTTTAATCAGAGTATCCGTCACCGTTACTTTCTTTTTTACACTTGCTTCCGTATACAAATCGTTCATCCGATTCACCTTCTCCTTTACAATACGCAGATACCCCGGCGGCATACTGCCTCCGAGGTTCTGCAATTTATCCTATTTGGTTTCTTACATCATGCCCATGCCGCCGGCACCGCCAGCCGGCATTGCCGGAACGTCTTCCTTAATGTTTGCCACGGCGGACTCGGTGGTAAGGAAAGTAGAAGCAACGCTGGTTGCGTTCTGAAGAGCACTTCTGGTAACCTTTGCCGGATCCAGGATGCCTTCCTTCACCATATCAACATATTCTTCGGTCAATGCGTTGAAACCGATACCAACCTTTTCTTCCTTTACCTTGTTTACGATAACGGAGCCTTCCAGACCTGCGTTGGTTGCGATGCAACGAAGCGGAGCCTCTAATGCCGCAAGGATAATGTTTGCACCAGTTCTCTCGTCACCCTCTAAAGAAGCCGCAAGCTTAGCCACTTCCTTGGAAGCATGGATATATGCGGAACCGCCGCCTGCGATAATACCCTCTTCCACAGCTGCCTTGGTAGCCGCAAGAGCATCTTCCATACGGAGCTTGTTTTCCTTCATCTCGGTCTCGGTAGCCGCACCTACGCGGATAACAGCAACACCGCCTGCAAGCTTTGCTAATCTTTCCTGAAGCTTCTCACGATCAAACTCAGAGGTAGTCTCCTCAATCTGCGCCTTAATCTGAGCAACTCTTGCTGCGATTTCAGCCTTATCGCCTTCACCGTCAACGATGATGGTGTTTTCCTTCTGTACCTTTACGGACTTTGCACGACCCAACTGGTCCATGGTGGTATCCTTAAGGTCAAGACCAAGTTCGTCGGTAATTACGGTACCGCCGGTCAAAATTGCGATATCCTGGAGCATTGCCTTTCTTCTGTCGCCGTAGCCCGGAGCCTTTACAGCCGCCACCACGAAGGTACCGCGAAGCTTGTTAAGAACTAAGGTAGTAAGTGCCTCACCCTCAACATCCTCAGCAATAATGAGAAGTCTCTGACCGGACTGTACAATCTGCTCAAGTACCGGGAGGATATCCTGAATGTTGGAAATCTTCTTATCGGTAATGAGAATGTACGGATTGTCAAGATTTGCTTCCATCTTATCCATATCGGTAGCCATGTATGCGGAAATGTAACCGCGGTCAAACTGCATACCTTCTACTACGTCTAATTCGGTCTTCATGGTCTTGGATTCCTCGATGGTGATAACACCGTCCTTGGAAACCTTTTCCATAGCGTCCGCAACCATCTGGCCTACGGTCTCGTCACCTGCGGAAATAGCGGCAACCTTTGCCACCTGCTCCTTGCCGGTGATAGCGGAACTCATATTGGAGATTGCTTCTACTGCGCAATCGGTAGCCTTTTTCATACCCTTTCTTAAGATAATCGGGTTCGCACCTGCAGCCAGGTTCTTCATACCTTCGTTAATCATTGCCTGTGCCAAAACCGTAGCGGTGGTGGTACCGTCACCTGCCACATCGTTGGTCTTGGTAGCAACTTCCTTTACAAGCTGTGCACCCATGTTTTCGAATGCATCCTCCAGCTCGATTTCCTTTGCGATGGTCACACCGTCATTGGTAATCAGCGGTGCACCGTAGGACTTATCCAAAACTACATTTCTTCCCTTCGGTCCAAGGGTTACCTTTACGGTATTTGCCAACTTATTTACGCCCTGCTCTAACGCGGTTCTTGCTTCTGCGCCATACTTGATTTCCTTTGCCATGCTAATAGCCTCCATTCATTTTTAACTCTAAACACTTCTTTGCCCGATGCCCTCCGGCACCGTCCCCTTATTCTTATCGTTTACTCTTCCACAATCGCTACGATATCATTCTGCTTTACAATGATGAACTCTTCCTCACCAAGCTTCACTTCGGTACCGGCGTACTTGGAATAAATTACCTGGTCGCCTACCTTTACCTGCATGGTAACTTCCTTGCCTTCTACCATTCCGCCCGGTCCTACGGCAACCACTTCCGCCTGCTGCGGCTTTTCCTTTGCCTGACCCGGAAGTACGATACCGGACTTCGTCGTCTCTTCTGCCACCAACTGCTTCAATACCACCTTATCTCCCAACGGTACTAACTTCATAATGATTCCTCCTTCTATTTTGCGCGGATTTCCCGCTTTCTGTCAGTTTTTGTTAGCACTCTCTTCACCTGAGTGCTAACCGATACCCATATATTACATACTCAGAAAAAAAGTTGCAAGTTTTTTCCCCGGAACAAATCGAGCAAATCTTTGCATTACCTTTCTTATGCTCTCATATGCTCGATTATTCTAAGTTTTACTCTGTTATTCTCAACTATAACATTCTTATCGGAATTTCTTATCCTCACTCCACCCGGATACTATTGGTCTTTACTATGGTCCGTGGCAGGGCGTCTTTGGAATTTTTCCAAGGGGCATCCGCATTCCGGTAATCGAACTTATCCGTAAACCACTCCAAATCGTCCCGTACCCGCTTCATATTCGTAAGATATACTTCATTTAACATCTCAATGAATTCTTCCAGATATTTGCCGGATAACTGAAGCGGTGCCTGCTCGTACAAAAGGGCATAATGCTCGTTACAAAAGCCTTTGCACTGTGCAAGCTTAGCCCGGAAATCTGCTTCCTTTTCATATAAATAGAAAATCGTGGCGATGTAACGCTCAAATACATGCTCCACCCGTTCACAGACAAAGCAGGAGCAATTCATCTTTTTCAAATACTCCACCACCGGTGCGTCCTTTTTCTTAAACAAACCGCCTCCCATCACCGGGCCTTTCGCCAGACGTTCCACATCCTTAATGGTACGATCCATATGCGTCTTTAAAATAAGGGCAAGGCCCAAACGGTTCTGCTGACGGTATAACTCCTTGGCATGGACACTGCAAAACCCGATTTTATCCGTCACCATCCGCACATCATCTTCCATGTAGCTGGGACCCAGCGTATACTCCAAAGACGCCTTCTCCAATTCCTGATACATGGCACACACCGGGCACTCACAATCCTTTTCCAAGGCTTCGTTTACCGGTATGGTGTAAAGCTGTTCTTTCATATCAAACCTTCCTTTCCGAACATATTCCGCCGGCAGTGCTTCGCACTTTGCCTTCTCGAAAAAAGGGGCTGCGCCAACGTCGCAGCCCCTCCGTTTACACATCACTGTTATTTATTCTGCATATCTTCTACAATCAATTCCTTAATCTCACGGGCCTTATTCTTAATACGATCCGGTGCAGACCGGGAAACAATCACCTTGGAAATCAAACGGCCCGCTTCTTCGTACCGTCCGATTCGCCTGCCGATATCCGCAATTACGCAATCCAGTGTCATTTCGTCCATGCCGCAAATCGGGAAATTTTCCTTAGACACTGCCTCAACAAAGCCTTCGTAGGCGTTCTTTAAAAACTCCAACTCCTGGGCCTTTAATGCCGGTTTTTCCTTTTCTTCGGTAGAAGGCTCTTCCTGCTTTGCGCGAAGAAGCCATGCGGTCTTTAAACAAGTATACGCTCTCTCGCTGAGCTTACTACGCTTCACCACCGCACTGGCCAGTGCCAACCGATGAAACAAAATCGCGTCGTCATAGGAAAACACACCGTCCAACTTTAACTTTGCATTAAACTTCTTGGAAATATTCTCCATCACCAGCTTCGCCTGCGCATTGGTAAGCGTGGTAAAGAACCGGGTCAATGCCGCATAGCCGCAACGCGGACAGACAATGGCATCGTACTTTAACGGGTCAATCCCCTGATACTTCGGACGTAAATCCGAATCCGTACCGACAAGCTTCGCCTTCCCCACCCGTACCGCGCTGCACTTAAACTCCCCGTCACACACCGGACAGGTATGGGTCTTATCAAAAAGAAACTCTTCTTCCGACTTCTCATGAACTTCCGTCGCACCGGCATCCGCCGCGCCCTTCTTCTCCTTGGTCTCAACATCCTCGTAAACCTCCATCTTGCTTACGCCGCCGAGACCAAGTGCCTCTAAACCTTCCAATAAATTACTCATTTGTGCCTCCTAAAAATCCCCGATTTCACAATTTCATACCTTTACTTTAATCATACGATACTTTTGGGCTTTTCGCAAGCATTATTTCGGGAAAAAGGCCATACATTATACGAAGCACGATACACGAGGCAAACTATGAATCCAGACGAAAATCCAACTAAAGTTTACCGCATTGTAAAATACACCCTATTCTTATTTTCCATTGCCTTTTTCCTTTTCGCGGGCAGCAAACTCCTAAACGACACCATTCCTACCGCCGGCAAGGCAAAGAAGCTTCCGATTTACTGCGTGGATACGGAGGAGAAGAAGGTGTCGCTCTCTTTTGATGCAGCCTGGGGGAATGAAGACACCCGCAACCTCCTCTCCATCCTAAAAAAGCACAACGTCAAAGTCACCTTCTTTATGACCGGGGAATGGATGAACAAGTACCCGGAGGACGTAAAGGCAATCCTTGCCGACGGCCACGATCTTGGTAACCACAGTGAAAACCACAAGCAGATGTCCCAGCTTTCCGCAGAACAATGTCGCACAGAAATCCAGAAAGCCCACGACCGCATCAAAGAGTTGACCGGCGTGGAAATGAACCTGTTTCGGCCGCCTTACGGGGACTACAACAATACACTGGTGGATGTATGTAAGGACATGGGGTATCACTGTGTGCAGTGGGATATTGACAGTCTTGACTGGAAAGACTACGGCAGTGATGCCATTATTAAGAAGGTACTGGAACATAAGCACTTAGGCAACGGTTCCATTATTCTCATGCACAACGGAGCAAAATATACCCCGGCCGCACTGGAAGCGGTTATTTTAGGATTAAAGGAAAAAGGATACGAATTAGTGCCGATTTCGGAACTCATACATAAAGAAAATTATGAGATGGACCATGAAGGAAGACAGCATGTGAAGGAAGAAGAGACGCCGGGTCAGACGCCGAAAAGCGGAACCGGTACACCGGCTCCAAACGGTGCCTTGACACCAAGTCCGGCACCGACTGTTACTCCGGCAAGTGTTCCGCATATAGCATAAATAAGAAACACCTATGTCACATACCAACGCGACATAGGTGTTTTATTTTATTTCATCACATACTCCTTAAACTTCTCGCCCCGTTCCTCGAAATTCTTAAACACACCGTAGGACGGTGCCGCCGGGGACATGACACAGGCCTTGCCCGGAGCAGTCACCTTTTTCGCCAGGGCCACCGCTTCTTCCAAGGTCTCAACAAGAAAACACTTCTGTCCCTCCGTAGCACCCTGTAGCGCCCCATAAATCCGTTTTCCGGTATCGTACATAAAAATATAGGTATACTGCGGATGCTCCTTTACAAAGGCCTCCAGCACGCTGTAATCGATGCCGCGGTCCATACCGCCGAGAATCACCGTCTGCACATCTTTAATGGCAGCCACCGCGCAAACCACCGCCTCCGGAATCGTGGCAATGGAATCGTCGTAATACCGCACACCGTTCTTTTCCCCGATAAACTCCAAACGATGGGGAAGATTGCCCACTTCGCCGAGAGCCACCTTTACCGCCTCACCGTCACAACCGTACACTTCCGTAGCAATCCGGTACACAAACTCCGCGTTGTACTGGTTCTGCTCGCCCAAAATCCGAAGCTCGTACTTCTTCTCTGTCACCGGTGCAATCACCGTCCGCTTTCCCGGTGCCGTAACCCCGGTCAAATCCACGCCCGCACCGCAATACAAAAAGTCCTCCGGCGTCTGATACTTTGCAATGGCGTGCTTTGACGCCACGTAATTTTCCATCGTCTTGTAATAATCCAGATGTTCCTCAAAAATATTCAGAAGCACCGCCACATGAGGCGACACCTTGGTATGAAACAGCTGATGACAGGAAAGCTCAAACACCGCCAGGGTATCCCCTTCCATCTCGCCGTAATAATCCAGACACGGCTTACCGATATTGCCGAGAAGAAGCGTCTTATGCCCGGAACAAGTATCCAATACATGATGCAACATGGTTGCAGTGGTGCTCTTTCCCTTGGTGCCGGTGACCCCGATAACCCTGTCCTTAAACTGCCCTAAAAACAACTCCGTCTGAGAAGTATACTTCGGGTCGTATTCCAGCATCGGAATCCCCGGACTCTTGATAATCAAGTCATACTTCGCCTCGTCAATCCCTGCCTTATCCCCCTCGTAAATCTCCACCGATGCCGGGGTACAGTAGGTCCCGAGAAAATTTTCCGTGGACTTTCCCTCTCTGCCGTAGCCCCAAATCAATATTCGCTTTCCGTTCAGATATTGTACAATATCCATCACTATCTCCAATCCGCCGCCCGCAAGGCGACATCCATCATTTTACTCAGCATCTGCTCCTACCGCAGCTCCTCCTTCAACACCGCCACCAGCTCCGCCGGTACGTTGTGAAGCTCGTTCCACTCGGTCAGAGCCGTATCCACGTCTCCCGGCTGCGCCATGAGCCAGTCCGCATACTTCACCGGTAAAAGCGCCTTGCCACCCTTTTCCAAATACTTCTTCAAAGACATGACAACTTCACTCCGGGTGCCCACGCACTCAAAAGGTTTATTTTCATCCAAGCCCGTCAGCTCACGGAAATACTTCTCATTCTTCTCCTCATTGAGAAGATTCTCGCCGAAAATCTCCACCAAAGCATCCTCCGATAAAAAGGAAGACAAAATAATAAACACAAACAAACACTTCGGACAATTACAGCACCAGATGCCCTGCTTGCTTCCCGCATTACAGCTGCGGAAGGCCTTGTGATACTTTTTATACTTAGAAAACAACCATGCAATCTGCAACTCCGACAACGGACGAAGCAAACTGAAATACCGAATCTCTGTATCTAAAAAACTACCGATATACTCCATGAAATCCCGCTCAAACTCGTAGCTCTTGGAATACTGATGATTCACAAAGGAACCCACCACCGTGGACTCATTGGCACTGGACTCGTTGGAAAGAGCGATGTAACGGATGCCCTGTAAGTACGCGGAAATAAAGGTAGAAAAAGCCACCACCGCAGAAAACGGAATATGTCCGTTCAAAAAGCCCCGTTTGTTCATCTCCAAAATCCGCGGGTCCAGTCTGCGGTTTACAAAGCAGGTCTTATACTCACGCTCCGCCGCCGCCAGCACGTTCGCAACCGTAGCATCTTTATTGATGCGGTAAATGGTTACATCTTCTTCTCCCAACACTTCCATGGACACCACGGAATCCTTGCCACCGCCAACAGGCACAAGGTAACCGGAATAAGCTGCGGAATCGGTAAGCTTGCTGCAAGCCCCCGGCTCACATACCAACGTCAAAAGCTCCTCCTCGGACACCTCAATCCCGTTCACATACATAAACTCTCCGAGGCCGTTGTAAAACAGCTTCCGCCACCACTGAATCTGCCACTCGGTCAGGCTTCCGCACATCACCCGAAGCACCGGTGCACAGGTCACCTTCCAGTAACTGATGGCCTCCGCCATCCCCAGTTCAAACAACAGCCGGGACAAAATTGCCTCGTCTACCTGCCGTCCTCTATCCGGAAACTTCCACACCGTCTCAAACTCCGACAGTCCCGGAATCTCAAAAGAAAACGTCACCTTATAAAAGCCTTCCTCTATCTCATAGGAAAAGCCCTTGTACCAAAACTCTTTATACTGCTTTCTCAAAGAAATAAAATCCATAACCTGACCTCTTTATCATCATCTTATATAATATTATACTCTTTTGGGGAGTAATACGCAAGGGAATGACATTTTTCCAACAAAAAAAAGAGCGGACATGCACGCTCAAAATTCCCGTGATGCCTTTTGCAGTGCCGATTTTCTTTGATTTATGTTTAATCTCGCTTGGTATCATGTTATGTTTTAAAGTATTTGTCCCATATCTCACGATATCTGGCACGCAATTCATCTCGTTCCCTCTTCTGTTCAAAAGCTGCCTTCTCTTTTTCTTTTAGCAACTTTCTCTTTTTTGCAAGCGATTTCCTCTTCTTTTTCCGCAATCATAATTGATTGCACTGCAATCTTAATATTATATTCCTCCAACTGCATTTTCATATCTTCTAACATGTAACGCAATGGATGACGTATAATAAGTTTCGCAAATTAATTTCATAAACAAATAGACATGGTCTATAGCCGTTTGGTAGAATTAAGTTACCACACAAAATTTTACAAAGGAGGCTAAAAACCATGTCTGATAACATTATACAATTAAATCA
>JAGBBP010000029.1 GCA_017938405.1 Lachnospiraceae bacterium
CGGTATTATTATCAGCCCACACCCGCGGGCAAAGAATTCCACCATTGCGGCAGCAAAGATTGTGCTGGAAGCAGCGGTTGCGGCCGGTGCTCCGGAGGATATTATTGCCTGGATTGACGTGCCGTCTCTGGAGATGACCAACACGGTAATGAAGGAAGCAGACATCATTCTCGCAACCGGTGGCCCGGGTATGGTAAAGGCTGCATATTCCAGCGGTAAGCCGGCTCTCGGTGTAGGTGCAGGTAACACCCCGGCTATCATTGATGAGACCGCAGATATCCTGCTTGCAGTAAACTCCATCATTCATTCTAAGACCTTCGATAACGGTATGATTTGTGCATCCGAGCAGTCTGTGATTGTACATAAGAATGTGTACGATGCAGTAAAGGAAGAGTTTGCGACAAGAGGCTGCTACTTCTTAAAGGAGGACGAAATTGAGAAGGTAAGAAAGACCATTATCATCAACGGTGCGTTGAATGCGAAGATTGTAGGACAGAAGGCAGCGAAAATTGCGGAACTGGCAGGCGTAACTGTTCCGGAAGGAACCAAGATTTTAATCGGTGAGGTAGAGAGCGTAGAGCTTTCCGAGGAGTTTGCACACGAGAAGCTTTCTCCGGTGCTTGCCATGTACAAGGCAAAGGATATTCAGGATGCATTCGAAAAGGCAGAGCACTTAATCGCAGACGGCGGTTACGGCCATACCTCTTCCATTTACTTAAATGCAATTACTGAGAAGGAAAAGCTTGCTGAGTTCGGTGAGCGTATGAAGACCTGCCGAATCCTTGTAAATACTCCGTCCTCCCAGGGTGGTATCGGTGACCTTTACAACTTTAAGCTGGCTCCGTCCCTTACCCTCGGGTGCGGTTCCTGGGGCGGCAACTCCGTATCCGATAATGTAGGCGTAAAGCACTTGATTAATATTAAGACTGTAGCTGAGAGGAGAGAGAATATGCTGTGGTTTAGAGCACCGGAGAAGATTTATATGAAGAAGGGGTGTCTGCCTGTAGCTCTTGATGAGTTAAAGAACGTAATGGGTAAGAAGAGAGCCTTCATCGTAACGGATACCTTCCTTTACGAGAACGGCAACACGAAGCCGATTACGGACAAGTTGGATGAGATGGGAATTCAGCATGCCACCTTCTTTGATGTGGCTCCGGACCCGACTCTGGCTTGTGCAAAGGCAGGCGCAGAGCAGATGCAGGCGTTTAAGCCGGATTGCATCATCGCCCTGGGCGGTGGTTCCGCAATGGATGCCGCAAAGATTATGTGGGTTCTTTACGAGCATCCGGAAGCAGACTTCATGGATATGGCAATGCGTTTCGTAGATATCCGCAAGAGAATTTACACCTTCCCGAAGATGGGTGAGAAGGCATACTTTATTGCTATCCCAACCTCCGCAGGTACCGGTTCCGAGGTGACTCCGTTTGCGGTTATTACCGATGAGCAGACCGGCGTAAAGTATCCGCTTGCGGACTACGAATTACTTCCGAATATGGCAATTATTGATACTGATTTCCATATGACCGCACCGAAGGGCTTAACCGCCGCTTCCGGTATTGATGCAGTAACCCATGCATTGGAAGCATATGCATCCATGCTGGCAACGGATTATACCGACGGTCTTGCATTAAAGGCATTGAAGACAATTTTCGAGTACCTGCCGAGAGCTTACGAGAACGGACAGAACGACGTGGAAGCAAGAGAGAAGATGGCAAATGCGGCAACCATCGCAGGTATGGCGTTTGCAAACGCTTTCTTGGGCGTATGTCACTCCATGGCACATAAGCTGGGTGCATTCCATCACTTACCGCACGGTGTTGCAAATGCTCTTATGATTGATGAGGTACTTCGATTCAACGCAGCTGAAACACCGGTAAAAATGGGTACCTTCTCCCAGTATGATCATCCGCATACACTGGCACGTTATGCAGAGGTCGCAGATTACCTTGGAATCAAGGGTAAGAATGACAGCGAGAAGTTAGAAAATCTTATTCAGGCGTTGGATGAGTTAAAGGCTAAGGTAGGCATCAAGGCAACCATCAAGGATTATGTTGCGGATGAGAAGGACTTCCTTGCAAGACTGGATGAGATGACCGAGCAGGCATTTGATGACCAGTGTACCGGTGCAAATCCGAGATACCCGTTAATGAGCGAGATTAAGCAGATGTACCTGAACGCATATTACGGAAAACAGTTTGAAGAACCGAAGACTCCGGATGAGCGTCAGCTTGGGGAAGGTGTTGACAAGACTGATATTAAGCAGAGTTTCCGTAGAGCAAAGAACGGCATCAATAAGAATCTGTAAGGAGGAGTGAGATTATGAAACTGGATAGAGTGATTGCGGTAAGAAATAATAAGACAATTTATCGTGACGGCGACAAGTGTGTAAAGGTATTTGATGAGCATTATTCCAAGGCGGATGTATTAAATGAGGCACTGAATCAGGCAAGAATCGAAGAGACCGGTTTGAACATTCCGAAGATTTTCGAAGTAACCATGATTGACGGCAAGTGGGCGATTGTTTCCGAATACATCAAGGGAAAGACCCTGGCACAGCTGATGCAGGAAAATCCAGAGAAGAAGGATGAGTATCTGGAGATGTTTGTGGAGTTACAGACAACGGTACACAAAGCAACCTGTCCGTTACTCAACAAGTTAAAGGATAAGATGAACGGCAAAATCAGTAAGGCAGAACTGGATGCTACCACCCGTTATGATTTGCATACCCGTCTGGAAGGTATGCCGAAGCATAACAAGGTATGTCACGGTGATTTTAACCCGTCTAACATTATTGTGACCGAGGACGGAACACCGTATATTCTGGACTGGTCCCATGTAACTCAGGGTAATGCCTCCGCAGATGCGGCTAGAACTTATCTTTTGTTCTGGCTGGAGGGTGACATCGAGGGTGCAAAGCAGTATCTTGATTTGTTCTGTAAAAAGAGCAACACCGCAAAACAGTATGTACAGAAGTGGATGCCGATTGTGGCAGCTTCCCAGTCTGTAAAAGGAAATGAGAAGGAACGTGAATTCCTGCTTAGCTGGGTAGACGTTGTAGATTACGAATAGGAGGATTTCAGTATGAAAATTACAGTATGTATCGGTTCGTCCTGTCATATTAAGGGCTCCCGTCAGGTAGTAGAGCAACTTCAGTATTTGATTAAGGAAAATAACTTGGATGATAAAGTAGAACTGGGCGGAACCTTCTGCATGGGCAACTGCCAGAAAGGCGTTTGCGTTACCGTTGATGATACCTTCCATTCCGTAACTCCGGATTCCACCAAGGAATTCTTTGAAAAACAAGTACTTGCAAAGGTGTGAAAACTATGATCGTTCAGGTTTGTGTAGGCAGTTCCTGCCACTTGAAAGGGTCCGAGGAAATTGTGGAGCTCTTTCAGAAAGCCGTTGAAACGCATCATCTGGAACAGGAGATTACACTTGTCGGTAGTTTTTGTATCGGCAAGTGTAATCGTATCGGTGTAACGGTTCAGGTGGATGATGATGTGTATACCGGCATTACAAGAGAAACATTTCAGGAATTTTTTAAGGATAAGGTTCTGGGAAAGCTAAATGCGTAAAGGAGTAACAGAATATGCCGAACTGTTTAACGCTGAAAAAATCAAATTGTAAAAACTGCTATAAATGTATTCGTCATTGTCCGGTAAAGTCCATTCGTTTTTCCGGAGACCAGGCACATATTATCGGAAACGAGTGTATCCTTTGTGGCCAGTGTTTTGTGGTCTGTCCACAGGGGGCGAAGCAGATTGTGGATGAGACCGAAAAAGTGAAGGTGCTCTTACAAAGCGGGGCACCGGTGTATGTGAGCCTTGCTCCGTCTTTTATTGCGAACTATGATGGCGTGGGGATTACGGCAATGCGGGAGGCACTGCAAAAGCTGGGGTTTGCCGATGTGGAGGAAACTGCTATTGGTGCCACCATGGTAAAGACCGAATATGAGCGGATGTTACGAGAAGAGGGCAGAGATGTTATTATTACATCCTGTTGTCATTCCATCAATTTATTGATTCAGAAATATTTTCCGAAGGAATTGGAATATCTTGCAAATGTTGCTTCGCCGATGCAGGCACATTGTCTGGATATTAAGAAGCGTTATCCGGATGCAAAGACTGTATTCATCGGTCCGTGTGTATCGAAGAAGGACGAAGCGGAGCATTACGGAAGTATCGTGGATGCAGTGTTGACCTTTGAAGAATTGACGGAATGGTTGGCAACGGAAAAAATCGAGCTTCGGAAAGAATTGGATTCCGAGGAGGAAAGTAAGGCAAGATTTTTCCCGACTACCGGAGGTATCTTAAAAACCATGGCACAGGATGCACCGGGTTATACTTATATGGCAATTGACGGCGTAGAGAACTGTATGGCAGCCCTCCGGGATATCGAAAACGGAAATATTCATAAGTGTTTTATCGAAATGTCTGCCTGCGTGGGTAGTTGTGTTGGTGGTCCTGTGATGGAAAAGTATCATCGTTCTCCTGTGAAGGATTATATGGCAGTAGCACAGTATGCCGGTAAGAAGGATTTTGATGTACGTCAACCGGATTCTGCGGAATTACGTAAAAATTTCGAGTTCATCGAGTTACGTGCCCAGTCTCCGGCAGAGAGCCAGATTTACGAGATACTTCGCCAGATGGGTAAGTTTAAGCCGTCCCAAGAGTTAAACTGCGGTTCCTGCGGTTATAACACCTGCCGTGAAAAGGCGATTGCTATCTTTAACGGAAAGGCGGATGTATCCATGTGTCTTCCGTACTTAAAGGATAAAGCGGAAAGCTTTTCGGACACTATTGTAAAAAATACACCGAACGGTCTGATTGTACTGAATGAGAATTTAGAGGTACAACAGATTAACACGGCGGCACAAAAGATTATGAATATCCGTTCTGCATCGGATGTGTTAGGTGACCAGGTGATTCGTATTTTGGAACCGGATGTTTTCCTTAACGTATTAAACAGCGGAAAAGAAATCAAGAATCAAAGAGTTTATCTGGCGGAATACAAGCGATATGTGGAACAGACGGTAGTACATGATAAAGAGTCCCGGATGCTGATTTGTATCATGCGTGATGTGACGGATGAAGAAAAGGAACGGGAAAAGAAGGAAAGCATCAGTCGCAAAACAGTGGAAGTTGCTGACAGGGTTGTGGACAAGCAGATGCGTATTGTACAGGAAATTGCATCCCTTCTCGGTGAAACGGCAGCGGAAACAAAAATTGCATTGGCAAAATTAAAGGAGTCGATTTCCGATGAATGATTTATGTACAGATATCGGCTACAAAAGTATTAATCACTACGGAGAACAGCTTTGCGGAGACCATGTGGACGTGGTGGAGAGCGGCGAAAATTCCACGGTAATCGTACTGGCGGACGGATTGGGAAGCGGTGTAAAAGCAAGTATCCTATCCACCCTTACCTCGAAGATTATTTCCACCATGATGGCGGAAGGACTTCCTTTGGAAGAGTGCGTTTCAACAATTGCGGCAACACTCCCGGTATGTTCTTCCAGAGGAGTGGCGTATTCCACATTTACTATTATTCACGTGATTAATAATGATACGGCCGAATTGATTCAGTATGATAATCCACATGTGATATTAATCCGGGATGAAGAAAATTACGATTATGCGAAGACAGAAATGAACATCGGCGGAAAAAAGATATATAAAAGTGTCCTGAAGTTAAGGGAAAACGACATTTTTATTGCCATGAGCGACGGATGTCCGCATGCGGGGATCGGTACAGCATATAACTTCGGATGGAAGCGGGAGGATATTGCTACATTTATGGAGACGCTGGCACCGGCAGGTTATACGGCAAAGACTTTGTCTACGATTTTGGTGGATGAGTGTAATAAGCTGTACGGCAACCGCCCGGGGGACGATACTACGGCTTGTGTGGTACGAGTAAGAAAAAGAGAGCCGATGAATATTTTATTCGGACCGCCGTCTAATCGGGACGATGGAGAGCGTATGATGTCATTGTTCTTCTCCAAAGAAGGAAAGCATATTATATGCGGAGGAACCACATCCTCGATAGCGGCGAAATATCTCGGAAAACCGCTCCGTGCAACGCTCAATTTTGAACGTTCCGACGTTCCGCCGATTGCAACCATTGAAGGTGTGGATTTGGTGACAGAGGGCGTGATTACAGTCAATAAGGTATTGGAATACGCGAAGGATCACTTAGGTGACAATGTTAACTATGAGCATTGGAGTGTCAAACATGACGGTGCGTCCTTAATCAGCAGACTTTTGTTTGAGGAAGCAACGGATATTAATTTCTATGTGGGCAGAGCCATAAATCCGGCCCATCAGAATCCGGATTTGCCGATTAACTTTAACATTAAAATGAATCTGGTAGAGGAATTGTCCAAATGTCTGCGGCAGATGGGAAAACGCATTAAGGTTAGCTATTTCTAAGGAGAGGCATATGAGAAAATTTGATACAAAGGTACAACATTTAAAATATAAGGTGCTGCGTGAGGTGGCACGTCAGGCATGGAACGATACGCTTTTGGAGAATGTATTGGAAATTCCGAAGACCATTGTGCCGGGAAAAACGCCGACCATGCGCTGTTGTGTGTACAAAGAACGGGCAATTTTGGCGGAACGTGTGAAGATTGCCATGGGTGGCAACAAGGAGAATCCGAATATCATTGAAGTAATCGATATTGCATGCGATGAGTGCCCGGCGGCAGGCTACGAAGTGACGGATTCCTGCCGTGGTTGTCTTGCCCACCGGTGTGAAGATGTGTGCCCGAGGGGAGCCATTTCCTTTGACCATAACCACGTGGCCCACATTGATAAATCTAAGTGCGTGGAATGCGGTCAGTGTGCAAAGGTATGTCCGTATTCGGCCATTGTAAACCGCAAACGTCCATGCCAGAATGCCTGCAAGATCAAGGCAATCTCCATTAACGAGAACAACGCGGCATCCATTGATAATAACAAGTGTATCTCCTGCGGAGCCTGTGTATATCAGTGCCCGTTCGGTGCAATTATGGATAAATCCTTTATCTTAAATGTAGTGGATTTGCTGAAAAAGAGTGAACAGGGAAGGAACTATAAGTTGTATGCGGTGGTGGCTCCGTCCATCTCCAGCCAGTTTACCTATGCAAAGTTAGGTCAGGTCATTACCGGGCTGAAAAAGCTGGGCTTCCATACGGTGGTTGAAGCAGCACTGGGAGCGGATATGGTAGCGATGAAGGAGTCCAGAGAGCTTGTGGAAAAGGGTTTTCTAACCAGCTCCTGTTGCCCGGCATTTGTGGCGTACATAAAGTCGGAATTCCCAGATCTGGTTCCGTTTATTTCCCACAACCTTTCCCCGATGGCTGCCATCGGAGAGTATATTAAGAAAACCAGTGAAAATGCGAAGGTGGTATTTATCGGACCGTGTACTTCCAAGAAGATGGAAGCGCAGCTTGAGTCCGTAAAGCCTCATGTGGATGCGGTATTGACCTTTGAAGAATTGCAGGCATTGTTTGACAGCCGCGACATTGATATTACCACGTTGGAGGAAGGCGTATTGGACAATGCATCTTACTTTGGGCGTATCTTTGCAAGAAGCGGCGGTTTGTCCGATGCGGTAACCCAGGCCTTAAAGGAGCAGGGTATGGAAGGATTTCCGTTAAAGGCAAGCGTGTGTGACGGAATTGAGGCGTGTCGTGTGGCACTTCTAAAAAAGAGTAAAAATGTACTGGATGCCAATTTTATCGAGGGTATGGCATGTACCGGAGGTTGTATCGGCGGCGCGGGATGCCTCACCCATGGAGAAAAGAATAAGGCAGAGGTAGATAAGTACGGTCGGGAAGCAATGGAAAAAACGATTTCAGACGCAGTTTCGGTTTTACAATAGGTGTCGTCTTATCAGATTTTTTCAGGTAGGACAGCGGAAAGGATACAAGGAGGGTCTTGTATCCTTTTTGTGACGGAGATAAAGTGGAATTTATATCCAATGTATGATATAATGTGTGTGAAGGTAAAGTGAATCTATCTTTCAAAGAGTTGAAAAGCTTTGCTGAGCGAAAGAATAGTTACGGAACGAGGTTATTTATGAACATTTTAGTGATGGACGGTCAAGGCGGACAGTTGGGAGCCCAACTGGTGAAAGAAATTGTATCGAGGTTTCGTGATGTGGAGATTACTGCGGTAGGAACCAATGCGACGGCAACGGCGACCATGTTAAAAGCCGGTGCAAAGCAGGCAGCTACGGGAGAGAATCCGGTAATTGTGGCCTGCCGAAAGGCGGATGTAATTATCGGCCCCATCGGGATTGTAATTGCGGACGCCATGTACGGAGAGATTACGCCGAAGATGGCAGTTGCTGTGGGTCAGGCGGATGCGACACGTATTTTGATTCCCATGAACCGGTGCGAAAACGTAATTGTGGGAGTGGATGAGGTTACCGTGGCAACGATGGTAGAAGGAGTGTTAAAAAAACTCGATAAAATATTAAAAAGTTAATATGGGATGCGGTTGAAAGATAAGAGGCGGTATGGTATACTGACAGTGTTATCCAGAAGGATGACGCTGGACAGAAGTTCCTACATTTTATCGGTTTGTTTTGAGAGATAGTTTGAAAAGTTGCATTGACACTAGGAAGGTGTTATTTTCCCGGAAGGGAAAGTAGCACCTCTTTTTTTGAAAAGGAGACACGGATGAGAAAAAATAACAATATTTTTAAAATGGTATTGGCTGCCATGTTTTTGGCAATTGCTTATGTGTTGCCGTTTTTTACGGGACAGATTCCGCAAATCGGGGCCATGCTTTGCCCGATGCATATTCCGGTATTGCTTTGCGGATTTTTATGCGGATGGCCCTGGGGGCTGACCGTAGGTTTTATAGCACCGTTACTCCGTTCTGCGGTGCTGGGGATGCCACCGTTTTTTCCGACGGCGGTTTGTATGGCTTTTGAACTGGCAACCTACGGAGCCGTAACCGGGCTTATTTATAAGTGCTTCCCGAAAAAGAAAAGCGTTCTTTCCATTGTTTTCCTATATGCCTCATTGATAATCGCAATGGTGGCGGGACGGCTTGTTTGGGGAACTGCAATGCTGGTTTGTACAGGAATCAAGGGAGGAAGTTTCGGTACCGCGGCATTTTTGGCCGGCGCGGTGACCAATGCGATACCGGGAATTGTACTTCAGATTGTATTGGTTCCGGTGGTGGTACTGTTACTGGAACGGGCAATGAGATCCGGGGAGAACGGGAAATAGGTGAGGGAATACTTCGAAGTAATCAGATATTATGAAACGGGAAACCGTCGCAGTTATGAAAATGAACATAGCTGCGACGGTTTTATCATTTCTCATGAAAAAGAAGGTTTGTTGCCGAAGCGTTTTATTTTCCCCACTGGACCCTGGTCATTAAGTCCAATTTCTTCTGCTCTTTGAAACTGCCGTCGGTATTAAAAATATTGGCGTAGAAGCGGCAGAGTGCAGCAAGCTTCGGATTTGTGGTCGTAACACCGGACGAGTCAATTTGGATGCTTTTGGCGGAATAGGAAGAAGCAATAATATCCTTGGTAAACCAGCAGACAGAACCGTTGGATACATATACCTCGTCGCCTAAGGAACCGGCTACAGAGTAGAATTCCTTCGGGGTACCGGAGTCCGGTTCACAAACCAGAAGAACAGCCGTAAAGTTATTCCGGAACAGGTCAAGCAATTCTTCGTCGCTACGGGTCTTACCGTCTGCAAGTTCGGACCTTAATATGAAAACTTCTCGTTTTCCGTAGTCCACGATACGGCGCGGTGCTTTTTCGGTAATATGACCGGAAACATAAACGGTGCCGTTGTATTCACAAAAATCTGCAATATAGAAATCGTTATCCTCGCTCTCATAGCTGAAATCTCCCACAAGATTGCCTTCAAGGTCCAACTTCAGTACCCGGGCAAAATCGGAAATAACGTAACTGGATAAATGCATCAGATATCCGGACTCTGTCAGAGCTACATTTTCAATAGTATGATCTCTGATATCAATGATATTGGCAAAAATCTTTGCACCGTTTTTGTCATATTTGTTTACGGTGATGGCATTGTCGAAGTTGGCGCCGGTGTATCCGCAACGTCCGAAGGCGGTGTAGGAACCGTCCGGGTGGGAGAGGATTTTATCAATCCGGTCATAGCCTACGGCATTATTCTGCGCAACCCTCCAGAGGACAGTACCGTCGGCATCCAGTGCGATTAGAGTGGCGATGCCATCCTCTACATCGGCAGTGTAAGGAGGTGTGCCGTAAACGAGGATCGGTTCCGTCTCGGATTCCGGGTCCCCCCAATAGCCGTTAATGGCAAGATCGGTGAAGGAAATCTCCCAAATCTTTTCGCCGTTGAGGTACTTTGAGAAGATGCATTTATCAAAGTTTTCTTTGTAGGCTTGGGTTTCGGGATTGTAGGTACCTTCGATCGGGCTATAAAGTGTTTCGTACTCGTAATAAACCGGTGTTTTGTAATCGGAAAGCGAGGTGTCCGGCAGGGAGGTATCCCATTCCGAATTGTCTCCGGTAATTTCGTAGCCCTTTACCACATCCGGTCTGCTGTTTAAGAGAACATCCGTAGTCAAGTCACTGGAGAAGGAACAGGAATAGAAATCCCGGTAAACCTCTTTAATCTCTTTTTTTGTAAGACCTTCGGTAGAAAGCTCGTTTTCATAGAAGAAGGTCAAGGCGTTTTTATATTCCTTCTTTGCCGTAGTGTAAGCATAGGCACCCGTGCCGGCTCCCAGTAACAGGGAAAGGCAGGCAACGGCAGCAGCAATGTAGCGGAAGAGCCGGGCGGCCTTTTTGCTGCGTCCGGTATGGGCAGTTGCCTCGGCGGGAGTTAAGCCGGATTTTTCCGTTACGGCGTGTTGGATTCTTTTTACTGTTACATCATCAAGTGTTTCAGACGGAAAGAACTCTTCCGGAAGGGTGTCCAATTCTTCCGGCGTTAAACTGTCTAAAATTTCGTATAAATCTTTTTTCATACACGTTCACCTCCGAATATACTGCGTAATTTCTGGATGGCTCTGTGGGTGCGTGTATCCACAGAGGAAACGGTCAGGTTGAGAGCTGCGGCGATTTCCCTGGAGGATTCGGAGAAGTAGTATTTACGGAGTAAAATCGTACTGTCCGGTTCTCCCAGTGCCTTGATTTCCCGGAGAAGTGCTTCCCGGAACTCTTTGGTAATCAGAGCCTCTTCCACGGAAAAGGTATCGTCCTGCGGCTCGGCAAATCCTTCCGCATCAAGGGAAAGGGTACCTGCCTCTTTTTTGTACCTGCGCAGGCGGTCATAAGCGTTATGCCGGGCAATCACGCACAGCCAGGCGCGGATGCTTCCGGCGGCTTCGTGAAATTTGTCCAGGTCACAATAAAACTCGCTGAAGGTGTCTGCGACGCAATGCTCAATGTCCGCATCACAAAAGGTTTGACCGGCCAACTTGTGTTTTACAACGGAATAGACAAGTCCTCCGTATTGTTTTAGCAGAAGGGTCATGCCGGAGTTTGGATCGGTCTTTAGTATATTTATTAATTCATCGTCTTGCATCGTATACCTCCCTGTCTGATTTGAATCGATTCACCTATTACTGCGTTTTAGAAGGGAAAATCTTACATATATTTGTAAAAAACATTTAAAAAGAAAAATTTGGTTGATGTGATAAATGAAACTTTAGAAATCAGTATATCATATTTTAAAGAATTTGTGCCGATATATATATCAAAGGAAATGAATACGAACTTACGGATAGCGTTATGGTTTCAATGGAGTGTTGCGTTGGGGCTGTAGCGCTTTCTCTATTGTGTGGAAAAGCGTAGGACAAAGGATATTGCTGGGACGCATACATGGCGGAGAAAGGAGAATGACAATGGAAATCGGAGCAATGCAGAACGGATACGGAGTTTACGGAAGTGAGACGGGTGCGGGGACGAAGAAAAGAACCACCTTATGTGAGAAGAAGTTCGAGATGAATTCAAAGGACAAAACCGCGGAATGTATGGCATTTCTGCGGGAAAAAAGCGAGGAAATATTAGAGAAGCTTCGGAACGGTGAAACGGAAGAATCTTACCCCATCGGGGCCGAGTCTTACACGGAGAAGGAATGGGATAAGCTTCTTAAGAAGTTTGATGATATCCAGGAGGATGTGAGACGGAAGATGGAGGAAAGGTTTCAAAAGAGGGAGGAGAAGGAAGAGGAGAAGCGGATTGCGGAAGGATGATGGCAATAACTTGACAAGGTATCTCTATAGAGATATAATAAAGAAAAGTGACTCTATGGAGATAGGGAGTGTGAAAACCAGTGCATGCATACAAAGAGATGTATTTAAATGATGCCATGGAAAACTTAGGGGAAGCTATGGAATATGCTGTACTTTCCTGTGGTATGACCATGGACGAGTTTTTGGATTTGCTCATAGCGGAAGGCCTGGCGGAGCAATTCGGGAAGGGGGTGCCGAAATGGGTGTCAGGAACCTCCGGGACCGAATTGGTATGGGAAGTACTGTATCGGACCGGCAAGATGGAACAGGAGGACTTTCCGCCGGCACGGATTGAATATGAGGCAACACCGGAGTATTGGTGCGGTCGGATTTTAGCTTATTACCAGTGGTATACCGGGAAGTCCTTTCGGAATATCCGGGATATTATTTCCATGGATGAGATTTTGCGAATGTATCCTACGCTGCACGAAGCATCGGAAGAAAAGTTCATTGATGTAATGATTGAATGGGAGCGAAGAAAAGATTTGCCCACACAGTTACAGCGTATGCGAAGGATTGTGGGATATTCACAGCGTCTGTTAGCTGAAAAGTCCGGAGTATCCCTTCGTATGATACAACAGTATGAGCAGGGGGCAAGAGATATCAATAAGGCAACCGGGACCAATCTTCTGGCACTGGCGCGAACGCTTGGGTGCAGGATGGAGGATTTGATGGAGATGAGAGCGGAGGAAGAAAAGGGGGATTTGTAGAGATTTTGAAAATACAAGGAGGCATTATATATGGATGACAGAAAACGTATGGGGAAGGATAAAGAAGGAGTGATTTTCCCGGTTGCGCCAAATAGTTCTGAATTGAGTGAGAGTTATTTGGATTTTATAGAGGAAATCAAAAAGGAAATTTATAATCAAAGAATATCGATTGTTATAAAAGCAAATTCAGGTATGATTTGTCTTTATTGGAATATCGGGAATGCCATTTTACGGAAACAAAAGCAGGAAGGTTGGGGGACAAAAGTTATTGACCGAATGGCAAAGGATTTAAAAGACTCGTTTTCCGATATGTCAGGATTTTCACCGAGAAATATTAAGTACATGAGAAAATTTGCAGAGTGCTGGCCTGATTTTGAATTTGTGCAACAGGTTGTGGCACAAATTCCATGGCGGACAAATCGGATACTGCTAGACAAGTTGGATAAGCAAGAAGAACGAATCTGGTATGCGCAGAAAACTATTGAAAATGGTTGGAGCAGTGCTGTTTTGGAACTACAGATTGAGAGCCGATTGTATGTGAGAAGCGGAAAAAGTGTGAATAATTTTTCGGTTGCTTTACCTCCGGTTGATTCAGATGTGGCGAATCAAATTTTTAAGGATCCATATTTGTTTGACTTTCTGGGAACGGATATGCCAAGACGTGAAGTGGAAATTGAACGTCAGTTAACAGAGCATATTCAGAATTTTTTGCTAGAGCTGGGACAAGGATTCGCCTTTGTTGGGAGACAGAAGCATTTGGAGGTAGGAGGCCAGGACTTTTATATTGATTTGCTGTTCTATCATCTAAAACTTCGTTGTTATGTGGTTGTGGAATTAAAAGCCTGTGATTTCGAGCCTGGTTTTATCAGTCAGCTTAATATGTATCAGAATGTAGTGAATGACATTCTATGTCATCCGGATGATAAGCCGACCATTGGTTTGCTTCTGGTGAAAGGGAAAAATCAGACGGTGGTGGAATATTCGCTTGCAGGGTATCAGAATCCGATTGGTGTTGCGGAATGGAAAAACCAAATGGCAAAAGCACTTCCGGAAGAACTGCGAAGCAGTTTACCGTCTATTGAAGACATCGAAAAGGAGTTGGAATAGCGACAGATATTCGAAAATATCTAATAACTGATGTAACAAAAATAAAACCGTCGTAGTTATGTAATCACATAACCGCGACGGTTTTTTGTATGCAATTATTTATCAAAATCAAGTAAATTGGCTGCCGGAATCTCTAAAACATCAGCAATCTTTAAAAGGGTTTCCAGGGAGACAGAGGTCGGAACATTGGCGGCCTCGATGTTACTCATATGGGTGCGGCTGATGTTCACCAACTCCGCCAGTTGGAGTTGGGTGAGCCCTTTTAATTTCCGGTAGTATGCGATGTTAAGTCCAATCATTTTGTATTGTTGTGTTCGTTGTGTACACATGTTTATCACCTCAAGGATAGTTTAAAGGGTGAAGGGGGATATATAAATAAAATTTCTGGTTGCAAACGAAGGTTTGAGTTGACTAGAGCGATTTAAGGTGTTACAATCGGTATAAAAGTATACGTTCGTTCTATTTGCTACGAGGATACATTTTCTTTTCATCGGTTAATCCGAGTAAGTAGTCAACATTTACTTGATACAATTCGGACAGATTGATTAAAAAGTCAATGGGTATTTGCCTGGTTCCTTTTTCGTAGCGTCGGTATACTTCACGTTGACAACCAAGATATTCAGCTATTTCTGTCTGGGTTTTGTCGTTGTCGATTCGTAAATCTTCTAATCGTTGAAAATGCATAATAATCACCTCTCTATTATGCTAACAAAGACTTGCATTTTTATTCGGAAAATGCTACCATATGGTTGCAGACAACTTTAGAGCAATAAGACATGAAAAAAGGAAGCGAAGCAAAAGGAGGATACAAATGAAGGTAAAAGGATGGATTGGTATATTACCGATAATATGTTGTTTGGTTGTGTGTGGATGTAGCAAATCTACAGAAACTGATTTGCAGAAACAGTTAAACGAGTTGCAGAAAGCAAATGAAGCGTTGAACGAGCAGTTGAAAGAACAGGAAAATAAAGACATAGTGACTGAAGTTGAATTAACTGCAACACCGGAACCGACTGCAACACCGGAACCGACTGCAACACCGGAACCGACTGCGACACCGAAAGCGACTGCGACGCCGAGGCCGACTGCGACACCAGAGCCGACTGCGCCGCCGAAGCCGACTGCGACACCGGAACCGACTGCGACGCCGGAACCGACCGCGACCCCTGTGCCGACTGTGACGCCGACAGACGAGAACAACATGTTTAAGATAAATATGGAGGGGATTACTACCACGGATGAATTGGAAACTCGTATCGAAGAGCATTTGGATAGGTGTATTGCGTCGCTATTTTCTCGTTGGGAGTTGCTGGCAGAAGAAATAGATACATTTGAAAAATATTGTGAGAATACTATTAATGTGACCGAATTCTATGAAACAGTAATAGAAGAGACTGATCAAATGTGTATCATGCTGTACGAATACAGCGCGGCTTATGCCAGATTGATTTTGGATTCTGATTTGTCAAACGAAGATAAATATAAAGAGGTTGACGGCATTAATGATTTTATATACGATGATGCTTGCAAAATTATTGAGGATGAGATATATGATGAACTTTTAGGTGATATGAGTGATCATTTCTATGAGGGAATTATAGATGACGCGAGCGGAGAAACGGATTTCAGTAAATGGTATGATATATCCTCCAAGGAATATAGTCAGTGGTATGATGCTTCTTCGGACGTATATAGTTTATACTATGATGCAATGTCAGACATTTATTCGTTTTATTTTGATATGAGTACAGAGTTGTATAGTGGAGATATTGACAGGGCGGAAAAGGCATACGAAAGATTCCTTAAGAAAATAGATAAGGCAAAGGGGATTGGAACATCGGAGAACATACCTGCGGATGCGAAATTTGATACATCGGTAAGAAATATTGCGACAATCGATGATGTTGAATCTACAGTTGAAACACATGTGTCGGAATGTATTCAGCTTCTTGGGAAGGAATGGACTACACTATCGGAAGAGATAAATTCTTACGATAAATATTTGGAGAATGTTAACAAAGTTGAAGCTTTTCATGCTCGCGTAGAGGAAGCCACAGATCAAATATTGGTAATGATTTGTGAGTATGGGATTTCATACGCAGAGCTGATTATGCAATCAGATTTATCGAATAAGGAAAAATATAATTTATTTGAAGATGTGAAGGATTGCATCTACGAAGATGCCTGTGAAACAGTTAAGGACGACATATATGAGGGACTCCTTAATGATATAAAAGATTACTATTATGATGGTATTATTAATGATGCGAGAGATTACGTAAAATATAGTGATTGGTCTGATTCGCGAAGTGATGCGTATGAGTGGTGGTCTGATGCACGGAGCGAGGTGTATGGCGATTGGTCAGATATTCGAGGCGACATTTATAGCTTTTGGACGGATGTTCGAGGAGAACTGTATGGCGGAGATTCTGATGGAGCAATAGATGAGATACAGAATTTTAAAGATAAAGTGGAAAAGATGAAATAAAGGACATTACATAAAGTTTTAAGATATTCACGGAGAGACTGTTGCGTATACGATTTTATATTGTAAATGCGACAGCCTCTTTTCTTTTTTCTCAAAATATGGTACACTATAAAATGCGATATTATGGAGCAAAGGAGCAATCCGTTGTATCGTATTGTTGCACCAAGACAGATGTGAGGAGAACAGAACATGAATATCTATGAACAGTTAAAAAATGAATTAGGGATTCGTTTGGAGCAGGTAGAAGCTACCGTAAAGTTGATTGATGAGGGCAACACCATTCCGTTTATTGCCCGTTACCGTAAGGAAGTCACCGGTTCGTTAAATGACGAAGTGCTTCGTAATTTGCACGAGCGTTTGGTATATCTGAGAAACTTAGAAGAAAAGAAGGAACAGGTACTGGGAAGCATCGAGGAGCAGGGAAAGCTCACCGATGAGCTGAAAGCGCAGATTCTGGCAGCTACCACTTTAGTTGAGGTAGAGGATTTGTATCGTCCGTACCGCCCGAAGAGAAGAACCCGTGCCACCATTGCAAAGGAAAAGGGCTTGGAGCCACTTGCTGAGCTTATTTTTACCGAGGCTCTGGACAAGCCGGCAGAGGAAGCGGGCGCAGCGTATGTGAAGGAAGCGGAGGACGCGGCACTTTCTGTTAAGACCGCCAAGGAAGCGGTGGAAGGCGCGTTGGATATTATTGCGGAGCAGATTTCCGATGATGCGGATTACCGTCGCTATATTCGTGAGATTACCATGGAGGAAGGTAAGATTGTTTCTACTGCGAAGGAAGCAAAGACCCAGTCCGTATACGAAATGTATTATGAGTATGAGGAGCCGCTTAATAAGCTTCCGGGACATCGTATTTTGGCCTTAAACCGTGGGGAAGATGAGAAGATTCTGACCGTAAAGGTCAGTGCGCCGGAGGAGCGTATTTTACAATTCCTGCGGACGAAGATTATTGTAAAGAAGAATGAGTTTACGGACGAGCTTTTGGCATTTGCGGCAGAGGATGCTTACAACCGCCTCATTGCTCCGGCCATTGAGCGTGAGATTCGTAACGATTTGACGGAGAAGGCAGAGGACGGCGCCATTAAGGTGTTCGGTAAGAACCTGGTACAGCTTCTTATGCAGCCTCCGATTGCGGGACAGACCGTCCTTGGTTGGGACCCGGCCTTCCGTACCGGTTGTAAGCTGGCGGTAGTGGACCCGACGGGTAAGGTGTTGGATACGGTAGTAATTTACCCGACCGCACCGCAGAATAAGGTGGAAGAGTCCAAGAAGATTTTGAAGAAGTTAATTGAGAAATATAACATTACTCTTATTTCTGTAGGAAACGGTACGGCTTCCAGAGAGTCCGAGCTGGTGATTGTAGAGCTGTTAAAGGAGTTAAACAAGCCGATTCAGTACGTGATTGTAAACGAGGCGGGTGCTTCCGTGTATTCCGCAAGTAAGCTGGCAACGGAAGAGTTCCCGAACTTTGACGTGGGACAGCGTAGTGCGGCTTCCATCGCCCGCCGGTTGCAGGATCCGCTTGCTGAGCTGGTTAAGATTGATCCGAAGTCCATCGGTGTGGGCCAGTATCAGCATGATATGAACCAGAAGAAGCTGTCCGAGACCCTCTCCGGCGTAGTAGAAGATTGTGTAAATAAGGTTGGCGTGGATTTAAATACCGCTTCGGCACCGCTCCTTGAGTACGTGTCCGGTATTTCCAAGCCGATTGCAAAAAATATTGTGGCGTACCGTGAGGAAAACGGTAAGTTCAAGACCCGTAAGGAGCTTTTAAAGGTGGCAAAGCTGGGCCCGAAGGCTTATGAGCAGTGTGCGGGCTTCCTGCGTATTAACGACGGTACGAATCCGCTTGACGCTACCAGCGTGCATCCGGAGTCTTACGAGGCGGCGGAGAAGCTTTTAGAGAAGCTTGGCTATACCGCAGCGGATATTAAGAAGGTACAGGCGGAGCAGAAGGAATTACAGGCTCGTGCGGAAAAGGCAACGAAAAAGGATGAGACCCCGAAACGTAACCGTGAGAAGGACAACCGTCTCCGTGTCAAGGGCGGCAACACTATGATGGCACAGGCGCTGATGGCTGCCATGAACGGTGGCAACTTTACCGCTCCGGCAGAAGAAGATTCCGATATTAAGAAGTCCGGTAAGGGCGGGGATAAGGACGTGGCATCCGGTAGCGGTTTGTCCGGTCTTTCCCGTCAGATTAAGAATAAGACGGCTCTGGCAGAGGAGCTTGGCATCGGTGAGATTACTTTGACCGATATCATTAAGGAACTTGAAAAGCCGGGCCGTGACCCGCGTGAGGAGATGCCGAAGCCGATTCTTCGTACCGATGTACTGGAAATGAAGGATTTGACCGAGGGCATGATTTTAAAGGGAACGGTACGTAATGTTATCGATTTCGGTGCATTTGTGGATATCGGTGTACATCAGGACGGTCTGGTTCACATTTCCCAGATGTCTAAGGAGCGTTTCATTAAGCATCCGTTAGATGCAGTGAGCGTTGGTGATGTTGTGGATGTAAAGGTGATGAGCGTAGATTTACAGAAGAAGAGAATTCAGTTAACGATGATCTTATAAGCCGAATGTTGGGAAGCTTGCGAGAGTTGCAGAGCAACGAAGCAAGCTGTGGTGTTATGATGGTTTAATAATGAGGAGGTACTTATGATGGAAAATCAACCGACCCCACCGTGGGCAAATGAGCTTACCGGCGATGAATTTATCAGTTATGCCGCTACCTACAAGGTAGGCGAGTATTTTCATCTTTATCACAAGGAAATCTTTGAGGTGCCGGCCATCGGGAATTTAAGATATTATTTCTATGACCCGACGGAGCACGGGTATCCGAAGGATAAGAAGTATCCGCTATTGGTTTTCTTACACGGTACGTCCAACTCCTTGGAAGGTGATATTTGTATCAATTACAGCGGAGGAGAGTTGTTTGCGTCTCCGGCGTATCAAAAGCAGCTGGGCGGAGCCTATGTGTTGATTCCGCTGGCTAACGAATACAGAGATACGGACGGGTCTGTCAGCGGGACCTGGCATACGGGAGAGTACACGAAGCCGGTGGTGGACCTGATTAAAACCTTTGTAAAGGACAGAGAGCAGACCATCGGGAAAAAGATTGTGATGGGAAATTCCAGCGGAGCGACCTTCTGTTTTCAGGTGGTGGAGCAGGACCCGGCATTCTTTGACGGATGTGTACCAATCGGAACAAGTGTAATTCCGGCGGATGAAGTGCTGGACGAGTTTGATGCCAATGACGTAAACTTGTTTTTTGCGATTTCCACCCACGATGAATTCCATGATTTTGAAACAGAGATTCGTCCGCGGATACCGCGTCTGGAGCAGATGAAGCATAAGTTCCTTTATTTTCCGAAGTGGACAAAGAACGGGGACGGTGGTATCGCGTCCATTAATTTCGGCGTGGAAATGGGACAGCATTGTTTGGTGAATTCCATGCACGCGAATTTGATGTTTGATGACGGAACCCCGATGGAAGAACGTCTTCCGCAGGGTGTTATCGGTTGGATTTTACAAGTGTAGGGCTTGAGGAGTAAGGAACTTGAAAGGAGTAAGTTTCATGAAAGAAGTGAAGTTTTCGGTTCAGATAACGGTAAAGGATATGTTTGCCTTTTTGATACATCATTCCTATCGTGGTGTGTCATTAATCGCGGATGCCATTGTGACCTTCGGAGCCATCGGCATGCTCCTTGCGGGATTCGGCAAGGGCGATCCGGTAAAGACAGTGGCACTGATTTTGGTGGCATTGTTATTTACGGTGGTGCACCCGTTGCAACTGTATAACCGGGCAAGAAAGCAGGTAAAGAACAACGAGGTGTTCAAGTTGCCGCTGGATTACGTGCTGACGGATGAGGGCATTACCTTAAGTCAGGGAGAACAGAGTCAGTCCATTACCTGGGGTGATGTGTATCAGGTGAAGGAGTACAAGTTCCAGATTTTAGTGTATACCGGTCGCGTGTATGCTTTTGTTTGGCCGAAACGGGAAATTGCGGAGTGTGAGGCTGAGGTAAAGAAATTTTTTAAGAAGTACTTGTCCGAAAAAGTGGCAGGGAAGAGCGTGAAATAAAGGAGCAATTATGAAGTTTGAAAGTTTTTCGGCAGAGGAAACCTATGCCCTTGGAAAGAAGTTAGGGGAAGAGGCGAAGCCCGGAGCAGTTTACTGCTTATCCGGTGACCTTGGTGTAGGGAAAACCGTATTTACCAAAGGATTTGCGGTGGGCCTCGGCGTCACCGATACAGTGAACAGTCCCACCTTTACCATTGTGCAGGAATACAAGGGACGTTTGCCTTTTTATCATTTTGACGTGTACCGTATCGAGGAACCGGATGAGATGGAGGAAATCGGGTACGAGGACTATTTCTACGGGGACGGTGCCTGCATGATTGAGTGGGCAGAGTTGATTGAAGAATTGATTCCGGCGGATGCGGTGAAGGTGTGCATCAGCAAGGATTTGCAAAAGGGGACGGACTATCGTTTGATTACGGTAGGGGAATAACGGAGTTTACTCGGAGAGGTGAAATTACATGAAGATTTTAGCCATTGACAGCTCGGGGCTCATTGCATCTGCGGCACTTGCGACGGAAGATGCGGTGTTGGCCGAGTACACAACCAATTATAAAAAGACTCATTCCCAGACGTTGCTTCCCATGATTGATGAAATCGTGAAGATGACGGAGACGGAATTGTCCGAGCTGGATGCCATTGCGGTGACCGCGGGACCGGGTTCCTTTACGGGACTTCGTATCGGGTCCGCAACGGCAAAGGGCTTGGGACAGGCCCTTGATAAGCCACTCATAGCAGTGCCGACCACGGAGGCCCTCGCTTGGAATTTCTGCGGAGCAGAGGCGGTGATTTGTCCGTTAATGGATGCCAGACGGTCTCAGGTGTATACGGGCTTGTACCGTTGGAATAAGGAAACAGGAGCTATGGATTGTTTGTTTGCGCAAGAAGCCATGGCAGTGGAAGATATTATTGCGGAAGTGAACCGATTGGGCCAGCCGGTAATCTATCTTGGAGACGGCGCGGACGCGTATCGTACGGTTCTTGAGGAAAAGACGGAAGTGGCATTTTCTTTTGCACCGGTACATATGAGTAAGCAGCGGGCGGCTTCTTTGGCAGTCTGTGCGTTTGTGTACGCAAAGGAAGGTAAGATGCAGACTGCAGCGGAGTTTGTACCGACCTATCTTCGGAAATCTCAGGCAGAAAGAGAACGGGAAGAAAAGGAACGGGCAGAGCAGGCGTAGGGAGGATTTGATTTGGAGACAACTTGGACCATCAAACAAATGACAGAGGAAGATGTGGTGGCAGTGGCGGCTCTGGAAAAGGAGAATTTTTCCAGACCTTGGAGCTTTGATGCTTTTTTTAAGACTCTGTCGGATGAAAATTATATTGTAATCATTGCAAAGGAAGCGGACGCATTATTGGGATATTGCGTCCTTCTTTGTACCGGGGAAGAGGCAGACATCACCAATGTGTGTACTGCACCGGTGGCACGAGGGAAGGGCGTGGCAACTAAGATGCTGACCGCGCTTATGGAGGCAGGCTGTGACCGGGGAGTGAAAGAATTCTTTCTTGAAGTGAGGGTGGGAAACGTACCGGCAAGAAGCTTGTATACGAAGTTGGGCTTTGAGGAAATCGGTTTGCGGAAGAATTATTACGAGGAGCCGAAGGAGCATGCGGTGTTGATGAAATATGCAGTGGAAGGATAGAGATATCTTAGAGGCGAAGAGGAAATTTGAGATGGTGAAAAAAAGAAAATCGGCCACTTTTTACTTGGCGATTCTTAATGTGCTGGTATTTGTTGTGAATGTAGCGATGGGTGGAGGAAACCGCTTTTGGATTTTTATGACCGGTGGCGGATATCTCAGGGAGTATGGAGAGGCAAACCTTACGATTGTAACAGAACAGGGGCAATGGTGGCGTCTTTTAACTTGCGGTTACCTTCATATGGGAATTATCCATTTGGTCGGAAATATGGCTGCCCTGGAGATTATCGGTACCAAAATCGAGAAGAAAATCGAACCGGTAAGGATGTTTTTGATTTACAATCTGGGTATGATGCTGACGGCATTTTTATGGTGTCTTATATTCCCGGAAGGATGGACGGTAGGTGCATCTCCCGGAATTTTTGTATTGCTTGGCATGCTGTGTGTGATGCTTTGGGAGAAGAATGAGAAACGGATTATCGGGTTAAGCCGATATGACAAAGGGTATCTGCTGTTTTATGTAATTGCCGGGTGTTTTCTTGGAGTGGGAACGATTGTGGGGCATTTGATTGGTTTCATAATCGGAATCTTGGTAGGGGGATTTTATGGAAAATTTTTATATACGAGAGTTGAATAGAAATGATTATAAACGCGTAACAGAGATTTATAATTCGAATCGAGAGTTTTTACGAAATCATTTAGGGATGGAAGCTGTTGATGAAGCATTTATTTCAGGAGAAGCGGTAACGATGAAGAAGGTGGGATTTCAGTCCTGTGTTGTTGTGGACGAGGAAACACAAGCAGTACAAGGGGTGCTGGATTATAAGCCGGATGATGAAGTGTACCTTTCTTTTCTTATGTTGTCGGCAGAGTTGCAAGGAAGGGGTATAGGTAAAGAAATATATGCATTGTTTGAATCGAAAATGATGAAAGAGAAAAGAGCGTCAATTCGGATTGATGTGGTAAATGATTATCCGGGGAATGTGGTTCCTTTTTGGGAGAATCTAGGGTTTGTTGATAATGAAAGTATAACCTTAGAATGGGGAAATAAGAAAAGCAAAGCGGTTGTTATGAGAAAAAAACTATAAACCGGAGGATAAGATGAAACGAACGGAAACAGCAGAATTAACGGTATTATGCCTGATTCGGAGAGGCAACGAATACCTGTTACAGGACAGAATCAAAAAGGACTGGAGAGGATTTACTTTGCCGGGCGGTCATGTGGAACCGGGAGAGTCTATTGTGGATGCAGTTGTCCGGGAAATGAAGGAGGAGACCGGCCTTGCGGTGGAAAATCCGAGGTTGTGTGGTGTAAAACAGTTCCCGATTGACGGTGGCCGTTACCTTGTATTTTTGTTTGTAGCGGATAAGTTTTCGGGAGAGATTGTTTCTTCGGAAGAAGGTGCCATGCACTGGGTAAAGAAAGAAGACTTGCCGAAGGTGGATTTGGTGAAGGATTTTCAAGAATTATTGGAAGTTATGTTAGATGAGAATTTGAGCGAATTTCAGTATGTGGTGAAGGACGGTAAGTGGAAGGTCGTGCAGAAATAGGAGGTTCGGTGTAGGAGATAAAGCGCGGACGAAAACTTTTAAAAAGCGATGAAAAACTATTGCACAAATTCAAAAAAGAGGATATAATATATTTGTAGACAGAAATGTCTATTGAACTGAAAAGAAATGGGCTGGTCGCAAGACCCAGGTCCAACCTACTCGGCGGGGAGACTCCCCGCCATTTTTTTCACAAGGGGTGGCAATGAAAGAACTAAGTATTTTTGTAGATGAGTCCGGGGATTTCGGAGAGTATAAGCAACACGCACCGTATTATATCGTTACGATGGTATTTCATGATCAATCAAATGATATTTCCTCTAACATAACCAAGTTGAATAACGCATTGAGACAAATAGGATACGGTGACGAGCAGGCAGTACATACAGAACCGTTGATTCGTAGAGAACCACCGTATCAGTATTTTCAACCGAATGAAAGACGTGCAATTTTTGCTAAGCTCTATTATTTTACCTTGAACTGTGATATTAAGTATAAATCATTTGTGTTTAGAAAAGCAGAGTATCAAGATTGTTTTAAGTTAGAGGCACGGATGGCAAGGGATTTGTCACGGTTCATTAGAGATAATCTCTCGTATTTCCAAGGTTTTCAGAAAGTTATTTTATATTATGATAATGGTCAGCACGAATTAAATCGAATACTGAATACAGTGTTGGCAACTCAACTGGCAGAGTATGATATTCGTAAAGTGATACCGAGTGAGTATCGGTTGTTTCAGGTTGCGGATTTAATTTGTACGCTGGAATTATTAAGGGTGAAAGCGGAGTACGGGAAATTGTCCAACTCAGAGGAACGGATTTTTCATTCGGTTAGAGACTTGAAAAAGGATTTCCTAAAGGGGATTCATAAGAAAGAGTTTTAAATGTATCGATGTCTGTTACATACAGAGAGAAGGAGGACTATTATGAACCCAAAGTTATTCCTACAAGCAATTATAAAGTTTCTTTTCGGCATCCTTCTGGTCGGTCTTCTTGTCTTTTTACCGGCAGGAACAGTTCACTTTTTCCAGGGCTGGCTTTTTATGGGCATCTTATTCATCCCGATGTTGATTGCCGGAATTGTGATGATGGTGAAAAATCCGGGACTGTTAGAATCCCGGTTGAATGCGAAGGAAAAGCAATCGGACCAGAGTCTTGTGGTGAAATTAAGCGGTCTCATGTTTCTGGCAGGCTTTATCGTAGCAGGACTGGACTTCCGGTTTAGCTGGTTCCCGTTGCCGAAGGGGGCATCTATGGTTGCTGCGGTAGTATTTCTGATGGCATATGTGCTCTATGCGGAGGTGCTTCGGGAAAATACATATTTGTCCCGTACCATTGAGGTACAGGAAAATCAGAAGGTTATCGACACCGGACTGTATGGTGTGGTGAGACATCCCATGTATTTTGCAACGCTTCTGTTGTTTTTGGCGATGCCGCTTGTTTTGGGTTCTTTGATTTCTTTTGTGATTTTTCTTGCGTATCCATTCATTATCGCAAAGCGGATTCAGGGAGAAGAACAGTTTTTGGAACGGGAATTGCCGGGCTATAAGGAGTATAAAGAAAAGGTGAAATATCGTCTTTTGCCGTTTATCTGGTAATCAAAAAATTTGGTACATATTGTAATCAAAATAGGCGGGAAAGGTTGCGTAAAAGCGAAAAATGAGATATAATTAGATATTCCCGTGTGAAAAGAAAATACTGCATTTTTGCGGTTTTCGGTATGGCGATATACCGGGTAAATAAAAAGAATAAAAGGAGACAGGTATGAACGGAAAAGATATTATTCTAAACGGAAAGGCAGCTCTCGGTATCGAGTTCGGCTCTACCAGAATCAAGGCTGTATTAATCGGAGAGAATCACGAGACATTGGCGTTAGGAACCCATGACTGGGAGAATCGTCTGGTGGACGGTATCTGGACCTACACCTTAGAGGATATTTGGGGCGGTTTACAGGATTGTTACGCAAGTCTGGTAAAAGATGTGAAGGCAAAGTACGATGCGGAGATTACGAAGCTTTCCGCTATCGGGTTTTCCGCAATGATGCACGGTTATCTGGCCTTTGATAAGGACGATAACTTGCTGGTACCGTTCCGTACCTGGAGAAATACCATTACGGCACAGTCCAGCCAGGTTTTGACGGAGAAGTTGGGATTTAACATTCCGCAGAGATGGAGTATTTCCCACCTGTATCAGGCGGTATTAAATAAAGAGGAGCATGTAAAGGATGTGGCATTCTTTACCACACTGGCAGGCTATATTCATTACAAGCTGACCGGGGAAAAGGTACTGGGTGTAGGCGATGCCTCCGGTATGTTCCCGATTGATGCAAACACCAATGACTATAACAAGAAGATGGTTGCGCAGTTTGACGAGCTTATGGCAGGAGAGGGCTTCTCCTGGAAACTGGCTGATATTCTTCCGAAGAGCCTTAATGCAGGCGAAGCTGCAGGTACTTTGACCGCAGAAGGTGCGAAGCTTTTGGACGTATCCGGTAAGCTTTGTGCCGGCATTCCGCTCTGTCCGCCGGAGGGTGACGCAGGTACCGGCATGGTAGCAACCAATGCGGTAGCGGTAGGCACCGGTAACGTATCCGCAGGTACTTCCATTTTCTCCATGATTGTAACGGAGAAGGATCTTAACGGCGTACATGAGGAAATCGATATGGTAACCACCCCGGACGGTAAGCCGGTAGCGATGGTACATTGTAACAATTGTACTTCCGATCTCAATGCCTGGGTAAATCTGTTCAAGGAATTTGCAGATACCTTCGGCATGAGCGTAGATATGAACGATTTATACGGAACCCTGTACCGTAAGGCACTGGAAGGCGATGCAGATTGCGGCGGGCTGGTTTCCTTTAACTACTTCTCCGGAGAGCCGGTAACCGGTTTCACAGAAGGACGTCCGATGTTTGTACGTAAGCCGGATGCAAAGTTCAGCCTGGCAAACTTTATGAGAACCCACATTTTATCCTCTCTTGCCACCATCAAAATCGGCAACGACATTTTGATTAAGGAAGAGGGCGTAAAGGTAGACTGCATCATGGGTCACGGCGGTCTGTTTAAGACTCCGGTGGTTGGTCAGAAGCTTTTGGCTGCGGCTCTTAATACTTCCGTAACCGTTATGGATACCGCAAGTGAGGGCGGCCCGTGGGGCATGGCCGTATTGGCAGCTTATATGGCAAACAAGGCGGAGGGCGAGACCTTAAGTGCCTACTTAAACAACAAGGTATTCGCAGGACAGACCGGTACTACATTGGCTCCGGATGCTGCAGATGTAGCGGGCTTTGATGCCTTTGTAGAGAACTACAAGGCTTGCTTTGCGGCAGAGCACGGCGCAGTGGATAACTGGAAGTAAGAAAACAACAAAAGGATACCCGAGAGGGCCAGGCAAAGTATGAATATTCCGTATGCGATGTTCAAAAAAGCGGGCCCTCTTTTGTTAAGAGGAAGATAGTAAGTAAGATAATAAGTAAGTCGGGACGGCGGGAGGCTGGGAATTGTTATGGAACAGAATGCAAGTGCGACTTCAGTCATCGGAAAACCGGACGGAGCAACGTCGGTATGTTTGATTAAGAGAGATGCAAAATTAACATGGAAGCAGAAGCTGCAGAAGTTTCGATACCAAATAAAGAGAGCTTATGTGGAAAGAACACTGAAACCGGGCGCACATACCATGGATGAGGTAATGGAGTACATCGTAAACGTTCATGGATTTACGAAGCTTGGTTTTGATGAAATAAAGGAAGAGTACAACGAAATGCGGGCTTCCTTTTTGATACAGCACGCTCCGGAATTGTTGGGGGAATATGCGACTTTGCCGAAGTTAAAAAGTGAATCCCGGGAGGATTTGCTGGAGTATGTCAGGCAGGCACAGGAGAGAACGGAAAAAGCAAAGGAAATCCCGGCCACAGAGTTTGATATCGACTTTCATAAGTTTCAAATCTCCTTTGAGGATATCAATGATAACATCCATTTCCTGATTGAAAAGCGATTCGGCTATATCGGCGGCGGGGCTTCGGGAAATAAGAAAATTTTGAAGCGTTTTCATCGAATCTACAAAGATATTTATCGGTATTACGGTGTGACAGAGGAAGATATCAAAAATAAAACGAAGCGGTATGAAGAAGTTGTGCGGACGTTGTGCCGCAAACATTAGGAGAGTAAGTATGAAATTTGATGTCGGTAGTTTGAAATGGACAAGAGAACCTTTGGAGTATACGATTTCCGAAGAAAAAATCGAAATTATTACAAAGCCCCATACGGATTTGTGGCAGAGAACCTATTATCATTTCAGAAATGATAATGCCCCTGTGTTGCAGGCGGAAACAGAGGAGAAGTTCTTTTCGTTTACGGTAAAGACACAGTTTGAAAGCAAGTGCAGATTTGACCAATGCGGTATCGTGATGTATCTGGACAGTGAGAACTGGCTGAAAGGGTCTATTGAATATGAAAATGAAACGTTTCAACATCTGGGAAGTGTGGTGACCAATCACGGATATTCCGACTGGGCAACCACGGAAATTGACGCCGGAATCAAATCCATGTGGTACCGACTTAGCAGAAGAGAAGACGATTACTGTATCGAGTGTTCCGAAGACGGCGTGACATTCAGGCAGATGCGGGTTTGTCATATGTGGAACGGCGGAGGCGGCATCCGGTTCGGCATTTATGCATGCAGCCCGGAAGATTCCTCCTTTAAAGCTACTTTTACCGATATGGAAATGACGGAGTGTAAATGGCTTGCCCATGACGGCCAGCAGCCGGATGAGGAGTAAAAATGTCAGAGAAGGAAACTGCGTGGGACAAGCTCCTGCAAATAAAAACAACCGGCCGGGACGATTCGAATTCCGACCAATATCGATACCCTTACGAGCCGACGCCCTATTGCGTTTTGGAACGTTTGGCCAATAGTGGTCTGATTCGAAAAAAGGATGTGGTTTTGGACTATGGTTGCGGGAAAGGTCGTGTGGATTTCTTTTTGGCGTATCAGACCAAAGCGAATACCCTGGGGATTGAATATGACGAACGGATTTATCGGGGAGCGGTGGAAAACAGGAAGACTGCCGTGTCGGGAGCAAGGACAGAATTTGTAGCGGCGAGAGCGGAAGAATATGAAGTGCCGGTAAATGTTAACCGGTTCTATTTCTTCAACCCCTTTTCCATGGAATTGCTTCGGAAGGTCATGGCACGGATTCTGGAATCCTATTATGAAAATCCAAGGGAAGCATTTTTGTTTTTCTATTATCCGTCGGAGGAATATATCTCGTATCTCATGACGGTGGATGAACTGGAGTTTTATGATGAAATCGACTGCGATGATTTGTTTGACGGGAACGATTCACGGGAACGAATCATGATTTTTATGTTACATTAAAAACGGGAGGCCGTTATGTTATATGTAAGACCGGAGTATTATGATAAATTTAAGTGCACAGCGGACCGGTGTGAGGCTACATGCTGTGCCGGATGGCAGATTGTGATTGATGAAGCGGCACTTCTTCGGTACAAATCCGAACAGGGGGAGTACGGAAAAACGTTGCGGAGACGCATTGACTTCACGGAAGGCGTGTTTCAGCAAGACTGCCGGAAACGCTGTGCCTTTTTAAAGGAGAATAATCTGTGTGAACTGTATGAGCGGCTGGGCGAGGAGAGCCTTTGTGTGACCTGTGCCGATTATCCGAGGCATATCGAGGAATTTGAAAATCTGCGGGAGATTACATTGACGATTTCCTGTCCGGAAGTCGCAAGGATTTTGTTGGAACAGAAAGACCCGGTGCAGTTTACGGAAGAGGAAATCGATACGGGCGAGGAAGAATTCGAAGACTTTGATCCCTTCTTTTTCTCGTATTTAGAAGACGCCAGACAGATAATGCTATCCATTTTGCAAAATCGTGAATTGTCCGTAGCGGTGCGGGTTTTTCTGGTGCAAAAAATGGCAGAAGAAATGCAGGATATCATTGAAGTAAGCGATTTATTTGACTTGGCGGATGTGTTTAAAAACTACGAAGAAGGAGCAAATCTCGCACAGGCGGTTCGAGAGGCAGAGCGGGAGTTAAGTGCTTTTTATGATAACGCGGAGGAAGATTTCTTATATTCGCAAACGGTGTTTGAACGGTTATACAAGTTGGAATTCTTAAGTGAGGATTGGGAAGCGCATCTGGAGCGGTGTCAGAAGACGTTGTACGGAGGCGGCGCGGAGGTCTACCGGGACACGCAGAATGAGTTTAAAGAATACTGCAAGCAGGCATCGATTGACGGGATAAACATGGATATTCTTTTGGAACAACTGTTGGTATACTTTGTATTCGCCTATTTCTGCGGCGCGGTGTACGATGACAATGTTTTCGGGAAAATAAAAATGGCAGTAGACAGTGTCACGGTTCTGTATCAAATGTTTCTGGCAAAGTGGACAGAACAGGACGGGCAATTATCAAGAGAAAATGTGAAGCAAATGATGTATCGGTATTCCAGAGAATTGGAGCATTCAGATGTGAATTTGGAGAGGATGCAAAGTTAGAGGGAGGAACTATGACAACACGAGAAGAAGTATTGGCGTACGGTTTGTCGTTTTCAAGCACCTATCAGGATGCACCGTTTCATGATGAAAATTGGCAGTTGGTAAGGGTCAGAAAGAATAAAAAAGTGTTTCTTTGGACCTATGAAAGAAACGGAAATGTTTGTATTAATGTGAAAGTGAGTCCGGAATGGAGGGATTTGTGGCGTGGTACATATCCTTCTGTAGTACCGGGATATCATCAGAACAAAGAACACTGGAATACGGTGATTCTGGACGGAACGGTGCCGGAGAAAGAAATCAAACGAATGATTGCGGAAAGCTATGATTTGGTAGTGGATAGGAAAAGGTGAGATTACTATGAAAAACGATATGGGCAAAGCAGGAAAAATTGTATTGTTAATAGTATCAATTACAGTTGTTTTATTAATTAGTGCTTGGCTTTTTATTGGTGCCCTTTGGAGTGGTGCATTTAATTTTATGTTTCCAAACGAAGTTGCAATTTACCACAGCCCCGACAGAGAATATTCACTTGTTTTTGAGCAAATGGGCGACCCGGCGTGGCCATTTGGCCCAACAGATGTCAGGTTAACCCTCAAAAATCACGATGGCAAAAAAATCGGGCGTGTATCTACCCAAGTTTTCAATGACGGTGGAAGCGCGAGTGAAGACAACATTGCATCTATTTCTTGGAACGATGATGCGGTAATTGTTATTCTTAGAGCATGCGAAATGGAAGACAAGGAAATTTCAATAGCATATAAAAAGAGGTAACTAAATTCCAATTTCATAGAGGTCAGTATGATGATATTATCTATAAAACGCGCTTTTCAGAGATTTTATAGATAATATATTACGATTAACCGGCGGAAATTGACCGAAACCGGATGGAAAAAGCAAGTGACGTGACTTTATTATCTACAATACCTGCTTTATGGAAGAATTATAGAAAATAAAATGGAATGGATTGGGTGCGAAACAGTTGATAAGGCAGGTTTATAGAAAAAACAAGCCGCGAAGAGTCTTTTGATGGTGTGTCTGGTGCTCTTTCTATCAGATTTTGGGTATAGATGGGCAAAAGAGGGCGAATTGTAGATAATTGTAGTAAAAAAATACCATATTCAGGGTAGGCGACGTTATTATTTTGGGCAAGTACATACTTTCTTCCCTTCCAAGTACCGACGTTTGGAACAACTTGCTTATTCTAAAGAAAACCATAAGGAAACGTCGGCACTTAGCGAGGTAGTATCGAGCTTAGTGTCCGTTACGTTTCTGCATGAGCGAGAGCGGGTTTTCGTAGAATAAGCAAGTTGCTTCAAACGGACACTAGGATAGAAAACATGCCTTGCAAGGAAGAAAATAATTACCACTACCCATTTCCACCAAAATGAGGTATAATCATGTTGAGGGATTGAAAGGAGTGGAACGGATGAAGCAAAAGGTACTCTGTAATTGTTGCGGACGAGCCCTTGCTACTTCCGACAGCGGCAAAACCGTGACGGAGGATGCGGTATACATCCGCAAGGAGTGGGGCTATTTTTCCGAAAAAGATTTACAGATTCATCATATTGTGGTATGTGAGGACTGCTATGATGAATGGATAAAGCAGTTTAAGTTACCTGTGAAGATAGAAAAAAAGCAGGAGGTTTTATGTTAGAAGTTTGTTTGTTAGGGACCGGCGGAATGATGCCGCTTCCCAATCGTTGGCTGACGGCGTTAATGACCCGGTTAAACGGCAGTAGTTTGCTCATTGACTGCGGTGAGGGAACCCAGGTGGCGATTCGGGAAAAAGGATGGAGTTTTCACGATATTGATGTGATTTGTTTTACCCATTATCACGGGGATCACATCAGCGGTTTGCCGGGATTATTGTTGTCCATGGGAAATGCAGAGCGGAAGGAGCCTGTGACGCTCATCGGACCGAAGGGGTTGGAACGGGTAGTAGGCGCACTCCGGACCATTGCGCCGGAGCTGCCCTTTGCGCTGGAATTTCATGAATTAACCGAGGCAGAGGAGACGATTTTTACCAACGGTTATGAAATCGAAGCCTATAAAGTAAATCACAATGTGCTTTGTTACGGCTATTCCGTAGTGGTACGCCGGGGAGGACGGTTCTTTCCGGAGCGGGCGGCAGAGAATAATGTCCCGCAGAAATACTGGAACCGGCTGCAAAAGGGCGAGACCATCGAAGATAACGGGGTATGCTTTACACCGGATATGGTGCTTGGTCCGCCGCGAAAGGGCATTCGTCTTGCCTACAGCACGGATACGAGACCGACAAAAAGTATGGTTGCCCATGCGGCAGAGGCGGATTTGTTTATCTGCGAGGGAATGTACGGCGAAGACGACAAGATGAATAAAGCGCTGGAGCATAAGCATATGACCTTTTACGAGGCGGCAAAGCTGGCGAAGGAGGCGAATGTAAAGGAGTTGTGGCTGACTCATTACAGCCCGTCCCTCATCCGTCCGGAGGAGTATATTCCGAAGACAAGGAAAATTTTTCCTGCCACCCATGCGGCAAAGGATGGCAGAACGATAGTGTTGGAATTTGATAAAAACGAGTAATCCGGTTTGCGATGCAAAGGAGGGATACTTATGAAGACAAAAAAGAGAATTGCTACCATCAGTGTGGTTTTGGTGCTGGCATGTGCGGTGATTGCGTTGTATCTGTACATTGACCGTTCCGGGAAGAAGGCGGAGGAGTCGGTGAATACGGTGGCAGAGCAGATTCTTGCAAAAGATTTGGAGAAAAATTATCCGCCGACGCCTTATTCCGTGGCGGAGTATTACTGCGGCATCGTGGAGAGTATTTACAGTGCGGAGACTACGGAGGAACAGCTTGCGGCATTGGTACGGAAGGAACGGGAATTGTTCGATGCGGAGTTCGCAGCGATTAATTCCTATGATTCCCTGCTTGCGGCTACCAAAAAAGAGTTAAAAGAAGCAGAGGAAAAAGGTCTGGTATTTACCGGATATATTTTAGATAAGGCCAGCAACGTTTCTAAGTGGAAAAAGGACGGACATGAGTACGCATCCATTATGTTCCAGCTGATGAGCCGTTCCGACACCGGAAGCGGCGGAAGTTACCGGAATCTGATTCTGAGAAAGGATGCTGACGGGAAGTATAAGATTCTCGGTTGGGAGACGGCGGACATAGAATAAAATGATGGTTTGCATAACGATACATAGGGTGGAGAATGGCGTAATGTGAATTAACGGAGGCAAATAGCGTGCGAATTTTAGCAATTGAATCATCCTGTGACGAGACCGCGGCAGCGGTGGTGGAGGACGGCCGTAAGGTACTGTCCAATGTGATTTCGTCACAAATCGATATCCATACATTGTACGGTGGCGTGGTGCCGGAAATCGCGTCCAGAAAGCATACGGAACGGATTAACAATGTGGTGGATCAGGCTCTTTCCGAGGCAGACATGACCTTGTCAGAGGTGGATGCGGTAGCAGTGACCTACGGTCCGGGCTTGGTGGGGGCTCTTTTGGTAGGCGTGGCCCATGCAAAGGCACTGGCTTATGCGGCAGGAAAGCCACTCATCGGTGTCCATCATATTGAAGGACATATTTCCGCAAATTACATAGAGAATTTAGGATTGGAACCGCCGTTTTTGTGTCTGGTGGTATCCGGCGGTCACACCCATTTGGTACGGGTGGCGGACTACGGAGAGTATGAGATTTTGGGCAGGACCCATGACGATGCGGCGGGAGAAGCCTTCGACAAGGTGGCACGTGCCATCGGTCTCGGTTATCCGGGCGGCCCGAAGATTGACAAGTTATCCAAAGAAGGCAATCCGAATGCAATTAAGTTTCCGAAAGGACAGATTGCGGATTCGCCGTACGATTTCAGCTTCAGCGGCGTAAAGTCCGCGGTGTTAAATTATTTGAATCAGTCGGCAATGCAGGGGATAGAGATTAATCCGGCAGACGTGGCGGCATCTTTCCAGCAGTCCGTGGTAGAGGTATTGGTGGAAAAAACCATGGCGGCAGTGAAGAATACCGGTATGAAAAAGCTGGCTCTGGCCGGTGGTGTGGCGTCCAATTCCGCCATCCGCGCAGGCATGGAAGAAGCTTGTAAAAAGGCCGGGATTGCGTTATATCGTCCGTCCACGGTTCTTTGTACGGACAATGCGGCTATGATCGGTGCGGCAGCGTATTATGAGTTTAGGAAGGGCGTACGGCACGGTCTGGATTTGAATGCGGTGCCGAATTTACAGCTCGGTGAGCGATAAGGAGAAGTATGACAGCAGCGGGGATTGTATTGGCAGGCGGAAAAGGAAGCAGGATGCAAAGCGACGTTCCGAAGCAGTATATGGAGCTTCTCGGAAAGCCGCTGTTGTACTATGCCCTGAAAGCCTTTGAGGATAGTGATGTAGAGCAGGTTGTATTAGTGACTGCGGAGGGTGATGAGGAGTATTGTAAAAAAGAACTGGTAGAGCGGTTCGGGTTTACGAAGGTAACAGCCATTGTTGCCGGCGGAGCAGAACGGTATGCTTCCGTGTGGAACGGGTTGAAGAGCCTGAAAGACAGAGAGCCGGAGTATGTGCTGATTCATGACGGTGCCAGACCTTTAGTGACAGCGGAATTAATTAATCGTTTGATTACGGAAACGGAGCATTACGGCGCTTGTGTGGCAGGGATGCCGGTAAAGGACACCATCCAGATGACGGATGAACAGGGAGTCATTACCCTGACACCGAAACGGGACAGTTTGTGGACGGCCCAGACGCCCCAAAGTTTTGAATTTTCTCTTGTCTATGATGCTTATGAGAGGTTGATGGAAGAACCGGAAATCAACGTAACGGACGACGCTATGGTGGTAGGCATGTATCATGATATCCCGATTCAGATGGTACGGGGGAGTTATACGAATATGAAAGTAACCACACCGGAGGATTTGGTGTTGGCGGAGGCGTTTTTGAAGAAGCGTGAATAAAGCGTATGCGGGGTGTGAGTGGCGCGAAAGAGTCGAAAACGGCAGGATGGCGCAGGGGATACAGCGGAAAAAGTGCGGTCGATACGGCAGAAAGGATTATTTATGGGACAGAAAAAGGTATTGGATTGGCAGTATTATTCGGAGAAGGCGATTCAATCGGTGGCGGAAGGTTGCGTTCTGCTTCGCAATGAAGGGAAAGTGCTTCCGTTTCGCAAAGGAGAAAAGGTAGCGGTATTCGGTAGAATTCAGCTGGATTATTATAAGAGCGGAACCGGTTCCGGCGGTATGGTAAACGTATCCCGTGTGGTAGGGATTACGGAAGGGCTAATCGAGAGCGGAGCGGTGGAAGTAAACCGCGAGTTATTGAAAGTATACGAAAGCTGGTGTATGGAGAACCCGTTTGATTTGGGTACCGGTTGGGGAGCAGAGCCTTGGAGCCAGAAGGAAATGGAACTTTCCGATGCCCTTTGTGAAAAGACAGCCGCTGAATCGGAGGTTGCTCTTGTGATTCTCGGACGTACCGCAGGGGAGGATCAGGATAACCGTGCGGAAAAGGGTGCCTATTTCTTAAGCGACGGCGAAGAAGACATGCTTGCCAAGGTAAGAAAGCATTTCAAGAAAATGGTTGTGCTTCTGAATGTGGGTGGCATTATTGATATGAGTTTTGTGACTAAGTACGAGCCGGAGGCGGTGTTGTACGGCTGGCAGGGCGGTATGCTGGGAGGAACCGGTACGGCACAGGTATTAACCGGTCAGGTAAGTCCGTCGGGTAAGATGCCGGATACCATTGCCTATGCCATTGAGGATTACCCGTCTCATCCGTATTTCGGAAGCAGGGAGCGGAATTTCTATTCCGAAGATATTTATGTGGGCTATCGTTATTTTGAGACCTTTGCCAAGGATAAAGTTATGTATCCTTTCGGTTTCGGTCTGTCGTATACGACGTTTTCCATGGTGACCAAATCGGTGACTGCCACAACGGATACGGTTTCTTTTGAAGTGGAGGTAACCAATACCGGTGATGTGGCAGGCAAGGAAGTCGTTCAGGTGTATTGTGAGGCACCGCAGGGGTTTCTCGGTAAGCCGGTAAGAGTACTTTGCGGTTATGAAAAGACGAAAGAACTGGCACCGCAGGAAACACAAATTATTACGGTGACGGTACGGGATGAAGATATTGCTTCCTTTGATGATTTTGGGAAGACCGGATATAAGAGTTGTTTTGTGCTGGAAGCCGGGGAATATAATTTCTATGTGGGAGCGGATGTACGCAGTGCGGAAAAAGCAACATCTACCGATGTGGAGGAGACCTATGTGGTGTCGGAACACGAGCAGATACTGGCACCGGAGCGTTCTTATCCGCGTATGATTCCGGAGGTAAACGGAGACGGTTATGTGGTAAAGTTTGAAGAGGTTCCGGCAACGGAGCCACAGGATATGGCACGCAGAGAAGAACGTATGCCGAAGGAACTTGCCTACACCGGAGATCAGGGAATTAAGCTGGCAGATGTAGCTGACGGTAAGGCTTCCATGGATGCGCTTATCGCCCAGTTTTCTGATGAGAATCTGGCCTGCATCATTCGCGGTGAAGGTATGAGCAGCCCGAAGGTAACCCCGGGTACCGCATCTACCTTCGGCGGTGTAACGGAGGAGCTGGCCGCTTTCGGTATTCCGTGCGGTTGTTGTGCGGACGGTCCGGCAGGTATCCGTATGGACTGCGGTACCAAGGCATTCAGTATTCCGAACGGTACGCTTCTTGCCTCTACCTTTAACAAGGAATTGATTTATGAATTGTTTACCTGCTTCGGTTTGGAAGCAGCTTATCATAAGGTGGATTGTATGCTGGGACCGGGAATGAACCTGCATCGTCATCCGCTTAACGGACGTAACTTTGAGTATTTCTCCGAAGACCCGTATTTGACCGGAACCATGGCATCGGCGGAGCTTCGCGGATTCCATTCCGCAGGGGTAACCGGTACCATTAAACATTTTGTAGGAAACGATCAGGAGTCCGGCCGTCATACTTCCGATTCCGTGATTTCCGAACGTGCCCTTCGTGAGATTTATCTGAAGTGCTTTGAGCATGCGGTAAAGGATGGTAAAGCAAAGACGATTATGACCACTTACGGTTCCTTAAACGGAGTCTGGACCGCAGGAAACTACGATTTGGCAACAGCACTGTTACGTGACGACTGGGGCTTTGACGGCATGGTAATGACCGACTGGTGGGCGGCGATCAACCGGAGAAATCAGCCGGTGGATAAGAGTGATTTTGCGGCACTGGCCATGTCCCAGAATGATGTGTATATGGTAACCAGAGACAGTCTGACCCATGAGGATAACGTAATGGCATCTTTGGCAGACGGTTCTTTGAAACGTGGAGAATTGCAGAGAAATGCTGCGAATATTTGTCGATTCCTTCTGGGTACCCATGCATTAAAGCGTTTGCGCGGTATGGAGGATGAAATGGAACGTGTGAACTACACGGAAGAAGAACAAAATGACGGGGCAAACGGGAATTATACCTATGAATTGAAGGATTATCTGGAAATTGATATGACCGGTGTGCATAGTAAGAAGGGAAGTCATCATACCTTTATGTTAAATATTGAGGAGAGAGCAAAGTATCGCTTTACCTTTACCGGAAGTTCCATGGCAAGTGAGCTGGCACAGATGCCGGTAACGTTGTACTTTATGGGTACGGTACACGATACCTTTACCTGGCACGGAACAAATGGGGAACCGATGTCCTTTACGGGAGAATACATGCTGACCTTTATGCCGACCAGAGTGCGTTTGGCCTTTGCCCAGAACGGAATTGATTTTCATAAGATTGTAATTGAAAAGATAAAGTAAGAAAGAATTTCATATATGAGGAGGTTTACGATGGAATATCATGTAGCGAAAACAGGAAATGACGGAGCTTTGGGAACAGCAGAACAGCCTTTTTTGACCATTTCCAAGGCAGCACAGGTGGCTGTGGCAGGAGATACGGTTACGGTACATGCCGGTGTGTACAGAGAATGGGTCAGACCGGCAAACGGCGGAACCGAGGAGGCAAGAATTACGTATCAGTCTGCCGGTGACGGGGAGGTTGTAATCAGCGGTGCGGAGCCGGTGAAGGATTGGAAAAACGAAGGCGGACAGGTATGGAGTACCGAGGTAGATAACAGTTTGTTTACGGACCGCAATCCGTTCAAGGAGGATTTGGCCGGTGACTGGTTGTTTAAGGGCGCCTTTGTACCGCATCTGGGAGATGTGTATTTGAATAAAATTCCGATGTACGAAGCGGAATCCGTAGAAAAGCTGACGAATCCTGAGGTTTGGCCGCAGGCAAAGTATCCGGAGGAATCAAAGCTTGTCTGGTATGCGGAAGCGGGAGATGTGACCACAAAGATTTGGGCGAATTTCGGTGCTGCGGACCCGACCAAGGAAGATGTGGAAATTACGGTGCGTCCGTTCTGCTTCTGGCCGGAAAAGACGGGACTTAATTATATTACGGTAAAGGGCTTTACCATTTGCCAGGGCGCTCCCCAGTGGGCTCCGCCGACGGCACTGCAGGAGGGTCTTATCGGACCGCACTGGAGTAAGGGATGGATTATCGAGGATAACGAGGTTTTCGGTTCCAAGTGCGTCGGTATCAGCCTCGGAAAGGATATCAGTACCGGTCACAATGAGTGGACCGGCGGTAAGGGAAAGGGCGGTACCCAGAGAGAACAGGAGGTTATTTTCCGTGCCCTTCACGGAAACTGGCATAAGGACTTTATCGGAAGCCATATGGTACGCAACAATATCATTCATGATTGTGAGCAGGCCGGCGTGGTAGGTCATTTGGGCGGGGCATTTAGTACCATTACCGGAAATACTATTTACAGAATTCATCATAAGCGTGTGTTCCACGGCGCGGAAGTGGCTGGTATTAAGCTGCATGCATCTTTGGACACCCAGATTACCAATAACAAGATTTACGGCTGTTATCGAGCAATCTGGTTAGACTGGCAGGCACAGGGTACCCGGATCAGCAGAAATGTGTTCTTTGACAATCTTTCCGAAGACTTCTTCGTAGAGGTATGTCACGGCCCGTATTTGGTGGACCACAATCTGTTCCTGTCGCCGATGAACTTCAGAAACATGTCCCAGGGCGGTGCTTTTGTACATAACCTGTTTGCAGGCAGAATTTTGCCGAAAGAAGAGTTAAACCGTGCCACACCGTATCATTTCCCGCACGAAACGGCGGTGGCCGGATACAACAATTTCTCCGGTGGTGACGACCGTTATGTGAATAACCTGTTCTTAGGTGACGGAGATAAGGATGTAAAGCCGATGACCTTCTTCGAGCACTTACCGCTTCCGGAGCGTAAGGAGCGAGAGGATGGGGGCACGGTGATGGACGGTGTACCGGCGGACTCCATCTGCTATTTGCATCCGGCGGGACTTTCCTGCTACGACAAGTATCCGACCGGTGATGAGAAGATGCCGTGGGAGTACACGGAGGAAGAACGTAAGGAACGAATCGAGAAATACGGCAGTATCTTCCCGTTGGGACGTTGGGCAATTCCGGTGCAGATTAAGGACAATGCATATTTCGGCGGAGCGGTTGGCTGCAGCCATGAGCCTAATGCGAAGGTGTGTGCAGAGCCGGGCATTACGGTAACGGTTTCCGAGGATAAGAAGAGCGTAAAGGTATGCATCAAGAATGCAGAGTTGCTGGGCGGAGAAGGTTCGAAGTTGTTATTCGCAGATACCCTCGGTACTTCTTACCATGCGGAAATGGCTTACGAAAATCCGGACGGCACTAACATCGTATTCGATACGGACTTCTTTGGCAAGAAGCGTCCGGCAGGCAACGTAACCCCGGGACCGTTTGAGGTGATGGGTGATGCGAAGACGGATGCGGAGTTTGAGCTGTAAGGAAAATTTTTCTTGACAGATTAGAAACAGTTGGTTATAATGACCATCGTAACGAATGTTTTTTGCTTTTATGGTTAGGAGGCGATTTATATGACAATCTTATTTAAGTCGGATGTTGTATCGGTCGCCGTAGCTCTGTCCAATTTCTAATTGCACAGGGAATCTTTTGGTGAGTTTTTAGGGCACGTCCGCGGACGTGCCCTTTTTGCGTGCAGGCAAAGTGAGCATAGAAGAGATTTCGGAAACTTGTTTCCGGAAATCTCTGATTATGCGAACGCGCCCACGACTGAGCGGCTATGCCGCGAAGTGCGTGGGTGAAGTGCCGGAGGCACTGCTTACACGCAAAGTAATAGTCATGCGAACGCGCCCACGACTAAGCGGCTGTGCCGCGAAGGTCCACAACGTCCAGTGGACGTTGGTACTGGACGGACCGAAACGGAGTGAAGACGTGGGTGAAGTGCCGGAGGCACTGCTTACACGCAAAGTAATAGTCATGCGAACGCGCCCACTATTTTTCAACCCCGATCTAAATAAGAAGTTCTCTTTTTATCCCAACAAAATCAAGTAACAGAATCAAATGAAACACACAGCAAGGAAGAGGTCATATGCGACTGAACTCGGGGGGAGTCCGCAAAACGGAGTCATGCTCTCTGCGGGACAACTCTGCCTTGCACACAAACGAAAGGGGCAGGATACCATGAAACGATTGAAACAGATGATTTTAAGAATGGAAACAAACACAAAGACGTATAAGGAGATGTATGAGGGACGGATGTTTGTGCATCCGTATCAGGGAACAATGGCACCGTATGAAGATATGGACAGTACCTATTACCGGGAGGATATCGGGTATCGGATTGAGCGGACCCACAAACTGGCACAGGATAAGCCGACCATTACTGTATCCATCCCGGTAAGGTACCTAGGAATTACGGAGACAAGTGTTGCGGGAGCGGATTATTGCTTACGGGCATTCTTACCGTACATCGATGAGTTGAACGAGCCGTTGTACAACCGGAACCGGCCGGATAGTGAGAAGGGGAAGTATTATTGTTATCGTCCGGGTGGGGAAGTGTTGGCGAGGAATTCCGTGTATTTTAAGATGTGTTTTAAGAAAGATTATACCATCGGTAGCGGCGGTGCGGTGTATCTGATTCCGCCGGAGGAAGTGGGGCCGCCGGAGCTTTGCCTTTGTCTCATGCTTCAGGTGCAGTTACCGGAGCGGAATCTGCGGAAGACCTTGCGGATGCTGACCCAGGATTTGCCGGATACGGTGGACCGGTATATTGCGGAGTTTAAGTTGCATGAGTATACAGATGCATTGGAGCTGGAGAAGCTACAGAAGGATATCCGTAAGTGGCTGAAGAAAAGTTCGTATTGTGCGTTTCTGGCTAACGGAAGTATTTTACCGCGGGAGGGAGGAAATGATTTGCCCATGCAGAATGCAGTGCCGTTTACGGCGATTCCGGAGGAGGAAATTGAGGTGTGCGGTGTAAAAGGCATGGGAATTAAACGGGGAGTTACCGTGATTACCGGAGGCGGATATTCGGGAAAATCCACCTTGCTTGAGGCGATTTCTGCCGGAATTTATAACCATGCCTGGGGAGACGGCAGAGAGCTTTGCATTACGGATAGTACCGCCGTGGGAATTGTGGCAGAAGACGGACGTAGTGTGAAAAATGTCAACATTGCTCCCTTTATCAAATGGATTCCCGGGCAGGATACGGCACACTTTTCCACGGAACGGGCGTCCGGCTCTACCTCTCAGGCAGCTAACATCATGGAGGCGGTCAGCATGGGAAGTAAGTTACTTCTGATCGATGAGGACCGGAGCGCCACAAACTTTATGATACGGGACGCAAGAATGCGGGAGTTGGTAAAGAAGGAGCCCATTACGCCGTTTACGGAACGGGTGCGGGAGTTGTATGAAACAGAAGGAGTGTCAACGGTGCTTGTGATTGGCGGCAGCGGTGAATATTTATCGGTGGCGGACCGGGTGTACATGATGGAGGATTACCGGATACATAGTGTTACGGAAGAAGCAAAACGACTGGGTGAAACGGTAGAAAAGTCACAGCCGGAAGTGATGGCAGACTGGAAGCAAAGCCGTATGTTAAGCGGAGAAGGCTTTACCTCCTTTGTACCGGAAACCGGCTTGGAGCGTCTGGTGGTAACGGATGTAGGAATTATTTATGTAGGGGAAGAGGCCATAGATTTGCGGATGTTGTCCGGCCTGATTACCCAGGCACAGCGGAATGCGGTAGGTTATTTGATACGTTATCTGGAGGTTTCTTTGACCGAAACGAAGTTTGACGTTGGAGCGAAATTGGACGCACTGTACCGCAGAATGGAAACAGAAGGCTTTGACTGCATCTTTTCCAATCATTTTACGGAGTGTGAACGATTTATGGATTTGCCGCGAAAGGAAGATGTACTGGCAGCGGTGAATCGGATGAGGAAGGTGATGTTTTTATGAGAATCATAGAATATTTTGAACAAACAAAGGAATTACAAAAATACCTGCGGGAGCAGATTGTACAGGGCGACTGGAGGGCGGCAAAGTATTTGTACGAAGTGCTGGAGACAGGGGAGTTAAAGGAACGGTACGGGGAAAGTACGAGGCTTTTGTTGCTGGTGGAGGATAGTAGTATTCTTGCCTTTTGTACCCTGGCGGAGCGGGATGAAATTATGGAGGAAGAGACAGAATCGGGCATGAAGCCGTGGATTGGGTTTGTGTATACATATCCGAAACATCGGGGAAACCGTTATTCGGAGAAACTGATTCGGTATGCCTGTGATATGGCAAAGCATGACGGATATGGGAAGGTGTATCTTTCTTCCAACGAAGTCGGGTTGTACGAAAAGTACGGATTTGTGTTTCTGAAAATGATGCATACCCTGTGGGGCGAGGAAACCCAGGTGTTTATGAAGGAACTGAAAGAGGTGCGGAAAGGTTGCAATAGCAAAACAAGAGAAGATAGTGATTGCAACAAAAGAAAAGGGGGCAGATAGCTGCAATGATGATGAAGGATGTATCTATGGAAAAAATAAGAGATTTAAAGAAAACATTACGTTCCAACGGACAGCAATATTTAAACGGAAAGCCGGTGTCCTATTTGTTAAGCCGATGGAGAGAGACTTATGAGTATGTGGAAGGGATTACCGTCAAATTCGTACCGCTTACCCCGAAGTATCCTGCCAATGTGGCAATGTACATCAATCTGGATGCGGACATTTTGGGGTTGGACGCGGCGGAGATTGAACAATATACGGCGTTTTTTGAGGATTATCTTCTGCGGTATTATAGTAATCTGCTTGGAGAACTGAGCGAAAAGTACACCGCCAATAATAAATTGGAACGTCTGTTATCAAAAATTCAGTGCCAGAAACCGGATTGCCGGATTCTGAGGCGAAGCGGACTGTTGTACAACAAGGAGACGAGTACCTTTGTACTGAAGCTGTTTGTGCTGTTTCCGACGGGAGCAGGAGTGTCGATTCTGGGAGAACGCATCAGCCGGATGATAACGGATATTTTTAAGATCGTGGAAGAGGGCAGTGCATTTCTTGATAAGGCAGAACTGCGGGAAAGACTGGTTGTTTATAAAAAGCAGATGGCCCTAAGAGAATTTTGTAAGGAAAAAGGCTATGTGGCATTCGTAGCGGACGGAAGTATTTTGCCGAGAAAGGGTGACAGTGAGGAACCACTTGAGAGTGCAGTCCCGTTCGTGTCGCCGGAGCGTTTGCGGGTGGAGGTTCCCATGGAGGACGGAACGGTGCTTTCCGGTATGGGCATTCCGAAGGGAATCACGGTGATTACCGGGGCGGGATTTTCCGGAAAGACTACGCTTTTGGAGGCAATCGAGTCCGGTATTTACAATCATGTACCGGGAGACGGCAGGGAGTTTGTGGTGGCAGAGCAAAGCCTTGCGGTAACAAATGCGGAAGACGGAAGGTATGTGGCTAACGAAGATATTTCCATGTTTTTCTCCGAGATTCCGTTTCAGGACATCCGCAATTTTACTACAAAGCATGCCAGCGGCAGCATATCCCAGGCAGCAAATATTATTGAGGCTATTGCGGGCGGAAGCCGGCTTTTGACCATTGATGAGGATAAGAGTGCGACCAACTTTATGATTCAAGATGAGCTGATGCGAAAGATTGTAAAAAATGAAGTCATTATTCCCTTTACGGACAGAATCCGAAGTCTTACGGAACAAAAAGGGGTATCCACCATTCTTGTGATCGGCGGTTCGGGAGAATATTTAAAGATTGCGGATACGGTGCTGTTGATGCAGGAATATGTGGCGGAGGATGTGACGGAAGAAGTAAAGGCATTGGAATTAATGGCTTGTGAGGAAGAAAAGTCGAATGATACAGAGATTTCAGAGAGTGAACGAAGGGTACTGTTGACCGGGGAAGGGACAAAATCCCTGTTGTTGCAAACCGTATGTACCGAGGACAGCAAAAAGGTTATTTGCGGGGAGTATTCCGTGGACATGACGGCGATATCGTCCTTAAAGACCAATGAACAGCTACATTCCCTTGCGTGGGTGTTACGAAACCTGCTTTCGAAAGAGGAGGAAAGTGCGGAACGCCTGAATACTATTGGGGAAGAATATGCGGAGCGGTTATTTGCTGAATTGGAGAATGAACAAACGATTTCCAATCCGGTGTATCGGGGATGGTGGTTTGATGAAATACGAAAGGAAGAAATCCTGATGTGCGTGAACCGGGCGCGGGGGCTCTCCTTCGAAGGAGGTAGCGTTGACAAGTAGGGAACGCGTCTCGATGGAATTGGTGTCGATGACAAAACAATTACGAAACCATAGGTTTCATAACTTGCCCTTTTATCCTTTGACGAAGCTTTCGTCGACAGGTATAATCTGTGTAGAGACATTTGAAACACTATGTGCGGAGGTCGAGACTTATGGAACATCACAGCGTTGCAATCGGTGGAAAAATATATTCCTTGCGTGTGGCAAAGGGCATGACCCAGGAGCAATTGGCAGCCATACTTTGTGTAAGCCCGGCGGCGGTTTCCAAATGGGAGCGGAATCTTGCTAATCCCAGTATCGAAATGTTATGGGAACTGGCGGACTATTTTGAGTGCAGTATCGATGAACTGGTAGGAAGAGAAGAAAAGCGTCTGGAAAAAGTCGGAATTTACAACAGCGAAAAACTGCGCCTGGTGGAAGTGGCCGAAGAGCTGCTTGCGTGCAGTGAAATCAGCAGGCAGGAAGGGCTGTTGGCTTTAGACAACCGCAGGAAAGTGTATAAGGGAGAAAGCAGGTTTTTACCCTTTGCGATTCACTTTTTCTTACAGTCATTTCTGAAGAAAATGGACAATGAACTGGTATTTCGGCTCTTGAAAAACTATGTGACGACGCTGGCTGCTGAGGAACAAAGAGAAGGCCATATGATTGTACATGTGCTTGAGCTGATTGCTTCCGGAGCGCATCCCGAACTGTTGCGGGAAATCATTGCATCCTATGTGGGTGTGGGGTATTGGGAGAAACTGGAGGATGCAAGAAGAGGGAAACAAGGCAAACGGACGAGGGAGGAAATTATCGGGAAATATAGGAATAAAATAATGTTCTCGGAGAAAACCGACTTGTTGGAACGCTTTGAACCGGTTGGGGATTTTGAGATTCAGGTGATTTTACGTAATCTGGATAATGAAACCTTAACGGCAGCTTTAAGCGGAGCCTCCGGAAAAATCATCGAAAGGTTCTTGCTGAATTTGTCGGACCGGTTACTCTATTTTGTGAGTGAAGACATTGACCGGTGGAACGGTACGGAGGAAGAAATTCTAAAAGCACAACGCAGGGTTCTTGCGGTAGGTGGATGCTTTTTGACGGAGTAAGGGTGCAGGGGATGCTGTGTGCCGGAACTGACGTTAAGAAGTCCGAAAGAAAAAATTTGTGTCAAATTGAAAAAAGGGATTGACATTTAAAAACTTCGGTGCTAGAATCAGTTTCATCAAAAAGAAACCGATGACTAAGAGTAAGTAGCCTGTACGGGAAGCTTTCAGAGAGTTGCAGACGGTGTGATTGCAGCAGTGGAATGACAGGGGAATGGACTTAGGAGGGCGACCGAACACTTTGGCAGTGCTGAAGCAAGTAGCAGTCGACGGAATGTACCCCGTTACGGTACGGTTCGCATGATAGTGCGAAGCAGAGAGGATGAGCAATCATCAATATGGGTGGCACCGCAGGATATTCAAGTCCTGTCCCATGTAGCTAACGTTTAGTATACATGGGGCGGGACTTTTCGTTATGCATAAATTTAATTATTAGGAGGACATCAGTATGAGAAAGACAATGAAAAGAGCACTTTGTGCAGTAGTAGCAATGGCAATGGTATTTGGTATGGGAGCTTGTGGCGAAAAGAAAATGCCGGTAATCGGTATCAGCCAATACGGAGAGCATGGTTCTTTGGATAACTGCCGTGAGGGATTTTTACAGGGGCTTGCGGATGCAGGCTTGGTAGAAGGAACAGACTTTACCGTTGATTATCAGAATGCAGGGTTTGACGACAATATTTGTACCCAAATCGGACAGAACTTTTCTGCTAAGAACGTGGATTTGATGTGTGGGATTGCTACCAATGCGGCAACGGCTTGTTTTGCAGCAGCAGAAGATAAGGATATTCCGGTGATTTTTACCGCAATTACCGATCCGGTAAAGGCAAAGCTTGACAGCGGTAATATTACAGGAACTTCCGATAAGCTCCCGGTAGAAGCACAGCTTGATTTGATTCGTAAAATGCAGCCGGAAGCAGATACCATCGGCATCATCTATACCACCAGCGAGCCGAATTCCGTGTCTGCCATTGAGGAGTATCAGGCAAAGGCGGGCAACTATGGTTTTACTGTTGAGGCAGTGGGGGTAACGGCGCAGTCCGAGGTAACTCAGGCGGCAGATATGTTAATCAGTAAGGGTGTTGACTGTTTCTCTAATTTGACGGATAATAATGTAGTAGGTGTCCTTTCTTCTGTATTGGAGAAAACCAATGAGGCAGAGATTCCGGTATATGGAAGTGAAGTAGAACAGGTTACCCTTGGTTGTGTGGCTGCGGCAGGGATTGACTATTTTGAGCTTGGCCGCCAGACCGGTGCTATGGCAGCAAAGGTGTTAAAGGGCGAGGCGAAGGCTTCCGAGATTCCGTACGAAACCATTGCAGAGTACGGTATTTATATTAACTCTGCAGCAATTGCCGAAATGGGTATGACGGTTCCGGCAGACATTGCGGAGAAAGCAATCGAATCTCAGGAATAATTGTAAACAGCAAAGATTGGAGCAGAACAATGCTTGACTTAATTATCAGTACAGTGACGCAGGGCTTTATTTATGCCCTGCTGTCCTACGGTATTTACATTACTTATAAGATTTTGGATTTTCCGGATTTGACGGTGGACGGAAGCTTCCCGCTGGGAGCGGCTGTTACGGCGGTGCTGCTGGTAAAAGGAGTGAATCCGTATTTGACCTTGCCTTTGGCTATGGCAGTGGGTGCTTTGGCCGGTCTTGTGACCGGTGTGATTCACGTATGTTTTGGAGTGCGTGATTTGCTTGCAGGCATTATCACCATGACGGCACTGTTTTCTATTAATTTGCAGATTGCAGGATCCAATCTTGCAGTGGGTAGAGATGTGGACACGATTTTTACCGCAGAACCTGTAGCAACCGTGTTCGGCAACTTTACGTTATTACAGAGAAAGCTGATTGTAGCGTTCCTCTTGGTAGTGATTTTTAAAATCTTACTGGATTTATATTTTAAAACAAAGAACGGTCTTTTACTCCGGGCGGTGGGCGACAATGATGTGTTGGTAACTTCTCTTGCTAAGGATAAGGGCAAGGTAAAGATTTTAGGTCTTGTCATTGCGAATGCGTTAGTAGCACTTTGTGGCTGTGTCGTATGTCATGAGCAGAGAAGCTTCTCCGCTACGATGGGAACCGGTCAGATGGTATTCGGTCTGGCAACGGTAATTATCGGTACGACTATTTTTAAGAAAGAAGGTTTCGTAAAGGGGACTACCGCTGTGGTGGTGGGAAGTGTGATTTATAAGGTTTGTATTCAGATTGCCATTAGCCTCGGACTTCCGGCGAACCTGTTAAAACTGGTGACGGCGGTATTGTTCCTTGTGATTTTGGTGGTGGGAAATCGTCAGAAGGGGGGGCACAAAGAAGCATGCTTGAGATGAAACACATTTCTAAGATTTATAATGCGGGCACGGTAACGGAAATGTGTCTGTTTGATGACTTCAATCTGACGGTAGGAGACGGAGAGTTTGTGTCGGTTGTGGGTAGTAACGGCAGCGGTAAAACTTCTATGCTAAATATTATGTGCGGGAGTATTCCGATTGATAAAGGACAGGTGTTGATTAACGGAGAAAGTATTGACCGTATGAAAGAATTTGAACGGTATCGCAAGATGGGACGGGTATATCAGAATCCCGCATTAGGCACTTGTCCGAATATGACTATATTGGAAAATATGTCTCTGGCAGACCATAAGGGAAAGCGCTTCGGCCTTTCTTCCGGGGTAAATAAGGCAAGAGCCGGGTATTATAAGGAGCAGCTTTCAAGTCTCGGTCTTGGGTTAGAGGATAAAATGAATGTAAAACTTGGGGCCTTGTCCGGTGGACAAAGACAGGCGGTTTCTCTTGTGATGGCAACGTTAACGCCACTTGATTTTTTGATTTTAGATGAGCATACGGCAGCACTTGATCCGCATACGGCAGAGATTATTATGCAGTTAACGGATAAAGTGGTAAAGGAAAAGAAGCTGACGGCTATTATGGTTACCCATAACCTTCGTTATGCAGTGGAATACGGCAGCCGCTTGTTGATGATGGATAAAGGGCATATTGTCATGGATAAGTCCGGTGAAGAAAAGGCAAACTTGGTAACGGACGATATATTGCATGTGTTCAATCAGATTAGTATTGAGTGCGGAAACTAGAGAGTGAGAAAGGATGAAATACACGATGGAAAACAGCAAAGCATTGCCAACATCGGAAGAAAAAGTTGTAGCACTACTACAAGAAAAAGGCTATCATATCTCCTTTGCGGAGTCCTGTACCGGAGGGCTTTGTTCCGCACGGTTGGTCAGTGTGGCCAGTGCCTCGGCGGTGTTTGATGCCGGTGTGGTGACCTACGCAAACGAGGCGAAGATAAAGTATCTCGGCGTGAAGCAGGAGACAATAGAAAGCTATGGCGTGGTCAGCGAACCGGTAGCCGGGCAGATGGCGGAAGGTGTGGCAAAGGCACAAAACGCTGAGGTGGGTGTCGGTGTGTCCGGAATTGCGGGACCGTCCGGCGGAACCGCCACAAAACCGGTGGGCATGGTTTGCTTCGGATTCTATGTGAACGGAGAAGTGATCACGGTGACAAAGCAGTTCGGCAATTTGGGACGAAACGTGGTAAGAGAAACGGCAACAGAGTTTGTGTTTGAGACGCTTGTGGAGTTGTTACAAAAGTAGGCGGTTTGCAAGCCGGAGGAAGATGTTCGCGAGGTAATTCGAAAAGATAGAAGATATTAGGGAGGAACGATAAATGAGAGCATATGAACACAAAGTACAGTATTACGAAACCGATAAGATGGGCATCGTGCACCATTCCAACTATATTCGCTGGATGGAAGAGGCGAGAGTGGATTTTATGGAACAAATCGGATGGGGAATGGACCGTTTGGAAGAGTTGGGAATGGTTTCTCCGGTGACCGGAGTGGAATGTAAGTATAAGGTAAGTACGAAGTTTCCGGAACGGATTCGCATTGAAGTTGGAATTGAAGAATTCCGCGGCGTGAAGCTGAAACTTCGTTATGCCATGTACAAGGAGGATGGTACCCTTGTCTGTGAAGGGCATTCGGAGCACGGATTTCTTGATACAAACGGCAAGATTATTTCCGTAAAGAAGGAATTCCCGGGGTGTTATGCTGCACTGATGGAGTATGCGGATTGTGTGAAAGAACAGTAGAGCAAGACAAGAGATGGCAAATGAATGAAGCGGGAGGATTTTTTCATGGAGAGACGGGATAAAGTCAATTATTATCTTGACCTGGCGGAAGTGGTTTCGAAGCGTTGCACTTGCTTGCGCAGACATTACGGAGCTGTGATTGTGAAAAACGATGAGGTAATCTCTACGGGATATGTAGGGGCACCGCGGGGAAGAAAGAATTGCAGTGATTTGGGATATTGTATCAGACAGCAGTTAAATATTCCGAGAGGAGAACGGTATGAACTGTGTCGTAGCGTTCATGCGGAGGCCAACGCCATTATCAGTGCGGAACGGGAGAAAATGATTGACAGTACGCTCTATCTGGTAGGAAAAGAAGTCGGGACGGGAGCGTATATCGAGAAATCCAGCAGCTGCTCCATGTGTAAGCGGATGGTCATCAATGCCGGGATTAAGCAGGTGGTTATCCGGGATACGGAAAACGAGTATCGTGTGATTGAGGTACAGGATTGGATTGAAAATGACGAGTCTCTGGAGGGGAGTTTTGGGTATTAAAAATATGTAATTGATAGGATTGATGGGAAAGGTGCCTGTGGGTGGGCACCTTTTTTTGAGAAAATCTAAGGGATAGAGGTTTGAATAATAAAACAGAACATATGTTTGACAATTGGGGTGTGGGTATGATATAATTAAACTATGGAATAATACGAAACCTAATGACAGCTAACGAGGATAGTATGGAGGACACATATGAATAATCTAGAGAGAATCAGCCATGAGACGATGGTATTTATGAGGGGAAACTATCGGCTGGATGAAATCGGTGACGGCAAGGATGAGTTAAAGTTTAAACAGGGAGCAAAAACTATTCTGACCATATACCTCCATGAAGATAAATATACATTTCTTGTAATATTCGGAAAGAAAGAGCGGGAAGTGTTTGAAACAAGACGGGAGGAATTTTCAAAGTATATTCTGGATTATTATGACGGTTCCAAGACGTATCATGACGGGAAATGGATGTTCATTGATGTAACGACTCGGGAGCAGCTGGAGGAGGTTAAGAGGCTGATTCTCATAAAGAAAAAGCCGAACCGCAAGCTGTTTCCGAAGGAGAATGCGGTGTATTCCATGTGCGGTCAGCGGTGTGATCTATGCGTTCATTATGTCGGTACGACAGAAGAACAGCGCGCGATAATGGAACCGCACTTGCAGAAAATGTGGGGCATAACGGATTGGAGTATGCGTTGCAACGGATGTTACAGTCCGGAGTGTTATTGTAAGGACGATCCGTGTAATGCGAAGGACTGTGCACCGAAGAAGGGCCTTGCCGAGTGTAAGGAATGCAAGGATTTTCCATGTATTAAGGCTACATCGGCAGATTATCGTTCGGTAATACATACGGAAGTACATTATGCGGATGAAATTACCTGGGGGATTTTGCCGTATGTTCCGTATCAATATGAAAAATGATATTGTGTAAAAGTGTGTATAAGAGGTTGACGGTTGCGCAAAAAGTGTGTATAATGAAAGGTGAAAAGGGGTACAAATGAAAGGAAAGGAATTGATTAAACGACTGGAAAAGGGTGGATTTGTTTTTGAACGTCATGGAGGAAGTCATGACATTTATGTCAGAGGGACGGAACGAGAGGAAATTCCGCGACATAAAGAGATTAATGAGATGCTGGCAAAAGCAATCCTGAGGCGAAGAGGTTTATTATAACGTTTGTTTGTGCAGTGGAGTATATGAGGTGCGAAGAATCGGAGGAGATAGAATGAGAAGTGTATATCCTGTTTTTTTTACAAAAGCAAAGAGTTGTGTGCTGGTAGAGGTGCCTGATTTGGAAATACTCACAGAAGGGAAAGATATGTCGGATGCTATTGAGATGGCGCGAGATGCCATTGAGCTGAACTGCGTATCCAGAGAGGATGCGAAAGAAGAGATTCCGGAGCCTTCGGATATGAATGCGTTGGATGTTTCCGCAGCGACATTTGCAGGAGAAGGAGCTACTGTGATTTCCTTTGTGGATATTGACTCCGGAGAGTATCGGAGAAAAATTGATACCAAAACAGTCAGACGGAATGTCGCATTACCGAGCTGGTTGAACTACGAGGCAGAACATGCCGGAATCAACGTATCCCGGGTATTACAGGAAGCATTAATGAAGGTATTAAATTTAGAGCATAGAAGATAGAGAAGAAGTGATTATGATTAAAAACTAGGTCTCTCAATATTGGAGAAACCTAGTTTTTGCTATCTGTAAGGAATGTAAACTAAATCGCTCTGTCGGATGGTGTATGTTTTTTTGTCATTTGCCCGAAGGGCCGCGTCTTTAGCTGAGTCGAAATCACCTCTTAGCGGTTCTAAGTCTCGAGGACGCTACCGAGAGACGTTTAGAACCGGTTAGAGGAAGTTTGACGAAGCGTTGCGACATGCAAAAAAACATACACCATCCGACAGAGCGATAATAGAAAACTTACGTCAGATAGCAAAAACGCCTAGTTCATCTTCTTAAACCGGAACACATTCCAAGACAACGGCTGTACCTCGGCGGTAAGCTTTCCGCCCTCGAAGGTCTGACCGGATACGGTCTGCGGAAGGATTACATTCTCGTTGTCGAAGCTGTTCTTTGCATCTAAATCTTCACTGTAAACTACAATCTGCTCCTCAAAGGTAAAGCCTTCGAAACCGCGGATGTCCAGTTCTACCGGATAGGAGGTTTCGGCGTTACGGTTGATGGCAAAGATGGTTAAGGAATCGGAGTCTGCGTCGTAAGCGGCAGCGGTGTCCACGTACGGAACCCCTTCCTTCTCCACATATTGGGAGGTGTCATTTACAGCATAGCCCGGGATGTCATAGGTCTCACATGCGGTATCTACCTGTAAGGAAGTGCCCTTTGCGTACTGCATCATCTGCATGAAGATGTGATGGGAAGCGGACTTCCATACATGGTCATGGTTGGAGGCACAAAGTGCGCCAAGTCCTCCGGTCATACAACCGATTTTTACGCGGTCTGCGTGACGCAGGAATGCCAGCTGAATGGATGCCATGGAAAGAGTCTGCAGCATTTCGCTGCCCGGGAACATGCGCTCCGGCATATTGTCCGGGTCGTGAAGGATGTACTTTTTGTCCGGATTGAAGCGGTAGTGGGACATTGCCATGTTGTAAGGGCCGTATCCCGGATGAAGAGCTTCGTTCGGACGAATCATTCCGCCGTACTCATCAAAGGACAGCATCATCTTCTTCGGGGAATGATGCTTTGCCTGAATCAAGTCACAAAGTGCAACTTCGGTGTTAATAAAGTCTTCGTAGTAGTGGGAACCGCCAAGCAATGCCTTATAATCTCCCGGAGGTGCAGCGTGGTAGTGGTGCATGGAAATGTAGTCTACTGTATCGTAGCACTCCTGCAAAACGTCTTCTTCCCACTGCGGATAGGTATTCATCCAAAGAGAAGAGGACGCGCAAACTGCTGTCTCGATGCGGGCATCGGTCCACTTCATAACCTTGGAAACTTCGTTACATAAAATACCGTAGCCCTTCGGGTTCTGTCCCCAGGAGCCGATTTGCCACGGGCCGTCCATTTCGTTGCCCAGATACCAGGTCTTAACGTCGTACGGATTCTCGTGACCGTACTGACGACGCAAATCGGACCAGTAGGTACCGCCCGGATGGTTGGTGTATTCTACGATATGCTGGGCGTCCTTGATGTCACCGGTGCCGAGATTGATGGTGTACATTGCCTCGGTGCCTACCTGCTCTGCCCACTGTAAGTATTCGTCGTGACCGACTTCATTGGTAATGTACTGATACCAGGCAAGGTCTAAGTGCTTCTTTCTCTGGTCCTTCGGGCCGATGGAATCCTTCCATTCCCAACCGGATACAAAGTTTCCGCCCGGAAGACGACAAGCCGGCATGCCGGTCTTCTTTAATGCGTCGATAAAATCCTGACGGAAGCCCAGCTCATTTGCGGTCGGGTGTTTCGGATTGAACATGGTGCCGTTTACCATGGTACCGATGGGCTCTAAGAATGTACTGAACAATCTCGGAGAAATCTCGCCGATGGTAAAGGACGGATGAACCGTGATTTTTGCTTTTTGTGCCATAATAACCTCCTCCATATACACTGCTAATGATAGATTAGCGTTCTAACTCATAATAATATCGTAACAAAACAAGAGAAATCTGTCAATGAAATCATCTGAGCAAGGTTGTAAGAATATGAACAAAGCAAAGAGGTTATGAAAGCGTTTTCAAAAATCCCTGTCAAAAATGAGGAATGCTGAAAGAAAACCGTTGCAAAAAAGGGAAAGATAAGGTATACTGAAAATAACAGAACGTAGGAGGTGCCCTATGGCAGAGTATACCAATGCTTGGCTTTCATATAAAATGAAAGCGCTTACAAATTCGACACTTTGGGAAAAAGTAACCGTAGTAGCGGATTCTGAGAAAAATCCGGTTCCGCAAACGGTGGAGACAGCAGTAAAGGAACTGACCCGTGCGGCAAAAGAATTATTCGGAACCGAGTTAAAGAACGAAAGCAAAACCGCATCCTTTTTCGGAGCGGAACCGTCGGCAACGGAACTGAAAAATCTGACCGGTTGTGAGACCGGACTTGTGTTGGTGTATTTGCCGGCATTTGAGGATACCTATAAAGAGGGTTACCGGATGGTAGTAACCGATACGGCGGCATACATTATTTCCGGAACCGGCCGGGGTGTTTTGTACGGTGCCTTTGATTTGATTCGTACGGAGATTATTGAGGGGGCGCTTACGTCTTGTGATAAGAAGATTGTTCCGGATAATCCGCTTCGTATGATGAATCACTGGGACAATATGGACAACAGCATTGAGCGCGGTTATTCCGGTGAGTCCTTTTTCTTTGTAAATAACGAGGTAGTGGTAAACGACCGTACGCGAGAGTACGCAAGATTATGTGCTTCCGTAGGTATTAATGCTTCCGTCATTAACAATGTAAATGTAAAACAAGCGGCCACCTATCTCATTACCCCACGTTATGAGAAAGAATTAAAGGCGATGTCCGAGATCTTTGCCGAGTACGGTGTGGATTTGTACCTTTCCTTGAACTTTGCGGCACCGATGGAGCTGGCGGGACTTCCTGTGTCTGATCCGCTGGATGCGGATGTCAGAGCATGGTGGAAGGATACCATGAAAAATGTGTTTACGGCAATTCCGAAACTGGCCGGTTTCCTTGTAAAGGCAGACTCCGAGGGACGCCCGGGACCGCATACCTACGGCAGAACCCAGGCAGAGGGTGCCAATATGTTAGCCGAGATGGTGGCACCGTTTGACGGTAAGATTATCTGGCGTTGCTTTGTATATAATTGTACCCAGGACTGGAGAGACAGAAAGACCGACCGTGCCCGCGCCGGCTATGACCACTTTAAGCCGTTAGACGGTCAGTTTGCGAACAATGTGGTGCTGCAGATTAAGAACGGTCCGATGGACTTCCAGATTCGTGAGCCGATTTCCCCGCTTCTGGGCGGCCTTGAGAAGACAAATCAGATTTTGGAGGTACAGGCGGCACAGGAGTACACCGGTCAGCAGAGACATTTCTGTTATTTGATTCCGATGTGGAAGGAGGTCCTTGATTTCAAGACCTACTGTGCACCGGAACACGACACGGTGGCGGATATTGTGGCAGGACGTACCTTTACCCAGTCTGCCTGCGGTATGGCAGCGGTGACCAACACCGGTAACGATGAGAACTGGACCGGTCATGATTTTGCGGCACTGAACTGGTACGGTTTCGGACGTTTGGCATTTACTACTTCCCTTTCCGCGAAGGAAATCGCAGAGGAGTGGATTAAGCTTACAATTACAAAGGACGAAAAGGCAGTGGCGGCCTTGACCGATATGGCCCTTTGTTCCAGAGAAGTATACGAAAAGTACACCTCTCCGTTAGGCATCGGCTGGATGGTAAATCCGAACCACCATTACGGCCCGAATGTGGACGGTTACGAATACGACCGTTGGGGAACCTACCACCGTGCGGATTTACACGGTATCGGTGTGGACCGTACCACCAAGGGTACCGGCTATACAACCCAGTACCGTGAGCAGAACTTTAAGATGTACGAAGACCCGGCCACCTGTCCGGAAGAGTTGTTACTTTTCTTCCATTACATCCGTTACGATTACGTGTTAAAGAGCGGGAAGACGCTGATCCAGCATATTTACGATACCCACTTTGAGGGGGCGGAGCAGGCTGAGGGCTTCCTTGAAACCATTAAGAGCTTAAAGGATGTAATTCCGGAGGATATTTATAAGCGTATCCTGCCACGGTTTGAGCATCAGGCGGCGCACGCGAAGGATTGGAGAGATATTGTGAATTCTTACTTCTACCGTAAGTCCGGTATTGCGGATGCAAAGGGTCGGGAGTTCTTCTAAGAAAGCACGATATTTGAAGTTGGGATTAGAAACAAGTAAGAGGTAGTCAAAAAACAGAACAGAAAGAATCAGGAGGAAAAAATTATGGAAATGACGTTACGTTGGTACGGCAGTAAAAACGACAGTGTGACCCTGCAGCAGATTCGCCAGATTCCGGGTGTGACCGGTGTTATCTCGGCACTGCATGATATTCCGGCTGGTGAGCCGTGGAGCTACGAGCAGGTAATGGAGTTAAAGAATGAGGTGGAGGCAGCGGGCCTGACTCTTGCCGGTGTGGAAAGCATCAACATCCATGAGGATATTAAGCTTGGTGCACCGACCAGAGATAAGTTAATTGAGAATTACATTACATCTTTGGAAAGTGTCGGTAAGGCAGGCGTGAAGTTGGTATGTTATAATTTCATGCCGGTATTTGACTGGACCAGAACCGACCTTGCAAGACCGCTTGCGGACGGTTCCACCGTGCTTTCTTATGATGCAAAACATATCGACGGTATGGACCCGGATGCCATGTTTGAGAAGATTGAGAAGGAAAGCGGCGGCTTTGTCATGCCGGGCTGGGAGCCGAACCGTAAGGATGAAATTAAGGCGTTGTTCGAGAAGTATAAGGGTATGACCCACGAGCAGCTTCTGGAGAATTACGGATACTTTATCAACAAGATTATGCCGACCTGTGAAAAGTACGGTATCAAGATGGCGGTACATCCGGATGACCCGGCTTGGGATATTTTCGGACTGCCGCGTATTGTAACCAGTGAGGAGTCCTTACTTAAGGTGGCGGCCCTTCACCCGAGTAAACTTCACGGATTTACCTTCTGTACCGGTTCTTTGGGCAGCAGCCGCAAGAACGATTTGCCGAAGATTATCCGTAACCCGAAGATTGCGGAGCGTATTCACTTTGCTCATATCCGTAACGTAAAGTTTATCACGGACGACGAGTTCCATGAAAGTGCACATCTTTCTTCCGAAGGAAGCTTTGATATGTACGAAATCGTAAAGGCGTTGCAGGAGATGGGCTTCGACGGCGTGATTCGTCCGGACCACGGCAGAATGATTTGGGACGAGCAGGCAAGACCGGGCTACGGCTTATATGACAGAGCACTTGGTGCGGTTTACATCGAAGGCCTTTGGGAAGCAATCAAGAAGGCTGCGAAGTAAGAAGGATATTGGGATGAAAAAGAAATTTGTATTGGGGATGTTGGCGGTTGCACTGTGTCTGGCCGGATGTAGTACCGGAAAGGCGACGGATGTGACACCGACGGCATCTCTTCGGGCAGAAGTTACACAGGCACCGGCGGAGGATACCTCGACTCCGGCGTCTGAAAATAAAACGGAACAGGAGGAGATGACTGCGGAACCGACGAAGCGTCCGGTAGGGGCAGGGAATCCGCAATTGTTACTGGGACAAATGAAGGAGATGAAGGAACGATATAAGGACCTGAGTCAATTTCAAAACGGTGACACTTTGCAGGAGGCCTTTGACAAGGCGGATGCGTTGGTGGAAAAGGGAGAGACGGAACTTGTCTCCCAGCAGGAATACAATGATATGTTAAAAGAATTAAAAGAAACGATTTCGAATTTGGTCAATCAGTACGGACTTCCGGACCCGTCTAAGTTTACGGAAAAGATTGAAATGCCGGATCCGTACACCTTTTTGGACGGACGTCAGGTGACAAACCCGGCGGAGTTTGACGAACGTTTGGAAGAACTGAAGCACATGTATGAGTACTATATGTACGGTCCTATGCCGGATGCGACCAAGGAGACGGTAACCTATGCGGTATCCGGTAACGAGATGGCCGTAACGGTAAATAACGGAGAAAAGTCTGCCTCTTATAAGGTGACATTGGCGCTTCCGACCAATAAGGTATATGAAAAGGCTCCGGTATTGTTTTCTATCTTTGGCTTGATGAAGCCGGATTACGCCAATGAGAGGGGCTATGCGGTATTGTCCATCAACCCGATGGAGATTGCAGCGGATAATTCCTCCAGAACCGGCGTGTTTTACGATTTGTATCCGTACGGGGAGACCTGGGAAGAGCAGACCGGCGTGCTGGCAGCGTGGGGCTGGAGTGTATCCAAGGCTATTGATGCACTGGAGAACGGTGCCGGCGAGGAACTCGGCCTGACTACCACGGACTTTTTGCTGACGGGCGTATCCCGATTTGGTAAGGCTACCGCAGTGGCGGGTGCGTTGGAACCGCGTATCAAGATTACGGCTCCGTCCTGTTCCGGTGCGGGCGGTATGGCATTGTACCGCTACGTATCTGAGGGAACGGCCTATGATTATACGGAAATCAATCGGGGAGAAGCGTATACCTTCGGGAAAAACGAACCGTTAGGCAGCTTACGCAGTGATGCGGAAGGCCATTGGTTTAACGATAATTTCCAGGTATTTAAAGATGAGTGGGTAATGCCGTTAGAACAGTACATGTTGTCCGCTCTTTGCGGAAGAGGCGACCGGTATCTGGTGATTTCCGGCTCCTACTGCGATGAAGACTGGGTAAACGCTCCGGCCATGTGGATGAACTATCTGGCTTCCAAGGACTTGTTTGAGTATATGGGAATCGCGGACCATCTGGCGGTATGCTTGCATCCGTCGGGACATATGGTAACGGATTCCGATTTGGTATATCTGTTGGATTTTGCGGATTATCATCTGTACGGCAAGGAGTCTGCATCGGATTTGAACGATTTGACTACCAGTTTGTATGCGTTACCGCAAAATGCGGATCCGGAGTTTGAGGGAAAGTTGACTTTCCGGTAGTGAATGAGCGGAAGGAAGAATCGTTACTGTGAAATAGCTTTGTTTTATGAATAGATGGTCCTGCTTATGTGAGAATCATAAGCGGGACTGTTTTTGTTTTCACTAAAGTTGTTGCTTGTTTTTATCGAATATGGTACACTGGAACGTACAAGGATTTATTGAAAAAGTAAGGTTAGAAAATTAATACAAGGAGAAGAAACTTATGGAAATTAAGAACCCTATTTTACCGGGCTTTTACCCGGACCCGTCCGCCTGTGCGGTAAACGGAAAGTTTTATCTTGTAAATTCCAGCTTTTGCTATTTTCCGGGTGTTCCGATTTTTGAGAGTACGGATTTGAAGCACTGGCATCAAATCGGTAATGTGTTGGACAGAAATTCCCAGCTTCCGCTTGGTCATGACGGGATGTCCCGTGGTATTTTTGCACCGACCATCCGTTACCATGAGGGAACTTTTTATATGATTACCACCAATGTGAGTTACGGCGGAAACTTCGTGGTAACCGCCACCGATCCGGCAGGTCCGTGGTCTGAGCCGCATTATCTTACAGGCGCGGACGGCATTGACCCGAGTCTGTTCTTCGACGATGACGGAAAGTGTTATTACATCGGCACCAGACCGAATCCGGAAGGTGTCGGTCATAACGGGGACTGGTATATCTACATACAGGAAGTAGATTTAGAGAATTGGTGTCTGGTGGGTGACTACAAGATGGTTTGGAACGGCGCCATGCGTAAGGCAGAGTGGCCGGAGGGACCGCATCTTTATAAGAAGGACGGTTATTACTATATTCTCCATGCAGAAGGCGGTACCGGTCCGGCTCATGCGGTTTGCGTAGCCAGAAGTAAGAATCTTTGGGGACCGTATGAGAACAATCTCATGAATCCGGTATTTACCCATCGTCATCTCGGAAAGGATTATCCGATTCGTTATGTGGGTCATGCGGATTTGATTGAGGATACCGAGGGGAACTGGTATTCCGTAATGTTAGCCTCCAGACCGTGTGAATGGCACACCAATATGGGCCGTGAGACCTTCCTTGCAAAGGTGACCTGGGAAGACGGCTGGCCGGTATTTAACGCAGGTATCGGTATCTTAGAGGATACGGTGACGGTTCCGCTTACGGAAACCGAAGGCGACGAGCTTATTACCAGCGGAAAGGATGTAGACGGCATTCCGTTTTCCATGGTAAAGCTGCGTAATCCGGTGGGTGGCATGGCAAAGGGTGAGGGCGACGGGTATCGCTTAAAACTCTTACCGTATACGTTGGCGGAGAAAGAGCCGGCGGCATATTTAGGCCTTCGGCAGACTTCTTATTGCTTTACCGCAAAGACTACGGTAGATTTTACGCCGGCACAGGACGGCGAGGCGGCAGGCCTTGCACTTTTACAGAGTGAGCAGGCATTTTTGGCAGTAGTTTACGGCAAGTTTGACGGAAAGAACCAGGTGCGCGTGGCAAAGAACAGTGTACAGGGCGGCATCGAACTTGTTGCGGCGGAAGAACTGACGGCAGAAAAGGTAAGCTTTACCATTACGCAAAAGGGACAGACGGCGACCCTTTCTTATGATGCGGGAGCCGGTGAAAAGGTATTGGCAGACGGCCTTTCCACAAAGTTTTTAAGTACCGAGTCCGCAGGCGGTTTTGTAGGATGTACCATCGGTATGTTTGCAACCGCAAACGGTAAGGAAAGCGGTAACACGGCATTCTTTAGCGGTATTGACTATAAGGTACAGGAATAAAAAAGCAGATTTGTTACGGGGACTGTTGCAGAGGCGATAGTCCCCTTTTTGAAGGCGGAGGGAGGGGGAGTTAAGAAAAATGTTAAAAATTTGATTATTCTATTGACAACTGAACAAAAGTATGTTAAATTTTTAACAGACAAGGGAAGCGCAACGGTTGAATATGCTACTCTTGAATCTTTTGGTTATACCGAATAGGAGGTCGTGTATGGAAACGAAACACTATGAAGTAGTAGACAGTGTAGAAGCACTGGAAGCGGCGATTGCGAGAGTGAAAGCTGCACAGAAGAAATTTGCGGAGTATACGCAGGAACAGGTAGACAAGATTTTCCTTGCAGCGGCAACCGCTGCGGATAAGGCAAGAATTCCGCTTGCAAAGATGGCAGTGGAAGAGACCGGCATGGGTGTAGTGGAAGATAAGGTAATTAAAAACCACTATGCGGCAGAGTATATTTACAACCAGTATAGAGATACCAAGACCTGTGGTATCATTGAAGAAGATAAGGCGTTCGGTATTAAGAAAGTGGCAGAGTCCATCGGTGTGGTAGCAGCGGTTATCCCGACCACCAACCCGACTTCTACTGCGATTTTTAAAACATTAATCAGTTTAAAAACCAGAAACGGTATTATTATCAGCCCACACCCGCGGGCAAAGAATTCCACCATTGCGGCAGCAAAGATTGTGCTGGAAGCAGCGGTTGCGGCCGGTGCTCCGGAGGATATTATTGCCTGGATTGACGTGCCGTCTCTGGAG
>JAGBBP010000006.1 GCA_017938405.1 Lachnospiraceae bacterium
GAAATAAGCCCGTATCAAAAAGCGTCACCTGCTTATACGTTACGCCGTCCACATCAAAAGGGAGCCTCTCCTTCACATTTAATAAATTCCTCGTAATATAGTCCTCTTCTATCTTAGTACGATAAAGCATCTTTCCGTTACAGGTTATAAAATACAATGCTCTCTTTAAAGACACATTCATCTTCTTAAGATGTTCAAAAGTAATCGTGCATCCGCGCCTTGCCTTAACAATCTTCTGCGCACTCTTCACACCGATTCCCGGGATACGCAAAAGCATATTGTAATCCGCCCTGTTAATCTCAACCGGGAATAACTCCAGATGGCGCAGTGCCCAGTCTGCCTTCGGATCCAGCAGCACATTAAAATTCGGTCTGTCCTCACTAAGCAGTTCCCCTGCTTCAAATCCGTAAAACCGCATCAGAAAATCCGCCTGGTACAACCGATGCTCCCTAAGAAGCGGTGGTCCTCCCGGAAGTGCCGGTAAATCCTTATCCTGATTAATCTGTACATAAGCCGAATAAAACACTCTCTTAAGCTTAAACTTCCGGTAAAGACTCTCTGCGACATTCACAATCTGATAGTCCGTCTCCGGCGTCGCGCCGACAATCATCTGCGTCGACTGCCCGCCACTCACAAAAGAAGGAGCGTGGCGATAAACAGCCAATTCATTCTTACTCTGTACAATCCCGTTCTGAATCTGCCTCATCGGTGTCAGAATCGTCTTACGGTTCTTATTCGGTGCCAGCTTAGCAAGGCCTTCCGCTGTCGGCAGTTCTAAGTTCACACTCATCCTGTCCACCAGATATCCGACCTGCTCCAAAAGCCTCGGATCCGCTCCGGGAATTGCCTTCAAATGAATATACCCCTGAAAACGGTACTTATTGCGAAGCAGCCACATCGTCTGAAACAGCAATTCCATCGTGTAACTCGGATTCCTTATTATTCCCGAACTTAAAAACAAGCCCTCTATGTAATTACGTCTGTAAAAATCCATCGTCAGTGTGCATATCTCCTCCGGTGTAAAGGTAGCCCTCTCAATATCATTCGATGCACGGTTCCTGCAATACTTACAGTCATATATGCACTCATTACTCATCAAAATCTTAAGCAGACTGATACAGCGTCCATCCGTAGAAAAACTATGACAGATACCGGCGGCAATCGAATTGCCCATGCCGGTGCCGTCTCCCCTGCGGTCCACTCCACTGGAGGTACAGGCCACATCATACTTAGCCGCATCCGCCAATATGCCAAGTTTCTCCTTAATACTCTCCCTATCCTGATGCACGGAGACGGAACAGGTACCAGGCAGCGCGATTCCGGTATTTACTTTTGCCAAATTATATTCCATCCCAACCTCCGAACATACGTTTGTATATATAATAGCAAACATTTGTTCGATTTGCAAGCGTAAAAAAGAATCCGCAGAGTTTTTTTAACGGATTCTTTTCACATTCTATTCTGTTTTTCTTAGGCACGCTCCCAATAAACCGCCGGACAACAATATACATATCAGCATAACCGGCCATGTCATTACCATGTCTGCCACTCCCGTAACAGATGTCACTACATATACAAAAACATTGGCCGCACTGTGTATAATAACCGGCACTGCAAACGAAGCATATTTCTCATATAAAACCGCAATCAGTAAGCCGAGTATAAATCCGTATAATGCCTGGACAATGTTTCCATGGTACAGTCCAAATAAAAGAGCAGAACTGATTATAGCAATCCATTTGCCATACTGCCTATGCATGCGGTTATAAACGATACCGCGAAATACAATCTCCTCCGCAATGGGTGATACAATTCCATACAAAATAATACCTGCCCATAACGGTAGCGCAAACTGTTTTTCGGCAACCTGCTCATAGACCTCTGAACTTCCGGTAAAACCAATCAGTGAAAATAAAATATTCACCGCAAGTGCTGCACATCCGCCAAGGATAACAAGGATACCGATGTCTTTCTTACGTCCCTTGGGCATTGCAATTACCGGTGTTTCTTTTACAAAATAATGCCACACAGCGACTGCACCTGCTGCCAGGGAAAGTGCTTTTACCACACCGGAAATCAGTACCGAGTGTGCTCTAACCCATTCCGCCAGCGGAAGCATGTTTCCGTTTTCTAACGAAATCCACTGCATAAAATACGCAAATACAATCAGTACCACCTGACTGATGACATTATAAACCAGCACCGGCCAGACAATGCTTACCGCCTTTAAAAGCGACGTTGGCTCCGGCACGGGAGCTTTTTTTATTCTGTTTTGAAGCGGGTGTAAGTTCAACTTCATAACGCCTTATTCCTGTCCCAATACTTTTCCAAGTTCTTCAACCGTATCTACCAAATAATCCGGTCCGCAGGCTTCCAATTCCCCTTCCGGCGCATATCCGTAAGATACCGCAACTGAAGTCACCTTAAGCGCCTTTGCGCCGTTTACATCGAATTTTCTATCACCCACCATAGCACAGGATACCGACGCAATCTGCGAAAGTTCCTGCTCTGTAATGGTACAATTTTCATCCGTAATGGAATCTGCATCCACATCCGTCACAATACCCAGACGTACAAATGCTTCTTTCATAACTGCAGGTTTACTATTACGTGAACCATCCAATTCTGCACCGCAAACCACTGCAAAATACTGACGGATATTAAAAAGTTCCAATATTTTTTCTACAAATACTCTCGGTTTACTGGAAGCTACCGCCAATTTGATTCCTTTATCATAAAGTCCCTTAAGCATGTCCTCCATGCCCGGATAAATCTCGTTTTCCTTCCATCCGATAGTTGAAAAACGCTCCCTGTATTTGACAAGACCCATCTGCGCCTGCTCGTCATCAAAGCCGTAAAACTCTTTGAAACTATCCGTCAGCGGTGGCCCGATAAAAGGTGTCAGCTTATCGTTATCCGGCTCTTCAATACCGAAGTGCCTAAGCGCATGCTTCACACAAGTCGTAATGCCCACTTTCGGGTCTGTTAACGTTCCATCCAGATCAAACAAAACATACTCAAACATATTCTCTTCTCCTTTGATTTTTACCACTATACCACAAATCCGGAAAATAAAAAATAAAATTTCCTATTGACAA
>JAGBBP010000030.1 GCA_017938405.1 Lachnospiraceae bacterium
GAGTTCTGTTATAAAATCATATATAGGCATAGGCTTCAATCCTTTCTGTGTGTTTTGTTGTGGTGACTTAATTATACAGGAATTGAAGTCCTATGCCTATTCTATTTTTTATTTACCCCCATCTAAAGTGTACAACCCAAACTAGCAACACTCACGGAAGCCTTTCGATTGCTTCACGGAGCTGGTCAATCGTCTTGTGTATATATACTTTTTCATCTAACGTTTTTCCAGCATGTCCCATTAAAAGGTTGCGAAGCATCTCTGATACACCGGCATCATGAAGCCAGGAGTCAAACGTATGACGGCAGTCGTGTAAAGTATATTTTGTGGTGATTCCGCATTGCTGCAGAGTGCTTGCAAAGTTTTTATAAATCTTATCATACGACATGTGAGAACCACGGGATGGAAGTAAATATTCATCTTTTGTTTCATACAGTTCTTTGACGAATCCTTGAATTCGAGGATGAATAGGGATAATACGGTTCTTTCCTGCTTTGGTCTTTTTACCGCCTGTCATGGTCATTTCATTTATGTCTACATTGCTTTTCGGTATCTCGGAAAGCTCTCTCGCACGCCATCCGGTGTAAAGATAAATCAAAATGATTTTTACAAAAGGAGTATCACTATGCTTCCACAGTAATGCTACGTCGGAGTCAGACATACGTACTCCGTGTTCATCGTCATCCGGGATGTTGATGGTAACATATTCGGCATGGTTGCGCTGTACAATATCTTCTCTCATAGCAAAGGCATACATACCGTTATATAGGGAGACAATCAGTTCCAGTGAGGCATGCTTGAGAGGACAGTCGTCAACAACCCTTTGCAGGTCCGAGTGCCGCAGGTCTGCGAAAACCCGATTGTGCAGTACGGCGCAGTTCTTAAAGCCAACCTTTGTGTTTGCTTCGGAGGATTTTGAAAGCTTTTTCTTTGAACGAATGAACTTGTCCTCAAAATAGGCATCAAATACCTCCGCGAAGGTCATGCGGGTGTTGGTGAGGTCTACCGGATTCTTGTTATACTCCGCAAGGGCGATCATCGCCTGGGTACGGTCCTCATAATATCCCAGAATATCATAGGAATAGGTCCCTTTATCATTGATGCGCGGGTTCACTCCGACCATATAAGGCCGGCGCCGGTTACCGGAAAGTTTCTTGATGGTACCGTAGTTATTCGGATTCCGCATGATTTGACGCTTTCTAGGCATAAAAATAGCACCCCTTTCTTAAAAATGCGTGACATTCTAAAGCGGAAGTGCTATAATACAAGTGAAGAGAGTATGGCACTTCCAAGTGTCAGTATGGTTAGGCTCCGGTGTTCCCGCACCGGGGCTTTTTATTTTAAGTTAATCGGATTATAACATAGACGTTAAGAATTATGCAATCATTTTGTTGATGCCAACAAAATGATTGAGTTGCACCGGTTCAACCATATCGTTGACGTCACCGATATGGTAAGAGCAATGTACACCTCAGCAGTTCCGGGGGATTTATAAAGCTAAGATAACCACAACTTCCGGGAAAATAACATACCGGACGATCACAAACAGAACGAATGAAAAAAAGATAATCCATGCATTGGTACTTGCAATTGCCTTTTCTTTTGGACTGAGGAAAAGCCCGGAGTCTTCGCGGGTTCCCTTGCTGATAAGAAGCTTGTTCTTGCCATCGAAGAAGGACTCGTTTTTCAGTGCAAATAAATCATATAATACCGCCACCACAACCAGAAGAAAGGCGATAATAGAGATATAGGAACTGTAGATTACACTTAATCCCAAATCATCCAAAAGATTAAAAAGAAAAGCAACACTACCAAAAAGCAGGTATACGGTTCCGGAAATCCATTTACCTACATAGAAGCGATGTAAACCGAAGGTGCCCCAACATAATGCCAAAACAGCTGCAACCAGCTCATTCTTATCACTGGCCTCATCTTTTTCTACTACCATACTATATTCCCCCATTCTTTTGTATATTTAGAAAATAATTAAGGTAACACGAGAGAAGCACCATAAGCGGCCTCAGAATGTGTAAAACCTTCGTACTCTAGCTGTTCAATTAATCCTTCCTTTGAAAAAGTCATGATATCCATATATGACCGGGCTTTCTTTTCTGCCTGGATATTCCAATTGGCACCACAACTATCTGCACCGTGAGTCGCGTCTTCTGTACTAAAACCCTCATACTCTAATTGGTCTATCAAGCCTTTTCTTGAGAAGGCCATGACTTCCAAATACTCTTTCGCCTTTTCGACTGCCGGGTCCGGTCTCTCAACACCGTATACAACAGCAGCAGAGAAAGCTTCGTCATGTGTGAATCCTTCCAGTTCGAGTTGTTCGGTAAGCTTCTCTGGGGTAAATGTCATAATGGAAGCAATGCTTTGAGCCTTGCGATGAGCCTGCCGATACCAGTCAATGTCAAGAGATTCAACAGCAGAGAGTGACTCTTCCTCGGAAAATCCGGCATAGCCCAGTTGCTTAATCAATTGACTTTTGGAATAGGGCGCAGAGTTGATTAGTATAACAGCTTCATTAAAAGCCGCTTCTTCTCTTGAAATCGTTGGAGTTGGAGATATAGATTTCGTTGGTGGTACAGGGGCTTTTATTTCTGAGTAAGGGGAGCATGAAATAAAGCTACATGCAATAAGTGAAACAAATAGCAAGGATTTTTTCAAGTTTTTTCCCATAAGTCTCTCCTTTGTTGAAAGTTTTGTATGTTAAGTTTAAGTACCTTCATATACTGCAATAATAGCACTTTTGACACTTTAAATCAATACATCCTTTAGATTTTGTGGAATACTATTTTGACAACATTTGAAGGAGGAGCATATGACAACAGTAATTTATCACCTGGCAGAGGCAGCGGGGCAGAAGAACATATCATTAAGTGAGATTGCGCGAAGGGCGCAGATATCCAAGAGTTATGTATCGTATATCGCTCGGAACCGGATTCATCCGTCATTGTATATGTTGGTGCAGATAGCGGAGGTGTTGGAGATACCGGTGGAAGAACTGTATACGGTGGAGCGTTCTATATCATGAACGGTCGCAAGTATTGCAATTTCAGGTGATACGGTTTAGAATGTGTAATATAAAAGACGAAAGTTTGTAAAGATGTTTTCTTATATACACACTGAAAATAGAGGAATCGTCTCTCATACTTATAGTGGAACAGGCAGAAAGCTTGTTTACGACAAAAACGGAGGAAGTACGTATGAAAGAAAAGAAAAAAGAGAAAACAGAAGAGAAGAAGAACAGTTATAAAGAGAGTAGTATCCGGATGATCGAGAAGATAAAGTCCGAACAATCACAAAAGAGAATCAACACAATAGTAACGCTTTGTTATCTGCAGGAGGCCGACAGTTAATCTGTCAGCCTCTGATTGCCGCTGTCCGGGAGCTCCGTCACATCATTCTTTTTGCGGAAAAATAGTAAGCCTATTATGGTTATTAGTAGAAGGTAGATGATTGAGGCTCCCAGGCTGCCAAGGTCAAATACGAGAGCAAGTATAAAAGACAATGCGGTTACAACTAAAGCGAGTATTCCATACATGGGGACTCCTCCTTGTGTTATGATTTAATATAGTTAGATAATAACACAAGAAAGGTTTTATTGCAATAGACAAAACAAAAAAAGAAGGCTGACAGTTAATCGCTGTCGCCTTCTTTTCTTTCTCCGGTTATTTCGTTCCAGTAGTCGATGATCCGTTCTACTGCTGCAAGGTCTTCTTCTGTGAATTTGGCCAGGAGCCGGAAGCAGTTCTTGTGGAACTCATTCTCTCCGGTCATTATCCGGTCAATCATTCCCATGATTTCTATATCCGGTTCCATGAACATTTCCCCCAGCTCATCCACCAACCAGGCGTAGTTCACATTGAACTCCCGGCAGATGGCCTTTGCCATTTGGTCTGTGAGATTATTGACACCCGTTTCGATAGCTGAAATAGTACTTTTCCCTACGCCGAGTTTTGCACCAAACTTGTCCAGTGTGAGACCGATAGCCTTGCGGACGGCTTTTACGCGTTCTCCTTGCGTCATGATTTTATCACCTCCTGTATCCATAGAATATCACGGGAAAAAAGAAATGTCAAGAAAAAAGTCCATTAAATTGACAAAAGGGGTTGACAAAATCAATTTGATGGAGTAATATGTCCATTGAAAGGACAAATCGACTGTCACAGAAAGCTCAAGGAAAGAGTATTTTGTAGCTTCACTGGAAGGGAGTTGGGGTGTGGAGAAATTTTTTGTTTTTTCTATTGACAGAAACCCGTCTATGGACAAAACAATACCAAAGAAAGGAGGGAAGAGGGATGAATGGAGAAAAGGACGTGGACGTTTTTGAAGAAGTAGATGAAACCATCATAAGTCTCTGTGGATGGATTAAAGATGCAACCGAAGGAAACTCTGTGCAGAAAACAGAACTGATGCCGGAAATGACAAAGGCCCTGGCGGAGCTGGTGTCCGCCAGAGCACAGATGCGTAGGTAGGGACCTACTTGTTTTCCTTGGAATCAAGGGTTTCGTAAACGGTATTGAAGAACGTGGTTACTTCTTTTGCCGTAGCTTCCGGTTCTTGCCAATGGGTGATTAAGTCGTTCTGAATAGCAAGTTCGGTAAATGTTTTTGCAAGCAAAAACTTATCGCTATTAGTAAGTTCCATAGTAGAAGCCTCCTTTCTTTGTACTTGGCTCTGGCGGGAGCCTGTACCTAAAGTATAGGAGGAAAGCGAAAGAAAGTCAACCACAAAGGAAAGGAGGGAAGAGGGGGATGGAGTTAAATATCCTTGGAGTTACCTACAAGGTAATCGAAGTAGATGTAGTAGACAAAAGGGAGTTCAAGTTTGGAGAAATCGATTTTGTAACGAATGAAATCAGAATTGATAAGAACTTACCCACGACCTTAAAGAATCAGACCCTGGTGCATGAGATTCTACATGCGGTATTTCAATTACTGGGGATGGAGAAAGAGGAAAGCGAGGTGCAGAGCCTTGCGACGGCCCTGCACCAGGTTTTCACAGCACAGACTATTTTTTCTTCTTGCTAGGAGTCTGTGCTAAGGCACTTCCAGCAGCGGTCTTGGACTTTGCACTGGTGCGTCCGTCACGTAACACGCTGGATGCCGCGGAAGCAGCCTTCGGAGAAGTTTGCTTTTTATTTGCAGGCATAATGAAAGCCTCCTTTCTGTATGTACTCAGCCTCGGTCGAAGCTTGTACATACAGTATAGGAGTAGATTTAGCAAAAGTCAACCAAAAAGAAAGGGGTGAGATATATGAAGAGCGAAAAGAGAGATTTTATTGAAAGAATTTTAGAAAAAGCCCAGAAGCTTGCACCGGAGGGGAAGGACTTCGTAGCCGGTTACATTCTCGGTAAGGAGCACCAGCGCGAAGAGCAGAAGAGACAGGCCATGGAACACGCAGTAGAGCAGACCGCCTAAGGGCGAGAGAGGAGTCGCTAATGATGACTGAAAATGAAATCGTTCGGGATTTCCGGACGGCAAAAAAGAAGAGAGAACAGATTGGTATCCTTGCGGATTTGAATGCATGTAGCAGGGAACAGATTCGGGAGATTCTACTACGGAATGGGATTTCCGAGGCAGAGCTTCCGTCGAAACCGGGAAGAAGGCGTGCGGAAGAGACAGAGGTATTCCAACAGCAAATTAAGAAAAACCATGCGAAGCCTGACGGGTTTCGTTCCAGGAAGCCGGTACCGGCAGCGGAACCGAAGGAAGAGAAGGTACCGGAGATTGAGGAAGAGATTCTTCCGATGGAGGAGATGGCAGAGCCGGAAGCTGTGCATGTGGAAGTCTCGGAAGTACAGCACAAGGTACCGGAATCTGTAAAGAAAGCCTGCCGAGACCGTATCTGGGGGATTGGCCAAGAAGTGGCGGAATTGGAACGAGAGCGCAGGGAATTGCAGAAGTTTCTTGGGGATGTAGAGGGGGTGAGCTGATGGCGATTAGGAACATTACAGTAGAGGAAGCGGCGTATTTCCTTGGAATGCACCGGGAGAGTTTTTGTAATTTGGTACGACGCGGTGATTTGGCGGACATTGCGGATGCGATCCCGTCGGAAACCGGCCTAAAACGAAAATACTACATAAAGGCAGCGGCATTCCTGGAGAAGTATGGATTAACCTGGGATGATATCGAGACAATCCGTGCGGAGCTGGTGGCAAAGAAGGCCGTAAGTGCATAATTGCACCGGTGCAACGACAAAGGAGGAATAAGGATGTATCAGAAGGAGTTTAGTCTGAGGGAGTGTTACATTCTGGCATGTTATGGCCTCCGGGCGGTAATTAACGCCGGCAGATTGGAAGGATTTACGAAGGAGGAAGATGGTGAGGTACAAGAGTGCAGGGAGGGTAGCCAATGGATAGAGAAGAACTGTTTCATGAGGCTATGAGTTGTCTCAAACCTCCAGAAGATTCTGTATTGATTGCCACCGAAGAGCTGACTAACAATGTGTATACGTTCTGGCAGGATAAAGAGGGTAATATTTGGTACACATCCACACGGACAGATGCAATAGAAGCAGAGATGCAGGAGGCAGCCAGGCGATTGAAGGCGGAAAAAAGAAAAACCTCCGATGCAACCCGCAAAGAAGCATCGGAGGAGCCTGTTATGCAAAATACATTAACAGAAGATTACGAGAAAAGTATAGCATAACAGGCGGTATTCGTCAAGTTTTTGAAAAAGGGCGGACAGGCCCTTAACAAACACTATCAGTATATTAAAGTTAGATAATTTTTCTACGTAAGAGAGGTTACGAGGAATGGCATTCTGGAAGGACGTATTCCGTCTTCCGGGTTCGAATGAGTACGAGATTAAGTTTGCCGGTAATTACGGAGCCAAAGGGGAGAAGAGAGCCCTTCGGGTAAAGCCGACACCGGAGCAGATACGAAAGCAGAACCAACGGAACCGGGAGAAGAAGATGCGCCGCCTGATTAAAGCAAATTTTTCCGAAGGAGATATATGGGCAACATTGAAATATCCAGCCGGTACCCGAAAAGAAACGGACGAAGTCAAAAAGGACATCCGGAAGTTTCTTGAGAAGGTACGGAAGCTTTATAAGGATAGCGGAACGGAACTGAAATTTATCCTTCGAATGGAGATTGGAGCTCGAGGCGGCATTCATATTCACATTTTGATGAATCGTATGAAAGATGTGGATTTAAAGATACAAAAGGCGTGGAAGCAGGGGAGAGTAAACTTTTCCAATGTGTATTCTGCTGGTGGGTACCAGGCATTGGCGGAGTATATTGTGAAAGAACCGGATACACAGAGCATACGGCAGATGGCATTGTTTGTTCCGGAAGAGGAACAGAAAGAATACTGCAAATACTCAACGAGCCGGAATCTTATCCGACCGGTACCGGAACGAACCGTGTATGCACACAGAACGGTGCGGAAGTTGGTGGAGGAAGGACCGACACCGACACCGGGATATTACATAGACCGAGATTCTATCGTTTATGGAGTGAACCGGTTCACGGGAATGTCCTATCTGTATTACACGGAATATGAGTTGGACGGAGGATAATATGCGACAGGTAAACATTTACACGGCATCAGGCATCCGTTCCCCGCGGGCCGGTAGCGGTACCGCCGGATACATATTGGAGGTCATGACCCAAAAAGGGCCAGCCACATTGACGAAAACCGCAGAAATACTAAATGCGACGGCGAATCAGTCAGAGCTTCGCATCCTCAATATGGCCCTAAAGCGACTGACAGAAAAGTGCAGTCTGACCATCCATACGGAGAGCGGGTATGTGGCAGCGGGGCTGTCGGAGTTGTCTCGGTGGGAGTCAAACGGGTGGAAAACATCCCGGGGGAAGTATGTTGCAAATATGGAAGAGTGGCTGGAAACCGCAGAACTACTAAATGGACATGCGTTTTCGGTCACTACGGAAAATCATGAATACAGAGCGTGGCTGAGAAGTGAGGTCACGAGGAAGGAAAAACAATGATTAACGGAGAGTTGATTGTAGATAACTTTGCCGGTGGAGGCGGCGCAAGTACCGGTATTGAGATAGCCACCGGAATTAGCGTAGATATAGCAATTAATCACGACCCGGAAGCAATCAGAATGCACAAAGCGAATCATCCGAGTACAAAGCATTATTGTGAAAGTGTATGGGATATCAAACCATTAGAAGTATGTGATGGTAGACCGGTAGCTCTGGCGTGGTTTTCGCCGGACTGCAAGCATTTTTCCAAAGCAAAAGGCGGTAAGCCGAAGGATAAGTCGATTCGTGGACTGGCGTGGGTTGCTCTTAGATGGGCGGCGTTGGTACGTCCGAGAGTTATCATGTTAGAGAATGTAGAAGAATTTAAGACTTGGGGACCGCTGAACCGAAGTCACCGGCCGATTAAAGCGAAACAGGGAGATACTTTCCGAAAGTTTGTGGGCCAGTTGGAAGGGTTAGGGTACACGGTAGAATACCAGGAACTTACAGCGGCAGATTATGGGGCACCGACTATGAGAAAGCGGTTTTTCTTGGTAGCACGATGTGACGGAAAGCCGATTATCTGGCCGGAACCGACACACGGACCGAGGGACAGTGTACAGGTAAAGGCAGGATTGCTGGAGCCGTATGTAGGAGCATATACGCAGTTGGATTTCTCCTTGCCATGTCCATCTATTTTTGATACCTCAGAGGAAATAAAGGAAAAGTACGGTATTCGAGCGGTACGTCCGCTTGCACCAAAGACAATGGAACGGATTGCGAGGGGACTGAAAAAGTTTGTGATTGATAATGCGGAGCCGTTTATCGTACAGGTGAATCATTCCAGGAGTAAGGCAGATTATTGCAAGAGTATGGAAGAGCCGTTACAGGTGATTACATCAAAGCATGGATTCGGGATTGTGGAGCCAATAATCGCGCCATATATGGGAACGAACACCACGAATCATCCTGGAGGGAATTGTGAGAATCCCATACATACGATTACGACGGGAAATCAGCAGTGCATTATCAGCCCTACGCTTATCCAGTATCACTCTGAAACATCGGAGAAAGAGGTACGGGGACAGAGCATAGAAGACCCGATTATGACGGTAGACGGTTCCAACCGGTACGGCTTGGTGACATCGTTCCTGCATAAGTATTTTGATGGAGGTTATAAGGGAAGTGGGGGTTCTTTAGAAGACCCATTACCGACAGTAACGGCATGGGACCATAACAGCGTGGTGACGGCGAATCTCATCCAGATGAATAACCATTGTGATGGAAGAGATATTACGGAGCCTATACCGACCATAACGGCAGGAGACGGACATTTTGGTGAAGTAAGAGCGTTCTTGATTAAGTATTACGGCAGCGGAACCGGACAGAACATAGAGGAACCGTTGGATACTGTTACAGCAAGAGATCGTTTCGGGCTTGTAACAATACACGGAGTAGAATATCAGATAGTCGATATAGGACTTCGTATGTTGGAGCCGAAGGAACTGTACGGATGCCAAGGATTCCCGGAGGATTATATAATTGACCGTGACTATACCGGCAAGGAGTATCCGCGAAGTGAACAGGTGCGCAGATGCGGAAATGCAGTTTGTCCGCCGATACCTGCGGCACTGGTTCGAGCAAATCTGCCGGAATTGTGCAGATGCAAACGTATGCCGAATATGCGGATAGACTACAGTAAAGAGCAATTGAGTTTTGTAGTATAAGAGATTAAGAAAACGGAGGATAGATAATATGCAAAGATTTGGAATTGGTGAAATGGAAATGAAGATGGCAAAGTTGCTTTGGGACCGTGAGGGTATCGGTTCCGGTGCGGTAGTGAAACTGTGTGCGGAGGAGTTTGGGTGGAAGAAATCCACCACATACACGATGCTCCGGAGATTGACGGAACATGGACTGTTCCAGAACGTGAACAGTATTGTTACGCCGGTAATGAGCGAGGAGCAGTACAAGGCGAAGTGTGCCAAGGACATGATTGATGATAAGTTCGACGGATCCGTTGCTAATTTGGTAGAGGCATATGTGGAAAATTACGGAATATCGGATGTAGACATGGCTTTGTTAAATGAGTTGTTTTGGGAGGCGTAAAAGTGGAAATGAGTATGACGGAGAGTGAAGCAATAAGAAGATTAAAAGACCATTTCAGAGTACATGATGATGGCAGACCGACACCGTATCTTGATGAAGCGGTATCAATGGCAATTTCCACCCTTGAAGAAGTCCAACGGTACAGAGAAAACAGAGAAATCTTTGAAAATCAGTTTTCCAATGATGTGCTTAAATTATTAAGTGACAAAGAGGAATTTGCGAAGTGGCTTGAACGTGGAAGGTGGCTTGCGAAAAAGTGTGATGAATTAGGCAGAGAGGTTGAAGAATACAGAGCAATCGGCACTGTTTCCGAGTTCCGAGAGTTGAAGGAAAAGGCAACGGCAAAGAAGGTTAAGGAGAGACAATGTTGGAAGTGTGAACATGAAGAATGTGCGCCGGGGTGCGAAAGTGATTTTGATAGATGCCCTAATTGTAACGAAGTTTTAGATAACGACTGCGGAGAACAATACAAATTTTGCCCGGATTGCGGACAGCAGTTGTTGTGGACTTGACTGGAGCGAAGGAAAGGAGTAAGGGACCATGGACATGATAGTAGATAGCTTGACACAGGTGGACTTCTCGGGAATACATATACCGATGGCGGTAATATACGAGAAGCCCAAGGACCATCCGGGAATGTACGTATGCCGCATATGGGAAGGTGTGGGATGTCGCCCGACGGATACGGCAATAAAGAAAGCTTCCCTGGAGGAATTACAGAAAGACATTCAGGCAGCGGGATTCACCATGAGATTCCCGAGAGCGGAAGGTGATGATCCGGTAATACTGGAGACGTGGATGAGATAGGAGGAACGGATGGCAATATTAAACTACACAACCACGATAGATGCCTTTAAAACAGTATCGGAGATTGAATATATCTTGGTAAAGCACAAGGCAAAGTCGGTTATGAAGAACTACGAGGGAGAGTCCATAAGCGGACTTTCCTTCTTGGTAGACACGGGAGCGGTACAGGTACCGATTCGATTGCCGGTAAAAGTAGATGAATGCTTGGAAGTACTGAAGCGGGAAAAGAAAAACAGTCCGAAGAGTAATATCAAGGCAACCAGAGAACAGGCAGAGCGCGTGGCGTGGAGAATCTTAAAGGATTGGGTGGAAGCGCAGATGGCCTTGCTGGATATTGAGATGGTGCGACTGGAAGAAATCTTTCTGCCGTATATCGAGATGCGGAATGGACAAACCATCTACGAGCAGTTGGAGAAAAAGCAATTTTTACTGAAAGGATAGAGAGGAGGAACCATGAAACCAATATTGTTTAACACTGAAATGGTGAAAGCCATTCTGGACGGCAGAAAGACGGTGACAAGGCGTGTAATAAAGCCACAGCCTACGTACTCACCTAGAGACGGCTTTACTTGGAACGGCTGCGCATATGGCACAGATTTTCCACCAACGTTTAGAGGAGCTGGTTATAACTTGTGCTGTGCCGCTCCGTTTAAGGTCAATGACATACTGTACGTAAGGGAGGCATGGAGTGAACTATCTTATGGCTATGAGTATAAGGCAGACGGCAAGCGGATAGACCACTTAGGAAATCGCATAAAATATAAACCGTCTATTCATATGCCAAAAGAGGCGGCCAGAATATATCTCAGAGTTACCGGCGTGCATGTGGAGCGGTTAAGAAATATCACACAGGAGGACGCTATAAAAGAAGGCGTAACGGTATGCGAGTTTGACAAAGAAGGCGGCTTTTACGAAAGAGATGAGTTTATAGAACTGTGGGACACCACCATTAAAAAAGACCAGCTCCAGTATTACGGATGGAACGCTAACCCTTATGTATGGGTAATAGAGTTTGAGGTAATTGACAAGGCAGCGGCTATGGCCAATGATACGGAGAGGTGAACCGGATGCCAAAGAAAAGTAAACAAGCCCGCGCCCGTGAAGCTGCCGAATCCGCACTTGCGGAGAAAGGAGAATAGAATGGAAAGAGTAAATACACATATCGTAATCAAAAGAGAGGATGCGTTGAAGTATCTAACAGAAGTCGAATATCAGACTTTGGAAGAACTGCAAAGTGTGATTAGTAGAGGTAGAAAAGAGGACGGCAAAAATCCTATCAATAATTATTACGTTTGTAATCGCGATGAAGATTATGCGGAAGTCATTAGAGATGTAATACGGCTTGGGGAAGAAAGAAAAAATTTAGCAGTGCGTTTAGGAACAGCACTTGCGGAGAAAGGGGCTGTCAATGCCAAAGAAAAGTAAACAAGCCCGCGCTCGTGAGTTCAGTCCCAAAGCCCGACAGGAGATATATTACCGGGATAACGGAAATTGTATCTTCTGCCGACGCCGGTATCACATGGAAGGTGCTACCTGGTTAGCACTGGAAATCAAAAGTGCAATGCATTACATACCGAGAAGTCAAAACGGTCTCGGCATCCCACAGAACGGAGCATTAGGATGTCAGCATCATCATGAAATGATGGACAACGGGAACCAGGGCAGACGGGAGGAAATGTTAGAAATGTTCCGGGAGTACTTACAAGAGCAATACCCGGACTGGAACGAAGAGGAGCTGGTATACAGCAAATGGAAATAGCACCTTGGCGTGTGCATATCACAAACGCCTTATTCAAATCGTAACCCTGCGGCGTCACCCGCAGGGGGAAAGTGTAAAGAGAAAATGTACATTGACAGTTGAATATTGACGGTTTAAGTGATATAATACTTCTATTACAAATGATAGGAGGATTATATATGCGTTTGAAAAACATATATATAATTTGCAAAGAAAATTTGGATTATATTAACAAATTGACAGGAGAGTCGGTAGTCAGTCAAAAATCCAGCTATATTCAAGTGTCTGGATGGGAAAAAGTGGGGGAGGTGGCATATAATCAATTAAATTCAATCGACTATCTACATGAAAAGGTGCAGAGACTTACTTTAAGCATTCCAGAATTATATCGCACAATGGATTCATTTAGGGTAGCACCTTCTGACTGGAAGAAGATAAATGATGCGAGGAACTCCTTACGAGAAAGTATGTTAGCTACGATTGATTTGTATGAGTCATTAGGACTTGCAACAGAAGCAAAAATTGGAATAGATATCAAATTGCCACAGTGTAGTGATTTTTCAGAGTTTAGGAAGAATATAGAGGAACTAGAATTTATTCTGTATAAATGTCCGTTTTTTAAGAACAAAGATGAATCGTTAAAGTTTGAAGCGTTGGATGTTGGCTCAATGTGGCTGGTTTTTGTTGTTGTTGGGGTTGGAGGATTGGTTACAAGCGTGATAGCGAATAATATTGCGGCCTTTATTGATAAGTGCATGGTCATAAGAAGTCATAAGATAACAATTGACCAGCAAATAGTCCAGCTTCAGCAAATAGAGATGGATGTGAAGATGAAACAGATCACAATAGAAGGACTAGAACAGCTATACCGTGCACAAGTACAAAGTGTTATAAAGGACTTGGAAGAGGAGGTGGGAATCAATCTTGCCGACGGGGAAGAAAGAGGTATTGCAGAACAGGCACTTACAAAGGCAACAGTACTTTTAGATAAAGGAATGCAACTATATACATCAATTGATTCTCCTGATGAGGTAAAGGCATTATTTGAACCTATAGAGATGAAATATTTGTCTATTAGTGAAAACTTAAAAATGATAGAAGAGAAGAAGGATGAGTAATTTTTTACCAACCGTCAATATTTGATGGTTGGTATTTTTTTTGTAAAAATTGAGGAGGGAACAATGTGGATAAAGGAGAACTGTCACAAGTCTACTGGTTAGAGAAAGAAATAGAGATATGGGAAGAGGAACTGCGCCGGAGAAAAGAACGTTCAAAAGTACAGAGTCCAATGAACTTCAAAGAGGGCAGCGGAGAACCGGGGCAGAAGAATGTTGCAGAAGAGGATATCGTAACCAATGTAGAGATAGATGCAATGATTCGTAGAAAGCAGACTGATTTGGAACGGCAGCGGGACAAGATACTGGAATATATTATCGGAATCGAAGACAGCCAGATGCGTCTTATCGTTTACTGGCGGTGTGTGAAGCTTTGTCCATGGAGAGTGGTTGCAAAGAAGATAGGAGGAGCAAACACGGAGGAAGGAGTGCGTCAGGCTTTTCATAGACACTTTAAATAATCTGTCACGAATGTCACGTGTGTACGTGATATGATGTAGGTGTGAATAAATGATAACAAACTTCCTCCATTGAGGTAGAGGCGACTGTCGAGAGACGGACGCCTCTTTTGGTATAAGGAGATAGCATGGCGCAGAAGTGGGCGAAAGCATTTTACAATTCGGGAATCTGGAAGGAAGTCCGAGAACAGATACTGAAGCGAGACAGATATATATGTCAGACAAAGGGATGTTATCATCCGGCAGAGGAAGTACATCACATCATCCATTTGACGGAAGAAAACATCAACGATGTAAAGATTTCTTTAAACCCTGATAATCTTATTTGTCTTTGCGGTGATTGCCACAAGGCAATCCATAAAGGAGAGAAGATTGCCGGACTAAAGAGAAGGACAGCGAAGCAGAACATTCTTCCGGAGATAGAATTCGATGAGAACGGATATCCGATTCCGGTCTCGACTCCCCCCGGGGGTGGTCGTGAAAATCACCCGGACAGAAGACCGTAGGCGCTCCCCTTTCTGTAACCCACCGAGAGAAATGCGCGCGGGAGGGGTGTGGTATAGGAGGTGTAGTTATGGCAGAATTTGAACAGATTTACACTGATAAACAGCGAAAAACCAAGATTAAGAAGGAACAGAAAAGACTTGAAGATATATTAAAAAATATAGACACAAGTAAGAAAAAAACGGTTGAAAAACTGATAGAAGATGCCGCATTTATGGCCGTGACCCTGGAAGAAACCCGTCAGATCATCGCCAGAGACGGAGTAATAGAGGTATACCAGAACGGTGAGAACCAGAAGGGTATCAAGAAATCTTCCGCAGTCGAAGTTTATGACAAAATGCTCAACACGTACAGCAAGGTTATTAAGCAGCTGTGTGATCTGATTCCGGAAAGAGTAATATTTGAGCCGGACAATGAGGATGAGGACCCGGCGGAAGAGTTAATGGCATTTGTCAACGGCTTTAAACGATGAACTGGGCCGAGGAATATTTGGGAATGATACAGTCCGGCGATGAGGTTGTATCACAGAAAATAAGAGCAGTTTATGAGCGGGAAGTCGGTTGGATGAAACACCCCCCGAAAGATTTTCCCTATGTGTTTGACGAAAAATTGGGAGAGCATCACATTCAGTTTATGGAGAAGTTCTGCCGGCAATCCAAGGGAAGATGGGCCGGACGTCCAATAAGATTTGAACCATTCCAGAAAGCTAAGTTGCAGATGGTATTTGGTTGGGTGGATGCAAATACCGGTCTGAGAAGATTTAAAGAAGTAGATGATATTCGTGGCCGGAAATGTGGGAAAAGTACAGAAACCGCGGCGGTGGAATGGGATGTGGCACTGAATGACAATGAAGGCGGAGTAGAAATATATTGTACGGCCAACAAAAAGGATCAGGCAAAGATTATCTTCGAAGAATGTGTAAATATGCGTAAGCAATCAAATGCGTTGGCAGCGGTATCAAAGAAGCGTCAATCGGACATTTACTTGCCGTTATCTTTTGGAGTAATCAAAGCACTTGCAAGTGATACTTCCACCATGGATGGATTGAATGCACATTTCTTTTCACTGGATGAGTATCACGAACAGAAGACAAGTAAGCTTTATGATGTCATGATACAGTCGCAATCGGCAAGAGACCAACCGCTGGCATGGTTAATCTCGACAAATGGGTTTGTGCGAGAAGGATTTTTTGACGATAGATACGATTATTGTTCTAATGTGGCTCTTTGGGTACCGGGATACGAGGATTATACACTGCTACCGCTGATACATGAATTGGACGAACGAAGTGAGTGGCAGGATCCACGATGTTGGGGAAAGGCGAATCCGGGATTAGGGAAAATCAAAAAGATTAAAACTTTAGCGGAGAATGTTGCGAAGGCAAAACGCGACCCGACATTTCTTCCGACACTGTTGACCAAGGATTTTAACATACCGGAAAACTCATCCTCTGCGTGGCTGTCCTATGATGAGTACATGAATGAAACCGTAGTAGATATGGAGTTCCTTAGAAAGTCCTACGCAATCGGCGGATGTGATTTGTCTGCTACAACAGACCTGACCTGTGCGACGCTGTTGATTCGGAAACCGGATGACAACCGTTTCTTTGTACTCCAGAAGTATTTTTTACCAAAGGCAAGGGTTGATGCAGTGGAAAGTAACGACAAGAGGGAAGCTCCATACAAGAAGTGGGCGGAGCAGGGCTGGTTATCGATGTCGGAAGGCGCTACGGTAGACTTCCATGCAGTAACCGAGTGGTTTGTGGAGATGGTAAAGACCTATAATATCCGTCCGCTGTGGATTGGATATGATGCCGCACTCTCCGGCTATTGGCGGGAGGAAATGGAAGCGTATGGGTTTGATATGGATAAGATTCGGCAGGGTCCGTTTACATGGACCTATCCGTTTAAAGAGTTGGCCGGAATGTTCCGGGACCATCGGATGGTATACCAAAATAATCCGATTCTCCGCTGGTGTTTGCAGAACACCGGCGTTAAGTCGTTAAACAAGGACGGCATTGAATCGCAACAGCCGGTTAAGGTTTCCAGCGTACGAAGAATCGATGGGACGGTGTCGCTCCTGAATGCGTACACCTGCTTTAAGAATCATGAGGAAGAATACATGAAATACATCAGGTAGGAGGAGAAGATGGGACTTTTTTCGAACATATTAGGATTCCTGAAGGTGAAGTTTACCGGAGGATATTTCGGGTACCAGGCAAAAAGTTCCCCGTTTGAGGGAGATGCTTGGGATAACGACATTGTAAGAGGAATCATTGATGCGATTGCTACGCATGCGGCGAAAGGGCAAGTAAAACATGTAATAACGGACCATGAGGGCCGGATAACCAAAACGGTGTATGACAGTAAAATCGTTCGGTTGCTGAACGGAAAGCCGAATGAAGTTATGTCGGGATTTGAGTTGAAATATAGGTTCTTTGCACAGTTGGAAGCCCAGACAACGGCGGTTATGTATATCAAATACAACGAAGCTACTGCGGATGCAGAAGCGATTTATCCGGTAGATTACAGAAACTTTGAATTCCGGGCGGTGGTCGGCGGTGGATGGGCGATTGTCTTTACGGATTTTGAAGGAAAACAACAGATTCTTCCGTTGGAGTGCTGTATCATTGCAAGAAAGTTTTATAACAGGCGGCAAGCTTCCGGAGATGGCAATGCTCCGATTTACAAAGTTTTGAATATGTCTAAGGCATCGGACGAAGGATTTATAGATTCTTTGCAGATATCCAACAAGGTACGAGGTATCTTGAAGCAGAAGAAAGCGATACTGGACCCGGAGGATGTTAAAGACGGTCAGAGATCTTTTGCAGAACGATTCAGAGAGGCGGCAGAGCAGGGCGGCATTGTAGGAGTGGACAGTATGGAGGAGTACAAACCGCTGGAAGTAACTGCTTATTCTGCCAATGCAGCGCAGATGCAGGGAATCAACAATCGATTTTACAGCTATTACAGGACCCCGGAAGAGATTGTACAGGGAAAATACACAGAACAGACGGGGCTTGCCTGGTATGAGTCCAAAATCGAACCATTGTGGGAACTGTTTGCGGAAGCTGTCAGCAATGCTTACTTTACAAACCGCGAAGTGGGACATGGAAATAAAATCGTTGTTTCCGGAGGCGTTCTGATGGGTACCAGCTATAAAACAAGGGTGGATATCATTAATCAGACGAAGGAAATCGGTGTGCTAAGTATAAATGAACAGAGAGAGCTGCTTGGATACGGTCCGGTTGAGGGCGGCGATATTCGGCAGGTATCTTTGAATTATATCAATGCAGATAAGCAAGATGAATATCAAACCAAAAAGAAGGAGGAAAAGAAGGATGGAGACAATTCCGGAGAGAAAAAAGAATAACATGTGCTACCGCTTATTTGAGTTTCAGGTGCGGGAAGCGCAGATTGAGGATTCTGACAGCAAGGAACTCTGGGTAGAGGGATATGCGGTCAGATTTAACAGCCCTACTGTGTTGTTTGAGATGGGAGGCATCGAGTACAAAGAACAGATTGACAGCCGGGCATTCGAGGACTGTAACATGACCGATGTGATTTTTAATTATAATCACGGCGGAAAGGTAATGGCGAGAACCAGAAATAATACGCTCCAGTTGGAAGTAAGGGAAGACGGTCTGTTTATCCGTGCAAGGCTGGACGGTACCGAAGAGGGAAGAAAACTCTATGATGAAATTAAGGGAGGATACATCGACAGAATGTCCTTCCGTTTCACCATTAGAGCGGGAGGAGAAACCTACGACAGTGAGAATCATATGTGGACGGTATATAAGGTGAAACGTCTTTACGATGTTTCGGCAGTGGATATTCCGGCCTATGATGATACATCAATCGAAGCTAGAAAGGACTCTGCTGTTCTGGAGGCGAAAGCTCAGGAGCAGAGACAACGTGAAGCGGCGGCGGACCTGAAAAAGCGGGCATTGAAACTTAAATTATTATTACAGTAAAGAAAGCGAGGAAAAGAAAATGCAGAAGAGACTTACGGAGATTATGGCCAGAAAAGCAGAACTGGTAAAGGAGTTGGAAGGCGAAGTAACAGAGGAGAGACTTGCTGAGATTGAGACCGAGCAGAGAGAACTTGCAGCCGAAGAGGAGATGATCAGAAAGAAGATGGATGTAAGCGGCAGACTGGGACAGCCGGAAGACCATGGTTCCGGAGCTCCGACGGGAGAAGAGGAGAGAGCTGCAAAGTTCACTGAGAGCAGAGCTTTGACGATTGCATCCGGAAAGGTTGCAATGCCGAAGAGCACGGAAAACGATGTTCAGGATTCTTTGGTATCCGGAAATGGTATGTTGGACTTGGTAGATGTACAGGATTGTACCGGCATGGGCGGCAATCTGATTCCGTATGAGATTCCGGGCATGACAGCGGGAACGGATGAGGAAGGTGCATCTACGGAAGGAGATTTCCAGACGGATTATGCCGAAATCGCACCGGTAACTGTGGATGTGTATACCGAGGTTTCCAGAGAAACGAAGAAGCTTTCTCCGGTAAAGTATATGGAGGCAGTAGAGAGGGCTGCATTAAAGGCATTGAAGAAGAAAATCAATGCGCTGATCGTGTCTTCCGATAAGGCAGAGAATCCGAAGTTTTTCGGTATCAACAAGGCGAAGGCCGTGAAGGAGGTAAAAGAGATTGCGGCTATCGATGCAACCACATTAAGAGAAATCATTTTAAGCTACGGCGGGGATGATGATGTAGAGGGTGCTGCTGTGTTACTTCTTACCAAGAAGGATTTACAGGCGTTTGGTGCGGTTCGTGGCACTAATGAGAAGAAGGCCGTATACGAGATTACTCCGAATGCGGCAAATCCGAATACCGGTGTCATTAAGGATGGCGGTTTGTCCTGTAGATACAGCCTCAACTCCAACCTTAAGGCACTTGCAGATGCGGCAGCGGGTGATGATGTAATGTACTATGGTAAGCCGATGGCATATGAAGTAGACATCTTCAGTGATTACCAGATTACCGTGTCCGAAGAGGCTGCACTGAAGAAGAGAATGATTGCTGTTCTCGGAGAAGTGATGGTAGGCGGTAACGTAAAGGTACACAATGGCTTCATTAAGGTACAGAAGAAGAACGCATAATCGGGAGGTAGAGCATGCTGAAAGATAGTATTGCCAAGGCGTTAAGAATTGGAACTGCGTCAGCGAAGGCTCTGGATTCTGAATTTGAAAGACATATCAGAACAGCTCGGGCGGAAATGATCCGCTCGGGTGTTTCTGATGTTTTGGCCAATTCTTCGCATGACCTGATTGAGGATGCAATTATTACGTTCTGTCTCATGAAAATGGGACCGAAAGAGCAATATGAGCAGAACAAAGAAAGCTGGGAATATCAGGTGGACTGTATTCGAAAATCAAAGAAGTTGCTTGACCAGATGACGGAAGAGGAAGGTGCAAACGATGAAGAATGAGATTATTAAGCTTATTACGAAGAGTTGCACCGGTGCAACGGTTGAGCACAAAGAAACGGAAGTATTCGCTGAAAAGAAATCGGTTCGACAAAGCGAGTTCTACGCGGCACAACAGGTGGGATTAAATCCGTCTCTGGTATTCGTTATTGATATTCGGGACTTTGAAAGTGTAAAAGCCCCGGTAGAGGTTGTCTATAACGAGGAAACATATACGGTTATTCGGACTTACTGTATCGGCGAAAACGTGGAAATCACAGTGGGAGGATAAGATGAGAGTCAACATGGAATCCAACAACGCCTTAAAGGACATCATGGAAGATATCGCTCGTATTCCGGAGATGGTGGAGAAGGAAGAAAAGAAGGTAATGAAACGGATCCGTGATGTGCTGGTGGAAAAGGTCAAAGCGAATCTTCCCCGCAGCGCTGGCGGAACCAACTATGACGGAAGTAAACCGTATGTACATATGCGGGATGATATCAAAGCCTCCATTAAGAGTAAGGGTGGCTTTGCTTCGCTCATTATTTCCGGCGGAAAGAAGACCGCGTATAAGTGGCATATGGTCAATGACGGTACCCGTGACAGTAAGGGGAGAGTAAAGACGGTTGCGACTCATTTCGTAGATAAGGCATTAATCCAGGCAGAACCGGAAATCGATAAGATTGTGGATGATTTGATTGCGGAGGTGGCAGATGGAGGAAGAACTTAGAGAGCTGATTAGGACCACGCTGGACATCCCGTGTGAGCTTGATGCCGGAGCAATGCTGTTTCCGGGAGCAACGGTGGAAGTGTATCTTCGGAATCCGGAAGCCTACGGTGATGGCCAGCCGGAAGAAATTGTGAACTATGTAACTATCAATTTGTATTACCCGAAGCGGACGGAACGTGATGTGGCAGCGGATAAGTTGGTACCGAAACTCGTGGCTGCCGGGTATCTGTATCCAACCGATGAACGGTACTACGATACGGAAGCACGAAAATACAGAGCAGTAATAAATACAAGCAAAATAGGAGGTAAACAGAATGGCGAGAATTAACGTGCAGAATGCGGCGTATGCAGTGTTGAAGGAGAATACGACTTCGGCGTATGAGATGGATGAAATCCATCCGTTACCGGGATTAAGAAGTATTGACCTTTCGCTGTTGATGGCATCCGGAACTTTATACGGGGACGGTGTTGTCGATGAAAACGTGGATAAAATTACCGGCGCACAGCTGAAGATTGATATCAATAAGATTCCGATTGAGGATCGTGCACGTATGAACGGCGCACATTATGACGGATTTATGGACGTGACCACGGATGACAAGGCACCGGAGGTTGCCTTTTATTTCGAGACCGAGAGTTCGAAGAAGGGAGGAAAAGAGCAGCTGTGGTTGGTGTGTGGAAAGGTGCAGCCGATTGGAATGGCAGCCAAGCAGACGGAGGACAATGTAACTTTTTCCACTGATACGATGACAGTGAAGTGTACGCGGAGACAGAAGGACAGAAGGGTGTTGCGTCTTGGTGATACGGAGAATAAAAAACTCACGGATAAGGATTTTGAGGAATTTAAGAAAAATCCGGATTACACCATTCCGAAGACGGAAGACACCGGTTCCGAAGGCACCACAGGAGATGAAACGGAGGGTAATTAATGGCACGTAAGAAGATTTCATGCAAACCGGCTCCGGAGATTGAACTTGAATTTGAAGGAGGAGAAACTATTCTCCTCCGTTTTGACATTAGCGCGCTGATGGCAATTCAGGAGATGGAGGGCGGATTAAATAATCTGATGTCGAAATCGATTCCGGAAATATGTGCGGCAGTTATGTACGGAGCCGGAAAAGAGCATAACGAGAACTTCACCTTGGAGAAAGCACGGGAGATTGTAAGTAATCTTTCCGTTAGTGTGATTTCTGAAATCTATCAGGAGTTCTCGGATGCCATGTATGCGGCTGACAAGGAACAGAGGGATGAGCTGGCAAAAAAAGCGATGGCACAATACCTGGACCGGTTGATGAAATAGATTTTGATGCATTGTACTACTTGTTTTGTATCAAAATGCGCCGCAGTGACGCAGAGTTTTTTGGAAGCTCCGTTGCGAAGGTGTTGTGCCTGATTGATATGTGGCGGGAAGAACAGGAAGCAATTGCCGACGCCACCAGAGGAACACAAAGAGAACAGAAAACGGTGGAACGTTTTTCGGATTTATTGAGGGGAGCGGGGTAAATGAAGAAAGGAAATAAGAGAACTATATACCTCGGCTTGGATTACACCGATTTTACGGGAGGAGTAACCGAGGTAAATCGGAAGATGTCTTTACTGGATGCTGAGTTTAGACTGGCACAGGAACAGGCAAAAAACTACGGTACCGAAGCGGACAAACTTGCAATCAAACAGGATTATTTGGGTCAGAAAATTGCCTTGCAGACGCAGAAGGTCGAAGCGGCAAAGAAAGCCTATGAGGAAGCAACAAAGGCACAGGGTACTTCCTCAAAGCAGATTGATGCGCTGGAGAAGAATCTTTTGAAGGAGAGAACCGCGCTTGAAAAGTTGAACGGGAAACTCTCCGAAGCAAATGAGGTAACGGAGTCCTTCGGTGATGAAATCCGTGGGATTGCGTCTTCTCTCGGCTTAGAGGTTAGTCCGGCATTGGAGGCTTTTGCTTCCAAATTCGACGGTGTCAATAAGGATTTGGGAAACTCTATTATCCTGATCGGCGGAATTATATCCGGCCTTACATCCTTTGCGATTGAGGCAGCGGGAACGGCAGACGAGCTCCTTACACTGTCAAAGGTGACCGGAGTGAGTACGGATGAGCTTCAGAAGTTCCAGTACGCTTCAAAGTTCCTGGATGTTTCCACGGAGTCCCTGTCGGATGCCTTAAAGGAACTGACCAATAAGATGTACGACGCGAAAAGCGGAGGTTCGGAAGCTCAGGCGGCATTTCAGAAACTGCATCTTTCCATCAAAGACGGAAACGGTCAGATGAAGGATGCCAATGAAATGTTTTACGAGACCATTGACGCTCTCGGGAAAATAAAAAATGAGACCGAACGGGATGCCATTGCTATGAAGCTGTTCGGGGAGTCAGCCAGGAACTTAAATCCGCTTATCGAAGCCGGTTCGGATAAACTCCGTCAGCTGGGAATCGAGGCGGAGAACTTAGGCGTGGTGATGGGAGAAGATTCGCTAAATAAGCTTGGAAGACTTCAGGATGCCATGGATAAGTTTGATATAACATCCGAAAGCCTGAAGAACAACCTGGCATTGGCCCTGCTTCCGATACTGACAAACTTATTTGAGGTAATCGGAGCAATTCCGGTACCGGTACTCCAAACGATTGCAACGATTGCGACAGTGGCTGTGACCATTGTTTCTGTGGTAAAAGCAATTAAATCCATGACGGATACTGCCAGCGGGATTACGAAGTTCTTTTCGAAGTTTGATACTTCTACTTTGAAGACGACGGCAATTGTACTCGGCATTGTAGCTGCTCTGATTGCGCTTGCTACGGTGATTGCGGTTATTATCGGGAAAAGCGGTGAACTGGAGCGCAGTATGCAAAGCGTGTCCACTTCCATCGGTCAGGTATCCGGCAGTGTTACCCAGGCACAGAACGGTGTATACCGGACCGCGGCACATGCTTCCGGTACCACAAATTTCCGTGGTGGCCGCACGTGGGTCGGTGAAGCCGGTCCGGAGATTGTGGAGCTTCCGCCGGGTACCAGAATCCACAGCAACGAAGAGAGCATGGGAAGAACGGTCAATTACTACAACATAACAGTGACGCTCCGGGAGATGAAGGAGCTCATAGAAATGAGGGAGTATTTTGACCGCAGGCAGTTAGAGGAAAGGAGAGCGTAAATGAGTACAGTGACGATTCAGGTATCACATGATGGCTGGATATCCGAGTATAATCCTGATTCGGTGTTGACGGGAGCAAAGCTGTATAGTGCCTCCTTAAATTACAACGATATCGGGAACAGTTCAAATTTAACGGCATATCTGCAATTTGAAGTACCGAAAGCAATTCTGTTGAAAAAAATCACGAGGGCAACACTGCACTATTACGTTAATGATGATATTTTCTATGTTGCATACGGAATTTTAGACGTGGCATACAATCCATATCTGATCGGTTCGTTGGCCGGAGTTTCGTATAACACGGTGAATAATCACACGATAGGAGAAGCAAAGGTTGTAGAAAGAAGATTTGACCGTCCACAGTGGATCGCGGAGGATATCACGGAGATTTTCCAAAATAACATTGTGAACGATATCTTTGCGGTTTTAGTATCTTGCGGAATACCGAGCCCGTCAGACGAACATGCTACATATCTCGGCGGAAAGAGCGGAAGCAACGCTTCTTACATGATCGTGGATTATGAGGAAGTGGAACAGCTTCCGCCAACGGTCAGTTATCCGTCCGGTGTATATGTAAGAGAGGGGGAGCCGGTAACCTTTTCATGGATTTATAACTCTCTTACCCAGGCGACACAGGCCAGTGCAACAATTCAGTGGAGAGTGAAGGGAACAACGGACTGGAATACCATTGCTGTCAATTCTCCGGATCACTATTATGTTTGCGAAGCAATCTTTCCGCAGGGAACCATCGAATGGAAAGTGTGTGTCAGAAATTCCATTGACGAGGTATCGGTATATAGTGAGATTGCGGAATTTACCGTACAGGGCAAGCCTCCGATACCGGTCATTGTGGATGTGGAAAACAAGTGTCTTCCGTGTATCAAGTGGAACGCAGCCGATCAGTGCGCGTATGAGATTGAACTTACTTCCGGAGATACGAAGCTGATTCAGGAAACGGTATATTCGGGAGTGTCCGAATACCGGCCGCAGATGTTTCTTTCCGGCGCTTATACGGTAACAATCCGCACCCGGAACAGCATCGATTTGTGGAGCGATAAGGCAAGTAAAACCTTTGTCATCAATCCGCCGGTACCGGTAATACCGAAGCTGATGGTGCGTCAGGATGGTGCGCGAGTAATTCTTGACGCAGAACACGAAGCGGGAACCAAACTTGCGATTATCCGGAACGGGAAAACGATTGCAATTACGGCGGACGCTTCGTACGAAGATGATTTGGTTCTGAGCGGAACGGAATATGAGTATAAGGTGAGAGCCTATGCGGACGGATACGCGGATTCTGTGACAGTATCCGCAATGGTGTGTTATGAAGGCTTTCTTCTGAAGGGAAAGGAAAAAGAAGTGAACTGTACCGTCAGTGAGCAAAAGTTCCTGAGTCTGTCGATACATGATGAACAGGAAGCGGAGTTGATGCAGTACGACGGGAGAGAGTATCCGGTACTGGAAACCGGTACATCCAAGAGTAAAGTGATAACCCGGTCCGCAACGGTAACGGATGAACAGTATCGTGATATTTTAGAGATAAGCAAAGAGCCGGCCTATTACAGAGACCGGGAAGGAAACGGATTTGCGTGTGCGGTGTCAATCGATTCCTGTAATCGCTATATGGGAATGAAGTACAGTTTGACACTGACGATGACGCAAATCGATGAAGAGGAGGTGCTGCTGAATGAATAGTCTGGAGAACTCGTTCTATACAGCGGCACAGATGGAGCGGTTGCTGAAAGGCAGCCGTAAAATCGGTTTCAGATATGAGCTACAGGATAAAAACGATAAGCCGATCGGAAAAGTAACAGCCAGCGGTTATATCGATTTTAATTCGGCAGCGGAGATAAAGAGAGTGGCATCATTCCGAATTAAGGAAGCAAAAGACATTGATTTCCTGACAGACCGGGTGAAGCCATATATGCAGTTTTATACAGAGCGGGGAACGGTGGAATACCCGCTTGGGGTATTTCTTATGTATAGTCCGACACGGAAGAGTGAGGGGACAGGAATCAATCGAAAAGTAGATTGCTATGATAAAACAATCATCCTCCGGGATGATAAGTTGACCGCACGTACGCTGTTTCGCAAGGGAACACTGTACACGGCGGCCATTGATACGCTGATAGCGTCTGCCGGCATTACAAATTATCGTGTGGATCCGTCGGAAAAACAACTCAGGCAAGATTTAGAGTTTGAGATTGGGACACCGAAACTGAAAGTGATTAATACACTGGCAGCGGCAATCAACTATAACGATGTGTATGTGGACTCTGCCGGTTGCGTAATTGTGAAAGCCTACGTCAATCCGGAGGCCCGCCCGGTGGAATTTGTCTATGCCACCAACAAAAAGAGTATCGTGCTTCCGGGAGCGGAAGAGACGCAAGACCTTTTTAATATCCCGAATAAAATTGTACGCTGGTTAGAAACGCCGGAACTGGACTGTATCGTGGCCATGGCAGAGAACACGGACCCGACGAGCAAGCTTTCAATCATGAATCGAGGACGTACCATTGTGGATTCGGGTGCTGTAAGGGATATCGCAGACCAGGCGACATTGGAAGCCTATGTTGCACGGTTGGTAGCGGAGGCGAAAATCTACCAGACGGTAACGATAACAACGGCATTAATGCCGCATCATGAGTTCTTGGATTGCCTGTATATCGTGAATGATAAGCTTGGTGTATCCGGGAAATACATCGAGCAATCCTGGAATATGAATCTGAAGGTCGGCGGAACGATGAAGCACGTATGTAAAAGGACGGTGAGCGGATAATGGAGAATTCGTTGAGACTAGCAAAAGTAACGACTGTCGGAGAAGACGGACAGGCAATCGTGACATTTTACGGGGAATCAGACCCGTCCGAAAAGAATTACGCGTATCTCCGGAATTTTATGCCGGAGCCGGGGGATACGGTTGTACTGGTAAAGCAAGGAGACACCTATATCATCTTGGGGACGGTGGTAAACGGTCCGGTAGATGTACAGTTCGCAAAAGAAGACCATAACCATGATGATGCCTACTCAAAAACGGATCATAAACATACCGGCTTAGAAAATGGAGAGTACGGACTGGAATTGTCGAGCGCGGGAGTGCTACTACCGCTTAAAAATTTGGCGGATTCTCTTGGGAGCGCAGATAAAGCCTTTTCTAAAATCTACGGAGATAATTTGTATGTTTTGACAAAGTTGACCGTAGGCGACCGGACTATATCAGCGACGGAACTTGGAACATCGTCAAAGCCTTTTTCAAAGGGATATTTTACAACCGTGTACGTCGGGAGTAAGGAACTGACGGAAGAGTTGATTAAGGAAATGCAGAACCCTACGGAGTGGTATTCTAACAGTTCGTCTCGGAAAATTACATTTAACGGTGCGACTCTTTTACCGGATTTAAGTAATTATATATCGTTGGGAACATCCGGGAAAATGTTTGCTTCCGGATATTTTGCAAATCTGTATTTGAACGGTACCGCAGTCAGTACATCGGATAAACGCAAAAAGAAGTTTATTAAGAACCTTCCGGAAAAATTCACGGAATTTTTTATGAAACTCCGGCCGGTGACGTTTAAGTACAAAAACGGAACGTCTGGACGTTCTCACATGGGGTTTATCGCCCAGGAAGTAGAACAGGCCATGATGGATACCGGTATTACGCGGGAAGAGTTCGGCGGCTTGGTTATTCAGGAAAACGGGCAATACGGACTCCGGTATGAAGAATTTATTGCAATACAGACCGGGATAATACAGGGCTTATATCGGAAGGTGGAAGAATTGGAAAGGAAGGTGACGGAGTTTGAACAGGGAAATTAATATCAGGTTAAACGCGAACCGCGCAAAGGCAGTACATACCGGGCACAAATTTGCATCCGGAGATAAAGGAATCGTGTTCCGTATCGCGGTAGACGAACTTGACACCACGGGTACAACGGCAAAAATCGTTTTCAAGCGCAGTAACGGGACTTCTGTTGAAGCTGGAATTACCGGAACGGAAGGCGTTTACAGCTACACAACGCTCGGAAATGAATTTGCGGTAGTAGGACCGGTGACGGCAGATGTGAAGTTCTATGAGAACGAAAACCGTGTTTCTACCTGTACTTTTGTGTATGATGTAACGGCGGATACGTTGGACGGGTTGGGGAACGGGACGGCCGGATATTCGGATACGTTGGAACGGATGAAAAAGAGTATGGAGCAGGCGGAAGCGGATATACTTGCGGCAAAGGACGAATTGGAAAGCCGGGCCGAAGAAATCTTGCAGCAGATGAAAGAAACGGCAGAAAACGCAGAGGAGGATGTAGAGACAGCGGAAAAGAAGATGGTTGATTTATCGGCCGATCTGGAAGCGTTGTACCAAGAGTATGTGGACGCGTTCGGCAGTACCGGCCCGTTTAATCCGCGCGGACCTTATTCGGAAACCGAGACATATACGGTCCGTGACATGGTAACCCACAACGATGCATCCTGGGTATGTTACAGAAATTGCACCGGTGCAACGCCGAGTAAGGAATCGGATTGCTGGCAGTATTTGGCGGTAGGTTCGGAAGTGAATCTTGATGATATCGCGTCGTTAGAAGATTTGAAAGAAGTAAACGGAACCGGTGAATCTTTAACTACTTCTATTTTGGAAAAAGCAAAAGAAGTAGGTGTTGGAGTACATGTTTATCGTTTGTCTGGCGCTTCTTATACTGGCACAGACTTACCAAGCGCTGCGTACGCATATAGCATGGCGAGAATTGAAAAAAAGGGTACTAACGACATTGTTGTAACATTACCTGGAGTATTGAATACAAATGGCAAGCTCTCACCGCCTATTTTTAATGTATGGAGCGGTGTTATTTGGAGCGGTTGGAACATTTTCGCCACCACAGCAAACCTTGCGAACCACATTCCTAATTTTTACACCGGAACTACTACCGAAGAACTTGATACCATTTTTAACGACTTGCACGCTAACGCTTTGCCTGAGTCGGTTTATGAAGCAATAGTTAAGGTGAGTTTTTCGGGTTATGTATTAGGTGGTGGCACTTATTATCTGAGAGGTTATCGAAGTACGAGTGGCGATTATGGTTGGCAAAAAGCTATCATTTATGGTGATGGTACACCACCGAGAGAATATAAACGTAGTATGTACGGTGGCACTTGGGAAGTGTGGCACTTAGAAGACTACTTACAGAGTACGGGTGGAACGGTAAGCAACGGTGGTATGCACCCTTTCAGCATCAAGGGTGCTTCCACGACTTCTTTATTACGTTATTTCAATAGCGCAAGTGAACTTCTTGGTTATCTCGGTTTTATTAACAACAAGCCTGTTTTTCAGTCAAATGAAAATAGAGCAAATGAGATTCTCCACACTGGCAACAAGCCTACTGGCACTTATACTGGAAATGGAAGTGCTACGGAGAGAACGGTAAACATTGGCGGTGTTGGCGAAACCTTGCGAATTGTAAACAGTGCTCTTGGAATTGCATTTGTTACAAACGACGGTGCACACTGCATTACAAAGGATGGTGTTTTAATTATCCCACCTTCGGAATGTAAGTTTACAAACGGAACTTTAACTATGGCAACAACTTCTTCTGTTGTAAATGCCAATGGCTACGGTTTTTCCTATGACTTGTTATAAGAAAGGAGCATACCATGAGTGAAATCTTAGAAAATATCGAAACTCCGATTCAGGAAGAAACTCAAACAGAAACCGAAAACTCAAATGGAAGTGAAATCGTAGAACTTCCGCAGAGGGTGAATGACTTTTGCGTTATCTCCAAATTCACTTGGGAAAACGGTGGAAGAGATATTCAGAAGAACAGCGGTTGGAGCGCAAACCCGTATCCGGAAGATTATGCAGTCGTCCCGGATGATATGGTACCGGATATTGAGGAAACAAGAGGTTTCTGTGATATCGTACTGAACGAGGACGGAACAGAGGTTGTGGAGTTTACCGCAAGGGAGATTCCAGAGTTTCCGGACAACGACCAGCAGGAATCGGAGCAGACAGAAGATTCCATTTGGGATGAAATGGCACTTGCGATTGAGGAAGGAGTGAACGAGGTATGACAAGCAAAGATTTTGTTCTTGAAACGATGAGAAGGTCAGGCAAGGCCAACGCGCAGGCTGTTCAGGAGAGAGCGGCAGAAATGACCGGTACGGAGTTAAATGCTGAGTTTGGGTATATTCCTTCCTACTATGCCGCGATTGCGAAAATGAATATGAACAAAAGAAAGGCGGGTTTTGTGTGTCGGTCCCCGAAAGGAAGAATTGTGCGACTCATACAGCCGTATGACAGTGAGATATATACACAGGAACCGGAAGAACTGGAAGCGCATTATGCATTTGTATGGTCCAAGAATCCGAAGCACGCGCTTCCGTTTGTGGCAATCTCCACAAGCCCGTTTAATAAGGATGAATGCTGTATCGGCAGAGACGGCGTAACGTATGCATCAGAAATTGATACAAATACATTTGACCCGGTAGACAATCCGAGGTATTGGCGTATTGCAAAGGAGGTATAAAACATGAATACATTTTTAAAAGCACTTACTGAAAGCAAAATTATTGAACTTGTATTGATTGCCGTTGTAATGGATACGTTCTTCGGAGCGGGCCGGGCAATTAAGAACCGCAGTTTTAACAGCAGCGTGGGTATTGATGGGGCAATCAGAAAAATTTCTATGCTTGCTTCCCTGGCATTTCTGGCATTCGTTGATGAAGTGGTACATATTAACTTAATCGGATTTATCCCGGAAGATGTCAGAAGCTATTTTCCGAGTGGAATTAGTGTAATCGGCCTGGCGGAGTTCTTCGGAATGCTGTATTTGTGTTATGAGGTAGTGTCCATTCTTAAAAACATGGTGTTATGCGGATTGCCTGTAAAAAAATTATGGAAGTCGGTACGTAAGTTCCTTGGGAAATATACGGAAGAACTGCCGAAGAATGAAAGCGAAGAAACAAAAGAAGACGGCGCGCCGGATGAAGAAGGACCGGAAAAGGAAGAGAATAGACCGAAGGAGGGCGCAGAGAATGGGAAAGATTAGTGCAAACGGAGTGTTACATTTCTTAAAAAGCATGCATGCGGCCGGTGCGGTATATCTTTGGGGAGCAAATTGTGAAGTTATCACAGAGGAACTGCTTGAGAGTCTGAAGGACAATTTCGGAAAGAAACATTATGAGAAAGTGTCGCTTGAACAGGTAGAGGGTAAAATCGGCGCAGACTGTAGCGGGCTTGCAAAACCGTTGTCGGGAGTAGACTATACGGCAGCGGGATACTATGCAAGCTGCGAAGTAAGAGGAAAAGTTTCTGAGATGCCGAGAGACAGAATTTGCTTGCTTTTTCGGAGAAAAAAGAAAGATATTGCACATATGGCATTTTATACCGGTGACGGAATGTTATATGAGATGTGGGACGGATGTGACCATAAAGAATTTGTTGAGAGCGAGTGGACGGAATACGGTATCCCGGCATGGATTGAGGAGCAGGAGATTGTCCGGAAGGTCGGAGCAAAGATTACAACCAAGAAGGTATTGGACCGGTACCGCAACGCTGAGAATGCAAAAGCAGGAAAAAATGCTTTGGAGCATCCGTATGCTCCGGGTACATTCTACATCTATAAGATTGATCCGAACGGCGCAGTGAATATCTCTAAGACAAAAGAAAAGGCGGGAAGCTGGGTAATGTTGTAATGACTTGCTTTTTTGAAAGGAAAGTGATAGTATAATTCGTGTAGTGTCATGAATAAACATACCAACATTACAAAATGATTAGAATTTCTCGGAAATCGTACATTAGATGGCTTTGACGAGGGCAAAATGTTCTTAAATAGGAACAAACTAGTAACAAAGGAATCGCGAACCCCTGATTTTTAAAGGATTTTCGAAGATTAGGTTTTTAATCGAATTCTAATTTGCTTTTTGACCAAACCTCTTGTATGATAGAGACAGATACAACAAAATGTATAAAAGAGAGGTAATGGGTATGAAGAAAAATAATTCGGTAGGTATTATTTTAGGATTACTTTTTTTGGTAATCGGTGCAGGCTATCTGGCAGAGGTCGTGGGTATCATTGACAATTTCACGATTTTCTTTGACGGATGGTGGACCTTGTTTATTATCGTTCCGTGTTTTTGCGGTTTGTTCGGAAAGGGAGACGGAAAAGTCGGTTATTTAATCGGTATTGCAATCGGTTTGTTCCTGTTGTTAATGGCCCAGGACGTTTTGGACGGTGGTAAATTGTGGGCGCTTCTTTTGGCGGCGATTTGTGTGCTGATCGGTGTGAACCTGATGTTTCCGAAGAAGAAAAGAGAACCGGAGACGGAATATATCACCGGAACGCAGGACCGGTTTGACAGAGGACCGGAGCAGAATGTAAAGGGGACTGAGAACGGAACCCCGGAGCATTTTGTGGATGCGGAAGTGGTTTCCGAGGGGGCGTTTTCGGAAAGTACCACGGAGTCTTCCGGAACGTATGATTCTCAGAAGCAGAACGGAAGTTGCATGGGAGATGATGACCGGATTGTGTGTTCCGCAGTGTTCTCCGGAAGAGATATCCGGGTGGATAATTCCTATTTCGGCGGAGCGGACCTTTCTGCATTATTCGGCGGAATCGATTTGAATTTAAAGAATGCAATGATTCAGAAGAACGTAACCATCGAAGTAAAGGCTGTGTTCGGCGGAATCGATATTTTAATGCCGTCCAATGTTCGTGTGGTAGTGGATGTTACCCCGATTTTAGGCGGCGTGGAAAACGGAACCAGAACCCCGTTAGGTGCAGATGAAAATACCCCGACGATTTACATCAAGGGAACCTGCATGTTCGGCGGATTGGAAGTAAAGTAAGAAGCGGAGGCTTTTATGTACGAGGGACGTGTCGTGCTGTGTGTCAGCAATGCCTATGAAAAGAAGTATTACTTAAACGAGGATTTTGAAGCTCTTCCGAAGAGCATTAAGGATGAGCTGAAGATTATGTGCGTACTCTACACCGAGGATGTGGGCGGTATTCTTTCCCTGGTGTACGAAGAGGACGGCAGTCTTGTATTTGAGGTGAATGCGGATGAGGGTGATTTGCTGTTTGACGACATCGGCAGTGCCCTTGTAATTAAAAAGTTGCAGGAAGAAAAGAAAGAATTGCTGGAGTCTTTGGAACTTTATTTTAAAGTGTTCTTTTTGGGAGAAGATGCCGGGAAACTGTTGTTCCCGGGATATTAAAGAAAGTACGGGCGAGGAATGACGCGGGTTATTCCTCGCTTTGCGTGTTAGCGGGCGCAAGCATCGCCGACAGGCAGAAGGTGTAAGAAAGGAGAAGTCTATGTTACTTGCAATCGATGTTGGGAATACGAATTTTACCTGCGGAATTTTTGACGGAGAAGATTTGGTGACAACTTTCCGTATCACCACAAAGGAGAAGCGTACTTCGGATGAGTACGGACTTCTGTTTTGCGGATTGGTGGAGAACCGGGGAGTGAAAAAAGAGCAGATTACAGATGTAATTATTGCGTCGGTGGTGCCGGACGTGATGCATTCCCTGACCAATTGCGTTGTGAAATATTTTGACTGTAAACCGATGATTGTGGGAGCCGGGACGAAGACCGGACTTCGTATTGTGACAGCCAATCCGAAGGAAATCGGTGCGGACCGCGTGGTGGATGCGGTGGCAGGTTATGAACTTTACGGCGGACCGGTGCTGGTGATTGATTACGGTACCGCAACGACCTACGACTTGGTAAACGGAGAGGGAGAGTTTGTTTCCGGGGTTACCAGTCCGGGGATTGCAATTTCCGCCAATGCTCTTTGGAACGAGGCGGCCAAGCTTCCGAAGATAGAGATTAAAAAGCCGGAATCCATCCTTGCAAAGGAGACGATATCCAGTATGCAGGCGGGACTGGTATACGGTACCATCGGTCAGACGGAATATATCGTAAAGAAAATGGTGGAAGAATCCGGATATCCGGAGGTAAAAGTAGTAGCAACCGGCGGCTTAGGGCGTATTATAGCAGAGGAGACCGATGTGATTTCCGAATACGACCCGATGCTTACCATGAAAGGCTTGTATTTGATTTGGCGCAGAAATAAAGGAACGGGAAAGTAACCTTGCGATTTGCGGGAGATTGCGGAAGGATAGTATGGAGAAAAATTTACAGATTGGGAATGTAAAGGTGAACGGAATCCTGGCCCTGGGGCCGATGGCAGGTGTAACAGACCTGCCTTTTCGTTGTCTTTGTAAGGAACAGGGCGCGAGCCTCATTTATACGGAAATGGTCAGTGCAAAAGGAATCCTTTACAACAATAAAAATACAAAGCTGATGTTGGAAACCGCAGAGGCAGAGCGGCCGGTGGCATTGCAATTGTTCGGAGAAGATGCGGCGATTATGAGCGAGGTGGCAAAACGGATTGAGGAACTGCCCTTTGATATTCTGGATATCAATATGGGCTGCCCGGTACCGAAGGTGGTCAATAACGGAGAGGGCTCTGCGCTCATGAAGGATCCGGTAAAGTCGGGAAAGATTATCGAGGCGATTGCGAAGGCAATCAAGAAGCCGGTTACGGTGAAAATCCGCAAAGGCTTCGGTAAAGAGGATGCCAATGCGCCGGAGCTAGCGAAAATCGCGGAAGAGAGCGGCGCTGCGGCGATTGCGGTCCACGGACGTACCAGAGAACAATATTACAGCGGCAAGGCGGACTGGGACATTATCCGGCAGGTAAAAGAAACGGTAAAGATTCCGGTTATCGGAAACGGGGATATTTTCACGCCTGAGGATGCGAAACGGATGATGGATATGACGGGCTGCGACGGTCTGATGTTAGCCCGGGGAGTACAGGGAGACCCGTGGTTGTTCCACCGGGTAAATCACTATCTGGAAACGGGAGAGTTGCTTCCGAAACCACCTATGTCCGAGCTGATTGAGACCATATTGCGCCATGCGAAGTTACAGCTGGAGTTTAAGGGAGAGTACCTGGGGATGCGGGAGATGCGAAAGCATGTGGCCTGGTATACCACGGGATATCCGAATTCGGCAAAGCTCCGGGTGAAGGTAAATGCGGTGGAAACTATGGCGGAGTTAGAGGAGCTGTTGGAATCCTATGTCCGTGAGGCGGAGATATAGGGGGCTTTGGCAGGAAGGAAATAAATGCAGGTCAAAAATCGCAGAACGTGTCCGCCTTCGTCAAATTAGGTAATTCAATATGCGAATAGGTTGGGAAAATAGTGAATAGTTACAAAAATAAAAAATATTTCAAATTGGGTGTTGACAATTCTATAAAAAGAGTGTATGATAGCGAAAGACAAATGTTCGCGAGAGAAAAACACACAAACAGACGGGCATAGGTGAATAAAAGGAATTAACCGAGCTACAGAAGCGATGAGTGGAGTTCGGTGAAAAGATGGAGGTAAAAGTTATGGCAAAGTTAAGAGTCGGAATTTTAGGTGCAACCGGTATGGTAGGTCAGAGATTTATTGCTCTGCTTGAGAATCATCCGTGGTTTGAGGTAGTGACGGTGGCAGCAAGCCCGCGTAGCGCAGGCAAGACCTACGAAGAGGCAGTAGGCGATCGTTGGAAGATGACCACTCCGATGCCGGAAGCGGTAAAGAAGTTAATCGTAAAGAACGTAAACGAAGTGGAAGCAGTTGCTGCAACCGTTGACTTCGTATTCAGTGCAGTAGATATGACCAAGGACGAGATTAAGGCAATCGAGGAAGCTTACGCTAAGACCGAGACCCCGGTAGTTTCCAACAACAGCGCACATCGCTGGACCCCGGACGTTCCGATGGTAGTGCCGGAAATCAATCCGGACCATATGAAGGTTATCGATTTCCAGAAGAAGCGTCTCGGTACCAAGAGAGGCTTCGTGGCAGTAAAGCCGAACTGCTCCATTCAGAGCTACGCTCCGGTACTTACCGCTTGGGCAGAGTTCGAGCCGTACGAAGTAGTGGCTACCACCTATCAGGCAATCTCCGGTGCAGGTAAGACCTTCAAGGATTGGCCGGAAATGGTAGAGAACATCATTCCGTACATCGGCGGTGAGGAAGAAAAGAGTGAGAAGGAGCCGCTTCGTATATGGGGTGAGATTAAGGACGGCGTTATTGTGCCGGCAACCTCTCCGGTAATCACCTGCCAGTGTATCCGTGTACCGGTATTAAACGGTCATACCGCTGCGGTATTTGTAAAGTTTAAGAAGAAGGCAACCAAGGAGCAGCTCATCGAGAAGCTTGTTAACTTCAAGGGTGTTCCGCAGGAGCTTGAGCTTCCGAGCGCACCGAAGCAGTTTATCCAGTATCTTGAGGAAGACAATCGTCCGCAGGTAAAGCTGGATGTGGATTACGAGAACGGCATGGGCGTTTCCGTCGGCAGAATTCGTGAAGATTCCGTATACGACTGGAAGTTTGTAGGACTTTCCCACAACACCGTTCGTGGTGCAGCAGGCGGCGCAGTACTTTGCGCAGAGCTTCTGAAGGCACAGGGATATATTGAGGCGAAGTAAGAAAAAGAAATAGCAGAACATCAAAGTCCGTTGGGAAGAGTTACTTTTCGACGGACTTTTCTGATATTATAAACTTATATGTACAAAAGTTTACAACTAAGTTTGTTGACAAGAATGGAAAAATGAAGTAAACTATAAAATATAAAAGTTTACAAATAAGTTTATGGAGGTGGGATATGGAATATAATTTTGTACAGGATTTGGAGATTGTGTTGGAACTTACGGGGCTTTCTACGGAGGCTTTTGCAGAGGGATTGGGAGTTTCCAGGATGACGGTAAATAACTGGCTTACCGGAAAGAAGGAGGTCAGTGACAAGAATATTGCTTCCTTTTATGAGTATACTTTTCGTAAGGGAATTCGTTTGAATCTGATTAAGGAGCAGTTGTATCGGGAGGATGTTCTGGATACCTCGAAGGTACTTCTGTTTCATGGAGCGAAGACAAAGATAGAGGGACCCTTGCGGACGGATTGCAGTAAGCGGAGGAATGATTTTGGTGCCGGGTTTTATTGCGGGGAGAGTTTGGAACAGTCGGCCATGTTTGTTACTACCTATCCGGCCTCGTCCTTATATATGCTTACCTTTGACGGTACGGGACTCAAAGGGAAGGAGTTTGGTGTAAGCAGAGAGTGGATGTTAATGATTGCGCATTTTAGGGAACGCTTGGGAGCTTATGCGGACTCTGAGGTGATACAGGCGTTGTTGAAGCAGGTAGAATGTGTGGATTATATTGTAGCACCTATTGCGGATAACCGGATGTTTGAGATTATCGACCAATTCATTGACGGAGAGATTACGGACGAGCAGTGCAAGCATTGTTTGTCCGCTACGAATCTCGGAAAGCAGTATGTATTTGTGACGGAGAAGGCCTTGCGACAGGTGGAGCTTTTGGAACGATGTTTTCTTACAAGGGAAGAGAAGGAGTTCTATTTGTTTTCCCGACAGGCAAGCTATGAGATGAACCGGGATAAGGTAAAGGTGGCACGCAGACAGTATAGAGACGTGGGAAAGTATATCGAGGAGATGATGTGATGAGAGAGATGGACCATTACGGATTACAGATGTGCAAATATCAGGGAGAGTTGTTTCAAGAGTCTCTTCGGAGGACGCAGTGCGGTTCCAAGGTATTTTTGCGGCGCTTTATGCTGTCGGATTTGGCGGAGCGTATGGATAAGGACGGTTTTTTATATGAGGCAACGGACGTGGGAGATGCTTTTATCGAGATAGAGACTCAGTACGGTCCTACGGATTACGGTCAGATTAAGTTCGGAGGGGAGGCGTTGTACTGGACCGGGTATCTTTACCGGTACTGGTCCTACATTTCGGGGAAAAGCAGTAAGCAGCTGTATCGCATCATCAAGCCGGAAGAATTAGAGAAGCTTTACTTTCCGTATCATTCTTTAGACCCGGAACAGGCCATTGAACGTATTATGGAGGCAAAGGGGCTTACGGAAGAAGACATGATTAAGCGGGGTGTGGAAATTCTGCGTCGGATACGGGCAAGGAAGGCGGAGCAGAAAGCAAAGGATGACAATGAGGAAACGGCAGAATTGTTAGTTGGCAAAGAGAATCCAAAGTGACGATAAAAAGAAGAACCGCTCCGGGCAAGAACGGTTCTTCTTATTTTTTCTCATTTAAAGAGGCATTATTTTATTTCAAGTTCATTACCCTTCCAGTCGAAGGCACGGAACTTAACGGAATCATCTTGATGGATTTCGAAATATTTTACCGTATAGTCAACGAAGTGCTGTACGGATACCGGACCGGAGTAATCCCAAATCGGGATGTTCGGGTCGAATTTATCGTAATCGAAATGAAGATGTATCTCGTCTTTTGTTTTAAATAGTCCGCCCTTTACGTTTTCAATATTCTCCAGCATGTTACCGGCGTTATTGTAAATAATGTGACGTTGGACATCGTTATCGGAAGAATTCTCTTCAAAGCGGTAATGATAGATGCCTTCGCCCTTCGCATCGCACTCTGCCATCCAATCCGTAAGGAACGGATATTCCGCAACCGCTTCCGCCTTTGTCGGAAAAGAATGGAAGTTATAATTAAGACCGACAAGTTGTTTGATTCGGATGTGAGTGGAACCTACCAGAATGCTAAACAGCAGAACCGGAACGACAATCAGGACTGCTAACAACCACTTTAAGCCTTTGTCCTTTTTCGGGGCAATGTTTAACCGCGCCTTCTGGTCCTCCGGAATTTCGGTACCGCAGTGCGGACAGTTTGCCCAGCCGTTTTCCAACACGTTGTTACAGGTGTGGCAATGTTCCTTTAAAGAGGCACCGCAGTGGGGACAAACAGCGAAGCTTTCCCGTACGAGACCGTTACAGCAGTTGCAACGAGTGCCGGAGGAATCCGAACGTACAATTAAGTAAATAATCAGTCCCACAAAGCCCGGTGCAAAGGCGGAAAGAAGCGTCCAGAGAACGACATTCATACCGCGCCGGCGCGCATCCTTGTACACGTAAATACCGATCAGAATCGGTAAAGTAATCATTAGAATGATTGTAAGTAAAAACATGGTTAATCCGAGGGTACTTATATTAATAGCCATAATCATCCATCCTTTCTATTCCGGAACAGAGCCGGATTTATAAAATACGAAACTGATAATACCGTTGCCCACCAGAGATAAAATCACAAAGGCGAGGCAACCGATTGCCAATAGGGTGTAATCCGAAAACAGTAACACGCCGCAAAGCAAAAAGCAAAGAGATACCAGGAGCGATGCGATACGAAGCAGTCTGGTCTGGCGACGCAGGGTTCTGCGTGCAAGCTCGTCCTGTAACATGCGCTCGGTAAGTACCGGCGGGGTGTGTTCGTTAAAATTGTATATTTGATTCATATGCAAGCTCCTTTCGTAGTAGTTTTTTTGCCTGATGCAGTCGGGACTTGATTGTGCCGGCGGGCACTTTTAATGCTTCGGCGGTTTTCTTTTCGTCAAGACCGTGAAAATAATGCAGGATTACGGTGGTACGCATCTTTTCCGGCAAGCGGTCGATGGCAGCGTGGAGGTCGGAATAATCATCCTCCGTAGCGGCAGCTACACTTTCCAATAGTGTATCCTTTTCTTCCGTGTCGGAAAATTGATTGTATACCGGTGAGCGTTTTTGTTTCCGTAATAAATCGCGGTATGTATTGACACAAATTCCGGTAATCCATCCTTCGAAGGAACGGACCGTGTCGTATTGCAAAATCTTTTGGTAGGCTTTTAACCAGGTTTCCTGATACAGATCATCGGCGTCGACTGTGTTGCCGCATAACTTTACGCACAGTCCGTAAAGTCGTTTTCCGTACAGGGAAATGTACTCGTTAATCAATGCCCCGTCCCCCCTTTCATTAACAGATACGAACCGGAAAGCGAAAAGGTTCAATAATTATTTTGCAAAATTTACAAATTTGAAAATATCATATCTATAATAACACAGAAAGCAGGGAATTCCTAAAGAATTTATTAAATTCCTATTGGGATATTGACGAAAAAAAGTCAATCTGCTATTTTATAAGAAGTTATAATTGTATTTCTTTTATATGGTACATAGATATAGAAGACGGAGAATACGGTAAATGTTTTGGGTTTGTATGGGCGAAACACAAAAATCAGGAGGCGAATATGCTTACATTACGTGACATTAAGAAAGAGTATCGCGTGGGCGATATGATTGTTCCGGCGCTGAAAGGTGTCAGCATCCAGTTCCGGAGGAGTGAGTTTGTATCGGTGCTGGGGCAGTCCGGTTGCGGTAAGACCACCTTATTAAATATTGTTGGCGGTTTGGATCAGTATACCGACGGTGATTTGATTATTAACGGTGTATCCACGAAGAAGTTTAAGGATTCCGACTGGGACAGCTACCGCAATCATTCCATCGGGTTTGTATTCCAAAGTTATAACCTGATTCCGCATCAGACGGTACTTTCTAATGTAGAGCTTGCGCTTACTCTTTCCGGTGTGTCCAAAGCGGAGCGCAGGAGACGGGCAAAGGAAGCTCTTGAAAAGGTAGGACTGGGTGACCAGTTAAATAAGAAGCCGAACCAGATGTCCGGCGGTCAGATGCAGCGTGTGGCAATTGCCCGTGCATTGGTAAATAATCCGGATATTTTACTGGCGGATGAGCCGACTGGTGCGCTTGACAGTGAGACCAGTGTGCAGATTATGGAGATTTTAAAAGAGGTAGCCAAGGATAAGTTAGTTATCATGGTTACCCATAATCCGGAGCTTGCGGAGCAGTATTCCAGCCGTATCGTGCGTCTGCTTGACGGTAAGCTTATCAGTGACTCTGATCCGTATGAGGAAGAGGTACAGGCGGTAGAGCAGACCAAGAAGGAAAAGAAAGCAAAGAAGACTTCCATGTCTTTCTTTACGGCGTTGTCTCTTTCCTTTAATAACCTTTTGACGAAAAAGGGACGTACCTTTATGACCGCTTTTGCAGGGTCCATCGGTATTATCGGTATTGCTTTGATTTTATCCGTATCCACCGGTGTACAGGAGTACATAGATTCCGTACAGAGAGATACCCTTTCCAGCTATCCGATTACCATGGAAGCGGAAGTGGTGGATTCTTCCGCGCTTCTGGCAACCATGATGGGTGTGGATAAGGACGGGAAGCCGGTTGACCAGCATGAGCTTGACAAGGTATATGCCAACTCCACCATGTACGATATGGTAAATGCGTTTACGGACATGGATACCAGAAAGAATAACTTAAGGGCGTTTAAGAAGTTTTTGGAAGAAAACGAAGAAATGCAGCAGTATGTTTCTTCCGTACAGTATTCCTATGATATGGACCTGAGTATCTATACCAAGGATGTGGACGGTAAGGTGGTAAAGTCTGATGTAAACGAACTGATGTCCATGATGATGGAATCCTTCGGTATGGCCAGTACCATGATGGAACAAATGAGCCCGATGATGATGGGCATGGACGTTTGGAATGAGATGATGGCCGGAGAAAACGGGGAACTTATCAGCGATACGGTAAAGGCGCAGTACGATGTGATACACGGTGAATGGCCGGATGCTTATGACGAAGTTGTGATTCTGGTGGACAGAAACAACGAAGTCAGTGATATGGTGTTGTATGCACTGGGACTTACCACCATGGATGTGATGATGGAGTCCATGCAGGATATTATGGCGGGAAAGCAGGTATCCCAAGACCTCGGTCCGTGGACCTATGAAGACATTTGCGGCATGACCTTCCGCGTCATCCCGAGTGCATTAAAGTATCAGAAGCAGGGCGATGGAAGTTATGTGGATTTATCTGCTTCCGATGCGGGACTTTCTTATTTATATGATGAAAAGGGTGTAGATTTAAAGGTAGTGGGTATTCTTCGCCCGAACGAAGACGCCACCTCCACTTCCATGACCGGAGCGATTGCCTATACCAGCGATTTGACCAAGTACGTTATGGAGCAGAATACCAATTCCGAGATTTTAAAGGCACAGCTTAAGGATACGACGGTGGATGCGATTTCCGGTTTGCCGTTTGAAACCGGTGAAGAGGAAGAACTTTCTGTGGAAGAAAAGGAAACTGCTGTAAAGACGTATTTTGCGGGTCTTGAGAATTCCAAGAAGGCAGAATTGTACGGTATTATTATGGCTACCCCGTCGGAGGCTTATCTTGCCGAAGCAGTGGGAGCCCAGATGGCAACCATGGATGATACGGCACTTCGCGGAATGCTGGTGCAGGCTTTTGCGCAGCAGATGGCGGTGGATGTTGAACAGGTACAGGGATATGTAGCCGAGATGCCGGCAGAAGAAGTACAGACCTATGCATATCAGGTACTTGTGGCAATGGTAACGGAACAGTACGCAAAGGGCGTGCAGGCGAATTTGGGTACGATGACTGTGGAGCAGTTGGCTGCTATGTTTGATATGGCGCAGTTTACCACAGAGGAATATGTGAAGTTTTACGAGGAGTATCTTCCGAAGAGCTATTCCGAATCTACTTATGATGAGAACTTAAAGCTGCTCGGTTATGCGGATCCGGACAGCCCGTCTGCAATTAACATTTATGCAGAGACCTTTGAAAATAAAGATATGATTGCAGAGTTGATTGCAGAGTATAATAAGAACGCGGCAGAAGAAGATGTGATTGAGTATACCGACTATGTGGCTCTTTTAATGTCCTCCATTACCACGGTAATTAATGCAATTTCCTATGTGTTGATTGCGTTTGTGGCAATTTCCCTTGTGGTATCTTCCATCATGATCGGTATTATTACTTATATCTCTGTTTTGGAGCGTACCAAGGAAATCGGTATCCTTCGTGCAATCGGTGCATCGAAGAAGGATATTTCCCGTGTGTTTAATGCGGAGACCATTATTGTAGGTTTTGTATCCGGTGCCATCGGTATTCTGGTGACCCTCGGATTTATTGTGATTATCAATATTATTCTCCATGCGGTAACCGGTATCGAAAACTTGAATGCGGTGCTTCCGCCGCTTGCCGGTGTGATTTTGGTGGGTATCAGTATGCTTCTTACCTTTATCGCGGGACTGTTCCCGTCTAAGGTGGCAGCAAAGAAGGACCCGGTAATCGCACTGAGAAGTGAGTAAAGGAAACTTAAAAACAGATTCGGTTGTACAACCGGAATGACAAAAAGAAAAGCTGCGCGGATTGCGCAGCTTTTTTGCTATAGAAAGAGGTAAGCCGGTGGTGTCGGCAGTTGTCGAACCGCCCGGTTTGTAAATTATATCTGCGCCAGCTTTGCGGCAGTCTCCGAAAGCAGGAGCAAGGCCTGGGATTTGACTTCCGGAGAAGCGTAAAGACCTTTTGCGGCTGCGGTGGCGGCAGTTTTGGAAAGATCCAATGCTTCCGCAAAGTTTTCTTCGTTACAACGGGCGGTGGCCAGGCGGAGCGCCACTCTTGCAAGCAAAGCCTGTACTTCATCAAAAAGTGCGGAAGATTCTTCTATAGAAGAAAGGAGTTCAAAGGCTTTCGAATCTTCTTCCGCAAGATAAGCGCTCTTTGCACTGTAGAGAACAGCAGCATCCGCCGGTACGGCGTCGGAAGCAGAGGTGGTATTGCCCGGTTCGCGGTCGGACTCGGAACCCTCTGCGGTATCCGGAAGTAGTACGGACGGCGGAAGCTCCAGTACCTGGGCCAGATAGGTCAAGGTCTTTACGGAAGGGACCGCATTACCGCTTTCGATTTGACTGAGCATGTTACGTGTAATAAAAGAACCGACTACTTCGGCTTGTGTCATTTTTTTTGCGAGACGCGCTTCTTTGATGCGCTGCCCTAAGAGTTTCGGATCCATAGGCAAACCTCCTTCTCGGTGTAAAAGTTCTGAAATAAAGTATACTATAAATGCAGGAATCCTAATTGATTCTAAAATACCGTGATATAATGGTAAATAGTATTAAATGACTTTGTAAATCATATTTACATCTATTATATCATAAAAGAAGAAAAAAGCAAGAGAAAGTTTGAATATTAGGAAAAAAGTCGCGAAACAGGAAAAAAGTGATAAAACCCATTGACAATCCGATAAAGGCATGGTATGATGGATGTAAATTAAATTTACCTCATGCTTTTTCGAGGGGAGAAGGAGGGAATATTATGAATGCATGGTGGGAAGCTCTTGATGTCCTGCAAAAAATCTTGTATTGTATTGCAATCCCTGCAACGCTGGTACTGATTTTACAGACGGTGCTGGTGATTATGGGATTCGGAGACGGAGCCAGCGGTGCTGATTTCAATCCCAGCGATACATCCGGTCTTGATCTGGACGGAGATGTTTCTGCCGGAGATTTTGCCGACGGGGATGTTGCCGATGCGGTATCCGGAGATTTCGGAAGCCTAAAACTTTTTACCGTACAAGGAGCGGTGGCGTTTCTGGCAACTTTTTCCTGGGTGTCGATTGTGTGTGTAAAGAGTGAGTTGAACGAGGTGCTTGCACTGGCAATCGGATTTGTTTGCGGTTTGGGAATGATGTTCTTTGTGGCAAAGCTTTTACAGTGGATGGCGAAGCTTGCGGAGAACGGTACCTTTAAGCTGAAATCCATGGTGGGTGAGACGGCACAGGTGTATTTGACGATTCTACCGTCCGGGGAAAACGGAGGTAAGGTAACACTTAACAGTACATCCCGCTTTGCGGAGGTGGACGCAATTACCGAGGGGAATCAGGCGATTCCCAGCGGAAGCAGAGTCCGCATTGTGGATGTCCGGGGTGATGTGGTAGTTGTGGAAAAAGATTTATAAATTAAAGGAGGATTTAACAAATGGACACTATTGTAATGATCAGTGTAATCGTACTTATTGTATTTGCGGCCTTCGCCGGTATCTTATCCCGGTATCGTAAGTGTCCGTCCGACAAGGTTATGGTTATCTACGGTAAGGTAGGTACCGACAAGGATGGTCAGCCGCGCAGTGCGAAGTGTATCCACGGTGGTGCAGCTTTCGTGGTACCGGTAATTCAGTCTTATCAGTATTTGGACTTGACACCGATTTCGTTAAATGTAGATTTAAGAAATGCACTTTCTAAGCAGAACATCCGTGTAGACGTTCCGTCACGATTCACCGTAGGTATTTCTACCGAGGACGGTATCATGCAGAATGCGGCAGAGCGTTTACTGGGTCTTAAGTTAAACGAGATTCAGGAGCTGGCAAAGGATATTATCTTCGGTCAGTTACGTCTTGTTATCGCAACCATGGAAATTGAGGAAATCAACACCGACCGTGATAAGTTCTTACTGGCAGTATCCAAGAACGTGGAAATCGAGCTTAAGAAAATCGGTCTTCGTCTCATTAACGTAAACGTAACCGATATTACCGACGAGTCCGGCTATATCGAGGCTCTCGGTAAAGAAGCGGCTGCTAAGGCAATCAACGATGCAAAGAAGAACGTGGCAGAGAAGGACAGAGACGGTGAAATCGGTCAGGCTCTTGCAAGAAAGGATCAGCGTATCCAGGTGGCAGCTGCAGATGCATCCGCTATCCAGGGTGAAAATGATGCAAAGATTGAAGTGGCACAGTCCGAGGCAAATCGTCGTGAGAAGGAGGCAGAAGCCCTGCGTATCGCAACCGCAGCCGAGGCAGTACAGGCAGCAAAAGCAAAGCAGGAAGCTTACATTGCACAGCAGGAAGCAGAGCAGACCCGTGCACAGCTCGAAATGGCAACCCAGCAGGCCGACGTCATCGTTAAGGCACAGATTGCAAAAGAGCAGGCTCAGATTGAGGCAGATGCAGAGGCAGAAGTTGCCAGACGTAAGGCACAAGGTGAGGCAGATGCTATTTTTGCAAAGATGTCCGCAGAGGCTCGCGGTACCCAGGAACTTTTAGAGAAGCAGGCAGAAGGTATGCGTAAGCTCGTTGAGGCTGCCGGCGGAGATTCAGATAACGCAGTAAAGCTTATTCTTGCGGATAAGATGGAACAGCTTCTTCAGATTCAGGTTGAGGCAATCAAGAACATTAAGATTGATAAGGTTACTGTTTGGGACGGCGGCAAGAACGGCGACGGCAAGACCGCTACTTCCGGTTTCCTTTCCGGCATGATGCAGGCAGTACCGCCGCTTAACGAAGTGTTCAAGCAGGTAGGTATGGAACTTCCGGCTTTCCTCGGAAAAGAGAAGGAAGAGGGCGTTGTAGCCGAAAATGCACCGGCTGAGGAACAGTAGAACCGTGAAGTGCGAAAACGGACTTGCGGAGAGAATGTTGTTCTGTCATAAAACTTGAAATAGTCAGGGGAGAAACCTCGCACAGAAATGTGCGGGGTTTTTTGCTTTGTAAGAAACAGTGCATTTCCGATAGAACAAAAAACTTCTGCGTGGACCGTAGTACATAGAAAAAATGCTTTCATAATCGTGGCCGGTAATGTATAATGAAAAAGACATATACTTACTCTACAGATAAGGAAGAAAGATATGAAGCGTATACTGATCACATCAACAGAAGTGTTGATGTTGCATTTTTTGGTGCCACATGTGAAAAATCTGCGAAAAAGCGGATATGACGTGGAAATTGCATGTTCGGAGGTGCTCGGGCGTTTTGATGAATTGCGAGAGGTGCTTGGAGAACTGGTTGTTATTCACAAGGTGGATTTGAAGAGAAGCCCGGCCAGAATAAAGAATCTCAGGGGGTTGTCGGATTTGAAGCAAATCATTCGTGAAGGCAATTATGATATGGTATGGACCAACGAACCGGTTATGGGAGTAATGACGAGACTGGCAGCCCGGAAATTGCGTAAGAGAGGGCTGAAGGTGTTATATATGACCCATGGATTTCACTTTTACAAGGGGAGTGACCGTTTGAACTGGGTACTGTTCTATCCGGTAGAGTGGACAATGGCACATCTGACAGATGTTCTGGTTACAATTAATCAGGAAGACTATGCCCTGGCAAGAAAAAGAATGCATGCCGGCAGGATAAAGTACATCCACGGAATCGGGTTGGATACGGAATACTTTCGGAATCGAGAAGTTAATGTAAAGGAAATGAGAAACACGTTAGGAATACCGGAGCAGGCGGTAGTGCTTCTTTCGGTAGGAGAGCTGCAACGCAGAAAAAATCATGAGGTGATGTTGCGTGCACTTGCGAAAATGGACTACAGTAACGTGTATTATATTATTTGCGGAGAAGGGGAGTTAAATAATTATTTGCACGAATTGACGGCATCTTTAGGAATAGCGGAACATGTTCTGTTTCTGGGATACCGGAGAGATATCAGTGAATTGTGTAAGTGTGCGGATATTTTTGTGCATCCGTCCAGACGTGAAGGTCTGGGAATCGCAGCATTGGAGGGAATGGCATCGGGACTTCCGATTGTGGCATCTCAAATTAACGGGATATTAGATTATACAACGGACGGTGAAACCGGGTATAATTGCATGCCGATGGATGCGGATAGTTTTTGTGGGGCGATAAATACATTAACTGCGGATAAAGCCTTGCGTGAGAAAATGGGAACATGTGCCGGGGAACGTACCAAGGCGTATGATATCGGCATAGCAAAGAAGGAAGTACTGCAAATTATTGAGGAGTGTGTCGGTAGGTGAACAAAGAAAATAAAAGGGTATTGCATGTGCTGGGACACTTACGGCGCGGAGGCGCGGAAATTTTCCTTTTCAACATGTTCCGGGAAGTGGAGAAACGCGGGATTGTATTTGATGTTATGACCCGCGGCGAAAATCTTCCGGAAGTGGCGGAAGAGATACGAATGCGCGGAGGCAAAGTGATTGAAACTCCCAGGTTTCCGAAACACATTCGGAAGAATTACCGGTGTATGAAACGCTTTTTTAAGGAACACGGAACCGAATACCGGGCGATTCATGTACATGCCAACAGCTTGTTGTATCTGTTGCCGTTAAGGCTGGCCAAAAAGTACGGAATCCCGATTCGGATTTTGCATAGCCACAATACACATCCGGAAAAATCTCTTTATAAAGGCTTGCATTACTTAAATCGTGCAAGACTCGGGAGACTTGCGACAAAACGGGTGGCATGTTCCGCAGCAGCCGGAAGGTGGATGTTCGGAAAGAAACCCTATGAACAGGTACGGAATGCCATCGATGTTTCAAAATTTGTTTATAACGAGCAGGTACGTGAAAAGCTCAGGGCGCAGTACCGGGTATCGGACGTGCCGGTAATCGGAACGGTGGGACGGTTGGAACAGCAAAAGAATCACTTCTTTTTACTGGATGTTTTTTGTGAAGTAAGAAAACGGACGGACGCGGTACTTTTTATCATCGGGGAAGGTTCTCTGGAAGAAAAACTGAAGCTCTATGCAAAAGAAAAAGGAGTGGAGGCATCCGTTGTATTTTTAAAGAATATTGCGAATGTAAATGATTATTTGCAGATGATGGACGTTTTTGTGTTGCCGTCCTTATATGAAGGCTTGGGGATTTCCGTGATAGAAGCACAGACGGCGGGCCTGCAGATAGTGATTTCGGACCGGGTTCCGGAGGAAGCGGTTCTGATTCCGGAAAACGTAAGAAGAATGAAACTCGGCGTGGCAGAAGAATGGGCAGAGGTAATTACGGAACTGGGAAAGCGTCCGCAAGGCACAAGAAAATCGGGGGATAAGACGGTGACGGAATGCGGATATGACAGTGCGACAGAGGCAAAGAAGTTGGTGAAATTATATGAATTGTAACAAAAGAGCGCAGGGGATATTTCTCCACCTGTTGACATGGAGTTGGATCATCGGATTTACGTTTGTCTGGGTATTACCGGACGGAATTACGAATTTTATAAAACCGATTGTGGTTTGCGGATGTGCGGCAGATATACTCCGAAAGAAAAGAAATATACGAATTGATCTGTTTTGCGGTGGACTGATTGCATTTGGGGCGTATTGTATGCTTCGTTCTTTCTTTGCGAGCGATCATCAGTGGTTGAATACTATTTCGTTTTGCGCCAATATTCTGTATGCGGTATGCATTTGCGTATGCCGGTACGAGAAAGAGGAGTATCGTTACATGCTTCGCATGTTGAAGGTGGCATCTCTTGTGCTGGCGGTGGTGGTACTCTGCTCCAATCCGTTGCCTGCTTTGCCGGAAAACAACGTGATGCGGTTGTTTTCCGTGGAAATTAACAAAAATTCGGTGCCGTATTTAATTGCACCCGGTTCGTTTATCTGCATGGACCAGTTGTTTCAGAGAAAACGAAAGCTGGAGAAGTTCATATATGCGGTGGAGCTGGCAGTGTTGCTTTATGCGGGAATTTACCCGATGTCCCGTGGAGGATTTTTAAGTATTCTGCTGCCGATTGCCCTGTTGTTTGTTGATCGGGTGATACAGATAATAAGGCAAAAGGAATTCGGGAAGTTATATGTGTATATTGTGCTGGGTAATTTATGCGCGGCTGTAGGTCTTCTTTTGTTACAGGGCAGATACCGCGAGCGATTGTTATCCATGGAAAGCTACACATTTTTCAGTTCCAGAGAGGTTTTGGCAAAAACCGGAATAGAACTTACGAAAGGATGCGAAGTGTTCGGAAAAGGGTTCGGTTACTTTCAAAAGATGACCGGGAACGGTTACGGTGCACATAACTGTTTTGTAGATATTTATGTGGCAACGGGAATCATCTGCGTGCTGTTTTTGCTGGGAGTATTTGTGTATTTATTGGTGCGGTTGCGGAATAATGCGGGAAGAGCCTGGCTGGGAATGGCGTTTATTTGTGCAATGGTAGAGTCCCAGATGAGTTATCAGTTTTGGGTCCCGATTGCCATGGCATATTTGTTGTGCGACCGGGAACGGCGCGAGATATGGAAGGAGTAAAGCATGATGGAACTGGTGTCTGTGATTGTGCCGGCATACAATGTGGAATCAAAAATCCGGCGGTGTCTTACGAGCCTTTGCAAGCAGAACTATTCGTGTTTGGAGATTATCGTAATTGATGACGGCTCCACGGACGGTACGGCAGAGGAAGTTCGGAAGGCAGCAAAGCAAGACGCCCGGATTCGTTTTATTACGCAGAAAAACAAAGGCGTGGCAGCGGCACGTAATAAAGGCCTGGAAGAGGCCCGCGGTGCCTATATTGCATTTTGCGACGGGGATGATTATGTTTCTCCCGATTATATCGGAAAGTTAATGGAACACAGGGGAAAGCAGGATGCGGACTGGGTGATATCCGGGTTTTGTAAGGTGCTAGGGAAGAATCGTTATATGTTTAGCGAACCCTATGAAGGGTTGGTCGTTTCTCAAAAAGCAAGGGAACTGTTTTTGAAAGAGTGGTACAAAAACCAATATATTCCTACGGTATGGGGGAAACTGTATCGTGGGGAAATTCTTCGAAAAGACGAAATCACGTTTCCTGAAAACCTGGAGCACGGGGAGGATACCATATTTAACATCCGATATGTTTCCCAGTGCAAAAGAATCGATTTTGTGAAAGAACCCCTTTATTTTTATGAGGAAAGCGGACAGTCGCTTACGTCAAAAAGTCATAAAGATATTTGGGAAAAGCAGCTTGCAATCTTTAAGGAATTTCGGCAGATGATAAAGCAAGGGGCGTATTCCGAAGCGTGTGCGACATTGTTTTTTGCCAGGGGAATTTTGCTGGCGCTGAATCACGCAAGTGAGAAACAATGGAGCGCGAAGGAGTGGGAACGTTTATGTAATATCATGAGAGTAAATCCCTATTTTTCAGCTTGTGAAATACAAAGGAAAGAGATGGACGGGTTCGCACGTATTGTGATAGCATTACTGGAAAAAAGAAGATACGGATGGATAAAGATGCTTTATCGGATAAAGAGGTTCGGACATGGTTACTTACAGAAGGTGTATTATATGTTCCAGCGCTAAAAGTAACCGACGAGAATTGATAGGAGGACGGTAAATGATGGGACAGAATTTAACGCATATTTTTTTCCACAGCTTAATTTTATATCCGGAGCTTGCATTCGGGAAAGAAGATATCTGTAAAGGTTTTGACGACTGGATGATGACGGCTTCGGAATATAAAAAAATATTGGAGTCTTTATATCGGAGAGGCTATGTGTTGGTAAAACAGAAGGAATGGCTGGATGGAAATGTGGTACTTCCGAAGGAAAAAAAGCCTCTTGTGATTTCCTTTGATGACGTAAATTACTATCGTTATATGCAGGGGTACGGTTTTGCCAAAAATATGTTTGTGGATGAGGACGGTGTCATTAAAAACGAGGTGGTCCGCCCGGACGGTACGGTGGAAGTTTCCGAAGAAGGAGATGCGGTGCCGATTTTAGAACGTTTTATTCAGGCACATCCGGACTTCTCTCATGAAGGTGCAAGAGGAATTTTGGCGGTAACCGGCTATGAAGGAATTCTTGGTTTCCCGTTCACGGACGGGGAAGAGGATGCGGAAGAAAACAGGGAGAAGGCACGGGTGGCTGCGGAACGGTTAAAGGCAATCGGGTACGAGTTTGCCTGTCATAGTTTTACCCATAACAGCATTTGGTTTAAAGTACAGGACCCGCCGTATGAAAAGGTGGTTTATGATACGGATAAATGGAAACGTTTGATTGAGCCGGTAGTGGGAAAAACCGATTGTTATATTTCCCCATTCGGATTTTGCTGGGAGAATGAAGATCCGCGTTATCGTTACATCATTGAGTCGGGGTTTTGTGTATTTTGTCCGGTGGGGGCTACAAAGGTAATACGATATCCGGACCATGTGGTGGTGCCGCGTTATAATATTGATGGCTTTTCTTTAAAACATAAACGTTTTTTGATGGGAGAACGTTTCTTTTGTCCTGAAATAGTAACGGATGAAAAAAGAATTATAAAGAATGATTCCGGAAAAACCACATATGAGCTGGCAACAGAACATACGGCAGAAGCCCTTGTGGCATATGCAACCTATTGCCTGAAGAAAAAGACGGTGTATATGTTCGGTGCACTTATGGAACCGATTACCGAGGAGGTGTTGGAACGGGTAACGTCGCGTTATCCGAAGCAGTATCCGCCGGAGCGGGTAGAGGAACTTCGCAGTTATATCGGAACGGATTGCTACGGGGCTGATTGCAGCGGATTAATAAAGTCCTTTTATTGGGGAGGCATAAATGTAGAAAATTATGACGAAGGAACGGATTGGAATTCCGCAAAATTATTATATTGCTCCGCAAAAAGCGGAAGCATAAAAACGCTTCCGGAACTTCCGGGAATTTGTCTCTACATGAAGGGACATGTGGGAATTTATGTGGGGAACGGAAAGGTAATCCAGTCTACCCGTAGCGAGAAATTTGGTGATGGTGTGGTGATGGCTGACCTGGAGCAACAGGAGTGGACAAAGTGGTTTATGTGTCCTCTTGTGAAGTATCCGGAGTTGCCGAAAAGAGAAGTTGAAAATACAACGAAAAAGGCGGTAACGCAGAAGAAAAAGGGAAAAGCAATTTTTCAAAAGGTGAAGAAGGTTAAGAAAATAGGAACTGTCACAAAACAAGTCAAAAGATGTGCCAAAACAGTGTCCGCATTTACCGGAAAGCCGGTGGTGTCGGAAATGATGAATTTAGTACGCCAGGTCTATAAAAACCAAGTACCGATGGAGGTTGAGCTGACTCGGCGGATTCTGGAAGCAAAAGGAAAAGCGGAGCAGTTATTGACAGAAGAACTGTATTATGCAATCGGAGCTAAAATCAACAAGGAAAGATATTTGAGAATTCTTACGGACAAAAACTGTTTTATGGCAAGAATGAGTAATCTGATCAAACGTGAGTATTTGGATTTTTCCAATGCTTCGGATGAGCAGGTAATTGCATTTTGTAAACGGCAAAAAGGCTTTATTGTCAAGGATTCCTGGTTGAGCGGTGGAAGAGGAATTCAGGTATACCGTGAACTTCCGGAAGATACAGCGCTTAGAGAATTAATCAATCAGTGGAGGCGGAGTAAACGGGAGTTTTTGTTGGAAGAGTTGTTAGTTCCTCATAAAACGCTGGCAGCGGTATTCCCGGACTCTTTATGTACGGTACGGATTCACACGCTGTTATGCGGAAAAGAAGCAAGAGTGGTGCTGAATTCTTCGATTCGCTTCGGAAGAAAGGGTACGTTGATTGATCTTTGTGAGAATAGCTATACGCTGTATTTGGAGGAAGACGGAACGGTTTTGTCCGGTGGAGCAATGAATAAGTTCTCTATGGAATTGGAACAGAAGCACAAAGATACCGGTGCGGAATTCTCTAAGGTGTCGATACCCTATTGGAACGAGTGTTGTGCTTTGGTAAAAGAGGCGGCAAAACATGTGCCGGAAGTACCGTTTGTTGCTTGGGATGTGGCAATCACAGAGGCAGGGGTAGATCTGATTGAAGGAAACTTTTTATCTGGAAACATTTTGCCGCAGCAGTTATTTATGGTTATGACCGGACGGAGTAACGGGTTGCGGCCTGTGATGGACGAACTGTTGCAGAAAGTGTCGGAAAGTTGTGAGGAAGTCTGAAATGGATACGATATGGATAGTGTTACTGTGGATTGCGGCATGTGTTTTCGCAATACCGCTGCTGGTTGTGCTTTGGATAACCCTGCATGGACTTTTGATGTATGCGGTTGCTGTTTGCAAACGTCCTATGAAGCGGTATATTGAAGAAATCAGAGAAAGAGAAGATTATGTAACGATTGATAAGATTGCCCCGTTTTTTCTGGAAGCAATTGTTGTTTCGGAAGATTTTCGTTTTTTTGAGCATAAAGGATATTCTGTGACAGCAATGCGAAAGGCATTTGCTCTAAATGTAAAGCAGAGAAAAATCATTACCGGCGGCAGCGGAATTACCCAACAGCTTGCAAAGAATCTTTACTTTTCGTTTCGCAGAATTTACGCGAGAAAATTGGCAGAACTGTTGGTTGTTTTTCGTTTGGAAAAGAATTATTCCAAAATGGAGCTTTTGGAATTGTATGTCAATATCATTGAATACGGACAGGAATGTAACGGAATAGAAGCGGCAGCACGTTATTATTACGGTCACTCTGCAAAGGAACTTTCTATGTGGGAAGCGGTGACACTTGCCAGCGTGTTGCCGGCACCCCGCCGCTATAATCCGGAAGTAAATGAGAAACTTGCGGCGAGAAGAGGGGGAGATTTGCTGGCGGGGGTGGCAACGCTGGCAAAGATGCCTGTGGAACACTACTGCAGATTGTGGGAACGCGGATTTCTTTTGCCTGAGGAAGAACAGTATTATCAACAAGCATCGGAAAAACGCTTGCAGCAATATGTGAAAAAAGAACAGTTGATTTCTGTAAACCGGAAAGTAAAAACGCCGGATGTGTTTGCAACGGAGATGATGAGACGATATTTTACAGAGGCGGTAGGCGAAGGAAAAAGATTCGTTTTTGCAGAGAGAGTTGCAAATACAGCGAGAGACGGAGAAAGTTTTACGGAAGAGGAACTGTTGCATATATTCCGCTATCTTTTGCGCAGGGGATTTCGTGTGGGAGGTACATTAAAAAATCATAGAGATGCCGCATGGCATCCGTTGCCGATTCGTTTTGCTTTTTACGGTGAGCGGACCAATAAGAGTGCGTCAGCCGTTTTGGAGTGTTTTGCGGAAGAAAATAAGGAGTTTGTACTGGAGAATACGCCGTTATTTGAGCAATGCGGGAAGGATGAATTACAATCGGGGGATTTGCTTGTTACACCGGACAATTGTAAGAAAAAAGAACATTGCTTTTCTACCGGGTATTTTCCGCCTTATACTGTACTGAAACAATCGGAACAACGTGTCTGTACGGCACGAGGCTTGGTGAAATACGTGAAACGATTGTTGCCACAAACCACAAGATATTTGATGGGGGCTATGGGGACCTATATTACAGCGGAACGGATAGAAGAACAAACAACCTATTTTTCCGAGTGGTATACAAAAGAACGCGTGGAAGAAACAAAGAAATTCTATCCGTATGCGGGCTTTTTGGGATTTGATTGCAGCGGACTGATTAAATCCTATTATTTCGGAGGAATCGGTTTACCGGATTATTCGGCGGAAAAAGATTGGAACAGCAAAGGATTGTTGGAACATTCGGAGAGAAAAGGGCCGATACATACGTTGCCGGAAATGCCGGGAGTATGTTTGCATATGAAAGACCACGTAGGCGTTTATGTGGGGGGAGGAAGTGTAATCGAATGTACTTCTTCGGAACGCTTCGGAAACGGCGTGGTGATGACAAAAATCGGAGATCGTCCGTGGGAACAGTGGTTTTACTGTCCGTATATCAGTTATGAACAGGAGACCGGAAAGAGGAAAAACAGATGATACAAAAAATAAAGGCGTTGAAGAAACTGAATGTGTTTTTGGACCGGCGTCAGAAGGCGGAATTGGCAGTTTTAGGTGTGCTGTTTGTAGTGGAAGGGATTTTGCAGTTAATCAGTATATCGGTGTTGATTCCGTATATGGCACAGTTAATGAATATGCAGGAATTAATGGAAAACCCGTATATGAAAACAGTCAGTGGCTGGTTTGGGCTAAAGACACGGAATCAGGTGGCAATCTTTCTTACGATATGTGTGTTGCTTGCGTTTGTAATAAAGAGCGTGTTTTCCTATTTGGTAGCGTTACAGGAAAGCAAGTTTGTAAACCGTAACCGAAATCGGATGTCGGTCAGGGCAATGCGCCATTTGTTGCATAAGCCGTATTTGTATTTTTTAAAAACATCAACGGATCAAGTGCAGGCAATGATTACCAATCAGATTGCAAAGATTTATTTATTGTTAGAGAAAATGTTACGTTTTATAGCGGAGCTTCTGAATATGCTGTTTATTGTGGCGATGATTATTATAATGGATTGGAAAGTTGCTGCTATTATCGGAGGCTTGTTTGTGGTGACCATTTTGCTGTTCCAGCGGTTGATTACGCCGAAGGTAGAGGCTCTGGGTAAAATATCGGACCGGTATTATAGACGAATGATCCGGGGTATCAGACAACCGGTGGACGGCATTCGTGAAGTGAAGATTATGCACAGTGAAGCAGAGTTTTTAGAACGTTACAAGGAAGTCGGAACAGAAAATGCCGAGCTCGATTTGAAAATGACAAGGTATCGCAGCCTGCCGCGTAATTTGATGGAATTGATTCTGGTAAGCGGTGTATTGATTGTTGTGTTGGTTCTGTTCAGCGGAAACGGTGCAACAAACGGAGATATGGTACTGTTATCGGTGATTGCCGTGGCGCTTGTTCGTATGCTTCCGGGAGCATATAGTATAAATTCCTTATTTACTTCGGTGTCCTATTATCTTCCGACACTGGAAGCCGTGGGACAGGAACTGTTTGATGTGTTGGAGAAAGAAAAACAGACGGAGAAAGAGGAAAGTACGAAGCTTTCCTTCCGAGAGGCAATTAAGTTTAACGGTGTATCCTTTACCTATCCGGGAAAGAATGAAACGGTACTGGATGGACTTAGTTTAGAAATAAAACAAGGCGAAAAGGTGTTTTTAAAAGGTGCTTCCGGCATCGGAAAAACAACGTTGACGGATTTGGTTATCGGGCTTTTGGAGCCTTTGTCCGGGGAAATCACAGTGGACGGACAACCGATGCGGCAGGTGGCACGTAAGTGGCAGAGCTGTATCGGTTATGTGCCGCAAAAGGTATTGCTTTTCAATGAAACAATTCGGGAAAATATTCTTCTCGGCAGAAAAGGGTATACGGATGAGCAGATTTGGGAAGCCATGGAGCTTGCACAAATAGCGGAAGAGGTGAAGAAGCTTCCGCACGGATTGGATGAAGTATACGGAGGAGAAGGCTTCCGCTTTTCCGGCGGACAGCAACAACGTTTGGGAATTGCGAGAGGTATTTTAGGAAAGCCGGAAGTGCTGATTTTGGATGAGGCAACGGCTGCGCTGGATGAGGAAACGGAACGGGAAGTACTGCAACAGATTTTTCATATGCGGGACGGGCTTACGGTTCTCTTGATTTCTCACCGGACGTCTTTGGCAAACTATTGCGATTATACGTACCAAATGAAAGACGGTACCTGTGAACGGGTAGAGACGGGACTATAACATAACCTGTTGTGTGGGAATGTTGACAAAGACTGCGGTATAAAGCGGAAGGAGGTGAACCGGATGTCGGGAAAACGGGCAAAGAAGATCAAAGAAGAATCGGCAGAGATGTCTAAAACAACAGGACAGGCTCAGCCGAAAGTGGCTGCGGATGTAATCAAAGTCTCCGTCCGCACCCTTGTGGAGTTTATCATGCGCTCCGGCGATTTGGAGAGCGGAAGCGGCCGGATGGATGCGGATGCCATGCAGGCCGGCAGCCGGTTACACCGAAAGATTCAGAAAAGTATGGGCAGCAATTATACGGCAGAGATGCCGCTTTCCATTGAAATTCCGCTGGAAGATGGAGATGAACGCTTTCTTCTTGTGGTGGAAGGCCGGGCAGACGGTGTCATTCGGGAGCAGGATGACAGTTTTGTGATCGACGAAATCAAGTGCATGTACCGGGACGTGATGGCAATCGAGAAGCCGGAGCAGGTACATTTGGCCCAGGCCCGGTGTTACGCCTATATGTTAGGAGTAAAGGAAGAGAGAATTACACTGGATAACTCCTTCTACATCCAACTCACCTATTGCAACATCGAAACCGAGAATATTAAATATTTCAAAGAAGAACTTTCCGGGGAAGAATTGACGGCCTGGTTTGATGCCCTTATCAAGGAATACGCCAAATGGGCAGCGTGGGAGCGACGCTGGAAAAAACTGCGGAATGCTTCCGCGAAGGAACTTCAGTTCCCGTTCGATTACCGGGAAGGACAACGAGACTTTACCGCCGGGGTCTACCGCTCCGTATTGCGGGAGAAAAAGCTTTTTGCCATGGCACCTACCGGTGTCGGAAAAACTATATCCACCGTATTTCCAACCGTAAAAGCGGTGGGAGAAGGTCTGACGGAAAAGTTGTTTTACTTGACGGCAAAAACCATTGTCCGTACCGTGGCGGAGGAGACCTTTTCTCTTTTAGTGGAACGGGGGCTGATGTTTAAAACCGTAACCGTTACGGCGAAGGAAAAGATTTGTGTGTTGGAAAAACCGGAGTGTAATCCCTTTGCCTGTCCACGGGCAAAAGGACATTTCGACCGGGTAAACGATGCGCTTTTTGATATGTTATCCAACGAGAAAAATATAACGAGAGAACTGATTGAAGCCTATGCGGAAAAGCATATGGTGTGTCCTTTTGAGTTTTGTCTGGATTTGACGCTGTGGGCGGATGCGGTGATTTGCGATTATAATTACGTGTTTGACCCGACGGCATCTTTGAAGCGCTTTTTCGCAGGAGACGGGAAAAACAACTACGTCTTTTTGATTGACGAAGCCCACAACCTGCCGGAGCGGGCGAGGGAGATGTACAGCGCCACTCTTTGGAAGGAAGAGTTTTTGCATGTAAAACGCCTGTTTGGTAAGCATATGCCGAAGTTGACCAGGCGGTTGGAGGCCTGCAACAAAGAACTGTTGCGACTGAAGCGGGAATGTGATTCTTTTACGGAGCATACGGAGTTCGGAACACTGGCGATACATTTAACCCGGTTTCTCACGGATTGCGAAGAATATTTAAAGGACGAAAAACGTCCGGGAACCGAGCGGGACGCAGTGTTAAACTTATATTTCGAGGCAAGACATTTTCTTGCCATGTATGATTTTTCCGACACGGATTACCGATTCTATACCTCTTACGGAGAGGACGGTTCCTTTTATGCCAGGGTGCAATGTATGCAGCCGGCAAGAGCTTTAGGAGAGCAATTAAAGAAGGGAAGAAGCGCGGTGTTTTTCTCGGCCACCTTACTTCCGGTGCGGTACTACATGGAAGAACTGGGAGGGACGGAAGAGGACTATGCCATTTATGTACCGTCGCCTTTTAGAAAAGAACAACGTCTGGTGATGGTGGGATGTGATGTGAATTTCCGTTACGCCAACCGGGGACGGCGGATGTATGAAAAAGCAGCGGACTATATTTTAAAATTTGCGGAAGCAAAGAAAGGAAACTACTTTGTATTCTTTTCTTCCTACCGGATGTTACAGGATGTGGCGGCGGTGCTGGAGGAGCGGCTGACTGAGCAGGGAACCATTCTTCACCGTCAGAAAACCAATATGACGGAAACCGAACGGGAGGAGTTTTTGGCGGAATTTACGGCGGAATCGGAAGAGACCCACATCGGGCTTTGTGTGCTGGGCGGAATCTTCGGAGAAGGCATTGACTTAAAAGGAGAGCGGTTAATCGGTGCGGTGATTGTGGGAACGGGACTACCGCTGGTATGTGATGAGCGGGAACTGTTCCGCAGATATTACGACGAACAGGCGGAAGCCGGACGGGACGGATTTTCCTGCGCTTACCTGTATCCGGGAATGAATAAGGTACAACAGGCGGCGGGGCGGGTCATCCGTACCATGGAGGATAAGGGAGCTGTGCTTTTACTGGATGACCGGTTCGCCGGAAACCAATATGCATCCCTGTTTCCGAAGGAGTGGTATCCCTATGAGACGGTGACGCTGTCGACGATGGGAGGACAGCTCGAAAAGTTCTGGAAAACGACGGATGAATAAATATGTACAAAAATGGAACAGATTGTGAATAAATCCCCGGAGTTATTGACACGTAACTGCGGGGATTTTATACTGGAAAAAGAAGAAATTCATGCTATTGGGAGGTAGTTATGTATTCGGGTGTATTGGAACGGGAATATGCGGAACAAAAGCCGCAGCCGGTGATGCCGGAGTATTTTTTGGACCTGAATCTTAATCAGATTGTACGGGAGTTACAGGAAAAGGGAAAGGACTATGATATCCGAAGGATGTTCTTTCAGATGCCGAAGGATTACGAAACGGTATTGTACCGGCAGGCGATTTACCGGGAAATCAGACAGAAGAACCTTGAGGTTCCCATGGAAGTCTTTTCGAAAAAGATGCGGGAAACCAGGGAATATAAGGAACGTCATGAGAAGGTAGAAGATAAGCAGCAGTACCAGATGTATTGGTTCAACGCAGTCAGTACCTTTGTGGACGGTGTGGAATTGTTGCGTTCCGCTCTTTCGGAAGGAAAGGCGGAATCGGAGGGACTTGCCGGTTTACTTGCGTATTTGGAGGAACTTTGCGGAACTGCCCGGTGGAAGGATTGTATAAAAGAAAAAGAAAAGATAAGCGGGATGCTCTCAAGCCTCCGCTTTGAAGTCAGCATTGATGGAACCAATCTCCGGGTGCGTACCGTACAACAGGGAAAGTTCTATTTTGACCGGTTAAAGAAGCTGTTCCCGGGTAAATTCTCGGATAAAATGTCGGAACGGATAGGGGAGGAAGAGATTCCGAGGGACTACCTGATTCGCAGTCCCTTTGTTACCAATGACGAGCTTTCCTTTTTGGAAGCGGAAATTGTGAAAATGTATAAGAAATCCCGGCCGGATTTCTTTAAGTCCCTGGAACACTTTTATAAAAAGTTTGATAAAGTCATAGAGGAGCGGGTATACCGGATTGAAGAAGAATTGCAGTACTATCTGGTGTTCTACCAGTTCCAGAAGGATATGGAAGCCCACGGTTGTGTATTTTGCGAACCGAAGATACAGCAGGGAAGAGCCTTTGTGGCTCATGAGGTATACGATTTGGCGTTGGCCAGAAAGAACCGCTGGGCGGATAAGGAAGTGGTCAGCAATTCCGTGCAGTACCGGGAAGGGGAACGGTTCTTTGTGGTAACCGGTCCGAATCAGGGCGGTAAGACTACCTTTGCCCGCAGTCTCGGTCAGTTGGTATATTTCGGTATGATGGGTCTTACGGTGCCGGCAGAAGAGGCGGTGCTTCCGCACTTTGAGAGTCTGCTGACTCATTTCTCCGTAGAGGAGAGCCTGGAGAGCGGGCGCGGAAAGTTAAAGGAAGAATTGGTTCGTTTGGAGCCGATGATGCATAAGGAGCAGGGCAACTGCTTTGTAATCTTAAATGAATTGTTTACCACGGCGGCTACCTACGATGCGTTTGTTATGGGCCAGAGAGTCATCCGCCATTTTTCCGAAGCGGGCTGCCTCGGTGTCTATGTTACCCATATTGCGGAGCTAACCAAGGCAGGGGATGATGTGGCCAGCCTTGTGGCTCTGGCGGATGAAAAGGATCATAAAAAGCGTACCTTCCGTATTGTCCGGAAGGAAGCGGAGGGTATCGGTTATGCCGGGGACATTGTGGATAAACATCATTTGGGCTATGAGGAGCTTTGTAAACGTTTGGAGGAGGGAGGTTTGACGAAATGAAGGTAAATTTGTTGTATCGGGACAAAGACTGGACAAAAGAGAAAAGCTATTTTGACCGGGAAGAAATTTGCAAAGACCTGAATTTACATATTTTGTTTCGGGCAGCGGCCTCTCTTTACGATGACGATAAGGACGGCGGAAAGGCGGTAAAAGTAGCGGGAGAACGGGATGAGTACATCAGCGACATGATGAAGCGGGTGTTTATGATTCCGCTTATGACGCCGGAGGAAGTGCATTACCGGCAACAGATCGTAACAGAGGCGGTATCCAATTACGGCCGGATGGAAGCTCTTTACCGGGCGGTGAAGGATGCGGTGGAGGATATTACCCGCTTTTCGGATTCCAAGAAGAAACAGCGCTACGGCAGTGGTGCGGTACAGGGACGGGTGTATATCGCAAATATCGAATATCTGGAGCACATGTTACACCATATTGAGCGCTTAAATGAGGCTTTGGAATTGTGGAAGCCGAATTTTGTGACAGAGGAAATGGCGGAGTTTGCCGACCGCTTTTTTGCGGAATATTCCGAAGAGTACCGGTCGGAGCTTAGTCGGGTTGTGGGAGATATGCGTGCCTCGGTTACGGATGGGGTAATTGATGTGACGGCGTCTTTGGGCCCGGGCTTGTTTATGTCTTCCATGGTACTGGGAAATATCTGGGTCGGAAAAGTGCCGAAGGCAAATTTCTGGAAAAATGCCGCAGATAAAATCGGTGGAATCTATAAGAGCTTATTTACCCTGGAAGAAGTGGAATTTGAAGGGGAAAAGCAGAATCTTTTGCAGGATATCGGAGAAATCAAAAATGCGGTGCTGGGTGCCATGATGCAGTATTTCGAACCGTTTTTGGAGGAACAGGAAGTCTTTTTCCGGCAGCTGTATTCCCAGGTGGCATTCCTTATGGGGGCTGCCAATTTGTACCGGAGACTGCGCCGGATGAATGTGGATGTTTGTTTTCCGGAGGTGACGGAGCGGAAGGACATCCGGTTTGAGGGCCTCGTGGAAATGAGCCTTGCCATTAACCTGCTTCATTGTCCGGTGGACAATTCCCTGGAGGCAACGGATAAGCATCTGGTGGTGGTGACAGGAGCAAATCAGGGCGGTAAGTCCACGTATCTCCGTAGTATCGGCATTGCCCAGGTACTGTTGCAGTGCGGCATGTTTGTGCCGGCAGTAAGCTTTGGCAGCGGCCTGTACAAAAATATATTTACCCACTTTACCCGCCGTGAGGACAGCGCCATGAACAGCGGACGTTTGGACGAGGAACTTGGCAGAATGGAGCGTATTGTAGACCACTTGACAAAGGATTCCGTGCTGTTTTTAAACGAGTCCTTCGCAACCACGACGGAAAAGGAAGGCTCCATTATTGCGGAAGATATTACCACGGCGTTATACGAGCGTGGGGTCCGGGTGATGATGGTAACCCATTTGATGGCCTTTGCTCAGAGCTGCTATGCAAAAGGACTGCCTCATGCAATCTTTTTGTCGGCGGAACGTAAGGAGGACGGGGCCCGTACCTTCCACATGATTGAGCAGGAACCGGAGCTGACCAGTTACGGTTTGGATTTGTATGATGAAGTGTTGATGAAGAGAAAAGAAAGCTAGGGAAGACGAGCAAATTTTCTTTGAAAAACATTGACAGTATTCCGCTTCATTGGTATTATTAAACTAAGGTGCTTTGCGCTTGTTTCCGAAAAAAGAAAGCGTGAAACGTGAAAAGACGCAGGGACAAAGAAAGGAGAATGACATGTATTATTTAGGTGTAGATTTAGGTACCTCTTCCGTGAAGCTTGTGCTCATGGAGAGTGACGGTAAGATTGTGAAGACCGCAAGCCGTGAGTACGGTTTGTCCTTCCCGAAGCCGGGCTGGTCCGAGCAGAATCCGGAGGATTGGTTCGCAGGCTTTGAGAGCGGTATTGCAGAGATTTTTGACGGTCTCGATAAGAGCAAGTTAGCCGGTATCAGCTTCGGCGGACAGATGCACGGCCTTGTTATCTTAGATGAGAACGATAAGGTAATTCGTCCGGCCATCCTTTGGAACGACGGCAGAACTCAGGAAGAGTGTGATTACTTAAACAAGACCATCGGTCGCGAGAAGATTTCCTCTTACACCGCTAATATGGCACTGACCGGTTTCACCGCTCCGAAGATTCTTTGGGTGAAGAAGAACGAGCCGGATAACTTTGCAAAGATTAAGAAGATTATGCTTCCGAAGGACTACCTTGCATACCTTCTTTCCGGTGTACATTGCACCGACGCTTCCGATGCTGCGGGTATGCTCCTTATGGACGTTGAGCACAAGTGCTGGTCCAAGGAAATGCTTGAGATTTGCGGTATCAAGGAAGAGCAGTTGGCTAAGATTTACGACAGCTTTGATGTAGTAGGCACTTTGACCCCGGCAATGGCAGAGCGTCTCGGTTTCTCTACGGATGTTAAGATTATTGCAGGTGCAGGCGATAACGCTGCAGGTGCAATCGGTACCGGTACCACCAAGGACGGTATGTGTATCGTTTCTCTCGGCACCTCCGGTACGGTATTCATCGCATGTGATAAGTTCGCAGTAGACGATCAGAACGCTTTACATATGTTTGCTCATGCAAACGGAAAGTTCCATCTCATGGGCTGCATGCTTTCCGCTGCATCCTCCAACAAGTGGTGGATGGACGAAATCATCGGTACCAAGGATTATGCAGGGGAGCAGAAGGCAATCACCACCCTTGGTGAGAACCATGTTTACTACCTGCCGTACTTAATGGGTGAGAGAACCCCGCACAACAACCCGAACGCAAGAGGTTGCTTCATCGGTCTTACCATGGATTCCACCAGAGCAGATATGACCCAGGCTGTGCTTGAGGGTGTTACCTACGCACTTCGTGATTCCCTTGAAATCGCAAGAAGCCTCGGCGTGAAGATTGACCGCATCCGTGCAACCGGCGGCGGCGCAAAGAGCCCGCTTTGGAGACAGATGCTTGCTAACATCATGAACGTAAAGGTAGACATCATCAACAGCGAAGAGGGTCCGGGCTACGGCGGAGCTATTCTTGCTGCAGTAGGTTGCGGTGAGTATGCTTCCGTAGAAGAGGCAGCAGATAAGTTCATCACCGTTGTGGATACCACCGAGCCGGATCCGGAGCTTGTAGCAAAGTATGAGGCAAAGTATCAGGTATTCAAGAAGCTTTACCCGGCATTAAAGGAGAGCTTCGACGCAGTAGCTACGGTATAATTCTTAGTAGCGGCTGTAGTATGTTTCGTGATGAGAAATCTTGATAGACTACAAAAATGATGTATATGAAACAGGCGAGATGCAAAGAAAACAGGCGTTTCGCCTGTTTTTTGTTTGGGCGAGAAGGCTTGGGACGGAGTGTTTGAATGGAGGCACTTTTTGGATTGCTTTCGGGAGGGGAGAGGGTTGGGGTTCGGAGATTATCTATAAAGCTTGTTTTATGATTGAATTCAGAGGTTTTTTGGGTATAAAAGTACAGCTAAACGTCTTTTATAGATAATCTGTCGCCGACATCTGCTTCTGGATGCATATAACTGCGGCTGAATGCTTACAAGAAGTATTGCTCGATGATTTTTTGAATCTTTTCGGAGTCCAATGGCAACGTTTCGCTTTCATAGGTTGCAATCAGGCGATCTGTTGGATAGATTTGATGCTCGCTGTAAAGCTTCAGCTTCTGAAATGTATTTTCGCGATAAACGGAATTGTGCATCATTCCGAAATGCTCCCAATAGAAGAGTTCGGATGTGGCGGGATGCAAAATTGTGAAGTCCGGATGCAGTGAGATATCTCCTAAAGTTAATTCGCATTCGTAACGGTAGGGGATACGATTCATGTAGAGCGCGTTAGCAATGATTACTTCAGACTTGGAGCGGAGTTTTTCGCCTGACAATGACTTGTGTAACAAATGCTCCGGGTGGGATTGATTTTTGGAATAAGGTTCATTCGCCCATGCTTCGGAAGAATCAAAGTTGTTTTTTGGTTCATGAAAATAATCGGATATTAATTCGAAGTAAGGGGATTCCTCGGAAAGAAGATGATTCATTTCATTGGAATAAGAATTGACTTTGTGGAAAGAATCATATCGGCTCAGAAGTTCATATTCTTGCGTGAGTTTGTTATGCTGCAATGAGAAAAGTTTTCGAAGTGCCAGTTTTCGGGCGAGTGCTTTTTCACTTTTGGGGAGATAACGATAGCCGTTGCCGGTGTCTACATACCATTTGATGTAGCGGCCGTCTGTGCCGTTTCTGGCACAAATCAAATTGCCGTTGGGCAGACTTTTCAGTTGCTGTTCAAGTTGCTCCATGTTTTGGTGAATAAAATTCAGTTGTTTTGTCGTAATATCGACTCCTTTCTGTGTGGTTTTGTGATGTGGGAAACTTGGAAAATAAAGAAATATTTTACCGATAAAAATGAGTTGTGCAGAGGTGGTCCGCCAATGAGACAAATCGTAAGCAGACGACAAGAAAGTAAACGGGACTATTGAATGTCGACACCTTGAATTTATCACAATTGATACAAAAAATCAACCGCTTTTTTTAATATGTTGGGCGGGAGGGTAGAGCAATGCTTCTCGGAAATTGTGAAGCTGGGGTTTGGCGATTATCTATAAAGTGGCAAAATCAAAGGGTTTGTACCCAAAGAGGAGAGCAAGAGGGAGGGAAAATGAGTCTTTTTTAGCTGTTTTCCTAGAGAAAATGTTGGGGTTATCTATGAAGTGTTTGTTTTCAAGGACTTGTAGATACGAAATCATGTTTTTGTGGGTATAAAAGCATGGAAAAGTACGTTTTATAGATAAATAGATTGATCTATAAATTTTAAATCGGCGTTTTTATGATTTACCAAGAAGATTTTGGGTATAAAGCACTCTATATGGGCTGTTTATAGATAATTCCCGGTGCAAGACCGGGTGGACCTTAGAGAAAGGCTGAATTAAGGAGATTTCCAGGTGAATAAGTTTCGCGTTTGCCATGACTTTGCCACATGTGCTTGTTATAGTTGATGTACTACAGTGGAGAAGTGTTGCTTTCTTACTTGTAGAAAGGATGATTTGTGTGCAGGGGGATTGCGTATGTGATATCCCGAGAGAGTATATAAGTGATTTTACCGATACAAAAGAAAGGAGTCGCTATGCTGATTCGTAATTTTTCATTAAATACAGTAGAGCTTGGGGATCCGGTTCTGGAGAATGCATTTCGTAAGGAACAGGAATATTTGCGGAGCATTGAGATGGACCGTTTGCTGGCGGGATTCCGGGAACGGGCCGGTCTTCCGAAGAAGGCGGATCGCTATACCGGAGGCTGGGAAGATTCCGAAATTGCGGGCCATACCATGGGCCATTATCTGACGGCACTGTCCCAGCTTTATGCTGCCACGGGAGCAAAGGATATCGAAGGGCGTTTGGATTATCTTTTGCAGGAGTTGTCGGAATGTCAGGGGGAAAACGGATTTTTGTTTGCGTCTCCGGAAGAATTGTTTGATAAGATAGAGCGTGGGGAACAGGCCTGGGTGCCGTGGTATACCATGCACAAGGTGATGGCGGGGTTGATTTCCGCGTATCAGCTGGGAAAGCGGCCGCAGGCACTTGAGATTGCCGTAAAGCTTGGTATGTGGGTATATGGTCGGGTTTCCGGATGGTCGGAAGATGTGCGCAATCAGGTTCTGACGGTGGAATACGGCGGGATGAATGATTGCATGTATGAATTATATAAAGAGACCGGGCGGAAGGAGTTCGCGGAAGCGGCGGCAAAGTTTGACGAAGAAGACTTGTTTTACCGGGTTGCGGACGGGAAGGATATTTTGGCAGGAAAGCACGCCAATACCACCATTCCGAAGTTTTTGGGAGCCTTAAACCGTTACTTTGCCTTGGGCGAGTCCGAGAGCTTCTACTTCAAAGCGGCTCAGTCCTTCTTTGATATCGTAACGGAAAATCATACCTATGTGACCGGCGGGAACAGCGAATGGGAACATTTCCGTACACCGGGGACTTTGGGGAAGGAGCGTACCCGGTGTAACTGTGAGACCTGTAATACCCACAATATGTTAAAACTGGCGGAAGGGTTGTTTTTTGTAACCGGAGAAAAGCGGTACATGGATTTTTATGAGCGGACCTACCACAATGCGATTCTCGGTTCCCAGAATCCGGAGACCGGTATGACCATGTACTTCCAGCCGATGGCGGCAGGATATTTTAAGACGTACAGTTCCCCGTTTGAACATTTCTGGTGCTGTACCGGTACCGGAATGGAGAACTTCACGAAATTAAACAGTGCCATTTACCATACCGGCGAAAACCGCCTGTATGTGAACCTGTATTTGGCTTCTGTATTACATGACAAAAAGTTAAAACTGGATTTAACTCAAAAAACGGACTTGAATCACTTCGATACCATCGAGTTCACGTTGGCTTTGGAAGAGGAAAAGTCCTTTACGATGGCGTTCCGTATTCCGGATTGGACGAAGCAGCGTTTTGAGCTTCTGGTAGACGGTAAAACGGTGGATTATGCGGTGCAGAAGGGCTATATTCTGGTGGAACGTCTCTGGAAGACTGCCCAGCAGATTACCCTGACTTTCTTTCCAGAGATTACGATACACCCGTTGCCGGATGCACCGTACAGTGCAGCGGTGACCTACGGACCGTTTGTGTTGGCGGCAGGTCTGGGGCGAAATGATATGACCACGGAGGTTACCGGTGTAAACGTGACGATTCCGGCGAAGGACGAGAACGCCCGCACCTGTATTTTGGTAAAAGAGATCAGCGTAAGGGAATGGTTTGCAAATTGCAAACAGAACTTTGTGAAAAAAGACGGCAAAGTGGCCTTTACCCTGTCCGGAACGGATACGGACGAGGAGCTTTTGTTTACGCCGTATTATAAACATTACAACGACCGCTACGGAATTTATTTTGATTATGTGGCGGAAGCGGGCTTACCGGAGGGTGAGTTGGCGGCACTGACGCAGAAACTGGCGGAGTCGGCGGTTCAGGCAGCAACCGGTTCGGATGCTTCCGTGGCGGTGAAAGAAGCAAAAGATGCAAAAGATGCAAAGAAAGCGTCCAAGAAGGAGAAACAGGCGACGTTGGATATGGGTGTTTCTCAAAAAGAGAGTGTGCGAACCGGTACCCAAAAGAAGAAAAAACGTGTCCTGGGCATTGTGTTTGGCCACCTGGCAGGTGCATTGGTTGCGCTGATTTTGTTGTATCTTCTGGCAGATCCGGTAAGCAAGGTGTTTACGAAGGGGAAGGATGCGGTTGACACGTTCCTCCGGGCGCATGCGCCGGGGGTAGCGGAAGTGTTTGGTGTGACAGCGCCGAAAGAATTGCCGGGAGAGGATGAAAAGCAGCCGACGCCGGAGGTTCCGGAACCGGAGCGTTATGTAGAAGATGCGGAAAATTACGTTGCAACGGCAGTATTTCCGGAGGGATATAAGGCTTTTGTGACCGAGCTTAACGGAGAAGAATATATTTGCGTGGAAGGAAAGGGCCTGCGGGCTTACTATTCCAACGAAGTGAAGGAAACCGGTGAAAAGTACGTGTATTTGGAGTCCATGACGGATAAAGCGGTGTACTTCTGGGACTATTCTTTTGAGGAACCGGAGAGCCTTTGTCTTGCCCGCAGCGTACATAACGACATGGGCGTGGAGCAGTACGTTTATACGGAAAACGATACGCCGGAGGGGTTGCACCTTTTGGATGTGCGGACCTTACAGGAGCATGAGATTGTTTCTTATGCGAAGGAACTGGCGCTGTTGATTGATGTGGGCGCTTACACGGAGCAGGGGGACGAGCTTCTGCTGGATACGGTAATCAACGACACTTCCTATTTGTTCTCGGTACCGCGGGCAGAGGGCGCTTTTGACGCGGCAAATTATACACCGAAGACCGATTGCAATCTTGTGTATACCTTGGAGCAATCCGGCATCCGTTTTGATTCTTACGTGATGTCGTCGGGGGTATATCTTGGAAAAGTAACGGGAAAACTGGTCTTTAACGGCTCTTCCTATAAATTGAATTCCCTGGAGTTTTACGCCTATGCGGAGGAGAATTACGCAGACGGGGGACAAGTTACGGCCATCAAGGGTGTGAGCTTGGAAGAAGCGGAATGCGAGCGGATTCTTTTGGCCGGTGATTTGGGCGAAAAGCTGTTGATTCCTGTGCGGGAGGATGTGGAAAAGCACACCTATCAGCCGGAGGGCTTTCTGAAAACCGACGCCGGCGAATACCTTTACATGGAGAATGCGGAAAAGGTTTCCATAAAGGGAATTGATGTATCCAAGTACCAGACGGAAATCGACTGGGAAAAGGTGGCAGCCGACGGTGTGGAATTTGCCATCATCCGTATCGGATTCCGGGGCATGGGTACCAACGGTACCTGTGAGTTGGACCCGTATTTTAAGAAACATATGGAGGGGGCAAAGAAAGCCGGCATCGAGACGGGTGTATACTTCTTTACCCAGGCCACCAATGAGGCAGAAGCAAGAGAAGAAGCAAAATTTGTGATTGATAATTTAAAGGGGTATGATGTTACCTGGCCGGTGGTATTCGATACGGAAGAAATCACCAGCTATAAGGCGGCCCGGGCTAATGTACTTTCCAGAGAAGTACGTACTGCCTGTGCGAAGGCCTTTTTGGAAGAAATCAAAGCGGCAGGCTACACACCGATGCTGTATGCCAATACCCGCTGGTCTATTCTGCGTCTTGACTTGGCAGAGCTTTCCGACTATGACTTCTGGTATGCATATTACGGAGATGATATATACTATCCGTACAAGTTCTCTATGTGGCAGTATACCGCATCCGGCAAGGTGGACGGTATTAAGGGAAATGCGGACTTAAATATCAGCTTTGTGGACTATGGGGCAAAGAAAGATGAGTAAAAAATGTCGAATGTATGAGGAAATTATACCGTACCTGCTCCATTGGTACGATTACAATAAGCGCATTTTGCCTTGGAGAGAGGCCCCGACGCCCTATCATGTGTGGGTGTCGGAAATCATGCTCCAGCAAACGAGAGTCGAGGCGGTCAAAGGATATTACGACCGCTTCTTGACGTGTCTGCCGGATATCAAGGCGCTGGCAGAGGCGGAGGAAGAAACGCTTTTAAAGCTGTGGGAAGGCCTTGGATATTATAACCGGGTCCGCAACATGCAAAAGGCGGCAAAGGTGCTGGTGGAACAATATGATGGCAAAATGCCGGCGGACTATGAGAAAATCCGAGCCCTGCCCGGTATCGGGGACTATACGGCAGGGGCGATTTCGTCCATTGCCTTCGGACTTCCGTATCCGGCGGTGGACGGAAATGTACTGCGGGTTATGAGCAGAATCACTTGCAGCGAAGAGGATATTGCGAAAGAAAGCACGAAAAAGAAGTTAAAAGAAGATTTAATAAATGTTCTGCAGGGACAAGATGGACGGAACCGTGGAGGAGAGCAAGCGGAGCTGCGAACGAAGGAGATAACAGGCGACGGTCCGGGCAATCCCTACGGCGACTTCAACCAGTCCCTGATGGAACTGGGAGCAACGGTATGCTTGCCAAATGGAAAACCCCTCTGCGAACAGTGCCCGGTGATGCATCTGTGCAAAGCCTTTCACGCAGGCCGGGAACAGGAACTTCCGATAAAATCGGCGGCGAAGGCCCGACGCATCGAACACCGCAAGGTATATCTGATTACCCGGGACGGAAAGGTGCTGTTGCACCGGCGGGAAAAGAAAGGACTGCTGGCCGGACTTTGGGAATTTCCGAATGAGCTGGTGGTCGAGTCGGAAAAAAGGTACGGGGATAATACAGCAGATGGTATCGCCGGTTTTTTGGAACCGCTATCAGGTGTCCGGCTTCACCAAACCGGCAAAACCAAACCTGCCAAGCACATCTTCTCCCATGTGGAGTGGCATATGGAGGGGATATGGCTGGAAGTACAGACGGTACCTGAGACGGGATTGGCGACATTGACAAGTACTACGTCCGGCACGGAAGCGAAAGATAACGCGACAGGACAGAAAATCCCGCAGGACTGGGCATTTGCCACCCCGCAGGAATTGCAGGAAAAATACCCGATTCCGTCGGCCTTTGAAGCATTTGTGCGGGAAATTTTGGCGGACGCGGAGGACTAGAAGACAAAACAAGGAGGACAACTATGCGAATCGGAACAGGATATGACGTACATCGTTTGGTAGAAAACAGAGCATTGATTGTGGGAGGCGTGGCAATTCCTTATGAAAAGGGATTACTGGGCCATTCGGATGCGGACGTGCTGTTGCACGCAATCATGGACGCACTTTTGGGGGCGGCGGCACTGGGAGATATCGGTAAACACTTCCCGGACAAGGACCCGGCCTATGCAGGGATATCCAGCATGGTGCTGCTGAAAAAAGTAGCGGATCTTTTGGCGGGAGAGCACTATCTGGTGGGAAATATCGATGCTACGATTATTGCCCAGGCGCCGAAGTTTGCCCCTTACCTTTCGGACATGCGGGAAAACATCGCGAATGTCCTCGGAATCGCCAAGAGTCAGGTCAACATCAAAGCCACCACGGAGGAAGGCCTCGGCTTTACCGGTGCAGGTGAGGGAATTGCGGCCCAGGCAGTATGCCTTTTGGATTCGGTGGGAGACTATCTGCGGGGCGGCGGAGGTGTGGAGGTCTATGCCTTTGACGAAGCCGGAAACCAAATCAACCAGAGCTGCGGCGGGTGCAGCGGATGCAGCCGGAGTGTGGAACGGTAGCAGCATGCTCCCGGCATAAAATCACAGAAAATCCCGATTTTGCACCGGAAGTGTAAAATTATGTTATAAAACGGAAAAACCTTGCATTTTCAATAACTGCGTGATAAGATACAACTTGGTGATTTATGTCGATTCAATGTTGAATCGGCATGGGGAAGATACAATGAGACAGAAAAGGAACGAGAACGATGAAAGGGAAACAAGTTCACGATAAAGAATTGATATTTCGCCAGATTCTTTTGATGATATTGGATATGGCGGCAGTGGTGGCATCCTCCATGATGGCGCTGTTGCTTCGCTTTAATCTTTCTTATCAGGAGATTCAGGCACCATATCTGGAAAATATGTGGAGCATGCTGGTGCCGAATGTGTTGACGGTACTGGTAGTATTTTGGTTTTTCCGGTTGTATCACAGTGTATGGCGGTATGCGGGAATGTACGAGCTGCAGCAGATTGTCTGCGCGTCCGTGACGGCCACGGTGATACAGCTTGGGGCTTCTTTCCTTACAAAGATGCTGATGCCGCGCAGTTATTGGTTTTTGTATGCGGGGGTTCTGGTGTGCGTTACGGTAATGACCCGTTTCTCTTACCGGATTGCCCGTCGTGCAAAGAAAAAATTCATCGACGGCAAGCGGGGAACGGAAATTTCCCGTGTCATGATTATCGGGGCCGGAGCGGCGGCGGATGTGCTGATTCGTGAACTTAAGACCAGCGACCATCTGCACAAGCATGTGGAATGCGTCATTGACGATGATGCTTCCCTTCATGGACGGACCATCCAGGGCTGTCACATTGTGGGCGGCAGAGAGTCCATCGTATTGGCGGCGGAAAAGTACCAGATCGATGAAATCATTATCGCGATGCCGTCGGTAACGAAAAAGACCATTGCGGAAATCGCAAAAATATGTAATGAAACAGGCTGTGAATTAAAGACCCTTCCGGGGGTATACCAGTTGGTAAATAAGGAAGTCAGAGTCAGCCAGCTGCGTCATGTGGAAATCGAAGATTTGCTGGGAAGAGACCCGGTAACGGTGGATTTGTCCGCAATTACCGGCTACCTGGGCGACCAGGTGGTATTGGTGACCGGAGGCGGCGGTTCCATCGGTAGCGAGCTTTGTCGTCAGATCGCGGCAGCAAAGCCGAAGCAGCTGATTATTGTAGATATTTACGAAAATAACGCCTATGAAATCCAACAGGAATTAAAGCGCAAATACCCGAAATTAAACCTGGTGGTACTCATTGCGTCGGTACGAAACACCAACCGTATGAATGCCATCTTTGAACAATATTTACCGAACATCGTGTTCCATGCGGCAGCCCACAAGCATGTGCCGTTAATGGAGGACAGCCCCAACGAGGCAATCAAAAACAACGTATTCGGTACTTTAAAGACCGTGCAGGCGGCGGATCGCTACGGCGTGGAACGCTTTGTTCTTATCTCCACCGATAAGGCAGTAAACCCCACCAACATCATGGGCGCCAGCAAGCGTATCTGTGAAATGATTGTACAGGCCTACAGCCGTCGCTCCGAAACGGAGTTTGTGGCGGTGCGGTTCGGTAACGTACTGGGCAGTAACGGCAGCGTCATTCCGCTGTTTAAACAGCAAATCAAAGAGGGCGGACCGGTCACGGTGACTCATCCGGATATTATCCGGTACTTTATGACCATCCCGGAGGCGGTATCTTTGGTGCTCCAGGCGGGGGCCTTTGCCCACGGCGGCGAAATCTTCGTGTTAGACATGGGAGAACCGGTAAAAATCGTGGACCTGGCAAAGAACCTGATTCGTCTGTCCGGTTACACGCCGAATGAAGATATTATGATTGAATACACCGGCCTGCGTCCGGGCGAAAAACTCTACGAAGAGCGCCTCATGGAAGAAGAAGGATTGGCGAAAACCGCCAACGACCGTATCTCCGTGGCAAAGCCCATCGAGATGGAGGACGAAGCGTTCTTTGAAAGCCTTACGGTGTTAAAAGATGCGGTATACGAAGAAACCGGCGAAGTACGTCAGATGGTACGAAAGATTGTGCCGACGTACAAGATGCCGAAGGGAAAAGAATAAAAGATTATGAGAAAAGCTCTGGATTACTCTTCCAGAGCTTTTTCTATACGTTCGTTGTCCTTTTCGAGATATTCCAATGCTTTTTCGTGTTCTCCTTTTTTGATTGCTTCAATAATCAAGTCGTTAAGAAATTTGTCTTTTCTTAAACCGTCTTTGTATTGCATATCTGTAGGCATATAGTCCATTCCTTTCACCGTCCTTTGCTATAGAGCATCTTTTGTCTATAATTATAAAACGGATTTTATTCAGTGTAAAGTGTTTTGATGTAAAATTTTATATATCAAGTGTAACATGGTTAAAGTACAAAAGTCAACTTGGCATATCTAACGAAAAAGTCGCCCTTTTTTGTGAAAACTGCACAAAGTTTTTGCATGGCAAAAATGCTTCGAAACCAGCTAAAATCAAGGGCTTGATACGAATTTGACCGGGTGGCAACGTGTTTTTTTAAAATGATACAACCTTGCGACAGACATAAAAACATGCTATACTATACTTACAACAAAGCCGTGCTTTTCCGATACATGCAGGTGTCAGGGCACAGTCGGGCTTTGGTTCAGAGGTGAGGTCTCACCGGGAATTCCATGGAATGAAAAACTTGCAAAAAAAACAAAATCGTATTACAATTAAAGGAGAAGATTTATGGAAAATACAAATGAATTGCAGGAAAGCAGCACCGTATTTGACGATGTCTTTCGGACTATGTTGGAGCGTATTCCGGAAATTATGATTCCGTTGATTAACGAGATATTTTCTACCGATTATCCGGATAATGAACCAATTATACAGCTAAAGAACGAACACTTTACCAAAAGTGGCGTATCCATTACGGATTGCGTTCTTGGCATTCGTGAAAAGCACTATCACTTGGAGTGTCAGAGTACTCCGGACCGGACAATTGCCCTGCGTATCATCGAGCATGACATGGCACTGGCTTTGCAAAGTGCAAAGGAGGTAGAACTTTCCAAAGGCTCGGAACACGATTACGAAATGCAGTTCCCGCATTCCTGTGTCATCTATCTACGTCAGAACAATAATACAAAAGATGAGGCGTGTGTACGAATTCTTTTTCAAGACGGGACGACACACACCTACAACATTCCAATTATTAAGGCACAAGAATACACCAAAGACGAAATATTTGAAAAGAATCTGCTGGCACTGCTCCCGTATTACTTTATGCGTTATGAGCAATCGCTTCCGGAATTATGCAGGGATGAAGAATCTTCCCGTATTTTGGTGGAAGAACTTTTTGACATTCGTACTCGTTTGGAGCAGGCAGTGGGCGAAGAAAAAGGGCTGATTTATACGGAGCTTATCAGCCATATTCGAAAAATTGACAACCACCTTTTCCGCGGGCATGCGGAAACGCGAGAACGAATGGAGGCAATTACTATGGGAGGACAAGTGTACGAAACATTAACGGATCAGTTGTTAGCGCAAGGAAGAGAAGAGGGAAGAGAAGAGGGAA
>JAGBBP010000031.1 GCA_017938405.1 Lachnospiraceae bacterium
ACCTGGCGGGTAGTTCCGCCTACGCCCTGGCTATAACTGTCCTTACCGTCAGCTCTCATATGTGGGGAAATTTCCACGGAACGCTGTGCCTCCGGTGCATCTTTATAATCTTCCGGATCTAACATTACCCAGAAAGAATATTTATAGACTACGCCGTCTTCCACTAAGCCCGCTACATCATATGCAAAGCCATTATAATTGGAAGTTCTGTTTGTAATTTTACCGTAGGTCATAATCTTGTCCGGTCCGATTGGTGTATCGGAAACCTCACAAGTCACGGTAGCCCCGCCGTTATGTCCGGCACCGTTCCATACCTCCAGATTATTCGGATCGTCAAAATTTCCGTTTGTAATTAAGTTTTCTGCAGCCTGTGTCTGCATCGGCTTTGCCGGCAGAAATCCAAGGCACAGAGTTACAGCCAATGCCGCTGCAAGTAATCCTTTAAACTTTTTCATTTTTGCTTCCTCTCTTCTTTCACACTATACGTGCAGTATGATATCATAATTTTACCTCAATCTGACAAAAAACGCTTCCCGACTGTTGTGATTCATTTCTCTATCTTTGCTAAATTGTTCATATTGGCTTTAGTGAAAGCAAAACCAATCAAAATCAAAGGCACTTCCCGGCAAAAACACAAAAGAAATTTTTGCTTTGCCCTGTTTTTTAGCAAGGTCAAACACCACTTCCGTTGATTCTTCCGTATGGAAAACTTCCAGGGATTCCTGTTCTTTTCTTCCGTCCTCCCATTCCGTCAGAAGCCGTATATTATTCACCTCATGTAATGCTTTTCCGCAGATGGTCAGCGTAGATGCACCCTTCTCACCAAAATCCATGTTTTCAAAAACCAGAGTTACATTATTTCCGATTCCGCATACAGAGTTTCCTTTCCGTTCAAAAGAATCTCCGTAAACCGAATCTGCCTCCCCGGCATAAAGCTTCGCAAATGCCTTTTCCTGCTTTGCAAACCGAAATCCCTTCATATGGATTTTACGGTCCAGCTCCACCGCAAAGGTGGTAATACCACGCAACCGCTTATTCAGCTTAAAGGTATCCGGAATATAGGTGTTCCAAACGCTTGGCAGTGTATAGTCCTTTGTTCCGATTATCCGACTTCCTTCTGCATGAGGAATACCTTCCCAGAAGGTAAACGGTGTAGCTCCTCCAAAAGAAAATACCGGAATTTCCACTTCATCCGAACCGAATTCCCCGAAGTCCAGATTGTCGTAAGCCACCCAGCTGATACCGTCTCTCTGGGTGGAAATACCACGCTCGTTACCATTGCCGATTAAACCTCCCGTTGCAGAAAACAGGGACGCGGATAAGAAATCGTACGGATTCAGGTTTCGCACCCCAAGTCCTTCTGCTTTGTATTCCAGTACGGAAATCAAAGCATAGCCTCTCTGTTTTCCGTTTTTGCACATGCAACGCACACGGAATGCTCCATCGCCTTTTACTTCAATGGTTGCTTCTCCCGGATGGTCCTTGTCCGAACGGATAGTAGCAAAGGTAGAGTCCACACCTGCATCATCGGTAACCCG
>JAGBBP010000032.1 GCA_017938405.1 Lachnospiraceae bacterium
ATATCTTGGTCACTTTTACCGGGGGCTTCGATATGGAAAAGTATCTGTCAAAGCAGACCTGTGCAGATTTCGTGGTTAGCACCACAGACTATTTTCGTTATAGTCACTCTGGCAGCTTTATCTCTCAGGAACAAATTGACCAAATTGAAGCAACTATTTCTCCGTCCCTTTCAGGTTGTGGTTATAAGCTGACGGGCTATGTGCCGTATGGCTGGATGAGCGAGGAACGCTGGTTGCAGGACATGATGCACTACACATCCGAAGAAAATGCGAAAGCCCTATTGGACCAGCAAAACCGCCGAGATGATCTTGTGAGCCAAAGTGCATTGATTGAAGGTTTGGATTTATCTATGTTCGATAAACTGACTGTGGTAGAGGGTGACATATCTCCTCTGTTTCAAGAAGATACAAATGCAATCGCTGTAGTAGTCAGTACAGATGATTACGGTAATGTGAGTAATCTTGATTTTTATCCTCCTGTGGGTTCTGTCCAAACCATAACCTATATTGATGAAGGGGATTATATCGACAGCCGTACTGGGAATCTTTGCGATGAAAATACGCCTACGGAATATATGCAGTTTCAGCTTTCAGAAAGCCACGATGTAGATTATACAGTATGCGCCTATGTCATAGTACCACGCTCCATGAGCTTCCGTTATTATTCAACAGGATATAGTTTTGTGCTTCCCATCGAAAAGCTCAATCATGACAGCCAGCAGGAAAGCATCCCGATGTTTTACCTGTTCGATGCTCCTGATGATATAGCAGAAGCATCTGCGGAGAATTATCTTGCGGATCTGACTGCTGATGATCTGTCTGGATTGATGTACGAAAGTAAGGCAACACTCCGAGCCGAATTTGAAGGCTTTCAGAATATGTTCCTGCTGTTGGGCGGATTGCTCTGTGCCATCATTGGACTTGTGGGTGTTCTGAACTTCTTCAATGCCATTATGACGGGTATTCTTTCCCGTAAGAGAGAGTTTGCTGTTTTACAAGCTGTAGGAATGACCAAGAGGCAGTTGAAAGCCATGCTGGTATATGAAGGACTATTTTACGCACTTAGTTCTGCTCTGTCTGCATTAGTCCTCTCGTTCGTAATGAATCCTTTGATTGGTGATCTTCTGGAGAATATGTTCTGGTTCTTCAGCGCAAAGTTCACCATCGTTCCAGTTGTAATTGCCATACCGATCTTTGCTCTGCTTGGATGGCTGATTCCTTACGTTATGTATGACCACGCTGCCAAATACAGCATTGTAGAGCAATTAAGGGATGCTCAATAATTGAACACAACAGAAAACAGCCCTCTGCCAGTGAAAAGGCAGAGGGCTGAATTTTAATCTAAGGGTTTATATTCCGTTACGGTTTTCAAATAGGTTTCGGGATCGCCATTCAAGATTATGTCTGCATACCCAATCGGGTCATTGTAAATCAGATAGTCAAGCTCTGACCGTTCATACATATTACGGGCTACCTCGTTCTCCACGGCAATCGTATCAATCGCAATCATGCTGCCATCGGTGAATTTCAGTTCCACACAGCAGTTATCCATGTTGTAAGCACAAGATATTAAGGTTTTCATGGTATGTCCTCCATAATTCGTGATATAAAGCGAAAATCCCGTCTGACTTCCTGTTAGAAATCAGACGGGATTTGTCCGTATGCACCCCGGAAACCGTCAGCTAACAGTTGATAAGTAATTTAGTTCCTTATCACTGTTAAGCCAAGTATCAATATCCTTTTTTGAAATCAATCACATTCATTTTCGTGGTATTGTCACTATCATGCTTTAGATTCTCACCGAATATCTCAAGAATTCTCTTTCGTGTATACAAATTTTCTCCCCAACCGATTCCGGAAATATGCGGCGTCAATACCACATTTTCCATGCTTCTGAGAGGATGGGCTTCCGATAAAGGCTCCGGATCCGTCACATCCAAAACCGCACCATTCAGCTTTCCGCTCTTCAAAGCCTCTGTTAATGCGTCCGTTTGTACAATAAATCCCCGTCCCACATTCACAAGGATAGCGCCATGCTTCATTCTTTTGATTCGTTCTTCGTTAAACATGCCCGCCGTTTCTTTGGTTCCCGGAAGTGCGATAACAACCACATCCGCACTTGGTAATTGCGCATCCAACCGTTCTATCGTATATATTTCATCAAAGAACGGAACCTCTTTTCCCGGTGTTCTGCAAATCCCTACCGTATAAGCCCCGAAGCACTCCAGTTTTCTCGCTGTCTCTTGCCCGATATCTCCGGTTCCCAAAATAAGAACCCGCTTACCTTCCAAGGTATCATCATCCGGAAGTTTGTACCAACCGCCTTGTTGCATCTGTGCACGATACCGAAACAGCTTTTTCGTTAACGCGAGGAGGCCGGAAATAATATATTCCGAAATCACGCCTCCGTACGCCCCGGAGGCACCGGTAAGCGTGATATGTTTCGGATAATCCGGTGCAGACGTATACTTATTTGCACCGGCCCAGGTCATTTGAATCCAGCGGAGATTCGTTAAAGAATGTATCGTGGCAAAGTCCGGCTCGCCGAGTATGATTTCCACATTCCCGCATTCTTCGCTTTTTAAAAGTTCCTCCTCATTATCAAAAAACAGGACCTTATCCTCTTTCTCAACAAAGGATAAAACAAGTTCCTTCTCACATTCCAAACAGTTCTTGGTTATAGCTATCGTTCGCATTTGTTTTCCTTTCCACATGCTATTTCTTCAGCAAGCCGGAGTTCATATCATTCTAACCCCTGCAACATTTTTTCCGGGTCCTCTTCTGCTTTCACCTTGTCATTTGCTTTCACAATCATTCCCTGCTCATCAATCAGATAGGTTGTTCTGACAACTCCCATAGACACTTTACCGCAATTTTTCTTTTCTTTCCATACGTCATATGCTTCAATTACGTTTCGTTCCGGATCCGCCAAAAGAGTGAATACCAAGCCGTATTTTTCCGCAAATTTCTTATGGGAAGCCACGGAATCCTTACTGATTCCGAGAACCACCGCTCCTTTCTCCGTAAACAGAGGATACCGTTCGGAAAAACCACATGCTTGCTTTGTACAGCCCGGTGTACTATCCTTCGGATAAAAATATAAAATAACCTTCTTCCCGATATAATCACTTAATTTATGCAACTTTCCATCCTGATCCGGCAACACAAAATCAGGTGCCTTTGTTCCTACTTCTAACATACGATACCTCTTCTTTCTTATAATGCATAAAATTCGAATACTACGAGCTTATTGTATCACATAACATAGGCTCCTAACAAGTTCAAATCAAATTAAACCTTTCAAAATAGGGACAAGGCATACCGCCCTGTCCCTAAAATCAAATCAGACCTTATTTTAAACCATTACCGGGTTATACAACAAATCCCTGCTCTTCCATACTATCTGATACTATACTTCAATCCTTCCTTCTTCGCATATTTGTGTGCATAGGAATTTTCCGTTACATAAAGCACCAGTTCTTCATTATCTCTGTCAAACGGATCCAGTTCCGGCATCCCGCCTCCAGGTACGCTATCCTGTATCGTCCTCACGCTTTTCGGAAGGATAATTGCTTTCAGATTATCACACTCTCTGAAGGAATAAGCCGCAAGTAGCTCCACACCTTCCGGAAGATGAATCTCTGTCAGACTGCTGCATCCAAAGAATGCGAAAATTCCGATTCGCCATATGCTCTTCGGTAACACAACTTCCTTCAACGACGAACAATTCGAGAACATATCATCTTCAACAAGAATGACTCCCTCACCGATTACTGCTTTCTCAAGATAACTACATTGCCAAAACACACCGCTATTCAGCGTTGTAACACTTCCCGGTACTTCAATACTTTTCAGGCCGCAGGAATAAAAAGCTTCAATTCCCAAATACTTCAGCGTTTCCGGTAACAGTATGCTTCCTAAGGCCTTACAATTTTTAAATGCTCTGTGTCCGATATACGTTAAAGACTCAGACATCTCTACCTTACTCAAATTGGTACAACCATCAAAAGCACTTTCCTGAATTTCAACTACGCTGTTTGGACAGGTTACACTTTTCAGATTCGTATTTCCTTTGCATAAATCTTTTCCGATGCCCTTTACACCAGCTGGAATTACCAGATGCTCTACATTGTCAGCCACTGCAAGGACATAATTACTGACAATAACCATATCCGTTTTTTCTTTTTGTTTTTTTAGCCACAACGTTCCTTCAAATGCTCCTGCACCTATCTCGGACGACTCACCGTTAAATATTATGTCCTCCAGATTCTCACATTCGAAAAAGGCCAAACGACCAATTTCTTTTATTCCTTCCGGAATCGTAACCTTTTTTAAATTCTTACATCTTTTGAATGCTTCCGGACCTATTTCGGTAGTTTTATCCGATAAAACCACTTCTGTAAGACTTTCGCAACCAGAAAATGCCGAATACATTTTTTCCACTTCGATTACAACCCTAAGATTATTACAACCGTCAAATATACCCGACCCGATTTTTTCCACTCCCGCCGGTATCGTAATCTCTCTCAGACTGCTACAGCCCTCAAAAGCCTCCGCATCAATCCGTTTTAGTCCTTCCTTTAATTCAATGGATTCTAACCCACTGCATCCGGAAAAGGCTCCTCTCTCTATTACTTTCACCGAACCAGGTATACTTATCTCTTTCAAACCGGTACAACCGGAAAACGCATTTGCTCCAATCTCTTCTATTCCCTCCGGAAGTTCTATCTTTTCCAGGCTTGTGCAACCGAAAAACGCGCCTTCTATATCCCTTACTCCTCCCGGAATTACAACCTCCTTCAAACCGGTACAACCGGAAAACGTATCCGTTAAATTTGTCAAGTCCTTCGGTAATTCAACATATTCCAAGTTTGTGCAGCCCGAAAATGTACCATCAAGATAGCGAATATTATCCGGAAGTATTATTTCCGTCAAACCGGTATCGTTCGCATACGCCTTTCCCAAATGCACCCAACCTTTCAGATACACAACTTCCTTTAAATTCGTACACGCGCTAAAAGCGTCGCCCGTAATATAATCCACTTCCTCCGGAATAACAATACTTTCCAGACTTGTATTAACCTTAAACTTATCGAATTTAATCTCTCTTACAACCTCACCGTTAATTGTCCCCGGAATCACCAAATGCTTCTCTGTTCCGGTATAACCTGTAATTACAACACATCGGTTTTCCCCGATTGACCCCGGCATCGGTCCCTTGTAAAGCAATCCTTCCGGAATTGGTGCCTCCGTCGGCTTCGGAGTTGCCGTAGGTTTTGGCGTTGCAGTCGGCTTTGGTGTTGCAGTTGGCTTCGGCGTTGAAGTCGGAGCCGGCGTTACCGTTGGAACCGGAGTATTTGTCGGAGCCTCCGTAGGTATTGCCGTTGCAGTCGGTTCCGGGGTCGCGGTCGGGGCCAAAGTTACAGTCGGCTCTGGGGTTACAATTATTTCCGGTGTAGCAGTTGCTTCCGGCGTCGGGGTTGCCTCCGGTACTTCTGTCATTTTCGGTGCTTCCGTCGGCTCCGGCGTCGCAGTCTCTTCCGGTTCTTTTGTCATCTCCGGCACATCCGTCAGAGTTACTTCTTCCGTAGGTTTTGCTGCCTCAGTTACTTCCGGGGCTGTTGTAATCGTAGCTGTCGGCTCTGTAGTCGGCGCGTTTACCGGTACATTGGTTGGTGTACTGCCTTGGCAACCGGCAAATATAAGGGTTATTACTACTATCCATATACCTAGTTTCTTTTTCATACCCGTCTCCTTTTATCTCTTAACAGTTTTATTCTTATAATATGAGTCAGGCAGAAGACTATCCGACATAATCTTCTGCCTTTTGTAATCATTTACATTATTCCTTTTCCTACTTATCTAATGACTGATTCCACAAATTGTATTTATACTTGTTCCTCACCTCATCGTACAAATCCAGTGGCATTGCCTCGGTTACCCACGGATTTTCATCTGCAGTTCCGGATAATCCAACGTCTTCAAGTAATCTATACGGGTCGCTATAAGATTTTGAAGCATAAAAGATGGTATCGCTGTCCCAAATTATTTCATTTGTCTCCAATGCAATTCGCGGATTATAGACATCTACTTCAACAAACTGTGCTTCCCCGTTCGCACGTGAAAACTGGATAACTACCCAGAATACATTACTATCATGTGTCAGCTCGCCTGCTATCTTATCCACATTAGTAAACGTCATATGAAACAATCTTTTGTCAACAATCTGCTCTATTTCCCGCACATTTTTCTCTGCATTATACATTGCCATTTCCGTTAACTGCTGTACATGTTCCACTGTGATGTCCGCAAAGGAATTTATCGTCTTAATTTCCTTGACCAGATTCTTATCGTATTCGTAAAGTAGCTTAACCTCAGATTTTTTACCAAACTCTTTTTCAATAAAGCCAAGCGATGACACATATACACTTGTTCTATCTATCCACGTTGCAGACTCCGGAACGATAATATTTCCGGCCCAATCTATTTTCATATCATACAGGTCACAAACTTTATAATACACAAGCTCTCCGGTTTCGCCATCCTTCATACGATATACAAATGCAAAATCAGCTTCTCCGATACTATGTACGGATACTACCTCTGCCTTTAACATATCATCCGGTTCATTCAAATACCATCTATCTCTTGAAACATCAATACCATTTAATCGTGTTTCACATTCCGGCTTCGACCAATCATAGTCCTCCGGAATAGGTGCCGTGTATAACTTACACTCACTATAATCCAGCGCACGTTCCCATGGTGCCATCTCTGTTACACAACCGGTATCCGAATCAATCTTCATATCCATCCAAATATCGTGTGATGTCCAATACAATACTTCTTCCGAAAGAGACGCCGGACAAAAATCTTCCGTACTCTTCAGTCTCCAGGTACTTCCGTCCTTCTCTACTGAATATCCCGTATTCTCTAACGAAGCAACCAGTTTGTCATAATCCTTATATGTAATTTCCTTAATAGAACTCAATGAATAGGTACCGTCAAAGAATCTGCAGTATTCCATTACATCTTCACATGGCACAACAAGGGAAATAATACACTCTCCGAACGGTAACAAATCTTCGGAATAATTTCTCACATATACGTCGAACCATGGTGTCTCATTGCGATAATATGTCACCTTTTGCGTATCATAAATATACTCTTCTACATCCGGATCAAACAATTTATCTACCGACACCGGTGTAATCGCCGTATCCTCACTCGTAGCAACCATCTTCGCCAGTTCGCTGCCTAACATCCCTGGGTATAAGAACATATCCTCAATCTGGATAGCAGAATAATAGCAGCTATATTCCTTATAGAACTCATCCCACGCAGCCAGACGGTCGTAAAGCTTCGGCTCTACTTCCTTCGGTTCCGGCGTTGCCGTCGGTTCCGTATCTTTCGTTGTATCCGGAGCTTCCGTCGAATCCGCACCAGTTACTGGCTGCTCCTTTTCCGTTCCTTCCGGTGCATTTGTTGTTCCCGGTGTATTTACCGGTACACTGTCCTGGCATCCGGCAAAGGCCAGTATCATAGCCAGTAAAACGAATAAAATCGATTTCTTCATATGTTTTTCCTTCCCTTTTCAGATTCTTGGATTATTCCGCTACGTAATTTACCCCGTTTTCTTTCATATACTCCTCTGCATAGGAGCCTTTTTTGCAGTAAACAATACTGTCCTTTTTAGTTCTAAAAGTATCAAACCCTATCTTTGTAACACTTGCCGGCACCGTTATCTTTCCGGAAGCATAATTAAATACACCATGTCCCAGTTCCGTAACCCCCTCCGGTATGACGATTTCTTCCAGCTTTGCGCAACTGGCAAACGCATATTCACCAATCCATGTTACTTCCTTTGGTACTTCTAAAAATTTCAGTTCACAACAATTCTGAAATGCTCTGTCTCCGATACTTCTTGTAATCTTCGGGAACTTAACTTCCGTCAACTTATCAAACCCATCGAACGCATTGTCACCGATTCCAACCACCGTTTTTCCGTACAACTCATCCGGCACTTCATATGACGTCAGTTCACTATTATCTTTTACCCAACCGCCGAATAGAATTTCATCTTCACCGACAATACTGTATGCATACTCCGGCAAATCACTTGTGAGCTGCGAACAATAGTTAAACGAATTTGCCCCCAAATATTGCAAACCGGACGGAAGCGTAATCTCCTTTAAATCCGTACAATTTTCAAATGCCCCCGCTCCTATTTGTACCAGACTTTCAGGCAACACAACATGCTCTAAATCATAGCAATATGCAAATGCATCCTCTTCCAATTTTTCAAACCCTTCCGGCAATACCACGCTCGTCATTTTACACTGTCTAAATGCCGAACCGCCTATGCTCTTTAACCCTTCCGGGAAATTCACGTTTCCTAAACCGGTTTTTATAAATGCCCAGTCATCAATTCTCTGCAGATTTTTCGGAAACTCAATACTTTCCAGAGCCTGACATTCATAAAACGCCATGTGCCCTATCTCGGTTACGCTGTCAGGAAGCACAACTTTCTTTAAATTTCCGCATCCCGAAAACTCTCCGGATACAATTTTCTCCATAGAGTTTAAAAGTGTCACCTCTTCCAAAGCAGTGCATCTGGCAAACACGCCTCCAAACTCCCACACACCTTCCGACACCACGACCTTCTTTACGGTCTCTTTTGTCAATCCATGCTTTCCCAGTTCTTGCACAAAAATATTCACATCCAGCCCACTGTTTCCGGATATGATAAGCGTATCGCCATCCATTTCACTGGTAATCGGCGTCCACATCATTACCGGAGCCTTGGTCGGAAGCGGTGCCTTCGTTACATCTTGTTCCTTCGGAGCCTCGGTCGCTTCCGGCACTTCTGTCACAGTTCCTTTCGGAGTGTCCGTCACCGTTTTATCCGACACTTCCGTTCCTTCCGGAGCTGTCGTCGGTGTTGCTTCCGGCACAATTGTTTCATTTCCTTGTTGACATCCCGCAAACGCAAACGTCATAGCAAAAAGTGCTACAAGAATCGTCTTCTTCATAGTTTTCCCTTTCATAACATTTGTATTTTCTTACAAAACATACAAAAATTATACATCCACAGATGTTCTTTGTCAATCTTTAGATGTAGTTTATTCGCCTGTAGACGATTATTATTTCACACTATATCTCCTATAATATATCTATAAGTTAATTAGGGAGGTGTAGCCATGACATCCGCAGAATTACAAGAAATCGGGCTTAGAATCGCCCAGCGTAGAAAAGAACTGAATCTCACCCAGGAAAGAGTTGCAGACCTGATGGATGTATCTGTCCAAATGGTATCCAACCTGGAACGGGGTGTGAAAGCCATAAAAATCGATAATCTGATTAAAATCAGTGAGATACTCGGAATCAGCACCGATTACATCCTAACCGGGAAGCACACCTTAAACGACCATAATATTATGCTATTAAAGCTTACCAAGCTCTCCGAAGACGATTTCGATATGATAGATATGTTAACAGAGTACTGTTTAAGCAAACGATAAAAACCAAAAGCAGGGAGCAAATTCCCTGCTTTTTGATTCTACTTATCCTCTCATTTTGTACCCCACTTTTTACCCCGCATAACTACGGTATTTCCGCCTTTTCGTTCACTCTTAATTTTCCGTTTTATTAACTTTTTGCGCAAGATTAACTCGCACTCTATTAGCCAATATCAAAACTTTTTTTATTTTTGGCTAATGCGCAACAGAATACAAATCAGCTTTTAATCTGTTTTATACTCCCTGAGGGGAGTCGGTCTCCGCTTCGCTACGGTCGGCCCAGAACCGACGGTCTTCGTTTCACTTCGGTCCGTGCAGAACCAAGGTCCACCGGACCTTGTGCACCCACTGGACGTCGTGGGCCCCTGCCGAAAGCCTGACCTCTCACACTTCTGAGTCCGAGACTCCCCAGTCCATAGAAAAAGAGGCCTGCGAGTAAACTCGCAAGCCTCTTTTTCTATGGACCTGAGGGGAGTCGAACCCCTGTCCGAAAGCCCATCCACCACGGCATCTTCCATCATAGTTTGTCATTTGACATTCCCTCTACTCACCGCCGGCAAACAAGCTGAGAGCTTTAGTAGCTTCATAATACGCCTATACGCGCAAAGCTTTGCGTATATCGTTTCCTACAGAGTCGATGCCAGATTACTAATGTGTAGGTGCACTAGGTCTGACAACTGCACTTAGGCAGCGTATGCTAAATTATCTTCAGCGTTTAATTTTAATTTCCGAGTTTTAACGTGGTCCCGGACCACGGATGGCTTCCATAGCTTCAAAACCCCCGTCGAAACCGGTACAAGCCCCGGTAACGATTTGTGACATACGACAAATCGGTGTTTTAACGCTGTGTGTTGCTTATCTTATCATATTCTTTTTCCCTTGTCAACACTAATTTCCCGGTAATTGTTTCCTCTTCCGGTTGGCGGTTACAACTGCCTTTACCAAGGCAAATAACATGTCTTTTGTTTTTTTATCCATTTCTTTAAAAGAGTGGATCAGTGCCGTCATATTCTTCAGACGATCCGTATTTAAATCTCCCAATGTTTTGGCATCGGTTGCTGTCAGCACCTCGTATACCCGGGCAAAAAAGGTCTCCAGTTCCTTCGGACTTAGGCTGTTGACCCATTCTTTGACCCCCTCCGCCATACGCTTGCTGCTTTGCTTTACGGCAGGGGTGGTAATAAATTCCGCGCCCATGACTTCCCAGGAAGTGGCATCATGCTGTAAAAATCCGTTTTGACGGCTTTTTACCACGCGATAGTCTTCTTCATGTTCTAAAAGCATCCCGACGATGGATGACTCCGGCACCCAGGTCTCCACCCGTTCCCGCATATCCTGATACCGTTCACTCTCAATAAAAGCTTTGTTAAATCCCGGTCCGTCGAAATTATACACCTTAAGAATGCTTCTGCGGAATATTTTTTTACATTGTACCGCCGAATATACCGCCAGATTTCCCCCTTTGGAATGTCCGCCGATATAGACCTTTTTGCCGCTGCCCAATAATACTTCTTCCAAATATTCCTTGGCATCCGTCTGGGCGGGAACCGGAGAAAGATAACACATGTTAAAGTCCTCCTTCCAGCCCACCAGCGTATCGTCCGTTCCGCCGAAGGAGATAAAGCTTTCCTTTTTCCCCAGCACAATCTCCAATGCCGAAAACTGTTCTTCCGCTGCCACATCAATCCTGCTGACAAAATTCCGCAATACCAGGTCCCCAAACCGCTTCGTCCTTGCCATCTCCCGTAACAGGTTCCCTGCCGTCCGCACCGCAAAGGACACACACTTTTCAAACTCCGCTTCCGTGTGCAGCTCCCAATAACGCTTTTCTGTCCGGGCCAGCGTCCATTCCTTATTTCTTTGCGGTACATCCACAATCCCCGTCAGATTCAAATAGGACAAATGGGACAACAACAGCGCATCTATCACCGTAAGGGGCACCTGCTCAAAGGTAATATCTCCGCGCCAACTCAAATATTCCGATAAACTTGCCATGATGTCCCTCCTTATCTCTTGTTTCCGCTTCTTTATTCTATTCCGCTCCCACACGCAATTATTACTCCCGTCTGCTCCCTACCCTATAACGTATCATATACCGGAACATAAAACCGTTCCGGTTCTACCATCGGTTCTCCCTTGCGTAAGGCTGTGATTGCCTTTACACACTCCTCTATGGCATGTTCGATGCATTGAATGGACGGCTCATATCGATATATGACCAACTCTTCCTTTTTCGCCGGCGGTTCTTCAAAAAAGTCCCCATATAAGGCCCCGATTACCCTGTCATAGAATTCCGGATGCAGACCGGAAAGCTCGATATTCCGGTCCTCCGTCAATTCATAGCGAAGGTTAAATTCCTCTTTCAACAGGTAATTCAGCCGGTGAAAATCCCCATAGCCTTCCTGATACATCCGGTTCCGATCCTCTTTTTCTTTCGCCTTGGAACGAATACAGGGTTCCATGGTATCATGAAACCATACCCCGTCCGTAATCAAATGGCACAGCACGCCCAGATACAAATCATCCGCTTCCATCTTTTCCCGATAGTTCTCTGTATAGCGTTTCCAGTTCATCCCTTTTTTATTCCCTGCCACATCGGAATAATGGGTAATATGCTTGGATTTATCTTCCCTTGTGGACATATCCGGGCAAAGAGATCCTATTTTAAACCGGTTCATATCCCGTATCGGCACTTGCTCCGCCACACGTTCCGCCACCAAATAGTGAATCATTCTGGAAGGCATCTTTCCACCTCCCTCTTACAACGGTACAGATATGTATCTCTCACAAAGGTATAACCACCCTCCGGATTCCGCATATTCCGCAAGTATTCCAAAAACTCCGTTCTTCGTTCTTCCAGTTCCGCTTCCACAGGTTTTCCAATCTGCAATATATAATCCATGTAATCTTCCGCTGTTTCAAACTGTAAGGTCGTTACATAGGAATATCGCTCCACCGTTTCGAACACTTCACGCAATTCCTTCTCGTACTGCGTAATCGTAGACACATATTTTTTCTTTCCGGCTTCCAACGGCGCAATGTCATCTAAAAAACCCTGTAACAATGTCCACAGATTTTCGGTCAAAAGCAAACCGCCCCAGGTACAAATAAAGGTGCCGTCCTCCGTCAGACTGTCCCGAAATTTTCCGTACAATGCTACTCTGTCTTGAATAAAGGATGCCACATGGTTAAAGAAAATGCAATGAAATTTCTCTGAAGATTTTCTTAATTCCAAGTCTTCCCAGACAAAGGATATCTGCCCCTTTTCCAATTCCTTTTCCTCTTCTTTTTCCTTTACATAGGCGCAAAATCCGTCCGCATGGGTATTATGTTTGTCCACACAGGTCACCTGAAGTTCCGCCGGTAACCGGTGCAGATTATACCGCCACAAATTACCGTACCCTGCTCCCGCGTCCAATACCCGCATGCCTGCCGTCAGTTTCGCCCGGTCGAAAATAAACTCGGACCACCCCCGGGGTTCATCGGAATGCCGCCCCATACGCATGACTAATTCGTCTGCCTTCCGGTTCTTTACAATGTGCCCAAGGGCATGTAAAAAACCGTCCGCGTCTTCGCTGTTTTCGTCACATTCCGCCACCGCCCGATCCACACAGGCAATGACAGAGTTTAATTGCTCTCTCTTTTTCTCCAGTAAATGCTTTTGGGTAAGTAACAGCTCCTTCCGCCCGTTTTCCCGGTTCTTTGCCAAAAAACGTTCAATCTGCTCCAACGATAATCCCAAATACTTCATCAGCTGAATTTGTTCTAACTTTCGCACCGCTTCTTCCGTATAAATCCGATAACTGTTTTCTTTGTTTCGCTCCGGCAAAAGCAAGCCTTTCCGTTCGTACACCCGCAAGGTCTTCGTAGACACGCCGGCCACCTCCGCCAATTCTCCGATGGTATAGATTTTATTCATATTGCCCTCTCTTTGTATAGATTCCCGGGTTGTATTGATATATCATAGGTTCATTATAAACCTTACCCTTAGGGTAAGGTCAAGCATTTTATAAAAAAGGCTATATCGTTTCTTCCGAAACGATACAGCCCTTCGAACTTACTTTTTTTCTGTTTAGAACATTACTTCCGACTTTCTCTTTAACAATCTGGCAGCGTTTGTAATCAAAGCCGCTCCGGAAAGTGCACCTACAATAATTGCTACAATACCGAGAACCAGACTCCAAATTCCAACGGAAGACATGGTCTTATAAATCTTTTCGTCCTGCATAAGTTACCTCCTGACTTTTTTAAACGGAACGAAGCGGGCCTCTGCCCTATTCGCCCAACCCACAATTTCTTCTTACTTTGCGCCGTACTGCTCGTAATACGCATCGATAGCTGCCTTTAAGGTATCGTCGATGATAACCTCTCCCTTGTACGGCTTGTTGTATAAATGCTCCGTAACCTCTGCCATATTTACGATAGCTGCGGTCGGGAAACCGTACAATTCAGCCACCTCATCCAGCGCACACTTCTCGCCCTGACCACGCTCCATACGATTGAGGGAAACGATTAAGCCCTTAATCTCTACTTTTGCCTGTGCGCAAACAATCGGCACCGTCTCTTCCATGGACTTACCGGAGGTGGTTACGTCTTCAATCATAATCACACGGTCGCCGTCCTGAAGCTTATATCCGAGGAGAATGCCCACATCACCGTGGTCCTTTACTTCCTTACGGTTACAGCAATACTTTACATCCTTCCCGTAAAGCTCGCTGTATGCCATTGCGGTAGCCACCGCAAGCGGAATGCCCTTGTAAGCCGGTCCGAACAGCACATCGAAATCATCACCGTAGGTATCGTGAATTGCCTTTGCGTAATACTCACCCAGCTTACGGAGCTGGCTGCCGGTTACATAGGCACCCGCATTCATAAAAAACGGAGACTTTCTGCCGCTCTTTAAGGTGAAATCACCGAACTTTAATACCTTACTGTCTACCATAAACTCGATAAATTCCTGCTTGTACTGTTCCATGTCATGTCCTCCTGTGTCTTACAATCTTTCTTTTGCTTGCTTCATTTTACCACAAGCGTGAGGGAAATTCAAGGTGGAGTTGGAGGGAATCTATTACATGTTTTATCTATGAGTTACTATAAATCTCAATAAAATATCATTCAAACAAGCAAAAAATCAATCGAATACTCTGCCACATGCATCGCATATAAATCTACTAGTACAAATCTTTTTCTCTTTTCTAATCACCTTCTCCTTTTGATTAAACACCGTAAATGGCTTAAAAGGATTTAAATTTATGGAAGTCTGCCCTTTTGTCTTCTTGGGAATTATTACCTTTTCCTCAACGAACGCTCTAACTCTCTTACTATTACAAGAAGGACATTTTCTACTGGCAAAATCCGTCTCCTCTTTTGCATATACCACTTCGTACTCTGACATTGTATACTTATGTCCACACTTAATGCATGTGAATTTCCCAGGCTCATTCCGAAAATCACATTCTGGGCATATTGTATAAAGTCCCTTTGCCTCTACGAGTACATTTTCATTTTGTTGTTCCACCGCACCGACTCTCTCTTGTAATAACTTCATTCCACAATTATTACAATACCCGTCATCATCTATATCCACAGAACCACAATATTCACAAGTTCTTGTCGCATAATCAGATGCTTTTTCATTGTATTCTTCAAGATACTCTTTCACAGGAAATCCGCAGCCAACACATATTGCTGCTTTGTCAGAAATTTCTTTCCCACATTCCGGACAAATAATCAGTGCCATATTCTCCTCCTAAAAATTTATTAAACTCATCCTAATGCATCAACAATAGCTCTTCTCTTAAGAATTCTTTATTGTCACATATTATGTCTTTCTACTTATACTACTATTAATGCATTGAAACACACATACATAATAAACATTAAAACTCACTAGTCAACTAAATACTCTTCAAAATCATGCGAAACATCAATTTTAAATTCTTCTTTAATTTGATCCGAAAAAATATATCCACTATATGTAACCTCAAATATATTTCCCGATATCTTTTTAATATACCCTTGACTTACTAATTCTGATATAGCCACAGTCCACCTAGCTACATCTCTCGGATTCTTCCTTTTTGTAAATTCAATCTTATCTACAGAAATTACGCTTCCCTCAAATGATGAACTTACCAATATTTGTTTCATCGAACTTTCCGCCGCATACACTAGCATAACACAAGAATCCACATTAATGGTCTTTCTCTCCGTTTTTGTCGCTTTATCATCTAACACAATATTTTCTGTGGGACACTCCGTTTCTGCATTTATCTTACTAGTCTCAGCTTCTATTTTCGAAATAAATTCACTACGCTTTCTATTCCATATAGCCTCTGTCATTTGTTGCAAGCCAAATTCTCTTATAAGTTTTTCTTTCAACTCTCCTAATCTAAAATACAAAGTATCCTTATCACTATCGTCAAGTTTTATAGATATCTGCGTAGGATCTATGCATCCGACAATATCGCAAAATTCAAAATCGGGTAATAAGATTCCACTCCATTTATGTTTTAGAGCCCATGCTGCACCCATTTCATTTAGACAAGCCGCACTTTTATAGTAATTTTTTGAAAGCATAAACATTACATGTAAATCACAATTTTGAAATTTGTCTACCAACCATTCATATACTCTTCCATCAAGAGGAATACAATATGGTGGTATTGAGGAACAAATTATTTCTTCTTCATTTAATCCTAAATCTTCTAACAACTCTACAAAAGGCTTAACATAACATTTATCTGTTGTTGCATGACTAATAAAAACCATTTTCTTTCTCTCAGTCTTCGGCATACCAACAGCCTCCTCTATATAATAATCGTCAATATTGTCAGAAATCGCTTTTTATGCTCCTACTAACTCGTCGAAATGTCTCCGATCTGAATATCCATCAAATTTATCGAGAATCGACACTGTCTTCTTAATGAACTTGTCTTTATTAATCTTCTCTAATTCTAAATATACCGCCTGTTTCCACGTCAGAAATTCAGGAACATCATATAAAACAAAATCAGACTCAAAAAAAACTCTAACATACACTTCATGCGCCATTGAACGTATATATTCAATTTCATTTACTAGTTTCACAAATCTTTCCCTCATAAAAACAGCCTCCTTTCCATAATCTTCATGGTTTTCTGTTTTCAAACCTTCCCTTGTTCACAAACTACTTCAATTTTATAACCTCTTTTATCTCTTCCAACTGCTGCGTTATCTTTTCCATCTTCTCTAAGTGTTCCGCAAAGCACTTCAAAAGGAAGCATCCAAACAAAGATACAAGCAATTCTATTACCAATAAAACATAATCCGGTTGCCCGTTTTCTTTCGGAATAACACCAATTGCAATTGCTCCCAATATGGATGCAACAATCAAAAAATTCGCTATAACTCTCAAGGTTAAAGCATAACTCTTACCGCCTCCCAAATCAACTTTAGAATCTTCCGCAATTACCTCTGCTTTTATTTCATAATCCTTAATGCACTTGTTGCAAACATCCCCTCGCTCTGCTTCTTTCCCGCAAAGCAAACACTTTCCTACTGACATGTGTGCCTTTTCTCCGCATTTAGGACAATTACTCTTTGTCAATTCCTCGTAAAAAGTTCCGCACTTACCGCATCTGATCATATAACCCCTCCTAAAATGTCAAATAAGGTCTCCAAATAACAACAATCTTTTGATTTACAACTTCTAACTATAGTTTACTCCGACACGACAAAAAAGGCAATCTCTTTTTCCTTTATTCGGCAAAAAGCGCCCACTACCTTCCGGCAGTGAGCGCAATATATTCCATCACGTATCCCCATAATGATATCTGCATGCTAAAATATATACATTCTCCTCATCGACTTTATAAATCAGTCTATCCTTGTCATTGATACGTCTGCTCCAGAAACCGGCGAGGTTTCCGATTAACGGTTCCGGCTTTCCCAGTCCTTCGTTTCCGTTTCTGCAAATATCCTCAATCAGACTGTTTATCTTTTTCAAAGTCTTCCGATCTTCCGTCTGCCAATAGACGTAATCTTTCCATCCGTTCTCCGTAAACACTTTATTCATCCGCACTTACCTCGATAAGGCTTCGCACGGAAGTCTTCCCCTTTTCCAACTGCTCCTTCGATTCCATCAACCAATCATAATTAGCCTTATTCCCCATCACATAAACATTTTCAATCAAGTTATTATAGGCTTCCTCGGACAACATAACCACATTACGATTGTCCTTTCTGGTGACAATCATGGTTTCATAATCGTCCGTCACCCTATCCATACAGGCTTTCATATTATCTCTAAGCGTTGTATAATTCACTGCTAACATTCTATTACCTCCCTTCAAGTCACGTACAGTTTTCTGTACTCTTATTATAACGTACAGTTTTCTGTACGTCAAGTCTTTTTATTATTATATGCAAAACGAAAAAGAAAAACCATTTTATTATTTTCGTGCAAATCATTGATTTTTTCGTGCAAATCGTATATAATATACATAGAATCATTAAAGAAAGGGTGATTATCATGGCAAAAACGACTTCCAGTAATATCAGCATCCGCATGGATAGCGACTTAAAATCTGCTGCCGAAGCCCTCTTTGACGAACTCGGTATGAGTCTCAGTACTGCTTTTAATATTTTTGTTCGTCAATCCTTACGCGAAGGCGGTATTCCGTTTAAAATCACGGAAGGCAGACCGAATCAGGAAACTGTCGCTGCTATGTTGGAGGCAGAAAGGATTGCAAAGGATCCGACCGTCAAAGGCTACAATAACGTGGATGACCTCTTTGCAGACCTTAACGCATGACAAAATACACAATCAAACCTACCGGCCAGTTTAAAAAGGACTATAAATTGGCACAGAAGCGTCATTTAGATACTGACCTTCTGAAAGATATTATTAACAAACTTGCCAACGGTCAACCATTGGAAGAAAAACACAAAGACCACCCGTTGGCCGGCAATTGGTCCGGTCATCGAGAGTGCCACATTTTACCGGATTGGCTCCTCATCTACCGCATTGAAGACGATGTATTAGTATTAACACTCGTCCGTTCCGGTACTCACAGTGACCTTTTCGGTAAATAACATTATATAACAACAATGCGCCCTCTACTATCCTCGGCAATGGGCGCATTCTTCATTTTCCTATACTTTTACTTTTCCGGCATAAACCTTTCCGCCAACGCATCAAACACTTCCCCTGCCGATATCTCCGCAAACTTTCTCTCCCGTAAAAATCCGTCTGCCAAAAGCTTTTTTGCCGCCTCTACCCCTACTTTATTATACACGGAAAAGTCCGCCAGTTTTCGCGGAAGTCTTTCATCCTCACCATGATAGACCAGTTCCCATAACGTCTGAAATGCTCTCTGCATATGCCCGTATTCTTCCTTTTCAAAAGTAACCTCTACATTCTTTCTTGCCAAAAATGGATGATGTTGCATGAGACTCATCGCTCCGCCGTAATCATCCGGTGCTCCAATCACCACATTCCGGATATGTCCCATTACCAGCGTCCCCATACACATCGGACAAGGCTCCAAACCGGCATACAAGGTATATGATTTTACATTCGGATACCGTAATACATCCAGATTCCGTACCGCCTCCACCTCGGCATGCCATACTGCCGGGTTCGGAATACACCCTTCCCAAATCCGGTTCCGCCCCTCGGAAATAATCTCTCCGTTTTCATCCGTAATCACCGCCCCGATGGCCTTGCTCCCCTCACAAAAGGACAGCCACGCCAGTTCAAACACCCGTTGCCACGGGCGGGAAAGCTTTGCAAATTTCATAGGAAACACCCTCTCTTTCGTCTTTATCTTCTTGCAAACGGCATATGATAAAACAAGTATACCACAAAAAGCCAAGCTATCGCTTGACTTTTTGCATACACACCGTACAATTTGTAAAATTTCTTCTCTTACGGCTCCAACCGTCCCGTATCTCTCGGGAACAACGTCGCCCGACGCACATTTTCCTGACCTAAAAGCTTACTTGTAAAACGCTCCAGACCAAGGCCAAGGCCACCGTGGGGCGGCATACCGTACTTATGCATCATAAGATAACTTTCAAACAGGGAAAGGTTCATGCCGAGGCGCTCCATCTTTGCCACCTGCTCCTCATAAGAATGGATGCGTTGACCGCCGGTGGTAATCTCAAGTCCCCGGAACAGAAGGTCGAAGCTTTCCGTCACCTCATTGTTTTCTGCACTTTCCATGGCGTAGAACGGACGCTTCCTACTCGGATAATGGGTCACAAATACAAACTCGCTGCCGGTCTTTTTTTGTATCAATTCGCAAAGAAGCTTCTCCTCCTCCGGCTCAAAGTCTTCGTAGTCCTTGATTTCCCGGTGGTATTCCTTTGCCACCAGTTCCTTCGCCTCGTGGAACCGGATGGCCGGTATTTCCGTTACGGTCGGGAGCTTCACCGCCAACAGTTCCAATTCATGCTTGTAATTCTCCTCCAAGTACTGAAGAACCGCACGTAACATGGCAGTTTCCGTCTGCATAATCTCCTCAAAACTTTCGATGTAGCCCATCTCAAAGTCCACGCTGGTGTACTCATTGAGATGTCTGGAGGTGTCGTGCTTTTCCGCCCGGAACACCGGTGCAATCTCAAATACCCGCTCATACACGCCTACCATCATCTGCTTGTAAAACTGCGGGCTCTGGGCAAGGTACGCTTCTCTTCCGAAGTAGTCGATGCGGAAAATATTGGCTCCACCCTCTGCGCCGGAATACACAATCTTCGGGGAATGAATTTCCGTAAAACCCTTTTCCTGCAAAAACTTCCGGATACCGAAGGTAATGCCTTCCTGGATTTTAAAGATTGCCCGCTCCTTTTCATTCCGTAGCGTCACCGGTCGATAGTTTAACAAATTCTCCAGGGAAGTGTCTACCAGCTTATTATTGATGACGATTGGGCTGGCCTCGTACGGCTTCGACAAAATCTCCACCGCAAGTAAGTGCAACTCATACCCGGTACGGGACCGTTCCTCTGCCACCACTTCTGCCGTAAAGAGCACACAACTTTCTTCCGGCAACTCCTCCAAGGAAAAGTTTGCTTTCTCCTCGGAATAAATGCACTGTACTACCTGTCTTGCCGTACGAAGGAGTACAAAGGCAAAGCCCCGCATCTTCCGCACTTTGTAAATACTGCCGTGAATCTTTATCTGTTCTCCCATATGCTCCAGTAAGCACTCCGGTGCTACTGTTCTTTTTGTTATTTCACCGTTCATTGTTTTCATACTGTTATCCTCTTTTCTGCGCTATTCTCTCCGGACCGGACCGTGCCATAGCGCAGACACAGCCGGTCATCGTATCAAATTTCGTCCCAACTTTCTTATAGCATCCGTAAGGACATCGTCTTTTTGTCCCATCAGATCGCCCCCTTTCATGTTCTCGCAATTTCCATGCAGGCGGTGTTTTTGCACCTGCCCCCGCCTCGCGACATAGTCGCTCGGTCGTGGGCGCGTTCGCATGACTGCGCAACTGCATGCGAGCAAGCTCGCGCAGTCTACTCGCATGCTCACTTTGCCTGCACGGAAAAAGAGCCACACAAAGCAGAAATAATATCTACCTTATGTGGCTCCTTGCATATCATACGATTCCACATAGGCACAACACGTAAAGCGCTTGCACCTATGATACTTCACAGATACAAGCGCTATCGATCGTCGTCCCTATTCAACTTTGCAAGTTGACTGTTCCGGTTCATCGTAGCACCTCTCATTTCATTTTTTTCGAGTATAGCACTACCGAACCGGAATGTCAACTATTTCTTTTTCTACTCCACCGGCCAGAACAATTCATCCAGCGTTTTATTCAGCGCCTTACAAATCTCAATACAAAGGCTGATGCTGGGATTATAATTCCCTGCCTCAATGAGCCCGATGGTCTGACGCGCCACACCGATCTTTTCCGCCAACTGCTCCTGGGTCAGGTCACACTCCACCCGGGCAATTTTCATACGCTTATTCTTCATGGACAACACCTTCCGCTTCGCCGCCCTCACCATCGGCTTCCTGCACACGCTTATTCGCCTGCTTTTCGGAGATTTTAATCACCCCTAACATTGCAAAATAGAACAAAATTCCCCAAAAAGCACCTGAGCCAACAATCCACAACAATCCTTCGGCATGAAATGCACCATCATGATACACATGCCGGAACCCGAAAAACGCTTCCATCAACACACCGTACAACAACGCAGCGAATACGGTCGTTATGGCAAATTTTTTCTTTCCGGTCTTTTCCTGCTTTTTACCGCCCCATACAATCAACCCTTTTTTTATTGAAACCACGGTAATAATAACAGTAACCGGAGCTATTACCAACATATACGACGCAAACCACCAGAAATACTGTTGTAACTCTTCTACATACGCACAAAGATACACCGGAATGCACTCACCCACCACCATAATCCAAAACTGCGTCATCATCGCCTTGGTCAGTGCCGCATTATGAAGCTCCGAAAGTGCGTCATCCTTCTTTTTTACAAACAAAATACCATTTCTCAACTCCTGAAACAAAAAACATACCACGCCTGCCATCAAACTGACAATCTCCAGTGCATACACATAATACGGCAAATCAAACCAACACTTTACCGCCAATGATACCACCAGCAATACACATACCAGGTAAAAAAACTTACCCATCAACCGGTTGGACTCCTTCTCAATACGCTCATCCGGCTTTCTCTTTTTTTCTTCCATATAATTGACCTCCCAAATTTAAAATGTAACATGTTCTCTCATGTTCTGGATACAGAATATCACACTTCTTCGCAAAATGCAATATATAAATTACATTTTGTATTATTTTATTTTCTTATCGTAATCATGCATTGCTTTTTGCGATTTGTAAAGCGAGATGCAACCGGGCTGTAGTGTTCCACAACATCCTCCTATAAAAACCAAGAGCCCCATATCTTTCGATACGGGGCCCTTTCAATCTTTTCGTTCTGAAATTACTTCAAAAGCTTCTTCAGCTTCTCCACCAACTCTTCTGCTTCAGCCTTGTCTACCTTTGCCACCTCGCATACCTTATCAATGGCAGCATCAATTTTACCGGACTGTAACAGCTTTAACACGTCGTCTCTCTTGTCAGCCGGAATCTTTGCCACAACATCGTCTAAATTGTCATCGATTACGTCCAGCACCTTATCCGCAACGCCGTCACCCAAAACATCCTTCGCCTTACCGGCCAGCTTATCTAAAAAACCCATACAATATCCTTTCCTGCAATATTTTGCATATGTTCTTTACTACTCTTTTGTTACACATTAATTATAAATCCTTTCATTTCCAAAGTCAATGAAAGTACCGTTCGAACACAGAAAAATCATACTTTCCTTTTGCGTTATTCTGCCTTTAAGCATTCTACAATCGGAGCGATGTACTTGCGTTCGGATAAATCGTAGGACTTGCCTAACATCTCCGCCATTGCTTGTTCCTTTTCGGACTTCTTCTTTGCCAGCATCCTTACAAACATCCTCATCATCGTCCGCGACACCCCGCTCATTTTCTCGTAACAAATTCCACCCGGACAATAGAACACCGAAATCTGCGTCCATTCTTCATCGGTAAAATTTTTCCGAAGGCCCTCCTCCAGTTCCGGATTCTCAAGCGGACTTGCCCCTACCGCATACACTACTTTTTTCTTATTCGTCCACTGTGCCGCCTTTTTCTTAAACCAGTCCAGCTTCTTTATCGTTCCCGCGAAGCACCAGCCGCCGAAAACCACCGCATCATAACCGGACAAATCCTTTTTCTCCGCCTCGGAAACCGTCATACAGTCGCCTTGCACTTCCTCCGCAATCCACTCTGCATACCGCTTTGTAAAACCGGTCTGTGATACATAAATAATTGCTGTTTTCATATTGAACTCCTCCTCATCTTCATCAAATTCTCTTCCATCTTCGACAGGGTTAAAAACGCCTGCTTTGCCTCTTCCTCTGCTACACCGTCAAAAAGTCCGGTCATAAACTCATCTTCCTTTGCCCGGTACTTTTCTCCCGTCAAAGCTGCATACTCCGTAAGAGAAATCCTCAGTTTTCTCCGGTCTTCCTCATCCGGCTCCACTTTCAAAAACCCTTTTTGTTCCAGCTTATTTAAAATCTGCTTTACATTTTGGTGGGAGCTCCCCATCACCTGTGCCAAGTCCTGCACCGTAGGTGCCTCTCCCTGAAACAAATTCATACAAGCCATCAGGAAAAACTGCTTGCAGGTAATCTCCTCATAAAAGGTATCACCCACCGCCTGCAACCGGTTTTGAAGCGCAAACAATAGCCCAAACAAAGCATAACGTCCATCCATCTCCGCCACCACATCCCGTGGCGACAAGCTTTGCTTTAAATCCTTCATTTTCCCTCCTTGACAAAATATGTAATATATTACCTATTTGTAGGATAACATACCGCGCTTATGCTGTCAAGTACTCTTGCCGGAGAAATATCAAACGGCAACGTATGTGTCAACGAACTTTTCATATCCAACTGTCTGTCTTGGAATTTTGCGAAGGATGTTCAGACTTTCTTATTACTCCGTAACTTCACAGCAACGCTCGGACAGGACGTCCGAGCGAGCGGCGCCATAAGGCATGGATGCCGCATCAGCCCGGTTGCGTAACTATTTACTATACAACATCGGAGTAATTAGAAAGACTTACATCCGTAGCCCATGACAAGACGGACCGTTGGATATGAAAAGCTCATCGCCCCCCTGCCGTTTGATATTTCGGCAAAAGAAAGACCGCGCATACGCGCGGTCTAAACGACTACTCTTCAAACGGTGTATAGGAAAACCACTCATACTCCGCGGTTATCGGCAAATTGCTCGGGTCAAAAGCCTTTAACCAGCCGTCGACACCCTTGCCGCACCAGGCATTCATCATAATCTTTCCTCTGGTCTTCGGAATATTCTCCGTGGCAGTATATACTTCCACACCGTCTACAAACCAGACAATTTTGTCCTCGTGCCACTCAAAAGCATAGGTATGGAACTCCTCCGATGCATCAAATCCAAGGTCATGCATGTGCTCGTGATTTCCTCTGCTGTTGGTAAAGTAATTAAACTGTATCTTCGTAGTATCCTTCCCTAAAAACTCAATATCAATCTCATCCCACGGATTCTTATCGGAAGGACCGGTATAGGTAAAGAAGGAAGAAACTACACCATCATTTTTAATCGGCTTCATAGATACCTCGTATCTGCCGTATCCGTAAAACTTTCTGGTACGATACTCCGCACCGGAATACGGAATCTTCCCGCTATCCGTATCAATAATCAACTGCATCTTATCATCCGTAAAGGTGCAATTCGTCTTACGCCAGGTGACATTAAACTGTCCGCCGTTGCTCCATCCGTTGGCAATCTCCATGGTAGAGGAATTGGAATTTCCGTCCTTAAAGTCCACGTAAAGCGGCTCCAGCTTCGGAAGCGGCGTCGGAGTTGGCGTCGGTGCCGGCGTATTGGTCGGCTTCGGCGTTGCGGTCGGTTCCGGGGTCGCCGTCGGCTCCGGAGTTACAGTTGCTTCCGGAGTATCCGTAACCACAACTTCCTGTGTCGGATCCGGTCCCTCTGTATTCTTTCCGCATGCGGCAAACAGAAAACCACACGCCAACAAAACAAGCATAAATTTTACATTTTTCATGATATTAGCCTCCTATCACTTCTGCTCATTCCCATAGGTCTTTTGTATCACTATACCATGTTTCTCACAGTTAAAATATCATTTTTTTGTCATTCATGTAATGTTTTTATCCCTTACTTCACACACCCAATCAACTCATTCACATCCTGAATCCCGTGACGCTCCATATATGCCGCAATACCGTCGATAACTTCAATGGTAGTATACGGATTTACAAAATTTGCGGTACCTACCGCTACTGCGGATGCACCTACCATAAGGAACTCCAACGCATCCTCCGCCGTACGGATACCGCCCATACCGATAATCGGAAGTTTGATGGCATTTGCCACCTGGTATACCATACGTACCGCCACCGGTTTGATGGCCGGACCGGAAAGTCCGCCGGTCTTATTAGCAACCGCAAAAGTTCTGCGCTCTGTATCAATCTTCATACCGGTGAGCGTATTAATTAAAGAAACCGCATCCGCACCGCCGGCTTCCACCGCCCGGGCCATTTCCGTAATATCCGTTACATTCGGAGAAAGCTTCATAATCACCGGCTGCTTTGCCACCTTCTTTACCGCTGCCGTAATCTCCTCTGCCATCTTCGGATTCTGACCGAAAGCAATACCGCCTTCCTTTACGTTCGGGCAGGAAATATTAATTTCCAAAAGGTCTGCATTGGTGTCCGCAAGCTGCTCCACCGCATCAATATAGTCCTCTTTGGAACGACCGCATACATTTACAATAATCTTCGTATCATAATCCGCAAGGAACTTTAAATCACGCTCCTTAAACACCTCCAAACCCGGATTCTGCAACCCAATAGCATTCATCATACCGCCGCAGGTCTCCGCAATCCGCGGGGTGGCATTGCCCGGCCACGGCACATTGGCAACACCCTTTGTGGTTACCGCGCCGAGACGGTTCAAATCAACAAACTCACCGTATTCCATACCGGACCCGAAGGTACCGGAAGCAACGGTTACCGGATTTTTTAATGTAACTCCTGCAATATTCACTGATAAATTCATGTTCTTCCCTTTCTGTCCACTCAGACAAACAACATTATCCTATCTGCATCTCACCAAACAATTACAGTTCAATATCCTCTGCGTAAAATACCGGACCTTCTTTACAGATTCTTGTATTATTCACCTGGGAATGCTCGTCCACCTTGGTGGTCTTGCAAACGCATGCCAGACATGCACCGATACCGCAAGCCATACGCTCCTCCAAGGAAAGCTGTGCTCTTGCTCCCTGCTCCGCCGCGTACTCTTTGATTCCGCGAAGCATCGGCTTCGGTCCGCAGGCAAAGAATAAATCTCCCTTTACACCCTCTGCCTTCATGGCATCGATGACATTTCCCTTCGTTCCTACCGCACCGTTATCGGAAGCAATCACTACCTTACCGTAAGCTTCAAACTCCTTTGCAAGGAATGTATCCGCATCTCTGTAGCCCAGCACAATGGTCTTTTCTCCCGGAAGTACCTTTGCAAGCTCTAACATCGGCGGAATACCGATTCCTCCGCCAAGAAGCACCGCATGCATTCCTTCCTTCAAATCCTCCGTCATAAAGCCGTTCCCCAACGGTCCGGTTACCGTAATCTCATCCCCGGCTTTCATTTTAGAGAACTCTCTTGTGCCTTCTCCCGCAATACGATACACCAGGCGAAGTTCACCCTTCTCTTTATCAATTCCGCAAATACTGATGGGACGCGGTAATAATCTTCCGCCTTCCTTACAATACAACGATACAAACTGTCCGGCCTTTGCTTCCGCCGCAATGCTCTCCGCCTTGATTCTCATTTCAAAAATCTCGCCGGTCATGCACTCCTGCTTTGTAATCAGTGCCTTTACCTGTTCCTTCTTACTCATAGTTCCGTCCTCCTTGGTTCGTTCTTTTATTCATAGTTTTCAAATTGTCTCTTTAAATGCTCTCTGTATGTTTCCGCCACATGCTCCGGTCCGCAAATTTTCACTCCGGACACACCGCAGATCCAACCGAAAAACTGTTGGCTCACCTGTACGTCCACTGCCGCTTCGTACTGTCCTTCTCCCTTTTCAATCAGAATCACATCCGTTCCGAACCGATCCAACACAACACCCAAAAGCGATTCCGCAAAGGAAAGCCGCACCCGTTCCTCCGCTCCTTCATACATACCGAAACTTTTCTTTGATAACAGTGCCGCACTTTCCGAAAACTCTTCCCCATGGGTCCGAGGCTCATCTTCGATTACAATATCCGCCATTTTATCTACCCGGTAATACCTCCGGTCCTTCGCCAACTCGTCATAAGCCACCAGATAATAATTTTCCTCTTCCCACATCAGCAGATACGGGCTCACCAGATATCGTTTTCCTTCATGACGGGGTTCCAGTTTTTTCTTTCCGTTCCACTTCAAATACCGGAAAGAAATCATCCGGTTCTCTCCGATTGCCTCATGAATGGTATCCACCAGATACAAAATACTTTCGTTCATCGTCTTCACACGGTCAATTACATGCACCTGACGCTGTAGTTTCCCGGCTGCATGACGGCTACAGAACCGTTCCAGCTTTTTAATCAGCTCGTGGGACTTTTTCTCCGATAAAAACCTGGAGGACTGTACCGCATCCACCAAAAGCTTTAACTCCGCAAGTTCAAACTCTCTGGCTCCGAGATAGTATCCCTTTCGTCCGCAGGAAATCACATCATACCCCAGTTCCTGAAGAACTTGCATATCATCATAAATACTCTTACGTTCCGCACTGATATCATTGGCCGCCAAAGTCTCAATGATACGTTCTGTGGTTACCGGATGTAATTCGTCGGACTCCCGCGTCAAAAGCTCCAAAATACAAAACAGTTTTTTCTTCTGATTTGCCCCCTTAGCCATACGCGCCCTCCTCTCTACATACAGAAAAAGCCTGATTCCTTTTCTGCTGAAAGGACATCAGACTTCGCGTAGAGCTGGAAATCAGACTTGAACTGACGACCCCTTCATTACGAGTGAAGTGCTCTACCGACTGAGCTATTCCAGCATTAACCAAAAACAGGCTAAAAATAAAATCGAGGCGACAAGATTCGAACTTGCGACCTCTGCGTCCCGAACGCAGCGCTCTACCAAACTGAGCCACGCCTCGATGATTTTATTATTTGATTATTTTGCTGTCGTTCAAACCCGACTTTGATATAATACAATATTTTCAAAGAAATGTCAACACTTATTTTTAACTTTTTTTAATTATTTTTTCTTCCGATATGTTGCGACGAAAGTAGTTGCTTTATACAAAAGGGAGTCACCCCTCCGGATGACTCCCTAAACCTTTAATATGCCACAATAATTCCGCCTTCATTGGCGTACATCGTACTGACCCCGCCGGTATTCACAATCATGCATTCACGGAACGGAACCTTACTCATAATCATCTGACGCACCCGCTCTGCCCGCTCCGGATGATTACAATGGGCAATGGCGAGAGTTCGCGTCGTTGCTTCTTTCACGTCCGCCACAACAGAATCCACCAGTTTCTTTAAGGTACGCTCTACACCTCTTGCCTGATCCAGTTTTACAATCTGACCTTCCTTCCCTGCAAGAAGCGGCTTAATATTTAATGCGTTGCACAAAATCGCCTGCACATGGGTAAGACGTCCGTTCTTAATAAACACATCCAAATCCTCCAGAACAAACTTCGTTTGGGAATTGTTACGGAAAGTGGTAATTTTCTTTACAATCTCTTCAAAATTAAATTTATCCAATAAAGAACGAAGCTTCAATACAATAATCGACTCTCCTACGGAAGCAGACCAGGAATCCACCACCTCAATCTTTACTTCCGGATGCTCTTCCTGATACATCTGCTTTGCAAGCATGGCACTCTGATAGGAACCGCTCAGATGCTTGGACAATGTCACCACAAAAATCTCATCCGCACCTTCAAACTCCCGCATATAACGTTCCGGTGACGGACAAGCGGAACGAGGACACTCCAAACTCCTTCTCATCTTCTCCAAAAACTTCTTCTGACAAAAAGTCTCGTCATCGATTACGTCCTCTTTATCTACCGTTAATGTAAGGGGTACTAAACGAACATCAGTCCACGTTTTCTTCTCCGGTGTGAAATCCGCACAACTGTCTGCAATTAATCTTCTAACCATAATCCCAATACCTCTTCCTTTATGTCGTTTCATGTCACATCATGTAGTTTTCATCTCTACATCTTATGATATCACACTAATAAAAGTTTGTCCATTAATTTTCGGTTAAAACAAAAAAAGTTCATAAAAAGACCACCCACCCTTTCGGATGAGCGGTCTTGTTTTATCACTTATTCTACTGTTACTTCGTCAAAAACAGCATAATCTCATTACTTCTCTCGATGAACTTCGTCATCTCTTCCGGAGCCAGCGGCTTATGAGAAAGCATTGCTAAATCATAAAGCTGTTCGCAGATAACGGATGCATTCTTGCTCTTCTTATGCTCGAAGACGAACTTCACCAGCGGATGGTTTGCGTTTAACACTAAGGTCTCGCCCTCACCACCGAACATGGACGGATCCATACCGTACATGTTGTACATCTTCATCATATCCTGCATTCTGCGGCTGTCCTCGGACAGTGTAATCATAGAGGCTACCTTTTCGTTCTTTAACTTCTCCACCTTTACGGTAAGCTTCTCTTTATTCAGAGCCTTCTTTACCATATCCGTAACGGTATCTACCATCTTCTTCCAGTCATCCGCATCTTCCGTCACCTCTTCCTTAAAGGTCTCGGTCAAATCCGCATCGATTCTCTGGAAGCGGATGTCCTTATTATCGTACTCCAGCTTTGAAATATACGGCTGGTCAATGTTGTGGGTTAAGAAAATGGCATCTAAGCCTGCTTCCTTAAACATGTTAATGTACTGGCTCTGCTGACGCTCATCGGTGACATAGTATACCACCTGCTTCTTCTCCTCTGCATCTTCCCCGTTTTCACCGGTAGCGGAGGTACCGTCTGCATTTTCCACAATGGTCGCATCCTCGGTCTCGCCGGCAGCTTCCTTTGCGGCCTTTACATAATCCGCTAAGGTCAGATACTTGCCCTCTAAGTTTTTAAAGAGCATGTAGTCCTTCATCTTCTCGCAGAACTTATCGTCCTTTAAACAACCAAACTTAATGAACGGGCTGATATCGTCCCAATACTTCTCGTACTCTTCCCGCTCTACCTTACACATACCGGACAGCTTATCAGCCACCTTCTTAGTAATGTAGTCGGAAATCTTCTTTACAAAGCCGTCATTCTGCAGCGCACTTCTGGATACGTTAAGCGGCAGGTCCGGACAGTCAATGACACCCTTTAACAATAACAGGAACTCCGGAATTACCTCTTTGATGTTATCCGCAATAAACACCTGGTTGCTGTACAGCTTAATGGTTCCCTCTAAATTCTCATACTCCGTATTAATCTTCGGGAAATACAAAATACCCTTTAAGTTAAACGGATAATCCATATTCAAATGAATCCAGAACAGCGGCTCCTTATAATCGTGGAATACGTTACGGAAAAATTCCTTATACTCTTCCTCGGTACACTCGTTGGGATGCTTGGTCCAAAGCGGGGTCGGGTCATTTAACGGCTGCGGCTTCTTCTCTTCTGCTTCTTCGCCGTCCTTACCGTCTTCCGCCTTCGGTGCTTCCTTTGCCGGTGCATCTACATTTTCAAAGAAAATCGGAGTCGGCATAAAGGAACAATACTTCTCGATGACTTCCTTTGCACGGTACTCATTGGAAAACTCGTAACTGTCCTCGTTTAAGTAAAGGGTAATCTCCGTACCTCTCTCGGTACGGGTACCTTCTCCCATTTCAAACTCTACGCCTTCCTCGGACTCCCAGTGAACCGCCGGCTCGTCCTTATAGGACTTGGTATCGATAGTCACCTTGTGCGCTACCATAAATGCGGAATAGAAACCGAGACCGAAATGACCGATGATGCAGTCCTCGTTGGTCTTGTCCTTATACTGCTCCACAAACGCCTGGGCACCGGAAAACGCAATCTGGTTAATGTACTGCTTTACCTCATCCGCCGTCATACCGATACCGTTATCGATAATACTGATGGTCTTCTCCTCCGGGCTGACCTTTACCGTTACCTTCCACTCGTTGTCATCCGGAAGGCTTACCTCGCCCATCATCTCTAACTTCTTCATCTTCGTAATGGCATCACATCCGTTGGAAATCAATTCACGGAAAAAGATGTCATGGTCGGAATACAACCACTTCTTAATAATCGGGAAAATATTCTCCGAATTGATGGACAAACTACCCTGCTCGTTTACTACGTTACTCATAACTCAATTCTCCTTTCCTGCTATCCGATGTTACAATGTGCTTGCCGTATCTTCGCCCTATGTACGGCTTCTCCTCTCATACTTTCCATGCTTTTGCTCCATAGGAAAGCTCCCGTTTCCCATATCGAAAAAAGCATGACACCGGTTCGTCATGCTTTTACTATAATACTGTCGATTCAAAATGTCAAGCAAAATTTAGCACTCATCTTCATTGAGTGCTAACAACTATCCTGTTCTTTTTTAAAAAATCCTGTAACGCCGCATCCCAGACGGTATCCAGTGTCTTGTCCATGGTAAATCCCGCATGCGAAACACCGCTGACCAGCTGACATCCGCTTGGGGAATACCGGATATTTAAGTACAAAGACGCACCGGCTTCTTCCTTTTCTTTTCCACATTCTCTAAGAATCCGCTCTGTCCATTCCCTGTCCGCTGCCAGCACAATCCGAAGCATTCCCGGTAAACGCTTTCCTTTTATCGCCTGAAAAAAGATTTCTTTTACCTCTCCCCATCTCGCAAACTCCCGGTCCACCGTTTCCGGTTCTTCAAAAAAATCTTTTTTCAGTCGCCCGTTTACGGACAATTCAAAAAAAGTTTCTACCCTTGCTTCCGTCACTTCCCATGCATCAAACAATTCCCCCCGAAGCAACAACGCCATAAAAGCTTTTAACTCTTCTACCGTTCCCGAAACCATAATAATCCTTTCTGTCCCGAATTTTCTCTCATAATTCCGGGCAACATCGTGCAAACTATCCTCGTAACATGAAAACAACCGGATTCAAACCTGATTTTATGAAACCATGTTTCACGAAACAGAATCAAGTGAAATCCACCTTGAAAGGAGACCGACCATGCGTGCAAGTTTTGAAACTTATCGTAAGGTAGCAAAGGCATGTAGCGCTTATGAACCGATGAGCGAAACCAAGATTTCCAACAGTTGCTGTGATACCAGTGATATTTCCTGTACCAACTGTAAGCATTTTGACGAAGACAAGTACTGTGTACTTGACTTATACGACAAAATCGTAGAAAATCACGGGATTCAGTAAGCAAAGCTCACGCCTGCTGCAAGTTCTAAATCCGGAGCCGCTGTATTTGCGCGGCTCCGGGTTTCTTTTCTTACCGTTCTCTCTTTAATACTACAATGGTCCGTGCCGGTACCTTGCAATAAAACTCCGTCAAAGCATCATCCGCCGTCACGGCAATCTCTTTTCCTTCATTCACTTCAATAAGCTCACTCTCTCCCGACGTATCTAACACCGTGAACCACTCGTTTACCGGCTTTCCGCCACGAAGCTCCATCGGTAACGCAAAACGTAATTCCTCCCAATGCATATTAAACAGCAAATATAAATCTGCCTGGGACGTTTCCCCGTAAGCACCGTTTAACAACACCGAAACGGTACGACTGTACGGTGCATAATCCGGCTGCCACAGTTGTACGCCGTGATAGGACACATCCGGTAACCCGAGATTCTTCCAGTCCGTTCCCCGCAAGGAACGACCACCGGACAAAATCCCGTGTTCCATTCGAAGTGCAAGCAACTCCTTTACAAAAGCAAGTTGCTCTTTCTTTTCTTTATTCAATCTCCAATTGAGCCAGGAAATCTCGTTATCCTGACAATAGGCATTATTGTTTCCTTGCTTGGTGTGACCGAATTCGTCTCCGGCAAACAGCATCGGCGTTGCCTGGGATAACAATACCGTACTAAGAGCATTTTTCCGAAGTTTTGCCCGAAGGGCATTGGTCTTCTTCTTCGCAGTCTCACCCTCTGATCCGCAGTTCCAACTGTAATTGTAATCCTCGCCGTCTTTGTTATCCTCGCCGTTTGCTTCGTTATGCTTACGGTCATAAGCATATATATCATACAAAGAAAAACCATTCTGATCCGCAATGTAACGAATCTGTGCAAATTCCTTCCGGTCTCCGCAGAAATTTCCCACAAATTCTCCTACCACATTCTCGTCACCCTTTACGAAACGACGCACTACATTCCGGAAACCGTCATTGTATACCCCCACTCTGCGTTCCGAAAAAGCTTCCGCAAAGGTTGCAGATTCCTGACAATCCGTCACCAAAAATTTCACACCTTTAAGATACGGATCTTCCAATAAAAGCGGCAAAGCACCGTTATCTCCGATTAATCGGAAACCATCCGCACCGTAACGATAGGTCCAGTACCGCAGGCAATCGGAAATCAGGCTTTTTTTCACATCCGCTCCGAAGAAGAACTCGTAAAACACCGCAATTCCCGCTTCATGAAGAGCCGCAATTGTCCGGCGTAATTCCTCGTCTGCTTTTTGCGGTTCTGCCGCATAAGAGGCCTTCGGCGCAAAATAGTAGTTTTTCGCGGTATAGCCCCAGTAATTTACCCGGTCTACCGAATGTTCCGCTTTCCCGTTTTCGTAAGACTGCTGTACCTTTATAAATTCGGAACCGTAACGGGCTTCATACTGTGCCAACTGCTTTGCGGAAAGGCACCCGTACCCCTTCGTTACTTCCATACACTCGTCAAATTCATACACCGGCATCAAAAGCACCGCATTGATTCCCAGCTCCTTTAAATACGGAATCTTCTCGGCAAGGCCGGCAAAGGTTCCCTTTTTCTTTACACCGGAGCTTGCATGCTTCGTAAAACCTCTCACATGAAGCTTGTAAAAAATCAGTTCGGAAAACGCAGGACATACAAAGCCCGTCTCTGCGACCGTCCCCTTTTCATTCTGCGGCTTCGGAATCACCGGACGAACTTCTCCCGCAAGCTTTCCGAAGGTATCCTTTCCGCTGACGCCTCTTGCATATCGGTCCGTAACCATCCCGTTTTCGGTAGCAAACAAATAGGTGGTCAGTCCCTCTGCTTCCTTCCGCGGAACCGCACTATAAAATACCGCACTATTGCCGATACGGGTCATGAGAATCTCTTTTTCCGGCTCCTCTTTTCCCTCAGCAAACAGCAAAAGAGTGCAATGCTCTGCACCCTCTGCTACTGTTTTAAAACATATTTCATCGGCCCGGCACCATGCACCGAACCCGTCTCCGAACATTCCTTGCCCCAGTCCGTCTGTGTATCCCAAAATACCCTCCGTTCTCTGTTCGCACAGAAACAACTACTCTTCCTCGGTCACAACCTCTTCTTCTACTTTTACGGAAAGTGCCTGACGCTTACGTGCCATTTCATCGCTGTCTAAGTATTCATCGTAAGTAGATACCTTATCAATCATACCGCCGTTCGGAAGAATCTCAATAATACGATTTGCAATGGTCTGAATAAACTGGTGGTCCTGGGAAGTAAACAGGATGACACCCGGATACTTAATCAAACCGTTATTTAACGCCGTAATGGATTCCATGTCCAGGTGGTTGGTCGGCTCATCCATCAAAAGAACATTGGTTGCCATAAGCATCATCTTGGAAAGCATAACACGTACACGCTCACCACCGGAAAGTACATTTACTTTCTTTACGCCTTCTTCACCGGCAAATAACATACGTCCCATAAATCCGCGGACATAAGTCACATCCTTCTCCGGAGAATACGGCATCAGCCAGTCTACGATAGAAAGGTCGGAAGCAAAATCCTTCGTGTTGTCCTTCGGGAAATATGCCTGACTGGTGGTAATTCCCCACTTATAGCTACCGGAATCCGGCTCCATTTCACCGGTTAAAATCTTATAGAGCGTGGTAATCGCAAGCGTATTTGCACCTACTAAAGCAATCTTATCCTCACGTCCTACGATGAAGGAAATGTTATCCAATACCTTTACGCCGTCAATGGTCTTAGAAAGATTCGTAACCGTCAGTACCTCATTACCGATTTCACGACTCGGACGGAAATCGATATACGGATATTTTCTGGAAGACGGGCGGATTTCATCCAACTCAATCTTTTCCAATGCACGCTTACGGGACGTAGCCTGCTTACTCTTGGATGCGTTTGCGGAGAACCGCTGAATGAACTCCTGTAATTCCTTAATCTTTTCTTCCTTCTTCTTGTTGGCTTCCTTCATCTGCTTAATCATAAGCTGGGAAGACTCGTACCAGAAATCATAGTTACCTGCATAGAGCTGAATCTTTGCATAGTCGATATCCGCAATATGGGTACAAACCTTATTTAAGAAGTAACGGTCGTGGGAAACCACAATAACCGTATTGTCAAAGTTAATTAAGAACTCCTCCAACCAACGGATTGCTTCTAAATCCAAGTGGTTAGTCGGCTCGTCCAGGAGCAAAATATCCGGATTACCGAACAATGCCTGGGCAAGCAAAACCTTCACCTTTTCACTGGCCTTTAACTCACTCATCATCTTGTAATGAAGGTCGGTTTCGATACCGAGACCGTTTAAGAGCGTTGCCGCATCGGACTCCGCTTCCCAACCGTTTAAGGTGGCAAACTCTGCCTCTAACTCGCTGGCCTTAATACCGTCTTCCTCGGTAAAGTCCTCCTTTGCGTAGATGGCATCCTTTTCCTTCATAATATCATACAGACGCTGGTTACCCATAATAACCGTATCCAGTACCGGAAATGCATCGTATTTAAAGTGGTCCTGCTGTAAGAAGGACAAACGCTGGCCCGGCGTGATGATAACCTCACCCTTGGACGGCTCCAACTGTCCGGTCAAAATCTTCAAGAAGGTAGACTTACCGGCACCGTTTGCACCGATTAAGCCGTAACAATTTCCTTCGGTAAACTTAATATTTACGTCCTCGAATAACGCTCTTTTTCCTAATCTTAATGTAACATTACTTGCCTGTATCATGGTTTTATATCCTTTCTCATTACTGTTCCCATAATTTCTCTATGATATATTGTACCGTATCTGTAAAAAAAAGCAAGCAGATTTTCCGAAAGTTTGGATTTTTCCCAAAAATATATTATAATAATGCCCCGATACATCAAAACCGATCTACCGGGGCATATCTTTTACTATTTAGCAACAAATCTTTTAATTGTCTTGCGTCTTCTGCTCTACCAACCATTCATAAGTTGCCTTTGCCATCTCTTTTGCATAGGCTTCTCCGTTGGCATCATATGCCGCATTGTCCTTTTCACTGGTAATAAATCCGAGTTCGACAATCATACTGGTCATACTTGCCCGACGATTGATTGCATAATCCTCCCGGAAGCTGGACATGGAACCGTATTTTACACCGCGGTTGCTCATACCGCCCACTTGCATAATCGAATCTAACAAATCATTTGCCAAAGACTGTGCATCCTTCGGTCTGCTGCTGTGTATCCAGAACTCAACACCGTTTACATCCGCCTCTCCGTCAAAGGAGTTCCGATGGAAGGAAATCAGCACATCCGCTTCCGCTTCGTTTGCAATATCCGTACGCTCCGTCAACTCAAGAAATACATCTGTTTCTCTTGTCATAATTACTTCTACATCCTTGTATTCCGAAAGCGCATCCCGGAACAATTTCGCCATCCAAAGATTATCATCCTTTTCCGCACGCAGTGCCTGGTAATTCTCCCCTTCGATACAAGCTCCGCCATCCCAGTCTCCGTGTCCGGCATCCACACAAACCAAATACTTTGTCGGTTTCGGCGTAGCCGTCGGAATCGGTTTCGGCTCCGGGGTAGCCGTCGGATATACCTCTACATAAACAATCTCCGGTTCTTTGGAAAACAATTCCAGTTCGGCATCATCCAACTCTTTCTTCACATCTGCAAGCTCCGTCTGATAATCTACCGACACTGCCTGCACTGCTTCTAATTCTTTTGTCACCGTCCCGAGACGGATGGACAGCACAATCACTGCAACCAATAAAACAACGCCAACTACGACCGCGGCCCCTAATCCGTAACCGTTACCTTTTTTTAATATAGCGGTCAATTTCCCGAAGAAAGATTCTTTTTCCTTCTTATTCTCACTTTTCTCCTTCTCCGTTCCGTTCGAAACCGTTTCTTCCGTAGTCTCAATTACTTCCGGAGCAACCGGCAGAACCGCTTCCGTCTCCGAAGGAACCTCCTTCTTTACCGTTTCCTCCGTCACCGGCATACGCTTTTCTTCTTTTGCCGATGCTGCCTTTCTTCTTGCCAGTTCGGCTGCTTTTTTCTTTTTCGCTTTTGCTCTCTTTGAACTCATTACAAGTGCCTCTGTAAACCGAATCTACTCGGTACCTTTCTTTAAAATACCCCTTATCAGTTTACATCTTTTTCACGTGCTTTGCAACTAAATTCGACACAAAATTCTTACTTTTCCGCTTCGTTTTCTTCTTTCGGAAGTGCCACTTTATTTTCTACCACTACTTTTTTGTTATAGCAGCTAAAACATTCTTCTACAATTTCCTTCTTCATTTTCGGTGTAAGCAGACTCACCACCGGCACAATAATCAATCCGGCTACCATAGCGATTGCTCCCGCATTAATCGGAGACGCGATAAACTTAAAGAACATATTTGCCACGGTAATACCTACACCTGCCGCAAAACTTGCCCAAACAGAAGCCTTCGTAACCCCCTTCCAATACAGGCCGTATAAGAACGGAGCCAGAAACGCGCCTGCCAAAGCACCCCAGGAAATACCCATAAGCTGTGCGATAAACGCCGGCGGGTCCAGTGCAATAACAACAGAAACCACAATAAAAAATACAATCAGCGCACGCATCCAAAGAAGCTGCTTCTTCTCATCCATCTTCTTCGCAATACTTCCCTTAATTACATCCAAGGTTAAAGTAGAACTGGAAGTCATTACCAAAGAGGACAAGGTAGACATGGATGCGGAAAGCACCAATACAATCACAATACCGATTAAAATGTCCGGAAGCTTTGACAACATAGCCGGAACAATGGCATCGTACACAATCGCACCCTTTTCGTTATAAATCTCCGGACCATCAAACAAACGACCGAATCCGCCGAGAAAATAACAGCCGCAGGAAATGACAATTGCAAACAAGGTAGAGATAATGGTACCGGTACGAACCGACTTTTCATCCTTAATTGCATAAAACTTATGTACCATCTGCGGCAAGCCCCAGGTCCCGAGAGAGGTCAGTACCACTACACCGAACAAATTCCATGGATCCGGGCCGAGGAAGGAAGTGAACGCCCCCTTCTGCCCAGCGGTAATTGCCACATCGCTTTCAAACTCGGCAAGGCTCTTTACCGCCTCATAGAAGCCACCCTGTCCGTTTAACACCGCTACGATAACCGCTACGATACCGAACAACATAATAATACCCTGAATAAAATCATTGATTGCGGTTGCCATATAACCGCCGAGAATCACATACACACCGGTCAGCACCGCCATACCGATGACACATGCCGCATACGGAATGTCAAAGGCCATTCCGAATAACCGGGATAAACCGTTGTATACGGATGCGGTATACGGAATCAAAAAGATAAAGGAAATCACCGATGCCGCGATACGAAGGCTGTTACTGTCATATCTCTTTCCGAAGAAATCCGGCATGGTCTTGGACGAAAAGTACTTGCTCATAATACGGGTACGACGTCCTAAAATCACCCATGCCAGCAAAGAACCGATTAATGCATTGCCGATACCGATCCAGGTTGCGGACATACCGTACTTCCAACCGAACTGTCCCGCATACCCTACAAATACGACTGCGGAAAAGTAAGACGTTCCGTAGGCAAACGCCGTAAGCCACGGGCCTACTCCTCTGCCGCCTAATACAAAGCCGTTTACATCGGTGGCATGACGTCTGGAATATACGCCCACACCGATCATAGTACCGAAAAAGACAATCAACAGAATAATCTTTACTAACATAACTGTGTTCCTTCCTTTTTTTCAAATTCTTTATCGTTTTGCTTCCGCTTCGCTTTAAAGCGTTGCGCTTTAAAGCAATAAAGTATCTTGGTATAATTATATCTGTCCTCCGGAAATTTGTCAACCCCTTCGGACAGATATTTTCATTTTTTGTTAAATTTTCTTTTATCCCTTTCAGCTAATGCTTCTCCCGCCCCTACAAACCGAGCAACGCTTCCGCATTTTTATGCAAAACCAACTCCTGCTCTTCTTCTGTTAACGGCATCGAAAGAAACGTCTCCACATCCTTTTTCGGATTGCCCCACGGACAATCCGTGGCAAATAACATCTTCTCAAACCCATGGGTACGGCAAAGTTTCACAAAAAGTTCCTCCGAAATATGTCCCATGGAATACGCGGTGTCCATATACACCGGTTCTCCCGCAAGCGTATCTATGACTTCTTCCCAAAGGCTCCAGCCTCCCATATGGGCAAGCACCAGCTTCTCCGGCTTTATTTCCCGCAACACCTTAAGAGCCCTTTTCGGTGTACATCGTACCGTATCCGGAAATCCGATATCTACACCGGCATGGGTAATGATAATCAATCCCAATTCCGATGCGTATTCCATAATCCGCATATAACGGATATCGTCAAAATACACGCCCTGGTAATCCGGGTGAAGCTTAATTCCGCGAAAGCCAAGATTGGAAAGCTGCTTCAGCTCCTTTTTATAATCCGGGGTATCCGGATGAATTCCGCCGAAGGACAGTAATTTCGTCTTTCTCTCTGCTTCCTCCTTAATCGCATCGGCTTGTTCACCTTCGGCAAACCGCTCGTTAATCTGTGCCGCGAACCGGGTAATCGATTCGAATTGTTCGGGTTTCGTCACCACCGGAAGCACTACGCCGAGAGATATCCCGGCCTCGGAAAGCACCATACGAAGCCCTTCCACCGTACCGTCCGTGTGCGCCGGAATTCCGCCTTTTTTTGATAACATTTCGATTGTTTTTCCGGCAATCTTATCCGGAAATGCGTGCGTATGAAAATCAATGATTTTACGCTCCAATTTTACCTACTTCCTCTGCTTTTACAAATTCAATACCTGCAGCTTCCAAAACCTTTGCGGCTTCTTCCGGATTACCGGTCTTGATTACGATGCCGGAAAACTCCTTTGCATTTGCAAGTACATACATATACTCCACATTCATACCCGCATTGCCGAGCACTTCAAGTACACTCTGTAACGTGCCCACTTCGTTCGGAAGCTTGATTGCAAGCACTTTGGTAAGTCTTGCGGAAAAACCGTTCTCTTTTAATATCTTGCGTCCCTCTTCCGGATTATCCACAATCAGACGAAGTACACCGAATTCGCTGGTATCCGCAAGGCTTAAAGATAACACATTTACTTTGCTCGTTTTTAACTGAAGTAATACCTCATTTAAACGACTGACTTTATTTTCCATAAAAACAGATAACTGCTCTAAATACATACGCTTCTCCTTTCCGTTGTTTTAAAAACAACATCGCCTGTACTATCTTATACCAACTTTCTCTTATCCAATACGCGAACTGCCTTACCCATGCTGCGCTCTAAGGTCTTCGGCTCAACCAGGGTAACCTTTACCGCCAGACCGATGGCCTGCTGGATGGTATGTACAATCTGCTTATTGAGACGCTCCAGCTCCTTGATTTCATCGGAGAAGAAACGCTCCTCTACTTCTACCTGTACCTCTAAAGTATCCAGATTGTTTACACGGTCCACAATCATGAAATAGTTCGGTGTGGTACCGGACATTTCAAGAAGTGCTGCCTCAATCTGGGACGGGAATACGTTGACACCGCGGATGATTAACATATCGTCGGAGCGTCCCTTGAAACGGCTGATACGTGCCAAGGTTCTGCCGCACTCGCACTTGTCGTAGGAAATACTGGTCAGGTCCTTGGTACGGTAACGGATTAATGGAATACCTTCCTTCGTCAAAGTCGTAAATACCAGCTCCCCGGTCTCGCCTTCCGGTACCGGAAGCAGTGTTTCGGAACTTACGATTTCCGGAAGGAAATGATCCTCGTATACATGAAGTCCCTTGTGATAAATACAGTCACAGGCAACACCCGGTCCCATAACCTCGGACAAACCGTAAATATCGTGAGCATGGATATGAAGCTTTTCTTCAATCTGCTTCCGCATGTTTTCGGTCCACGGTTCCGCACCGCAGATGGCTGCCTTTAACTTTATGTTCGGAATGTCTCCCTGCTCTTCCAGAGTCTCTGCAATGTGCATCAAATAAGACGGAGTACAAGCAAGCGCCGTAGCACCGAAATCCTTCATCATGGTGATTAACTTCTTCGTATTACCGGTAGACATCGGAACTACCGTTGCGCCTAAGTTCTCCGCACCGTAATGGGCACCGAGACCTCCGGTAAACAAACCGTAGCCGTAAGCCACCTGAATAATATCATCCTTGGTAAGTCCTGCCATGGTAAACGCACGCGCCACACACTCGGACCATACATCGATATCGTGTCTCGTATAGCCTACTACCGTAGCCTTACCGGTGGTGCCGCTGGAAGCATGTACACGTACAATTTCGGACATCGGAACAGCAAATAAACCAAACGGATAGGTATCACGTAAATCGTCTTTCGTTGTGTACGGAAGCTTCGTGATATCGTCCGCAGACTGGATATCTCCCGGTTCCAAACCTACCGCCTGCATCTTTTTCCGGTAAAACTCTACGTTATGGTACACGTGATTTACCGTCTTAACAAGACGCTTCCCCTGCAGATGATGAATCTCATCTCTGCTCATACATTCTTTTGCTTCGTTCCAAATCATTGGCTTCTCCTTCCGCAGTACTCTGCGATTTAAAAAGATTTAAAAACATATTACATCTCGTAACCTACGAGGAATGCTTTCTTGTTTAACTCTACGGTCTTCGGCGGTACGGTAGCCTCAATAGCGTTAAGCCACTGCTCCTTCGTAAAATCCATGTGCTTTGCGGCAACACCGAGAACGATTACGTTAAACACCTTGGAATTACCCAGCTTTAACGCTTCCTCCTGGGCATCTACGGAATATACCTGATGCTCCTTCGAAAGATCTTCGATAATATTCTCCGGATACTGTGCCGCACCGGTTACAACGGTAATCGGCTCGATACGACGGTCGTTAATCACCATAGCGCCGTCCTTCTTTAAGAAGTGTGCATAACGAAGGGCCTCCAAGCGCTCAAACGCAATCAAAACGTCTGCCTGTCCTTCTTCCACAATCGGCTCCGCAACCTTCTCACCGTAGCGAACGAAGGTAACTACGCTTCCGCCTCTCTGTGCCATACCGTGTACCTCGGAAAGCTTTACATCAAAGCCTGCCTCCACGGTAATATTTCCTAAAATACGGCTGGTAAGCAGGGTACCCTGACCGCCCACACCGACAATCATAATATTTCTAGTGGTCATAGTCCAATCCTCCTTATCTTGCCTGTTTCTTAATTGCATCGAACTTACAAAGCTGCATGCAAAGTCCGCAGCCGTTACACATGGTAGCGTCAATTGCGATGGTGCCATCCGCATTCTTCGTGAGTGCCGGACATCCCGGTCTTAAGCACATACCACACTTCTTACACTTATCGCTGTCCGGAACGCAAACATCCGGGAATATATTGCCCTTTAACAGAACGCACGGAGACTTGGTAATGATGACAGATACATCGTCTCTTGCGGTCTCTTCCTTAATGATACGCTCAAGCTCTGCGGTATCGAAGGCATTTACCTCTACCACATGCTCTATGCCGATGGCCTTACAGAACTGAACTAAGTTCACAGCCTTGGTGGTCTCACCCATCAAAGTCTTACCGGTAGCCGCATGGTCCTGATGACCGGTCATACCGGTGGTGGAGTTATCAAGAATCATAACCGTACCGGTACCCTTGTTGTATACCATGTTAATCAAAGAGTTTACACCGGTGTGCATAAACGTAGAATCGCCGATAACGGCAACCCAGTTCTTGATGTAATCCTTACCCTTTGCCTTTTCCATACCGTGAAGAGTGGAAATACTTGCACCCATACAAACAGTAGTATCTACTACGTTAAGCGGAGCCACGGCGCCGAGAGTATAACATCCGATGTCGCCTGCCGCATGAATCTTAAGCTTGTTAAGTACAGAGTAAACGCTTCTGTGCGGACATCCCGGACAAAGAATCGGCGGTCTTGCCGGCACCTGTGCCGGTGCCTTAAGCTCTGCGGTCTCACCGAGCACTGCCTTACGAAGCATGTTTGCACTATACTCGCCCTGTACGGTAAAGATTTCCTTACCGATACACTTGATACCCCAGGACTTTACCTGCTCCTCGATGACCGGCTCCAGCTCCTCGAAAATGTAGAGCTTATCTACCTTAGAAGCAAACTCCTCGATGAGCTTACGCGGAAGCGGATGCACCATACCCAACTTTAATACGGAAGCATTCGGACAAGCCTCCTTTACATACTGGTACGGAATACCGCTGGTAATGAAACCGATGGAGGTGTCGTTGTACTCTGCTTTATTGATGGAAAGGCTGCATGCATCCTCTGCCATCTTCTTTAAACGCTGTTCTACGTAAATATGTCTCTGCTTTGCCATACCCGGCATCATAACAAACTTCGCCACGTTTCTCTCGTACGGCTTATCCGCAACCTCTTCCCGGTCACAAAGCTCAACCAGACCCTGGGAGTGTGCCAGACGGGTAGTGGTACGTACAATCATCGGGGTGTCGTACTGCTCACTGAGTTCAAATGCAAGCTTTACGAAATCCTTTGCTTCCTGGCTGTCGGACGGCTCTAACACCGGCACCTGTGCCGCTCTGCCTACCATACGGGTATCCTGCTCGTTCTGGGAGCTGTAAAGTCCCGGATCGTCTGCCGCAACCAATACCAGACCGCCGTTTACTCCACTGTAAGAAATGGTATACAGCGGATCACTTGCTACGTTTACACCTACGTGCTTCATGGAGAACATGGCACGTACACCGGAAATAGATGCACCGATAGCAACCTCTGCCGCTACCTTCTCATTCGGCGACCACTCGGAGTAAATCTCCTTATACTGTACAATATTTTCGCTGATCTCCGTACTCGGAGTTCCCGGATACGCAGCCGATACCTTCACGCCTGCTTCGTAAGCACCGCGGGCAATGGCCTCGTTACCGAGCATAATCTTCTTTGCCATAATTATGTATCCTTTCTATTTTTCGACCTTTGTAAAGCCTTTCTTTGCATCGTTTTCTATCATCTGAAACGAATCCAATGTATATTCTATCACATTTTTCGCCAATAGAAAAGCCCTAAATTGCGTTTTTTCTTTAACAATATAGCACTTTAACGCGCGGATTCGTCAAAGAAGCGCTTACACAGGTGTCAAAGTAAAAACTCTTCTTATTTCTTTAAGTTTTCATTGACTTTTTTCCTTCTTTCCCTTATACTTTATTGGTGGAAAGCGAAAAAGTGCCGTATACTTTCTTTTCGCTTTTTTATACTATTTAAGAGTTGAGGAACAAAAACATGCCGATTACAAACATTTTAGAAAAGAACTGTGAAATGTACGGAAACGAAATCTGTCTGGTTGAGATTAATCCGCAGCTTCCGGAAACCCGTCGTATCACCTGGAAAGAATATGAACTGATGGAACCGACGAAAAGCAACTACTACCGTCGCGAAATCACCTGGAACGTATTTAACGAAAAAGCGAACCGTTTCGCTAACTTCTTACTCTCCCGCGGTGTAAAAAAGGGAGACAAGGTTGCGATTCTTTTAATGAACTGTCTGGAATGGTTGCCGATTTATTTCGGTATTTTAAAGACCGGTGCTTTGGCAGTACCGTTAAACTTCCGTTACTCCTCCGATGAAATCGACTACTGTGTAAATCTGGCAGACGTAGATATTCTGGTGTTCGGTCCGGAATTTATCGGACGTGTGGAAGAAATCGCAGATACTTTAAGCAAGAACCGTCTGCTGATTTATGTCGGTGATAACTGCCCGACCTTTGCGGAGGATTATACTTCCCTTACCGCAGACTGTTCCAGTATGACTCCGGATATTAAGCTGACGGATGACGATGATGCCGCAATTTACTTTTCTTCCGGTACCACCGGTTTCCCGAAAGCTATTTTACATAAACACCGCAGTCTCATGCACTCCTGCCTTGTAGAGCAGAATCACCATGAGACCTCTCATGACGACGTATTCTTATGTATTCCGCCGTTATACCATACCGGTGCAAAGATGCATTGGTTCGGTAGCTTCCTCGTTGGCGGTAAAGCGGTTCTCTTAAAGGGAACCAAGCCGGAGTTCATTTTGGACGCAGCTTCCAAGGAACACTGTACCATTGTATGGCTTTTGGTTCCGTGGGCCCAGGACATCTTAGATGCCATCGACAGAGGCGACGTAAATCTTTCCGACTATGAGCTTTCCCAGTGGCGTCTCATGCATATCGGTGCGCAGCCGGTTCCGCCGAGTCTCATTACCCGTTGGAAGAATATTTTCCCGAACCACAAGTACGACACCAATTACGGTCTTTCCGAATCCATCGGACCGGGCTGTGTACACCTCGGCATGGAAAACATCCATAAAGTAGGTGCCATCGGTGTTCCGGGCTACGGTTGGGAAACCAAGATTGTAGACGAGCACCGTAACACCGTCCCACAGGGCGAAGTGGGCGAACTTGCCGTAAAAGGCCCGGGCGTTATGACCTGCTATTATAAAGATGAAAAAGCAACGAACGAAGTGTTGGCAGACGGCTGGCTCTTTACCGGTGATATGGCAATGCAGGATGAAGACGGATTTATCTTCTTAGTAGACCGTAAAAAAGACGTTATCATCAGCGGCGGTGAAAATATTTACCCGGTACAGATTGAGGACTTCCTGCGTAAACACGACTCCATTAAAGACGTTGCTGTGATCGGTCTTCCGGACAAGCGTCTCGGTGAAATCACCGGTGCCATCATCGAAGTAAAGCCGGGCTGTACTTTGACGGAAGATGATGTAAACCGTTTCTGTCAGGCTCTTCCGCGTTATAAACGTCCGCACACCATCATTTTTGCGGATGTACCGCGTAACCCTACCGGCAAAATCGAGAAGCCGAAGCTTCGCGAGATGTACGGCGGTAAGGGACTTGTGGCGGCACAGAACCAAGGCTAAAGATTTCAAGGGGCGCCGCACGTCGCGGTGCCCTTTTTTACAAATACATTATCACGGAGGTATGTACATGGTTAAAGACGGAAAAATCTGGATTGCAAAAAATGACAACCTACAGTTTTTATATCCGAAGATGGGCAATCGCCACGGCCTTATCGCCGGTGCTACCGGTACCGGTAAGACCATTACCTTAAAGCTGTTGGCAGAGTCCTTTTCTTCTCTCGGTGTGCCGGTATTCCTTGCGGACATCAAGGGGGATTTGTCCGGTATGTGTGCACCGGGAAAAGAAAGCGAAGACATGTCAAAACGTATCGCAAAGTTCGGTATCGACGATTGGAGCTATACGTCCTTTCCGACCCGCTTTTTCGATATTTTCGGAAAGAACGGCCACCCGGTACGCACCACGGTATCGGAAATGGGACCGATTCTGCTCTCCCGCCTACTCGGTCTTACCGCCGTACAGGAGGGCGTATTAAACATTGTATTCCGGGTTGCGGACGATAACGGTCTGTTACTTATTGATTTGAAGGACTTAAAGGCCATGTTAAACTATGTCTGCGAACATCGGGAAGACTATACCCTGACCTACGGCAATGTGAGCCCGCAAAGTGCCGGTGCCATCCAGCGTTCGCTGCTTGCTTTAGAGAGTCAGGGCGGCAACTTATTCTTCGGCGAACCGGCCTTCGATTTTACGGACTGGATAACCACCGATGAATCCGGTCACGGTATGATTAACATTTTAGACAGTACAGAACTGGTACAATCCCCGCTCCTTTACGCCACCTTTATGCTTTGGATGTTAACGGAGCTCTTTGAAAAGCTTCCGGAAGTTGGGGATGCGGACAAGCCGAAGCTGGTGTTCTTTTTTGACGAAGCTCATCTTCTCTTCCGCGACATGCCAAAGACCCTGAACCAAAAAATCGAACAGGTCGTAAAGCTCATCCGTTCCAAGGGTGTGGGTGTTTATTTTATTTCCCAAAGCCCAAGCGACATTCCGGATGAGGTACTGGCGCAATTAGGTAACCGTATCCAGCATGCCCTCCGGGCCTATACTCCGGCGGAACAAAAAGCGGTCCGTACCGCAGCCCAGACCTTCCGCCAGAACCCGGCCTTTGACACCTCGGAAGCCATTATGGAGTTAGGTGTAGGCGAGGCACTGGTATCCTTTCTGGATGAAAAAGGTATCCCGACCATGGTGGAACGTACCTTTATCCTTCCGCCCCAAAGTCTCATGGGACCGGTGGATGCCTTTACACGGAACTCTGTGATCACGCAAAGTCCGTTGGATGAAAAATACGGTCTCCCGGTGGATAACCGCTCCGCCTACGAAGTACTGACCGCCCAAAGTGCCGAAGAAGCTGCGGCCGAGCAACGCGCCAAGGAAGAAGCACAAAAGGCGAAGGAAGAAGCCGCCGCTGCCAAACAGAAGGAAAAAGAAGAAGCCTTCTTAAAAAAGCAAAAAGAAAAGGAAGCTGCCGCAAAACAGAAGAAAAAGGAAAAGGCCGCCGAGAAGCTGTTTAACAAAACCATCGGTCGTGCCACCTCCAGTGCCTTCAGTTCCATCGGCAGACAAATCGGTAACTCCATTATCCGGGGATTATTCGGAAACTCGAAGTAATTCCGCCGGCAATAACAAATTACAAACCGATTCACACTGAGAATAAACAAAGAAAACCGCCCGGACTGCTCCGGGCGGTTTCTTCTTTCTTTCCTCTATCTGCGTTTATTGCTGTTCTCGCAAATCAAACTGCCTTACGGCTCTCTTACCGCAAATCCCAGTTCCGATGCGAAATATGCCATATCCGAATCATCGGTTACAACAGTAAGCTTCGTAGTATCACATCCTTCAAATATATCAGTCTCCCAATTCCGTCCGCTCGCGTTGGCCGGAATATAGATTTCCGTCAAATTGGTACATCCTGCAAACGCCCTTGAACCGATCCAGCTGACATTCTCCGGCAATGTAACCGTTGTAAGGCCGGTACATCCTGCAAACGCGTTTGCCTGAATTGCCCATACCCATGTCGGTACAGTAACCTCTGTAAGTCCGGTACAACCGGCAAAAGCTTCTTCTTCAATCGCACACAAGCCCGCCGGTAAGGATACTGACTTAATATCGGTACATCCCTTAAATGCTCCACCGGAAACTACCGCAACAATTGAACCCTCGTACCTATCTGCAATAACCACACGGTCTGCCAGGCTCTCATAACCGGTAATCCAAATTTCGTAGTACGACTCGCCATTCTCCGGTGTTATCAGTACTTTTTCATAAGTGAACTCAGAAATCTGACCGTCATACACAACCGGAATCAGATTGTCTTTCGCATATCTATCGGCGTAAGAACCTTCCACTGTCGTAATCGTCAGATTCATATGGAATTCCACTTCATTCTCGGAAAATGCATTATTACCGATACTTGTCACATTTTCCGTCAGATTTATCGACTGCAAATGCGTACATCTAAAGAATGCATTATCCCCAATGGTAGTCAAAGAATACGGTGTAGTAACCGTTCCCAAGTTCTCACAATATCCGAACGCAAACGGTGAAATCGTTGTAATCCCCTCCGGAATGACTACGGAAGTAATATTTCTTCCACGGAACGCATTCGGTGCAATTTCCACAACCTTTCTTCCAAACAACTCACTCGGGATTACAATCTCCGAACCCTGCGCTGCCGGATTCTTATGCTTCTTCAGGCGAATGGTTCCATCCGGGTTAACTTCCACCTTGTACGGGCTGGCTTCATAGTTAAATGTTGCGTCCGGACGTGCCGTCGGCATGTACAGTTTTCTCTTATTATTCGCTGCCTCTATGGTCTCATCCCAGTACGGCATAATATCATCAAGAAGATAACCCAAATCAAACTTTCCTTCTTCATTACGATGGAACTTCCAACGATAGAACAAGGTACCGTCGATCTCGAAATACTCATCTTCCATGGTAAACTTCTCTAAATCTTCCATGAAGTTAATATACTGATTCACTGCAATATCTTCATTGTAGAAGATGGAAAGGGTCTCGTCTGTGGATCTTTCATCCCAATCGTAATCTACATAGCGACTCTTCCACTCATCCGCACTCTCTTCCTCATATCCCGGAGCCGGATTCGTCCAGATGTTATAAGCAAATGCAATATCCGCTGCAGTCTTTGCATCGTAACATGCCGGCATTACCGCCACGTTATCGGAGAAGTAAGTATGATAGGAATCGGAACCGTCTCCTTCATCCGGCTTCGGACAACACAAAAATGCGATGTTTGCATCCATGTCATTGTACTTGATTGTGCTTGTATAATCACCGGATGTACCTACCGTCATATAGTAAGCTTCGCCGAACTGCATAACTGCCTTTTCGTCGAAGAAACGTTTTGCAAACCAGTTCCAAAGACTCTCTGCCCCGCTCGGATTCTCCAGTTCATCGATATCATATCCCTTTTCAAATAAACCGATTGCATAATTATATGCCTTCTCAACATTCGGATTTGAAAGATTATTTACATATTCACCCTTCACCGGGTCATAACCCACAAACTCCGTACCGGTGGAATATACAAGCTGACTTAAGGTCATGGTATCCTGACTGGTCAACGCATAAATCTTATCATTCTTATTTCCGTTCCAATTCTCATTTAACTGTTCATCCAGTATACCACAAATTTCTTCAAACTTAGACCAAGTCCATTCTCCCTTTTCCTGTAAAACAAACGGATCATAGTCCTCCATACTCAAATCGGCAGCTTCCATTGCCTGGGTATACAAATCCATATTAATGAAAACGCCGCCTCTTGCTTCCTTATCCGCTGTGGACATACCATAGATGCCGTCCTTCCAGGTCATAAGCTCTTTTATGTCCTCATCCCACTTCGCGTTATCAAAATCAAGCTCGTATAACGTGGATAAATCATAGAAGTAATCTCTGTTACCCTCCAGGAATCTCTGATCCATCATAAAGATATTTGCAGCCGGCGTACCCAGGGCTACAGAAGTACGGAATACATCCTGGAAATCATTCCAGTTTGCAATATACTTCTGCTCTACGGTAAAGTTATATCGCTCCATCATATCCTTACGATACTGATCCAAGGCAATCTCTTCTTCGGTACTCGGCACAGGTGTACCGGTTGAATACCAGTCACCGATTACAACATGTAAGCCGCCCAAATCTCTTAATCCACCGACTACCGGCTTTACATAATTATTCTTACCGGTTACGTTTGTACCCAATGTAGAAACATAAGCACCGTCACCGATAATATCTACCTTTGCAAGGGTACCGTTACCGCTGATCGTAACGTTATTGCCGTCAATTTTTGCATTGACGACGCTACCGCAGCTGCCCACTTCCATCTTAACTTCACTTGCGCTGATTAAAATATTTTCAACCTTTGCAAGGATATTTACAGACGCATTCGTAGCAGTTTCCGCAATGTTTAATGATTCAGACGGCAAATTCAGAGAAAGCGTCGGAGCACTTTCTACATTTACGTCCTTTACCTCGGAATCCTGACCGCTTAATACGATGTTACCGCGACCCTTGCCTTCCATGTTAAGATTTTCTACCTTGGAGTTTTTCATCTTAACGCGGGCAATCATCCAATCGCCGTCTTTTCTTTCGGTCTGCTTTACATCTACATCGCCTTCGTAGTTGGAAATGTTTACGTTCAATTCCTTCTGGGAACCGTCCGCTTCCACCTTCAGGTTCGAAACCGTACCGTTCTTACAATCCAGCTTCACATTACCGGAAATCGTTACCGTTCCAACCGCTGCATCCTTACCTGTCACTACGGTCGGACGGGCATTCAGATACGCATCATTCTGCTCCTTCTGCGCTCTGTACTTTTCTACCGCCGCACCGGAATCCTCGGTCAGACGAATCAACTCTGCCAGTTCCTGTACCGTCATCTCTTCCAACTTTGCCGGTACTACCGCAACTTCGCCCACTTCACCGGATGCAATCTCAATATTACTCTTGTTTCCGCTTTCGATTTCCACGATTCCCGCCGTTACCTTTTTAAACTTAATACGGGATGCATCAATCTCCTTCGGTATTACGATTTTATCCCATTCTCCGGTGATGGTAAGAACGCCGTTCTTTCCCACCATATCCTGGGTCACCGTAAGTACCTTTTCCTGCTTTGTTGCCGTAGCCTTATCTTCCCCCGCATAAACAGCCAAAGCGCCGTTCATACAAGTTGTCAAGAGCAATAAAGTCATTACTCCGGCAACCGCACGCAAGAATCTCTTCTTCATAAGTGCACCTCTCCTCTAAATATATTATGATTTCTTTTAAACAGAAATCGACATATCTACTATAGCACAAGTCAAAGACTTTTATTTACACTGCCAGAACAATTTTACATTCTTTCCTTTTTATGTTATACTAAGAAAGCAATAGTCATTTTTCATATGCTCAGAAAGGATGGGAAACATGCAGAAACAAAAACTACTACGGCCGCTTCTTTGTGCCGCTGTGCTTTCACTTTTTACCTTACAGATGGGTGCCTGCAACAATTCCGCAGACCCTTCCGTTACTCCGCCGGATAATAACCCTCCGGAAATCACGCAGGAAGCGGATTCCCCGGTTTCCGATACACCGGCCCCTTCCGTTACGAAAGCACCCGACACTTCGGATGATGCTCCGAAAGAGGAACTTAAAAACCAAACCCTTCCGGTGTTCTCCGCCGAAGCAGGGTTTTACGACAAAGCATTTTCTCTGGAGCTTTCTTCCGAAGCCGGTTACGAAATTTATTTCACCACCGACAGCAGCGACCCGCGGACTTCGGATACCGCTTCCTTGTATACCAAGGAAATCTCTCTGTATAACAATACCAATGATCCGAATGTATACAGCGCCCTGGAAGATATTACCCTCAGCGGATATCAACCGCCGCAATTTAATGTGGACAAAGGCATCGTAGTTCGTGCCGTTACGAAATCTCCGGAAGGTGATTTCGGTGCAGTCACCACCAACAGCTATTTCATCGGTAAGACCGCTGCCTACTATTCCGACATGAAGGTCATTTCCATGGCTACCGACAGTGACTATCTGTTTGATGAAGATACCGGTGCCTATATGATCGGCTCCAAGTATTACGAATGGTTAAACAGTGACGAATACGTCCCTTACGATGCCGGCGATGTACAAAACGTAACCAACTACAATACCAAAGGCAGAGAAACCGAGTTCCCGGTTTCCATTCAGGTATTTGAGGCAGGAAAACCTGTCTACTCCACCGATGTAGGTGCCCGGATTTCCGGCAACTGGTCCCGTTCCCATGCCCAGAAAAGCTTTCGTCTTTACGCCAGAAAAGAATACGGCGACGGAAAAATGAAATATGCTTTTTTTGACGGGCTTACGGATGTAAACGGTGCTCCTATCGAAAAATTTGACAAAGTAACGCTTCGTAACGGCGGTAACGATTATCAGGAACTTCATTACCGGGATGCCCTGATTCACGATCTGACAAAGGATTTGGCCTTTGATGTTATGGCTTCCGAGCCGTGCATTTTGTTTGTGGACGGTGAGTTCTGGGGCTTTTACATGATTCGTGAAAAGACCGATGGGGCCTACATCGAATCCCACTACGGTATTGATAAAAACGATGTTGCGGTAATAAAAAACAGCGACGTGGAAGAAGGAACCGAGGAAGACCTGGAAGAATTCCGTGATTTTTGTCATTGGGCTTCTACCGCAGATATGACCTTGGAAGAAAACTATAACAAATTCTGCGCTTCCATGGACCTGCAAAGTTTGATGGACTATATTGCCGTAGAGACCTACATTAATAACAATGACTGGGCAAACGGCGGCAGCAACAACTGGCAGGTATGGCACACACGTACCGTGAATCCGGACATTCCGAAGGCAGACGGCAAATGGCGTTTCATCCTTTACGATACAGAGTTCTCCACCGGCCTTTACGGCAGTGACGGTACTTCCTGCAGTTACGACTTATTAAACCATATGTCTGTGGGAGACGGTGATTTTGATTACCCGGGTATCATACGGAACCTCTGTAAAAATGATACCGTTCGCCAAGCCTTTTATGACAACTATCTGCATATTATGGAAACCTGCTTTGCACCGGATAAAGTCTTCGCCAAAGTAAATACCTATTCCGCTGCTTACGGAGAAGCCGCACAGGCCACCTGGTTCCGTTTTGGTCTCGACTGGGCCGCATGGAACTACGAAGGCGAAGTGGAACAATTCAAAGAATATTTCCGCCGCCGTCCGAACTTTGCGAAACGCTACCTGAATGCCTTTTGCGGTATGGAATCCGATGAGGTGTCTCCCTCAGGTAATTTGTTGTCTCCTACTTTTATGTGGACTTATTACGGTGGTGCTGATTTTACGGCGGAAGAAGAAGAAAACACCTTCCTTGTAAGCGTACCTCGTGCCTCCTTCAATCACTGGGACATTCAGTCCCAGGCCGGCGGAGTCGCACTGGAACAGGGAAAGGAATACCTTCTCTCCTTTGATGCCTCTTCCACAAACTCTTCCACAGTCAGAATCTTTTTCAACCGTAACGAAGGTTGGAGCTGGCCGGAATGTTGGAAGACGGATGTTTCCCTCACCCCGGAACTTACGCACTACGAATTCCGTTTCGTGATGGAATCCTATACCGAATTCGATTGGCAATTTTGCTTAAACTTCGGAAAATGTACCGGTGATTTTGTTTTCAAAAATGCTACGTTAACCCGGGTGAAATAAAGAAATTGTTATTCGCTTTTAGAAATTAAATCCGGATAATCAAAGAGGATGTCTCCTAGCTATGCGTTTCATATCATAGTAAGTGGCATCCTCTTTTTCATAACATTTCTATTGTTTTTTTATCCCGACTTTTCTCCACAGCATGGTGCTTTTTATTATTTTTCGTAAAGCCAAGCCTTGGCACTGAAATCGGCCGACAGTTCTCCGTAGGAAGCAAGTACCGTTGCTCCCTCTAAGAAGTCAGTTGCCACTTCTTTCGATTCTCCGAACCGGTGTGCAACGGCCAGATACCGATTCCCAAGCTGCCGAATCACCAGCTGCTCTCCTACCGGGTTTAAATAACTCTCTGTATCGCAGGAAATAAGCGTCGTCTTACCGTCCTTGATAATCGGTGCCGCCTTGCGGTAAAAGTCCATACCTTCGTCAATACAAGTCCACTGTTCCTCGGATAACTCATAAATATCTCCGCTGATGCACATACGGCCAAGGAGTGTGTTTATGAGGGAATACTGCAACCGCTGAATGCTGTCTTCCTTCCGCAGTACTGCCCAAATCTGGCTCTGGTCCGGACGAATGACACGGTGCAGGTTTGCCGCAATAATCGGAATACAGGTAATTTCATGGGCATCGGAAAAGCTTGCCTGGGAAGAAATCTCCATCATGGACGGCTCCAAACGATGACCGCCGCTGGAACAATTCTCAATGACAATATCCGGAATCTCCTCCTTAATTTTGCGGAAGAAAGCCTGAGATGCCAACGCATACTTCCGTACACCTTCTCCGAATCCGTCCGGGTCATCGCACCCCATACCGATGGTATCGTTATAGTCTACCTTTATGTAGCCGAAGCCGCAATCCTTTAACAGTTTAATGACCTTTTCGCTCAAATAATCAATGACCCACGGGTCCGCCATGTCAAAGAACCGGTGCTCTCCCACTGTAATCGGCACACCGTCCCGCTTTAACAGATGTTCCGGTACATTGTAGTATTTAGAACCGGTACCTACGGACTCAAACTCAAACCAGATGCCCGGAATCATGCCACACTGTCTGACATAATCCGCCATAGGCTTTAAGCCCCCCGGAAACTTGGTTTCATTAATGTCCCAGTCACCCACACAGGTCCACCAATATTTTGCATTTCCGTACCAACCGGAGTCCATGACAAAATACTGCAAACCTTTGTCCTTTAACTTATCACACATATTCTTAATGTTCTCAAGGCTCGGATTGCCCCAGGTGGTACAATACTCGTTAAACATTATGCCCATCTGACAGTCTATCGGGGAAATGTCCGGCTTCTGCGCCTTCACCAGCTTATCACACACATCATAGATAGAATCACCGAAGGCTATCGCCGCCTTTGGCGTCGTAAAGCTTTCTCCCGGTGCCACAGTCTTTCTCCAGTTGCCGAAGTCTCTGTCCGCGATACCGCCTGCCACCGTCACCGTATCATCTCTTCCGGTTACAATCAGCTCCATTTGCCAGGAAGACGGGGAATAGAGCTGGATACCGATAAATTCACCCTTTTTGCTGTTTTCCAATACAAGGAACGGGAAATACTTACGCACCGGCATGGAACCTACCGTACCAAACTTCTCTACACGATACCCGTTTCCGCTCCAGGAATGCTCCAAATGCAAGTCGTAGATGCTTTCCTTACGAAGCTTTCCCTCCGCACTCCAGAAGGACTGCATCCGGTAAAAGGAATCCACATCAAGTCCCTTCATAGCAAAACTGGACAACATCTCAAGCACTGCCGGCTCTGCACTCTCATTGGAAAATGTAGTCTGTAAAAATACCACATCCCCTTCTGTCTCTCGGTGCAGGGTCACCTTGTGCTTTCTGTTGTCTTCGTAAACCACCTGTTTGTCACCTTCCGAAACTTTCCGAAGTTCCCTTGTGGACTGTCCGTCACACATGGTAAGTCCTGCGGAATATCCTCCCGCAAAGGAATCCTTTTGCAATCTCAGTTCTACATATTGTTCCATTTGCTACCTCCTCCATATCCGAAAAGCCGACCTTTGCCGGCCCCGTTTTCACATTCCTTCCGCTTCCATCTTATCATACTTTTTTCTTCTTTAACATGTCATTTAGTGCAAACTTTGTCCCCAAAATGTCCTATCATCGAAGCTTATCCTCTTGCATTCTTCCTTGTTTTTCACCGGAAGCAAAAAGAATAGGGCGCACATTCGAATGCACGCCCGTTTACAAAACAATTAGAATTCACAAATATCCGCCCGGTGCATCTGACGACACCTGGTAAGAATCAGCGGTACTAAAATAATCACGTTACAAAGTACCAGACCAAATAATGCCACACTGTTGAAGTAATCCAGATACACTCCCTTCGGATACAGCACCAAATGATTGAACATGTAAAGTCCCAGGAAAAACAATACTCCGCCTCCTATGAGAGCAATTCCTTCCATCCACAAAAGCTCTCCCACAATCTTTCCGGTAATCCTGCGCTTGCCCATACCGATGGCGCGATACACCGCAAACTCAAAGGTTCTGCCCTGGTAAACACCTACAAACACCGCATTAACCGTAATAGCACTTATAATCGCCAACAGTACAAGTACTGCAATGTAGATTTTCGGCAGGAAAGAGAAGGTACGGTCTACTTCCGCTTTATCCTCTTCATAACCATGCATCTGTACCGGATACTGTTCTTCCATGTGGTCCAAATATGCCGCAAATTCTTCCTTCCCCATTCCGGTGTTTAAAATCATGGCGTTCGTAGGTTCGGCGCCTTCCGCTAAAAAGTAATAGGCATAGGTGGTCTGATTCGTGATTGCCTCTAAGGTAAATCCCTCTGTCACGCCGTTATATTCCTCCGGCGTCAGCACATCCCCGATCTTTAGGCCTAAGCTGTTTGCCATCCGTTCACTCATCACCACACTCCGGCCTCCCAGCTTATCCACATCACAGGAAATGTCCTTCCTCTCACAAAACAGCTTAAAATCCTCTTTATTGATAAAGGTCAGAGACTGATACCCTACGGTAAAGCTCATGATACTTTCAATGTTTAAGTAATTATAATACCCCAAGTCAACAAACCGGATATCCTCTTCCTGTCGCATAGCTTCCACCGCATCCCGGTAGCCCTGAAAGCCTTCCTCGTCTCTCGTCCTTACATAGACAAGTGCCGTGGAATCGTACAGCTCCTCCCCAAACTCCTCAAAGCTTGTAATGACATTCATCACATACAAACCCGCCAGATACGCCGCGAAGCTCAGAAATATCATAAAAATCAATACCGCACAACGGGCTTTATTTTCTCTGATAAAATACAAGGGTGAAAAAGGCTTCATCGCGCACCGCCTTCCTTTACGGAGCTGACCATACCGTCCCACATCTCCACCGTCATATCCGCGTCCTTTAAGATGGAATGGTCATGGGTAATGACAAGCACCAGATGCTCCTTTGCGTACTCCTTTAAAATATCCATTACCGCAAAGGCCGTCTCATGGTCCAGTGCCGCCGTCGGCTCATCCGCAAACAACACCTTCGGCCCATTCATCATAGCTCTGGCGATTGCCACACGCTGGCGCTGTCCGCCGGAAAGCTTTCCCGGACGCTTTTTCAGCTCTTTTTCCCCAAGGCCGAGACTCTTAAGAAGACTTTCTGCGCGGGCATTTACCTCCGCTCCCTTGCCGTTTGCCGCCACGGTCACATTAGCAAGGGAATTCATATACGGCACCAGGAAATGTCGCTGGAACACAAAGCCGAACTCATCTCTGCGAAGTTTTTCTCTTTCCTGCTCTTTGAGGCCGGTAAGGCTTTTTCCGTTATACAAAATTTCTCCTGCCGTCAGAGTTTTCAGCGTGGAAAGGCAATACATTAGAGTAGACTTTCCGGAACCGGAAGGACCGATAATTCCGACTAACCCCTTGTCCGGCAGACTCAAATCAAAGCCGCCCAGCGCATATACCTTTTCTTCCTTTTCCATATCGTAAATCATTGTAATATTTTTTATTTCAAACATACATATCCTCCTTCTGTTCTACCCGCACCCGGTTCTCTTCCCTTTTCATGCATCCTTAATATAACTCCTCTTCCATGGCGTCTACAGTCCGAATCTTGTGTAATGCAAGCCGAATCGGAAGCTGAAGCAATACAAATACCACCGCATAGCCGCACACAATTTCGCCCATCACCGCGAAATCCAGATACTTACAAGCCAGACCCATAGGAGCAATCAATAGCGTATCCACTGTCACCATACCGATGACCGTCAATGCCGTACCGGCAACCACTGCCACCGTAAAATAAAATAACATTTCACGCAAGATGGATAGATAAATCGCCTTTCTTCCATATCCGATAGAACAATACAAGCACCACTCTCCGTGCCGGTCTCGCAACATTGTGGTGTATACCAAAAACAACATGATTGCCATCACAATCATCACACCTCGAAATACCAGCTTCGCCGGTGTTTCCACTTCGGCAAACACATCTTCATAGTCCGCTTTTCCTGCCTTATAGTCATAGATTCTCGCCTCATTATCGGCAAACTCATAGCCCATCTTCCGAAGCAATGCAGCCATATCCTCAATACTACCGTCAGATAACACACATATAGGCTGACTGTAGTCCTTCCCTGACACCATAATACCTCCGCCGAAGTAGGTATCGCTTTCCGCAATTCCCACAATTTGAAAGTCTTTATCCGAAAGCTTTTGCCCAAGAGTCAGCCCCGCATTTTTCATAATGCCGTCTGCCAAGATGATTTCTCCCGGTGCATCCGGTAACTCTCCCTCCTTTAAGGTAGCCCCCATATGCTCCATGTAAGCTTTCACAAACGCCTCGTCACCCAACGGAAAAGAAAAACTATACTGCCCGATTAATGCGTAAATAGTAACTCCCATACCCTGCGCTTTCTGTACTACCTTCACGCCGGCCTGTTCCCTCAATCGCTCCATCAAAAGTTCTTCTGCCTCCGCGTATGCCGCTTGCACTTCTTCCTCGCTCATGCTTTCCCATCCGCTTCCGTAGGCACTCTTCGGCAACTGCACCATCTGCATCTTTTTCGTATCCTCCGACAGGATTTTCTTAAAACTTTCCGTACTTGCTGATAGAATAAACTGTGTCAGGTACACAATCAGCAGGTACAGCGCCAGACTGACAATCAGCACCGCAGCACGCCGCTTGTTATTCCGTATGTAATTCATTGCGGACAATTTCTGTCTCATGTTCACAACCTCCTTTGTTGCTCTTAGTATAGCAACGAAAGCTCCCGATAAAAAGTAACCACAGTCACAAATCCGGTATGACTGTGGTCATATTCTGTTTTGCTTTCCTATGACTTTGTTTTCTGCCCTTGGAATTCTCTGTTACCCTTTCATGGCTACGATAAGCTTCGCCCGATCGTGAATCCCGGTTTTATCGTAAATGGAAGAAATATAATTCTTCACCGTCCCCTCCGATATGTACAACTGCTCCGCAATCTGGCGGTTTGTAAGCCCTTCTGCCAAAAGGCTGCTAATCTCCTTTTCCCGCTCCGTCATATCCGGCGCTAAATCTTCTCTTTTGGCTTCCTTTTGGGGTTCTTTTGCTCCCATCAATGCCGCCAGACGAAGCATTACCTTATGGTCAATGACATTCCGTCCGTTTAAAATCTGCTCAATTGCCCCTAAAATAGCTTCTTTTCCGCTATCCTTCAGTAAATACCCGTCCGCACCGTTAGCAATAGCCTTTGTGATATTGTCGTCGTCATAAAAGGTGGTCAACACAAGAATCTTTATCACCGGATACTTCTCCCGAAGCTTTCCGATTAGCTCAATGCCGCCCATCCCCTTCATATTCAAATCCACCAACGCCAAATCACAGGTCACCGTATCCAGACACTGCAACGCTTCGTTTCCGTCCTTTGCTTTTCCAACAATCTCCATGCCGTTCATGGACAAAATAATTTCCAGGCTGTCAAGCAACAGCGGCTCATCATCCACCAAAAGAATTCTAGTCTTCTCCATCTGTTTCCTCCTGATAAAGCGGCACTGTCAACACCGCGCAAAATCCGTTTTCATTGGTAAATTTAACGTCTCCGCCACACTTCTTCACATAAGATACAATCTTCTTTAATCCAAAACCTTCTCTTATTTTTCTTTCCTTATTCTCTTCCGAAAAATCTCCGGTTCCGTTATCGTTTACACTAACCAGCAAATGTGCGCTGTCCGCCCGGACAGAAAGCAAAAAGCGGGTGGCGTTTCCGTGCTTCACACCATTTGTCAAAAGTTCCTGTACCGCACCGGTCAAAAACTCCGTATGCTCCTTCGGAAGGGACTGCACCTCCGGTATCACATCTACGTCTGTCTTTACCGTAAGCTCCGTATCCATCACAAAATTATCTGCCACTGCCACCAGCTCACTAAGAAAATCCTCCATCCGAACCGTACCGTTTTCTTTATCCAGTACACGTACCGCAAGGCGAATTGCACTAAGTCCTTCCTTCATTCGTTCCTTCGCCGTAACCATGCGTTCCTTTGCCTTCCCCGCATCCACATCCACAAGCAGTTCCGCCGCGTCTAATGTCATCACTGCCGCCGTAATGGTATGCCCTACGCTGTTGTGAATGTTACGGCTGATTGTTTCCCTCTCTTCCATACGTGCATTCCGCTCCGCAAGGTAGTTTTTCATTCTTAATTCCTGATTTAATTTCTTTTCATATAGCTCATTCACCGCAGCACCACGCACTGCCACTGCGCTTTCCCATTGCATTTTCAGATAATGGGACAAGGTAAATTCTATGCCGAGAAAAATAACAGCACAAACAGTTAAGAGCAACACATGCCAAAGTAATTCCGGCATCGTTTCCTCCACATTCCCGGTTATTCTCCTATACAAAAGGGTACCAAAAAAGCAAAACACGCCCGGCAAAACTACGCGAAGCAGAGGATACCTTTCTCTTCGCTCTCGACATTGCCCCTCCGGCGTTTCCCCCTCCTGCATTCTTCCGTCCCCTGTGCCAAACCGCATCTCATAAAAAATCAGATACGCCGCAAAGTGTCCCGCAAGCAACGAAAAGAGCAAAGAAAGAATCCCTTGCACTACCAAAGAACTCCGACTTTGCTCCTCCGTTAAACTTTGTAATTGAAATACAACAATAAGGGCTGCCCCACACAAAAGACATCCCATCACATGCTCCGAATGAAATACGGCAATCAAAAGCAAACCTGCTTCCAACAACATCGCCCATAGAAAACGTATCATTTTGTTATCCGACATTTACATCACCGTATTTATCATACCACAATACGAATCGTTTTACAATGTGACCGGAGTCATGTTTTAGTATTTCATAAACTTCTTCACCACAAACTTCGCCGCCTTATACACAGGTCCTTCCAGTTCTTTTCTGACATTCTGTAATTCCTTACGAATCTCTATCTGCTGCGGACAATGGGTCTCGCACTTACCGCAACCGATACAATTGGATGCCGATGTAAAATCCTTTCGAAGCAAGGTACATTGCACATGCTCCTTAAACGCCTTTCCTTTTCCATCGGTAAACCGCTTATTGTAGGTAGCAAATACGCCCGGAATATCTACCCCCTTCGGACACGGCATACAATATCCGCACCCGGTACAGCCCACCTTCATTTTTTCTTTGATTGCTTCTACCACACCTGCAATCAACCGATTATCCTCTTCCGTAAACTCTCCCGGACGGGAAGCATCTGCATTGGCCGTATTTTCCTGTATCATCTCCACGGAATTCATACCGGACAGCACACAAGTCACCTCAGGCTGATTCCAAAGCCAGCGGAAGGCCCATTCTGCCGGAGTGCGTTTGCTCGGGTGCTCTCCAAACAGCTTTTTCGCCTTCTCCGGAAGATTATTCACCAGACGTCCGCCTCTGAGCGGCTCCATAATCCACACCGGAATCCCCTTTGACGCCGCATATTGCAAGCCTTTTCGTCCCGCCTGGGAATGCTCGTCCAGGTAGTTATATTGAATCATACAAAAATCCCAGTCATAGGCATCAATCAGCTGACAAAACATATCCGAATTGCCATGGTAAGAAAAGCCAATTTGTCGTATTGCCCCGCTTTCCTTCTTCTCCCGAATCCACTCCTCGATTCCGTGACTTTTTAACCGTTCCCAGGTCTTTACGTCCGTCAGCATATGCATCAAATAATAATCTACGTAATCGGTACGGAGACGACGAAGTTCTTCCGCAAAAGTTTTCTCGATTCCTTCCATGTTTTTAATCAAATAATGCGGAAGCTTTGTGGCGATTTTCACCTTATCCCGGAGACCGTTCTTTTCAAACACTTCTCCCAAAAACTCCTCGCTGCCGCCGTAAATATAGGCCGTGTCATAGTAATTCACACCCGCCTCATAAGCCGCCAAAATCTCCTTCTCAGCCTTTTCAAATTCAATCTTTCCGCCCTTTTTATCAAAGCGCATACATCCGAATCCCAGCACGGAAATCGGGTTACCGTATTTGTCGTTACGATACTGCATAGTGTTACCCTCCGAAATTATCTTTTTTAGTTCTTATATGTCCTTATCCGGTCCGGATAATAACTTATCAATGACCGGATGAAATAACGTGTTCTGTTCTATTTTGTTAATTGCACAAAGCTTTTTGCCTGCATCCTTACTGGACGCTCCGCAATGATATACCTGTTCCGTAGACAAACCGTAATCAAGCACAATCAATCTGTCATGACAGTCCGGATTGGCCTTCATACGAATCGGCGGATATTGCTCCGCAAAATCACTTACAAGTGTCGGTGTCAAAAAACCATTTCTACCATGTCCGTTTTCCGTAAATAAAACAACTTCCACACCTTGTATTTTCTGCGATAAAAGCTGTAAAGTCTTTGCATTCATGTAATCGTCCACCACATAAATACTGGATGTAGCCTTCTTTTTCCAATCCGAAATTCCCGCTACCTGCACCGATATTTCCGAAACCTTTACTGTCCCAGAATCATCTCCGATTGCGTAACAAACTGCTGATTTTGCTTTATATAATGACGCATCTCACGAAACGCACGCATGATAAAAATGCTCTGTTGTTCCGCAAGCTCACCCCGAAGCACCGTCGCAAGCATGTAGATGCCTTGTTCGGTGAATGCGTAAGGGAGCTTTCGTTTCCCGCCCCAACTTGAAGTCGCAAATTGCGACTTCAAGATTTCACCTTCTAACCTTTCCTCCAAATCTGAGCCGTCGTTTAAAGTCGCAAATTGCGACTTTAAACATTCTACCGGTATTTCCTCTTTCTCAAGTTGAAACATAAAATCTTCCGGGAACCTGGCAATATTACGTTTCACTTGTTCATTCAAACGTTTCACTTCATACCCGTAAATCTCCGCCAAATCATAGTCCAGCATCACTTGCTTCCCCCGAATCACATAAACCCGGTTCTGTATCTTATCTACAGTCAGTATCCCCGTCTTTTCTCCCATTTTCTTCCTCCCCTGTACCTACTATACCCAACTTCTCCATCCGTATCATATACTCCATCATCCGAAGCACATACTCCGGCGCATTCCGCGTCCCCCGCTCCCACTCCGTCACCGTCCGGTACGGAATCTGAAAATACTCGCAAAACGCCCTACGGTTCATACCGGTCTGTTTCCGGAGTTCTGTAATCTTTTGTTGGCAATCCATGAAATACCTCCCTTTATTAATGAACTTTTACTTTTTCGCATCTTAATCGTTCTTTCAATGCTTCCTGTAATACTTGTGAAAAATTAATACCATGTTCCAATGCTAATTTATTAAGCCATGCCGGGATTGTAAGAGTCTTTTTCGCAGCTTTTTCAAAATGAACCTTCGCATATTCCTTTACATCCACAGCAATCATATTTACAAAAAACTCTTCGCTTTCGATTTCCAACTCTCTCATCAAAGATCCCCATTTACACGCTGCATATGATTAATTATATCACATTGCAAAGACTTACGCAATGTGTAATTTAAAAAAATTAAACAGTCGATACCTGTCTTCTGACAAATATCGGCTGACACACCCTATTTTCACACCCGTTCCCTATTCTCTTTCTCCCACGCCCTCACTATCTCTTCCCACGCTTCACGTCCTTTTCCCCACTCTCTACTCCCTTCCCTATCTTCACCAACACTCCGACCCTTTCCGCGTACTCCCGATTCCGCGCCACTTTCTCCGCAAGACGGATTGCAGCAATCCTTCCCTTCACAGACATAGCACCACCTCCGTCAGGCTCTTCCCATCACGTTCTTCCTATCACCGTCATAACTTCTACTCCCACCCGTTACCGTCCATCCCTATCACGTACAGTAACGTTTTATAATACTCCGCCAGTTCCTCATAGATTTCGTACTCCCTCAAAATCCCGATCAGCAGCAGTCCCGTTTCGTGGCAATCCCGGGTATACGCTTCTCGCTCCGCTCCCACCGTTTCCCCTTCCACGAAAGCTACATACCCCAAACACAATGCCCACAACAGATTTGCAATGGCTTCCGGGGTACCGGCCTCCTCATAGGACCGTTGGTATTCCTCCGTTGCCAACGTAAGATATTGCTTCACGGAATCCCATTCTTCCCTTGTCTCCATGGCAAATATCCGACAGGAACAGGCATATCCCCTCACAAAATGCGGTTCCTGCAATGCCGCTTTCGAACTGACAAACGGAAACGCACTTCGAAACAGCGAAAGCTTCTGTTCCCATGGTAAAGTTTTAATCCTAAATTCCGTTTGCATCAAAGCCCGTTGGTACTCCTCATACGTACTCCCGACACCCCTACGTTTCCGTCCTGTGCTATCCTCATCCATTCCTTCCCTCTCCTTGCAACTGTACTCTCCCTCACAGTAATCTCCGTCCCTATGTATGCATTTATTATACCTCCCCGTACCGGTAAGAAAAATGTCTGTCGCAGCAAAATAACATACCTTATTTCCATCTTTTCAGCAAAAAAGCTTTGTAAACACAAAAACACCCTGACGTTTCCGCCAAGGTGTCTCATCCGCTTTCTTATGATGTTTCCTATCCCTTATTTCTCTTTATTCTTATATACGTTATAAGCCTCGATATCAATGGTACCGTCGGCTAACATCTGCTCGGACCAAAGCTGCAGGGTTTCCACCGTAATGGAGATTTTCTCCAGTTCCTCCTGAATATGAATAAAGTCCTTGATTTCGTCTCCCTCAATCTTTCCGTCTGCGGTAATCTCGATGAGGCGCTCCTGCTTCCGGTTCATGGAATTTAAGGAAGCCAGCATCTCCAGCACAATCTGGGACAAATCCTTTATCTTAATCTCCGGCACATACTGCTTTCCGATGGGGCACTCGTTGGCACAATAATGATTGCACAGATTCGGCATCTTGTACGCCTCTGACATAAGCAGCACTTCGTCCGGATGAGGCAGGGACTTTTCGCTTTCGATTTTCTCAATCCGCTCCGGTGGCATGGTTTCCAAAAGCTCACTGGCCTTTTCTCTGGATAAGCCCAGCTCCTCTCTGCGAAGCTGATATACATTTTTATTTTCTTTTACCGAAACCCGTCCCATAACTATTCCGTCCCCCAATCATCTCTAGTTATATTATTCAGCCACTTACCGCTCTTATAATGCCGGATAACCCACGGCCACTTTACAAACTCGTCGGTACAAAGCAGGAAATACACCACCATCACCGGCCACTTAAATACAAAGGCCGCCAACAGTCCCACCGGTATGGCATAACACCACATATCGATGGTATCACAGATAAACCCGAATTTGCTGTCGCCTCCCGCCCGGAAAATTCCCGCAATGAGAGATGTATTCACCGCTGTACCGGAAATATAATATGAATTAATAATAAGCATCCATTTCAAATAGGAAAGCGCCGTCGGTGTCAGTTCCGAAAATGTAGCGGAATACCACAGAACAGCCGGAGAAGCCGCAAGTACGATAAGGCCGCCGATGATACCGCTGATTACCGTCAGTTTCATCATCTTTTTCGCACCGGACTTCGCACCTTCCAAATCGTTCTGGCCGATAATTTTACCGATTAAAACACCACCCGCACTGGCAATGCCGTAACAGAATATGGTGCCGAAGTTACGCACTACCACCGCCACCGCATTGGCCGCCACCGCGTCATCGCTGATGTTTCCGATGATTGCCGCATACATGGAAAAGGCCACTCCCCAGACCACATCGTTTGCGAGGGCCGGCAGAGACAATCGAACGAAATCCTTAAACAGAACCTTATTTTTAATAAACATATAGGAAAGCTTTAACTTCACATCTTTGCTTCGGGCCGATACAATAAAACAACCGATGAGCTCTATCACACGCGACGCGGAAGTGGCAATGGCAACACCCAATACCCCCAGCTTCGGAGCTCCGAATAATCCGTAAATAAATACCGCATTTAATACTACATTCAGACCAAAGGCCATAATGTTCAGCACGCTGCAAATTGCCACCCGCTCGATACTGCGGAGCACTGCCAGATACACCTCGATGATACCCCAGCAAAAATAGCTGATACTAATCACACGAAGATAATCCGCCCCCAGTTCGATGAGCCGCTCGTTTTTCGTAAACAGCCACATCATCTGCTTCGGAAAAATCGCCGCACACAGCGCGAACGCGGTACAAAACACCATGGAAAAACGCATGGCAATTCCCTGCACCACATTGATTGCCCCCATATCCTTTTTCCCGTAATACTGGGCACACAGCATGGTTACACCGGTTCCCAGGCCATAAAATACAGAGAACAAAATGTTGGCATACTGGGACGCCAGCGATACCGCAGAAATGGAATCCTGGTCCACCGCACTAAGCATAATGACATCCGCAGAGCTCACCATGGAGCTTAACAGATTTTGTATTAAAATCGGAAGCACCAGCTTCCAGATCTGGCTGTAAAAGGCATCTTTTGTCTTCTTCATACTATTTCCCTCTCAAATTTCCTTCTATGTAGGAGCATCTCGTTCTTTTCATCAACTCATAACATCGTTGCTGTCGTGAGCACATTGCAAACTCCGGTGTCAAACGCGGCCGCTTGCGCTAAAAGAGGGGCGGTACAAGTCCGCCCCTGTCCTTACATTTCATTTTACCATAGCCGATTCCGCCCGACAAGTCCTTGAACGTTTCAATTTTCAAGAGATAGTTTCGGTATATTCACATATACTATCGGCTTTCCTCCACAACCCTTGCCTGCACATCCGACGGTGCCGCCTCGTAGCGGGTAAACTCATAGGAGTAATCACCGATACCCATGGTCATGGAACGAAGGTCCGCCGAATAGCCGCAAAGCTCTGCCATCGGTATCTCCGCCACAATCTCCTGCTTATTATTGTGCAGGGCGTTCATTCCGTACACACGCCCCCTTCTGCGGTTTAAGTCTCCCATAATCTCTCCGGTATACTTTTCCGGCACCACGATTTTCAACGTTGCAATCGGCTCCAAAAGGATCGGTGTGGCGCTCAAAATACCTTCTTTAAAGGCTTGACAGGTCGCTGTCTTAAATGCCATTTCCGAAGAGTCTACGTCATGGTAAGAACCACCGGTTAACGTCGCCTTGATACCTACCACCGGATAGCCCGCCAACGGTCCTTCCTTTACACTGTCCGCGATACCCTTTTCCACTGCTGGGAAGAAGTTCTTCGGTACCGCTCCGCCGAATACACTTTCATGGAATTCGAAGGACTCCTCCAAATTTCCGGACGGTTCGAAATCAATAATAACGTGTCCGTACTGACCGTGTCCGCCGGACTGCTTTTTATACTTGTGCTCGGCTGTCACCTTCTTGCGGATGGTCTCACGGTACGCCACACGCGGTTTGAGAAGTTCCATTTCCACTTTATACCGCGCCGCAATCTTACTTGCCGTCACCTCAAGATGCTGCTCTCCGAGACCGTACAACAAAGTCTGCCGGTTCTCCGGGTCGTTGACCGCTCTAATGGTCAAATCCTCCTCCATCATACGGGCAACCGCCTGGGACAGCTTATCTTCATCCCCCTTGTTCTTTGCCCGATATGCACGATACTCATACGGTACGGAGGTTTTTGGCGGGTCGTAGATCACCGGGGTATCCTTGTCGGTCAAAGAATCGCCCGTCAAAGTCTCATTAAGCTTTGCCACTGCACCGATATCTCCCGCATAGAGCTCCTTTACCTCATACTGGGTCTTACCCCGCAGTACATAGAGCTTTGCGATCTTTTCTTCACACTCTCGGTTTGGATTATATACCGTATCACCGGCTTTTAAAATACCGGAACAAACCTTAACCAAGGAAAACTTTCCGAGGAACGGGTCCGCAATGGTCTTAAACACCTTTGCCGTCATCGGCTTATTGGCATCATAATCCGCCGCAAAGGTATTGTCGGTCTTTACATTGATGCCGACTAAGACACACTTATTCGGGGACGGGAAGTACTTCTCCACCGCCTGCAGAAGCATGGTCGTACCTTGGGCATGCAAGCCGGAGCCGCACAACACCGGAACCACCGTACAATCGATAACACTGCTTCGTAGAGCTGCGGAAATTTCCGTTACGGTAAACTCCTCCCCGTTAAAATACTTCTCCATCAAAGCTTCACTGGTCTCTGCCACCGCCTCCATGAGAAGCTCTCTGTATTTGTCCACATACTCCTTGGAATAGTCCGGAATCGGACATTCGTTGTACTCGCTGTTCTTTGTAAAACGACGGCCTGCCATTTTCACCACATTGACAAAGCCTACAAACTTCTCGTTTTCACGAATCGGGGAATGGAACGGCGCAATCCGCTTTCCGTACCGTTCGGTCAAGTCCTCTACTACCTGACGGAAGCTGGCATTGTCCACATCCATATCGGTGACAAAGAAAATACGCGGTATCTTGTAACGCTCACAAAGTTCCCAGGCCTTTTCCGTACCAACTTCCACACCCTTTCGTGCGGACACCACAATCACCGCCGCATCGCAGGCACTGACCGCTTCCTCCACTTCTCCCACGAAATCAAAATAGCCCGGTGTATCTAAGAAATTAATCTTAATATCCTCCCAAATTACCGGTACCACCGAGGTACTGACGGAGCACAGACGCTTCGTCTCTTCCCGGTCGTAATCACTGATGGTGTTTCCTTCTTCTACCTTGCCCTGCCGGGTGGTCAACCCTGTGGTAAAGGCAATCGCCTCCACCAGCGTCGTCTTCCCCGCTCCGCCGTGCCCCAACACAGCCACATTTCTAATTTTCTCGTATTTGTAAGTATCCATAGCAACCTCCTATCTAGTCTGACGGTTTCCCTTCTTAAACCTACTGCGACATGATGTTTTGCCATTTCTTAACACCTACCTATATTTTACTAAATATTCAGCATTTTTACAATAGTTTTCTTTGTTCTATGCATTTGTTTCTTTTTTGTCAAACAACTACATTCTATCCTTTCTATCCTAAAACTAACCTTAGGACAACTCTTCGATTCGGCTTTATGTTTTCCACACATTATGGTATACTGAACAAAGAATATGCCACATCATTTCGGAGGGGTTTATGAAGAAAAAAGCATTAATCATCGGAGGCAGCGGCGGTCTTTCCGGACGCCTGGCCGTTTTAGCAAAAAAAGAATATGAGGTATGGACACTGACCCGTGGAAAACGTCCCCTTCCGGAAGGCGTTACCCCGATTCTCGCAGACCGGGAGGACACCGCCGGATTTCAAGCCGCCGTTTTCGGACAAAATATCCGTTGGGACGTGGTTTTTGACTGTATCTGTATGAATGAACTGCATGCAGAGCAGGATTTACAGGTACTGTCTAAAGTCACCGGCCGTCTGGTTGTAATCTCCACCGACTCGGTCTATGACCCTTCAAAGAAGCACACTCCCCAGAACGAACAGGGCATTTTTATCGAAGAACAGGGGACTCCGTCCGCCTGCAGCTATGCCGGCAATAAGCGTAAAATGGAGCATGTCTTCTTAAACTATTTTAACGATTCCACAGGTAATCTACAGGTAACTCTTTTCCGTCCGGGACACATTTACGGTCCGGGCTTTTTGCTCGGCTGTTTTCCGGAACACAGCCGTCAGGAAAATCTGGTCGAGATTATCCGAAACAAGGAACCGCTACGCTTAGTCGTCGGCGGCATCTATCTGACCCAGCCGATTTTTGTGGACGACTTGGCACATGCCATGTTAAACTGCGTGGAGAAAGAGAAAACTTATAACGAAATCTTTTGTATCGGCGGCCCGGAAGCCGTAGAAAACAAGCGTTACTATGAAATTATAGGCGAGTTGCTAGGGAAATCGATTACCGTAACCGAAGTCCCGCTTACCAGCTATGTAGAAGCTCATCCGGGCTATGCCGGACATCTTTGCCATCGTATTTACGATTTGTCAAAGCTAAAAGAAGCCGGCGTCTCACTTCCTTCCACTACCTTATATGACGGTATGAAGAAAACGCTGAAACTCTAAAGTAAATAAGAAAGACGGTATGCTTTTATCGCTTACCGTCTTTCTTGCACTTCTGTGTTGCATTCTTTCCTTCACTTATTCCGTACTTCCTCTTTAATTTTTTCGAAAGTTCCTGTTTCTTTTTCTCCGGTTTTCTTGCGATCCTACTGCGCTTTTCCGCTACAAACACATAATAACCATCCTGCTCGAACACTTTTACTCCGCCAAACACGGAAGTGAGTTTATTTCGATACCAAGTCAGGCGCTTGGTTACCATAATCAGCCTTCCATCAGGTACTAACCTTTTATACCCATCCTCAATAAAAGCTTTTGCCACCGAAAAATCCGTATGATAGGGTGGATTTGAAAGAATCAAACTAAAATCATTGTCGGGAATTTCCTTAAGTCCGTTGCTTTTTAAGACTCTGACATTGTTCAAACCGTTACGCTCTAAATTGGCATTTGTCAATTCCAATGCCTCCTCCGACACATCGCTCATAACAACACGTTCTCCACCGATTAACTTCGCGACATAAATTCCCACTATACCGTATCCGCACCCTAAATCCAATACCTTGTCTTCCTCTGTGACCTGTACCTTTGACAATAGAAACTGGGTTCCCTTATCTATACTTTTCGGTGAAAAATAATAGTCACCGGTTTCAAGGCTGATTCCTTGTCCGAAGATTGTTTCATGTATCAACATTATTCTATGTTGCCTCCAATTTCTAAATTAATCTCAACTACTTCTCTACCACATTTTCTAAGCCTCTCTACTTGTGGCCTCATCCCTCTCTCACAAGAAAACCGGCCGTAGGAGCATGCCTCCCGACCGGTTGTAATTTCTCTCGGCAATCAAACCGACTCTCATTTGTGAATATAAATCCTTGACGGTTTGTCCTCACCGTCTCCCTGCGCCATGCACAGGAATTCCCAACCGTACCGCTCGTAAAAGGAAGTGTGATCCGTAAGAAGATACAGTGGAGTAATACCCTTTGTCTTCATATCCTCCACTACCATATCAAGCAGTTTCCCTGCAATCCCTTGGCAACGATAGGCCTCTACGGTGTATACCGCACACACATTAGGCGCCAAATCCTTCCGGTCATGAAAATCGTTGTCAATGACACCGAGACCACCTGCGATATTCTCGCCATCCAGACACAGATACCAACCGTTCTTTGTTTCACCGGACAGATACTCCTCCATGCAGGCAAGGTACGCTTCCTCCGGCACACCCCATTTCTCATGAAACCACTTTGCCGCCGTACTTTTCAGCTCCGGCTGTGTCATTAAATCAATATACTGATATTCACTCATGTCATTCCTCCGCGTATTCTCTGCAATATTCTGTGCACGTTGCTCTCTGATAATCCGTTGGATACTTTTCTCCGAAAGTGCATAATCGGTGGCCAACGCCTGCACCGATGCCCCCGCCAGATATTTTACAAAAATCTCCCGGTTTCTGATTTCCAGTACCTGTCTGGTATCCGTCCCACTGCCCCAATCCGACTTCTCCTTGGCCGGTATGTACACACTTTGCCCGTCCACATATTGCTGAACCGCTTCCAATAACTCCTTTGGCAGAATCTCTTCCGCACGTAAATAGCTCATTTCAAATCCTCCTAAAGTTAATCTTCCGGGATTCATCTGAGCTCACGAATTCGTATTATAAGCCCAGACTACTGAGCAATAACATATTTTCTCATACACAAACTCCTCCTTTTGGTTTTATTATACAAGCCGATAATTCGGAACGCAACCTCACGTTTTCTTCGAAACAAATTTGCGCCTTCTTCTTCATTTTTCCATCCGGTTAATCCACCTCATAAACCCTCGTGATGTGGCTGTGCCCGTTAAATCTTCCTTCCAGCATATACTTTTGGTGACAACAAGGGCATTCCACTTTACACTCCCGATATTCATACTCATCCCACTGCTGTTCGTGAATAATAAAACCGATTTCCCCCAGGGGATCTCCATACTTAGCCTCGTCCAAATCAATGGCATACCGGCAAAGACAGCGGTCTGTAGGAGAATCTTTTATTAGTTTAATTACGGTCTCTATGCCCCCGTTACGTATCTTAATATCCTCTTTTTTGATTCGCTTCTCTATCCTATCTATATAGGCAGAAAGCTCAACCAATATCCTCCGCTGAAAAACAAAGGTATACAACATTTTCAATGCATACCTCATATCCTCCGCTGTTCCCTCAAACAAATCATTTTTTATCATAGCTGCCACTACCTTCTGCTTCGTGACTTCATCCACCGTCCATTTTCTCTTTTTGGCCAAATAATAAAACTCCTGATGAAAATCGCGGGCATCCATCGTATAGGTATACGGAGCACTCCATTCCGAGGATTCCTTGGTCCAAGTCAACCCGGAGGGTTTAATCGGTGCGGTTCCTTTTGTAGATAATACTATCTTGTCGATTACATTTTTCCTTTCGTCATAAAAAATCCCGATATCCACATGGGCCAGTTCCCGATTGGGAAATCTGTATAATACCTTGTCGAAATTAATCTCTATCATTTGCTTCTCTTCCTTCCCTACACAGCTTCAGCGGTTCGCTTCATTCCTTATATCATTCCTTACTTAATCATTCTGCTCCGTCAAGGTTTCCCACCGTTCCTTTGTCATCACATTTGTATAAATCCTCTGCATCCGATTCCTGCCACGGACGAAGAAGAAGACGTTTCGTTGTTAACTGCATAAATTCTTCCTACCTTAATAATACATATTAAACCCTGTCTCAAGAGTTTTCGCATAAGTTTCTCCGGCTTTTTCCAGTGCCGGTAAAATGTAATCTTTATTGTACCGAACCACCGGAATCCGGTCATACGCCCTCATTCCCATATGGGTAAGTCCTCGTTCCAGTTGTGTCAAACATTCCAGCGTCCCCCGTCCGGTTCCACCGGCACATGCCATAAGAATGCACCGCTTCTCAGAAAGGAAATGATTCACCGTAGCATCGCATCTGCGTAACCGGTCAAAGAACGCCTTCATGCATTCCGTCATATCAGACCAATAGACCGCACTGATCCAAACGATTCCGTCTGCCTCCGAGAGGGATTTGTAAATATCTGCAAAATCGTCTTTAAGCACACAGATCCCGTTCTTATTGCAGGTTCCCCATCCGTTTCCGCAGGCTCTGCAATGCTCCAGATTTCTTTTGTTTAAGTGAATCTCCTCAATCTCCGTCCCTGCGTTTGTCAAACCTTTTATGAATTGCTCCTTGGCAGAAGCGGTCAATCCGTCTACATTCGGGCTTGACCAGATAACTACAACTTTACTCATGTTTGATATCTCCTTTCGTGCGATAATCCTAAACTAATCCACTTTTTCAAATCTATATCTTTGTTTAATATCCGGATATTTCTTTTTAATTCACTCATTTTATCAATTTCTCCGAGTTAAATAAGTCACCACTTCTACATGTTTCGTTCCCGGAAACATGTCCAGCGGCTGTATCACTTCCACCTTATAACCCTTTGCCGTAAGCTTCTTTAAATCCCTTGCCTGGGTTTCCGGGTTACAGGAAATGTACACCACCCGTTTCGGTGCCATAGTCACAAGGGAATTCAAAAAGGCGTCGTCACTGCCGGCCCGAGGCGGGTCCATAATCACCACCTGCGGTGCCGTGCCTTTCTTTGCCTGTTCTCTCATAAATTCGCCGGCATCTTGACAGATAAACTCTACATTGGTACAGTTGTTCCGCTTTGCATTGTCCCTTGCATCCTTTACTGCCTGGGCATTTACCTCCACACCAATCACCTTTCCGGCATAGTCCGCTGCCATAAGGGAAATCGTACCGATACCGCAATAGGCATCGATGACCGTATCTTCCTTTGTAAGCTTTGCCAGCTCCACCGCCGTGTTGTACAACACCTCCGTCTGCTCGGAATTTACCTGATAGAAAGAGTTTGCCGAAATCCGGAAGGTATGTCCACACAGGGTATCCATAATGTATCCGTTTCCGTACAGCACCGTTTCCTTCTTTCCCAGCACCATGCTGTTTTTCTGGGGATTAATATTATGAATGAGGGTAACGATTTCCGGATGCTTTTTCTTAATCTCCGCGGCAAACTTCGCCTTTGCCGGGAACTCCGGTGTCCCGGTCACCAATGCCAGTAACACTTCGCCGCTTTTCCGTCCGGTACGAAGAAAGACATACCGCATCGTTCCTCTGCCTGTGTCCTCGTTATACGGCTCTGTATGGGTATCCTGCATGAGCTTCCGCACCGTGCGAAGGTATTCCGCCGCCCGCTTATCCTGAATGAGACAATCTGCCGTCTCAATAACCCGGTGGCTCTCTTCCTCAAAGATTCCGGAAATAATCTTACTTCCTTTTCCCGTACGTTTCCGTGCAAAGGCCGCATGCACCTTATTCCGGTAGTTTTTCGGGTTCTCCGCCGTCAGAACCTCTCGCACCTTTCCAAAGCCTCCCAGTAGCTTCTCACACAGATCTTGTTTAAAGGCTTTTTGCGCCGTTTCCGACATATGAAGCAACTGACATCCGCCGCACTTATCAAAGACCGGACACGACGGTTCTACGCGGTCAGAAGACGGTTCCAGCACCTGACATAGTCTCGCGCCTGTTTCTTTTGCCCGATACACCAGCTCCATAGTAGCCAACTCTCCCGGAAGCAGACCCTTGATAGTAAACTTTCGTCCGTTAAATTCCACGATACCGTGCCCTTCTGCGTCCAATCCTTTACATCGTACCCGATATTCCTTACCCATACAAACCTCGCTGTTTTACTCTGAAATCATAATTGTTATTCCGATATTTCCCACACTACCACCTGCTTCAATCTCTTTTGTGTAATCTGCCGGTTTGATTACAATCACATTGCCGGTTTTTGTTGCAACGGCCCCCCAACAACCGGAATCCAACTCTACCTTAACAGCACTTGACACCGTAAGCTTCCGTTCCCAATCAAAAATCTTCTCGGAAGAATCATTGTTCACTGTCAAAGCAAGCTGAATAAACGTCTTTTCTTCCGTATTCCAACTATTGCTGACGGTATAAGAAAGTCCGTTATCTGCCGTTAATACTTCTTCCAGCTTTGTCACATCAAATCCTTGGTTTATCTCCGGTGTATTACTTCCGGAGGACTCCCCTGTATTCCCGTTCCCGGATTCAGAAGAACCGCCGCTTCCAACCGCTTCTCCCTGTCCTGCTTCCGTGGTACCGAACAATGCGGAACCGATGCCCACACCGGCCTTTTTAAGCATATTGACAAACCACTTTCCACTGGTGGACAAATCTTTTTCCGTAAAACCGTTCACCTTGGAATTTCCGGCCGCAATCATGGAAGAGCTTTCATTTTTATTAGCTAAATTCCACATCACATGGCTGATACCGTAACTATCTAACATCTCAATCCAAAGATTCGCCTGCTTTTCATTAATGATACCGTTACCGGACGCATCACAAATCCCATACTCCGTTACAAATACCGGAAGTCCCTTTGCCACTGCGGTTTTACACTTATTTCGCAATCCTTCCTGATGGGTTTCCGCATAGAAATGCAACGCATACATCACGTTATCGTACGCCGTAATCGGGTCATTTGCCGCAATGTCCACATCTTGGGACCAGGTCGGGGTGCCCACGATAATTATCGCATGCGGCGCATGTTCCCGGATTACCGGAATTACTTCCAGGGCATAACTCTTAATCCGGCTCCAGCTGGTTCCGCTGTTTGGCTCATTACAAATCTCATAAATCACATGGGGATCGTCCCCGTAAGTCTTTGCCATCTCCGCAAAAAACTTCTTTGCTTCGTCTTTGTATTTATTCGGGTCCTGATCCTGCAGCACATGCCAGTCGATAATGACATACATGTCCTCTTTTATCGCTGCTTCCACACCCGTGTGAATAATCTGCTTTAACTTTTCTTTGTGCACATCTCCGTTGGTACAATAGCCGGCTCCTTCCGCCGTATACATGGCTAGACGGAACACATTACAGCCCCACTCCTCGTTAAACTGGCGAATGGCCGCTTCGTTGACATACTGCGGGAACCAGCCGATACCGTGGGTACTGACACCACGAAGCTGTACCAAATTATTATCTTCATCTGCAAGATACGTCCCTTCCACATGAAGTCTGCCGTAGTACCCCTTTTCTCCCTGTGCCGTCGGAATATCCGTCGGTTTCGGAGTAGCCGTTGGCTTTGCGGTCGGTTTCGGTGTCGCAGTCGTCTTTGGCGTCACCGTCGGTTTTGGTGTTGCTGTCGGTTTCTGAGTTGCCGTCAGAGCCGGTGTTGGCGTCAGACTCGACGTCACCGTCGGTTCCGGTTTCGCGGTCGGTTCCGTAGGTTTTACACTCTCCTCAGGCGACTTTGTCGGCGTCACTTCGTTGGTCGGCGCTTCCGGTATCACCGTCTCCGTAGGCTTTGCACCTTCGGTCACACCCGGCAATTTCTGCTCCTGCTGCCAAAAGGCCTCTTCCGCTTTTTTAACCCCCTTCGTTTCCCCGATGGGCATGCCGATAAAGATACCGATAAAAATACCGATACCGAAAATTATCATAATTACCGCAAGATAGCGCCACCACTTTTTATTTTTCATTTTTGTTCATCCTTTTACGAATTTGCCGCCGTTGCTGCCGCTGATGCGCTTGCTGCCATAACCGCAAGCATCGCCGCCTCTTGCGCCACCACAGTTGCGATGGCACTCTGGAGCAATGCCGTTTCGGACACTTCATCCTGTCCCTCCGACTCCTGCAACAGCATTCCGGCAAACATCAGTCTCTGTTTTAATGTTACACTGCCCCAGAATCCAAAGCCCTTCTGCTTCGATAACCAGGTGCTTACTTCCGACAGTTCTTCTGCCAGTGCTTCGTAATCATCCTTCGTCATTGCTAAGATTCCCAACATCGGCAGTTCATAATTGGTTCCATATTTTAAGCCGCATGCTTTGAACGTTTCATACAACTCCACAACCTTTTCACACTTTTCTTCCGCAGTTCCGTCATATAATGCCAATACATGGCTTAAGGACTGCACGGAATTCTTCGGATAACGGGTATGCTCCGTCAAAAAGCGATAGCACGTTTCCGCCTCTGTCACCAGCGCCTCCACACTCTTTTCCGACATCGCCAGAAGTGCACAAAAGGAACTGTCTTCCGCAGAGGTTAAAAACGGATGCTCTTTCTTAATCCGATCATAAATCTCTTTGGTTTTGTCTACGATTTCCTCATACCGTGTCCGCTCTGCCAAACGTGCAATGGACATAGCTGCCATCGGAAGATATGCCGAATCACGGAGTTTTTCTTTCAACATTTCATGAACCTGCATTCCGTCCTCAAGTAACGTTTCGGCACTTCCGTTCACCGCCAGCATTGCTGTTATCGCACAATTTGCATTGCCTCTGAAATTAGAAAACGCACCTGTTCTTTCCTTTATCAAAGCTTTGCATGTCTTTAAAGTCGTAACATCCGTACGCTTCCCCTTAGAAGTAATCATTTGCGCAGCAGACAGTCCCAGTAAACTGTTCCCCCACTTGAATGCATCCTGTACCGTATCCCGGTTTTGAATCAACAACTCGCAATTTCTTCTTACTTCATCCCTCATAATGAGTCCCCCTTCTTATCTTGTGTTATACTGTAAAACATAGTTTTATTATATTTCTTATACCATGGAAAAGCAAGGAAAAATATGCAGGCTTGTCGTTTGTCCTATCAATAGAAAAAGGAACCACAACACCTTTGCCATGGCTCCTTCTTCCTCATTTTCTTCTACTTTTCACCTATCAACCGCTCCAACTGCGCAATCTCATCCTTTGCCCAGGAAATATCATTATCTTCGTCATCCATTCCGTAATCGGACATAAGCGTCTCTGCAATGAGCTCCCACTCCTTCTTTGCATCCGCAAATCGTCCCAACTTCTTGTAAAGGAATGCTAAAGAGTACATCATATCCATCTTACGCGGTGCCGTCTGTGCCTCGTATGCGTGATTGAAACACTCAATTGCTCTCTCGTATTCGTTCAGACGATTATAACGTTCACCGGTCTCATACTGTCCCAACCAGTCTGTCTGCGGAATGTTGTTCCAGATTTCTTTTGCCTTTGTCTCGTCACCCTTTGCAAGAGCAATATCCCCAAGGAATACTTCCTTCATGAACTTGTTTTCACTTGTAAACTTTACCGCAGTAAGCAGTTCTTCCGCTCTGTCAAAATACTTCTTGTTTATCATTGCTTCGATTAACATACGGTACAGTCCGATATTCTGCGGATACTTTCTTGCATACGGCTCACACACGCGGATAAACCAATCATTATCGCTGTGCTGCTTGTATTCGCTACCACCCCGGACACTGCGATATAAACCGTATATTTCTTCATCTAACGGAGCGAGTTCCATTGCCTGTTCAAGCATCCGTCCTGCCGCAATCATATCCGCATTGGTCTTTGCCAGATACACCTTAGCATAGCGTTTCATCACTTCCACATCCTTCGGACTTTCCCGTAAGATACCGTCTAAAATACGCTTGGCATAGGCATAATTCCGGTCGGTCATGGTCTCTCGCTGTAACATCGCGTCAATCCGTTCCAGCTCGTCTTCATGACCAACGGAAAACAGCTCATCAATTCTGACTCCGAAGAAAACTGCCAGCTTCGGCAACAACGTAATATCCGGTAACGTCGTCCCGGTCTCCCACTTACTTACTGCCTGATATGAAATCCCCAAATACTCCGCCAACGCATCCTGGGTCACCCCCTGCTCCGTACGCAATCTCTTTATCACACTTCCTAAATTAAAATCCATGTCTATCATCCTCCGTAATTGTTGTATCAGCTGATGGTTGTATCATACCGCAATTTTTACGGACTTTCAATAACTGCGTACGTTAGTGGGCTCAACCGGGAGGTGAGTGGATGATTTCTCTCTTACTCCCCTTCACAACTCCATCGTTCTGTCCTCGATGCCTTCGACCTTCTCCTTATCCTTACAGATAAATCGCACCTTCCAAGGAAACAGTTTGTCTCTTCCTTTGTTTATAGAAAACTGAAATTGCGAAAAGACCTTCCTGTAAGAACCTTTGAACTTTACGCAGGATATTAGACTTTCTTATTACTTCGATAGTCTGTCAGCAATGTCCGGACAGGAAGTCCGGACGAGCCCGCCATAAGGCATGGATGCCGCATCAGGGCGGTTGCGTCACTTTAACCATACTCTCCCGAAGTAATTAGAAAGACTTATATCCGTAGTAGGAGAAAAGGTTCTTACAGGAAGGTCTTTTCGCATTATTTTTATCATAAAACAAAAGGAGAGACAAACGTCCCTCCTTTTGCATAGCGATTTATCTTACTTATAGTTTACGATCTTACCGAAGTCCGGCTTTAAGCTTGCGCCGCCAACCAAACCACCGTCGATGGTTG
>JAGBBP010000033.1 GCA_017938405.1 Lachnospiraceae bacterium
ACTGCTCATCGATTACTTCGGTGCGGAAGACAGCCTTTATACCAGAGCAGTCATCCGTAAGACCTTGGTGGCAGCAGTGGCGAGAATCTATCAGCCGGGTATTAAGTTTGACTCCATCTTGGTGTTAAGCGGTCCGCAGGGACTTGGAAAGTCCACCTTCTTTGCCATTCTTGGAATGAAGTGGTTTTCGGACTCCCTCTCCATTTCTGATATGAGGGATAAGACCGCTGCCGAGAAGCTGCTCGGTAACTGGATTCTTGAAATCTCGGAGATGAACGGTATCCGTAAGACCGAGGTGGAAGTAGTAAAGTCCTTCGTAACCCGTCAGGATGATAAGTTCAGACAGGCTTATGGAGTGAACGTGGAGTCCCATCCGAGGAAGTGTGTCATCGTGGGCAGTACCAACTCAGAGTCAGGATTCCTTCGTGACGTCACAGGTAACAGACGTTTTTGGCCGGTTCATGTTCCGGGAACGGGAAAGCATCATCCGTGGGAACTGACCGAGGTAGACCAGATATGGGCAGAGGCAATCCATCTTTACAAGGAAGGCGAGGAGTTGTTCCTTAAGGGCAAGGAAGCAGAGGAAGCCTATAAGATGCAACAGGCAGCCATGGAGTCCGATGACCGTGAAGGTATTGTGGAAGAGTATCTCGACCGTCTGCTCCCTACCAATTGGGCGGAGATGGATATTTATCAGAGACGTGCGTTCCTTGGCGGCGGTGAGTTTGAAACCGTGGGTGTTACCGGAACCGTGGTAAGGGAGCGTGTGTGCATCATGGAAATCTGGTGCGAATGCTTCGGTAAGGAGCGTCAGAACCTTAAGAAGGCAGACTCCTATGAGATGGAGGCTATTTTGAATAAAATCGGTGGTTGGAAAAAGTATGATTCCAATGCTTCCGGGAAGACGAAAGTACCCCATTACGGAGTGCAGAAAACTTTTGTAAGGGTTGCAAAGGAAACCAAGGAAACCATATAGCGGTTTCCGATGGTTTCCCAACAATCCATGAGCAACGTTAGTAGGAAACCGTGTTGACACCTTGGAAATAAAGGGGTTGCGGTCTTTAGTTTCCCATTTTCCTATCTTTTCTTATTGAGAAATAAAAATAGAGATAAAAAGATAAGAAACCATGTATATGCGCGTAAGGGGTTTAAAGGCAATGGGAAACTGCAATGGGAAACGAGGTAAGAGTTATGCGTGAAAGTACGATTGAGAGCCGTCTGCGTGAAGAGGCAAAGAAGCGTGGAGGAATGGCAATTAAATTTGTGTCTCCGGGACTTAACGGAGTTCCGGACAGATTGGTGTTAATGCCCTATGGCAGAGTGGCATTTATTGAGTTGAAAGCACCGGGAAAAACTCCGAGAGCCTCACAGCTAAAAAGAAAGAGACAGCTGGAGGGACTTGGCTTTCGTGTGTATGTGGTGGACGGTGTAGATCAGATAGGAGGAGTGCTTAATGAAATACAAGGCACATGAGTATCAGTCTTTTGCTACGGACTTTATTATAAATCATTCCATCAGTTGTCTGATTTTGGATATGGGTCTTGGCAAGACGGTGGTTACCCTTACGGCTCTTTGGA
>JAGBBP010000034.1 GCA_017938405.1 Lachnospiraceae bacterium
ACCGACCGCGACACCGGAACCGACTGCGACACCGGAACCGACCGCGACACCGGAACCGACTGCAACACCGGAACCGACCGCAACGCCTGCACCGACATCTACGCCAGTGCCGACCGCGACACCGGAACCGACATCTACGCCGGTGCCGACTGCGACACCGGTACCGACTGTGACGCCGGAGCCGACCCCGGCCCCGCATGAGCATGCGTGGGATGAGGGCGTGGTAAAGACGGAGGCGACTTGTACAGAGGCAGGTATAAAGTTATTTACCTGTGAGGGCTGCGAGGAAACAAAGGAAGAGGCAATTGAAGCAACCGGTCATGTATGGGATGAAGGTGTAGTAAAGACGGGGGCAACCTGTACCGAAGAAGGTGTAAAGGTATATACCTGTGAAGGTTGTAAGGAAACAAAGGAAGAAGAGATAGAGGCAACCGGTCATGACTGGGGAGCAGAGACGGTACTTACGGCTGCAACCTGTACCACAACGGGCACCAGGGGAAAAGTATGCGCAAGCTGTAAAGAAACGGAAGTTCTTTCGGTAATCGGGACATTGACCCATTCTTACGGTACTGCCGTGACAGTGAAGGAACCGACCTGTGTGAGTGAAGGTGAGACAGTTGCCACCTGTTCCGGCTGCGGTGCGACGAAAACGGGAACATTGGAGAAGTTGTCTGCTGACGGAGAACATACCTGGGTAGAAGATACTTCAAAGTATGAGGAACCGACGGCTACCACCCACGGAAAGAAACATTTTATCTGTTCCGTTTGTGAAGAAGAGAATCCGGAGACGGAGTTGGTTCATCCGGAAAATGAGAATTATGTATTTGCAACGATGGATGAGCTGGGCAATTGGACAAAGATAGAGCATGACTGTAGCAGCGGAAAGGAATTACCGGACGGAACCAAGCTTGTGGCATTCTGTGGGCTTTGTGAAGCGGAAGGTGTACTGGAGCCGGTAGGATACATTGATGTTGAAATGTATGGTCACATAGATTTAGACGGCAAAGAGTCGGTACATGTTACCTATGCAGAGAGGGAACACGGATATATTAATATGACCATGCCGGATGGAACAAACGAGGAGCACTGTGCGGTATTCGCTGACTGTATTGTATGTAACAATTACAAAGTGGCGATAGAACACGAGGTTGTTCTGAACGGAGACGGTACCGGGTATTGCCACTCCTGTGGTAAGGATGTTACATTGACAAATGATCCGGACGGTACGAAATTCCCGTGGTGCAGTGCGTTCGGTTGTCATCAGACGACGTTTACTTTTATAGAGGCAGAGTCCGAGAAGGATCACGACAGGAGTGTGACTACCTGTCAGATTATGGGCTGTGACTATAGGGAAGAAGAAATCTATCACGATTATAAAGAAGAGGACGGATGGGTAACGGAACCGACGGATACGGAGCACGGTACAAAGCGGTATGTATGTACAATAGAGGGGTGTGATGCGTTCTATGAGGATAGCAGTCATGTTTCGAGCGGAACCTGGGAGTATGCGATATACAAAGAGGACGGCACCTGGGAGCCGGTAGACTTTGATTGCCAAAGAGACGGCGGAGCCGGCTACCGTGAAGGAATGAAACAAGTACAATTCTGTTCGGTTTGTCGTCAGCAGGGAAAATGGGAACCGATAGAGCAGCGGGAGCTTATTCTTGTAGAAGGCGACGGAATACACTTGCAGGCACAGACGTGGAGTGGAAATCCGCATGTATATTATCAGGTAATTGATGAAAACTATCAGGTTGCTCGCGTTTTGGGCACAGCTTATATTGAATATGTATGTTGTGATGGTAGATCAGAGTTGGGACCGCATGACATGTATCGAAATGCAGATGGTTCCTTGTACTGTAATACTTGTGGCAGAGGCGATTTTGACTCCTTTGAAGATACCTACGGCACTATAGATTGGTGTACCATGTTTGGCCATACGGAAGACCACGGAACAACTATTGAGGGTACCTGTCAGAAGGCAGGAGAACTTGTGTTTAAGTGTCTGGTATGTAATTCCAATGTAAGAGTAGAGGAACTTCCGTTAGGAGATCATAAGTGGGTAGAGGACACTGCTAAGCGCAGAGAACCGACCAGTGATATGGACGGTACGAGTTATTGGTACTGTACGAATGATGGTTGTACGGAAACGAAGGAAGAGAAAATTCATGGTCAGGTTGCCTGGGATATTGTGATGGCTTCCGAAGTTACGGAGGACGGTCAGCCTATCTGGAGCGCTGTGGATTATTACTGTCAGGAAGGCAATACGGACGTGCTGGAGGGAACCCGCGTGATGGAGTACTGTTTGAACTGCCAACAGTATGTAGGAGAGGGATATGATATCAGCCGGTGTATTGTGACAACAGAAGGCATCTCCTATGAGGAAAATCCGGAAACCGGGGAATTGGAAGAAGTGCCTGCAACCATTACCCATGTCTGTGCACCGGAGTATAAGCTTGTATGTAAAAACGCCGTTGTAAACCAGGAAGATGTGATTTTAGCCGTAGAGTGTCGTCCTTGTGTGCGTTGTGGATATGGTTTTGAGGTAAGGAGCCATGAGGATGGAGGTACCATACTCTATGATGATACAACGGGAGAGTATCGCTGTTCCGAGTGTGATGCCATTGCGTTGTACGGGGGTGATTTTGTAAGGCTGGAAAACGAGCAGTGGTGTAGCGTATACGGTCATTCTTATGATGAACTGACGGTTTATAATGCAGGATGTTTTGAAGATTGTGTGGGAAATCGCTATTGGATGACCTATTGCCGTATCGGCGAAGAACCATATTACATGAAGGAAGATGCGGAACATACGGTTCCTGATCATGATTACGCTACTTATATGACAAAAACGAACTTCACACTGAAATCCTTTACTTATGGCTCTCAAGTCATAACAGATGTAGAAATGTTAAGAAAAGCAATTTTGTCTGCGGAGGAAATGACTATGGTGGAGATGGTAATCGAGTGTAGCGGACACGATTACTCTACCGGTAAATCGGTAAATTGTGAGGCCGGGACACATACATTAACCGGAGCTGATTTAATTGCCAACGGCTGGTTTGCTTCGGTAGAAGAAGCAGGTAATACTTATCAGTACACGCGATAGGCTGTCTTTTAGGTGTGTAGTGAATGGATAAAAGGAGCATTTATGTTAAAAAACAAAAGAGTATCCTTAGCAATTACAATACTTGCCGTGCTGCTGTTGGGGCTTTGCTCCAACAGTGAGTTGGCACAATCACTGGGGCAACGGGCGACGGATGCCTTGTACTCCCGTGGGTTGCAGGCAACCGGAAATATACAGATTATTACCATTGATGCGGAGTCCGAGGAAGAGTACGGCTACTTTACGGAATGGGATAGAAGCAGGGCGGCGGAGTTAATCCGGGCTTTGAACCAGCCGGATACTAGGCCGGCGGTTATCGCATTCGATATTAACTATGTAACGAGCCGGAGCCCGGAGGGTGACGCGGCTTTTGTAGAAGCGGCAAAGGAAGCCGGAAATGTTGTGATTGCTTCCAGGGCGAAGATGCGGACGAAGGTGGAGGAAGTAGACGGGGAACTGGTGGCGGACGAGCTTTATGTGGAGGGATACGAGTATCCGTATGAAGCATTAAAGGAGGCTACCGCCCACGGTTTTTCCAATACTTCTCCCGACGAGGATGATGTGGTACGACATACCCTGTTGTCTGTAGAATATGACGGGGAAACGGTGTACAGCTTCCCGTATCGGACCTATTTGGAATATATGGAGTTTATGGGGAAGGCGCCGTATGTGCCGCGGGTAGATGACATGAATTTATACGGAATTCATTTTATCCGTCAGCCGGGAGGGTATTCTACCTATCCTTGGGCAAAGGTAGCAAGCGGCGAAGTGGACCCGCGCTATTTTAAAGACAAAGTCGTATTAGTCGGTGCGTATACGTCGGGCATGATGGACCAGTATTCGGTGCCGATTTCCAAAGAGGGTCAGATGTTCGGAGTGGAAATCCACGCCAACATCATCGATTCTCTGTGTAGAGGATATTCCTATCAGGAAGCAAAGCCGGAATTGGTAACCGTAGTGAATATTGTAATCTGTCTTTTGTATTTACTGTTGTTGCGAAAGACCAATTTGGGAATCAGTATCGGTGGCGGAGTAGTGCTGATTGCGGCCTATCTGTTTGGCGTAAAAGAAGTCTATGACAAAGGCTGGTATGTATATCCTTTCGGTCTTGTAGTTTGTATTCTTCTTATGTTAGCCGGTCACATTATCGGCAAATACGTGGGCGAATGGCTCAGTAAACGCCGGATTATGAAGGAGTTTAAGAAGTACGTGGCTCCGCAGGTATTGGAGCAAATGAATAAAAGCGGTGAGCTGTCCATTAAGCTTGGCGGTGAATCCAGAGATATTGCGGTACTGTTTGTAGATATCCGTGGGTTTACCACCCTTTCCGAAGCGCTTTCTCCGGAACAGGTGGTGGAGATGTTAAACGAATATCTGGCACTTACCACGGAGGCGATTTTTAAAAACGGCGGTACCCTGGATAAGTTTATCGGCGACGCTACCATGGCAGTGTTTAACGCGCCGGTGGATTTGCCGGATTACGAAGCAAGGGCAGTACAGGCGGCACTGGATATTGTACACGGTGCGGCGAAGGTAAACGTCCGGATTAAGGAAAAAATCGGCCGGGAGGTTGCTTTCGGTGTGGGCGTCAACTGCGGCAAGGCGGTCGTTGGAAACATCGGTTGTGAAACCCGGATGGACTATACCGCCATCGGCGATACGGTCAATACGGCAGCCCGCTTGGAGGGAAAAGCACTGGGCGGACAGGTGGTGATCAGTGAAAACCTGCGGCAGCGTCTTGCCGGAAGAATCATTACGGAACCGTTAGGGGAAATGGCATTAAAGGGAAAAGCGGAGCCTTTGGCGGTACATTCCGTGCTGGATTTTGTTGAAAATAACGGGGAAGCGAAGGAAGAGGCAGCAAAGGAAGTAACGAACGAAGCTGCGGAGGAGAAGACAGAATAAGGAGGATATCGGGGTGTTAGATGTAAACAAGATACTGGATATGAGTATTACGCTCACATCCGAGCATGACTATAATAAAATTCTGGAAAAGATTGTGACTTGCGCCATGGATTTGACCAACTGTGAAGGCGGTACCTTGTATTTATTCCGGAATGAACGGTTGGAGTTTATGATTATGCGGAATGTGGACCCGGAGGTACAGCGCCGGGGCGGCAAGGCGGCTCCGATGGAACTGGATGAAGCAAAGGTATGCGGTTACAGCGCAATTCATCGTACTTTGGTAAATGTGCCGGATGTTTACGCCGAGAATACGGACTTTGACTTTTCCGGTCCGAAAAAGTATGACAAGATGTTTGGCTGCCGTACCATGTCCATGCTGGCATTCCCTCTCATTAACCACGAAGAGAAATTAATCGGTGTGGCGCAGCTTTTGAATGCAAGAGATGAAAACAACGAACTGATTGCATTTACGGAGGAGCATGAAGTGTTGATTCGTGCCTTGGCATCCATGGCGGCGGTTTCTCTGTCCAATATGCAGTACATCGGACAGATTAAGCAGTTGTTACATTCCATTGTGAACGTATTTACCAACGCAATCGACGCCAGAACGCCGTACAATTATTATCATTCCAAGCATGTCCATGATTTGGTTGTGGATTTTGTGGAATACAGTAACACTGCGGAAGAGGGGAACGGCCGTCACTTTGATGCGGGGCACAGGGAAGAACTGGAGCTGGCGGCACTGATGCACGATATCGGAAAGCTGGTAACACCGCTGGATGTCATGAATAAAGAGACCAGACTGGCGGGACGGCTGGAAATGGTACTGAACCGTTTGAAGTATATTCGTGCGTTAAAGCAGATTGATTTCTTTGAAGAAAGATGTTCCAAGGATGAATACAATGCAGAGGCAGAGTATATTGCGAAAATGACGGAACTGATTTTGCAGATTAACAGCGCGGGATTTTTGGAAGATGCCAAGGAGATGCAGATCAAGGAGTTGGCAGAAAAGACATATTGCGACACGGACGGAACGGTGCTTCCGTATATTACGCCGGAGGAAACGGTTTGTCTTTTGATTAAGAAGGGAACCCTGACCGATGAAGAGCGTGAGATTATGAAGCAGCATGCGGTGTATACGGAACGGTTCCTGACTGCCATGAATTTTGATGAGCATTATAAAAATGTTCGTACCTGGGCAAGCAATCACCATGAGTTCTTAAACGGTACCGGATATCCCAAGGGACTTTCCGGGGATGATTTACCGTTTGAGGTGCGTTTGCTTACCATTGCGGATGTGTTTGATGCATTAACCAGTGATGACCGGCCTTATAAGCGTCCCCATTCCAAGGAATCTGCCTTTCATATTCTCAGTCGTATGGCAGAGGACGGGCAGATTGATGAGGCTGTACTGGCAGAGTTCCGGCAGTCGATAGAGTGGAATGAAAAAAGAAAAGAAAATGAGAATTGAGGTGAGTATATGACACAGTTGTATATGATACCGGATTTTAAATCTGTGGCGGAGTCGGCGCAGTATGCGGCGGAGCAGAACTTGCGATTTGAATATAACGATTTTATTTTTCCGTCCGTATTGGATGACGAAAAACTGGTGGAAGAACGGATTGCGGAGTATAAAAGATTGAACCGGGATTGTTCCAAAGATACCATGCACGGGGCATTTTTTGATGTGACGGTGTTTAGTTACGATGCAAAGATTCGGGAAGTTTCTCTGCTCCGGATGCGTCAGTCCATGGAAATTGCGAAGAAAATGGGCTTGCGCGGCGTTGTGTTTCACGGAAATCATTGCCCGTTTTTGCACGGAGAAATATATGATACCCATTGGTTGGATTGTACGGAAGAAGCAGTTCGTGAATTGGCAAAGGAGTATCCGGATGTTGAAATTTTTATGGAAAACATGTTTGATGATACACCGGAAATGTTAAGGAAATTGGCGGAGCGATTGCAGGATGTAAAGAATTTCGGGATTTGTCTGGATTATTCCCATGCCCAGATTACCTCAAAGAACGGTGTAGTGTGGTTTGAACAATTAGGCAAGTTTGTTCGCCATATCCATGTGAATGACCATTGTTTTGCAGGGGATGTGCATATGGCTCCGGGGGAAGGAATGACGGATTGGGAGGAGTTTTTTTGCCTAAAAGAACAGTATGCACCGGAGGCGACGGTGCTGTGTGAGGTGTCAGGTTTAGAGAAGGCAAGAAAAGGAATTTCGTTTTTAAAAAGTATGATACAGAGAAAAATGTAAAAAATTACATTATGAGAAGTGTACAGAAAGAACTGTCGGGTCAGGGCACGCCTTGATACGAGGGTTCTTTTTTTGTTTATATTGTATAAAAACTTATAAAATCTTCCAATTTATGTATTTATAATAAGATGTCTGTGGATTGGGATAAAATCGTTAAAAATGCTGTACATTTCGCGAAAAAAGTGATATAATAGATGAAAAGAAAAGTGGTTATTTCGAAAGAAAACGAAGGATATTTGTATCCGGGAGAACGAAGGAGGAGATTGATATGTTTCGTAAAAAGAAGGACGTAAAATTAATTGATGCAATCCGCGTATTGCGTGGAACAGAGACGGTGGAGGGCTCGCCGGAGCTTGTGGAGATTCACAATCGTTTGCTTAAGGGAAGAACGTCCCTTGAAGGGATTATGACCAATACCCTTACGTCTGCAATGAACATGAGTAATCTGGATTTGCAGGTAAGTGACAGAGTAGATGAGTTAACGGAAATCAGTGAGCATTTATCCGGAGATGCGGTGGATTTGAATCATATTTCCGCAGAGGCTGCCATGGTAACAAAGCAGGTTGCGGTGGCCCATGATATGCTGGCCCAGTCCATTACCGAGATTTCCGGAAATACCATGGAGTGCTTGCAGGCTATCGAAAAGAGTGAGGAGAATGTGCTGAGTATCGAGCGTTTATCGAAGGATGCGGAGCGGGATTCCAAGACCATGCAGGCGGATATGTCCGCATTACTTAAGGTAATTGAGCAGATGCAGGAGGTAATCGGTTCCATTAACGCAATTTCCGGGCAGACCAATCTCCTTGCATTGAATGCTTCCATTGAGGCGGCAAGAGCGGGAGAGGCCGGTAAGGGATTCGCGGTGGTTGCGGATGAGATTCGTCAGTTGGCAGACGAAACCAGAGCACTTACCAGTAACATGTCTGAGTTTGTAACCAATATCCGTACCGCTTCCCAGCAGAGTGCGGAAAGCGTAGAAACTACAGTGGCTGCGTTAAATCAGATTAACGAGAATTTAACCGTGATTGTAGAAGGTAATGTGGAAAACAGAAAGCGTTTGCAGGATATTAACGAGAGTCTTACCAATATTGCGGCAACCAGTGAAGAAATCAGTAGTTCCATGAGTGAGGTGGAAAATCAGGCAATGCAGCTGGATGAGAAGGTTTCCGATGTGGCACAGGAAGTGGTTATTTTAAAGGAGGTAAGTGTAAGCCTCGGAGATGTGGTAAAGCCGATGATTACCATCGAGGAATGTCTGCGTGGTACCAACAAGGACTTTGGTACTTTGGCACTGGATGCGTTCTATATGCCGAGTAATCAGGTATTTATTGAAGCGGTCGGAGGTGCAATTGATGCCCATAAGGGATGGCTGCAGAAGTTGGAGCATATGATTGAAGCCGGCAAGCCGGAACCGTTACAGACCAACGACCATCGTTGTGCATTTGGACATTTCTACTATGCGGTACAACCGAAGAATCCGGAGATTTTGGCAATCTGGAAGGATATCAGGGAGCAACATAAGGAGTTTCATGCCAACGGGGATAAGGCAATTGCAGCCTTGAAGAATCAAAATCTGGATGCGGCAAGAGAGTTCTGTAAGAGTTCCGAGCGGATATCCGAGAAATTACTGAAAGACTTTGAAGAAATGGTTCGTTTGGCGGAAGAGTTGGAGAAGAAGCAAATTCGTGTTTTTGAATAAGCGGAATAAGAAGAGAGGTCGCACTTTATGTGCGACCTCTTTATGCTTTTCTTGACATTGTTTGACATAGCTCATATAATCTAATTGGGATATGATATATTTTGTATATATTTTAAGAAATTGTGTGAGGGTTATGTTATGTCGGAAGAGAAGAAACAGAAGAAGGGTAAATTGGGTTTGATTATGGCGATTGTCGGAGTGCTGGCGGTGATTGCCGTAGTTTGTATTTGTCTTTTGTGTAAGAAAGAGGAAGCGTATCGTAATATCCGGATTACGGAGCTTGAGGGAGAAGTAAGTATTAATCGCGGGGACATGAAGGCACTTAAGGCCACCGAGAATATGAACCTGCAGTCCGGAGATGAGTTAATGACGGAAGAAGGGGCAAAGGTAACCCTTTGTCTGGATGATGATAAGTATATTGTGGTGGATGAAGTAACCAAGCTGGTGCTGATTGCGGAAGGAACGGAGGAAGACAGCCGGACGAAAATTGAACTGGAATACGGTGCGGTGTTTTCTGACATTAAAAATAAGCTTTCCGAGAACAGTGAGTACAAAGTGGTTGCGCCGTCCGGTGTTATGTCGGTGCGCGGTACACAGTTTGAGGTGGTTTGTCGTGAGCTAAGGGACGAGGCCGGCAAGTTGGTTGATAAGGTGATGAAGGTTCTTACCTTTGAGGGCGAGGTATACGTAAAGCCGGAAGGTTCGGCGGAAAAACGTGTTTCTAAGGCCGGTACCATGGAAGTACTGTCGGAAACAGCAGACGGGGAATATGAATTTGCGGCTGAGACAAAAGTAATCGAAGCGGAGGATTTAAGTGAACTTTCGGCTACATATTTAAGAGAGGATCTTTCTAAGAATCAGGGCAATTTGTCCGAGGAAGAGAAGGCGATTAAGGGTGAGCTGTTAGAAAAGATTAACAAGTATTTTGAAGGCACGGCATCCGATGGTGATGGGTATCGCCCGGAGGACCATCAGTATTCCTTTGTTCCGATAGACGGAATGACCTGGGAAGAAATGAACGAGTATTGCAAAGAACGCGGCGGACACCTTGCAATCATTCAAAGCGAGGAAGAAAATAAGTTTTTGTACGATAAAATGGTGGAATGCGGATTCTTTTTTGCATACTTCGGACTTACGGATGAAGCTGTGGAAGGAGACTGGAAATGGGTTACCGGAGATGAGGTAACTTATACCAATTGGTACAAGGATGATGTTGATAATTACCGGGAAGAAGATTATGCCATGATTTGGTTAAATCGTCCGTATTACTGGAATGACGGCGGTTTGCGGGAAGCCGGCGGTACGGCAGCGTTTATCTGTGAGTGGGAAGTGGACGGAACGGGAACGGTAATCGTGCCGACGCCGACTACGGTTCCGACACCGACTCCGGCTCCGACACCGACTCCGACCGAAGCGCCGGATGAGACAGAAGCTACCGGTACTTTGTATTTGCAGGTCTATTTGCCGAAGATATTGAACTTGAATCAGGTTGTGGCATCCGGTATGGATGAGTTCTATGAGGTGATGCTTCCATACGAGAAGACCCTGCTTGCTACTGCAGTGAATGAGCAGATTACGTTCCAAGATGACATGAATGTGCGGTTAAATGCTATTGCGGACCGATATATTCATGGCGAGGGTGCGATAAAAGATGCGGCCGAGGCAGTGTATGGGAAGGAAGTCGTGATTCGTTGCGAAGGCTTTTATAGCGAAAACGACGGAAATAAACTGTTTGGTCTTGAAGAACACGGTACCTTTGCGGAGTTTGGTGTGGAGTTCCCGTATCTGACTTTGTATCCGGTATACACGGTACAGGTGCCGGAGGATGGTATCAACCATCGTTATGTGCCGGTTCGCATGATGACCAGAGAGACGGTTCCGGAGACTGAGGAGGAAGTGAATCAGTTTTATACTTTTGTGGTGCAGGAAAGTACCGCCATCAGTTTGCCGAGTGTGGACGGGTATGACTTGTGCTGGGAGTTCGGAGGAACAAAATCTACGGAACCGCAGAAAATTTTTGACATTCAGTTGAATTGGCCGATTCTGTGTTTGGAAAAGCAGGAGACTTCCGTTGACGTTCCGGTGGATGGAATGTGCCAGATACAGATTAGTGTGCCACAAACGGTGAAAGATCCGGGAACGCCGGCAGTGGCAGATATGGAGACACTACGCCGTGCATTGGAACCATATCAGATTTTGGCAACCTCAATTGCCATGCAGGATATTTATGTGGGAGATCCGGTCGGTCGGTGGTTAGAGCAGATTGACGGAGGATATATTACAAGCGATACGGGGATTAAGAACGGAATTGAAGCAATTTATAAAGAGTCCGTAAGGGTATACAGCGACGGTTATATTGTACCGTATAATATGATGTGGTATAATGCTTCGGATACCAATACCTTTGCCTTTTACGGAATGAAGCAAGGGGATTTGATGGAGTTATATCCTTGTTATACGGTGGAAACGTTAGGAAACGGAGAACGTGTTTCTTATTTTCCGTGCAGTTTCACCTTGGAGGAGAACGGGAAAAGAACGTCATATGCCATGATGTTACCGGGAAGTTTTACACTTGAATTGCCGAAGATAGACGGCTACGAGTTTTATTGGAACATAAACGGGGAAACGATGTATGATGAAAAACTGGAAGTAAGTCTGAACCGATATAATACATTAACCTTGTGTGTGAAATAAAAACTGTTAAAAGTAAGGGACTGTGCAAACTGATTTGCCACAGTCCCTTTTGTGTGTGGAACTAGAATTTTTCGAACGAAAGATTATGCTTTCTCGTATTCTTTTTCGATATAATTCTGAACATCCAGTTGATCATATAACATGCGGCAACCCACAATGTAAATTCCGTTGTGGTCGGTAATACGGATAATGGAACCTTCCAAATCCACACCTGCAAGTTCCGGAATATTGTCGACGTTGACTGTAATGGTTTTCCCTTTGGCATCCTTTAATTCTTCATCGGAAGAGAAGAAAGCAAAACCGCCTGCACTTAAGTTTACTATAGTACCGAGAAGCGGGATGTCATATCCTTCCAAGGTGAAGTGACACGGCTTGGAAATCGGCAAACGGGAGAATTTTCTCCGGTTGGATACCTTTGGATTACCCACAACCGTGAAGGTAACGGTGCGGTCTTTTTGCTCCTGTAACTTTACATTTTCCCAACGATAGATACCGCTGTTTACGGTAAAGGTGGCATGGTATACGGCTTCCGGAGTGGTAGTGCAGACATCGTTTACAAAGCGGGCCTGAATGGAATTGCCGTTTACAAAGAGAACGCGGGCTTTGTATGAAGTGTTCTGAGAACCGTTTTCTTCTTCAAAAGCAAGGTACATATCCGGCTTGATATCTTCCGGTGTCATAAAACCGCTTTCGCCCAGTTCGCTGATTAACTGGCCTACAATGGCACCCATGGCCATTACGTTGGTAGAAGTCTCCAAATATTTACTGCGCATAATGCGGGTATTATCGTCGGCATCCTTGATGCTTGCGGTCATTACATCTACCACGTTGCGAATTTCGTTCATGTTATCCACCATGCGGAGATTGGAAGCTTCTACCTCCTGCATTGCGGAATCAATGACTTGAACGTTATCTCCCAATTTGGTGGCATCTGCGGTAATGCGGGCAACGCTGGTATCCACCTGGGTGATTTTATCCAAAGTAGTGTGAATTAATTGTAAGGTCTTTGTGATGGATTCGGTCATACGGTCGGCGGTAACTTCCAAATTTGCCAGTGCATTCATAATACTGGTGGAAGAACTCTTGGTGCCGGTACTGAGGTCACGGATTTCATCCGCAACTACCGCAAAGCCCTTGCCGGCTTCTCCGGCTCTTGCTGCCTCAATGGAGGCGTTTAATGCCAGAAGGTTGGTTTGACCGGAAATCTTTTCGATGGTACCGGTTTCTGCCTTCACCATCTCAAATTCATTTCGGAAATCGTTTAAAATCTGTTCGACTTCACCGGAAAGCTGTGCCATTTCATTGGTGGAAGCCACTACATCGGAAAGCTGTGCGGAACTGGTTCGTGCATCTTCCACGGATTCTTCCACCAAAGCAACCATTTCCTGCACCATGGCGGCAACGTTCTGAACCTGAACACTGATTTGATTGGTCATATCCAAAGAAGAATCCTTCTTTTCCTGTAAAATCTCATTATCCCTGGTGAGCTGTTCCATGCTGCCCACAACGCTGTCGGCACTTTCTTTGTTTTCGTCGGAAAGTTCGCTCACAACGGTGACACCGTCTACAATGGAGTTACTGGCGGTCTTTACCTGCTTAATGGTAAGAATTACGCGGTTTAAGTCGGACTTTACAAGGCCTAACATGGCTTCTTCGGTCTTTGTCATGTGACGGATTGCGATGTCAAATGCCACATAACACAATACGGTAACACCGATTTGAATCTCCGCGTCGGTAACGGCTTCCGGAGTAAAACCGGTGGTCGTACCTAATTTGATCAGGTATGCCAAAAGAATTGCAACATTGGCAATGCCCCAGCCCAATAATAATTTTCTTTTTTTGTAAAGAACCAACAGGCTGGCTACCGGAAATACGTAACCGTAGGTAACGTTAGTTTTGGTGGTCATAAGTACAAAGAGGAAAAGCAGTAAGTAACCTCCGGACACAAACGCGGCATAGATTTCGGTGCTCCAGCTCTTTACTTTTAGTACCAGCAGACCCACTAAATAAGGAATCCAGCAAATGGAAAGGAAAATCGCAAGATATTGCGGGGTCCGTCCGCCTTTTAACATTTCGATGATGTACAAGACGGTAAAAATCACATTCAGTATGGTCCACATAAGAAGTGTGTTTTTATTCGCTTGCTTTTTAAAGTAAGACTCTTCGTATTCCATAAATACCTCCGATGTAATATAGTTTTGCTACCAAGTTTCATCTTACCATATTTATACATAAAAATCTATAAAAAATCAAAAATTGCAGAAATATTTCAAAAAGGTAACTTAAAAAGACGGAATTGAAAAAATAAGAAACCGATAAAAACAAGAGAACAGACAAAAAAGAAGTTGCCGTCCGGGATGTGGAAGGACGGCAACCTCTGAAGGAGAAGGTTTTACTTCTGATATCACGTTTTTTATTAGCCCTGTAAGAGGGAAAGAACACCCTGCGTGGACTGATTTGCCTGAGCCAGCATGGACTGGGAAGCCTGAGAGAGGATGTTGTACTTGCTGTATTCCACCATCTCTGCTGCCATATCCACATCGCGTACACGGGACTCTGCCTGCTGTAAGTTCTCTGCGGAAGTATCCAGGTTTGCAATGGTGTGTTCCAAACGGTTCTGGACAGCACCTAAGGTGGAACGCTGCTTGGAAACCTTTTCGATTGCCGCATCGATGACACCGATTGCGGAGGAAGCACGGTCCTGTCTGTCTACCCGGACGTTGTTGCCGCTGACACCAAGAGCAGTAGCACTCATGTCGCCGATGTTAAACTGCATGGTCTGACCTTCATTTGCACCTACCTGCAATACCATACCGCCGGAGGATGCCACACTGTCGTAGTTGTTCTGGGTCAGGAATGCATTGTCATCACCTAAGCCGTCGCCACCGGTTAAGGTAACTAAGGTCTCCTCATTGGAATCCGTAACAAAGAGGGTATTCGGTTCATCAGTACCGGTACCGGAGGTGACACCGTCTAACTTTACACTTACATTCAAACCTGCGGTTGCAAGTAAATCTTCGATATCTTCAGCGGTATATTCTTTACCGGACTGTAAGGAAATCTCGTAACCGGCATTCTTGGTTACAACATTGGTAATATTGATGGTATCTGCATTACTGTTGCTGTAGGTAGGCGAAGTGGTAAGCTTTACTTCTTCCTTTCCGGCATCGGCATCAAACTTGAAGTTAATGCTGATGTTATAGTCCTTACCGTATTTATTAGAGGTGATGCTAATCTTGTTAGCACCAACAAAGCTTCCGGCGGTAATCGGGTCGGCGTCGTTGTTGCCGGAAGCCTTCTTTCCGGCAACGGTACCGGCTGTGGTACCGGTAGTAGTAGCGGTATAAACACCGGTTGCCAATTGTACGTTTACATTTGCCGGAGTATTGTCTGCATTACTGTCTTCCTGCTTTGCGTTTTTAATCAAACCGTCAATGTCAGCCTGGGTATAGGTCTTGTTTGCTGCAAGGCTGAGGGTTAAGGTCTTGCCGTCTTTGCTCCAAATGCCGGACTCGCCGCCTACCGTTGCATTGGTGTTTGCAACAACGACTACACCCGGAATATCGGAGGTAATGAAAGCGCCCATTGCTCCACTGTAGTTACCGTACTTCGGACCTGCGTTGGTAGTGGAAGTACTGGCCCCGTCGAAGGTACCGTCTAACAGCTTCATGGTATTGAACTCGGTGGTCTCTGCGATACGGTCTAACTCATCCTGCAACTGCTCGATTTCGTCCTGAATATTGTCACGGTCGCTGTCGGTTTCGGTGCCGTTGGCAGCCTGTACAGCCAGCTGACGCATTCTTTGTAAAATGCTGTGGGATTCATTCAGTGCACCTTCTGCAGTCTGTATCATGGAAATACCGTCTTCTGCATTGGTGGAAGCCTGTGTGAGGCCACGGATCTGGGAACGCATCTTTTCGGAAATCGCTAAGCCTGCTGCGTCATCAGCGGCGCGGTTGATGCGGTAGCCCGAAGAAAGTTTCTCTGTAGATTTTGCCTGCTGGCCGGAAACAATGCCCAGCATACGATTGGCATTCATTGCCTGCATGTTGTGTTGAACGATCATTGCCATAGTCGTTACCTCCCGATAGTTGAAATTTGCTCTTCTGTATGAGCATGTTTGTTTGCGATAGGTTGTATTTTTACGATGAATACATGCCCCTCGAATCCGTTCGGGTGATAACTGAGTCCTTTCAGTATGGCTGTGTTTCATTCACTTGTAAACTATATCGGCAATACAAAAAGCTTTCTTTAGAGAAAATAGTAAAAAAAAAGAAAAAAGTTACAAAATATAGGGCTTTTTTGTAAGATTTACGCAAGGGATTGTGAAAAAATGAGGATGAAAATGACAAAAGCGTCTTTGATAGTAGGTCATTCGCAATCCGCTGCGCTCCTTGCACATGAAAATAAGCGGCTTCGCCGCTCGTCCGAAGCAAGCATCGGACGTAGAAAAGGCCGCTGTATCAGCGACCTTTTCTACTATTTTCAACCTATCGGGACACAGTATATCCTTTCGGAAATCAACATACGAAACGAGTAGGTGAAGTAAACTTATTTTGTTATATATTAGCCCTGTAACAAGGAGAGTACACCCTGGGTTGCCTGATTTGCCTGTGCCAGCATAGACTGGGAAGCCTGGGAAAGAATGTTGTTCTTGCTGTACTCTACCATCTCGGCAGCCATATCTACGTCACGGATACGGGACTCTGCGGTCTGCAGGTTTTCTGCGGAGGTATCAAGATTTGCGATGGTGTGTTCCAAACGGTTCTGAACCGCACCGAGAGCAGCACGCTGTTTGGAAACAATTTCAATTGCCTTATCAATGGTGGTGATAGCCTGTTCGGCTCTGTCCTGTTCGTCTACACGAACGTTCTGTCCGCTGACACCGAGAGCAGTAGCGCTCATATCACCGATATTAAATTCCATGGTCTGACCTTCATTTGCACCGATCTGTAAACGCATGCCGCCGGTGGAATTTACACTGTCATAATTATTCTGGGTAAGGAACGCATCCTCGTCACCGAGACCTGCACCATCTTTCAGGGTTACGACTTTGTTTATAGTGGAGTCGGTAATGAATAAGGTGTTTGGGGTATCGGTTCCGTTGGTGGCGGTAACACCGTCTAATTCAACGGATACATTAAGACCTGCCTGAGCCAGGATGTCTTCGATTTCTTCCGCTGTATATTCTTTACCGGACTGCAAGGAAACTTCGTAGCCGGCATTCTTTGTGATGGCATCTGCAAGGGTAGTTGCGCCGGACATAACGTAGGTCGGAGCGGTAGACATGGTGACACTTTCCTTGCCTGCTTCCGCATTAAACTTAAAATTAATGCTGATATTGTAGTCCTTACCATATTTGTTAGAGGTGATAGTAATGGAGTTTGCACCTACAAACTTACCGGAATCGTCAGCAACCAGTTTTTCTGTACCGGTAGCACGGACGCCTGCAACAGTGCCGGTAGTCGGGTTTGCAGCAGCGGCAGCGGTTGCGGTAAATACGCCGGTAGAGAGCTTAAAAGTAACCTCTGCAGGGGTATTTTCCATATTGGAGTCTTCTTGTTTTGCATTCTTAATTAAGTTATCAATATCGGCCTGGGTATAGGTTTTGTTTTCTGCCAGGTTGATGGTTAATGCTTTTCCGGTCTTATCCCAGATAGCGGATTCGCCGCCTACCTTTGCAGTAACGGTGGTCTGAATGGTAACGCCTGCTACGTCGGAAGTAATAAATGCACCGTGTGCACCGCTGAACTGACCGTACTTCGGACCGGACGTGGTATTGGTGGAGGCCACACCGTCAAAGGAACCGTCAAGTAACTTCATGGTGTTGAACTCGGTGGTTTCTGCGATACGGTCTAACTCATCCTGTAACTGCTCGATTTCATCCTGGATATTTCCGCGGTCGTCATCGGTCTCGGTACCGTTGGCTGCCTGTACGGCAAGCTGGCGCATTCTTTGTAAAATGCTGTGGGATTCGTTAAGAGCACCTTCTGCGGTCTGGATTAAAGAAATACCGTCTTCCGCGTTGGTAGATGCCTGCGTGAGACCACGAATCTGGCTTCTCATCTTCTCGGAAATCGCAAGGCCTGCTGCATCATCTGCTGCGCGGTTAATGCGGTAACCGGAAGAAAGCTTTTCCGTGGACTTTGCAAGATTGGTAGAAACAATGCCTAACATACGGTTGGCGTTCATAGATTGCATGTTGTGTTGAACGATCATTGCCATAATAGGTCCCTCCTCGAATTGAATTCATTTTGATAGGTTGATTTCTAACATGAAATACAGTTTTCGAGTCCGTTCGAGAAGTTACTGAATCCTTTCAGCACAACTGTGATTCATTTGTTTGACTAGAATATCGGCTTGTTTTTTGTGCTACTTAATAGCAAAATTTAAAAAACACTAAAAATTGTATGAGAAAAAAGTCCTATGAACTAAATATAGATAGAATAAGAAGCCTCAATGGGGATTGCGTTGACACCCCTACCAATATTTGCTATAATCGACCTTAATAAAATGAGTAGCAGAGGGAGACTTTATCATAAGAAACGACACTGCTTGACAGAGGAGTTATGCGATGCTTAAGTTGGCGAGATATTTGAGGAATTATAAAAAAGAAAGTATCATCGGACCGTTGTTTAAAATGCTGGAAGCTTTTTTTGAGCTTTTGGTACCGCTGGTGGTGGCGGATATGGTGGATAACGGGATTGCAAAGGGAGATAAGGCGTATATTTACAAGGCGGCAATTATTATGGTGCTGCTTGGCGTGGTAGGTCTTGTATGTTCTTTGATTGCCCAGTTTTTTGCGGCGAAGGCTTCCGTGGGATTCGGTACGGAGCTGCGGGATGATTTGTTTGCCCATATGAACCGGCTGTCTTATGCGGAACTGGATAAGGCCGGGACGTCCACGTTGGTAACCCGGATTACCAGTGATATGAATCAGGTACAATCCGGTGTAAATATGATTTTACGTTTGTTTCTGCGTTCCCCGTTTATTGTGGTCGGTGCGCTGGTGGCGGCCTTTTTGGTGAATGCAAAGGTGGCGGTGATTTTTGTCATTGCGGCGCCGATTCTGGCACTGATTATTTACGGAATTATGGTACTGACCATTCCTATGTATTCCAAAGCACAGAAGGCGTTAGATACCATTTCTCTTGCGACGAGAGAAGGTTTAAACGGTGCCAGAGTCATTCGTGCTTTCGGCAGACAGCAGGATGAGACAGAGGAATTTACCGAAGATTGTAACCGGCTGTTAAAGTTACAAAAGAGAGTGGGAAAAGTATCGGTTGCCATGAATCCGCTGACCTATGTGGTGGTGAATCTGGCCATTGCGGCAATTATTATGCAGGGTGGGAAGCAGGTGGACGCCGGCGTGATTACCCAGGGTGAAGTGATGGCGCTGGTCAATTACATGACCCAGATTTTAAACGCACTGGTGGCATTGCAGGTGTTGATTGTTTCGTTCACAAAGGCAATGGCTTCCGCAAAACGTGTGAATGAAGTGTTGGCCCTTACACCAACGGTGTTGGATAAGGAAAGCTTCAGCCTGCAAAAAACAGGCGGAGAGGATGCTCCGGCGGTGGTATTCGACAATGTTTCTTTCACCTATCCGGGAGCAAAGGAAGAAGCACTGACGGGTCTTACCTTCGCTGTAAAGAAGGGACAGACCGTGGGTGTGATCGGCGGCACCGGTTCCGGTAAATCTTCTTTGGTAAATCTGCTTCCCCGTTTTTATGACGTAACAAAGGGGGCGGTACTCATTGACGGCGTGGACGTACGGGACTACCCGCAGAGGGAACTGCGCAGTAAAATCGGCATGGTTCCTCAAAAGGCGATATTGTTTTCCGGTACGATACGGGACAATATGAAGTGGGGCAAGGAGGATGCTACGGATGAGGAAATCAACGAGGCGCTGCTCATTGCCCAGGCAAAGGAGTTTGTGGATGCCAAGGAAGGGCGTCTTGACTATATGTTAAACCAGGGCGGAAAGAATCTTTCCGGCGGTCAGAGACAACGTCTTACCATTGCAAGGGCTTTGGTGAGAAAACCGGAGATTTTGATTTTGGATGACAGTGCATCGGCATTGGATTTTGCTACGGATGCGGCACTTCGCCGGGCACTGACCGAGCGGACAAAAGGGATGACCGTGTTTATGGTATCCCAGCGTACCGCAACGATTCAGAATGCGGATGTGATTTTAGTTCTGGAAGACGGTGAAATCGTCGGTATCGGTACTCATAAAGAATTACAGGAGACTTGTGAGGTGTACAAAGAGATTTGTCAATCCCAGGTGTCCGCAGAGGAGGTGGAAGCATGAGAAAGAAAACCGGAAACTCTGCAACCTTATTTCGTGTGATTGGGTTAATCAAGCCGTATTTATGGCTTCTTGGCCTTTCTTTAGTATTTGCGGTGGTGACAGTAGTTACGACCTTATATGCGCCGGTCTTGACCGGACAGGCTATTGACCATGTGGTGGCACCGGGGAAGGTGGATTTTGATGCCATTGTTCCGATCTTGGTTCGTCTTTTGGTTGTGGTCGGGATCATGGCAGCATCCAGCTGGCTGATGGGCTTATGTAACAACCGGATTGCCTTCCATGTGGTGCGTGACCTTCGTACGAAGGTGTATGCCCATGTACAGAATTTGCCGCTGGGTTACTTGGATTCTCACCCGAACGGGGATACCTTAAGCCGTATTATTACGGATATCGACCAATTATCCGATGGTTTACTCATGGGATTTTCCCAGCTCTTTACCGGCGTGGTAACGATTGTGGCTACCTTGGGATTTATGCTGTCTATTCACGTAGGAATTGCGCTTTTGGTAGTGGTACTGACTCCGGTATCCTTGTTTGTGGCAGCTTTTATTGCAAAACGTACCTATTCTTTGTTCCAGGCCCAGTCCAAGGTACGGGCAGAGATGACTTCTCTTGTGGAAGAACTGGTGGGAAATCAGAAAGTAGTAACCGCTTTTAACTATGAAGAAACGGCGGAGCATCGCTTCCGGGATGTGAATCACCGCTTACAGAAGGTGGGGATCAAGGCGATTTTCTTCTCTTCCCTGACCAATCCGTGTACCCGTTTTGTAAACGGTCTGGTGTATACCGGTGTCGGTATTTTCGGTGGCTTTGTGGCACTTACGGCAGGTCCGGCGGTACTGACCATCGGTCAGTTGTCCTGTTTCTTGTCTTATGCAAACCAGTATACCAAGCCGTTTAATGAGATTTCTTCCGTAATTACGGAGTTGCAGAATGCCCTTGCTTCCGCAAAGCGTGTGTTTGATTTGTTGGATGAGCCGGAGCAGATACCGGATAAGGAAGATGCGGTGGTGCTTACAGAGGCGGAAGGGAATGTGGGACTTTCCCATGTGGCGTTCTCCTATGTTCCGGAGGTACCGCTCCTTAAAGATGTGAACTTAAATGTAAAGCCAGGCCAGCGGGTGGCCATTGTAGGACCTACCGGTTGCGGTAAGACAACGTTAATCAATTTGCTGATGCGTTTTTACGATGTAAATAAGGGAACCATTACGGTGGACGGTACGGATATCCGGGATATGACCAGAGAGTCTTTGCGGGGAAACTACGGTATGGTGTTGCAGGAGACCTGGTTAAAGGCCGGTACCATTGCGGAAAATATTGCTTACGGACGACCGGATGCCACCATGGAGGAAATTGTGGAAGCGGCCAAGGCGTCCTATGCCCATAACTTTATCCGCCGGTTAAAGGACGGTTATGAAACGGTGATTGCGGAGGATGGAGGAAATCTTTCCCAGGGGCAAAAGCAGCTTTTGTGTATTGCGCGGGTAATGCTTTGTCTGCCGCCGATGTTAATCTTAGACGAGGCGACTTCTTCCATTGATACCCGTATGGAAGTGCGGATTCAGCGGGCTTTTCATAAGATGATGAAGGGACGTACCAGTTTTATTGTGGCCCACCGGTTATCTACCATCCGGGAAGCGGATATGATACTGGTAATGAAAGACGGCGATATTATCGAACAGGGCACCCATGAGGAACTGTTGGCGCAGGGTGGATTTTATCATAAATTGTATTACAGCGGAGTTCCGGAACAGCAGGGAGCGGAATAGTTTAAATTTTTTTTAAAGATTGGTCACCTTTTTTCAAAAAATCAGTATTATAAGTGAAGGACACGATATGGAACAGAAAAACTCATTGGAAAAATACGAGGCGACAACTTCATATGGGAATACGGACGAAGCTTCTTTTGGCAACGGGCAACCACCGAGACTTCCGAAAGAGATTACAGAAGCGGTAGTCCGCTATTATTCACCCATGGTGTATCGAATCGCATTGACGAGAACACAGTCAAAAACCGATACCGATGATATTTTTCAGGAGGTATTCCTTAAGTTGGTTTCCTGTGAAAAAGAATTTGAAACCGAGGAGCACAGAAAGGCATGGATTATTAAGGTAACCATCAATTGTTGCAATTCCCACTTTGTTGCTCCGTGGCATAAAAATGTGACTTCCATGGATGATGTGATGCTGTCTCAGGTTGCGGGAGCAACGGAGGAGATGCAGGATTCCTCCGAAAAGGAAGATCTTTATGCACAGGTACTGAAACTTCCGAAGGATATGCGGGACGTGATTTTACTGTTTTATTATGAGGATTTGTCCGTTCGTGAGATTTCAACTATCTTACAGACTTCCGAAGCAAATGTGAAAAAACGTTTGTCCAGAGCAAGACAGAAGCTCAGACTGGAATTGGAAGAAGAAAGGAACGGCTCTTTATGAGAAAAGAAGATTTAAAGGCAGAGCTTAGTAAGATAAATCCACCGGAAGATTTGATTCGTGCTACTCTTATGAAAATGGAAGAGGCGAAGGAGAAGAAAGAGAATTCCTTCTTTTCCTTTGTAAAAGGCTTTCGTTATAAGACGGCAACCCTTGCTACGGCATGCTGTGCATTGGTACTGATTTTGGGAATCGGCGTGATGACCGGAAATCGTAAAGAGGAAAATCCGTCGGTAATAGATTCCCGGATGGGACAAGAAGGTCCGGTAATGCAAAACGACGAACTGCGGATTGTGGCATACACGCCGGAGCAGGATGCGGATATCACCCGGGTAAAAGGCGAGTTGCTATCCTGTAGCCTTTCCGAAGTAACGGCCGAAGAGGCAGCGGAAGGGATTGTAGCCCACGGAGTTCTTACCATTGAACGGGAGGATGGAACGGCACTCTCCGCGGATGTACTGTTTCAGGAGCAGGATGCGTTTATGCAGTTGACGAATTGGATTTCCGAAGAGATTTATTTTGCTATGGTATGTGAAGAAAAGGACGGAGAGGCCCGTTATTATGTAACGGAAGTGTCCACGGAAGAAAAAAATTAATTTTTTTTGTAAAATGCGGTCACCTTTTGTAACTTTCACGGTATTATAAGTGGAAGGGACAGGTTGCCCCCTTACAAAAGCGATAGTAAAAAGATAAAATGAAGAAATTGAAGATGAAAGGGAGAATAAGAATGAGAAAATTATTAGCAGTAGTACTTTCTTTAACCATGATTTTTAGCATGGCAGCATGCGGCAAGAAGGATGAGGAGAAGAATCCGGCAGAGAACAATACCGTAACTTCTACTCCGGCACCGGAAGCAGAGAATAAGGATAACAGTGTGATTACACCGGAATTTGCGGCAGGTACCGCAGGCGAAAAGTTTTGGAACGAGTTCCTTGAAACTATGAAGGCAAATCCGGAGACTGCTCCGATTGACATGGCAAATAAGTTAGTTACTAACCCGTTGATTCAGTTCATGGGCGGTGCCGCAGAAGTAGAGCCGGGATTTTTAAACGGATTTGAAGGAGAACTTGCCGGCTTTGAAAAGGGTGCAATGTTTGGCCCGATGATGGGTTCCATCGCATTTATCGGTTATGTGTTTGAGCTGGAAGACGGTGCGGATGTAAAGGCATTTGTTGAGACGCTTAAGAATCAGGCAAATCCGAGATGGAACATCTGTGTAACCGCAGATTATACCCAGGTGGGTGCGTATGAGAATACCGTATACTTCTTAATGTATCCGGCTGAGATGGATAACGCTGCTCCGGAAGGCGGCGAAGGTGCAGGTGAAGCAACCGTGATTTATCCGGAAGTTGCAGAGAATACTTGGGGTGAGACCCTTTGGGAAGCATTTGAGACCAATATGAACGACAATCCGGCAGCTACTCCGGTGGATGCGGCTTTCATGCTTGCTATTCATGAGTCTATTCCGGAGGAGGCTTCGTTTGGTGCTTCTGAGATTTTGCCGGGTTTCCTGAATGGTTTTGATAATTATGAAGTTACCGATTTCAAGAGTGGTGCAATGTTTGGCCCGATGATGGGTTCTGTTCCGTTTGCAGGTTATATTTTCGAGTTAGAGGAAGGCGCGGATGTAGAAAACTTCATGACCGACCTTAGCGAGAATTGTAATCCGGCATGGAATGTTTGCGTTGAGGCAGACCAGACCGTAGTAGGAGCTTACAACAACATGGTATTCTTCCTGATGTGTCCGAATTCCGCAAATTAATTTGTATAAATAAGTGAATAACGGGGCACTTCCTATAAGAGGTGCCCTTATTTTATGAAAGGAGGGATTCTTCTGTTATTCTCTACCATCAGTTTTATTTATTACTTTTTGGCAGCGGTACTTTTGCTTTATTTTATTGTGCCGTTTAAGTTGAAGAATCTGGTATTACTTGTAGCAAGTTTGTTCTTCTATTTTTACGGAGAACCGGTGTATACCTTACTTATGATTGCGACGATTTTGTCCAGTTACATTCACGGACTTTTAATAGACAAGTTCCGCGGCACGGTATGGTCCAAGGTGTTTCTTTGGTCCAGTGTCATTACCAGTATCGGTGCGTTAGGATTCTTTAAGTATTCGGATTTCTTTATCAGCAATGTGAATTCCATATTTAAGACCGATTTCGCACTTTTGGGGCTGGCACTGCCCATCGGTATCAGCTTCTATACCTTCCAGACCTTAAGCTATACCATTGATGTATATCGCGGAGAGGCGAAGGTGCAGAAAAGCCCGATTCGTCTGGCGACTTATGTTGCACTGTTTCCGCAGCTGATTGCGGGACCTATCGTGCGTTATACCACGGTAGAGGAGGAACTTTCCCACAGAACTCATTCCTTTGAGAATTTCGGATACGGTGTCACCCGTTTTATCATCGGTCTTTCCAAAAAGGTGCTGATTGCGGATACCTTGGGCGGTCTTGCAAAGACCATGCACGGCATGGAAGAAGCTACGGTGGCAGGATACTGGATGTATGCGGTTGCCATTTCCCTGCAGTTATACTTTGACTTTTCCGGTTATTCGGATATGGCCATCGGTCTCGGACGGATTTTCGGATTTCATTTCCTTGAGAACTTTAACTATCCGTTTATTTCAAAGAGTATTGCGGAGTTCTGGAGAAGATGGCACATGTCCCTCGGCACCTGGTTCCGTGATTATGTATATATTCCGATGGGCGGAAATCGCGTAGGAAAGGGTCGTTGGTTCTTTAATATCTTGACCGTATGGTTTTTGACCGGTTTCTGGCACGGCGCGGACTGGACCTTTATTATTTGGGGCTTGTACTTTGCGGCATTCCTTTTGCTGGAGAAGTTTGTACTGAACAAAGTATTTGCGAAACTTCCGAAGTTTGTATCCCACATTTATGTGGTAATCGCAATTTTAATCAGCTTTGTTATTTTCAGCGGCAGCGGATTATCCGGAGCAATGGCAGACCTTGGAAATATGTTCGGCTTCGGCGGTATTTCCTTCTGGTCTTCTGAAACCGCATATTATTTGGGAAGCTACGGTATTGTGCTTGTAGCAGCGGTTTTAGGTGCCACACCGCTTGTGAAGAACTGTGTATTGAAGATAAAAGAGACGAAGGCAGGTGCGCTGGTGTGTGACATTTTAGAACCGGTATTTGCGGTGGCCATGCTTCTTATTGTAACGGCATATTTTGTGGACGGCTCCTTCAGCCCGTTCCTGTATTTCAGATTCTAAAGGAGGGAGATTAGAATGCAGAAAAAAATAAAAAATATTGCAGTAACGTTCTCGTTTTTAATCGCCCTTGCGTTTTTGGTGGGCATGTGCGTGAAAATGTATTTAAATCCGGTGGCTACATCGGATAGCGAGAGAAGACCTTTGGCGCAGTTTCCTACGGAGATTACCTGGGAAAGTATTGTGGACCGGACTTCCATTGAGAAGTTTGAGGATTATTCCGTGGACCAGTTCCCGTTTCGTGAGTTCTTCCGCGGTTTAAAGGCAAAGTTCCAGCTGTACGTGATGGGACTTGACGAGAACAACGGACTTGCGGTGAAGGACGGTTATATTGCGAAAATCGAGCCGGAGTTTACGGAAGAGATTGTGGAATATTCCATCGGCAGACTGCAGTATGTTTACGAGAAATTTTTGAAGGAAAACGGTGGAGATAAGTATGTGGCATTGATTCCGGATAAGAATTATTTCTTAGGAAAAGAGTACGGTTATCCGGCACCGGATTATGATAAGCTGGCGGAGGATGTAAGAGCTGCGCTTTCCGGAATGACGTATATCGATCTTTTCGAAACGTTGGAACTGGAGGATTACTACAGAACCGATACCCATTGGAGCCAGGACAAAATCGGTGCGGTGGCAGATAAGCTATTAGCGGAGCTTGGTGCGGCAGACCGTGTGACCGGTGACTATAAGGAGAATACCCTGTATCCGTTTTACGGTGTATATTACGGACAGAGTGCCTTAAAGCCTACACCGGATACCATTACCTACCTGACCAGTGATATTCTGGATAACTGCACGGTATATGATTACGAGACCGGTCAGACCTACGGTATTTATGATTTTGAGAAGTTCGAAGGTAAGGACGGATACGATTTCTTCCTTTCCGGAACGAAAGCGCTGCTTCGTGTGGATAATCCGAATGCAACCACCGACGATGAGTTAATCATTTTCCGTGATTCTTTCGGCTCCAGTATTACTCCGCTTTTGGCAGAGGGGTACAAGAGTATTTATCTGGTGGACATCCGTTATGTGATGCCGGATTTGTTGGATCGTTTTATCGATTTCGAAGGAAAGGATACCCTGTTCCTTTACAGTGCGTTGATTTTAAACAGTAAGTCCTTTAAGTAAGAAAAAGATTTCAAAAGAATTACGAAGGGAAAGAAAAGAGGGGCGTCGCTTTGGCGATGCCCCTTTTGTATTTGTATTGATGAAAAACAAATTTATAAATTAAAGTCAAATCCCTTTAACATCCGCGCACGGCTCGGGTGACGAAGCTTACGAAGTGCCTTTGCTTCAATCTGACGGATACGCTCACGGGTAACGTTAAATTCCTTACCTACTTCTTCCAGTGTACGGCTCTTGCCGTCCTTAAGTCCGAAACGAAGCATCAGCACGCGACGTTCGCGTTCGGTCAGGGTATCCAAAAGCGTTGCAATTTGGTCCTGTAATACCGCATAAGAAGCAGCTTCTTCCGGACCCATAATGCGGTCGTCTTTGATGAAGTCGCCCAGATGGCTGTCATCCTCTTCACCGATCGGGGTGTCGAGGGAAATCGGGTCTGCGGAAATCTTTAAAATCTCACGAACCTTTTCAATCGGCATCTCCAACGCGTTTGCCAATTCTTGTTCGGTAGGTTCTCTGCCCAGTTCCTGTAACAGGGTACGGGAAACACGGTAGGTTTTATTGATGACTTCCGACATATGTACCGGGATACGGATGGTACGGGACTGGTCCGCAATGGAGCGGGTGATGGCCTGACGAATCCACCAGGTAGCATAGGTAGAAAACTTATATCCTTTGTTATAGTCAAACTTATCGACCGCTTTTAGCAGACCCAAATTACCTTCCTGAATCAAATCCAGGAAAGAAAGCCCCCGGCCTACGTAACGCTTTGCGATGCTGACAACAAGACGCAGATTGGCTTCCGCCAAAATTGCTTTTGCTTTCTCGTCGCCGTTTTCGATGCGTTTTGCCAACTCGATCTCTTCGTTAATGGTAAGGAGCTGATAATTACCGATGTCTCTTAAATATTGTTTTACCGGGTCGTCGGACATAACATTTGCCAAAGCATTTAAGTCTTCCAACTCAACCAATGCCTCTTCTGCATCGTCCAATTCCAACAATTCTTCGTCATCCGGCATTTCATCGCCGTTTAGCGGTGACATAACTAAAATGCCGTTGGCATCCAGGTATTCGTATATTTTATCAATCTGACTGACTTCCAGGTTCATTTCTTTGAAAAAGTCATTGATTGTATCTACTTCAAGAACATCCTTATTGCTGCGGGCCATTGCCACTAATTGCTTCAGGCGTTGTTCAAAATTTTGCATTTCATTCTTTTGTTCCATGGTGAAATACTCCTTTGATTTGTGAACCGCATACGACGCAGAATCCTTCCTAAAACTTTGTCGAATGAGGGCGCAATCAGTATTATATCACAGGTATCTCAGAAAAGGAAAGCATAAAATGCAAAATTTTTAAAATTGTTGAAAATTACATAAAACTCATGCATCTTCCTACGAAAAATGGTAAAAAGGGCTAAAATAAGCACTTTTCTGCAGTAGTCGTATAAAGCGACAGAGGGAAAAGTTGCATTTTATAGGGGAGAGAGCTATAATAGGTCAAAGAGTAAAGCATAAAACAGGAGGAGTGTGAGGATGGAAAAAATGAGAAAGAAAAACTTCTGGTTAAGGTGCGGAGCGTTGTTCCTGTTCCTGTTGCTGTTTGGTATAGGGGGATGTACAACACAGAAACATCCGACCGCAGAATCCGGAATAACTGCGGGACAGACCGGTACGCCCACAAAGTTTGTGGTGACGGAACAACTGAAGGCGACGACTGTGCCGGATGAGGCCGGTGAGCCGGTGGCAACAGCGACGCCGAAGTTGCCGGAGATGGATGTGGCAGAGAAGGAACTGTTACAATTGTTGGAAGGAATGACCTTAGAGGAGAAGGTGGGTCAGATGTTTTTGGTACGCTGTCCGGAGGAGGCAAAGGCAGCGGTTTCCCAATATAAGGTCGGTGGTTTTGTACTGTTTGCAAGGGATTTCGAAAGAGAGACAAAGACGTCGATGCAGGAAAAAATCGCTTCTTATCAGGCGGTATCGAAAGTGCCGATGCTTATTTCTGTGGATGAAGAGGGCGGTTCGGTAGTGCGTGTCAGCAAGTACCGGGAATTTCGGGGAAATGCCTTTTTGTCGCCAAGGGAGTTGTATGCGGCCGAAGGGATGGAACGGATTGTGGCTGACACGAAAGAGAAAGCAGAGCTTTTGTTATCGCTGGGGATAAATGTGAATCTGGCACCGGTGTGCGATATTTCCCAGAGTAGGGATGCGTTTATGTATGACCGCAGTTTTGGCGGGACACCGGAAGAAACGGCGGAATATGTGAAAACTGTGGCGGAAACGGCGAAGGAAGCAGGGCTTGGCAGCGTATTAAAGCATTTTCCGGGATACGGAGACAATGCAGATACCCATGAGGGAATTGTGTATGATACGCGTTCTTATGAGGCTTATACAGAAAGAGATTTTAAACCGTTTCTGGCGGGAATAGAAGCCGGAGCCGGGGCAGTGATGGTATCTCACAACATTATACAATGTATGGATGGGGAACGACCGGCATCCTTGTCACCGGAGGTGCACCGGATTTTGCGGGATGAGCTTGTCTTTGACGGTGTGATTTTGACCGATGATTTATATATGGATGCCATACAGGACTTTACCGGGAAGGAAGCGGCTGCGGTGGCGGCAGTCCTTGCCGGGAACGATATGCTTTGTTGCACCGATTTTACGGTACAGATACCGGCAGTAATCGAAGCGGTAAAGGACGGACGGATTCCCGAAGAGCGGATTGATGTGTCGGTGTTGCGGATTTTAAAGTGGAAGGCGGAGTTGGGATTGTTGGAGTAAGAGCATTTTCATTTGAAGACGGAATCAATGAAAATGAAAAGCGACCGAACAGGAAGAACCTGGACACGGTCGCTTTATTTTTGAAGAATATGCAATTAAATTACGATTTTAATAAAATGCATATCCGCCTCATAGCCATACTCGTTTCTGCGCATTAAGCGGGAGTATTGGTCAACGAAACCTGCGGAAATAATACCGGTAGGAATGGCAACCATACCGACGCCCAGGAAGGTAATAAAGATACCAAATATTTTTCCCAGGGTGGTGACGGGGTAAATATCACCGTAGCCCACTGTAAGCAGTGTGGAGGCTGCCCACCAGACACCGGAAAAGGCGTTTTGGAATACGTCCGGTTGTGCTTCGTGCTCCAAACTATACATACAGAGACTGGAGCCTATCATAAGAATTAAAATAATCACAACGGAAGAAATCAACTGGGCCCGTTTACCGTAAATAACCTCCGTAATAACATGCAGGGAATCGTAGTAAGCGTTGATGCGGAATAGCCGGAAAATACGCACGATACGAATCATACGGAAGGCGACGGTTCCGGACGGGAAGAAAATCGGTAAATAAACGCAGAATGTAATCAATAGCGAAAAAAGCCACGGTAATTCGCTCAATCCAAAGAAGCGCGGAACCGAACCTGGCCTCCATGCTGTCAAAGGTATACATAATACTGGCGGTCAGATTTAACACAATGGCAACGGCACTTAAAAAATCATAAGCGCGACTGGTATGGTCCAAATCATTGCCTACCTCTAATATTTCAAGGAGCCGTTTGCGACGGCGATACCATTTTTTGTTCATAGGGAGCCTCCTTAGAATCATTAACTGGTAGTATACCATAAAATGAGAGAAAAATCAATTTTGCAAGGTTGCGAAGACTGATTTGGTATGGTAAAATGATAAAGTGAAATGCAATTTACAGGAAGGTGAGGAGAACCATGGATGAGATTTTAGAAAAGTTCCAGGTGAGAAAAACAAATAAGCAAAAGACAGCCTTTATCGAATATTTAAAAGGGCGATTGGAGAAAAGCGGGTACGACAAGGAAAAGGATATTACAATAGAAGAAAAAGGGCATGGGATTTTGAAATCCCGGAATATTGTTGTTGGGAATCCGGCTACGGCAAAGGTGGTGTTTACAGCCCATTACGATACCTGTGCGGTCATCCCGTTTCCGAATCTGATGGCGCCGACGAATCCGTTTTTATTTATCGGGTACCAGATATTGCTGACGGTATTGCTGTTGGGGATTGCTACGTTGGTGGCGTATCCGGTGCTGCGGGTTACGGAAAATGCATTGATTGCGTATTATGCTTTTCTTGGTATGTTGTTATTAATGCTATATTATTTATTGTTCGGTTTCCGGAGTAAGCATACGGCCAACGATAATACCTCCGGTATTCTTTTATTGACAAAAATTTTGGAGACGTTACCGGCAGAGGACAGGGAAAAGGTTTGCGTGGTGTATTTCGATAATGAGGAAAAAGGACTGTTAGGTTCCTCGTTCTTTGCCCAAAAGCATAAAGCAGAGATGAAAGACCGCTTGTTGGTTAATTTTGACTGCGTGGGAGACGGGGACAATGTGGTAACCATGGCGAAAAAGGGTGCCAGAGAAGATGCGTTATATCCGCTGTTTACCGAGGTACTCCAGAAGGAAGAACAGAGTGCGGATGTGGTATACCTTTGCAGGAATATGAAATTTATGATGTTCCCTTCCGACCAGTCCCATTTTAACAAAGGAATCGGTGTATGTTCTTTAAAGAAAGGGATTTTCGGAAGATATGTAGGAAGAATCCATACGCCGCTGGATACGAAGTGCCGGGAAGAAAATATCAGATATTTGACCCAGGCAATGACGGGGTTTGTGGGAGAAATCTAGGAAAATTAGGAAACGGACCTTGGGTTTTGTGTCAAAAGACGGAAAATCCGAGGCCTTTTTTGATGTTTTCACAAATACACTTAAAATAAGTGCATAAAATACTTTACAAACCTTTAAAATAATGGTTTAATAAAAGCAGGAGGTGGTACGATGGAGAAAAAAGAATATGTAACACCGGAGTATATACTGCCGGAGGATATGAAACGTATCCGTAAGAAGATGGATATTACCCAAAAGGAGCTGGCAGAGCTGATTCATTGTTCCAAATCCACCGTAGAGCGTTGGGAGATGAGTGACGGGCCGATTACGGGACCGGTGGCGTTTTTAATAAAAATGTTGGAAAAACACCCGGAGTATATGGAAGAGATTAAGGTGCCGGAGAAAGTATGCCCGGTACGGCTGTGGTATATGTACAAACAGGATGTGTGTACCTTGATTGAGGTGGATGAACCGAGTCGTCAGGTGCATATTAAAAACTACACGGATAAGCTGATGTTCCGGGCTTTTGGTGTGAATGAAAATCCGGATTATGAGGACTATACCGAGTTTTTGGAGTCCCGGTGCTTCCCGCGGACGAGAGACAAAATGAAGCTTGTTTTAAAGGATTTGGATTTGCCGTTTTATGACCCGTTTCTCATTATCGAGAAAACGGAAGGGAAGATGGCAGAGGATCATTTCTGGATTAAGATAGAGAGGTGAGTGCCTTATGGTAGAACTGTTTGAACAGGACATTCGTGAACAGGACCGGCAGTCGTCGAAGGGAAATCAGTTAAAATGGCAGAATGGCGGTGTTTGGTACAAGGCAGACTATACCGGCTATGAAGGGCTGGCGGAATATGTGATATCTCACTTGTTGTTGGAGTCAACGCTGGGGCGGGAAGAGTTTGCTTTGTACGATTTGGAGCAGATTCGATATAAGAGTACTGTATACAACGGCGTAAAGAGCAGGGACTTTGTAACGGATGACTGGCAGATTATTACGTTGGAGCGGGTGTTTAAAAATTTCTTTGATGAGAGCTTGTATAAAGCGGTATATCGCATTGCGGATTACGAGGAACGATTGTGTTTCCTGGTGAATCAGGTGGAACGTGTGACCGGACTGACGGCGTTTGGTGCTTATATGAATAAACTTTTGACCATTGATGCCCTGTTTCTGAACGAGGACCGCCATATGCATAACATTGCGGTACTGATGAACGGGGAAGGGGACTTTGCCTATTGCCCTATCTTTGATCAAGGAGCAGGACTTTTGGCGGATACCACCATGGATTATCCATTGGGGGGAGATACGGTCAACTATCTGCTGGAGGCAAAGGCAAAGACCTTTTGTGACAGCTTTGACGACCAGCTGGATATTTCGGAAAAGCTGTACGGTGGACAAATGAAATTTACCTTTACGAAAAAGGATGTGAAGGAGCTTCTGGATGGGGCGACCATCTACCCGGAAGAGGTGAGAAAGAGGGTAGAGGACGTGATATATATGCAGATGGAGAAGTATGGGTATTTGTTTGGAAAGTAGGTTTATTTTTCCATCAAATCCTCTATGGTACATCCTAATACCTTTGCAAGACTGTATACGGTATCCGCGCTTGCTTTGTTGATATTTTTGTTTCGCTGTTCGTACATCTGGATGGAGCGGAGAGAGACACCGGAACGCTCCGATAACTCTGCTTGGGTACAACCGTAGGCGGTACGAATGCGTTTTAAGTTGGTTTCCGGGAAGTGTTCTCTCATTTTTGCATCTACAATATCCGTAAATTTAGAGATATCCGCTTCGTGGAGAGGATGGTACATCTGATACAAATCGTCAAAGGAAAGTACTTTGAAGATGTCGCTGTAGGTTCTGCTGGAATACCACTGGTAATAGGCAACAGCCCAACCTATCCAGTATTCCACGGAGCGGTTGAAATTCGTTTGCTGTTCGATATGGAGTTCTTGTCCCTTAGTTTCAATCACAATATCCAGGGTCAGTTCGATGCCGCTTTTCCCTACAAGGCAAGCAGGTTCTCCGCGCTCCATCCGTTTGCTTACGGAGCTCGCAACAAACAGCTTTATAAAGTCATTGGCGGGAATCCTGCAGGTGTTTATGGCATAATCAAAGGCAGTGCCCAAAGCGGACTGGGCGTTACTCAGATAAATTTCGTGGTATGCGTGGGTCATCGTTTTTGATACCTCCTCTCATAATATCTTGAATATATAAACCGTCGTTTTCTTCCTCTAACATGTCCAAATAGAGCCGATTTGCCTCGTCATTCCTGGCTTTGCGGAGAACATAGTACAGGCTTTTTTCTGCAAGGTCAAAGCCCTCATAGTTCAAACGGGAAAAGGCAAACTTGGATTTGATAACGATTTGCTCTCCCAGCTTTCCCAAACGCATGGCGCGGGCAAGCTGCTCCACGGAAATACCGTTGTTTAGGAAGGCTTCCGCATAGTCAAAGTAAGAGTCGTCGGCACGATACCCGGTAATCAAATCATAGGCATTTACATTGATGCCGAAGTGCTCGATTAAATACTGTTTTGCCCGTCTTGCGACAGGAGTTTTAATGGAAAAAAGCCGATGCTCGACTAATACCGCAATCCAGTTCAGAATGGTGTAATCCGGGCTGTTCAGATTGAGAATATTTAAGTGTTCCGTGTCCAGTGTATAGCGGTTGGAAAAACCATCGCGCAAAGAGGATACGGCCCATTCCTTTGCCAAATCTTCGCTTGCGGTACAGTAAAAACCGAGACCAAAGTCGTTATTTTGCTTTCCCACGCCGAAGGTAGGATTCTCGATAATTTTTTCGGAACCGTGATATATTGTAATCCGTTTGTCCATGTTTTACACCTCCTTGCAATTTGATTGTATCACTAAAGTGATAGTTGGTCAATGGGTGAACTGAAAAATATATCACTTTAGTGATAGTGACAAGCGACGAATAGATCTATTGCTTACGACAAGAGTGTATGCTAAAATAAAAACATCAAACAACAGAAAGGATGATTTCATATGGGAAAGACAGTATATAACAGAATAGCAAACAGGAGGGCGACTATAAATTGACCCTCCTACAGAAAACGGAGGATATTATAGTGTTAAAAGAAGAAAAAATAATTGCAGACTGGTCTGCGGATATGTATGAGATTGACGAAACCGGAACCGAGGATGTAGCGTTTCTATTATCCTGTCTCGGCGTGACACCGAAACGTATTTTGGAAATTGCTTGTGGTAGCGGACGTATTTTGGTGCCTCTTGCAAAGGCAGGACATGTGGCAGTCGGATTAGACATGGACGAAGCTATGCTTCGAAAAATCCCTGCAAAAGCAGAAGGTGTAGACAACATCACTTGGAGGATTGCGGATGCCATTGTGGATGACTGGGAAAACGGTTACGATGTAGTGGTAATTGCCGGAAACTTTCTCATGAATATTGTATCCGAAGAAGGACCGGAACGGGCACAGCAGATATTGCTTGAAAAAGCGAAGTTTGCATTAAAACCGGGAGGGATGCTGTACATCGATTACAACCATACCTTTTATCCGGAACAGTGGTATGTACATCCGGGCGAGCGTGTTATATGGGAAGGAACCGACAGTCACGGAACTACCGGAAGGATGTTGCTGTGTGACAGTACCTACGATGCGGCAACCGGACTCATTCGCTCAGTGCGACGGTACGAGCTGGAAACAGCCACCGGTGAGAAAATTCGGAAGGAAATGCCTTCCGTAAAACATTACGTGTCATTAGAACAAATACATACCTGGTTGTCCGAAGAAGGCTTCCGTATCGAAAAAGAATACGGAGACTATGCAGAAAATCCGATTGGAGAGACCACTGGGCGTGCAATTATATGTGCGGCAGTAACGGAAGAGTAAAAAATAGAAGTATTCATAATTTCTAAGATGAGAAGAGAGGAAGATTTGACACAAAACACTGTCAGATCTTCCTCTCTTTCTGTATATTATACCATATTAATTTCCGCTCGGCAAAGCCTTGAGAAACTTCGTTTCTCGAGGCTCGCGTGCGCGTTCGCATGTTAAGGAATTCGCTCACCAATGCCAAGCATTGCTCGCTTTTTCCTCAACATTCTCACTTTGCCTTCGCGTATATTATACCACATTTTGCTCGAAAGAACAAGACTGGCATTTTTGGAGGGCGTTTGCTATAGTAGAGTCACCAAAGAAAGACGGAGGGGTGCACTATGGTAAATAACGAATGGGACGATATTTTGTATTGGGAGAATTATAAGCCGTGCTACGAAATGCTACAGGAGCTAGAGCGAAAGTATGGTGGTGACCCTGCGAACTATGATAGTTGGCATAGGGAACATTATGCCTATTATAAGCAGACAATTCCAAATAAAGAAGAATTTATCCGACGTTTTGAATATTACGAACTTCACGGAAAGCCACATTGGATTGAGGGACATCATCGAACGATGAATGAATTGACAAGGGAGGAGTTGTTGGATTCATTCCGTCATGTTACCAAAGAAAACGGCGCATTCCATGTGGAAGTATCGGAGAAAGCACGACAGGGCTGGGCAGCACAGCATTTGGCCCCTTATGCCGAAAAGGTATGTTCGGCAACGAGTGAAGAGCATAAAATTATGGAAATGACGGTAGGTTGCGGAGTGGGTACCAACGCTATTGTTCGCTCCATGACAGACAAAATGTTTTATGCCGGCGTAGATATCGATTTTATTTGTGCCAAAAACGCGGACGCCATCGGAAGATATTATGGGAAAAACGCCATTGGAATTTGTGCAAGTTTATGGAACCTGCCTTTTTCGGATCATCTGTTTGATGTGGTATGTTCTCATTTCGGATTTGATGAATGTCGGGAGATCCCGACGATTCTAAAGGAAGCGGTGAGGGTACTAAAACCGGGCGGACGGTTTGTTTCTGTTTTCAGACATAATATATGGTTACGCCGCCATGAAATATTTGAGGATTACGATATCGGCGAAAGCGGAGCCTTGGAGTTAATGCGAAAGGCTCGTTTATATACGGACTTTGAACAGTTTGATGTACTTGCCGGAGAAGCAGGATTGGTTAAAATTGACTATATTCCGTTTGAAAACTGGTATCTGGTAGAATATAGAAAAGAAAAATAGAATTTGCGAGTATTCTGTGCAGTACAGAGTGCTCTTTTCCTTTAATTGCAAGGTAATATATTGGAGGGAATAGTATCTCGGCACGAGCCGAGTTTCCGGCGGAAGGAGTACTAAAGCAAACCACCGCAGGCACTTTGGAATTGCTTTTTTGCTTTTCCCGAAGGGTCGCGTCTTTAGCGCAGTCGAAATCGCCTCTTAGAAAAGACTGGGCGCGAGGTCGCTCCCGAGCGTCCTAGTCGTTCTTAGAGGAAGTTTGACGGAGCGTTGCGACTTGCAAAACAAGTAATTCCAAAGTGCCGGCGGTGGTATTGGAAAGAGACCCCAGCCGGAAACCGGCTCGTGCGTCCCTCCTACAATGCCGCTTTCTGGGCCTTTGCGGCTCTCTGACGCATGCGGACTCTTCTGGTGGAAAGCTCTTTTCCGTTAAAGGTAAAGGTCTCCACTCTCGCATGGAACGCGCCGGCAAATGCTAAGGCGTTGTCGTTTTTATCAAAGGTAATGGCTTTTACGCCGCGGCTGGCTTTCTTAAGCTCCGGAACATCTTCTACCGGGAAGGCCAGGGAAGCCATGCCCTCGGTCAAAAGGATGACCTTCATGTTGCCGGAAAGCACATCCGTTGCGGACATCATGGAAATACCGATAACGGTGTCGCCGTCATCTAACTTCGTAGCGGCAATCATGGAACGGCCGGTTTCGAATTCGATGCCGGAAACTCTCTTGATAAAGCCGTTCTTGGTGGTAAACAGAAGCTGTGATTCGAATAAATCCTCAAAGGCGGTATAGAGCACCGCATCTTCTTTGCCGATTTTACAAAGGGTATGGATGAGAACACCCTTGTCCTTCATCTTACACTTCGGAATGGCGGAAGCCTTCACCTGGAACATGTTGCCCTGAGCGGTGAAGAGACAGAGCTTGTCGTTGTTCTTCATCTTCACGATATGGGCGTATTCCTTCTTGCTTTCCTCGGCGGTTCTGCTAAAGGCAGCCACATCAATGGACTTGGTATAGCCGAATTTATCCACAAGCACATAAATATCTTCAATCTTTTCTTCCACAACGTAATCGGCTTGTTCCACATTGGCAAGCTCCGTTTTACGCGGAACGGCGAATTTCTTGCGGAACTCCTTTAACTGGGTTTTGATGACGCTGTGGAGCTCGTTTTGGTCGGAAAGGATGGTGTTGTAGGTGGAGATGTTGGCGTGGAGCGTATCGCTTTCCTCGTGGAGTTTCATGATTTCCAAACCGATCAAACGGCCTAACGGCATAGCTAAAATCGCATCTGCTTGACGCTCGGTAAAGTCAAGCTTTGCCGCCTGCTTTTTGGAGGCTTCGGACTTAAACTTAATGTCCGTGGTATCGCCGGCGGTGAGACATGCCTTTGCCTGCTTGACACTGGTACTGCCGCGGAGGATTTCGATAATCAAATCAATGACATCCGTAGCACGGATTAAACCGCCAACGATTTCCAAACGTTCTTCCGCTTTTTTCAGAAGATGCTGATATTCTTTCGTATACAACTCTTCCTGGAACAGTACGAACTCCTCCAAGAGGGTTTTTAAATTGAAAATATACGGCTGTTGTTCTTTTACTGCCAGCATATTGACGCCGTAGGTATCTTCCAAACCGGTTTTCTTAAAGAGACCGTTTAACAGGTTATCGATGTCACGGTCCTTCTTTACCTCTACCACGATGCGGACATCCTTGGTGGACTCGTCACGTACATCGTACATTTCCTCGAATACCTTGTCCTTCATGAGTTGGGCAAGATTTTCTACCAGACGGGTTTTACTGCCGGCTGCGGTGTACGGAATCTCGGTGAAGACGATATTTTTTCTGCCACCGTCACTGTTTTCAATCTCGTACTTAGCGCGGACTTTAATTTTTCCTTCGCCGGTAGCATAAATCGACGGAAGTACGTCGGCGTTGGTGATAATACCGCCGGTCGGGAAATCCGGACCCTGAATGTGGCGCATGAGACCTTCCAGAGTAATGTTCGGCTTGTCCAAAATGGCAATGGCCGCATCAATGACCTCTCCCGGGTTGTGCGGCGGCATATTGGTGGTCATACCTACCGCAATTCCGGTAGTGCCGTTAATTAACAGGTTCGGGAGCATGGCCGGAAGGACCTTCGGCTCCTTTTCACTGTTATCAAAGTTCGGCATAAAATCAACTAATCCCTGTTCCAAATGAGAGAGGAGCGTCATGGCACCTTCGGAAAGGCGGGCTTCCGTGTATCGCATTGCCGCGGCACCATCACCGTCAATGGAACCGAAATTGCCGTGACCGTCGATTAACGGAATAGCCAGAGAGTAGTCTTCGGACATATGCACTAAGGCATCGTAGATGGAAGAGTCACCGTGCGGGTGGTATTTACCCATGGTATCACCCACAATACGGGCACTTTTACGATGAGGCTTTTTCGGGTCCAGACCCAGCTCCATCATGGAGTACAGGATTCGTCTCTGAACCGGCTTTAATCCGTCTCTGACATCCGGGATGGCACGGTCGATAATGGTGTTCACCGCGTAGTCACGGAAGGAGGTCTTCATTTCCTCGGAATAATCCAACTGAATTAAGTTGTTGTTTTCAAAATTCTCAGACATGGGACACCTCCTTATACATCAAGCTTCGCGTAGCGTGCTTCTTCCATAATGAACGCACGACGCGGCGGAACGTTATTACTCATAAGCAATGTGGTGACCTCGTCGGCCTCCACCGTATCGCTGATGGACACCTGGGCAAGGATACGGGTCTCCGGGTTTAATGTAGTCTCCCAAAGCTGGTCCGCATCCATTTCACCTAAGCCCTTGTATCGCTGCAGGTCGAGAAGCTTCTTGCCTTCCTTGCGGAACTTTTCTAACTCAAAGTCGTTGAATAAATACTTCTCGTTTTTTGATTTTTTGCCTTTGCCCTTTGTCTTGGCCTTCTTTGCGCCTTTGGCAGCTTTGCCGGTGTCGGCATCAGACGAATCGTCAGCGGCAACGTCCTGGTCAGCACTGCCCGTATCCTCGTAGGTCACCTTATAAAGCGGCGGAAGACCGCGGTACACTTTCCCTTCTAAAATCAGCTCCGGCATAAACCGGTAGAAGAAAGTAAGTAAAAGAGTGCTGATGTGGGCACCGTCCACGTCGGCATCGGTTAAAATAATAATCTTATCAAAGCGTAACTTTGTAATATCGAAATCATCGCTGATGCCACAACCGAAGGCAGCAATCATGGACTTGATTTCGTTGTTTACTAAAATCTTATCTAAAGTTGCTTTTTCTACGTTAAGAATCTTACCGCGGAGCGGAAGTACTGCCTGGGTTTTACGGTTTCTTGCGGTTTTTACGGTACCGCCTGCGGAATCACCCTCTACGATGTAGAGCTCGCATTCCTCCGGCTTACGGGAGGAGCAGGCAGCAAGCTTACTCTTAAAGTCCACATCCTGCAGCTGCTTTAATACCGCATTGCGGGCCTTATCGCCGGCCTTGCGGGCGTTGTAGGACTTCATGGAATTTTCCAGAACCGCTTTTAATTCTTCCACGTTCTTATCGAAATAACGGGTGACTTCGCCGGTGAACACATCCTCCACCGCCACCTTTGCGTCGGTGTTACCGAGCTTTGTCTTGGTCTGGCCTTCGAACTGCGGGTCCGGATGCTTGATGGAAATAATAGCAAAGAGACCGTTACGGATATCCTTACCGTCAAAGTTTTCGTCCTTTTCCTTTAAGATGCCCAGCTCTCTTGCGTACTGGTTCATGACACGGGTCAGGGCGGTTTTAAAACCGGTCACTAACGTACCGCCGTCCACTACGTTGATACGGTTACAGTAGGAGTTGATCTGCTCCTGGTAGCTGTCGGTATACTGGAACGCTACCTCTACCTCGATGTCACCGCTTTTTCCTTCGATGTAAATCGGTTCCGGATGAAGTTTATTGGTTTCGCGGGTCAGGTAGGTAACAAAGCTCTTAATACCGAATTCTTCGTAGTAGGTCAGCTCTTCTCCTGCAATTTTATCTTTAAATACAATGGTCAGTCCCTTATTTAAATAAGCGACTTCCTTTAACTTCTTACGGATGATGTCCGTCTTAAACTCCACGGTTTCGAAAATGGTCGGATCCGGATAAAAGAGAACCTTGGTACCGGTATCGGATTTACGACAACTGCCGACTACCGGAAGAAGCCCCCCTTCTAACGGTGTAATAATATGGCCACCGTCCCGGTATTCGTCCCGGTAAATCTTACCGTCCTTTTTAATTTCTACCACCATCTTTTTTGACAGGGCATTTACAACGGAAGCACCTACACCGTGCAAACCACCGGATACCTTGTAGGCTCCGCCTCCGAACTTACCGCCGGCATGAAGAATGGTATATACCACCCGGGCGGTCGGGATGTGCTTGGTCGGGTGAATATCCACCGGCACACCGCGGCCGTTATCCGTAATGGAAATACCGCCGTCCTTTTGTAATTCAATCTCTATGCGATCACAGTATCCGCCCAAATGCTCGTCGATACCGTTATCTAAAATTTCCCAAATCAGGTGATGAAGGCCGCGGCTTCCCGTGCTTCCGATGTACATACCAGGGCGCTTTCTGACCGCTTCCAGACCTTCCAATACAACTATCTGACTGCCGTTATATTGTTCCATAGTCCGACTCCTTTTCTATATATAGTGGTTTTAGTTTAAGTATAGCAATTTTTACCCAAAAATGCAAATAAAAGTTATTCACATTCTCCGGGAAGTGTCCGATATAAGATAAGAGAGAATATCCTTTGACGGAGGATAAAAGAAAAGCAAAAAATTGCAAGGAGGGGATGTTATGCGGATTGAACAGGAGACAAGGAATTTATTTGTAGGAGAACGGCAGCAGAGGGTACAGAAGACACCCGAGGAAATAAAGGAAGGTTTACAAAAGGGCAGAGTGTTTTCCGGAAAGTTGCAGTTTCCGGGGGATAAGATCGGGGAACGCCGGAGAGAAGCACAGGAAAAGGCTATGAAGGTGGTGCAGAATGCTTTTGCCGGGGAGCTTGCGCTGGATGAGAGTGTTGCGGAAATGGAAGAGAGCATCGAAAAGGGTAAGGAAGAGATGCTGGCCCATAAGGCAGAACTGAACCGGATTGCGGAGGAAAAGGAGAGATTAAAAGAAGACGGAGTTCTGACCGGGGAAGAATATGAGAGGGAACTGGCAGAGTTAAAGAAAGCGGAAAGTCACTTTGCCGGACTTATCGCCGATGAGAAGAAATACGAGGAACACACCATCCGGGCTCTGAGTGATATTAAAATCGAACGGGCCAAGGAAAGTCCTATGGTAGAGGCTACGGAACAAGCAGAGGATATCCTTGCGGAAGCGACAAAGGACATGGTGGGGATGCTGGTGGAAGAAGCCAAAGAACATATGGAAACCGAGCTTGAGAAAAAGCAGGAAGCCGCAGAGGAGAAGGCGGAAAAGGAAAAAGAACTGGAAGAACGCATCGAAGCCATGAAGGCGGAGAAGGAAGACAAGAAGGAAACGGATTCGCCTGCCATTGAAGGGCTGGAGGCATCCACGATGCAGATGGTGAAGATTGCGGAAACCGGGGAAGCGGTACAGAAAGAACTTAAAAATATCGTAGACCAGATGAAGCTTGACTTGGAGGATTTAAAGGGCGCTGCGGTGGATGAGAACATATAGGAAATATATTTAATGTTAGGAGAATGATATATGTTTTTTCAGAAGAGGAAAAGAGAAAAAGTATTTAATAAAATGATAAATGGTTTGATTCTGAAAGAGCAATTATGCGTGAATGATAAGGCTTTTTTTCTGACATTGGAAGAAACAACTGAAGATTATGCGGACCAATATATATGGAACTATATTCAACGAGATATTATTTGTAGTGTGCTGGAAAGCTATGTGACTTATGCGTATACTTCAGATGAAGAGAATCTTGAAATCTTGAAGTCGGCTATTGGAGGGGCCGAGACTTATAAGGCAACGAATGATGGAGCAACGCTGTTTCATTGTGAACATTTACGAGCCATCAGTGCAAGAATAATTGAAGAGTATTGGGATGTTTGGGAATGTGGAGGCCCTTCTTATATTAGTTTTATCGCGTATGATAAAGAGGTGCACACGGATGGAAAAGACAAAAAAGAAGAATACATAGTAAAAATAAAGCCTTTAGGAGATAATGACGGATTAGAAATCTTTATTAACGAAAAAAAGTATTCAAAAGATAAATTGACATCAAGTATTATGCTTGTATTGGAGCAATATGGATTGCATTTATTGACGATGTAATTATGAAAGATGTGAAAGGGTTGACTGCAGTTTTACACGATGTTATGATAAAGGAATAGAGCAACATATAATAGGATTGATGTGAAGGAGGCTACAGATGAAGAAATTTATAATCGGTTTATTAAAGGCAATCGGCTATTTCGGAATCTATTTCGGAATGCAGATTTTGGTGTCTACGGTGTACTCCATTGCGGTGGTAGTTCCGGTAGTAGTGGAGTATATAATCGGCGGGTACGATTTGACGGATCCGGTGATTCTGGAGCAGTATATGAACGATATTATGCAGCCGGTGTTAGAGGCGACTATGGCACTGACCATTATTTCCGGTATTTTGACACTGGGATTGCTTTGGTTGATTTTTGTCTGCAGAAAAAAGAAGTTTGCAAAGGAAATCGGTTTACGGAAGATATCCCTCGGAACGATTCCGCCGATTTTTCTGATGGGTTTGGGATTTAATGTATTAACGGGAGTTGTGTTGTCGGCGTTGCCGGAAAGCTGGCTGGGGTCCTATGAAGAGACTTCTTCTATGGCATTTATGGGCGAGTACTGGGTGACCTTCCTCGGCACTGCAATTGTAGCACCGATTGTGGAAGAAGTGATTTTCCGTGGATTGGCCTACAGCCGGATGAAGAAAGGGATGCCGAAGGTATGGGCAGTGATTCTTACCTCCGTGTTGTTCGGAGTGGCACACGGGCATCCGGTCTGGATGCTGTATACCTTCGTGTTCGGTTTGTTATTGATTTGGGTGCTGGAACGTACCAAATCTTTGGTTGCTCCGATGGTATTGCATATCGGTTACAATTTATGCGCGGTGCTGCAGATGTTGTTGCCGGCGGATGCACCGGACTGGGCAGGAATTGCGCTGATTGCGGCAGCGGCGGTTGTGGCGGCAATCGGTATTATCTGGTTCCTTCTGATTCCGAAGGTGCCGGCTCCGGCAGAGGACAACTTGCCGGCGAATGAATCGACAGCAATTGATACGATAGCTACGGAAGCGGAAGAGACAGTAAAAGATATTATTTCATAGAAAATATTAACATGAAAGGGCGGTGTGATTGGTTGACACCGCCCTTAAAAATATTTATAATAGAATTGGTTCATTATGTGCAAAGGAGAGGTTGTTATGGCAGAATATAAATATGAGACACATTTGCATACGTGTCAGGGAAGTGCCTGCGGAAGATTGACAGGTGCGGAACAGGCGGATTTATATAAGGGGTTCGGGTATACCGGAATTGTGGTGACCGACCACTTTTTTAACGGAAATTGTGCGATTCCGAGAGACTTGCCGTGGAGAGAACGGGTAGAACAGTTTTGTGCCGGCTACCGCAGTGCGAAGAAGCGGGGAGACGAAATCGGTCTGCAGGTTTTTTTCGGCTTGGAGACGAATTTTCGCGGACAGGAGTTTTTGCTGTACGGCTTGTCGGAGGAATGGTTAAAGGAGCAGGAGGATATGCTTTCCTGGAGTCCGAAGGAGCAGTTTGAAAAGGTAACGGCAGCAGGCGGCTTTGTGGTGCAGGCCCATCCGTACCGGACGGCGCCCTATATTCCGGAGGTGATTATTTATCCGGATTGTTGTGAAGCTTTTGAATTGTATAATGCCCATAATGCGGCGGAGGTAAATGCGCAGGCGGTGGCTTATGCAAAGGAACACGGCATTCACGGAACCGGCGGAACGGATGCTCACGGTCCGGTACAGCCGCGGGGCGGTATGATTTTTGAGAAAAAGTGGGAAACTATCCATGACTATATCGCTGCGGTCCGAAGCGGCAGCGGCTATCGGATTATTACCGAATTTACGGAAATGTAGAGAAAAGGAAAATCGGTCGGAGGGGTATCGTGGGTATTTGGAAAAACTATAAAAGAAAGAAAGCAGCGAAAAGAAGAGCATGTTTGGAGTCCGGTAGTAAGGGATGGCAACGCTATCGCACCAAGGACCAGAAGAGAGGATTGCGTCTCTACAAAAAAATCTGTAAGCAGACAGAAATCAGTCCGGATTTGATTGTATTCGAAGCGTACCAGGGGAAATACTACACTTGTAGTCCGAAAGCGATTTACGAAGAGCTGCTGGAGAATCCGGACTATACAGGATATCGTTTTGCATGGATTGTGAACGATCCGGACCGCCACAAATATTTAAAAAATGACCGGCTGACCATCGTAAAAAGAGGAAGCCGTTCGTATTATGAAGCGATGGCCGGTGCAAAATACAGAATCGCCAATTTTTTAAATGCTCCTACGGTGCCGGTAAGGGATGGGCAGATTTATATCCAGACCTGGCACGGAACGCCGATGAAGTGTTTGGGATTGGATATGAAAATCAACGGGGATTCGGCCTATGAACTTAAGGAGATTCATGCACAGTTCCGCAGGGAAGCAAAGCAAATGAAATATCTGGTTTCCCCGTCGGCCGATGCAACGGAGAAGTTTGTTTCCGCCTTCGGGCTCACGGAAGAAGAACGGAAACAAAAAGTACTGGAAGTAGGATATCCGCGTAATGTGAAGCTGTTTACCTATACGGAGGAAGAGGTGGCGGAGCTTCGTGAGTTTTACGGAATTCCGGAGGGAAAAAAGGTGATTTTATACGCACCTACCTGCAGGGAAACCGGATATCGTTACGGATACGGCTATGCCAATGAAATCGAATTGGATGTGGAACGGTTGTGGGAACGATTTAAGGATACGGCATGCTTGTTGGTACGTTGGCATCCTATGGTGGATGCATGGATTCCGGGTGCCAAGTATCGTGATTTCCTGTTTAAGTTAGATAAGGTGGCGGATATCAATCGATTGTTTGTAATTTCGGATATACTGGTAACGGATTATTCCGCTGCTATGTTTGATTTTGCAAATCTGCGTCGCCCGATGATTTTCTATATGTATGACAGGGAACAATATCAAAAAGAGATACGAGAGTTTTATATCGAACCGGAAAGTCTGCCGGGACCGGTTGTAACATCAAACGAAGCATTGGAGGAAGCACTGGACAAGGCGCTTTCGACTCCTTTCGTTGCAGATGAAAAATACCGGGCATTTTGTGAAAAATATACATATCTGGATGATGCGGACGCTGCAAAGCGTGTAATCAAGGCGGCAATTAAACCGCTCGTTGCACCGGACGAGGCGGAACGGGAAGAAGCCGGTCAGGACGAAGTAAGTCAGGAAGCGGCAGCAACGAAAGAAGATGTGATTTCGTTATAGAAAGAATGCGTAGTTGCGTTGGAGGCAAAGATGTATTGGATAAAGAGCTATCAAAGACGTAGAAGAAAGAAGAAAAGCGAAAAGAGACAGCAACGGCTGAAAGAGGGAAACTTTTGGTGGAGATACTATCGCTTTTTGGACCGGAAAAGGCAGATGCGTAAGTATCGGAGAGCGTGTCGGCTATATGCGATTAATCCGAATTTAATTGTGTTTGAATCCTTCCAGGGAAAAAAGTTTGCCGACAGTCCGAAGGCGATTTATGAAGAAGTGGTACGGGATCCGGCTTATGCGGGATATCGGTTTGTGTGGATTTTTACGGATACGGAGCGCCGTTCCTATTTGCTGGAACAGTCGAAGCGACTTACTCTGGTAAAGTACGGAAGTAAGAAGTACTATGAGGTGTTGGCAAGGGCCAAATACCGTGTGTCCAATTCACTGAATCCGATATCGGTGCCGGTGAGATCCGGGCAGATTTACCTGCAGACCTGGCACGGAACACCGTTAAAATGCCTGGGTTTGGATATGAAACAGGGTGAGGATTCTGTGGAAAGTAACAGAAAGAAGATTTGGAAGCAATTCCGAAAGGAAGGAAAGCAGATTTCTTATCTGGTGTCCCAATCCGCGTATGCCTCCGAAAAGCTTTCTTCCGCCTTTGGATTTACGGAAGCAGAGCGTAAAGAGAAGGTTTTGGAAGTTGGATATCCGCGGAATGACTCCTTGTTTACGTTTACGGAAAAAAATGTAGAGCACCTTCGTGCGTTTTACGGAGTTCCGGAAGGGAAAAAAGTTATTTTATATGCACCGACCTGCAGAGAGAACGGATACCGGTACGGGCAGGGATATGCCAATGAGATTATGTTAGATGTGGATCGCCTGCAAAAGCGTTTCGGCGACAAGGCATGCTTGATGATTCGTACCCACCATATGGCGCAGGTGGATTTTGATTTCGGAGCTTATAAGGGATTTGTAATTAAAGTAACCGGTGCGGAGGATATGAACCGTCTGTTTGCGATTACCGATATTTTGGTAACGGATTACTCCTCTGTCATGTTTGATTTTGCAAATTTATGTCGTCCGATGATTTTCTATATGTACGACGAAGAACAATATCGCAGGGATTATCATGAGTTTTACTTTGAACCGGAGGAATTACCGGGGCCTGTGGTAAAATGTCAGGACTTATTGGAAGATGCGTTGGAAAAGGCACTTTCCGAGCCGTTTGTAGCAGAGGAACGATACGAAGAATTCCGGAAGCGCTTTGTACCGCTGGATGATGCGAATGCAGCCAAAAGAGTGGTTGAGGCAGTATTTGAACCGCAGGTGGAACCGGTGCCGATTCCGGCGACGGGAAAGACAGACAAAGCGAAGTGGCGGGCAAAGAGACGCCAATTACGTTTGGAAAAGGGCGGGTTCTGGTGGAAGTACTACCGTAAGCTGGACAGAAAGACCGGATTGAAACGTTATAACGAGAAATGTAAGAATCTCGGAATTGACCCGAATCTGATTGTGTTTGAGGCATATCAGGGAAAAAATTATGCCTGCAGTCCGAAGGCGATTTATGAGGAATTGTTGGAAAATCCGGCCTATGCGGGGTATCGTTTCGCATGGTCCTTTAACGATACGGAGCGGCATGAGTATATGTTAAATCGTACGAATCGTTTGACGTTGGTAAAACGGGGAAGCGATTTGTATTATGAAGTGATGGCAACCGCAAAATATCGTATCAGCAATTCCACAAATCCGGCTACCGTACCGGTGCGGGACGGACAGATTTATATTCAGACCTGGCACGGAACACCGTTAAAGCGTTTGGGATTGGACATTGAAGTGGACGGCAATGCGGCACAGGATTTGAAAGAGATTCATAACCAGTATCGTGAAGAAGCGAAGCAGTTCACCTACTTATTGTCTCCGTCGAAATATACCACCGAGAAGCTTTCTTCGGCCTTCGGATTAACGAAGGAAGAGCAGGAGAAGAAGATTATTGAAGTGGGATATCCGCGTAATACGGCACTGTTTACTTATACGGAACAAGAGGTAGCCAATCTTCGGAAGTTCTACGGAATACCGGAAGGTAAGAAAGTAATTATGTATGCCCCGACCTTTAGAGAAGGACAGTATAAGTACGGACAGGGATTTTCTTATCAGGTAGAGCTGGATATCGAACGTTTACAAAAACGGTTCGGGAATACAGCCTGTGTGGTAATGCGTACCCATTACCTGGCAAATACCCAGTTCAATTATGCAAAATATAAGGGATTTTTAATTAAGGCAACCGGTGTTGCGGACATTAATCGTTTGTATTTGATTACGGATTTGCTGATTACGGACTATTCCAGCGTGATGTTTGACTTTTCCGTATTGCGTCGTCCGATGATTTTCTATATGTACGATATGGAACAGTACCGTGGAAAATTACGAGATTTCTACATTGAACCGGACATTTTGCCGGGACCGATTGTGGAAACCCAGGATGCATTGGAGAATGAAATTGAGAAGGCTTTGACCGGCCCGTTTGTGTGTGACGAACGGTATGAGGCTTTTTTGAAACGGTTTACCTATTTGGATGATGCGGATGCAACAAAACGTGTGATTGCGGCTACCATTGCACCGCAGGCGAAAGAGTTACCGTTAACGGAACAAACCGTAAAGTATCGTGCAGAGCAGGAACGAATCGACCAAAAACGTCTGGCCCAAAAGAAGAAAAAGAAAGCGAAAGAAGCGGAATACCGTCGCCTTGAAAATCGTATCGAGAACGGTGTGCTACGGCAAAAACAATATCCGCGTTATCTCAGAATGCGTATCCGTGAAACTGCGATTTTACTGGAATCCCAGCACGGAAAGGCAATGGACGGAAATATTTTTGCCCTGCTTTCCGAATTGGCATTAAATGAAGAATATAAGCAGTATCAGTTGTATTTGACGGCAGATAACGAACATTATGAGAAGTTTCGTAATCGGTTGTTGGAACTGGGGATGGAGCATGTGACGGTGCTGCGCCGGATGTCCCTGAAGTATTATAAGATACTTGCAACGGCGAAATATTTGATTAACGATAATACCTTCCTTTACCAATTTGTGAAGAGAAAAGAACAGGTATATTTAAACACCTGGCACGGAACACCGCTAAAGACCTTGGGAAAGAAAATTAAGTCCGAGGCCCATGCTATCGGAAATACCCAGAAAAACTTTCTGGCAGCAGATTATTTGTTGTATCCGAATGAGTTTACCATGGAGCACATGGTAGAAGATTACATGATTGATAACATCGGTACCGGTGAAATCTGGCTGGCCGGTTATCCGCGGAACACCATCTTTTTTGATAAAAAGAGACGGGAAGAAATCCGGGAAAGATATGAACTGGAAGGTTTGACGGTGTATGCGTTTCTGCCGACCTGGCGCGGTGTTGTGGGCGGTGTAAACGGAGAAGAACAGTCGGAGCGCCTGATGGAATACTTGACGGAACTGGACGGAAAGCTTCCGGAAAACCATGTGTTGTATGTGAAGATGCATACTATCAGCAATGCGAAAATTTCGGTGAAACGTTTTGAAAAAATCCGGTTATTCCCGGAGGATTGCGAAACCTATGAATTTTTAAATGCCACCGATGGGTTGATTACGGACTATTCCAGCGTATTCTTTGATTACGCGGTATCCCGGAAAAAGATTATTCTTTTTACCTATGACGAGGAAGAGTACGAGGCGGCAAGAGGTTTCTATTTCCCTCTTTCCGAGTTGCCGTTCCCGAATGTAAAGACTACCGATGATCTGGCACGGGAAATGACAACGGAGAAGCAGTATGATGATACGGCGTTTTTAGAGAAGTTCTGTTCTTATGAAAGAGCGGATGTATCCAAGTCTATTTGCAGAAAGTTGTTGTTTGGTGGAGAAGAGGGAATCAAGACGCTCCCGATACCGGATAACGGAAAAAGAAATGTCGTGATTTTCGGCGGTTCTTTATACCAGAACGGTATTACGGTTTCTTTGTTTAACCTTTTGGCCAACATTGATAAGGAAAAGTATAATTACACGATTCTTTATAAAATGAAGGATGTGCGAAAGCATCCGTGGCAGTTGCATCGGATTCCGGAGGAAGTGCATACGCTGGGCTTTTCCGATGGAGTCAGTATCGGTGTTATCGAGACTGTTTTGTATAAAATCTGGTCGAAGATCGGAATTGTTCCCCGCTTTATTGTGGAACCGATTTTAGACCGCATTGCAAAATGGGATTCCTTGCGTATATTTGCCGGCTGCAGAGTAGATAAATTAATCCATTTCAGCGGGTATACCAATGATTTAACCACCACATTCCGGGGACTGTCCTGTAACAAAACCATCTATGTTCATAACGACATGGAAAAAGAGGTAAGGGAAAGAAATCTGGTACGCATGGATGTTTTGACAAGAGCATACCAGGAATACGACAGTGTGGCGGTAGTAACCGAAGATATTAAGTATATTGCGGAACGAATTGCAGAACGTTTACCGTATCGTGTGGAGAAGAAAGCCTATGTGACGGTGGCGAAAAACGTAATTGATTACAAGCGGGTATTGAACCTTGCGGAATGTCCGGTTCGGTTGGATTCTACCACCGAGATAAATGTGCCTCTTGCTCGTCTGAAAGAGATTTTGGCAAGTGACGGCGTGAAGTTTGTCAACGTAGGACGATTTTCTCCGGAAAAGGGACACGACAGATTGTTGGATGCGTTCGAAAAAATTTATGAGGAAGACCCGAATACGTATCTGATTATTATCGGAAGCCGCGGTACCCAGTATCAGGAAACCTTGCGGAAAGCGCAAAGCTTACGGTGTCATGACCATGTGGTAACGATTTTGTTTATGTCGAATCCGTTTGCGGTGGTAAAGCAATGCGATTACTTCATCTTCTCCTCCTTATACGAAGGCTTTGGTCTGGTACTTGCGGAGGCGGATATTTTGGGAGTACGTTGTGTATCTACCGATATTGACGGTCCGCGTAAGTTTATGCAAAAGTACGGCGGAACTTTGGTAGAAGACAGTATGCAGGGAGTATACGAGGGTATGCGTATGTGTCTGGACGGAAAAGTGACCAATCTGCTGACGGTAGATTATGAAGAGTACAATAAAGAAGCGGTGGCGGAGTTCGAGCGAATTGCCGCTATGGATAATGAAAAAGTGTGATTTGCCGAAGGTAATGAGAAAGGGCAGTGTCAGAGTTGACACTGCCCTTAAAAACGGATATAATTAGAGGGATTAAGAGGTAGATTGCCTGTATTAATTGTGAAACAGCAGAAAGGGAACGGAACGGGGACATGAGTTTTTTTTCACGGATAAAGAATAAAGCGGGACAAATGAAAAAAAAGATAAATTCGGCAGGGAAGAAGTTGGAAGGCGGCTTATTGCAGAAAAAGCGATATGTTGCTTATATTGAGTCGTGCCCGGTAATAAAAAACGTTGTACTGCTGGAGTCCCAACACGGTCGTGCAATCGGCGGTAACATTCTTGCACTTTTACGAGAACTTTGCGAGAAAGAAGAGTATCGGGAGTTTACGGTTTATCTGACTGCAACAAAAGGGAACTATGAGACATTTCGGCAGATGATAAAAGAAAACGGTTGGAGTCGTGCTACCGTGCTTTGCAGAGGAAGCTTTCGTTATCACAAAATATTGGCGACTGCCGGTTATTTGGTAAACGACAATACATTTATGTATTATTTTATAAAGCGTGACGAGCAAATTTATTTGAACACCTGGCACGGTACGCCCCTAAAAACCTTGGGAAAAGAAAGTAAGTCCGAGTATTATTCCATCGGGAATGCGCAAAAAACGTTTTTGGATGCGGATTATGTACTATATCCGAACCGTTTTACCATGGAGCACATGATTCGGGATTATATGGTGGACAATATCGGACAGTTTACGCCTCTTTTGGGCGGATATCCGCGCAATACGGCTTTTTTTGATGAGGAAGGCCGGGAAAGACTGCGTAAAAAATATGATTTGGAAGGGAAAACCGCCTATGCATACATGCCGACCTGGAGAGGAACAGTGGGGAAGGTTTCCCGGCAGGAAGATGCCCGCATTTTTTCTTATTTCCGTGAATTGGATGCGTTGTTTTCCGATGACCAGATCCTTTATGTTAAAATGCACACCATCAGCGGGTCCCGTATTTCCTTTGATAAGTTTTCCCACATCCGTCCGTTCCCGGAAGCGGATACCTATGCATTTTTGAATGCCATGGACGGGTTGATTACGGATTATTCCAGTATTATGTTCGACTTTGCGATTTCCGGAAGAAAGGTAATCTTGTTCCCGTATGATCTGGAAGAGTATGAGGAGACCAGAGGCTTTTATTTCCCTTATGAAGAGCTTCCGTTCCCGAAGGTATTTCATGAATATGATTTATATTTGGAAATGGGAAAAGGAAAAGAGTATGACGATTCCGAGTTCCTGAAAAAGTTCTGTGCTTATGACAGTGGGGATGCGGCTGAAAAATTGTGTCACCATGTTTTTCTGGGAGAGTCCCGGGTACAGGAGGAAATACTTCCGGATAACGGGAAAGAAAATGTGTTACTCTATTGCGGAGACCTTGCATTAAACGGTATTACGGTATCCATCAATAATCTGCTGGCAAACGTGGATGTTACGGAAAAGAACTATACTATTTTGATAAAGACATCGGATATTAAGCGTTGGCCGTTCCGGCTTTTGGAGTTGCCGGAGGGAGTTCGCTGGTTGGGATATACGGATTGGACCAGTCTGAAACTGACAGATATGGTGCGGTACAAATTATTCACGAAGAAAAAGACAAAAGGCAATTATGACAGAGTACGGCCGGTTTTGGAAAAGCTGGGAAAGAATGATTGCCGGAGAATTGCCGGCAAGGCAAAATTTTCCACAGTGGTTCATTTTAACGGATATGCGAATTACATTACACTGGTTATCGGTGCCTTTCCGTGTCGTAGGGTAATTTATGCCCATAACGATATGGATGCGGAATTGAATTCTGAAACACGTACCAACATGAAACGTGAGATATTGTGTAATGCATATCGTACCTACGATGCGGTGGCAGTGGTGACGGAGGACCTGATTCCGGCAACAACAAAAGTCGGAACATTCTTTACGAAATACGGTCATGAACCACGTATTTCCGTAGTGAAAAATGTGATTGATTATCAAAAGATATTGCGGATGGGAGAAGAAGAGATTACGTTTGATCCGGGCACGGACATGAATATTTCCCGGGAACGTTTGCTGGAGATTATGGATTCCGATGCGGTAAAGTTGATTAATATCGGTCGCTTTTCACCGGAAAAGGGTCACATGCGATTGATGCAACAGTTTGCAAAGCTACTTCCGAAGTACCCGGATTCTTACCTGATTATTTTGGGAAGCCGGGGCGTGTTGTATAATGATACGCTTGCAGAGGCAGAGAGATTGGGAGTTGGGGAACGGATTATTATTATCCGGTATATGTCAAATCCGTATGCGCTTTTAAAGAAGTGTAGTGCATTTGTATTTTCATCCTTCTATGAGGGATTCGGGTTAGTGCTGGCGGAGGCGGACATCCTTGACGTTCCGTGCATCTCTACCGATATTGTGGGACCGAAGCGTTTTATGGAACGTTATGGCGGCAGGTTGGTGGAAAACAGTGATGCGGGCGTGGCGGAAGCACTTCGTCTTTGCATGAGCAGACAGCTTTCCGGCCGGCTTACGGTGGATTATGCGGAATACAACAAAGAAGCGGTGGAGCAATTCCTGCATGTGATTGAGGAGATAAAGGAGGATGTAAAATGAAGAAGGTAATTACTTACGGTACCTATGACTTATTGCATTTGGGCCATATTAATTTATTGCGTCGGGCAAAGGAACTGGGAGATTACTTGATTGTAGTTCTTTCTACGGATGAGTTTAATGCCATAAAAAATAAAAAAGCGTATCATCCGTACGAAGTAAGAAAGGTGATTCTGGAGGCAATCCGCTATGTAGATGAGGTGATTCCGGAATATACCTGGGAACAGAAAATCAAGGATGTTGTGGACAATCAGGTAGATGTTTTTGTTATGGGAGATGATTGGGAAGGAAAGTTCGACTTCTTAAAGGACTACTGCGAAGTAGTATATTTGCCGCGAACGGAAGGGATTTCTACCACGAAGATAAAAAATGATTTGAATCAGAGCAAATAAAAAGCGGGGGTGTCGCAGGAAGATGCGCGCCCCCACTCTTATTTAGTACGGACTGTCAAAATTAGCTTCGGCATATGCCACGGCTTCTTCTAAGGTCATGCCGGTAAAAGCTTGTGCGCCCAGGTTGCGTCCGGATTTTTTGTCGTCTGCAAAGACGCCTACAACGATTCCCGGAATGGCACTTTCCGGCGCATTGGTGGCGTGAGGTCCGCCGAGATCGGTTCTGCACCAGCCCGGGTCGGTGAGATTGATCATAACATCGGTGCCCTGAACGGTATGCCCCAAATCGATGGTGATTTTATCCAATGCGGCCTTGCTGGCGGAATAACCGGCCTGATGCGGGTCTAAGCGGATGCCGCTGGTGGTATTTAAGATGCGACCGAAACCGTTTGCAATCATCTTCGGCAGAAAATGATAACAAATCATTGCCGGCGCAATGGTATTGATTTTAAAACTTTCCGTGTAATCGGATGCCGGAGTGTTCAGATAATCGGTACGATATGCAATCTGTAAGCCTGCATTATTTAAAACGATGGAAACCGGAGTCTCCTTTGCATCGATATCCGCAAGCATCTTCTCGACCTGAGCCAAATCCGTGAGCTCGGCTTCTACCGCATAGGCCTCCACTCCCTTTTCTTTGACTTCTTTGAGAATCTTGTCGCAATGCTCCTTTGTGCGACTATGTAATACAAGGTTACAACCCTGTTCCGCCATAAAAAGTGCCGTCAAATAACCGATACCTCTGCTTGCACCGGTAATCAGTGCCCATTTACCCTTTACATTCACCATAAGAAAAACCTACCTTTCTGTGATGGAATTATTATAGCGCTACATGAAATAAAAAGTCAATATAATTATAATACATTGTTTGTAAATATAGTAATTTAATGCGTTTATTGGTTAAAATATTTATGAATATAAATGAAAAACTTGAGAATGTTTCTTATGGGGACTTGAAAAAAGGAGTAGAATTGAAAACATTTTTATGTTAAGCAGGATACAGACTTGGCACGGAAAGAATTGTAGGAAACAGAAGGCAGGGGGCATGAATAGTGCCATTGTTTTGAATTTGCTGTAGGATGTTAGACTTTCTTTTTGTTTCCTGATGTTGTCAGCAATCCCCGGACATGGAGGGACGGGGAAATCCTGCACGCGACAAGGAAGTCGCGTAAAGGATGGTTGCGTCACGTGTAACGAAAATATACCTGAAACAATTAGAAAGACTTACATCCGGAACCCATGAAAAACGATGGCACTATTCATGCCCCCTGCCTTCGTGCCCTGGAAGTCCACGTGCCAAGTCGTCCCCTTCAGAAAAATAAAAAACTTTCAAAACCCCCTTAAGATTTTCGACCGCACAGCCGATATAGATTACAGAACCAATAAAATCAGCAGAGATAGGTGGTGTTATTATGCGTATTGATGCAATTAACAGAGTAAGTCAGTTATATCAGGCAAACAGCACAAAGAAGGTAGCGAAGGCAAAGGGTACCGAGAAGTACGACAGCGTACAGATTTCCCAGATGGGAAAGGATTATCAGGTGGCGAAGGCTGCAGTTGCTGCGACTCCGGATGTCAGAACCGATTTGGTAAATGATATCAAGACCAGAATGCAGAACGGCACGTATGATGTTTCTATGGAGATGCTTGCCGATAAGTTACTGGCAGACGAGATCTAGGAGAGAGAGGGATACCTTTGGCGAGTCTGATGGAAGAATTGATTTCCACGCTCTCGCAGGAGAAGGATATTTACCTTGCTCTCCTGCCGATTGCAGAGGAAAAGACAAAAGCAATTGTAGCCAATGATTTGGAACAGTTGCAGGAGATTACAAACAGGGAACAGGAAGCGGTAAACCGTATCAACGGGCTGGAACGTAAGCGTAGTGAGGTGATTACCAATATGGGAATTGTATTGGGAAGAAAGCCGGAGGAGCTTACGATTGCCGAGATGATTCGGATTGCCGAGAAACAGCCGAAAGACCGTGCGGCTTTAACCGAGCTAAAGGATGCGCTCGGAAAAGCGGTAAAACGGCTTGCGGATGTAAACGAGAGAAATAATGTATTAATCAGACAGTCTCTCGATATGATTCAATTTAATATGAATTTAATTCAGAGTACAAGGATGGTACAAGGAAATAATTATACGAAGAGCGCCGGGGAGTCAATGCCGGGCGCTGCGCAGACAGGGATGTTTGATGCGAAGCAGTAGTACGCGGAGAACATAGCCTGTCTTTCTACTTTTATAGAACGATGAAAGGAGGTCTCACCTATGGGCTTGATGGATGCGTTATATGTCGGGGTATCGGGACTCAGAACCAGTCAGAATGCACTGAATACTACCTCACATAATATTACCAATGCGGAAACACCGGGCTTTGTCAGACAGCAGACGGTGATGACCGACTTTGGATACAACAATATCGGCGGAAATAAAATTTCTACCTGGCAGATCGGTATGGGTGTAGATACCCAGGTAGTACGGCAGGTAAGAGACCAGTTTTTGGATAAAGCATTTCGGAGAGAGAGCGGGAGACAGCAGTTTTACGAAGTACAGTTTGAAGCTGCCTTTGAGATGCAGGAAGTGATGGGTGAACTGGAAGGGGTACAGTTCCAAAAGTCCATTGAAGATTTCTGGGTTGCGTTACAGGAGTTGGCAAAGGAACCGGACAGCATTGTTACCCGGGCGACCCTGATTCAGAATGGTGTAAATTTTATTCAGCACGCGGAAAATATTTACGAACAGATTCAGACTTACCAGATTGATTTAAATACCCAGATTCAGACGAAGGTGGATCGTATCAATGAAATCGGTGACAAAATCCGGGAATTGAATAATAAGATTTCTTTCTATGAGTGTACCGGAAGAGAACATGCAAACGATTTGCGGGATGAAAGAAATTTGCTACTGGATGAATTGGGCGGTTTGATTGATATTACCTACAAAGAAGAGGCTGACGGCAGAGTTTCCATCTGTGCGGAGGAAGTGCCGTTTCTTTTGGAAGACCATGTTTTCTATATGGATGTAAAGCCGATTTCGGAGGATTCCGAAATGTTAGTGCCGTATTGGCCGGCCTTCGGTGATGCGGAAGTGTTCAGCTTCGACCGTTCTCCGAATCCGGTGGATGACACGGATATCGGTTCTTTAAAGGGTATCATTCTCGCCAGAGGTCGTAAGGTGGGAAAATTTACGGATATTCCGATGAAGCCGCTTCGTGAGGACTTTGAGGATGATTTGTCTTACGAAGAAGCGATGAAGCAGTTTACGGTGGACGCAAGACAGTATAACAAAGAAATTAATGACTCCGTTATTATGGCAACCCAGTCGCAGTTTGACCAGTTGATTCACGGAATCGTTACGACCATAAACGATATTCTTTGTCCGAACAAGGAGATTATGCTGGAAAACGGGCAGGTAATTAAGGTATTGGATACGGAAAAAGCTTCCGTAGGTATGGATGAAGATAAGACCATGGGTGCGGAGTTTTTCTCCAGAAAATCCATGGCACGGTATCAGGAATTGCAGGAAGTAACCTTGGCGGACGGTACCAAGGAAATGGTATATATTTACAATGAGGAAAATCCGGAAGATAACTATTCTTTGTATACCTTGGGTGAAATCGAAATCAATCCGGAAATTTTAAAGGACCGTTCCAAATTGCCGCTTTCCAAGAACACCAATACCGGTGATTTTGATATTGATGTGGCAGAACAGTTGTTAACCGCATGGCAGGAGGATTTTGCAACCTTAAATCCGAATGAATTAAGCTATAACAACTTTAATAATTACTATACCGCCTTAATCGGAGAACTGGGTACCAGAGGTGAAAAGTACCAGACTTTATCCGAAACCCAGGAGTCCATGATGAACAGCATCGACAACGAGCGGCATGAGGTAATGGCGGTATCAACGGACGAAGAATTAACACATTTGATTAAATATCAGCATGCGTATAATGCGGCAGCCCGGTATGTCAATGTGGTAAGTGAAATGTTAGACCACATTCTCAGTACACTGGGTGCATAGGCAAAGTGATGCAACGGATACGGTAACGGAAGGGAAGCGAGGATATGCCGAATACATTTTTTGGACTGGATATCGGAAGAAGCGGATTGTTTACGGCACAGGGCGGTTTGAATACCACTGCACATAATATTGCCAATGTGGAGACAGAAGGTTATACGAGGCAGACGTTGGAGCTAAAGGCTGGAAATGCCCTGCGGGCAAACGGGCGCCACGGTATGATCGGTACCGGTGTAGACGTAGTAGAGTTAAAGCAGACCAGAAGTGAATATTACGATGAAAAATACCGTAATAATAATTCTATTTACGGCGGATATTCCACAAAATCTAACTATATGTCCCAGATTCAGTCTTATTTAAACGAGATTGAGTTGGAAGGTTTTACCACCACCTTTGACAAAATGTATGATACGATTCAGGAGTTGGAAAAGGATCCGGCGAACCTTACGGTAAGAACCCAGGTAACTAATGTTGCTCAGAGTTTTTGCGAGTACTTCAATTCCTTGTTTACCAATTTGAAGGCTGTACAGGAAGATTGTAATTTTGAAATTAAGAATCAGGTAAACCGCATCAATGCCATGGCGGCAGAGATTGCATCTTTAACAAAGCAGATTAACACGGTGGAAATCGGCGGAAGCAACGCGAACGATTTACGTGACCAGAGAAATCTTTTGGTGGACAAGCTTTCGGAGATTATTAATGTTTCCGTAGAGGAAGCTCCGGACGGTCCGGTGGGATTAAAGAGTTATGTAGTAAAAGTAGACGGACAGACTTTGGTGGATACCCATGAGATTCATGAACTGAGTGTGGTGCCGAGAGAAAATAAGATGAATCAAACCGATGCGGACGGTCTTTATGACGTGGTATGGGATAACGGACAGCAGTTTAATCCTTATGCTTTTACCCAGGACGGTAGTATGAAGGCACTGTTTGAGGTTCGGGACGGTAATAATGCGGATAACTTAAAGGGTACCGTTACCGCTTATGTAGGGATGCATTCGGTAGTTATGAAGAATGCTACCGTAAACGATGAAGCAAAGTTAAATATTCCGGAGAGCGGAGAGATTACCATCGGTACGGTGGTATACGAATATGAATCCTTTGAGGCTTCCATCGACAAGGATACCGGAGAGTATACCTATGAATTCTTCTTAAAGGAGCCGATTCGTGCTTACGCGGAAGAGGAAATGTCCAGCGTGGGTATTACGGTGGATTACAAAGGTGTCCCGTATTATATGGCCCAGATGAATGAATTTCTGCGTACCTATGCAAAAAAGTTCAATGAAATTCATAAGTCCGGTGTGGATTTAAACGGAGAAGCCGGACAGGATTTCTTTGTGGGAACCAATAAAGTAACGGGACAGGAGTATCGGTTCGGTGTGTACGGAGAAGAAGGCGGTGTGGGATATGATCCGTATTCTTTCAACTCCCAGAGCGGTCAGTTTTTCCAGGAGGATATGACCGGTATGTACAGCTCTTATTACCATATTACGGCGGAGAACATTCGTATCAATACGGAAATACAGCATGATGCAAGGAAGTTTGCGGCGGCTTCGGATATAGTAAACGGGGTAGGAAATTACGACAAGGCATTGGAACTTCTGGAATTAAAGACGGATACCAGTATGTTCCGACAGGGTAAGCCGGCTGCGTTTTTGCAGACGCTGGTAGCAGAAGTAGGTATCGATACCAAGGCAGCTCTGAATTTTGCCGAGAGTCAGAATAATCTGGTAAGCTCCATCAACAACCAGCGTTTGTCTGTGGGCGGTGTCGATACGGAGGAAGAAGCCATGAACCTGATGCGGTTCCAGCAGGCATACAATCTTTCTGCCCAGGTAATCTCGATTATGAATCAGATTTACGATAAATTAATTAATTTTATGGGTGTATAAAAGGCAAGAAAAGGCCGATATAGTTATTAGGCGGAAATCTTTTACAAGACAGTATGTTTTGTAAAAGGGAAAGGAGGCAGAAGCAATGCGGATTACCAATAAAATGATGACCAACAATGTGTTACATAACATCAATAATAATAAAAACCTGCTTTCCACCTTAGAAAATCAGTATTCCACGGGTAAGAAGATTCAAAAACCTTCGGACGACCCGATTATTGCGGTGCGTGCGTTAAAACTTCGTACCAATCTTTCCGAAATTACGCAATATACGGAGAAAAATATCCCGGATGCTTTGTCCTGGATGGATACGACAGAGAGTTCCCTTGATGTGGTAAACGATATTCTTCGTCAGATGAATACCTACTGTAACCAGGGTGCTAACGATACTTTGACAGCAGAGGACCGTAACAGTATTGTGGAGAATCTGGAACAGTTAAAGCAGCATATTTATCAGGAAGGCAACAGTAATTATGCCGGACGTTACGTGTTTTCCGGTTATAAGACGGATACACCTTTGGTATTTAATGAACCGACGGACGAGTATACCTACCGGATTACGGAACCGCTTTGCGGGGATGACATCAGTGCGGAATTTAAGATTGTCAACAATGTAGATATTAACGCATTCGATAAGAATAACCCGGATGCTTTTGATAAGACCATGCCGAATCAGATTCAGTACTACCGGATGCGTCTCGGTTATGCGAATCTGGAGCCGGGAGCAACCCTCACTTATACCGACGGCAGTACGGATGCAGAAGGCTACTACAATAAAATCGATATTCCGATTACGGAAAAGGGAATGAATGACGCGGATGCATACCAGCCGGGAGAGGATGAAGTCTATTTTATCCGGGAGACCGGTGAATTGATTTACGGAAAGAATGCTTATGAAAAGGTGCGTAAGTCGGAACATATCGATGTGACCTATTCAAAGAAGGAGTTTCAAATCAATGATTTACGTCCGGAGCACTATTTTAACTGTACCAGAACCAATGCGGACGGTTCGGAAGTACTGAACTTTGAAAAAATGGATTTAAACTATAACGAGGAAGAAAAGTTCGGGGCGAAAAAGGGTCAGGAGATTCAGTATGAGGTAAACTTTAACCAGAAGCTTACTATTAATACGCAGGGCGATGAGGCATTTACCCATGATATCGGACGTGCCATTGATGATATTATCAACGCGGTAAGCGATGTAAAAGAGACGGAAGAAAAGATGGCGGAAGTGGATAAGATGTTGGAAGATACCAATCTTACGCCGGAACAGAGAAAGGCACTTGAGGGAATCAAGGAGCAGCTTACTTCCGAGTTTACGTTACGAACGGATATTATGCAGGCTGCCTTTGCGGGTGGTTTGTCCGACACGATCGATATGCAGGATAAGGTAAATGTGGCGGTATCGGATTTGGGAGGCCGGTACAACCGGTTGCTTTTAACCCAGGGGCGGTTGGGAGACCAGCAGGTAGATTTCGAAGACTTGCTTTCTTCCAATGAGGATGTGGACCTGGTAGATACCATTATCAAATATACATCGGCGGAAACGATTTATAATTCATCTTTATCCGCGGCATCCAAACTGGTGCAGACATCCTTACTGGATTTCCTGTAAAGATGCGGTTTATAAGATGGAGTATGATACATGAAAGGAGAATGGAAATGTTAGTAAAAACAAGACATTTTGGAGAGATTGATCTGAATGAGGATAAGGTGCTTACCTTTGATGACGGATTGATCGGTTTTGAGGATTGCAAGCGCTATACGATTTTGTACAACAACGAGGAGGGCGGAAACAATACCATTTCCTGGTTGCAAAGTTTGGATGTGCCGGAACTTGCGTTGCCGGTAATCAGCCCGCTTTCTATTATGGCGGACTATAATCCGATTGTGGAGGATGAAGTGTTACAGCCGCTTGGGGAGCTTACGGAGGAAAATGTAATCATTTTGCTTACTTTAAGCGTGCCGTCGGACATTACAAAAATGACCGCAAACTTAAAGGCTCCGCTTGTGATTAACGCAGATACAAAAAAAGGTTGTCAGATTATTGCAGAAAACCCGGACTATGTGGTAAAATATAATATATACGACCTTGTGAAAAAGAGTAAAGAGGCAAAGGGGGAATAGGTATGCTGGCCCTGTCAAGAAAAGTCAACGAATCCATTATGATCGGACATGACATAGAAATCACAGTGCTTGAAATCAAAGGCGAACAGGTAAAATTGGGTATTAATGCGCCGAAGTCGGTGCCGTTATACCGTAAGGAGATTTACGTACAGATTCAGGAGGCGAACAAGGAAGCGGTTTCCACTGCGGCGTCGCCGGATGTTTTAAAGGACATGTTTTAATAAAAAAGATGAGAAACGGTGAAAAGTTTTCCCTAAAAGGGTTAATTTTTCACCGTTTTTGTCCGATATAGTATTCAAAGAAATGATTTTCCGCCAGAACGGAGTCGGCGGAAGATTCGGATAAAGCAAACATGGAGGTGTATGAAATGAAAATCGAAAGCGGAATGATGAATGCGGCAGCTTATACGGATATGGCAACCACCCGTCCGGAAGCGAAGCCGAAGGCAGAGCCACAGATGCAAACCATCGGAACCAATGTACAGCCGGCAGAGGTGCTGACAATCGGTACGGGAAACGGTGCAGAGGCACAGGCGCAGGAGCAGGCCGAAAATCCGGAGAATACATCCAGACGGATTAAGAATGCGGTGGAGCATGCAAATAAGACCATGCGCCACGCAAAGACCAAGTGCGAGTTTTCCTATCATGAGGAGACGAAGCGTGTGTCCATTAAGGTAATCGACGAAGAGACGGAAGAAGTGATTCGTGAGATTCCGCCGGAGGAAACCTTGGAAATGCTCTCCAAGATGTGGGAACTGGCAGGTCTTATGGTAGATGAAAAGAGATAAGCGATTACGGTACTTCCTGGAAGGAGCCGGGAAACGGAGGTTGTTATGGGAATTGGATTATCGGGCATGATATCCGGACTTGATACGGATACCCTTATCAAACAGCTCATGTCTGCGGAGCGGACCAGAGTAACGAAAGTAGAAAATAAAATTACAAAGAATGAATGGATGACCGAAAAGTGGAAGGACTTAAATACAAAGATTTATTCCTTGTATACCGGTTCTCTCTCCAAGATGAGAACCCAGGGTAATTACCTGACAAAAAAGACATCTTCTTCCAACGAGAGCGTTGTTAAGGCGACGGCAAGCGGTTCCGCACCGATCGGAACTCACTATGTTACGGTAGAATCCGTAGCAAGTGCCCAGTACGTAACCGGCGGTACCTTTGCTTCCGACGAAAAGTTGACGGCAAAGTCCAAGCTTACGGAAGCCGGAGTTGCGGCCGGTACCAAGATTAGCATTGCCTGCGGAGATAAGACGGCAGAACTTGTGGTAGATGAGAAAACCACCTTTACTGATCTTTCGGATACTTGTAAGTCCGCAGGGCTGAATGTAAACTTTGACGAGGCAAGACAGTGCCTCTACATCAGTTCCAGACAAAGCGGTATCGAGAATAAGTTCTCCATTACCACCAGCGCGGAAAATGCAACCAGTGCAGATGCCAGAAAAGGCATCTACGATTTGGTCGGATACAGCGGTATGTCCGCTACGGATAAGAAAACATTCGATGCGGCAATGGCTACTTTGGAAGCAACGGACGATGCGACAATCGATACGATTCTTGCTAAGGTGGAAAACGGGGAAGAATTAGACGAGAACCAGAAAAAGATTAAAGATGCCTATACCCTTTTAATAGATAAGGCAGCAGCACATACAATACAGACCAAGGCGCAGAAGACAGTGGATGACGGAATTGCGGCACAGCTTGAAGAGGCAATCAAAAACGGTACCGCAGTTACAATTTATGACAAGGAATTTTCCGCAGAACAGGCAGAAACCTTAAAGAAGGAAGCGGAACGTTTCGCAAAGGTTGAGTTCGAGCGTAAGACATTTGAAGATGCGTTTGGCACCGATGAGGTATTAAAGGAAACTAACTACGCGGAAGTGCAGCGTATTTTGGAAAAGCAGGCAGCGTATGAGGCAGATAATACCAAAGAGAAGTTAACGGCGGAAGAACAGAAGATTTACGATGCTTACAGTAGCGTGGCTGAGGAGACCAAGAATGACTTTATTGCAAAGCTCGGTACCTTTACCGAGGGTGTAGGATATTCCGGAGCCGGCTATGCAGACACCTTGGCAATCGCTTATAAAGCAACCGCACAGGAGAATGTAAAGAACTTCAATACTTCCGCAAAAGCGGTAGAAGCGGTGAATACGGAAAAGGCAGCCATTACAGCCAACGGAGCCGATGCGGATGTGGCAGCGGCTAAGGCAGAGGTACTGGCGCATGCAAAGACTTATGCAAAGGAAGAAACCTTCCTGGCAGCGGGCGGTGCACTGGAGGCAATCGGCCTCGGAAATATTGACGGAAGTACAGTTGCTTCCGGTACGGGAGCAGGCGGGATGACCGTGTTTGCGGCAACCGATGCAAAAGTAACGGTAAACGGTGCGGTAATCGAGTCTTCCAGTAACAGCATCAATGTAAACGGCTTGAATTTGGAACTGGTATCCGCAAAGCCGGGGGAGACAATCTCCATCGGTGTTACCCAGGATACGGACAGTGTTTACAATATGGTAAAGGATTTCGTAAAGCAGTACAACGAAGTTCTGGATGAGTTAAATAAAGCATACTACGCAGAATCCGCAAGAGGTTACGAACCGCTGACGGACGAGCAGAAGGATGCCATGAGTGAGACGGAAGTAGAGAAATGGGAGACGAAAATCAAAGATTCCCTGCTTCGCAGAGATAACACCATCGGTTCCCTGTTAAATGCAATGCGTACCGCACTGGACGGTTGTGTAAACGTGGACGGTCAGGATTACGCACTTTCTTCTTTCGGTATTTGTACCACCAAGTACACCGAGAAGGGCAAGTTACATATTTATGGGGACCAGGACGACCCGGACGGCATGATGTACGAAGACAAGCTTCGTAAGGCCATTGAAGAAGATCCGGATAAGGTAATGGAAGTATTGCAGAAGATTTCGAAAGACTTGTACGATACCATGGCGGACAAGATGAAGGCGTCGGAACTCAGCAGTGCGCTTACCTTCTACAACGACAAGCAGATTACGAAGGAGCTTACCGGATACAAGGAACAGCTGAAGAAAGAAGAGGATCGTCTTGCAGATATCGAAGACCGTTACTACAAGCAGTTTGCTTCCATGGAAACGGCACTCAGTAAGTTAAGCAGTCAGTCCAGCTCTTTAATGTCTATGCTGGGCATGGGACAGTACTAAATTAGGTAAATGATACGGGAAAGGAAGGTATATGCTTATGCCACCAACAAATGCAGCGAGTTTATATCAGGGAACAAAAATTAACACAGCCTCTCCGGCGGAATTGACATTGATGTTGTATGACGGAGCGATTAAGTTCTGTAACATTGCAATGCTTGGCCTGGAAAAGAGCGACTACGAGAAGGCAAGCACCTACATCATCAAAGTACAGAATATTATTACGGAATTCCGTTCCACACTGGATTTCAAGTATGCGACCGCGAAGGACTTTGATGTGATTTATGAGTACATTTACGGACTTTTGGTACAGTCCAATATCAAGAAAGATATCAGTCTGTTAGAAGAAGCGTTGGGACAGATTCGTAACATGAGAGACCTTTGGAAAGAGCTCATGCGCAAGAACAACATGTATGTAAAATAAGTAAAATAGGACCTTACGGAACAGCTGTGCTTTTTGCCCGGCTGTTCTTGGTTCATATAAAATCAGAAAAACGTTAGTATGGTTTTACGGTGGAGGGATTACAGTGGACAGAACAGAGTTTTCAACTTGTTTTAAAGTATTAGAGGATACAATCGCGAAGAAAGAACAGTACCTGGACGAAGTACTTGTTTTAACAAAAGGACAGGAAGAATTGTTGCTCCGTGAAAAGTTTTCCATGGATGCGTTTACGGAGTTTATGGATAAAAAGGAACCGTATATCAAAAAGATTTCCGAGTTTGATGCGGGATTTGAGGCGGTATTTACGAAGATGAAGCCGGAGATGGAGACCTATAAAAAGGAATTCGAACCGCGGATTCGCGCCATACAGCAAAAAATTAAGACGGTACTGGAAAAGGGTGCCGCACTTTGTACATTGGAAGAACAGAACAAGGCTCGTTTGGAGTATTGTTTAAAAGATAAAAAGCAGGAAATTAAGAATTTTAAGCGGAGCAGTCAGACCGTGAGCAGTTATTATAAAAATATGTCCGGTTCGATTGCGGATCAATCTTTTTTCATGGATAAGAAGAAGTAAAGGAGGAGTGGCTATGAGAAAAACAGGGAAATATATGGCAGTGCTGTTTGGCGCGATGTCGTTACTTTTGTTGGGAAGAACCACTGCAGTACATGCAGCCGGAAATGCAACCATGCTTCCGGATACGTCGATTCAGGTGGATTATGAGTTCGAAGAAATGGAAATTACGGCAGGACAAAATACGGTAATCTATTATTCCGACATTTCTAATGCGGTGACCTGGGAAGCGGTGGAGGTGGGTCCGGACGGAAAAGCGGTCTTTGATATTTCCTGGGTAAAGCCGAATTATACCACCCGGGTATATGTAAAAGGCGACAAAGACAGCCTGGTAACGGCCCGTTACATCGAAGCGCAGGAAAAGTTGTCCGCAGAGTTTGTGGGAGATATTTCCGCTGCGGATGTGGTGGATATCGATACATGGAAGCAGGTTTATAAAAAATATCCGGCCTTTACCAGTGAAACCGGATATATCCTTTTCTTTACAAAACAAGGTGGCGCGGATACCGCATACTTTGATGTGGAAAACATTGAGTGGAGAAAGGGCACCTACGGAAACTGGCAGTCTTTTGATAAGTTAAATCTGTCCCAGATGAATGCAAAAGGTGCTTCCCTGTGTTTCCGAATCAAGGCAGTAAATGATGCGGATACGCAGGATAAAATCAGCGGACACCGGTACAGTTCCGAAGCAAGGGTGACGTTACAGAAGCTTGCCGCAGCACCGACGGTGAGTGTGAATAATGCAACTATGACCCTTACACTCCGGAACGGAATGGAATATTCCCTGAATGATAAGGATTGGACATTGATTCCGACGTATTCCAAGAAGGCTACGGGAAATGATGTGGCGGTACCGGTTGTGGATTTTGATATTTTACCGACCACAAATCAGCGTGTTACCACGGTAGCGGTGCCTCTTGTTTTGGATGTGGCGGCGAATCGGAAAATTGATGCCACGATTGTGACGCAGAATCCGGGGAAATACGAAGTGGAAAAGAACGAAGACGGAGAGCTTACGGGAATTTATGTGTTTGCCCGCATGGCGGCGGGACAGAGAAAGTCCGCTTCCAAAACCACAAAGGTTTTGATTCCGTTTGCAAAGGCGGACCCGGATATTGCAAATGATATTACGGTTGAATATCAGAAGACAAAGAAGGGGGACAGCGGTGTTATCCTTACCAATAATACCGATACCGTAGATGGTGTGAACTATCAGTATGCTATCGTGGATGATCCGGACAACCTGACACCGGAGGAACTGAGTGAACTGAAGTGGAGTACGTTAAAGGCAGCGAAGAGTGTAAAGGTAAGCAGCACGAAGGCATTGACCGGAAAGTATTTGATTTTCCGTGTGGTAGCGGCAAGTAAGAGTGAGCTTCCGTCCGCTTACCAGAAATATCCGTACCAGATTTTATACGATAAGGTTGCCTATGCGGCAATTTCCACTACCTCCCTTTATCCGGGCGGCGTGATAACGGCAGTAACCAGTAATAATGCAATTGCAGGCGAAATTACCTATACCTGGGAACGAAGTGCGAAAATCAACGGCGAGTATACAAAGATTACTTCCGGTACCGGCTATGCCAACAGCAAATATACCATTAAGGAAAGCGATATCGGATACTATATCCGGGTAGTGATTTCCAATACCTCTAAGACGGGAGAAAAGGCAAGCGCCACCAGTAAGGCCAGCGGAAAGATTGTAAAGGATCCGACGGTACCGACGCCGACGCCTAGTCCGACACCGGCGCCGACGCCGAAGCCGTAAAACAGTAGAAATATCCGAAACAGTACAAAAAAGAGCGCATGCACAGGCATGCGCTCTTTTTGTAGCATTCATTTTATTTTAATTCGGATTCAACATAATCAGCGATATCCATATCATCGTCCAACATACGACAACTGTATTGAATGAGGCCGTTGGCTAATGCCGCGCTACGAATCGGTACAGCGGACAATTCCTTCGGAAGTGCAAAATTATGAATGCGAATCTTTAATAAATCACCCATAGTAATATCGGTATCCTTGGTAATAAAGGCCAGTCCGTTGGCACTGATGTTTGCCATGGTGCCGGTTTTGACCGTACCGGATTTAAAAAGAATTTCACAAGAGTTGGACAAGGAAAGTCTTGGGAACTTTCTGCGGTTTGCTACCATCGGCTTTCCGGAAACCCGGACGGAAACGGAATGATTCCGTGCCTGCACAATCGGAGCATTTGTCCAATAGTATGTGGTATTTTCTACAATAACGGAGATGTCACAGTTTCCGGAGAAAGAGGAGCAATTGTCGCTTTCGAAGGTAACGGTAATATCGTTATCCGTAACATCGGAAATGGTTCCTTTGTATTCCGCAGTGCCATTTGCCGTCTTGAGAGATGCACTCATTCCCTCTTCAAGATCGGAAACATCCATTAATCCGCTGGCACCCAGTTCTTCTACCATCTTATTAATCATGTGTTCAATACCGATAACATGAGCGGAAGTTTCTTCGTTTTTGCTACGCATTTCTGCGGAACTGTTAGCGGTTTTTTCGAATTTATCAACAATGTAATTCATAACATCGTTTACACTGTTCATGTTCTTTACCAACTGGGCATTGGAAGATTCTACTTCCACGACAGCCCGGTTAATATTATTTACATTGGTTCCCAAAACAACGCTGTCGGAACTGATGGCGGATACGCTTTCGCCCACGGCCTCGATTTTGCCTACCGTTTCGGTAATCAATTCAATGATGCGTTCGATAGAGGCGGTCATATTTTCGGAAGTGGTGCCCAGCACATCCAATGCGTTCATAATACTTGCGGAGGATTGTTTGGTGCCGTCGGACAGGTTTCTGATTTCGTCTGCCACGACACTGAAGCCTCTTCCGGATTCGCCTGCTCTTGCTGCCTCAATGGAGGCGTTCAGTGCCAGTAAATTGGTCTGGGAAGAAATATTGTTAATGGTACTGGTTTCGGTTTTTGCTTTTGCAAATTCTTCTTTAAAGTTTTTCAGTGTAGTTTCGACTTCCTTTGTAAGTGCGCTCATTTCCCGTGCGGAAATCATGACATTTTCTAACTGTTCGTTGCTGGCAGAGGCGTGCTCCACGGACTGATTCGCCAGAGCAACGGTCTCTTCCACAAGATTGGAAACCTGCGTAACCTGCATGGAGATGGCCTTCGTCATTTCGAAGCTGGAAGCCGTTTTGTCGTTTAAGACGGTGCTTTGCTCCGTAATCATGTTCATGTCGTTTACAACGGAAGAAGCAACGGCACGATTATCGTCTGCATATTCTTTTACGGCATTAACACCGTCAACCACAGAGGTACTTACGTCCTTTACTTTGATTACGGTTTCTTTTACTTTATCCAAATTTGCGGTAATAGTAGCTACGTTATGTGCATTCAAGCGGATTAAATAATGTATCAGCAAGTAAACCGACAGGTTGATTACAATGGAGGCGGCAACCATGATTTTAAAGGAATCTGACATGGAGCCGTCAACTGTGCCTCTGCCTATTGTGCTTATAATGAAGGCGATGATGCCGATGATGTTTGAGGCCATGATTAAGAGCAAAAGCTTGAAGTTCTGATATAGTGCCATGATAATCATGAACGGGATGATATAAACAAAAATCATCGGGTTTAATAAGCTGGATAAAATAAGGATATAGAACAGGGAATACCCCACACAAAGAGTCCATCTGTGCGCATTTCCCTTTGCTTTTGTAAACTTCTTCACGATTAAAGATGCAATAAAAGCGCCCCAGTCGGCAGTCACAAATGCGATAAGGAAACCGACAGGCTGGGAGCCTTCCATTACTTCCAACGCATAAGCAACGGTCAAAAAGAGGGACATGAGTAAGTAAATGGTACCCACCTGCTTGTCTGCCAGCTGTTCAAAATTAATGGCAGAAGAATTCTCTTTTGTTTTGTTCATATTTTATAACGTCCTTTCGTATATTCTTGTAACTCGTGTCACTGAGTCTGTGAGTTACGTTTGTTTTGCATAAATGTGTGAATAATATTTCTTTGATTATACCATGAAAATACTGATAAAGCAATTGCTTTTGGCAGCGGAAAGAGGAGTCGGGAGATGATAGGAGTATGTTTGAGTGGAAATACGCGAGCGCTTTTGATATAATAGGAAACGAAATGCGGAAAAGGCGGTGAGTGCGTGGCAAAAGCAAACAATTATTATTATGACCAACTGAATAAAGAACAGCAGAGGGCATACTACGCCATGAAGGAAGGACTTTTGAATCTACAGGACTCCTTTGCGGTACCGATGCTTTCCCGGAAAGAACTGTCGGATATTTATTTTATAATCCGCATGGATTGTCCGGAAATTTTCTATTCTGTGACGTTTACTTATAAGTATTACCCGGATTCCACGGTGGTGGAGATGGTGCCACAATATCTTTTCCCGAAGAATAAAATCAAGGAACATCGGCAGGCCATGGAGTCGAGAGTGAAAAAGCTGGCCCATCAGGCGAAGGAGTTGGATGAAAAGGGAAAAGAGCTTTTTATCCATGACTTTATTGTGGAAAACGTGAAGTATGACAAGTTAAAGAAAGAGTATTCCCATGAAATCATCGGTGCACTGGGAAACGGTGTTGCAGTCTGTGAAGGCATGGCAAAGGCGGTAAAAATCTTGTGCGATGCATTGGATCTCTGGTGCATTATCGCTCTGTCCGAAGCCAATCCGGAGAAAGGGATTAAGTATCGGCACGCCTGGAATGTGATTCGCATCGGCGGACAGTATTACCATCTGGACGCAACCTTTGATAACACCCTTTCCAAGGACGGTACGGTGCGCTATGATTATGTGAATTTGTCGGACAAGCAGATTTTCAGAGACCATGAACCGGTCATTTGGAAGGTGCCGGTTTGCAGTGATAATGATGGATTCTATTATAAAGAAAAGAAACTTTCCTGGACGACCGTGGAAGAGGTACAAAATCGTACCAAACAGGCGGTAAAGAAGGGAAAAGTGCTACTATTTCATTGGCGGGGCGGATATTTGACAAAGGAAATTCTTTCGAAGCTTTTGGAGATATTTGATAAAGAAGCCCGGGAAAAGAGTAAGCGGGCATTCGTTTCCGTTAATTGGCCTCAGGCGGTACTGCGGGTACGGTTTGAAGACGGCGTGGGAGAGGAATTGCTTGAGATGGAAGAGGCGAATGAAGGGGAGAAAGAGTAGCCTCATATGATATTTTACTTTTATTAGAAAGTGAGTTACAGCAAATGAGGAATTGTTCCAAAAATCATCCGGATAACCGAATCCTTTTGTTATTTACATTCGAAGGAATGTTGATTACCATAGTGAACAATCTGGTGGGAAATAACAATAATTTATTTGCCACCAGATTAGGGGCAAGTGATCTTCAATTAAGTTTGTTGACCACCATCCCACAGTTGGTGGGATTGATGGTACTCATTCCGGGCGGCATTTTGACCGACCGGTTGAAAAATAAGCGGAGTATGGTCATGGTTTCCTTGGCTGTTCTTACTGTGTTTTATGCACTTATCGGCTGTGTGCCTATGCTCTCTGCCAACCGCTTTACGGCTTTCTTAATTTTGCTTGCGGCCTCCGTGGGCCCTATGACAATCTATAACGTGTCCTGGCAGGCGAATTTTTCGGATCTGGTGAATGCAAAAGAACAAAACCACATTATGACCTATCGTACTGCCCTGACGTTTGTAATCGGCATTATAATCCCTCTTGTCAGCGGCACATTGCTTGCGGCGGCAAATACCAATGACGGTAAAATACAGTTGCATCAGATTTATTTTTGGATCGGTGCTGCGTTGCTGTTGATTCAGATTTTAGTTGTGAGTCAAATCAAAGGAAGCCCGAATACATCCGCCGCCTCTCGTCGGACCGGACAGTTAAACGGGGTAATCTCCGAGCTTTTGCATAACAAAAAATTCTTAAGCTTTGTGGGTGTGGCAATTTTTTTCTATGTTACCTGGCACGTAGACTGGACCTTGTATTTTATCGGTCAGGTGAATTATCTCAAGTTAAATGAAGCATGGCTCAGTTATGTGAATATCGGCAATGCCGTTGTTCAATTTATTACCATAGGTTTTTGGAGCAGGCTGAATAATAAGTACGGGGTCAGATTTGGAATCATTTTTGGGAACCTGGGTCTTGCCTTTTGTCCGGTTTGCATGATTGTGGCCACCGGTCTTCCGCTGCCCCAGGGACAAATTGCATTTGTGATAATGAATACTTTGGCCAATATAACCCTTGCGGCGGTAAACCTTAACATGATGCAATGTCTTTTGCAAGTGGTTCCCGAAAACAATAAAACGTTATATATATCGATTTATACGGTACTGGTGACATTGTCCAATGCATTTATGCCTTTAATCGGTGTTGTGGTATATACCAAATTAGGTGCGGATTTGAAGGCGTTACAGCTTACGTTTTGGATTATTTTTGTGGCACGAATCATATCGACCGGTCGGTGGGGGCTCAGATGGTGGAGGCTTAGGGAAAGGGAGTAGCCGTATATGGTTCTTCCGTCATATTTCCCCCCTCCCCCTCATACACTGTAAAAAAGCCTGCATGAGGGTACGAGATTGGAAGGATGTATTGAAGAACGGGTTGTAGAAATCGCAAGGTACATAGTAGAGCACAAGGCGACGGTCAGGGAGACGACGAAGGCCTTTGGGATAAGTAAGAGTACGGTACATGCGGAGGTAACAATAGGGAACGGTTTGCGAACAAAGTTATTTGGATGATTGAATAGGCAGCAAATAGGGGCACTCTCAGGTGGAAACCTGGGAGTGGCTTTGATTGAAAAATTTGTTATTTGATGATATAATATGCATGTATTATTTGCCTATATGGAGCATTGTAATTGGAGTATTAACAACAGCAATAACGGTGGCGCTTTCCGTAAAAAGTGGATCTGGTAAGCATGGAAGTAAGATGAAAAAATGCAAAAAACAGAATCACGAAAAAAACTATAAGAAATTATTGGTTAAATGGAAAGGAGTAAGTAAAATGACTATTGTATTTGCAACATTAATGGTGAGCATTGGTATTCCTGGGCGTGACTCAAAGATGTGTGGTTAATACGAAGATAAGAATGCGTTGAAAATAGGACGGAGTACTTTTGGGTTCGACTCCCAACACGCTCATTAAGGGGCTGTCGCATTTGCGATTTTTCGATCGTAAATGCGACAGCCCCATTTTAATGTATGAGCGACCGGTTTCGTTATGGACCTAGGGACGATGAGAATGTTGAAGACCTTTTAAATACGCAGTTAACAGATCTTTATCTTTTTGAGATAGTGCCGCATAGGCATTAAGCAATTGTTGTTCTTCCTCGGAAATACTTTCGTTTCTAAGGGGATTTTCTTTAAAATTGAAAAAATCAGTAAGACTTATATTAAAACCATTGCATATTTTTTCAAGAGTTGCAATGGTAGGACAAGTTCTGCGATTGATTAAATTGCTGAGACTGGAATAGGGTAGGTCAGAGACCTTTGCCAGTTTATATAAACTCCATTGATTGAATATAAGGAGTTGTTGAATTCGGTCTAACACTCTATCTTCTATCAAGGCTATTACTCACTTTCGTTGTTTTTTATTATTGTATCCATGTTGAGAAATAATAGGTAGATGTGCGGTTGAATAATAAATTGAAATTATAACTCAAATGAGTTATAATATAAGGAGAAAACGGAGGTGAATAGATGGCAAATAATAATACAGTACTGGGAACTGCGAAAATCGCTAAGAAAGATGAATTTTATACCCAGTTAACGGATATAGAAAAAGAGGTAAGACATTACAAAAAGCATTTCAAGGATAAAGTAGTGTTGTGTAACTGTGATGATCCATTTGAAAGTAATTTTTTTAAGTATTTTGTGCTTAATTTCAATAAGTTGGGTTTAAGAAAACTAATCGCAACTTGCTATTCTGCGTCTCCTATTCGTGGAAAGCAATTTGATTATACAGTTGACACAGGTGGTCAAATGTCATTTTTCCTAGAAAACGAGCAATCAAGTGGCGTATTAGTTGGTAAGTTGGTTGACCCAAGTAAGAAACCATATAAGGCGACTGTGACAACTGTATATGATAAAACCGGCGATGGTGGTATTAGTATGCTGGATATAGCGAAATTATTTGAGTCAGGTGAAAATAATTTAGAGGAACTTCAAGAAGACGGAGATTTTAGGTCAGAGGAATGTATCAATATACTAAAAGAAGTGGATATCATTGTGACAAATCCGCCGTTCTCATTGTTTAGAGATTATATTAACACTCTCGTAAAATATGACAAGAAATTTTTGGTAATTGGGCATCAAAATGCAATAAAATATAGTGATTTATTTCCATTATTTATGGAAAATAAATTGTGGCTTGGGTATGGTTTCCAGGGTAATGTAGGATTCTTTGAAAGTCCATACGAAGATACGGCTGTATCATCACAACATAAAGAAGGCCTTATAAGGGTATCTGGTGTTATGTGGTTTACTAATATGGATATAAAGAAAAGACATGAGGAATTAATACTTGTAAAGAGATATGACCCGGATAAGTATATAAAATATACTAACTTTGATGCTATAGATGTAGCTAATGTAAATGATATACCTTGTGATTATGAAGGATATATGGGTGTACCTATTACATTTATGGATAAGTACAATCCAGAACAGTTTGAATTGCTTGGAACGAGTACTGGTAATCTCGCAAAACAATTAGGTGTAAAACCTAATTATAGAGGAAGAACAGATGTTGCATACATTGGTGAGGATGGAAAACCTAAATGTCCTTATCAAAGGCTTATCATCAGAAATAAGAGACCAGAAAAACCATTGGAGGTAAATATCTAATGAACATTGAAGAAAGAAAAGTTACATTAAAAGACTTATATGAAGATTATTTCAACGATGATGAAGATGGCGTGGTTGGATACGGAGAAAAACTAAACATTAGACCAGCATACCAGAGAGAGTTTGTTTATCCGGATAAGAAAAGAGATGAAGTAATTAGAACAGTTAAAAAGAAATTTCCATTAAGTATTTTCTACTGGTCGAAAAATGGGGATGACACCTATGAAATATTAGATGGGCAACAGCGAACAATATCTATTTGTGAGTATATGGACGGAAATTTTTCCGTAGATGGCAAGTATTTTGATAATTTACCTGAAGATATAAGAAGAGACATTGAAAGCTATCAGATAACAGTATACGTATGTGATGGAACAGAATCTGAAAAACTAGAGTGGTTTAAAATAATCAATATTGCCGGCGAGGAATTAACTGCACAAGAATTAAGAAATGCATCGTTTACCGGTTTATGGTTAACAGAATCAAAACGAAGATTCTCAAAAACTGGATGTCCAGCAATGCAATTGTTTGATGACTATCTAACGGGTTCTCCGATTAGGCAGCAGGTGTTTGAAAAAGTGCTTGGATGGGTGGCGGATAGAGATAATTGTACGATTGAAGATTATATGGGCCGACACCAGCATGATAATAATTGCAATGATTTATGGTTATACTTTCAGACTGTTGTGGCGTGGACAAAGGCGGTATTTACTGATTATACCAAATACATGAAAGGTCTTGAATGGGGGATACTATATAATAAGTACAATGCTAATACATATGATCCGATATTATTTTGTGCCGAAGTAAAAAGGCTTATTGCAGATAAAGATGTAACAAAAAACTCTGGTATTTATGAGTATTTACTGAGTGGAGATGAAAAATTTCTTAGTATTAGAACTTTTGAAGATGATCAAAAGATGGAGGCTTATGTAAGACAAGCCGGTTTATGTATTAAATGTGGTAATCATTTTGAGTATGATGAGATGCAAGGCGACCATATTACTCCATGGTCTAAAGGAGGCAAAACGATTTCTGAAAATTGCCAAATGTTATGTGCTGATTGCAATAGGAAGAAAAGTAATATTTAGATAATTGAAAGTATGGCGCCAATAGTTTCTTGGTTCGGTACTTCATCGGAAAGAGCAGTACACTATTATAACGAATTAATGTGCCGTTGGAATATGTGCAGGGCTATTTAACGGATTAACGGATTTTACCCAAAATCTACCCGAAAACCACCCGGATTTACCCCGAAATCCCTCTTTTATTCAGAGGTTAAGTGTGATATATTTATATTACGCAGTGGATGTGTGAAATGACGAGGGATGAGTACAAAAAGATTGCGGAGTAGCAAGGTGTTTAAGAATTTTCTGTGAGCACATTTTGTCACTTTTTGAAACGTTTTTGTCATGTTTTGAAGACAAATTGAAGACTTCTTGTAACTTCCTTTTTGCAAGAACCTATGTTATACTTATACTCGTCAGTAGTAGACGAGTCACAACTGAATATGTTTTTTGTAAAGCCGAACCGGTTCCGAAGTATTTTGGAATTGCTTCGGCTTTTTTGAGTTGTCATCAATTGACAAGGTGATGGCAACGGGGTTCCGCAAATGTTTTGTTTGCGGAGGCATGAAAAATGACGTTTGTTTCCAGGAAGGAGACGACGTCTTTTTTTATGCTCCGGAGTGCAGAGGATGGGAATTCTTTGTCGGGGTTAAGGGGAGGCCTCTTATCGGGTCAAGGGCAGAAGCCCTGCCCAGTAAATTGTCGTTGCGACAATTCGTACTGGGTATTACTTGTCGCAAACGCAAGGTGATGCAGCTACGCTGCGGATGCCGGCGAGTTCAAAAAAGGAGGAAAAAAGAATGAGAGCTTCCAGACATAACGGAAGAAAAGGAAAGAACGGCGTGTATGATGTGAAGCACAATGATCGGGAATTCAATGTGGGAAACAGTGAACACATTGATGCGGAGCGTGCCAAACAAAATGTTTACTGGGACTGTTACCAAGGGTACAGTTTTGGTGAAAGTGGCAGGGAGGAGAGGATGAGTTTTACGCAAGTGGAGTCGGAGTATTATTACGAACATTATTGGGAACATGTGCAGGAGCAGAACCGGCGAAACGAAGAGGCACGGCATGAGGAACGGAATCGTTCCGTGGAGGATTTGTTGAAGAATAGCAAGACCTGTCCGGAGGAAAGTTTGCTTCAACTGGGGAACATTGACCGGTCGGTGCCGGCATCGGTTTTGGCAAAGGTGGTGGCAGAGTTCTTTGAGGAATTTGAGCGGCGGTACGGTTCGCACGTGCATATTTTGGACTGGACGCTTCATCTGGATGAGGGGACGCACCACGTTCATGAGCGGCATGTGTTTGATGCAAAGAACCGGTACGGCGAGCTTTGTCCTCAACAGGAAAAGGCACTGGAGGAGCTGGGCTTTGAACTACCGGACCCGACAAAGAGGAAGGGAAAGTACAACAACCGGAAGATGAGTTTTGATGCGGAGTGTCGGAGGTTGTTTTTGGAAATCGCCCAACGAAACGGTGTGCAGGTGGAGTGCGAACCGATTTACGGCGGAGTCACTTATTTGGAGAAGCAGGACTTTATCATCGAGAATCAGAAGCGGCGTTTGGAAGAGAAACAGGCGGAGCTTCAGGAGATTACCATGAAGGAGGCGGACATGGAAACCTTTGTGGAAGAGATTGCGGAGGAAGCCTATGAGAAAGCCTGTGAAACGGTGACGGAGGATGTGGTGGAGCAGACCGGGAAGGAAAATCTGAAGGAACTGCAAAAGTACAAGCAATGGATTACCGCAGAGGAACGGAAGCTTCCGAAGGAAGTGAGAAGCCTGGTGGGCCGTTGTATGGACGCTTTAGAGAAACGCTTCCGGGATGTGACAGGGCAGATGGTTCGCCGGGTAAAGGAGGCATTGCGGAATCCGAAACGCAAGGAAGCGGCAAAGGAAGAAATCAAGCAACAGGCAAGAATTTCCGTCAAAGAGAAGCTTGCAAAACTTCGGAAGGAGACCGATGCACAGAAGCCCGAGAAAAGAACCGGGCAGAGAAAAAAGAGGGAGGAAGAGTTGACATAAGAGGCTTTATAATGACAAAAGAAGTCCGGTCTATCCTCGGAAAAAGCCTCATAGTATGGAAACAGAAGGACAAGCGACAGAAGGAGGTGGCGTTTCCGCTTGAAGACAACAAAATTGAATTATCGATTCCATAATCCGAATTCGGCGGAGGACACCGCTGACTTTTTGTGTAAACTTTTGATTGAGGCAAATCGTGGAAAAGTGGAGCGGGCGATGGAGCGAGCTGCGTCAAGGTGTGCAGAAGAAAGTGAGTACATAGTAGAACCAGAGAAAACGGAAGTGATGGAAGAACCGGAGAGTATAAGATGAAGAAGAGCAAGGTAGAGATGCCTTGTTTTTTATTGATGAAAGGTTACTTGATTTATCTTTGAAAGGAGCCGATAGTATGTAATAGAAATGTATTTGTGGAGGTATGAAAATGCAGGAAAAGGAAGTAAGAATGCTTGAAGAGTGTGAATTGACATCGGCACTTTTAAAGAGTGGGTTACATTCGTTGCGACGAGCGGATATAGGAGACAAAGGGAATTATTATCGAGCTTTTTTTGAACTTTCGATTGCAATAGAAAGATTGCTAAAAATCATAATAATTATGAAATATCGAAGAGAGAATGCTGGAGTGTTTCCAACCATAACAGAGGAGAATATTAAGGGACATAATCTGATTGAATTATGGTCTAAAGCCGGATTAAAGGAATTAACTGGTATACACCAAGATATATTTATTTTTTTAGATGAGTTTGCAGGTTATACACGGTTTCATAATTTGGATAACATAATGGAGAAACCAGGAAAAAATATAAACCATGAGAGCGTATTAGCTGACTGGAAAAAGATTCAAGAATTGATTTGTGCTAAACATGGGAGAAAGAGATATGTGCATAGAAAAGAAATGATAGATATGTTTGCACAAACAGGTATGTTTCTTCATTATGGAATGGATGGGGAAGAAATAACTCAAGTAGGATTTCTATTAGACGAAGCAGCTAATATGGATTATCTCCAAGGATATTCGGTGCTGTATGTGTTTGAAATAATAAAATTTATGTACAAGAAAGTATGCGAGTTAGAAAGGCAAGGATATTATATGCCTGTAGTATCAGATTTTTTCTCATATTATACGGATTATTGGACGAATTCTGAAATACGAAGAAAAAAAGATTGGTTAAGTATTCGCTGACGAAAAGATAAAGAGCAAGGTAGAGATGCCTTGCTCTTTATCTTTTAGACAACGGAAATGCATGAAAATGAGAAAAAATCAAATCTGGATGTTGATTTTTTTGCAAAAACGGTGTATAATAGAGAGTAGAAAAGAAGGCGAGGTGGCAATTATGTTAATACAGTTCAGTTTTAAAAATTTTAAGTCATTTCGGGAAGAGGCTACTTTGGATTTGTCCGCAGCAAAGATGACGGAGTTCTCTGAAAGAGTAGTGTCTGTTGGTAATGAGAAGATTTTACCGGTTGCTGCAATTTACGGTGCAAATGCGAGCGGAAAGTCTAATATATATAATGCTTTTGAGTATATGTCCGAGTATGTTGTGAATTCTTTCAAGTATGGAGATGAGGAAGAGAAGTTCGAGGAGTTCAGACCGACTCCGTTCTCGTTTGATTCTACATCTGCCAATGCCGAATCCAGCTTTGAGGTGTACTTTACTTTGCCGGGAGATAAGTCTGAGAGGACATATAACTATGGTTTTTGCGTGAATAGAGAGGGTGTAACGGAGGAGTGGTTGAATTCCAAGGCAAAGACTGCCAGAAAGTACAGTACGGTATTTTACCGTGGATTGAAGGAGAGCGAATTGGATTTATCCGGATTTCCGAAGAGTAGCAAGGATAACATTCAAGTTGCCCTTGAAAAGCAGGTACTCATTATTTCTCTGGGTGCTAAGTTGAAGATTGGTAAGTGTAAGGCAATCAGAGATTGGTTCCTCGCAAACGAGTTTGCGGACTTTGGGGATCCGGTTACCAATTACTTTATGTCTCGCAGACTTCCAAAGGGCTTTGTGGAAAACAAGGAGATTCAGCAAAAGGTTGTAGAGTACTTTGCATCCTTTGATGAGCATATCAAGGATTTTAAGATTGAGAAGGTTCCGCACGATGGAGACGCAAAGGAAGAAACCTATAAGATTAATGCACTTCACAAGATGATTGATACGGATGGAATGGCAGAGATTCCGCTAAGTTTAGAGTCTGCCGGAACATTGAAGATGTTTGCCCTGTATCCGGAGTTGCAGGAAGTATTAGAGAAGGGAAGCGTGTTCTTTATCGATGAATTGAATGCGCGTTTGCATCCGTTGCTTGTAAGAAACTTCCTGCTTACATTCCTTAATCCGGAAATCAATACGAATCATGCACAGCTTGTTTTTACGACTCATGATACATGGCAGTTGTCGAATCAACTGTTGCGCCGTGATGAAATTTGGTTTGTGGAGAAGGATGAAAGAGGCCTTTCTACACTGTATTCATTAGCTGATTTTGTGGATGAGGACGGTTCACGTATCCGCAAGGATGAGAGCTATGAGAAGAATTATCTGTTAGGAAAGTATGGTGCAATCCCTGACTTAAAGAGCATTGATATGTTTAGGGAGGAATAGCATGGCGAAAAAGGACAGAACCGGTAATAGAAAGACACGAGAGCAGAGAAAACAATTTAAAGTCCCGGAGTTGGGGTACTATCTGATTGTTACGGATACAGAGGCTACGGAACGCTGTTTCTTTACAGGACTTCATCAGGCGTTGCCGGAAGATGTAAGAAACAAGCTTGTTATCAAGGTTGTGGAGACGAAGACGCGCACCATGATAGATAAATGTCTGGAACTCACTGCTTACGAGGCACAGTACCGTATCCCATGGATTGTGTTTGACAGAGACCAGATACAAGGTTTTGACGAGATTATTGCGGAGGCAGAGCGTAAGGGTATACAGGTGGGATGGTCCAATCCGTGTTTTGAGATATGGTTGCATGCCTACTTCGGTTCCATGCCGGCGATGCAAGATTCCTGGACTTGTTGTTCGGAATTTGGAAGGGTATATGAATCCAAAACCGGGCAAAAGTATTCCAAAGCTGATGAGCAGATGTATGGAAAGCTCTGCAAAACCGGTGATGAAGCCAAGGCAATTCAGATAGCACAGCAGAAGTTGGAACAGTGTATCAGAGAAGGTAAAACAAAACCATCAGAAATGTGTCCGGGGACTACGGTGCATGAGCTGGTGGGGGAGATAAGAGGAAAGGGATATAGGGAAATGTAATGCAGATAAAAGAGATATGTTTTGAAAACTTTGACGATTTTATAAAGAGTTTGGTTTTACCAAGTGGGGATTTGTTTAATAAATTAAATGGTTTTATTTTTCGTGGAGTATCGTCTGGCAAATATGAGTTGATTCCATCGGCATTGCGGGAACAGAATCGGGAAAAATTATGGAAAAGTATTGAATGTGATGAGATAATGAAAGAATTGGAGTATTGGCAGATACAAGCTGAATACTCTTTGATAAGGGAGTTTTATCGACTTGCGAATCAGAAAGGATTAAAGATTCCAAAAGTTCAAGTAATATCAAATAATTTTGCTACGTTAATGCCTTTTGAACTGTTCATTCGAGAAAATGATTATTTATGGGTAGGCGAAGAATTTGAAGAGTTAGTTGCGTTTGCACAACATTATGGTTTACCAACAAGAATGCTTGATTGGACGTTTGATATTAATGTGGCAATGTATTTTGCTAGTATTGGAAGTATAAAAGAATATTCTATGGAGAAGGAAGGAAATATTGAAAAAGATGTGATGGTCATTTGGGCTTTGAATGCGCAGTATTTTCAAAGCCGTCATCCATATCCTCTAAATATGGCTCCGCTATCATTAGTAGTGCCTTCTTATTCGGACAATCCTAATTTGAGGGCTCAAAAAGGAATATTATCTCAATGGAGAATTGTGGTGCCGGGAAACGGTTCCGATACGACAGAGATGTTAACGAAAAAGGTTGATAGAACTCCACTTGATCAGTTGATTACAAAGTTTTATGAGAGAGAAAAGTTTGATGAGACTGTAGCATTATATAAATTAACTATACCTAAAGGCGAGTGTATAGATATGTATAATTACATTCAAAAAATGGGATATGGAGCAGCAAGCCTATTCCCTGGATATGATGGGGTTGTGAAGGAAATTTCTGAAAGCAAGATGTGCAGAGATGTAGGACGACATCATAATGAGAACAAGGTTTAGTATAAGGCATAGTTTTATGCGAAATGCAATATCATATTTCCCCCCTCCCCCTCATACACTGTAAAAAAGCCTGCATGAGGGTACGAGATTGGAAGGATGTATTGAAGAACGGGTTGTAGAAATTGCAAGGTACATAGTGGAGCACAAGGCGACGGTTCGTGAGACGGCGAAGGCCTTTGGGATAAGTAAGAGTACGGTGCATGCGGAGGTAACAATAGGGAACGGTTTGCGCGGATGGTGAGGTAATAGTTGAAAAGTAAGGAAAGGCTCTGATTGCAAGGGATTGCGGTCGGAGCCTTTTTAGATGGTTACACTTGCCATTTGCTTGTTTAAAGAGTATAATACAAATAAGAGAGAGAATAGGTGGGTTTACAAATGAGAGATGGAGGGATACAAATGAATCAAGTGGGAATTGCAAAAGTTAAGGGAAGAGAGATTGTTATAGGTGGGAATAGTCGAGTTGCTGCTGCTGTAAAAGTGTTGTCAAAATATGGACTTATTACATTTGCAAGGCAAATGAAATTTAAAAGTACAGAATATACGGTATGTTTTTTTAAGCCAATAGCAGAAATGAGAAGTATGTATAATTTGGGAAATGAATTACTAATGGTGTGTTGCCCGGATGGAATGAATGATTTTAAAAGTCGGACAAAGGACTTTATTGATTATATGCTTATTACGAATACAGAATTTAAGAATCGGCTTGATAAAGTAACATGTTTTCTGGTTGATGGAGATATGGATGTTGCCCAAAAGGTAAAAGTGGATAGAATAGAGAACCCAGATACGCGTCTTATCGTACCATTTAGTCTCGATGAGCTTGAAAAGGGTTTTTCGGAAAATGATTTAAGTAACAGGTTACGAGAGTTTTTATACGAGAAAGACTTATTTGGTATTGCTGTTCCGCTAAGAGATGATACATTGTTTTTTGGAATGGATAGAACAAATATTATTTCAGAATTATTTGCTAGATATAAACAAGGAGAAGAAGGAGGGCTGTTTGGTCTTCGTCGGATTGGAAAGACATCGATATTGAATTTGCTTAAGCTGAGAATTGCTGAATCTGATGGAGTGGCTGTGTACTTTGATTGCTCTAGTAGCCATCATTTTCGATGGAATGAGTTTTTGATGTATATTGTTTCAACAATTTCAGAGGAATACTCTGTAGAAAAAAATGAAAATGGAAGTGTTATGTTTATTTCGGAATGTAAAATAGATGTGACAGAAGAAAGATATAGCGAAAGGAATGCTGTAAAGAGTTTTATACAAGACGTTAAAACAATGTATGCATTACTGGGGAACAAAAGGATTTTGATTATTTTAGATGAGATTGAAGGAATAAGTTATACTACTTCCCCTTCTAAATGGTGGCGAGAGGAGGACGATGCGCTATTCTTTTGGCAAGCAATAAGATCTTTAATTCAAATGAATAGTGATTACCTTTCTTTTGTTGTTGCGGGGGTTAATCCTATGTGCGTTGAGACGCAATCAATAAATAAGTTTGATAATCCTATTTTTGGAATGTTTAGCCCGATATACACTTCGCTTTTTGGGTATGATGATATAAAAAATATGATTTCTAGTATAGGAGGAAGGTTAGGTCTTTATTTTGAAGACGCTGTCTACGTGAAAATGATGGAGGACTATGGTGGACATCCTTTTTTGATTAGACAGGTGTGTAGTAGAATAAATAACGAGTTAAATGCAAATAAGGTTGCGAGACCAGTTACTATTTCAAATTATAATTATATGCTTAAATGTGATGAATATAAGCAAGGAATGACAAGTGTTATAGAGCAGATTCTTGGAGTGATAGAAAATTATTACCCGAATGAATTTCAGTTACTTAAAACATTAGCGCTAGATGGGAGAAGTGCATTTAAGAAAGAAATTGCATTAGGCGAAAAGGGAATACAGCATTTGATTGGTTATGGTATAGTAGAAAAAGCTGAAGGCGAGTATTTTATTAGAATAAAATCAATAGAGGAATACATTAAGAGCAAGTTTATTTATGATGCAACGCTAGACGAACAGAAAGACAAGCGTGCAAGAATCAACATTAGGAGAGATACTATAGAGGAAAAGTTAAGGGTTATTATTTTATTTTCATATCAATCCAAATATGGAAAAAAAGCAAAAGAGCAGTTGATTTCTATCGCAGAGAAAACAACGACTGATAAAACACAAAAGACTAAAATGTTAAATGCACCTTCGTTAAAGAAAATGTTAGAAGAACTATATCTTTCACAGCTTAAAGATATAATAGATAAGGAATGGAAGAGTTTTGCTGCGATTTTTCCTGATAAAAGTAAATTTGAAGCATATATGGACATTTTGAACAGATCAAGGTCTGTAGGAGCACATGCAAGAAATGTGTCAAACGAGGAAGAGGTTATGTATAGCATTGCTTTTGATTTTTTTGAGAAGGCACTAGAGGAATACTGATTTTGGGCAAATAAGAACACTCTCAGGTGGAAATCTGGGAGTGTTTTTGATATAATCAAAACAGAAATGACTTATATGAAGTTGAGTAACAGGAGATGAGATATATGGTACAGAGTTTGCTTAAAACAACGCAGAATACCAGAGATTTGGGTGGTTATAGGACAAGCGAGGGAACACTGACCAGATACGAAAGTATACTTCGTAGTGATGTTCAAAATTATCCGTGCAAAGAGGATTTCGAGTATTTAATATCAAAGGATATTACCACTATTATAGATATGCGTGGACAAAATGATGTTGATAGAAAACCAAGTGGTTTTGCCGGAAGAAATGATTTTGAGTATTACAATTTGCAAATCACCGAAGGCAGTGGGGTACCGGAATCTGTGGAGGCGGTACCGGTAAGTTATATGGGCATTGCAAAAGCGAAAGCGATGCCGGAAGTTTTTAAGCGTATTGCTAATGCTAAGACAGGGGCAATGTTTAACTGTACGGCAGGGAAAGACAGAACAGGTGTAGCGGCTGCGATTTTGCTACTTCATGCCGGTGTCTGTGATAAAGAGATTATAGACAATTATGTTTTGACGAAGGAATACGGAAAAGAGCGCCTGGAATTGGTACACAAAAATTTTCCGGAGGTTGACATGAGTATCGTTACGCCTTGCGAAATGTTTATGGAAGAGTTTCTTAGATTGTTTCGGGAAGAGTATGGTGATACAAGTACGTATTTTAGAAGTATTGGTTTGAGTGAGTGTGCAGTGAAAGCTTTGCGAGACAAGTTATTATAAAAGGGCTCATTACCGAGTTTGGCAATGGGAGAAAGGAGAACCAACCATGAAGATAGACCGCTTAATCGGAATTATTACAACTCTCCAACAGAAAGGGAAAGTAACGGCACCGTATCTTGCGGAAAAGTTTGAGGTCTCCCGGCGTACGATTAACCGCGACATTGAGGATATTTGTCGTGCGGGAATTCCGATTGTGACGACACAGGGGGCAGACGGCGGGATTCAAATTATGGAGGGTTTTCAGCTGGATACGACGGTGTTTACTGAGGAGGAGTTGGAGGCAATTCTGATCGGGGTGAAGTCGGTCGACAGTGTGTCCCGTGAGCCGAAGCATGCCGGGGTCAGCGAAAAAATCGGTGGGATGCTTCCGATTGCGGAGCATATTGTGATTGATTTGGCGTCCTTTTATCATGGGAGTTTGTCGGAGAAGATTGATTTATTAAAACAGGCGATAAAAGAGAATCGGCGGGTAAAGTTCCACTATTATTACAACCGGGGAGAGGGCGACAAGGTAATCGAACCGGCATTGATTGTGTTTCAGTGGTCTAACTGGTATGTGTTCGGTTTTTGTCCGGAGCGGAATGATTTCCGGATGTACAAGCTGCATCGATTGTGGGAGCTGGAGCTTTTGGAGGAGACCTTTGAACCGAAAGAGATACCGGAGGAGAAGAAACAGTTCGGGCAGAATATGACGGACGATATCATCATTCCGGCAATCTATGAGGCAAGCGAGACCTATCGTTTGGTAGAGGAATACGGACCGGGATGTTATAGAGTACAGGAGGATGGGCGGCTTTATACCGAATGGGGATTTTCTTCTTACGAGAGGGCGTTGGATTGGTTCCTTGGGTTCGGAAGCAGGGTGCAGGTGCTAGGACCGGAGGACTTTAAGGCGTTGTATGTAAATGAATTGGAAAAAATGCTTGGTATGTACAGAGGATAACGTGTGAAATATCGGGAAATTGATTTTTAGAATGAAACATGACATACAGGTGTCGTGTTTGAAGGAATAGAATAGATACAAAAGTGCGGAAGAAAAGGAGAAAAACGATGGTAGAGTCAATGTGCGGTTGTATCTGTTCTACTTGTGAGTTTGTAGAAAAATGCGGGTGTAAGGGTTGTTTCGTTTCAAAAGGCTATCCGTTTCACGGAGAGTGTAAGATTGCGTTATGTTGTATGGAACATGGATATACCCATTGCGGAGAATGTGAAGAATTTCCATGTCAGGAGCTGAAGGAGTATGCTTATGACCCGGAATATGGAGATGAGAACGGTTCCAGGCTTGAGGTGTTGAGAAAGTGGGCAAAAGGCGAAGCGTGAGGAAAAGAAACAGTGAATTATTCGGCGAGAAGATGTGAGGTGAATCTATAATGGATATGAAAAAAGTGATTTCCCTTCGTATGGAACGGCAGTTTTTGGCGAGGGGGGCAAAGGAAGAAGAATACATAGAGCTTTATCGGGATATGCAGCCGGGGTTAAATGTGTACTGGAACGGCTTCGGACAACCTCCGGTACTAAGCTTTCGCGCGGCGTTTGATGATATCGAGTTTAACAGAAAACGGCAGATGAAGCGGGAACTGATAAAGGGACGTTTTACCGGCGGAAATCTGGGTTGGATTATGCCGTCAGAGATGGAACTGTTCGTTGCCTTGTATCGGAAACCGCTGACAAAGCCGACGCTGATACAAGAAGAGATATTGCATTTGATTGAACATGCGGGACCGTTTACCATTCAGCAGATAAAAGAAGAAACCGGATATTTGGTAAAGGAAATCACGCCGGTACTGCATCGTTTGCAGGAAGCGTTTTTAATCTACGAGGACCAGTACGACGGTGAATGGGACCGAGGCTGGTATACGTTCACAGAAATGTTCCCGGATTGCGATTTGGAACGGTACAGCAGAAGGGATGCTTTAAAAGTGGTACTTCGCCGGTTTGCCTATCGTCATGTGGTGTTTGATACTGCAATGGCAAAGAGCTATTATAAATTGCCGGAAAAGGAAATCAAACTTGCAGTTGCAGAGCTTGTGGCAGAAGGAGTGTTGGTAGAATACGAGGGAACATTTGCGATGAAAGAGGATGCGGAACTTCTTGCAAAGTATGAACCGATACCGCTGCACTTTGTCTATGCGGTGCATCGAAATGATTTCTTGTATAAATCGAACGAGCATATTTTAAAGGAGCAGTTCAAGCCGCTTTATGAGCATTTGGAATACGACCACGAACCGCTTCAGTATCTTTTGATTGACGGAGAGTTCCGCGGCGCGGTGGTAGGGCATTTCAGAAACGGTCCCTATGATTTGAATGATGTGGTGTGCGATTTGCCCGACGCGGAAGCGAGAAAGGAAGAGATTCTGGAAGCAATCCGGGAGGTGAATTTTGGGAAAGGTCCGGAGCGGTTTATGGGGAAGGTATTATAACAGAAATAGAAAGATTGTGTTGTCATTATATATGTATAAAGCATAAAAGGAAGCCCATTACCGTGTTTTGTAATGGGCTTCACTGTCACATTCTTAATAAATCTGAATGAGTACCGGTTCTGACGAGATATAACTCTTCGTCATTGGTTCTGTAAATCAGCAACCAGTCCGGTTGGATATGGCACTCTCTGCATGGGCTCCAGTTTCCGGTAAGGCCGTGGTCACGGTTCTTTGGCGGGAGAGGAGCCGGGATACGAAGTGTATCAATAACCTCTTGGAGCAATCTCATGTTATAGCCGCGTTTTATGCAGAGCTTAAAGTCTTTTTTGAATTTTGTGGAAGAATTCAGATTAAGCATAGGCTATTCCTCCGCGAGCATTGCAAAAAAGTCATCGGTAGAACCGGAGAAATGTTCTCCGGAATTGGTATTTATCATTTGTTGTACTTCGTTCATAGCGTCAATGGTTTCTTGGTTCGGTATTTCATCAGAAAGAGCGGCGCCCTGTAAGTAGGGAATAACGTAAATCAATTTTGCTTCGGAAATTTGGTCGATTAAAGTTTTGGCAAATTCACGATTACTCATAACGAAACACTCCTTTCATATTATCTCTGACTATATTTTACTCCATTCGGGGGATAAAAACAAGAAGATTATTAGAAATGAACTGGGTCTTTGTGGCTTGCTTTGATCATGATACAGAAAAAAGTACGGATAAAAGGAAATTAGTACGGGAAAAGTATGGAAAAGGTACGGAAAACTGAAGGGAGCTATCATGTTGTAAAATGCTGGGAAAGTTGGTAAACGTATATGAAGTTCGAGAACTGTTCTTTTATTTGGAGTGATTCATATTTCCCCCCTCCCCCTCATACACTGTAAAAAAGCCTGCATGAGGGTACGAGATTGGAAGGATGTATTGAAGAACGGGTTGTAGAAATTGCAAGGTACATAGTGGAGCATAAGGCGACGGTCAGGGAGACGGCGAAGGCCTTTGGGATAAGTAAGAGTACGGTACATAAGGATGTTACCGAGCGCCTCCCTCACGTCAACAAAAACCTGGCGGAAGCCACCAGAGAAGTGCTGGATGTGAATAAGTCCGAGCGTCACATTCGAGGGGGAATGGCTACCAGGGAAAAGTATTTACATAAGGAATAGAGCAATTGATAGTGTGCCGGAGGAACCGGTGCCGAATCGAAAGAAGGAGTGGCAGTTGTCGCCGGGGCGGCAACTGCCTTTTTTCTATAAGAAAGTTTTACTTATAGAGAAAAAACTTTATTTCGCGGGTTGCCGTTCCATTTTTTTATCAGATATGATATGATAAATGAAAAGAATCATACGGATTTGACAAGGGTTATAAAGCGATAGAGTACGAAAGGATGGTTTGCGTATGAGGAAGGCGACGTTTCGCGGCGGGATTCCGATTTGCGACGGGAAAAAGCTGTCGAAAGACAGACAAACAATGGAAGTGAGACCGAAGGGGGATGCGGTATATCCGCTGCTCCAGCATATCGGGATTCCTGCAAGGTCGATTGTGGAAGTAGGAGACCGGGTACTGGTGGGACAGCGAATCGCGGAGGCTTCCGGTGTGGTGTCGGCCCATGTCATCAGTTCGGTTTCCGGCAGAGTGAAGGCAATAGAGCCACGAAAGATTGTTTCCGGTGCAATGAGTGAGGCTATTGTAATTGAGAATGACGGAGAATTTCAAACCATAGACGGTTTGGGAGAGCCGAGAGATACAGAAAAACTTTCGAAGGAGGAAATCAGAGCCTTTGTAAAGGACGCCGGTATTGTAGGTTTGGGAGGAGTGGGGTTTCCCACTCACGTAAAGCTGACGCCGAAGAATGACGATGCCATAGAATACGTTATTGTAAACGGTGCGGAAAGTGAACCGTATCTCACCGCTGATTACCGAGGTATGCTGGAAGAAACGGAGCGTCTGGTCGGTGGTTTGAAGCTTATGTTACGGTTGTTTGAGCAGGCGCAGGGGATTATTCTGATTGAGAAGAATAAGCCGGAGGCAATAAAAATGATGTCCGCAGCCCTAAAGGGGGAATCCCGGATTCATATAAAAGCGGTAAATCCGAAGTATCCCCGGGGAGCGGAACGACAGGCGATTTATGCGGCGACGAAACGCAAGATGAATTCTTCCATGATTCCTACCGATGTAGGATGCATGGTATATAATGTACATACCGTGATTGCGGTTTATCGGGCAGTGGCAGAGTCTATGCCTTTATTGCACCGCGTGCTTACGGTGACCGGGGGCGCAGTGGCGAATCCGCGAAATTATACGGTAAATATCGGCACTTCTTATGCGGAAGTGCTGGAAGCGGCCGGAGGACTCTGCAAAGAACCGGAAAAACTGGTTTCCGGCGGCCCGATGATGGGAACGGAATTGCTTGATTTGACGGTTCCGGTGACCAAGACTTCATCGGCGCTTTTGGCTTTGTCAAAGGAGGAAACCGCAGAGCCGTTTGAGAGTCCGTGTATCCGGTGCGGACGTTGTATGGAGGTATGCCCGAGCCGTTTGGTTCCGCGGAAGCTTATTAAGTGTGCGGAGTGTTCGGATGACCAAAGGTTTATTCGTTTGGGCGGCATGGAATGTTCCGAGTGCGGAGCCTGTTCTTATAATTGTCCGGCCGGAAGATCGTTAACCGGGACAATAAAACAGATGCGACGCAGTATTTTAGACGAGAGAAGACGGAGATAGGAGGAGCGAAATGAATAATAACTATATTGTATCGGCTGCTCCGCACGTAAGAAGCAGAGAAACTACGGCAGCGATTTTACGGGATGTATTGGTTGCATTGGCGCCGGCGGCGTTGTTCGGTGTCTGTACCTATGGTTTTCGGGCCTTTCTTGTTTTACTTTTATCCGTGTCCTCTTGCGTACTTTCCGAGTATCTGTATAAAAAGGTGCGAAAGATTCCGGGTGGTGATTACGAATGCAGCGCGGTTGTGACCGGGTTGTTGTTGGGGCTGAACCTTCCTGCCGATATCCCGTACTGGATGCCGGTTTTGGGCGGAGCGTTTGCCGTTGTAGTGATAAAAATGTTGTTCGGCGGTCTGGGGCGGAATCTCTTGAATCCGGCCCTGGCGGCAAAATGTCTTCTTTTGCTTTGCTTCGGACTTGCCGGTGAGGCCATTGGGGAAGGAAGTACATTACTTCTTTTACTTGGTGGTTTGTATCTGGTTTTATGCCGTGTGATTTCATTGCGGCTTCCGGTGGCATACCTGCTTTCCTTTGCGGGATATATCGTATGTGTAAGGCTGTTTGGCGGCTCCGGGCTTGAGGCGGATTACCTGATTGGGCAGGTCTGGAACAGCGGTTTATTGTTGGGTGCGTTTTTTATGGCTACCGATTATGTGACTTCACCTATGACCCGGTGGGGAAAAGTAATTTACGGCGTTTTTCTCGGTGTGTTGACCGGCGTGATTTCCATGCTCGGTAACACAACGGAAGGAGTTACGTTTGCAATTCTGATCGGCAATCTTTTGGTTCCGGTAATAGAGAAGATAACGCTTCCGCATTTCTTCGGAAAAGGGAAAAAGGCTAAGGTCTGAAGGAAGAAAAGTAAAGGGAATGTACCGAAATGTATATTGTATTACGGGAAAGAATAGTGTAAAATAAAGGAAGAAAACTACAAGAAAGATAAGAGGGATATGAAATGAAGTGTTCTATGTGTGGCAGAGAAATAATGAATCCGGGAGCGAATTACTGCGATTATTGCGGTACGCCGGTGGGAGATGTAACGTATCAGGCAGAGCAGGTACAGCCGCAGCAGACGGGAGAAGTAAAGCGTGATAAGGTGCCGATGTTATGGTACCTGGGTGTGATGTGCCTTCCGCTTGTGCCGATGGTGGGCTCCATCGCATATTTGGTAATGCTGTTTTTCTGGGCCTTTGCACCGAGCATTGAAGATTCCAGAAAGAGTTGGGCAAGAGCGGCGCTGATTTATACCGGTATTACATTGGTTTTGGGAATCGTTCTTTGTATTGCGATTTTTTCCTTTGCAATGAGTGCGGCGAGCAGTTTTATGTAATTACGGCAGAAGCGTTGGGATGGGATAAGGTTAGAAACGGGGGTATTTATGAAGTTACTTCATTGCGGTGATTTGCACTTAGATTCGGCTCTGAGCGCAAATCTTAACAGCGAAAAGAAAAAGCAGCGAAAAAGTGAACTTTTGTCCACCTTTGTAAGTATGGCGGAGTATGCGGCGGACCACGGCGCGGAAGCGATACTGATTGCAGGGGACTTGTTCGACAAAAGCAATGTAACGAAGCGAACGCAGAATATGGTGAAGGAAACCGTTCTGCGTTTTCCCTTTGTGGATTTTTTGTACTTAAAAGGCAACCATGACGAAGAAAATTTCCTGGAGGAGTGGGAAGAACGCCCGGAGAATTTGAAATTATTCGGGACAGAATGGACTTATTATCGTTACGGCGATGTGGTAATTGCCGGAGCGGAATTTCGGGAGGGGAATGGCAATCGCCTGTATGATTCGCTGGTATTAAATCGTAATGATTGCAATATTGTTCTGTTACATGGGCAAACCGAGAAGTATCGTTCCGCGGATAAAGCGGAGACGGTAGCTTTGGGAGCGCTGAAGAATAAAAATATCGATTATCTGGCCCTGGGGCACATTCATTCTTACCGTTGTGAGGCGTTGGATGGCAGAGGTGTTTACTGTTATTGCGGTTGCCCGGAGGGAAGAGGGTTTGATGAATGCGGAGAAAAGGGCTTTGTTTGGCTGGAGACGGAAGCGCAGAAGGTGAGTCATTCTTTTGTTCCCTTTGCGTCACGGAGTGTGCACGAGGTGTTTGTGGATATTTCCGATGCGGAAACCACACTTTCCGTGGAGAAGAAGATGCGGGATGCCTTGACGGGGATTCCGGAAAAAGACTTGGTAAAAGTAACATTGACGGGGAAAGTGAAGCTTTCTGCGGAACGTGATTTGCAGTATCTGACCCGCCGTTTCGAAGATTCTTATTATGCGTTTAAGATAAATGACCGGGAAGTGGGGATTGCCCTTTCTCCGGAGGAATATGAAAACGACATTTCTCTGCGAGGCGAGTTTATTCGTCTGGTCATGCAGGGAAATTATACGGAAGAAGAAAAACGAATGCTTCTGGAGCTGGGGTTGCGTGCCCTTGCGGGAGAGGAGGTGGAAGCATGCTTTTAAAGCGTTGTTACGTGCAGGGCTTTGGTAAATTGCAGAATTTCACCTATGAATTTACGGAAGGCTTAAATGTGATTTGTGCGGAAAACGGTTGGGGAAAGAGTACCTTTGCCGCTTTTTTGCGCGCTATGTTTTACGGCCTGCCTCAGGCAAGCAGCCGTACAAAACTGGAGGAGGCGGAACGCCGCAAATACAGACCGTGGAACGGCGCTGTGATGGGTGGTTTTCTTGAATTTGAGGTAAACGGGAAAACATACAAAGCGGAGCGTACCTTCGGGAAAAAAGAAGCGGAAGACACCTTTCGTCTGACTGACCTTTCCACCAATTTGGAATCCGCGGACTTTTCGGATCGTCTGGGAGAGGAATTGTTCGGATTGGATAAAGAGGCCTATTCCCGCAGTACTTATTTGCCGCAAAACAAAATTTCCGACGGCGGGATGAACGACAGTATCGGTAAAAAACTGGGCAAAATGGCGGAAGGCGAGGAGGAAAGCGGAAATTACGACCGTGCTTTCTTATGTCTGGAGGAATTGCGGAAAAAATATATACCGGATCGCCAGAAAGACGAGAAAGGTTATGTGGCGGAGCTGACCAAACAGGCAACCCTTTTACAATCCCGTATCGAAGCCTGTCGCCGGAAGGAAGAAAGTGCGAAACCATGGAAGGAAAAAGAGCAGGAGGCGGCAGAACAGCGAAAGCAGGCGGAAGAGGAACTTCTCGTTTGCCGGAAACAATTGGAGGCGGCCGGGGCCTATGAGGCTTTGGCAGCGAAGAAGCAGCATTATACGGAACTTTGCGGCAGAGAAGAGAGTCTTCGGGTGAAAAAGAAAAGTATAGAGGAGTTGTTTGCCGACCGGGTGCCGGCTCTTTCGGAAATTATAGATTGCAGACGGGATGCCGAGGATGCGGTGGCACTTTCGGGAGAACTCCGCTCTTATCGGTTGGAGTCCGGGGAACTTTCCGAACTTTCCGAACTGCAGCAGAAGTTTTTTGACGGAATTCCGAACCGGGAAGAGATACAAAACTGTATCCGTAACGAAGGAGAAATCAATCTTTTGCTTTCTCAGGCGGAACAGGACTTCCGGCAGGAGGAAGAGAAGGGAAATCAGGCAAAGAAAGCAAAACGAATTTGTATGTTGTTTGCGGCAGTGCTTTTTCTGCTGGCGACCGTTACTTTTATCGGTGCTTTTGCCGGGAAAAACAAAGCAAAAACAGAACAGACGACAGAAGTACGGGAAACGGCACAACAGAAAACGTCGTCGACGGTGAATACGGGGCTGCTGGTGCTCGGGAGTGTTTTTGCACTCGGCTTTTTCGTAAGCGGCGGTCTCGGAATTTGTAAAGCAAAGGGAGAGCGACTGGCAGAAAGTAAGATACACGATTATTCTACAGAGATAGAAAAGCTTAAAGAGCAGGGAGAACAAGGAAGAACCTTATTGCTGCGCTATAAAGGAACGGAGACCGAAGATGTAACCGCAGATTTGTATCGCCTGGCGGAGAAAGTACAGCGTTATGAGACGTTGCTTTCCCGGAAAGAGAAGCTGGAGCAATGTACGGCCCGGAGAGACGCTTTGCTGGCGGGGAGCATCGGATTGCTTACGGAGTACGGAATGGATACCGGGGATATTACCGGGAACCTTCGTATATTGGAAAACCGGACCAGAGATTTTTTGCGAATTGCGGAAGATTTTGAAGAAGCGGTAAATTTGCGGGAACAATTTGAAAAGGAGACGTCGCCGGAGAGCCTTTTGGGCTTGGAACTTCCGGAGGTAAGTTTTGCTCTGGCTCAGGAAAGGGAGCGGGAACTGCTGGGAAAAATTGCCCGTGCCGCAGAGGAAGAAAAGGATTGCAGAGACCGGGCGGAGGCATTTCTTGCGGAAGCGGAAGCGTGTACGGAACTGGAAGAACAGCAGGAAGAGGTAACCGGGCGTCTGGAAGCAAAAAAGAGAGAACATTTTTATATTACGGAAACCTTGAAGTGTTTAAAGAATGCAAAGGAGCAGTTTTCTTCCCGTTATATGCGGGGGCTTACGGAAGGTTTTCAAAAGTATATTTCCTTGTTGGGAGAAGAGGATTTTGTAAAGAATACCGAGGGCAATTTTAACGGAATTCATGCGGATATCGATTTGAATATCCGGGTGACGGCCTACGGGGAAGAGAAAGAACTGGGGTATTTCAGTACCGGAATGAAGGATTTGGTGGGCCTGTGCATGCGGTTTGCCCTGGTGGATGCCCTGTTTACGGAGGAGTCTCCGGTTTTGGTGCTGGATGATCCGTTTGTGAATCTGGATGAAGAAAAAATGAAGCGGGCAACCGCATTATTAAGGGAAACGGCAAAACAGTATCAGGTATTGTATCTGGTGTGTCACGAAAGTCGTGTATAGAGAAAGGAGGCGGTAACGGTGAAAAAGAAAAACGAGATTCTGCATATTGCAGCGATTTTGGCATTTCTTGCATATTTGCTGTTACTGGCGTATCTTCTTTTTTTCAGCAGTACCTACGGACGTACCTTGGAGATGGGATATCGGTACAATCTGGTTCCTTTCCTGGAAATTAAGCGGGGAATCGAGCATGTGGACACGGTAGGGTATCGCTATGTATTGATTAATATTGCGGGAAATATTGCGGCGTTTATGCCATTCGGTTTTTTGTTGCCGCTTGTGTCGGAACGAAGGATGCATACGATAAAAGTATTGTTTTACAGCTTCTTGCTGACACTTTGCGCGGAAACGCTGCAATTGGTTTCGAGAACCGGTGCCTTTGATGTGGATGACTTGATTTTAAATACCGTTGGCGGTGTTTTGGGGTATTGGTGCTTTGTTTTATTGTTCGGACGAAGGAGGAAGCATAGGTGATAAATCAGTTGCTGCTATGGAAAAAGAAAGGGAACGGCATGCAGTTTCACAGCAGAAAACGTTCCAAAAAAGGAATTGCGGGATTTGTGCTTTCTTTGATTGGTGTCTTGCTGTTTCTTGTATTGTGTGTATTGTCGGCGATGGCAAAGGGAGAAGCGGGTACGTTTGTCGGTATTTGCGGACTTTGCGTCATGACGCTGTGCGGTGTGGCGTTTTATCTCAGTTTAAAGGGACTGAAAGAAAAGGATGTTTATACCACCATTCCTTTTGTGGGATTAATCGTGTCCGGAAGTATGTTTGTACTTCTCTTTTGCCTGTATATTACGGGAATAAAATTTTAAGACAGTGAGGAAGTAAGATGGAAGATTACATGGAAGTATGGAATGATACGGAAGAAACAAAGGAACGTCTGGAACTTTGCAGAGAGCGTTTGGAAATGATGAAAAAAGAGCAAACGGTGCCGCCGGAGTATCGCGGTTTTTTTGCGTCCCAGGCGGAGAAGCTTTTGCGGATTTTTGACTATGCAAAGGATGTGGAGGACGGAACTTTTGCCGGATTGTCTCCGGAAGAATGTAAGGCACGGTTTGACGGGTTGTATGAAGAAATACTTCCGCAAAATTACGGAGAGAGTTTTTCCAATCCGGCTTATGCGGTAAAGCTATTCGGGAAGCGTTACGGCAGACTGTTGACCTATGTGGCGGCAAAGCTGAATGCCCAGATCTTTTATGCGGCGGAGGGGGCAGTACTGTTTGTGGTGATGGCAGCGGAACTGCTGATTGAACTTTACAATTATTTCGAGGAGTTTCATGAGTATACCTTTAAAGAGTGCAGGGAAGCCCTGTATTCTTTTGAAACCGATAATGCGGAGCTGTTTTTGGCGTGGAGAGCAAGGGAGCAGTTTGACCCGGCCTATACCTTTGTAAAGGATATTATTATGGAGTCCGATGAGACGGATTTGCGTTATTTGTATCGTTACGGCGAGTATATTACGGAAAATGAGTTGAAAGTTGCGGAGTTTTTACGGAACTTAAGCGAACAAGAAATTAAGGCTGCTGCGGAAAATGTGGTAGGCGGATACTTGCGCGGGTTTACAGTGATGCGGGTACCGCTTGCGAAAGGACAGACCGTAGGTCTTCGTTATGCCATCGGCTTTGAACGGATTATGAAGGAAGTCATCCGGTTGCTGGAAGCGGAAGGGCTTAAGGTGGCATCGGTACGTACCGCGGTGTCCGGTCGTCACGCCAGAAAGGCCGGTTATACGGTGACCAATGTAAATATTCAGTATGATTACGACCATCGGAATGATGAAGGATTGCTTGCGGATAAGCAGTGGTATGTGCGGAAGGAAACGGCAGCACATCGTGTGTATGAAGCACAAAGGGACGTGCTTTCCTTATATGCGGGACCGCTTGTGCTGGAGACCTTCGGAGAACGGTTGCCCCTTCCGGAAAACAGAGGAGAGGCCATTGTACTGGACAAGCGTCAGCAACGGTTAAAGGTGGAATTCACCGGACGACTGGGTGCCATGATGGAACAGTATATTCCGTCGGATAAGACATCCTTTACCATTGTGGCATATCCGTTGCCGTCCATCGGAGCGGAGTTTGCGGAGATTTTTGAACAGACATTGTGTTTAAATCAGTTGGATAATGAAGAATATCGTAAGGTGCAGCAGTGTATCATTGATGCGTTGGATCAGGCAAGGGCGGTACATGTAACCGGTCGTGGCAAAAATCATACGGATATTACGGTACAGTTGTGGAAGTTAAATGACCCGGCAAAGGAAACGGTTTTTGAAAACTGTACGGCGGATGTGAATATTCCGGTGGGGGAAGTGTTTACCTCTCCGGTGCTTGCGGGCACCGACGGTGTGTTACACGTGACAAGTGTGTTTTTGGGAAGCACCGAATACAAGAATCTGGAGATTGTATTCAAGGACGGAAAAACCACCGCATATTCCTGCGAGAATTATGCCGTAAAGGAAGAAAACGAAAAGTTCATTAAGGAAAATTTGTTAAAGAATCATGAATGGCTGCCGTTAGGTGAATTTGCCATCGGCACCAATACCGTAGCGTACACCATGGGCAAAAAATTCGGAATTACGGAGGTTCTGCCGATCCTGATTGCGGAAAAAACCGGCCCGCATTTTGCCATCGGAGATACCTGTTATTCCTACAGCGAGGATCATAAAGTATACAATCCGGACGGAAAAGAGATTGTGGCAAGGACCAACGAATGTGCGGAGCTTCGTCATACCGAGCCGGAAAAAGCATATTTCCACTGCCATACGGATATTACCATACCGTATGACGAACTGGGTGAAATAACCGCCCTTTGCGGAGACGGTAGAGAAATTGTAATTATTAAAGACGGCCGTTTTGTACTCCCGGGAACAGAGTTGTTAAACGAGGCGCTTCAGGAGAATTAAGTCGTTTTAAGTTGCAATTTTACAACGGGTATGATACGATAGGAAAAAGAAAAAACGAAAAGGAAGGATAAAAATATGGCACAGGTTGGTATTGTAATGGGCAGCGATTCCGATTTACCGGTAATGAGCAAGGCTGCGCAGATGTTGGACAAGTTTGGTATTTCTTACGAGGTTACGGTGATTTCCGCTCATCGCATGCCGGATATTTTCTTTGATTATGCAAAGACCGCAAAGGAAAAGGGCTTTAAGGTGATTATTGCAGGCGCAGGCGGAGCGGCACATCTTCCGGGTATGTGCGCGGCAATTTTCCCGCTTCCGGTCATCGGTGTTCCGATTCATACCAAGACCTTAAGCGGTGTGGATTCTTTGTATTCCATCGTACAGATGCCGTCCGGTATTCCGGTGGCTACCGTAGCAATCGACGGTGCGCAGAATGCGGGCATTCTTGCCGCTAAGATGCTGGCGGTTTCGGATGACGCGCTTCTTGCCAAGATTGAGGCGTATAAGGATGAGTTAAAGGCCGGCGTAGAAAAGAAGAAAGTAAAAATCGAGAAGGTCGGATACGAGACTTATATGAAGGAAATGTAAGTCTGTGTAAATTACGGATCAATGAAAATGTAATAGTTCAGTAGACAGCCCTACAGTGCATAAGATGAAGTAATGATGCGCTGTGGGGCTTTTTATGTTAAAGAGGAGACTGATCAGAGGGGGCACTTTAGTGGTAGCACTGCTGCTTGCCAATTTGGCTGCTGTGGGATTGGCAAAAGGAGAGATGCGGCAAAAAGGAGATACGGCGGTACAGTCGGAAAGTCTTTTGGAAAATGTGCTGGCGGAAAATACGGGTAAGGAGAAAAAAGGAACGGAATGGGACGGGGATTATGTGAGCAAAACCGAACCATATCCGTACTTATATGCAAAGAACGGAGTGGTGAAAGAAGAAGTGCCGGAAAAAACGGTGTTTCTGACCTTTGACGACGGACCCAGCCGGAATACGGTAAAGATACTGGATACATTGGCGAAATACAATGCTTGTGCGACGTTTTTTCTTATCGGGGAAAACATGACGGAAGACGGTGTCGAGATAGCGAGACGTGCGGTGGAAGAAGGGCATATGTTGGGAATGCACACGGAAACCCACCGGTACGAAAAAATATATCATTCCGTGGATTCGTTTTTGGCGGATTATGATAAGTTGGCGGCACGGTTTGTGGAGACGTTCGGAGAGTGTCCGTCGGCCTTTCGTTTTCCGGGAGGCAGTTACAGCTCTTATATTAATCCGATAAAAACGGAGCTGCGGGAGGAACTGAACCGTCGGGGATTTGTGGGCTATGATTGGAATGTGAGCGGGGAAGATTCGGTGGGAACCCCCACCGCTGCTTCGATTAAGAAGAACATTTTTGACTCTTTGGAAGGACAGACGCAACCGATTATTCTGCTTCATGATTCCCCGTGCAGTAATTTGACTGCGGAGGTACTGCCGGATATATTGGAACGGTTGGTTGCGGAAGGGTATACTTTTATGACGCTTAAGCATCGGGAGCCGTATCAGTTTCCGTGGTAAAGTTTTTTGAAAATAAAGAAAATAAAAAAAATTCAAAGTGGTATTGACAAGGGAGTTTTTGTGCAAACTGTACAAAAGGATATCATTTGATTGGAAAGTCAAAATACGGAAGGAATTCCTGAATGTGGAAAAAACACGGAGTTATCCCCAGAAAAAAGTGTAAAAACCCTTGGAAAACAGAGTTATACACGAAGTTATCCACAATATACACAAAAAAGTACCACAAGTGTGGTATAAGAAAAACATTGTCAAGTTCGAAAGTTTGTTTTGGGATTTGTGATAAAATCACAAAAAAAGGGGTCAAAAGAAAAGTTTCGTCGAGTTGTGACGTTTTTGGAAAAAAGAAAGGAATGCAAGAATTTGCCAGTAAATACGCAAAAGCAGGAGAAAGTGAAAAATTATTGAAAAAATAGAAAAAATAAACGAAAAATAAAGGATAAAAATTTGAAATTGTACTTGTTATTTGGATGGTTTTGTGTTATAATCTACTCAAGAGGCAGGAGGGAGAAGGAGCTGCTTCATTTCTGTAAGACAGAACGAAATCACAGAAAAAGGAGCTGGTATTATGAATTACACAGTAAGCGGAAAGAACATTGAAATTACAAACGGATTAAGAGAAGCGGTAGTAGATAAGTTGTCCAAGTTGGAGCGTTATTTTACGCCGGATACGGAAGTAAACGTTACATTAAGCGTGGAAAAAGAGAGACAGCGTATCGAGGTTACCATCCCGATTAAGGGTACGATTATTCGTGCGGAGCAGGTGAGTGCCGACATGTATGCTTCCATCGATATGGTAGAGGCGGTATTGGAGCGTCAGCTCAGAAAATATAAGAATAAAATTGTGGATCAGAAGCAGTCCGCAATGGCACTCAGTCAGGTTTTCTTAGATGAAGATACTGCAGAGGATGACGAAATTAAGATTGTACGTTCCAAGAGATTCGCCATTAAGCCGATGGATATCGAAGAGGCTTGTGTACAGATGGAACTGTTAGGACATGATTTCTTCGTATTCCGTAACGCGGAGACGGATGAAGTAAACGTAGTATATAAGAGAAAAGGAAATACCTACGGCTTAATTGAACCTGAGTATTAAGAAGTGACATCCGGTCACATTCGTTCCCCTTCTTTTTGACACGACCGCCGCATGGGAGACCATGCGGCGGTTTTCTTGCGTGCAGGCAAAGTGAGCATAGAAGAGATTTTGGAAGCTTGCTTCCGAAAATCTCTGATTATGCGAACGCGCCCACGACTGAGCGACGAAGTCGCGATGTGCGTGGGTAAGCGCGAAGCGCGGGGCCTGCACAAACGTATATCTATTATGTCCTGTCTGTGAAGAGATTGTAAATAATAATAGAAAAGGTTGCCTATTTTTAAAAAGAGTGATACAATATTTTTATTATGGGTGACGTATATTCCGCATGTAGGTTATACGTATAGAATGGATATGTTAGGAGAAAACAGATGAGTTTATTAACGAAAATTTTCGGAACACACAGCGAAAGAGAATTAAAGATTGTACGACCTCTTTTAGAGAAGATAAATAAATTGGAAGAATCGGTGGCGGTGTTGTCGGATGAGGCACTTGCCACAAAGACCGCAGAGTTTAAGGAACGTATGGCAAAGGGTGAAAGCAAAGACAGTCTTTTGCCGGAGGCATATGCCGTGGTACGTGAAGCAACGAAGCGTGTGCTGGGACAACGCCATTATGATGTGCAGATTCTCGGCGGTATTATTTTGCATCAGGGCCGTATCGTAGAGATGCGTACCGGTGAAGGTAAGACCCAGACCGAACTTTTGCCGGCATATTTGAATGCATTGGACGGACAGGGTGTGCATATTGTTACCGTAAACGATTATCTTGCAAAGCGAGACTCCGAATGGATGGGACAGGTATTCCGTTTCCTCGGGCTGACCGTCGGATGTATTTTAAACAGCATGAATAACGATGAGCGAAGAGCTGCCTATGCTTGTGATATTACCTACGGTACCAACAACGAGTTCGGTTTCGATTACCTGCGTGATAACATGGTAACCTATAAAGAACAGTTGGTTATGCGCGGATTACATTATGCCATTATCGATGAGGTGGACTCCGTTTTAATCGATGAAGCACGTACGCCGCTCATTATTTCCGGACAAAGCGGAAAGTCTACCAGTTTATATCAGGCTTGCGATATTTTGGCAAAGCAGTTGGTAAAGGGTACCGAGAAAGAGTTGACCAAGATGGAGCTTATTATGGGTGAAGAGCTTCAGGAGGAAGGCGACTTTGTTGTAAATGAAAAGGATAAAGTGATTAACCTTACGGAACAGGGTGTGGAAAAGGTAGAGGCTTTCTTCCGGATTGATAACCTTGCGGATCCGGAAAATATGGAGATTCAGCATAACATTATTCTTGCGCTTCGTGCCCACTATTTGATGGCAAGAGATAAGGATTATGTGGTGCAGAATGATGAGGTCTTGATTGTAGATGACTTTACCGGACGTATTATGCCGGGCAGACGTTATTCCGACGGTTTGCATCAGGCAATCGAGGCAAAGGAACATGTAAAGGTGAAAAGAGAGAGTAAGACTCTCGCAACCATTACCTTCCAGAACTTCTTCAATAAGTACGACAAGAAATGCGGTATGACCGGTACGGCACTTACCGAGGAACAGGAATTCCGTGAGATTTACGGCATGGACGTAATCGAGATCCCGACCAACCGTCCGATTGCACGTATCGATAAAGACGATGTGGTATATAAGACCCGCCGCGAAAAGTTAAAGGCGATTGTAGACGAGATTATTGCGGCTCATGAAAAGGGACAGCCGGTGCTGGTCGGTACCATTACCATTGAGGCTTCCGAAGAACTCAGTAACATGTTAAAGCGCCGTAATATTCCGCATAAGGTATTGAATGCAAAGTTCCACGAGATGGAAGCACAGATTGTAGCGGATGCGGGCCAGTACGGTGCGGTTACCATTGCAACCAATATGGCAGGTCGCGGTACGGATATTAAGCTGGGCGAAGGTGTGAAGGAACTGGGCGGCTTAAAGATTATCGGTACGGAGCGTCACGAATCCAGACGTATCGACAACCAGTTGCGTGGTCGTGCCGGACGTCAGGGTGATCCGGGTGAATCCAAGTTCTTCATTTCTTTGGAGGATGATTTGATGCGCCTGTTCGGTTCCGAGCGTTTGATTACCATGTTCAATTCCCTGGGACTGCAGGACGGCGAGCAGATTACCCATAAGCTTTTAAGTTCTGCAGTAGAGAAGGCTCAGAAAAAGATTGAGAATAACAACTTCGGTATTCGTAAGAATTTGTTGGAATATGACCGCGTAAATAACGAACAGAGAGAAGTCATTTACGGGGAACGTAAGAAGGTACTGGAAGGTGCCAATATGCGTGAGACTGTATTTAAGATGGCAAATGATGTGGTGGAAGGCTGTGTGGACAGTTGTATCGGGGATGACCAGGCTGCGGAAAACTGGGATCTTCACGAATTAAACAGCCTGCTTCTGCCGATTGTTCCGCTGGCACCGGTTCGTTTGACGGAAGAGCAGAAAAAGCATATGACCAAGAAGGAACTGGTACAGCAGTTAAAGGCGGAAACCGTGAAGTTTTATGAGGCGAAGGAAGCAGAATTCCCGGATAAGGAACAGTTGCGTGAAGTGGAACGAGTACTTTTACTTCGTGTAATCGACCGCAAGTGGATGGACCATATCGACGATATGGACCAGCTTCGTCAGGGTATCGGCGTACAGGCCTATGGCCAGAGAGACCCGCTTACAGAGTATAAGTTCCAGGGCTTTGAGATGTTCTCGGCTATGACGGATGCCATTGCCGAAGATACGGTGAAGGCATTGATGAATGTTCGTATCGAACAGAAGGTAGAACGTGAACAGGTGGCTAAAATAACGGGTACCAACCGTGACGATTCCCTTGCAAAAGAGCCGGTAAAGCGTTCCGATAAGAAGGTTCAGCCGAACGATCTGTGTCCGTGCGGCTCCGGCCTGAAGTATAAGAAGTGTTGCGGCAGAAACGCATAAAAGGATTGACCGGCGTTATTGTATGAATAGGAAACAACGCCTATGGCGTATTGAAAGAAGGTGAGCAGATGGTAGAGTTGGATGCGATTAAGTATGAACTCTCCGGATTTGAGAAACCGCTGCTTGAAATGGGGGATTCACTTTGACCTGGCAGGTAAGCGTGAGAAGATTCAGGAAATAGAAGCAATTATGCAGGAACCGAATTTTTGGGATAATGCGGATAAGTCGCAGGACTATATGAAGGAGTTGAAAAATCTCAAGGATGCGGTGGCTGACTATGACAGGTTAAAGACCGAGTATGAGGATGTGCAGACCTATCTGGAGATGGGGTATGAGTCCGGGGATGCGTCTTTGGTTCCGGAGGCGCAGGAGGCTCTGGAACTGTTTAAGAGCCATTATGAGCGGATGCATCTGGCGACACTTTTATGTGATGAGTACGATAAAGAGGATGCGATTTTAACGTTGCATGCAGGGGCCGGCGGGACGGAGAGTTGTGACTGGGCTTCTATGCTTTGCCGTATGTACCAGCGTTGGGCGGATAAGCGGGGCTTTACCACAGAGATGATTGATTTCTTAGACGGTGACGAAGCCGGCTATAAATCGGTTACTTTGGAAATCCGGGGTGAAAATGCTTACGGTTATCTGAAATCGGAGCACGGCGTACATCGCCTGGTTCGTATTTCACCGTTTAATGCGGCGGGCAAACGCCAGACTTCTTTTGTATCCTGCGATATTATGCCGGATTTAAAGGAAGCTCCGCAGGTGGAAATCGATGAAAAGGATTTACGAATCGATACGTATCGTTCCAGCGGTGCAGGCGGTCAGCATGTCAATAAAACCTCTTCGGCAATTCGTATTACCCATTTGCCGACGGGAATTGTGGTGCAGTGCCAGAACGAACGCTCCCAGTTCCAGAACAAAGACAAAGCAATGCAGATGTTAAAAGCGAAATTATATTTGTTGCAGGAGCAGCAGAATGCGGAAAAGGAATCCGGTATTCGGGGCGAGGTAAGAGATATTAATTTCGGTAACCAGATACGTTCTTACGTATTACAGCCGTATACGATGGTAAAGGATCACCGGACCAATGAAGAGGTGGGTAATGCCCAAACGGTATTGGACGGTAATCTGGACCCGTTTATGAATGCATATTTACGATGGAATGCAACAGGAAAAACAAAGGAGTAAGCAGATAAAGGAGGTTTTTGTATGGCAGAAAGAGACATTATTTTTCATGTGGGGCCGGAAGAGTACGGAATGGATGTGCAGGTAGTAACCGCAATCGAACCGATGATGGATATCGTGCCGGTACCGAATGCACCGACATGTGTGCTGGGGCTCATGAATTTGCGCGGAGAAGTGATTCCGGTGTACAGCTTGCGGAAGCGTTTCGGTTTGGAAGAACAGACGGATCCGGCAAAGAATAAGCTGATTGTTGCCCGTTATGACGGAAAGTCCATTGCATTTAAGGTGGATGAAGTGCTGGAAATGCAGGATTTTGAGGAGAATTCCGTTTCCGAAACTCCGAAAATAGCCAAGACCGCAAGAACCGCTTATGTCCGCGGAGTTGCCAATAAGCAGGGCAAGCTCGTGCTTTTGCTCAATCCTGCCGGCATGTATGAAGGAGACGAAGAAGAGCAGATGGAAGAGATTTTAAAGGCATTGTAATTCTATTTTTGAAAGACATTGTGCCTGTTATAACTTGCCCGGTATTCGGAAGGGGAGAGCCCTGTCAGTTTCCGGAATGCATTGGAAAAATTGTGGGCATCGGAAAATCCCAAACTATATGCAATCTGGGAAATCGGGTGAGTGGTTTCGGATAAGGCGGATTTCGCAACTTCCGCTTTTGCCTGTAATACTTGTTGTTTTAATGTGATACCTGCGTATTTTTTGAAAAACGTAGTCAGATACTTTTCGTTGTATCCGAAGTGGGCTGCGATTTCAGAAATACGCAGGTTTTCTTGTACGTGCCAGGAAATATAGTCAATGATGTCGTGGTACAGTTGTTCTTTTAGCTGCTTATCCTTTTGGAAAAGATGGCTGCTTTGCGCGTGAAGTTCGGCCAGAATTGCACTGCAAAGGTAGCGGTTTAACGCAGTTTCTTTGTATCGTTTGTCAGAATCCTGCAACTGTTTCATTAAAATAATCATACGTTCCGGGGAAGACAGGGGGCCGGTTACCGGAACGTGTAAAAAGCTTGGCGGGCAATCGGTGGTATCTGCAAGTAACAGATGGTCCTGCTGCTCGTTATGGTATCCGAAATGAAGCCAGTAAAAATGGCAGTCGCCGGATTGGGTGCCGTGTTGATACGGGGTAGGCGGCATGAGCAGATATTCTCCTTTATGAACGACATATTCGTTTTCGTGGTCGCCGATAAAAAGAGTGCCTTCCGTGACTACCATAAGCTCATAATCCTCCCGGCTCCGGGTCATATGGATCCAGTCTTTGTTTGGAGATGTGAATTTTCCACACCAATGATAGGTGAATTCACGCGTGGAGTCAAAACAGAGTATCATAGGAATTCCTTTCTTGAAAACACAAAGATGTGAGACGAAAAATCATTTGGTCAAAAATAGTATATCACAGATGCAAAAGAATAGAAAATAACTTTTTCACACTTTTTGTAACTTTTTTAGATTCCCATTTGTATTCTGCTGTGCCATACTGGAAACGATAAGAAACGCAGTGTAAAGTGTTTGTAAGCGGGAGAGAAACGTTACGAAGATGAGAAGGAGGAGAAAAGATGGAGTTAAGCGGAAACAAAGCAATGGCGTTAAGAAGGGTATCCATGAGGGATCCCTATTTATTGAATGCCTTTGAAAAGGAAGTTCTTTATTTGACGGCCTTTGATACGGATAAATTATTGGCGGGGTTTCGGGAAACCGCCGGTGTGGATATGAGAGGAGCTACCCGGTATGAAGGCTGGGAAAGCATGTTAATCGGCGGACATACGCTGGGACACTATATGACAGCGTGCGTCAGAAGCTGTGAATCGGCCAATTGTAAGGAAGAAGACAGGCAGGAGTTACTGGAGATTTTAAAACGCCTGATTGATGGTCTGGATGAGTGCCAGGAGGCGGGAAAGACCGGCTTTTTATTCGGTGCCGCTATTTTAGACAAAAACAATGTGGAGTTGCAGTTTGACCATATAGAAGAAAATAAAACCAATATTATTACCCAGGCATGGGTACCGTGGTACACCATGCATAAGTTGTTGGAAGGTCTTGTGTCCATGGCAAATATGGATGTGGATGGTACATTTGCAAAGGAAATCAAGGCAACCACAAAGCAGGTGATTTCGAAGTTGGCAGACTGGGTATACAGAAGGACAAGCGGTTGGAGCGAGGAAACCCACCGGACGGTGTTGGGCATCGAATACGGCGGAATGAACGACTGCATGTACGATGTGTATATGATTACCGGGAAACCGGAACATCTGGAAGCGGCCCATGCCTTTGACCAGACGGAACTGTTTGAACGGGTATTGCATGCCGGCGCGGGTGACAATATTTTAAATAATCATCATGCCAACACAACGATACCGAAGTTTCTCGGTGCATTAAATCGTTATGAAGTAACCGGAGAAGTAAAATATCTGGAGTATGTTACTCACTTTTGGAAGCTGGTAACGGAGCATCATACGTATATTACCGGCGGAAACAGTGAATGGGAGCATTTCGGGGAAGACCGGATTTTGGATAAAGAACGGACGAATTGTAATTGCGAAACCTGTAATGTGTATAATATGCAAAAGATGACGAAGAAACTTTTTCAGATTACGGGAGATGTGAAGTACGCGGATTGGTTCGAGAATACCTACCTGAACTCCGTTTTGTCTTCCCAGAACCCGGAAACCGGAATGACGACCTATTTCCAGCCCATGGCCAGCGGGTATTATAAAGTATACGGAGAACGTTTTAATAAGTTCTGGTGCTGTACCGGAACCGGCATGGAAAATTTTGCAAAGTTACAGGAAGGGTTTTATTTTGCAAAAGAGGATGCGTTGATTGTGAATCAGTATATGGCATCCTCCGTGGAATTTGAAGGTGTCACGGTTACCATGGACGCGGACATTCCGCGGTCGGAAAAAGTATGTGTACGAGTGGGCAAGGAATTTTCCGGAAAGCTGTTATTCCGTTTACCGGACTGGCTGGCGGCGGATGCAGCGATTGCCGTAAACGGAAAACCGTATGTGTATGAGACTGTGGGAGAGGTTTGGGAAGATACGGACGGTACACGGGAGGAAGCCTGTGAGGCACGAAAGGGATATGCCTTGGTAGAGGGACCTTTTGCTGCAGATACAAAGATTGAGCTTGTGCTTCCGATGAAAGTGGTGGCGTATAATCTTCCGGATGGAGAGAATACCTATGGTTTCAAGTATGGGCCGGTGGTGCTCAGCGCACTTTTGGGAACGAAGGATATGGTGGATACCACAACCGGTGTGAATGTTACCATACCAAGTAACCGTGTGATTGAAGAAACGTACCTGCCGTCGGGAAATGAAAGAATTACGGTAAATGAAGGTAGTGTGGCGGATTATATGAAGCAGATTGATAAACATCTGGTTCGCAGGGGAGAGGAACTCCGGTTTGCCCTGAAGGGAACCGATGCAACGCTTACGTATGTGCCGCACTATGCACAGTATAAGGAACGTTACGGTATCTATTTTATTTTTACGGACAGTATTGCTTCGGGGAACAAAATGACGGAGGAATTAACACGTATCGATACGGTACAACCGGGCTACGGGCAATATGAAAACGACAGCCTTCATAATATGACGGAGAAGGGGGCTGGTTCGGTAGGAACTACGGCGGGCGGAACTTCCCGTTATGCAAAGGCGGGCGGAAGTTTTTCTTATACCATGATAGTAAATCCGGAAGGTACGGGACTTCTTGCTACGTTTAGAAACGCGGACGCCGGAAAAGGAATCCGGATTACGGTGGAAGATGTGACGGTGTATGAGACGGTATTGGAATGCAAAAGTGAGGAAGAATATTTCGATGTTTTAATACCGGTTCCGCAGGAAGCAATGAATTATCTAGAGAAGCGATTTGTCAATTTCGGTGAAAAGAAGTTGCTTACATTTGAGTTCTGTGGAACGGAAGGAGAGGAATCGGCCGCAATATGCCAGTTCTTATATACGGTAGAGATGAATTGAATCCGCTGAAATGCAGGGAATTCGTGCGGTCGGATACTAACGGATAATGTAAGAGAATTAAAAAAGGAGTACTTTTCAACGGTATAACCTATCGGAAAGTGCTCCTTCTATGTCTGTAAAAACTATGCCGCCTCGTTTTTTAATTTAATCAGTTTCCATTTCCCGCTGTTATAGCGAAGGAAAACAAGGGCGCTTCGCAACAGCTGGTCGCAAGCCAGTGCAATCCATGCACCGTAAAGGTCCAAACCTAAGTTTACCAAGAGAATTGCAACCGCCGGACGTACAAACAATACGGTGATAGTGGTAATTTTTGCGGTGGATTTGGTATCTCCGGCACCGCGAAGGCCTCCGGCAATGATGAACTGGGAGGTCTGGAACGGTTGTAAAAATGCCACGAAAAGCATAATTCGTCCGCCCATTTTGATGATCTCCGGGTCTTTGTTGTAAAGGCTGACGATGTCTCCGCCGAAGAATGCAAAAGTAACGGTAAGCAAAAGTGCAACGGCAAAACCGATATTACGGGTTTTGCTGCAATAGGACTGAGCCATGTCGGGACGTCTGCGTCCTAAGGACTGTCCCACCAGGGAGGTGGCGGATACCGCAAAGGCCTGACCGGTCATAAAGGACAAGGCCTGGATGTTCATACATACCTGATGGGTGGCAAAGGCGGTGGTGCTTAAGGAAGCTACGGTCTTTGCAAATATTACCATACCGGCTCGCATTAAAAGCTGTTCGATTGCGGCAGGAATACCGATGGCAGTCATGTTATGTAACATCAATTTATCCGGTTTGAATCCCTTTCCCGGTTCTAACTTTAAAAAGGTATTTCCCCGTAGAATAACACACAGAGCAATCACGAACGCAACCAACTGGCCGATTACGGTGGCGATGGAAGCGCCCGCAACGCCAAGTTCCGGGAAGCCTAAGTTTCCGCCGATGAGTAACCAGTTAAAGATTACATTGACGCCGTTTGCAATCAGGTTATAAATCATGCAGGTACGGGAGTCACCCACGGCACGTAGTCCTGCGGTAATGGTGCTGGTCAGTGCCACTGTGGCAAAGCCCGCCAGCTGAATCTGTAAATATACGGTAGCCTGTTGAATGATGGATTCGCCTTTACCACCCATGAAAATAATCATTGGGCGGGCGAAAATCACACCTATTACCGACAAAAGGAACGTGGCAATAAAGGTAAACATCATACCCTGCCGCAGTACCAGATTTGCCTTTTCTTTGTCGCCCTGACCTTTGTAACGGGCAATGAGGGCCGTTACACCGGTATTCATGGCAACGAATGCGGTCATTAACAGAAATTTCGGTTGTGTAGTGAGACCGACAGCGGTAATGGCATCCACACCTAATTGAGGATTGGCTTCTCCGCCGATGCCGCCTACCATCATCATATCTACCATGGAAACCAGCTGGGTCAATAAAAGTTCAATAAAGCTGGGCCATGCAATTTGTACAATATCTTTGTATAATTCCTTGGATTTTACACCTTCCGGAAGCTTGTTGGATACCTTTAAGTCACCGGACACCCCGGAATCGCCCCAAGGCAGGCGGTCCAGCGTGGTTTGTAATGCTTTCTTTTCTTTCATTTGTTCTACCCTTCTTTCAAAGAAATATTATAGTACTTTGCAATAAGTTAATCAAGTAGAATTCTAATTTATTCACGATTTATTTAGAATTGCCATAAATATATTAAGGTTTATTTCATCTTATTCCGAAGAAGGAACATACGCTGGACGATAAACGAAAAATGTGCTATTATTAAAACATGGGACAGGTGATTGAAATGTCGGAAAAGAAACTCTTTTTGTTGCGATATTAACATCTGTACAATAGAGAGAAAGGAAGGTATTCAGAATGATTCTTTATGTAAATCAGAATGCGGGCCGTGAAGGGGACGGTAGCAAAGAGATGCCGTTTAAACGAATCAACGAGGCGGCAAAGGTGGCAAAACCGGGAGATGAGGTTGTGGTTGCTCCGGGTATTTACAGAGAGTATGTAGACCCGGTGAATGCGGGCCTTCCGGATGCCAGAATTACGTACCGTAGCGAGATACCGCTTGGTGCGGTAATTACCGGCGCGGAGGATGCGACGGGTTGGAAGCATTATGAGGGAAATGTTTGGGTGTATCGTGTAAACAACGGTGTATTCGGTGATTATAATCCGTACACCACGTATGTAATGGGTGACTGGTATTTTGCCCCGGTGGTACGTCATACCGGCGCGGTGTATTTGAACGACCGCCAGTTGTACGAGACAGTGACGTTGGAAGAGTGTATTAAAGCGGAGGTTTACAAGCCGTCCTGGGAGCCGGAGTGGTCCGTTTATAAGTGGTACACGGAGCAGGATAAAGATAGAAACGAGACGGTGATTTATGCCAACTTCCAGGGGAAGAACCCGAACGAAGAAAAGGTAGAGATTAATGTCCGCAGAAATTGCTTTATGCCGTCGAAGACCGGCGTGAATTATATTACGGTCAGCGGATTTAATATGAACAAGGCTGCTACTACCTGGGCGCCGCCGGCAGCATATCAGGATGGTCTCATCGGTCCGCACTGGAGTAAAGGCTGGATTATCGAGGATTGCGAAATCAGCAATAGTAAGTGCAGCGGTATTTCTCTCGGTAAGTACTACGACGAAGAGAATGATCACTATTTCACCAATAAATACGTGAAGAGCCCGACCCAGATGGAGCGTGATGCGGTTTGCCGCGGACAGTATCACGGATGGTTAAAGGAGAATATCGGCGGTCATATTGTAAGACGTTGTCACATTTACCGTTGTGAGCAGACCGGTATTGTGGGCCGTATGGGCTGTGTGTTCAGCCTGATTGAGGATAATCACATTCACCACATCAACAATATGCAGCAGTTGGGCGGTGCGGAGATTTCCGGCATTAAGCTTCATGCGGCAATCGATGTGGTGATGCGTAGAAATCATATTCATCATTCCACCATGGGTATTTGGTGTGACTGGCAGGCCCAGGGTACCCGTATTTCCCAGAACCTTCTTCATGACAACTATATGCCGGAGGGGGCTACCCGTGCGGAAGGTGCCATGATGTGTCAGGATATCTTTGTTGAGGTAAGCCACGGTCCGACTTTGATTGATAACAATATCATGCTGTCCAAGGCTTCCGTCCGTGTGGCAACGGAGGGTGTGGCATTGGTACATAATCTGATTTTGGGTGCCTTTACTTCGGTGGGTGGCGGTACGGATAATACGGTAAACGGCAAGAATCAGCCGCGTTACACCCCGTATCATATCCGACATCGTACCGAGGTGGCAGGCTTTATGACCATCCTTCACGGCGATAACCGGTTCTACAACAATATTTTCGTACAGAACTGGCCGGTGGAGGTGCAGGAAGAGAAGGAAGACATGGGCTTCCGCATGCGGGAAAACGATGTGGTAGGTACGGAAATTTGGAACGGTTATCCGACCTATGAGGAGTGGTTGTCTCATTTTGAGTTCGATAAGCCGGCCAATATGGGAAAGCTGGCCCAGTGGCACTTTGACCACCTTCCGGTTTGGTCCAAGGGAAATGCGTTCTTTAACGGCGCAAAGGCTTGGGAGCATGAGGAGAACTTCCTGATGGATGATACCAACAAGGTATTTGTTGAACTGGAGGAGAAGGACGGCAAGTATACCTTAAAGACCAATGTATATGACTTCCTGGGTGACTTCCGTGCCGGTATGGTAACCAGTGATATTTTAGGCTGTGCCTTTGAGCCGGAGCAGCGTTTTGAAGATCCGGACGGTACGGCAATTACCTTTGATACCGACTATCTGGGCGAGCATCGTCCGGTAGAACCGGTTCCGGGACCGTTTGCCAGCAAGGAGGCAGCGGCGAAATTACTTTTCTAGATTCTAGTAAAGGGGGCAGAAATTGCCCCCTTTTTTGTGGAAGTTTCGAACAGTGGCGGCGGTATAGATGATTTCATTTTTGCAAGTCGCAACGCGACCTCAAACTTCCTCTAACCGGTTCTAAAGTTACCGGAAAGGACACTGCCATATTCTACAAGAACCCGCTCTCGCTCTTGCAGCAACGTAGCAGTACTAGGCTCGAAAGTACCTCGCCAAGTGCTGACGTTGCTTTAAGGTTCTTTTTAGAATATGGCAGTGTCCTTTCTGTAAAGGTAACTTAAGAACCGCTAAGAGGAGTTTTCGACTGAGTTAAAAGCGTGACCCTTTGGGAAAAGTAAAAAGAAGTTATTTTATTACCGTCACCGTTCTGTGTTTCAAAAAGAGAGGGCAATTTCTGCACCCCTTCTTGCAAGTGTAGATAAAATACATTATTTTCGTCGGTGTAGTTCCTTTTACCGCTCTTTTGGTGTATAATGAAGATGAGGATATGAGTGTTACAACGGGTTTTATAAATTAGGGGGCTTACATATGAATAAGGATAAAATCAAGCGATTTAACTTCGAAAAGAAGCCGATTTCGCCGACCTTTATTATGGGGCTGGCAAAGGGGATTATCAGCTTTCCGGATTTAAAAAAGCGTAAGGCAAAATTGACTAAAGTAGGGATGGAAGATATCGAAGGGAAGCCGTATTTGCTTTTGGTTACCCATTCTTCCATGGTGGATTTTAATCTGATGCTTAAGGGGACCCATCCTTACAAAGTGAATAACGTTATGACGTTGGAAGGCTTTAAGACTTATACGGAGCCGCTGATGAGGTCTCTGGGTGTACTTGGTACCCGGAAGTTTGTAACGGATTTGCATCTGGTTAAAAATATGAAATACTGTGTGGATAAGCTGAAAAACATTTTTGTACTGTTTCCGGAGGCGCGATATTCTTTGGACGGTTGTACCTCTTATTTGCCGGATTCTCTCGGCAAGATGGTGCGGCTCCTCGGGGTGCCGGTGGTGGTGCTGAAGATTCACGGAAATTTTGTGACTTGCCCGCAGTGGAATAAGAAAAATAAAAAGACCTTCGTGGAAGCGGAAATGAAACCGATTATTACCGCGGAGGAGACAAAATCCTTGTCCGTGGAGGAACTGAATGCACGGATTGGGGACAATTTTCAATACGATGATTACGCATGGCAGCGGGATAATCAAATCAAGATTGACCACCCGGGACGGGCGGACGGCCTTCATGCGCTTTTATACAAGTGTCCGGCCTGCAAGACAGAGCATCAGACCGATTCCAAAGGGACAAAGCTTTGGTGCAACTGTTGCGGAAAGATTTGGGAGATGGACGAGTACGGACAACTGCATGCCCTGGAAGGGGAGACGGAGTTTTCCCATATTCCGGATTGGAGTAATTGGGAGAGGGCCTGTGTCAGAGAGGAAATCGACAACGGCACCTATTATTTCGAGGATGACGTACGAATTGAGACGTTACCGAATGCATGGAAGTTTTATAAGCAGGGTATGGGAAAGTTGATTCAGACGCCGGAAGAAACCAGAGTGGAGTGCAATTATTACGGAGAACCGTACGTACTGCGTCGCAGTGCAAAAAGTCTGGAAAGTATGCATATTGAATACGATTATCTGGGTAAAGGCGACTGTGTGGATATCTCGATTCCGGATGACAGCTTCTGGTGTTATCTGACGAAACGGGATGCCATTACGAAGATATCCTTTGCTACGGAGGAAATACATAAAAAAGCGGTTGGGAAATAAACAAAAGAAACGAGGTATGTGATATGGCAAATAACAGACCGAGAGCAAGACAAAAATATGTAACCGGAGGCAGTAAGGGCGTGAAGCGTCGCGGCAGCGGACTGGGGACCGGGCCGGTAGGCGGCGGCAGACCAAGCGGAAGTACCGGCGGCGGTTCTTACAACAGCGGAACCCGTTCCTCCGGCGGAAAGAGCAAGCTGTTGTATATTGTTATTGCGGTCGTCGTGCTGCTTTTGGGCGGCGGTGGCGGCCTGGCGGGATTGCTTGGCGGCTCGGATTCCGGCGAGTCTTCCGGTGGCGGTTCCTCCGTACTTGGTGATTTGCTTGGCGGCGGTTCTTCTGTGGTAGGCGATCTTTTTGGGGGCGGCTCTTCTACACTGGGAGATTTGAGCAGTTTGGGAAGTCTCGGGAATATTTTGGGCGGTCTTAACAGCGGGACCACCAGTACCGGTTGGGATTTGGGAAGTAATACGAGTAAGTTGAATACTTCCGTGGCAAAATCCGCAAGGGAAAAACGTACGGAGATTCTCGGAAACGGAAAAGACGAAGTGACCGTTATGGTCTATATGTGCGGTACCGACCTGGAGTCAAAGGCAGGTATGGGTACCTCCGATTTGCAGGAAATGCTCGCTGCGGATTTGGGTGAGAATGTGAATCTGCTGGTATATACCGGCGGTTGTTCCAAGTGGAAGAACAATGTGGTCAGCAGTACCAAGAATCAGATTTATTTGCTGAAGGACGGAAAAATGAAGCTTTTGGAGGAGTATTCCGCAACTGCCATGACGGACCCGAATACTCTGACCACCTTTATCAAGTGGTGTGCAAAAAACTATCCGGCCAACCGGAATCAGCTCATATTCTGGGATCACGGTTCCGGTTCCATTAACGGCTACGGCTACGATGAGAAGTTCAAAACTTCCGGTTCCATGGATTTGTCGGAAATCAACCAGGCGCTTAGTAAGAGCGGTGTTACCTTTGATTTTATCGGATTTGATGCCTGTCTTATGGCCACCCTGGAAACGGCTTTGATGTTAACCGATTATGCGGACTATATGATTGCTTCCGAGGAAACGGAGCCGGGGGTAGGCTGGTACTACACCGACTGGCTGACGGCGTTGGGAAATGATACTTCCATGCCGACGTTAGAAATCGGAAAGCAGATTGTAGATGATTTTGTGGAAACCTGTGCGACAAAGTGCAGAGGCCAGAAGACCACCCTTTCCGTGGTGGATTTGGCGGAACTGGAAAAGACGGTACCGGCGGATTTTAAGGAGTTTGCAAAAGCTACCGGTGCGTTGATTGAGAATAACGGGTACAAGACGGTGTCCGATGCCCGTAACAACACAAGAGAATTTGCCCAGGCGTCAGCCATCGATCAGGTGGATTTGGTGCATTTGGCACAGAATATGGGAACCGAAGAGGGAGAAGAACTGGCGGAGACACTGCTTGCTGCCGTAAAGTACAATCGTACTTCAAGCGATATAACCAATGCTTACGGCTTGTCCATTTACTTCCCGTACAAGAAGGTATCCGCGGTGGATAATGTGGTGGATACCTACGAAGAAATCGGCATGGAGGAGGAATACGCAAGCTGTATCAAAGCCTTTGCCAGCTTGGAAGTGGGCGGACAGACCGCGGCAGGCGGCACCGGTTCTCCGTTACCGTCCCTGTTGGGCGGCTTGCTTGGCGGCGGTAGCAGTGCAAGCGGTGGCAGTGCCGATCTTATCGGAAGTCTGCTGGGCAGCTTTTTAAGTAATCGTGGAAATATTGAAGGATTAGACCGGAACAATACGGCTTTCTTCGAAGAAAGTGCAATGGATACGGACGCTATGGCAACCTACTTGTCCGAGAATTATTTTGATGCTTCCGCCCTTGTTTGGGGTGAGAATGATGCCGGACAGAGAACGCTCCATCTGACGGAAGAACAGTGGAGTCTGGTACACAGCCTTGAAATGGACATGTTCTATGACGATGGGGAAGGCTACGTGGATTTGGGCTTTGATACTGTATATGAGTTTGATGCCAAGGGCGATTTAATCGGCGATACGGACCGGACCTGGCTTGCCATTAACGGACAGCCGGTGGCGTATTACTATTTGGATACCGTGGATGACGGCGAGAATTATAGTATCACCGGTCGTGTGCCGGCGTTATTAAACGGCGAGCGTGTGGACTTGCTTTTGGTATTTGATAACGAGAATCCTTACGGCTATATTGCGGGAGCCCGTACCGTATACACCGAAGGTGAGACGGAGACTGTAGCGAAGGGAATGGGCGAGCTACAGGTCGGCGATACCTTGGACTTCCTGTGCGACTACTATTCTTACGGCGGAGAATACATGGACAGCTATTTCTTAGGCGAGCAAATGACGGTAACGGACAACATGGTCATCAGCAACGTGGACGTAGGCGAAGGGGATGTAAAGGTAACTTACCGCTTTACGGACATTTATAACCAGCAGTACTGGACACCGGCATTTACGGAATAGGAGGAAAGAACGTGAAAAAGGCGTTGTTTATTTTCCTGCAATGTACCTGGGGAATCGGACAGACCTTGCTTGGCGCGGTTGTGTTTTTGTTGCATTTGCGGCAGGAACACAAGGGTTACCGGGGCTGCATCGATACCCGTTGGAATAGTCAAAACGGTATGAGTCTGGGTTTGTTTATCTTCACCCCCAAGGAAGAAACACGGGATAATGAAAAAATCAGAATTCACGAGTACGGACATTGTATCCAGTCTATGGTGCTGGGACCGCTGTATCTGGTGGTGGGGATTATTTCCGTTGTGTGGGGGAGCCTTCCGTATTTTGTGAAACTGCGCAGGGAAAGGGGTGTACCCTATACTGCATGTTTTGTGGAGGCTTGGGCCAGTAAATGGGGCGAGCGGGTAACGGGCGAGAAGGCAATATAAGGGAGATAAGTCGGTCTCAAATATTTTCTTTTTAACGGATATGAATGAGCCGGTGCCTTTCGCATCATCCTCTTTTCTCGTACTCCGGATAGAGTCTTTCTAATTACTTCGCCATACAAACGAATAAGTGACGCAACCGCCCTGATGCGGCATCCGTGCCTTATGGCGGGATTTGTTTGCACAAATCGTGCTCCGCAGGATGCACACGATGCGCAGAGGGAGACTGCTTCGCAGTCGCGCATCGGCGCCAAAAGCGGACTGGGGCCGCTTTTGATCGGACCTCCTGTTCGTGCGTTGCTGCCGGATAAGCGAAGTAATAAGAAAGTCTACTATCCTACGTAAAGTTCAAAGAGAATAATGCAAAAGTCACCGGCTATAATTATAAGAACGTAAAAGAAAATATTCGAGACCGACTTTTAGTATCTGCAAGGACTACGCAAGAGTCCGCCACACCCGGTGCGGCGCGAATTTTCCTGCGACAGCTCTTTTTAAGCTGCGAGGTTGCTGTGCGACTCTTTTATTTTATCAGACCGGAAAACTTGGCTTCTAGGAAAACTTTATACGCAGGAATGGTTTGTGCCTTTTTGTATTCGCGACATACCAGCCGTTTGATTTGTTCCAGGGCATCTGCATTGTTTTCGTGGTATCTTACAATTTTAATTTTTCCTTCTTCTTCGGCTTGTTTTATTTCGCGGTAAGCGTCAGAAATATATTCAATGGATTCGATGGTTACAGGTGTTTCACTGGCAATTACATACGGAATATCCATGGTTTGGGCGTTTGAAATGTGGGATACGGTATAGATGTATCCGGAAACACTCTTGTATGTTTCTTCCAGTGCATTCGGCCAGTATTCGAGAATTTCTAAAAGGTGATCTTCTGTAAAACGATAACTCATAAAACGGTAGTACCGGTCGGAGGGTTCGAATCCAATCTCTGTGCAGTACCGTTCCACGGGATTACTCAGATAAACCAAAGTGTTTTCCTTTTTGGTAGAAAAATAGACCAATGGCTTTCCATGACCGGATGCGTGTGGAATAAGGGTCTGGATACCGGCAACGTTGCTTGCGTGATAGAACATGATAGATGGCTCCTTGTTTTATGGTTTTAGGATATTTAAGAAAAAATAATGTGTTTATGATAATTATAGATTTGGATAACGTAGATTACAAGAATTGTAATTTGCTGTTAAAAATGATATAATATTAATGGAAAAACTGCTGTGGAGTAAAATCTACAGTGGTTTTTTCTTTACATTTAAAAAAATATGTGATATAGTGGTGAAGGAGAGAATATATGTTCGATGCATGGGAGGGGTGTTGAATATGAAAAATCAGGTGAAGGATTGGGGAGATAGTGAAATTGTTCAATGCTTCAAGGACTTATCATTTCAACATAAAACATTAGAGGAACGTGCCACGGAGTACGATGGTAGATTGGATTTGGACGGTGAGTATGATTGGGGTGCGCCTGTTGGCAGAGAAGTTTGGTGCGAGAAACAATAACAGAAAACGAAGAAGACAAAATTTGTGAGTAACGGGGAATTTATGGGAAAGATTATGAAAGATACAATACATGTAAAAGGTATTGATAATAGTGCAAAATTAAAAACATTGGATTCACTGAATACATGCAATTTACCACTTCTTGAATGAGGAGATTATTATGGACAAATTTATTTTACATTCCGACTACGCGCCCACCGGTGACCAGCCTCAGGCTATTGCGGACCTGGTGAAGGGCTTTGAAGAAGGCAATCAGTTTCAGACGCTTTTGGGTGTTACCGGTTCCGGTAAGACCTTCACTATGGCGAATGTCATTGAAAAATTAAATCGACCGACGTTGGTCATTGCACATAATAAGACCCTGGCGGCTCAGCTTTACGGGGAGTTTAAGGAGTTCTTCCCGGAGAATGCGGTGGAATATTTTGTGTCCTATTACGATTATTTCCAGCCGGAGGCTTATGTGCCGTCTACGGATACGTATATTGAGAAGGATTCTGCCATTAACGATGAGATTGATAAGCTGCGCCACTCGGCCACGGCGGCCCTTAGTGAGCGCCGGGATGTGGTCATTGTGGCCAGCGTATCCTGTATTTACGGTCTCGGTAGCCCGATTGACTATCAGAACATGACGGTGAATCTCCGTCCGGGGATGCAGAAGGACCGGGACGATGTATTGCGCCGTTTGATTGATATTCAGTATACGCGAAACGATATGGATTTTAAGCGCGGCACCTTCCGGGTACGTGGTGATGTGGTGGAGATTTTTCCGGTTTCTTCTGCGGATACGGCCATTCGGGTGGAGTTTTTCGGGGATGAGGTAGACCGGATTACGGAGATTGACGTGCTGACCGGTGAGATTAAGTGTTCTTTGGAGCATACGGTGATTTTTCCGGCTTCCCATTACGTAGTGGAGCAGGAGCAGATGAACCGGGCGCTCCTTGATATCGAAGCGGAAATGATTGACCGTGTACAGTTTTTTAAGAGCGAAGAGAAGTTTATCGAGGCACAGCGTATCGGGGAGCGTACTGCTTTTGATGTGGAGATGATGCGGGAACTGGGTTTTTGTTCCGGTATCGAGAATTATTCCAGACATTTGGCGGGCCTGCCTGCGGGAGCGACACCGCATACGTTGATGGATTATTTCCCGGATGACTTTTTGATTATTGTGGACGAGTCCCATATTACCATACCCCAGATTCGCGGTATGCACGCGGGGGACCGTTCAAGGAAGACTACACTTGTAGACTATGGTTTCCGTCTGCCGTCTGCATTAGATAACCGGCCGTTAAATTTCGGGGAATTTGAGAGCAAGATTAACCAGATGATGTTTGTGTCGGCGACGCCGTCAGAGTACGAGGAGACCCATGAACTTCTTCGGACGGAACAGGTGATTCGTCCGACGGGACTGTTGGACCCGGAGGTATCGGTGCGTCCTACGGCGGGGCAGATTGACGATTTACTGGGTGAAATCCGCAAAGAATTGGATAAAAAGAGTAAGGTGTTGATTACAACGCTGACAAAGCGTATGGCAGAGGATTTGACGGATTATCTCAGGGAGGTAGGTATCCGTGTGAAATATTTGCACTCCGACATCGATACCTTGGAGCGTTCCGAGATTATCCGCGACATGCGTATGGATGTGTTTGATGTATTGGTGGGTATCAACCTTTTACGAGAGGGCCTGGATATTCCGGAGGTAAGCCTGGTGGCGATTCTGGATGCGGATAAGGAGGGCTTTCTTCGTTCCGAAACGTCTCTCATTCAGACCATCGGTCGTGCGGCCCGTAATGCGGAAGGCCGCGTGGTGATGTATGCGGATGTGATGACGGATTCCATGAAAAACGCCATATCCGAGACCAACCGTCGTCGTGGCATTCAGCAGGCCTATAACGAGGAGCACGGCATTACACCGCAGACCATTAAGAAGGCGGTGCGTGAGCTGATTACTATTTCCAAGAAGGCCGAGGAGATTACCCAGGGCATCGAAAAGGATATGGAGTCCATGTCGAAGAAGGAGCTGCAGGCCCTGGAGAAGAAGCTGCAGAAGCAGATGAATACGGCGGCTGCGGAGTTGAACTTCGAGCTGGCGGCAAAGGTGCGTGACCAGTTGTTTGAGTTGAAGAAAAAGATGTTAGAATAGAAGCGAGGACAGGTTATGTCGGAAAAGAAATTTATTAAAATACGGGGTGCGAGGGAGAACAACTTAAAGGGAATTAATATCGATATTCCGCGGGATGAGTTTGTGGTGCTGACCGGTTTGTCCGGTTCGGGTAAGTCATCCCTTGCTTTTGATACCATTTATGCGGAAGGACAGCGCCGGTATATGGAGTCCATCTCCTCCTATGCCAGACAGTTCTTAGGTCAGATGGAGAAGCCGAATGTAGAGAGCATCGAAGGTCTTTCTCCGGCCATTTCCATTGACCAAAAGTCCACCAACCGCAACCCCCGTTCCACGGTGGGTACGGTGACGGAGATTTACGATTATTTTCGTCTGCTCTATGCACGTATCGGTATTCCCCATTGCCCGGAGTGCGGCAAAGTCATTAAGAAGCAGACTGTGGATGAGATGTCGGATGAAATTATGCAGCTGCCGGAGCGTACGAAAATACAGCTTTTGGCGCCGGTAGTGCGGGGCCGCAAGGGCGAGCACGCGAAAGTTTTCGAGCAGGCAAAGCGCAGCGGCTATGTTCGTGTGATTGTGGACGGCCAGCAGTACGAGCTTTCCGAGGAGATTAAGTTAGAGAAAAATATTAAGCATAACATAGAGATTGTTGTGGACCGTCTGGTGATAAAGGAGGGCATCGAGCAGCGTCTTCGGGATTCCATCGACAGTGTACTGAAGTTGAGCGAAGGTCTCTTAATTGTGGATGTGATTGACGGAGAGCAGATTCGTTTTTCCGAGAGTTTTTCCTGTCCGGATTGCGGTGTCAGCATCGATGAGATTGAGCCCCGCGTGTTTTCCTTTAACAATCCCTTCGGTGCCTGCCCGGAGTGTCACGGTATCGGCGTAAAGATGGAATTTGACGAGGATTTGCTGATTCCGGACAAGTCTATGAGTATCGCCGAGGGTGCCATTGCGGTGTTGGGCTGGCAGTCTGCCACGGATCCGTCCAGTTATACCGGCAGTACGCTGACGGCGCTTGCGAAAGCGTATAAGTTTGACTTGAAAACCCCATTTGAGAAGCTTCCGAAGGATATTCAGGACATGATTTATTACGGTACCGGCGGTCGTGTTGTGAAAGTGCATTACCAAAGCCAGCGCGGGCAGGGCGTGTATGATGTGGCCTTTGAAGGTTTGATTAAGAATGTAGAGCGCAGATACCGGGAAACGGCCTCTGACAGTACAAAGCAGGAATACGAGACCTTTATGCGGACCACTCCGTGTAAGATGTGTAAGGGTAAGCGTTTGAAGAAAGAGTCTCTGGCGGTAACGGTTGGCGGTCGCAATATTGCGGAAATTACAGAATGCTCCGTACGGGATTTATATACCTTTATGCAGGAAATGGAGCTGACGGAGCGTCAACAGCAAATCGGTGAGCTGGTATTAAAGGAGATTCGCGCCCGTGTGGGCTTTTTGATGGATGTGGGTCTGGATTATCTGACCTTAGCAAGAGCGACTGCATCTCTGTCCGGCGGGGAAGCACAGCGTATTCGTCTGGCGACCCAGATCGGTTCCGGCCTGGTGGGAGTTGCCTATATTTTGGACGAGCCGAGTATCGGTCTGCATCAGAGGGACAATGACAAGCTTTTAAAGACCTTGAAGCACTTGAAAGACTTGGGAAATACTTTGATTGTGGTAGAGCACGATGAGGATACCATGTATGCGGCGGACCATATTATCGATATCGGTCCGGGGGCGGGAGACCACGGCGGTGAGGTGATTGCCCAGGGTACCGCAGAGGAGATTATGAAGGTGCCGGAGTCCATTACCGGTGCGTACCTATCCGGAAAATTGCAGATTCCGGTTCCGAAAAAGCGTAGGAAGCCGACGGGCTTTTTGAAGGTAAAAGGCGCAAGAGAGAACAACCTGAAAAATATCGACGTGGATATTCCGCTGGGTGTATTTACCTGTGTCACCGGTGTATCCGGTTCCGGTAAGAGCTCTTTGGTAAACGAGATTTTATATAAGCATTTGGCAAAAAGTCTGAATCGTGCCCGTATCTTGGCGGGAGACCACGACGGGATTGAGGGAATCGAGCAGCTGGATAAGGTCATTAACATCGACCAATCTCCGATCGGACGTACCCCGCGTTCCAATCCTGCCACTTATACCGGTGTGTTTGACCAGATTCGTGACTTGTTTGCAAGTACGCCGGATGCAAAGGTGAGGGGCTACAGCAAGGGCCGTTTCAGCTTTAACGTAAAGGGCGGTCGTTGTGAGGCTTGCAGCGGCGACGGTATTTTAAAAATCGAGATGAATTTCCTGCCGGATATTTTTGTGCCGTGTGAGGTGTGCGGCGGCAAGCGGTATAACAGAGAGACGCTTGAGGTAAAGTATAAGGGAAAGACGATTTACGACGTGCTGGAAATGCGGGTGGAGGAAGCGGTGAAGTTCTTTGAGAACGTACCATCCATCCGTAAGAAAATCGAGACCTTAAACGACGTAGGACTGTCTTATTTGAAGTTGGGCCATCCGTCTACGCTATTATCCGGCGGTGAAGCACAGCGTATTAAGCTGGCCACGGAGCTTTCCCGCCGCAGTACCGGAAAGACAATCTATATTTTGGACGAGCCGACCACCGGTCTGCATTTCGCGGATGTGCACAAGCTTATTGAGATTTTGCAGCGTCTCACCGAAGGCGGCAATACGGTGCTTGTCATTGAGCACAATCTGGATGTAATCAAGACTGCGGACTATCTTATCGATATCGGTCCGGAGGGTGGAGACAAGGGCGGTACTATTGTAGCCCAGGGTACCCCGGAAGAGGTTGCGAAGAATCCAAAGTCTTATACCGGACAGTATGTAAAGAAGTATCTTACGGAGAAGAAGTAATCGAAAGGAAAACGGTAAGAGAAATGGGAAAATCCGTATGTGACAGCATTGATTGCAATTTGGAGTTCTCATAAGAAAATGCATGTAATATAAAGAAATTAGCAAAAGGTGTCTCTTTTACAAAGGAGGCACTTTTTCTTTGCGTGTTGTCTGTCTTGCAGAAAAACATTGCAAAGAAGGACAGACTATGGTATAGTAAAAGGAAGAAAACGAGGAGGTATCCATATGAATAATTTCACTTTTTACAGCCCGACCTATTTTGCATTCGGTAAGGGGCAGGAGGCAGAGACCGGCAGACTTGTGAAGCGCTTCGGAGGAAGCAAGGTATTGCTTCATTACGGCGGAGGTTCCGTGGTTCGTTCCGGCCTTTTGGACCGTGTAAAGGCAGCTCTTGACGAGGAGAAGATTCCTTATGTAGAGCTTGGCGGCGTACAGCCGAATCCGAGAGACGGTTTGGTATATCAGGGTATTGATTTGTGCCGTAAGGAAGGTGTGGATTTTATCGTTGCGGTAGGCGGCGGCAGTGCCATCGACTCCGCAAAGGCAATCGCTATGGGTGTACCGTACGAAGGGGATTTCTGGGATTTCTATTCCGGAAAGAGAGCAGAGACCGCGCTTCCGGTAGGCACGGTTCTTACCATTGCGGCAGCGGGCAGCGAGGGCTCTCCGGACTCTGTTATTACGAAGGAAGCTACACTTCAGAAGTGTGGTGCCGGCAGTGATTGTATTCGTCCGAAGTTCTCCGTATTGAATCCGGAGCTTACCGAGACTCTTCCGGCTTATCAGTCTGCTTGTGGTGCAACGGATATTATGGCTCACGTATTTGAGCGTTATTTCTCCAACACCCCGGAGGTAGAAGTGACGGACCGTTTGTGTGAGGCAGTGCTTCTTACTATGGTAAAGGAGACTCCGCGTGTTATTGCAGATCCGCACAACTATGAAGCCCGTGCAAATATTATGTGGGCCGGCATGGTAGCGCATAATAATATCGTCGGCGTAGGCAGAGCACAGGACTGGAACAGCCACGGCATTGAGCATCAGCTTTCCGCATTGTATGACTGCGCTCACGGTGCAGGTCTGGCGGTAATTATGCCGGCTTGGATGACCTATGTGGCAGACCACCACGACCCGATGCGTATGGCACAGATGGCAACCCGCGTATTCGGTTGCCAGATGAATTTCGCAAATCCGAAGGAGACTGCACTGGAAGGTGTAAAGGCCTTCCGTCGTTTCCTTGCTTCCATCGGTATGCCGATTAATTTCGAGCAGCTGGGTGCAAAGAAAGAAGATATTCCGCGTCTTGTGGAACTGTTCGGTATCGGCGACGGCGTGAGAGGCGGATATGTAGAACTTGATAAGGCTGCGGTAACGGAGATTTATGAGAGAGCCGCTACAGCGACTCTGGAATAGAGAAATCACCGGGAGACAGGTATTTCATACATACAAAAGAAAATCTACAAAAACAAAAACGCTTCACTCATAAGAGTGAAGCGTTTTGATTTTAAATTTGCTCGAAATTACTGAGAAATGGACTCAGTCGGGCAGGTAGCTGCGCAAGCGCCGCAATCTAAGCATGCGTCTGCATCGATCTCGTACTGGGAAGCTCCCTCGCTGATTGCTCCTACCGGGCACTCTGCTGCACAAGCGCCGCAGCTGATGCACTGATCAGAAATCTTATATGCCATTGTGATATCCTCCTTTTATTAATCTAACCCTATTGTAATATAAACTTTCAAATAATACAAGTACCTTTTTTCGGAATGTGAGAGGAAGTATGGGAAGGATGGATGACGTTGGAGAAAAGTGAAAATCGTAGGATATTTGTGCGAAATCTTCCAAGAGTTCTCCCCTTGACGAATGAGGACAGGTTGTGTATACTTTAACACATGGAGTCAGAATAACAAACATTCCCGTGGGTATATTAGGATATGTCGGGGGTGTGCAGGATGAAAGGAGAATAAAAATGCAGGTAAGTAAGGATATGATTATTGCACAGTTGATTCAGGTAGATCCGGGTATTGTGGAGATTTTATTCGCAGCAGGAATGCATTGCATCGGATGTCCGTCTGCACAGGGTGAGAGCCTTGAGATGGCATGCATGGTACACGGAATCGATGCGGATGAATTGGTAGCTCAGATTAACGAGTATTTGGCAACGAAGTAAAGTGTCGCTCTTGCGATTTGAGCGCAATTATATGAAATAGTGGAAGGTATCGGTTTTATTTTTCAAAGCGCAACGCTCTGTCAAACTTCCTCTAACCGGTTCTAAACGTCTCTCGGGTGTGGCCTCGAGACTTAGAACCGCTAAGAGGTGATTTCGACTACGCTAGAAGCGCGCCCCTTCGGGAACGAAAAATAAACTCGATACCTTCCGTTATTTCTTTTACCTTTGGTAGAAGTCGCAAGAGCTCGGTTTGATATTGGGAGCGTAACTTTCCGCGAAAGAGGAATTCTTTTTAAGAAAATACTTGACAATTGGCGCAAAACGTTGTAGTATAGTAGGGCAGTCAAAATTGCATATAGGGGTATAGTTCAGCTGGTAGAATAACGGTCTCCAAAACCGCAGGTCGTGGGTTCGAATCCT
>JAGBBP010000035.1 GCA_017938405.1 Lachnospiraceae bacterium
ACGATTATCTGGAAATCCAGCCGACCGGAAACAACGCGTTTATGATTGAGTCTGAACGAGTCCGTATGGTTAATTCGGTTGAAGATATTGAGAATATCAATCGAAAGATTGTAAAACTTGGTGAGCAGTTTAATAAGCCGGTGGTAGCAACCTGTGATGTGCATTTTTTGGATCCGGAAGATGAAGTATACCGCCGTATTATTATGGCAGGTAAGGGATTTAAGGATGCTGATGACCAGGCACCGCTCTATCTTCGTACCACCGAAGAGATGCTTGCGGAATTTGCTTATCTAGGCAGTGAAAAGGCAATGGAAGTCGTGGTTACCAATACCAACAAAATTGCCGATATGATAGAGACCATTTCACCGGTAAGACCGGATAAACGTGCACCGGTTATTGAAGACAGCGATAAGACGCTTACCGATATTTGCTATAATAAGGCAAAAGAGATGTATGGCGAACCGCTTCCTGAGATTGTAGAAGCGCGTTTACAGAGGGAACTGAATTCCATTATCACAAACGGCTTTGCCGTTATGTATATTATTGCGCAGAAACTGGTATGGAAATCGGTGGAGGACGGATATCTGGTAGGTTCTCGTGGTTCAGTAGGTTCCTCCTTTGTGGCAACTATGTCCGGTATTACGGAGGTTAATCCGCTCAGTCCGCATTACTATTGTAAGAAATGTCATTATAATGATTTCTATTCGGATGATGTAAAAGCCTATTCGGGCCGTGCAGGGGTTGATATGCCGGATAAAAACTGTCCGGTGTGCGGTGAGCCTTTGGTAAAAGACGGATTTGATATCCCGTTTGAAACCTTCCTTGGATTTAAGGGAGATAAGGAACCGGATATTGACCTTAACTTCTCGGGTGAATACCAGAGTAAGGCACATAAATATACCGAAGTTATTTTCGGAGCGGGACAGACATACCGTGCCGGTACAATCGGAACTTTGGCGGATAAAACCGCTTATGGATATATTAAGAATTATTACGAAGAAAGAGGAATCAAGAAACGTGGCTGTGAGATTAACCGTATCGTAGGCGGTTGCACGGGTATCCGCAGAAGTACCGGACAGCATCCGGGAGGAATCGTTGTTCTTCCTGTGGGCGAGGATATTAACTCCTTTACGCCTGTCCAGCATCCGGCAAACGATATGACAACGGATACGGTAACAACACATTATGATTACCATTCCATTGACCACAACCTGTTAAAACTTGATATTCTCGGACACGACGATCCGACCATGATTCGTATGTTGCAGGATTTGACCGGACTTGACCCGGTTACGATTCCGCTGGATGATAAGGGGGTTATGTCCTTATTCCAGAATACGGAAGCATTGGGAATTACGCCGGATATGATTGGAGGCACCAAGCTTGGCTGCCTGGGCATCCCTGAATTTGGTACGGAATTTGCGATGCAGATGTTAATTGACGCGGGACCGACTGCATTTTCGGATTTGGTACGTATTTCCGGTCTTTCCCATGGTACGGATGTATGGCTTGGTAATGCCCAGACTCTGATTCAGGAAGGAAAGGCAACGATTTCCACAGCCATCTGTACGCGAGACGATATCATGGTATACCTGATTCAAATGGGAGTGGAAAGCTCTCTGGCATTTACCATTATGGAAAGTGTCCGTAAAGGTAAGGGCCTTAAGCCGGAATGGGAAGAAGCCATGAAAGCAGCGAATGTGCCGGATTGGTATATCTGGTCCTGTAAAAAAATTAAATACATGTTCCCGAAGGCACATGCAGCAGCTTATGTTATGATGGCATGGCGTATCGGGTGGTTTAAGATCAATCAGCCTTTGGCGTATTATGCGGCATATTTCAGTATTCGAGCATCCGGAT
>JAGBBP010000036.1 GCA_017938405.1 Lachnospiraceae bacterium
GCAACGGCGGAGCCGGTGGTGCAGGCGGAGCCGGTGGTCCGGGTGGGGCCGGTGGTACCGGTGGTCCGGGTGGTGTCGGCGGTAACGGTGGTAACGGTGCGACCCAGGCTAAAACACCGGAGGTTACGTTTAACAAGTATTTGTATATCCGCGGTGTTACGACCTTTGCCAACTGTATTAATTTGAGCTATTCCGCAGTGGACCCACAGAATGAGTTTGGTGAGATTTTCTTACTTGTGACCGAAGAAGGAAGTACAGGAGACCCGAGACGTATTGTATTGTCTGCCGGAGAAGAATCGGTTCGTATTTACGGCCTGAAACCGGATACGTATTATACCATTGATATGGCGTACCGTTCCTATGACAGTGATAATCCGGCGAACTATGCGACGGTGGATAATGTGCGTGTAAAGACCAGAGCGATTTATACTTCGGTAAAGGTGGATACTTTATCAATTCCGGACAAAACCATGACCTGTAAGGTTTATTTGGACCAGAATTTCCCGCTGGCAACGGCAACTTTAGTGTTAACCAGTAATAGCGGAGACGGAAATCCGGAAACCGTAGTAGGGTATTGTGAGATTTCTACCGAAGATGGTTCGATGGCAGAAGCAACCTCAGACATGGGTCTGAACCATATGTTTCTTCTTCAGGATGCGCATCTTGGTACAGAATTATGGATGCGGTTCGAGAATGTTACCTATTTTGATACCAATGTAGCAGGAGAAGAGGTAAAGGTAGGTATTCAGTTGCATGATTATTTTGTTGTAAAGTCTACCATCAATCAGAACAGCGGCGGAACTACTTTTGTTGTGCCGGAGGTAACCGAAGGATGGGGACCGCTACGACCGACCAATCCGGACATTCCGGCCACGGAGTCCGGCGTAGTATCCGGTGGCGGTATTTCGGTAGAGTAAACGTGTAGAATGCTTAGGTAAACAATAATTATGATAAAAGTTTAGGAGGATAAACCATGGAAGCAATTATTTCAACAACCTTATCCGCCATCGGCTGGATGGTAGGTCTTGCATTTTTAGGCGCAGGCATCGGCCTCGGTATTTTAGGTTCTAAGGTAGCAGAAGCAGTGGGTAGAAACCCGGAAACAAAGAGTGAGATTATCCAGTCGGTTATGGTAATTTCCATTGTGCTTGCAATTCTTTTGTTACTGTTACTTGGATTAGTATTTTTATTATTGTTCTTTAATCCGTTGATACTCTAATCTAAGGGGAGGAAGGTAAGATGAGTGCAAATATGATTGCAGCTGTCATCGTAACCGTTTTATCCTGTGTTGCTGTTGTTTTCTTTGTGGTACTCCTTTCAACCGGTGTATTGCAACGATTAAAAAAGGAAGTATTCCGCTACATAAAGGTCTACAATGCCTATTTGGAGGAAGCAGTCGCAGAAGAAAGCAAGGAAACGGCGTACACAGATCTACGAGGAAAAGAAGAAGAAACCGTTGGAATTCCGGCAGATCCGGCGATTCCGTTTATTGCAAAAAATGCACCGATGCAAAAGCAGGATTTCTTTGCGGATTATTTAAAAATCCGCAGTGCCTTTCAGGATAATCCTGCCCGGGTGTTAAAAGATTTCCCTAAGGCGTCTGTATCCGGTGAGCAGGTAACCCTGTACAGAACTATGCAGGAGAAGCTTTCCTTTGATACTGTTTATAAGATTTCCTGTCTGCAGGAAGAGCAACAGCTTGAGGTGTTACGGGAAGTGTTCTCGGAAGAGGAACGGGAGACACTGGATCAATACGAAGTCTCTTTGTCATTTCCGTTTTCGGTGACGGAGTTTGTGCTTTATTTAAAGGCAAAGAGCAGGGAATTGGATGATACGGTATATCTTTTTACAAGGGAACCGGAGCACTTGGGACTTAGTGCAAATTCGGAGCAGCTTCAGATTTGTAAGGATGAGAATTTGTGCGAAGGCTTCCAGATTATGCAGGGAAATCGTTTGTATGATTACGGATTACGCAGTTCTGAAATGACACGGTAACGGAGGATGAAATGAGTCAGCAGATTGATAAAATTGTAGAGCAGAAAATCAATGCAATTCAAAAAAATGAAAATGTATATGAAATCGGCAGAGTAATCAAGGTAAATGACTATGTATTGGAAGTGGAAGGCTTGCTTGGCGTAGGGTTCTTTGAACGCGTACGTATCGGGGACAAAGCAGAAGGCTATGTCAGTGCCATCAATCGGAATACCATCGGTGTTGCCCTTGTTAAGGTAACGGAAGAGGTATATGTAGGTGATATTGTTACTCCGACGGGAGAAGAGTTTACCGGCAAATTCTGTGAAAAGTCCGTTGGACGTATTGTAGATATGTTCGGTAAGGATTTGATGACCGGACAATATTTCGACGAATTGATTCCGTTACAGATTGAAACGAAACCGATTTCGATTATGGACCGTACCAGTGTAAATCGTCCCTTTGCCACCGGTATTACCGGTATCGATATGATTTATCCGGTAGGCCGCGGACAGCGTCAGTTGATTATCGGCGATAAAAAGACCGGTAAGACCCAGATTGCCCTGGACGCCATCGTAAATCAAAAGGGCGGCGATATGCTTTGTATTTATGTGGCCATCGGTAAGACGAAGAAGGAAGTAAAGGAAATCTATACGGATCTTTTACGTCGCGGTGCCATGGATTATACCATTATTCTTGCGGCATTTAATGACGAATGTCCGCCGGTACTTCGTAATACGCCGTTTGTGGGCATGGCTATTGCAGAGTTCTTTATGTTAAGAGATGCAAAGGATGTGCTGGTGGTATTTGACGACTTAAAGAAGCATGCGGATGTATATCGTGAGATTTCTCTTTTGACCGGTAAGGTTCCGGGAAGAGATGCCTATCCGTCGGATATTTTCTTCCTGCATGCAAGTCTTTTGGAACGCAGTTGTCAGCATAAGAACGGCGGTTCCATTACGGCACTTCCGATTGTAGAGACCAAGGGCGGCGATATCACGGAATATATTTCCAGTAATATTATTTCCATTACCGACGGTCAGCTGGTATTATCCCAGAAGAACTTCGAGAAGGGCTTTAAGCCGGCCATTGACTACGGTTTGTCCGTATCCCGTCTGGGCGGTGCGGTACAAACCAAGGAGATGAAGAGAATCGGTGCTGCGGTACGTCGTGAACTTCTTTCTTATTTGGAATCCTGCGATGTATATGAGCTTGCAAATATGGATGAAATGAGTCCGGAGTTACAGAAGAAGATGATAAACGGTAAGCAGATTCGTGCAAACCTGAATCAATATAAGTTTTCACCGCGAACCATGGAGGAGATGTACCGGTTGTTTGACGGTCTGGTTGAGTATTAGGAGAGGTAGCCTATGAAAGAAAAGCTGATTGTAAAGGTGATGAACTTTCACTCCCTGATCCGTGTGGATTCTGCGAAACGTCAGGCAACAAAGTATATGCAGATGGAACGGGAAGTTTCGGAAATTATCGATATGATCGTAAACAACCGTAACTTCATCCTGGACAAGACTATGTTTACGGTGGATGAATCGAAGCCTGCCTTAAATATCTATTTCGGCAGTGACTACGGATTTTGTGGAAGCATCAATTTTGCGGTAAATAAAAAAATTGCAGAGGATATCGACGGAATTCAGGTGTTAATCGGACGGAAGCTTCGTTCTCCGCGAAAGGACGGCGTGATTAAGCTTAACCGGGAAGAGTTTTCCTCCCGTTACGGAGAGTTGGAAGCCTTGTTGCACGATGGACTCCGCAACAATTCCTTTTCGGCAATCAATGTAATTTATTATCAATACAACAATATCAGTAGTATTGAACTGACGGAGAAAAAGATTTTCCCGTACGACATTAAGCGGCATGGTTCGGACAGTTACAAAGAGGACTATTATGTGGAAGGTGATATGAACACCATTCTTACAAATCTGATTACCTCCTTTTTGAACTATGAAATAAAGATTGCTGCGGTAAGCAGTTTTGCTTCGGAAAACGTATTTCGTCAGAATTCCACCAGTGAATCCTTAAAGAAAATCGAGGAAATCGAGGCGGAAGAGACGGCGGAAGTGCGAAAAGAAAAGACACAAAAAGAGTTTAAAAAGGTAATTGACAGCTATATGAAAAAAGGTACGAAGGGGGTTCGCAAATGTTAGTCGGAAAATTAATATCCATCTCCAATATGCGTGTTGAGATTTTATTAAATGACAGTAAGTTAAAGTTAAGAGATGTAGTTTATGTGGTATCGAAAGAGAAGGAACATTGCTTTGAGATTTCTTCCATTCAGGGGAATATTGCTACGGCAATTCCGTTTGAAAATGTCATCGGACTTTCCAGAGGGCTGGATGTATATGAGAAAGAAGGCGGGCTTTCCATTCAGTATAACGATGAGATTTTAGGAAAGGTATTCGATTCCTACGGAACTTTAATTGACGGCAATTCCTTTGAAGAAGTAAAGACCCGTAACGTATATGACCGCAGTATGTCCTTGGAAGAGATTAATATCGACGGAGATATTCTCTGGACCGGTATTAAGGTAATCGACTTCTTTGCGCCGATGCAGAAGGGCTTTAAAATGGGTCTTTTGGGTGGTGCCGGTGTCGGTAAGACGGTGCTCATTAAGGAGTTAATCAACAACGTATACAAGGGACTTCGTTCCAATTCCGTATTTGTCGGTATCGGTGAGCGTTCCCGAGAAGGTAAGGAACTTTACGATGAGATGTTAGACGGTGACTTGTTAGACAAGCTTGCCATCACCTTCGGACAGATGGGTGAAAACTCCATGAACCGTTCCAAGGCAATTTTCTCCGGTCTTACTCTGGCGGAGTATCTCCGGGATGAGAAGAATCAGGACGTTTTGATGTTTGTGGATAATATTTACCGTTTTGTACAGGCAAATGCCGAGATTTCCGCGGAAATGGAGCGTATGCCGATTGATAACGGTTATCCGAGCACCTTACTTTCCGATATTGCGGAAGTAGAGGAGCGTATTAACAGTACGGCAAACGGTTCCATTACTTCCTTCCAGACTGTATTTATTCCGGCAGATGATATGAATGATGCTGCGGTGCATGCCATCACCTCTCATTTTGACGGTAAGATTGTACTGGATCGTAAGGTGGCGGAAAAGGGTATCTATCCGGCTATTAACGTATTCAATACCACCAGTAAGCTCATTGCGGTGGACAAGGTGGGAGAGCGTCATTATAAACTGGTACAGGAAGTCATTCGTTATATGTCCCGTTACCAGGAATTGGAGGAAATTGTTGCGGTTCTTGGCATTGAGGAACTGTCCAAGGAAGACTACGACATTTTCTATCGTTCCAGAAAACTTCGTAACTACTTTACCCAGCCGATGTTTGTGGCAGAGCAGTTTACCAATATTCCGGGTAAGTTTGTAAAGATTGAAGATGTTTTGGATGATGTAGAAGCTATTTTGGCAGGTAAATACGATACCACGGATGAAAACCGTTTTATGTATATCGGTAACCTGCATGACTATAAGTTCTCTAGAAAATAACCCGTAGGAGTGATGAGGTATGGCAGAAGCAGTACAATCGGACAAGAGAATCGAAGCCATTATTATCGGGTATAAGAATGGTTTTACTGCGTATCATGACGTAAAAATGATACGCCTTAAGGGGGACCACTTGAATCTTCTGATTATGGCGGATTATATGCCGACCGTGGGAGAAATTCACGGGAATGTGGAGTTGGTCAGAGAAGACGGATTCGGTGGCGAAATTGTCCCGTTACATGATATTTCCGGTTTCTTTGTAGTTAAAAACAATGTGTTTAAGCTCTTGCTGGAGGAAGAAAACGATGTTTGATGAGATTGCCGGCCTTTTGGGAGGTTTTCAAAACTTCATATTGTGTCTGGTAATCGGATTGTTGGTTGTGACGATAATTACACTAGCCGGATTTTCCTTGTTTGGATTTGAACATCCGTTTTTGGGTTGGTATGCTTTGTTTTTAAACGATAAACGGAAACATACGATTGCCTTTTCCGTGAGTCTGGTACGTATGCTTTTTTTGGGCGCATTGTTGGGAATGGCACGTTCCTTCGGGCTTACCCACGTTCTGATTTATGTATTGTTTACGGTTATACTTTGGGGAACGATACTTCGACTTTCTTATGCTCTTTACGATTTGTTTTATTGCGTGGGAGTATTGGGAATGGTTTATTTATTGTCTCTGATGCAGAAAGAGCTTGGGAAAATACAGACGCAACCGGGAATGGGTGTTTTGACGGTACTGTTTTCCATTCTATTACTAATTGCTGCCGTGGGACAGTTTTTCGTTTCCATAAACGGAATCATTCCGAAAAGTATCAATAAAACGGAACGGGATATTAAGGTACAGAAATGGTCCCGTATGATATTGCCATGCTTGTTGATTTCTTTGATTTTTCCGTATTTGGTGTTGCATCATACCGACAGCATCACCTTGGAAGCGGGCGGAATTCAATTTGTAAACGGAGAGATAATTACCGTTGCGGCCAGAAGCAAAATTTCCAATACAGACAGCGGATGTATGGCTGCAAACGATGCGGAAAGCTTTATTCTGGCAGATGTTCCGGTGTATGATTCCGCAAACGACAGAGTGATTTTTACGGAATATTGTTCGGTGGTTCAACCGAAGATTCAAATGATTAACCGGGTAAGTCCGATGTGTATCTTGGAAAACGAAAGCGGTGCTTTCCGGGTGATTAACGGTGACCGGGTAAGTAACATAGAAAACTTTTTCTTCTTTGACGGAAACGATGCCTATTATTTCCCGGAGAACACGAAGTTAACCTGGGGAGAAGAAACGGTGGTTCTTTCTTCTTTTTCAAAAGTAGATGTTTCGTTTAATCAAAAGATACAGATTTATAATTACCGATCGGGAATCTTTTCCGAATATGAAGCGGTAGAAGGTTTTTGTATCGCTACCTTACAAGGTAGTGAGCAGGTGAATTTAAGTACTGACATTTTATACCGTGCAAACGGGGATGAACAAATGTTATTTATGCAACCGATGTTGTTGAATGATTTAGAGTAGAACCGAGGGATAGTATGATTCGAAGAGTATTAAGCAAACACAATAAAATAGTGTTAGTGATATTGGCGGTTTGCTTGGTGCTCTGGGGTGTAAATACCGCAATTAGGGTACATATCGCAAAGAAAAAGGCATCGGAGCCGGTTCTAATTGAGACTTTGTTGCAGGAAAGTTACTTCTTTTCGGAAACATTGACGTTTACGGAGGAAACGTTGTTTTCTTCGGGAATCAGTGAGATCCGTCTGGTGTACGGAAAAAACGGTGGAACGGTTTATCTGACACCGGAAAAAAAATACTATGTAGAAAAAGAAGACCGGAGAATCAGTAAAACAGCTCCTGTGTATCAAAAGAACGGAGGAACGGTATATTTTCCGGAAGAAATGTCCCACTATCGTTTGTTTTATACGGATTATACCGTATCGGAAGGAATCGGAGAAGGCTGGTTGAGTTCCGGGTCTGTTTTTTCGGCGGAAAATCAGCAGGCAGTAAAAAAGTCTGTATTATTTGCTGATTTGGGGAACGGAGTGTTTTTGAATGCACTTCCGATTACAGTGGAAGGAATTGGGTCTTATACGGTTCCGGCCCACTCTTTGTTATATTTTTATGAGGATAATCTCGGGATTTTTGCCTTTGAAGACGGTGTATTAAATCGTTTTTATATTCCGACAAACGGGGAATCCATGGTAAAGGCGGAAGGAGTAAGAATCAGTTATCACAAATTAGTTCAGTTTTGCAGGGATGCGGTGATTTCCGATGAACCGCAGGTTACAAACAACGGCATTTTGTTGGAAGGAACCTATTATTATTATGATTTAGGAGTACGTTTTGAAATTGAAGGTCCGGGCTTTTTATATGAAACGAAGAACGGATGGTATTTTGAAAATGAGGCGCATGCTTATTTGATGCCGAAGGCTCCGTTGTATGAAATAGGAGCGGATACAGTTTATTTACCGACGGCGTATATGATGTTACAAATCAATCACAGATTGTATCATTGCTTGCCGGCTACGACAAAAGTGATGCTGTCGGAGGGGGTGCCGGTGATTTCTTATCAGAATGTTTTCCAGGCACAGCCGGGTATTTTATTACATGATGGGGAAGAACATTACATCGTGACAGAGGAGTCTTTATTCCGCTTAAAGGATAAGGAAATTCTGATTTCTCCGATGTCCAGTTTCAATATATTGGATCAGATGGAAATTAGTTTTTACCAGTATGACAGCGAAGAATATTTTACATTCAATACCGAAGGAAAGGAACCGGAGTTGGTACTTTCCAACGGAGATGTAGTTTATTTATATCAAAGATTAATTATAAGAAAAGACGGGACAATGGATTTATTACTGAATAATCCATCGGTTTTTCCGGTCATTCAATAGGGAAGAAAGCTGGAAAGGAGAGCTGTAATGAAAAAGCGTTTGATAGCTTCAATCTGTGCGGCAGTAGTGGCAGTAACTGCTGTGACGGGAGCGGTGGTTCTGCGAAATGATTATGACGTTTTTATGATTGTGGAAAGTGAAGGCCGGGCAGTGGCAGACGATACGATGCTACGGATTTTGACCGATGAGGATATGAATGTGGATGACTCCGGGGTTAAGGAGTTACAAAGTGAACCGGTTGCCGCATCTGATACAATATATGAACGTGGCGGAAAGCTGTATTTAGGCGAGGACAAAAAGCAGCTTTCCTTTGCATATCCTTTTTTTGTAAATAACGGAACTGCAGTATTTTGTATCAATGAATCCGCAATGGCAGTTACGGACGAATTTGATTTTGTACCGACCTATCAGGGATTGTATATCAGTGAAGGAATCAGTTTTAATCAGGATATGGAACGTGCATATCGTGAGGATTTCCTGTTTTTGCATCTTTCCAACGGTTTGTTTTTAAATACGATGGAATTAACGGTAAATAAATCCGATTTGCCGGGAAATACTCTTGTATCCAATTCTGTTCTTACATTTTATGAAGATGAGGTAAGATATTTTTCTTTGGATGAGAATGGTGTATTCCGGCTTACTTCCGTTACCGGACTTACAGAGGAAAGCTTTGTCCGTATCAACGGAAAAGAATATGACTATTATGATTTACTGGAGCGTTTGGGGATTTATGAGAAAGAAGTATTGTTTGAAGAAGTTGTGAAGGCAACCTTAACCCCGGCACCGACGCCGACAGCAAAAGTAAATCCAAAGCCTACGATTACACCGACTCCGACTGTGACGAAAACTCCGGCTACTCCGGGCGTTTCCGAAGGCGGAGCAGATGATGAGGGAGGAACCGGCTCCGGACAAGCAGGAACGATAACCCAGGACCCGACCCGACCAAATCAGGATAAAATTACCCCGACGCCTACGGTTGCACCGTCTCCGGTACCGGGAGAAGAAGAGATTACGTCATCTCCGCGCCCGACATCGGGACAAACTCCGGAGGGCGGGGAAAATATAACTCCATCGACAACAATTACGCCGACGCCGGATACGACTGCAACCCCGCGTCCGACACCGGGTACAAAACCGACCCGTGAGCCACGTCCGACGTCTACTCCGGCGCCGACACCGACCCCGCGTCCGACATTGACTCCGATGCCGCCTTTAACCGCAGCACCGGCAGAACCGTCAGGAAGCAGCGGAGAGATTGCAGGCAGTGGAGAACCGGCCCCGCCTGCCCCTACTCCGGCACAACCGGCTCCGCCGGCAGACCCGGAACCGTCGGCACCGGCAAAACCTGTTAAACCATCCGATCCCGGGGCTACCGTATGGGTAAAACCGACCATAAAATTAACCGGACCGTTTTCGTCTCTGGTTTATTCCGTGACCCATAATTCTTTGGAAGTAACAAATGCGGAGTTTTTACATAAGAGCGGAATTACCTTTGAAGTACAGGATCCGGAGACGGGCAAACTGGTAACGAGAAAGGCATATGCATCGTCTAATGATGATATCCGGATTTCCGGACTGCGTCCGAATGCAACCTACAAAATTGTTGTAACGATGAACTACGTGGATGCCAAGGGCAACAGACGAAGTGAATTGGTACGGGAAGGAGATATTGTTACAACCCTCGGAACCGAGCATTTGGATGCGCTTTTGTTGAACTGGTCCAACGGTCCGTATCTTTACACAAACAAAGCGGAATTATTTAATATTCAAATCAAGGATTTTAAGGAAAATGATAAATTTTACCTTGATATGATACAACATATCGCTAAGGTAGAGCTGGCGTTTGAACCGGCAGATAAGTCCATTTTTGATTTGACTTCCGATACGGAAATTTTCCGGTTAAATCAGAAGAGTATCAGTAATTTAAAATTACAGGAGGCCGTGGATTTTGTGTCTCCGGAGCGTTTGGAATCCAATACGGAATATATCTATACTTTTTCCGTTACCGATAAATACGGAGAGGCATTCCGGCTGGGCGGAACGTATTCCGGTACGATTTCTACCGCAAAGGAAGCACCGGTTGCTAAGTTTAAAGTTACAAAGAATGAAGTAAAGGATATTGAACTTGAAATCAATATTGATAATCCGGACAAAGCGGATTTGGAAAATACCTACTTCCGGTTAAAAGACAGTGCCGGAACGAATGTGGTAACCTCGGCTTATTTGAACGGCACGTTTAGTCAATCGGCTGGTTATCATATGCTTACGGCAGAGAAGACGAAGGTTCGTTTTACAGATTTGATTGATTTTGAAGTGTATACGGTAGAAGTATATACGGATTATGACGTAGCGGATAACAAGGGAATGCAGATTGATAAGCATATCGGGCAGACAAAGGTGATAACTGCATCTATTACCTCTCTGGGTCAGGCATATTTTGGTGTATCCTTTGACGCAATTACGGATAATTCTGCGGTGGCGACGGTGCAATTAAACAGTAATCGTACCAATTCCCGCTTACAGGCGTTGATTGATGAATATGATATTTCTTTTGTAAAGGTAACCCGGAATGAGGAAGGTGAGGAAATCGGCACCTCTTCCGAAGGAATTGTGGTACAGTATGTAGCAAAAGAAAAAAAAGAAGAACTTCCGGAGGATTCCGAAGGAGGCTCGGAGGAAAGCGGCTTGCCGGAGGAAGGCGGAGCGGAAGAAGCCGGAATTATGTTACTCGGAGAGGATGGCGGAGATGCCGGTGATTCGGGTGATGTTGGAGATGCCGGTGATACCGGTGAAAACGAAGGTTCTGAAGGTACGGAAGAGCTTCCGGAGGAAATTCCGGGAGATGCCGGGCCGATGGATGTAATGCATAAGGCGGAAAACGGTACGTTAACCTTATATGAATATCAATTGGAAGATATTCACGGAAGCGGAATTCGTTTTGTTTTATCGAACCTTGACAGCGTGTCCGAATATCGGATTTCCATCGTACCGAGGGTATTCATGGGAAGCGAACGAAATGTACCGCGTGAAATTCGTACCAGTTTCACTCCGGATTCTTTCTATACATTAAAGGAAATGCCGTATATCAGCATTGATTCGGCATATGTTTCAGGAAATCGCATCCGTTTGTTCGGTCTTTCTGTGACGGATAGGGACGGGGCTGTATTGGAGTACCCGTTAACGATACAGGTATATGATGAGTTCGGCACCATGGTGAAACGAATGTCTTATGCCAAGGAAGAACTAACGGACGGAAATAAAGTAAAAGAAATAATTATTGAGCCGTTGAACCGTTATCGCGAATACACGGTACGATTTTTTGTGACTAAGTTCAATGATGTATTGAACGGGGAAGAATTTGAAATCAATAAAGAATTGTATTATGAGCCTTATGTGGATAGTGAAGAGCTTTTGAAGTTCACCACCGGTGAGGCTGTTGTCGGTGACCTCAATTTTGAGGGGTTGTCGACCTATAAGGTAGTGGATCATCAGGAACTGAAGGTTGATGTGGCAAAGCAGGGCTCTACGGCGTTAAATGTGTTCACTCCATATGCCAGAAAGGCAAAGCAAACCAGTGCCTACAGCACAAAAGCAAGTGATATTACGAACACCTATATAAAATGGGAGCCGATGGCAGCCAACAGCAACAGACAGGAAGCCTTTAACCGTTACGTTCCACAAAGCGGTAAAGGTGCATGGGGAACGATATATAAGGCTACCGTAGATTTCGGAACGGGAAATTACAATTCCATGTCGGTAGGCTATACTCACAGCTCCGGCGGTACCCCGATTGAAATCCGTTTGTATGCGGTGGACCCGGTCGCAAATCCGGATGCAAAGCCATTGGCGGTAACCGTACTGGATGGTACGAAAAAGACCTTTAATAACTATGCGTTGCGCTGGTTGGATATTGCCACCTTTGCCGGTACGGAAGGTTTAACAGGGGTACAGGATGTATATCTGGAATATGAATGTACGGACCCGAATTCAAAAATCAATATCGGCGGATTTAGCGGTGTAATTTTCCGTAACATACAGGAAGCGGAAAATCCGGAAAAGACGTTCTTTGCCAATATTGCGGTGAACGTAAACGATACCAAGGGACAACTGGGTGCTCTTGCCAAGTATCGTTTGAAAATCTATAAAAACGGTGTATTAACGGATATGCAGGAGCATGAATATACCAGTGTGAACGGTGTTCCGGCGAAGACCTTGCGTATTTATGATATCCTGACAGAAAATGATCAGCCTGCTTATGTAGAGACGGTAAAGTATGAAGCGGATGATTATATTTGTGATACGGATTTCTATTATGAGGTAGAAAGAAATGCTGCCAAGGGTAATACCTATAAGTTTGAGCTCCTGGCCTATATTGACGGCTATGAGATTACCTTAGATGAGATTTCTTTTGAGTCCAAAGAACCGGTATACGAAATCCGTACCAGGGAAGATTTTTCTAAGATTCCTTGGGATTTGACGGGCTCTTATGTCGTATTAAATGATATTAATTTCGGGACCTGGCAATGGGCTCACACAGGCCTTACCTCTGGTGTCTTCTTTGAAGGTAATCTGGATTTCCAGGGCCATACCATAACCCTCAATAACGTTTATGCGCCGATTTATAATCTGGGTACCAACGGTGTGATAGAGAATGTGGTAGTAAAGCATGCGGAAACCTTTAACGGGAATTCTACCGCAGTGCTTGTTTACAACAATTACGGAACCATTCGGAATGTAGTGTATGAAAAGAATACACCAAATCCGGCCTATTCCTATCAGAACAAGTACGGTTTGATTACCTATAACCGTCACAGCGGCGTCCTTGAGAACTTTATTATTCATTTTGTGGATGATTGGTATGTGGGTCAGTATGCCGGTGCGGTTTCCTATATCAATTGGGGTACGGTAAGAAACGGATATACCTACGGTAAGGCGGTACGATATATTCCGAAGGAGTTAATGGACAGTACCCAGCGTTCTCAATCAAACTATGTTTCTACGTTGGTGTCTGTAAACCGGGTGGGCGGTACCATTGAAAATTGTTATACCCTCAATGATATATATTCTTCCATGCCGTATCGTACGGATGTGGACCACTTTAATTTCTTTACAGCTTCCAACCGTGGTTTGGTGCAGAACTGTTTTTCAGTGGGTAATGTATATTATAAAAAAGATGCGGAAAGTTCTACGGATATGATTAAAGCGAACGTGAATCCGTTATATTCCAATGCCTCCAGCGGCGGTATTGCTGAGGCAGAACGGATGTATTTGTATTCGGATCAGGAGTATGATCGTAGTTCCTTTGCCCAAATGTTACTGGAAAAGGCATCCTTACATGATGAAATGTGGTATCGAAACTTGTTTGATAATAAGGAACAGGTTTCCAAGATTAAGCAGTTTAATATATCTGTGGTAAATCAAGGCTTCTATCCGCAGCTGATTATGCCGGACAGTATGCCGGAGCAGGATTGGATTTTACTTCCGCAACTGGTAAGCGGAGAGAAGACGGAAGTCTTACATGCGGAGGTTACAGAGCAGAATGTTGATACTGCATATGCATTAGTGTCGTTCTACAATCCGAACCGAATTCCGGTACAGACGCTGACGATTGAACATTTCGAACCGGAAAATGTTCAAATTTTGGAGCAGTATGAAGACGGAGATTTCTGGCGTGTTAAAATCAAGGTTTCTGGACCGAAAAAGTATTTCTCGGAATATGCAATCTTAGGTTTTTCCATGGGAACTTCCAAGGAAATGATTTCCTACAGTAAGGTTTACTCCGAACGGGATGCAAAGAAGGTAGGCTTTGAATTCTTCTGTCCGGTAAATACGGTTATGGATTGGATGAAGATCAATAACGATCTGACCCAGAACTATCGTTTGTACAATAATCTGGATTTTGCATTCCAACCGATGAAGAATGTGTATATCGGCAACGGAAGCAAACCGCTTACGACCAACAGTCCGACCTGGGCAAGTTATCAGTGGAATTTTACCGGTAAGTTAGACGGTAACGGAAAGACCATCCGTAATCTGGATTTGGATGAGTACGGTGGCTTATTTGAGTCTCTTTACGGCGGTACGATCATGAACCTGACGGTAGAAAATCTGGATTTAGAGGAGGATTCTTTGGATAATCCGGTAAATCTGCGCCGGGCTCTGGTACGTAACATGGGAAAAGACAGCGTACTGGATAATGTACATGTGTTAGGCGTAAAGATTACAGGTACCGAGTATTCCGGCGGTTTGGTGGCTTATGCCCACAGCGGAAGAATTACCGTTAAGAATTGTTCCGTGCATGATTGTACCATTACGACGACCAATATCAATACCGGTTCCACCCAGTATATCGGTGGTATCATGGCCCTGGCTTCCGGTGAAGTGATTTGTTCCATTACCAACAGCTATGTGGACGGTTTACAGTTGAAAGCGGAATTGGCTTCCGCAGTCGGCGGTATTGGTGGTATCGTGGGACGTATTACCTCAGGTTGTACTTTGGAAAATTTATATGTAACGGATTCGAAGATTTCCAGCTTCTTCCAGTATACCGGCGGTATTGCGGGTTCCATTATCAGTCAGACTTATGCAGACGGTTATATTTTGCGTAATGTTTATGTAGACGCGGATATTTCTTCTCTTTCCGATATTTTGGGCGGATTGATAGGATATGCCCAGCAGGTGAATAATGCGGACCAAATCAATGCATTGTTCCTTGGGGATGTTTATATGCGGAACGAAGAATTTAACTATGTCAGCCGCTATATCGGATATCAGTCTGCAACAACAAAGCTGGTAAAGGAAGGTTTATACACCTTTAAAGAAGCTTCCCATGTAAACGGACGCTTAAATAACGAGGACAGAGACGACTCCGATACCAGAAAAAATGCAGATCCGTATGTTTATGTAACCAGAGAAGATTTGTGTAATCCGGAGTTCTATACCAACGGTATTAAGATTGACGGAGTATTCCGTAATCTGGATTTGGGCGAGAGCTTTGCACTTTCCTATACCGAAGATTTGGGAGAAGGCAGAACGCAGGTAGTTTCCTACGCTGAAAAAGGAAAGCTTCCGCTTCTGTATGCAACAGACGGAGTGACGTTGCTTCCGTATCAGGAGGAGCATTCTCTTGAGAATATTGATGTACAGGTGACAAAGATTGTGACCACTCCGGACCCGAGCAGGGTAGATCTTTCTACGGTAAAGATTTCCGTAACCCATCCGGAGGGATATACGGTGAAGGAATTCTCCTTTGATGAGAATGTTAAGGTGGCGGAAGGACCGACGATTGTATCCCTGACCCCGACTACTTCGGAAGTGGAGTATAAACTATTGGCACAGGGCTTTGTGGATCGCTATTATATTACCGGAATCAAGTGTGTGAATGTACTTGGAGAAGAAGTAACGATTCAATTGCAGCTGGATAGCCTGATGCAGGCATTGTTTAAAGATATTAACAATGCAGCAGAGTGGAACGAGTTTATGAACGTCTACGGTGATAAGGGCTATAATATCCGTATCAGTGGCGATTTGGACTTTACCGGCCAAACAGCGTATCGTGAAAATGTCACGGTAAACCGTATGCTTGGCGGTTTCCTGGAGGAAGATGACTGGGTAAAGATTACCGGTATTAACCGTGCTACCAATAATCCGTTCATCGATACTGCCTACGGACGTATCAGTAATATTAAGTTTGAGAATATCGAGCTGGAGAAAATTAATAGAGAGAAGACGAAGAACTTCGGTATTATCGGGCATGCGGCAGGTAATGTCAGCGATGTACGGTTTACGGATATTGTCATTGACAGTTCTTACAGAGATGAAGGAACGGCAGGAAGACACGGTGGCGGTTATGCCAATCATGTGGCTTTAATCAGTATGCTTTCCGGTGCCGCAAGTAATGTAAAAATCGACGGTGTTTACGTACAGGCAGATGCAACCGGTGTAACAAGTACGAATACAACATCTGCATTTGTCGGATATGCCAACAGTACTGCAAGCTTTCACAATGTAGAGGCAAAGAATATTTCCATTTTATCCGGAGACCGTTATTATACCGGCGGAATTGTGGGATACATGAACGGTGCCACAAAGCTTACCGGTATTACCCTCAGTGATTTTGCGATTTTTGCAAATGTGGATGCAGGTGGTGTGGCCGGTTATGCAGCGGCAGCTACCTACGGAAGAACGCTGAATGATATTACCGTAAAAGATGGACTTATGATCGGACGTGTCAGAGTCGGCGGTGTGATCGGGCAGGGTTATCTGGTAAACAGCACGGATGCGTTACCGTCTGTGGTGGATAATGTGTTTGTAATGGGTGACTACCATGTGGGTGGTGTTGTCGGCATCGGTGGTGCTTCACGTAATGTTACGGTGAAGAATTCGGATATTTACGGTTCGTATCGTGTGGGTGGTATTGTCGGCTACGGTAATGCACTGGCAACTCATTGTGTGGATAGTACCATATCCTCCGTATGGGCGCGGACCGATACCGCAACTACCAATGATTTATATCAGGCTGCGGTAACAGCACGAAAGGATGCGGTGGCAGAAAAGCTATCCGATGCGTCTCTCGGTGCTTTTGAACGAAGAACGTTGGAGAATGCGAAAACCTATTTGGAGGTACTGCTTAAAACCAGCAATACGGGGTTGGATTGGCGTTATATGATATATAATAAGTTTTCCGGTACTCCGTCGGCAAATAAGCTTGATCAGGATGCCAGAATCGGTGGTATTTCCGGTATGGGACAGTTATTTGAAAATAATATAGTAACCAATTGTACAATCGGAAATATTACCGCGGAAGAGGTGGGCGGTATTGTAGGACATCATGTGAATGTCGGTTATGATACCTGGAGCCGTACATCCAGAGTTTTCAGTAACGCAAGCATGGACAGTACGGTAACCGGTGCTACCAATGTAGGTGGTATTATCGGTGTTTCCAAGCGTTATCTGGTGTCCAATAACTACTCCAATGCAACGGTATCTGCTGTGGTGCCGTCTAAGGTAACGATTAACGGAGCTGGTACCAATGCCGGTGGTATTGTCGGTAGTATTAATAAAACTGCGACCTATTCCCTTGCAGAGACTCCGCGGGTATACAGCTGCTATTTTGCAGGTACGGTTTCCGCAAATGATTATGTGGCAGGTATTATCGGCCGCTGCTATCAGGATGTATACGGTGATAACAGAGACCTTTTGGTAACCGGTACGGTACAGGTTACTTCGGATTCGATAGCTCCGCATATTCAGTTTATTGCAAACCGTATTGCAAATCCGTCCAACGGTTTTGTGGAAAGCGCTGTGTATGAAGACGCAATGCTACGCTTCGGCACAGCGGGAACAGAGATAACTGCTGTAAATTATTATAACGGAATAAAGCAGGATGCGGTTACAGGACTGACTCCGGAACAGCAGAAGTTGGCAGACGATGTTTCTTTGGTGACTTCTGCACAGCTTCAGAATAAGGAGTTTTACTCCAAAGTTTCCGGAAGCGTAAAGACCGGATTTACAACCAATCCGGAATATTGGAACTTTAACGGACTTGTAAACGGATACATGCCTTACATTACATACCGTATCTACTACGGTGATAATACAGCGGGAAATTCCCCTGTTCGTTATCAGGAAGGCTATACCGTAAATGCAAACGGTGAAAAGACCTACAATTACAAGACTTATAACGGCGGGGTTCCGATTCCGGGCTATGTTGCACCGATGAGGATGATGATGCGCAGACCGGTCCAGAAAGTGCAGGAATTACCGACGATGACAGCTTATTGTGTAGATGCAGATAAGTTAAATTTAGAGTTTAGTGCGGTAAATTCCGCAGCATTGTATACGGTAACCGCCAACGGAAAAACGGTGGCAGAAGGTACGGTATCCGGTCGTGTGCTTACGTTGGAGTATGATTACAGAACGTCCTTAACCGTTACATTGGAGGATGGAAAAGAATCCTGTGAGTATACAATAACACCGCAAAATGTGGCACGTAATGTTATGGTATACGGAAACGATTATTATTATGTGACCCCGAACGGAATTGAAGGAAGTGCGGCAACCATTGCAGGAAACTTTGTTTCCCTTTATAACGGAAAGGCACTTACTGCAGACGGTACATTGTATGATGTGACTACCGGACTGGAAATCGGAAAAGCAAAAGCAATCGGTGTGGCAAAGGAAGGAATGCCGTTGGCAGAATTCACCTACGAAGATTATACCGTTTTACTGTATCATGGTTTTTCCGTGACAGCGGGTATGGAACGTGACGGCATGCGTCTGTATGTAAAGAATGGCTGTTTGTTTGCGGTGGATTGTGATTTGACGCCGGATGCGGATGCGGTAATTTTAGATACCCTTAAGGGTGAACTGACTACAGTCCTTGCAAATAACAGTACAATTATTGATTTAACCGATACGGGAATTGTACTTCCGAAGAATTTTGAGAACAGTAAGATTTCTCAGATGACAAATAACTTAGATACTTATTCCACAATTGTACTGGTTCGTTATAAGGACGGAGGTGTAATAGGTTTTGATTACCGTAGCGGTGAAGTTGTTGTAGATACAGGACGCTCCGGTAGTTCGGGAAATACAATTTCCGGTTCTGTGACGGAGACTACCGCTTTCGGAATGACTGCAGCCGGCAGTTATAAAAACGTTCAAAGTTTTGAGAACAATTTAATTACTTCCGGGTGGACTCCGGCGATAAATTCCTCAGGTACGACATCCGATGAATCGGGAAAGAGCAGTACGGCAAACGGTTCATCCGCAATTTCCGGAACCGCAACCGGAAACGGAGATGCAACTATTTCCGGTACAAATACAGATGCAGGTTCTTATATCGGGAATGGAAGTAATTCCGGAAACGGTATTTATATAGGTGCCGGAGAAAATACAATCGGCGGTACTTATATCGGCGACGGAACCGGTTCAGAAAGTACTTCCGGAGATGAGGCCCAGTCCGGTAGCCAGACGATGCCGGAAGACAAGACGGATGCAGACGGACAGATACAAACCGGAATCGACTCTGACGAAAACGGGGAATATCAGTCTGGTAGCAAGTCGGATACATCGGAAGGTAATACAGAACTCGGCAACAAGCCTCAGTCCGGTAAGGAAGATAAGGTAACAGAGGGAACAGAAAACGAAAGCACCGATTTGACAGCCGGCAACGGAAGTACCGCAGGCTCCGGTACAACAACCGGTAACGGTAATGTTTCGGGCATCGGTGAGATAACCGGAAATGATAGTACTGCATCCGAGGCAGGCAACCAGTCCGGTACGACGAACGAACAACAGTCCGGTACATCGGGTGACGACAAAGATGAAGTAATCTACCAGAACGAATATACAGAAGTAAGACCGAAGGAAGGGATTTACGGTATTACTACAGGAGAAGCGAAGTATATTCCGTTCTTTGATGCGGAATTGAATGAGTATGTTCTTTTTGATGAAGCGGAATTGCTTACCGCATCGCAGAATGAACTTACCTCTATGAATGAAAAAGTTAAGCTTTCCGGTCATATGATCGATCGTCATACTCCGTTTGTGGATGATATTGGAGAAACCGATTCCGGTAACAGAAACGGAATTATCTTAATGTTACTTACGGTAGCAGGCGTTGCAATGTTGTTATGTATCCTGATTTATAAACATCAGAACGGTGGTAAGGCAAATGAAGAAGACTAGTATAATTACAATTTTATTGGGAATTTTGGTTTTGGGCGGAATGCTTTTGTTTGCGAAACAAACAAGTGATACAAAGACGGAACTGTTGGATAATCAGGCTTTGTCTTTGGTGGAACGTTCCAATACCGTTGCAACCAATGCTTTGCAGGCACGTCTGGAAGACGGCGTGTCTGCTTTGAATGCCGTTTCTTCCATGTTAGCAACGAAAGAAGCCGCACTTTGGTTTTCCGCGGAATCCGTACAGGAAGCAATTACAACCTTAAAGGGGTACGGATTTGCAGAAGCTGCTTTATGCGACATGAAAGGAAACGCTTACGATTCCATGGGCGGCTCTTTTTCGGTAGGCGACTGTAAATATTATATACGGGCATCCCTTGGAGATACGGTAATTTCTTACCAGAGTTTTCACGAAGAGGCGGACCCTGCACTAACGGTTGTTTTCCATGCACCGGTATATGAAAAAGGTGCTGCTTCGCCGACCGGGGTTTTGCGTGCAGCCTGGAATACGGATGTATTACGAACCACATTATCCGATTCTGCTTTCCGTGGAAAAGAGGATGTACTTTTGATTAACCGGAGTGCACAAACCGTGCTTTCTTTATCCGGTAATTTTACAGAGAACACGATATTAAGCCTTTACGGAAGTAAAGGAGATAATTACCTGAATATGGAGCAGGTAATTAAACAAGGTCGAGAAAATATTGAGTTTGTAACAGACAAAGAAGGAACGGAAAATATTATTTGTTACAAAGGAATCCGAAAAGTAAACGACTGGGGTGTTGCAACGGTAATTGAAACGACAGAAATCGAACCGTTTTTATCCCATAGTTATCGGAATACCTCTGATTTTATTCCGTTATATGTTGCGTTAGGTTCCGCATTGATTTTAGTGGGCTTATTGTTATTCCAGGCAAAAAAACGTTATGCGTTGGAGCGTATGGCCAATGTGGACCACATTACCAAGTCTTATAACTTTAAGGGCTTTGCAAAGCGTATGAATAAGGCCTTTGAGAAGGACCCGAATTCCAAGTATGCATTCCTTGAGGTAACCTTAGACCGTTTTGATTACTTTAAAGAGACCTTCGGAAATGAGGAAACCAACAAGACCTTGGCATTTATGTCCTCTATTATTGAAAAGTTTGTACATAAGGATGAGGCTTTTTGCCGTTACAATACCATGTACTTTATTTTGCTTTTGAAGTATCAGAGCGAGGAAGAATTGAAAAACCGTATTCTTTATCTCATTGATAAAATCGGTGATGATAACGGTCATGAGCGGAATTATGCGAAGTTCTCCTTTGATCTGAAGGTGGGTGTATATTGTCTGCCACAGATTGATTCCAACGTGGATGAACTGATTCGTTGTGCCAATACGGCGCTTATGGCAGCCCAGTCCAATCATTTTGCTCCGTATGAATTTTATAAAAGCACCATGGAGACTTCCAAAGCAGAGAGTAAAGAGTTTGAAGAGCATATGTATGATGCTTTGGAGGAGCGGGAATTTCTCGTTTATTTACAGCCGAAGTTTTCCTTAAAGGACGGCAGACAGACCGGTGCGGAAGCTTTGGTGCGCTGGATGCATCCGGAAAAGGGCTTGTTGTTCCCGGGACGTTTTATTTCCCTGTTTGAGAAGAACGGTTTTATTATCGAACTGGATATGTATATCCTGGATGAATTATGCAGTCGCTTGCGTAAATGGATTCGTAAAGGAATCAAGCCGATGCCGTTGTCCATTAATATTTCCATGCACAATCTTTACAACGAGAACTTTGTGCGCAGAGTAAAGGAAATCGTACATAAACACGGTATTCCGGCGAATTTGATTATGCTGGAGTTCTCGGAAGAATCCATTGCGGGAAATATTGAACTGACCCAGGAAATTGTGGAAACCTTGAAGGAAGAGGGCTTCTTAATTTCCATGGATGACTTCGGTAAATCCGCAACCTCCATGAATACCTTATATCAGACCCGTGTGGATGAATTAAAGATTGACCGAAAGTTCCTGACGGAAAACGAAAAGACAGAGCGTGGTCAGTCCATTATCAATACGGTAATGGAAACTTCGAAGAAGTTGGGGATTAACGTGGTAGGCGAAGGAGTAAACGATAAGAGTCAGGCAAAATTGTTGCGTGATTTAGGCTGTGATATGATGCAGGGCTTTGTATTTGCGGAACCGTTACCGGAGCATGAGTACGAAGAATATGCATATGGTGCAAGAGCATCGGAAAACAAGATTTCTATCTGATTTCATTTTCATTTTTCTCATCACTTTATACGGAAACTCCTACAGTTTGTTCTGTGGGAGTTTCTGCTTTTTTCTTGACTTTTTTTACCTATATGGATATACTTTATCTTGTATAAGTATATAGAAAAGTGAGGACTTTTATGGAATATCTTGTAATCGGTGTGATGGTTTTGGGACTTCTTGTCGGAAAAGGGTTTTACGATAAAAAGAAGTATAAAGAAAGAGTACGACGGATGCTTTTTACTGACTTCGGAACGGTATCGGAGGAAGAGTATACTGCAGAGAAATTGAAGTCTTTACAAAGTTATTATCAGGCGACAAAACGGGATGCCTATGATGTGGACGATATTACCTGGAACGATTTGGAACTGGACGAGCTGTTTATGGTGATGAATCGTACGGTTTCTGCCATGGGAGAAGAATATTTGTATGCGTTACTTCGAAAACCGCAGTTTGATCCTGCGGAGATGAAGGAACGGGAACGTTTGATTTCATTTTTTTTAGAGAATGCCGAAAAGCGTGTGGATTTGCAAGAGGCCTTGTACCAAATCGGCAAAAACGGAAAGTACTCGGTATACGAATGCATGAATTATATTAAAAAAATCAAGCGTGAGTCCAATCTACCCCATATTTTAGCGGTTTTACTGTTATTCGGGGCACTGTCATTTGCCTTTCTAAATCCAATGGTAGGGGTAATCGCAACGGTGGTTGTGATTTCTTACAACTTGACCTCCTATATGAAGCGTAGAGGTGAACTGGATGCCTATTTAAGCTCCGTAATATATCTGATTCGGTTACTGTATGCCACGGAGGACGTGACGAAGTTAGATTTGCCGGAGCTGACCTCCTATGTATCCCGCATGAAGGAGTTAAACAAGCATTTCGGGGCATTTAAACGGAATTTCTGGATAATCGGCAGCAGAAAACCAACCGGAGATATTATGGAGATGTTTGTGTCCTATTTTCGGATGTTGTTTCATATCGATTTAATTAAGTTTAACGGCATGCTTAAGATTTACGATAAGTATGTAGATGAATTGAACGAGCTTTATGAGGTAGTGGGTTATCTGGATGCCCTGTGTGCCGCGGCCTCCTTCCGGGCCCTTTTGGGCGAAGGCGGGTACTGTGTACCGGAGCTTCTTTCCGAAAGTGTGCCGGTTTATGAGGCGGAAGGGTTGTATCATCCGCTTTTGGATGCTCCGGTGACCAATTCCATCCGGACGAATCGCAGTGTGCTGTTAACAGGCTCCAATGCATCGGGAAAGTCAACCTTCTTAAAGTCAGTGGCAATGGGAGCTTTGCTTGCACAGACCGTGCATACGGTACCGGCAAAGTCTTACCGGGCATCCTATTTCCAGATTTTGTCTTCTATGGCCCTTCGGGATAATATGCAGGGCAACGAAAGCTATTTTATTGTGGAAATTAAGTCCTTAAAGCGTATTTACGAAGCGGCAAAGGCACCGGTTTGCACCTTGTGTTTTGTGGATGAGGTGCTTCGGGGAACCAATACGGTGGAGCGTATCGCGGCTTCCCGTGAGGTGCTGGCGGGGCTTGCGAACAGTGGACGGACGATTTGTTTTGCGGCTACCCATGATATTGAACTGACGTATTTACTGGAGCAGGATTGTGAAAATTATCATTTTGAAGAAACGGTGACGGATGATAAAGTAGAGTTTGATTATTTATTGCATGAGGGACGGGCAACTTCCCGGAATGCCATTAAGCTTTTGCGAATGTTAGGCTATCCGCAGGACGTGATAGAGCGTGCCGAAGGGGCGGCGGAACATTTTTTGGAAACAGGTGAGTGGAAGTAAATATGTTATGGCGGTTTGACGAGCCGATGGACGAAAATTAGTGCATCGGGTAGTTTGAAAGGAGATAGGTATGAAAGTTACGATGTATACAGACGGGGCAGCAAGGGGAAACCCGGACGGACCGGGCGGATACGGAACGGTGCTTTCTTGTGTGGTAAACGGAGAAGAGCATATTAGGGAGTATTCCGGCGGCTATGTCCGGACCACAAATAACCGGATGGAGTTGATGGCGGCAATTGTTGGGTTTGAAAATTTAACAAAGCCTTGTGAGGTGGATGTCTATTCCGATTCCCAGTACCTGGTTAAGGCCTTTAATGAGCATTGGCTGGAGGGCTGGATTAAGAAGGGCTGGAAGCGGGGCAAAAACGAGCCGGTGAAAAATGTGGATTTGTGGATGCGGCTTTTGGCGGCAATGAAGCCTCACACGGTACAGTTTTTCTGGGTGAAAGGGCACGCCGGACATCCGCAGAACGAACGGTGTGATGTGCTGGCTACCACCGCTGCCGACGGAGAAAATCTGATGATTGATGAGGGCTTGGAGGAAGCATAATGGATAAAGCTACGTATGAGAAATTAACGCCGATGATGCAGCATTATTTGGATACCAAGGATGCTTACGGTGATTGTATTTTATTTTACAGACTCGGCGATTTTTATGAAATGTTTTTTGAAGATGCGGTGACGGTTTCCAGAGAGTTGGAGCTTACCCTGACGGGGAAAAGCTGCGGCTTAGAAGAACGTGCTCCCATGTGCGGTGTGCCGTTTCATGCGGCGGAAACCTATCTCAATCGTTTGGTGGGAAAAGGCTACCGTGTGGCCATTTGCGAACAGGTAGAAGACCCGAAGTTAGCCAAGGGCATGGTAAAGCGTGAAGTAGTCCGGGTGGTAACGCCGGGTACCAATACGAACCTTCAGAACTTGGATGAGGGAAAGAATAATTACCTGATGGGTATTTATTACAGCGGAGATGCCTTCGGTATTTCTGCGGTGGATGTAACTACCGGTGATTATTATGTTACCGAGGTGGATGAAGCCAGAAAAGTTGTGGATGAAATTACGAAGTTTTCACCGTCGGAGCTGATTTGCAATGCGGTTTTTGAAATGAGCGGTGTGGATTTGGAGGACTTTAAGAGCCGGTATCATATGGCGGTAGAGACTCTGGAGGAGCGGTTCTTTGACAGTGGTGCCTGTGAACGGTCTCTTATGAACCATTTTAAGGTAGGAACTTTGGCGGGACTTGGTCTTACGGATTTTCCGCTTGGCGGCATTGCGGCCGGTGCGGTGATGCAGTACTTAAAAGAGACCCAGAAGACCTCCATGGAGCATATTACCCAACTGCAAACCTATATAACGGGAAAATACATGATTTTGGACAGCAGCACCAGACGTAATCTGGAGTTGACAGAGACTCTTCGTGAAAAGCAAAAGAGAGGGTCCCTGCTTTGGGTACTTGACAAGACGAAGACCGCTATGGGAGCAAGACTGCTTCGAAGCTGTATCGAGCAGCCGCTTCTGGAAAAAGAGGAAATTAACGACCGCCTTTCCGCGGTGGAAGAATTAAAGGAAAACGGCATTACAAGAGCGGAACTTCGGGAGTATTTGAATGCGGTATACGATTTGGAGCGTCTTTTAAGTCGTGTGACCTATCGTTCCGCCAATCCCCGGGATATGCTGGCTTTCCAGACCTCGCTTTCCATGCTTCCGCCGATTAAAACCTTGCTGACGGATTTAGAGGCGCCGTTATTAAAAAAGATCGATGAGGATTTGGATACCTTATCGGATTTAAGTGCCCTCATTGAAGCGTCCATTGATCCGGATGCGCCGATGACCGTAAAGGAAGGCAGTATCATTAAGAGCGGGTACAACGAAGAAGTAGACCGTTTGCGTCTGGCAAAGACCGAAGGCAAGGGGTGGCTTGCCGAGGTGGAGGAACGGGAGCGTGAGGCCACCGGTATTAAGAATTTAAAGATTAAGTTTAACCGTGTATTCGGCTATTATTTTGAGGTAACCAATTCCTATCAGAATTTGGTGCCACAGACATGGATTCGTAAGCAGACGTTGACCAATGCGGAGCGTTATACCACAGAGGAGTTAAAGAAGTTGGAAGAGGATATTTTGGGGGCGGAGGACAAGCTGTTTTCTCTGGAATATTCCCTGTTTGCGGAGATTCGTGAGGCGGTTGCCGCAGAGGTAGTCCGCATTAAGCAGACCGCAAAGGCGGTGGCTTGGCTGGATCTGTTTGCTTCCTTGGCGACGGTGGCGGAAAAGAATCGTTTTGTGCGTCCGGAAATCAACAAAGAGGGCGTGTTACATATCGTTGGCGGCAGACATCCGGTGGTGGAGCAGATGATTCCCAACGATATGTTTGTGGAAAACGATACCTACCTTGACAATCAGGACAAGCGTATTTCCATTATTACGGGACCGAATATGGCCGGAAAATCCACTTATATGCGCCAGACAGCCCTCATTGTACTGATGGCCCAGCTGGGTAGCTTTGTACCGGCAAAGGAGGCGAAAATCGGTATTTGCGACCGTATTTTCACCCGTGTAGGTGCGTCTGATGATTTGGCCTCCGGACAGAGTACCTTTATGGTGGAAATGACCGAGGTGGCCAATATTTTACGAAATGCCACAAAGAACAGTCTTTTGATTTTAGATGAAATCGGCAGAGGTACCAGTACCTTTGACGGCCTCAGTATTGCATGGGCAGTGGTGGAGCATATCGCGGACCCGAAGCTTATCGGTGCCAAAGCGTTATTTGCGACACATTACCATGAGCTGACGGAGTTGGAAGGAAAGCTTCCTTCCGTACATAATTACTGTATTGCCGTGAAGGAACAGGGCGAAGACATCGTATTTCTTCGTAAAATTATTCCGGGCGGTGCGGACAAGAGCTACGGTATCCAAGTGGCAAAGTTAGCCGGCGTACCGGGTGCGGTACTGGCTCGTGCAAGAGAGATTGCGGACGAGCTGGCAGAACGTGATATTACAAAGAATGCGTCGAATATTGAGGTAAAACAAGGCGGAAAGTCCGGCGTTAAGAATACAGGTAGCCTCAACGGACAAGGAGAAAACGGATTTTTCGGAAAAGAGAAGGCCGGAAAGAAGGACAAGGATACCATAAACGGACAAATGACTATGTTCGGTACGGTGGAATCCGAGGATGCGGGCATTACGCAGACGTTAAAGGAACTGAATTTGTCTATGATGACACCGATTGATGCCTTAAATCTTTTGTATAAGCTTCAGGAACAGGCAAAAGGGAAATAGGAGGTAGGAGGACTTATGAAAAAATTTATTACGTTAATTGTGTATGCAGCGGTATCTTTGTTTTGCGGAGCCAGTTTGGTAAAAGGAAATATGATGATGTTTGAGAATCTCTCTTTCGGACTTGTGTTTTATCTGGTTGCGGCGGTTATGCTGGTTTGGATGGGTGTTTCCCAGATTTTAAGCAAGACTTTGGTGGGTGGCGGCGTATTTGAGAAAGCACCGCAGCCGAAGGAAGTGTCCGACGGAAAGGCATGGAACCGGAAGCATGGAACGGCATGGATTGTCTATGGGCTTGTAATTGCAGGGGCGTTTGGAATATTGACCTTTGTACAGGATATTACCGTGGCATCGGTGGCTCATGCAGTGATTGTTATAGGTGGTTTTGTGGGCTATTGTTTGTATGACGGATTACTGAAGAAGAAGTATTTGCTAAAATAGTTTTTGGTATCCGGAAATAATCGGATGAATTATTGTTTGGACGAGAGAAGGTTGAAAGGAGCATCCCATGGGAAAGATTGCTTTACTGGATAAAAATACCATTGATAAGATTGCGGCAGGGGAAGTGGTGGAACGTCCGGCTTCTGTGGTGAAGGAGCTGACGGAGAATGCCATCGACGCCGGTGCTACGATGATTACGGTGGAATTAAAGGAAGGCGGAAGCGGATTGATTCGTATTACGGATAACGGTTCCGGCATTGCGGCGGATGATGTGAAAACCGCCTTTTTGCGCCATTCTACCAGTAAAATCCGTACCGTGGAGGACTTGCTGACTGCAGGAAGTCTCGGCTTCCGCGGTGAGGCACTTTCCAGTATTTCTGCGGTGGCTCAGGTAGAACTTGTGACAAAGACCAAGGACGCCTTTGTGGGAACTAGATATTTGATCGACGGCGGTGTGGAGCAGGCTATAGAAGAGGCGGGGTGCCCGGACGGCACCACGTTTTTAATTCGGAATCTGTTTTATAACGTACCGGCAAGAAGAAAATTCTTAAAATCCGCCATGTCGGAAGCGGGACTTTGCTCGGAACTGATGCAGCGTATGGCTCTTTCCCGGCCGGAGATTGCTTATAAGTTTATCAATAACGGAAAAATCGTGCTCCAGACCTCCGGAAACGGTAACTTAAAAGAGGTGATTTACCAGATTTACGGGCGGGAGATAACGGCAAATCTGTTAGAAGTAAACCACATCGAAGAAAGTGCGGGGATTTCTGTCCGGGGCTTTATCGGAAAGCCGGTGGTTTCCCGTGGTAATCGAAATTACGAAAACTATTTCATTAACGGACGCTACATTAAGAGCAGTGTGGTCAGTAAGGCCATTGAGGAAGCATATCGTTCTTATATGATGCAGCATAAGTACCCGTTTACAGCCTTACATATTTTCATGGATACGGCCATGATTGATGTGAATGTGCATCCGACAAAGCTAGAGGTGCGGTTCTCCGACAGTGAGGCGGTGTACTATGCGGTGTACCACGGGGTGCGGGATGCACTGGCGGGAAAGAACATGATTCCGCAGGTGGGATTCGGGAAAGAAGAGAAGACTACAAAAGTAGAATTACCGAAAAGAGAGACCAGACCGGAGCAGTTTGAGACCGCAAGAATGGCGCGGCAGACTGCGCTTGTTGAAAATAAACCGGCGGAACCGACCAAAACAGCCGTTGCCAAGCTTGTGACGGAAAGTGTACTCAGAGAAGAAAAAGCACCGTATAAAGTTGAGAGACACGATAGGGAAACAGATGATTCTACGAAGGTAGAAAACGCAAACAAAGGAAGCTTTACCGAAGATTTATTGTCGTTCCAAGAAAAATCGGAACCGCAAGAGCGAAAGGTTACGGAAGAAAAGGTATCGGATGAAACAGTACAGGAAACCAAGCCGGATATTGAACCGGAAGTGAACGTACAGGAAGTAAAAATAGAAGAACCGAACCCACAGAAACAGCCGGTTTACGTGCAGGAACAGATAGAACTTCCCAACCTTCTCAGTGAGGAAAACAAGAAAGAATACCGTATTGTGGGTCAGTTATTTGCCACCTATTGGCTCATTGAAATGGACGGGCAGTTGTTTATGATTGACCAGCACGCGGCCCATGAAAAGATTTTGTTTGAGCAGACCATGAAGCGTATCCGTGAAAAGGAAATGCTGACCCAGCAGATAGTACCGCCTTATATTGCCAGCCTTTCTCTTCGGGAGGAAGAGGTATTACAGGCGCAGGCAGAGGTGTTGCGTCGTTTGGGCTTTGAATTTGAGCATTTCGGCGGACGGGATTATAAAGTAACCGGTGTACCGGCAGATTTGTGCGGACTGACCGGCGGGGAGCTGTTTATGCAGTTACTGGATGAACTTGTGGCGGAAAAACTTCACGGAAGCCCGGAGGTGTTGGTGGAAAAGGTGGCGTCCATGTCCTGTAAGGCGGCGGTAAAGGGCAATATGGTATTGTCGGAGACGGAAGCCAAGGCCATGATTGACTTGCTTCTTACCTTGGACAACCCGTATCATTGTCCGCACGGACGACCGACTACGATTTCCATGACAAAGCAGGAAATTGAGAAGAAGTTTAAGCGGATTGTGTAAGGAAGACAAGTTGATTTTGGAGACAAATTGAGCATAAGGAGGTTTCGTATGAGCGAGATTATTCAAATGAATGAGAACACATGGCGTATTGAGGATGGTATGGTTCGCATGTTTTTGCTGACCGGAACCAAGGAAGCTTTACTGGTTGACAGTGGAGTGTCTGCACCGAATGCAAAGGAAATCGCGGAGAATATCACGGACCTGACGGTGAAGTTATTGAATACTCATGCGGACGGGGATCATATTGCCGGAAATGAGGCGTTCGGGGAGTTTTATATGCACCCAAAGGAGGAAGGAAATTACCGATTCCGCGGGAAAACAGGAAAGATTGTTCCGGTACAGCAGGGAGATGTGCTTGATTTGGGCGAAAGACCCCTTGAAATCATTGATTTACCGGGACATACACCGGGCAGTATCGGGATTTTGGATGTAAACAACCGGGTGTTAATCGGCGGCGATTCCATACAGGACGGACGCATCTATATGTTCGGTGAACATCGGAATCTGCAGAATTATATTGTGAGTTTAGAGAAGCTTTCTGCCTACGAAGGGCGGTTTGATACCGTGTACGCGTCCCACAGTTCCGTAGAGGTGGCACCGGACATGATTCCGAAGCTCATTGCCGGAGCAAAGCAGATTTTAGCCGGTGAAGCGACCGGGGAAGAAATTGATCTGTTCGGAAATTCCGTATTGCTGTATCAGTTTGAGTTTGCGGGATTTTTGTGTCCGAAGAAGTAGCAGAGACGTTATTGTAGTTTGTACATAGTTATGAATCTAAGGATAAGTTATCGTACCGGGAAGATAAGAGGTGGAATTATGGAGAAGGTAATTGATTTTGAGGAACTGTTTACTTATGTAAAAGATGCCCTTGCGGCTTATGACCACCACGGCGGTGCAGCAAAGAACAGAATCAAGTACAGTCGTTTCGCGCATACGGAACGGGTCTATCGATGGATGTTGATTCTGGCGGAGGACTTTGCCTGTGACATTGATATGGAATCTTTAAAAATTGCAACGATTTTCCATGATATCGGCTATTCTTTAAACAAGGAGAATATGCATTCTCACGCGGCGGACGGCGCGGTGCTTTGCCGTGAGTATCTGGATTCTATCGGGTATCCGGCGGAGAAAACGGAGTTTATTTGTGACCTGATTGCAAGGCATTCCGATAAGGAGGTGCTTCATCGGGAGGATACACCGTTGGAACTGGTGCTTTTGATGGAAGCGGATTTGTTTGATGATACGGGAGCTCACGGTATTGTAATGGATGCCTGGATTCAGGCTACCAAAGAGGATGTAAGTTTTGAGTCCATTTTAGAGCATATTAAGAAGTTTTCTTTAAAGCAGATGCAGGTAAATCCGATGCGGACGGAAAAGGCTCGGAGAATTTGGGAGGAAAAGAAGGAATTGACCAACAAGTTTGTGGAGTCCTTGACGGTGGATTTGTACGGAGGAATGTAAGGAAATGCTGATGTTTGAGAAAAAACTTGCAAAAGAACCTGTGGATATTAAGGATGGCATTTATTATTTCGATGCCCATAACCACGGAGACTTCTTTGACGAGGAAGATGCGGCAGAATGGGATAACGGTCGTTTGGAGAGTAATTGGAAGAAACGTAAATTTCTTGAAAATCCAACAACGAAGAAATTAGCCGAGACGATTGTAGCAAACGGAAAAGAAATCATTGATCTTGCCTGTGGACCGGGAATGGGGCTGATTCCGTCTGTAAAACAGTTGGATCCGGCCTTTCATTGTACAGCATCGGATGCCAGTGCAATGGTTCTGGAACATTGGAAGAAGTATCTTGACTGGAACTTTATGACCCATGGCGTGGAATTTGCGCAGTTTTCGGTACTGGATATGCCGTTTAAAGATGGTTCTGTGCCGTCCTTTAGCAGTAATATCGGCCTGTCTTCGGTAAGAGGCGGACAGGTAGATTATGATAAGGCGGTAAAGGAAGTGTTCCGCTGTTTGGAACCGGGAGGATATCTTTATGCCGTCGAAAGCGAGTGGATAGACATTCCTGCGATTTTGCAGGTGTTTGAAAAGTGGGGACAGGAGCCGTGGAATTGCTTTACAGAGGGACAGACAAGCTGGCATGACAGATTCTTGCAAGCCGGATTTGAGATTGTGACCGAGGAAGAGGTACAGCACAGAATCTTTACGGCAGAGGACAACGAGTTAGGCGAGGCGTCGGTGAAGTTCGGAATTCCGGTAGGAACGAAGGAAACGGCCTTTGTGCTGAGGAGATTGTAACACGCTTGAAGGACAGGGTCATGGAAGCCGCTGAACCGGGAGATAAAATTATGTTTATTCTGGGGGCGGCCAAAGGAAAAGAAGACTTTTATGAGAAGTTCGGATTTAAACAGCGACCGAATGATTTTTCCGGAAGCGGCATGTCGATGTGGAAAACGAAGGAATAACAGTTTTGGAAAGTTGGAAATTTAGAACTTATTGTGTCCAAAATCATGTGAAAGGTAGGTCGAGACATGAACCATCAAGGAACAAAAACACTGGAAACAGAGCGTTTGCTTCTGCGTCGTTTTACGATAGAGGATGCGGTAGGCTTTTTTCAAAATGTGACCTCTGAACCGGAAGTAAACCGATTTTTAACTTGGCCGTTACATGAATCAATCGAGGACACAAAAAAGCTTCTTGAAGGCTGGGTGGAACAGTATGCAAACCCGGAACGATATTGTTGGGCTATCGTGTTAAAGGAGACAGATGCAGTAATCGGAACCATTGCCGCACCTACCGTAAAAAATCGAGTCGAGGCAGTGGAAGTAACTTATTGCATCGGAAGTAAATGGTGGGGGCAAGGAATTGTACCGGAATCATTGCAAACAGTGATGAAATATATGTTTGAAGAAGTACAGGCAAATCGCATTGAGGCCGGATTTGATGCCAACAATCCGAATTCCGGACGAGTTATGGAAAAGGTCGGGATGCAGAGGGAAGGGATTCTGCGACAGGCAGGAAGAAATAATCAGGGACTGTTTGATTTGGTGTTTTATGGGATTTTGAGGGAAGACTGGATTGTGTTACAAAGAGGATAAAAACATGACAAAACATATGATCATAGCCGGTGTACCGAGAGCCGGGAAAAGTACGGTTTCACAAATGATTGCTAAAAGGTACAACTACCAACATATCAGTATGGATTCCATCATTGCGGGCTTTGAAAAAGCCTTTCCGCAGGTAGGGATTGATACCGATGCGGATACGGATGTGAAGGAAAATGTGCAAAGCATCAGTTCGAAAATAGCGCCTTTTCTTCGGGCAATGATGGACAGTGGAGAATACGACGAATGTGATTACGGTATGGTGATTGATGTGTTTCAGCTTTTACCAGAAGACTATCGGAAATACATTGATCCGGCGGTTTGTGATATTTATTATTTCATTACTTCTGACGTGACAGCAGAGGAACGATTTGAGGTGTTGAAACAATATGATACACCGAAGGATTATACATTTTACAAGCCGGAGGAAGAAAATCGCCGGAATTGCGCGGAAATCGTGGAAATCAGCAAGTTTTATAAAGAACAGTGCGAAAAGTATCAATTGCCGTATTATGAAACGGCACGGAGCAGGGAGAAAGTACTGGGAGAGTTCATAAGACATTTAGAGGATGAAAATAAGGAGTTTTAAAAGATGTTTTATTTTATGAAACCGTTACCGGAGAGTACCATGGATTTTACCGGCTGGCAGCCGTTTATTAAGAATGATTGGTTTCGGAAGAATTTTATGCTGTTTGTTTATGCCTTGCAGGCGGCACTTGTGGCAGCATCGGTCCTGCTCGGTGTCTGGGAGTTTACAAACTGGTTCGTAAAAATTGCCGTGTTTTGTATTGTGTATGTATGCCATGAACTGTTACATATTGTGGTGGTTTGGCGCATCGGCGACCTTAGCCTGACCCATTCGGGTATCTTTTTCTGGTTAAACAGTGATGCGGTCATGAGTAAGGCGAGATTCTGGACGTTTATGACGTTACCGTTTCTCGGACTTACGGCAGTTCCGGCGGTTTTACTCTTGTTTGTGGATGGATTTTTGTTTGAGCTTTTGTTGTATATTGCCTGGATCAACGCGATTATTGCCGGTTCCGACATTATAAATTCGGTGTTGATTTTGCTAAAACCGAACCGGGCAAAGTTTTACAGAGGGTTTTATAAGACGGAAAAGTAGGCGGAATATGGAATTATTAAGGAGGACCCCATGGAGAAACTGCCATTACTTATATTGACAGGTCCTACGGCGGTAGGCAAAACGAATCTGTCCATCAGCCTCGCAAAGGCGGTAAACGGCGAGATTATTTCGGCGGATTCCATGCAGGTGTACCGGCGGATGGACATCGGTACGGCAAAGATTAAGAAAGAGGAAATGTGCGGTGTAACTCACCATTTGATTGATATTTGTGAACCCACGGAGGATTACAATGTGGTGCGGTTTGCCACAGAGGCAAAGCGCCTGATTCGGGAAATTGTTGGGCGCGGCCATGTGCCGATTTTAGTCGGCGGTACCGGGTTTTATATCCAGGCAGTGCTGTATGACATTGATTTTACCGAGACGGAGGAAGATACGTCTTACCGTGAGGAACTGGCGGCTTTTGCCGAGGAACACGGAGCGGAAGCACTGCACGCAAGGCTTGCCGAGGTGGATTCGGCGTCTGCGGAGGCCATTCATGCCAACAATGTAAAGCGTGTCATCCGCGCCTTGGAGTTTTATGAACAGACGGGCACAAAGATATCCGAGCATAACGAGGAGCAGCACGGCAAGGAATCGGCCTATAACAGCGCCTATTTTGTGCTGACCCAGGACCGGGCGGTGCTGTATGACCGGATTGAAAAGCGGATTGACAGTATGCTTACGGAAGGACTGGTTGAGGAAGTAAAGGGACTTCTTGCGGAAGGCTGTAAGCCGTCCTCTGTGTCCATGCAGGGTCTGGGCTATAAGGAAATTGTGGCGTATTTGCAGGGCGAATGTAGCTTGGAGGACGCGGTTTACATTTTAAAACGGGATACGAGGCACTTTGCAAAACGCCAGCTTACCTGGTTTAAACGGGAACGGGAAGTGCTTTGGTTTGATAAGGGTGCGTATGAGAATGAGGACGCGATACTGGATGCGATGTTGAGAGAAGCAAAGAAGAGAGGGATTATAGTATGAATATCAGACGAGCAGAAAACAAAGACATGAACGGGATTAACAAGCTGTTGCATCAGGTTCTTATGGTGCACCACAACGGCAGACCGGATATTTTTAAGCCCAATGCCAAGAAATACACCGATGCGGAGCTGATGGACATTCTGGCGGACGACACGAAGCCGGTGTTTGTAGCAACAGACGAGCAGGAAGAAGTGCTTGGGTATGCCTTTTGCGTATTTCAGCAGCACTTGAATAATAACATTTTGACGGATATTAAGACGCTTTACATCGATGATTTGTGCGTGGATGAGGAAAGACGAGGCATGCATATCGGAAAAATGTTGTATGAATACGTGTTGGACTTTGCCAAGACGTCCGGATGCTACAATGTGACCTTAAATGTGTGGTCCTGCAACGAAAGTGCTATGAAGTTCTACGAAAAGTGCGGTTTAGTGCCGCAGAAGGTTGGAATGGAGAAGGTGTTGTAATGGTCGGAGTGGGAAATACGGCGGAAGTATTCGATTTTGACGACGGAAAGGTATGTAAGCTGTTCTATGAAGAATAGCGTTGTATTTGCAAAGTTCCTATGAAAAACGCAAGAAAAATGCAAAAGTTCATATGAAAAACGCAAGTTTATATTGCGTTTTTCTAGTATATAATGGTATACTATAGGTGAAAACTTTGGTCAGAACGGAGGTGTTTAGTGTGGAACGGGATATTATGAAGCAGTTGGTGGAATGGAAGAATTCAGCTGATCGAAAGCCGTTATTATTAACCGGTGTAAGACAGTGCGGAAAGACTTATGTTTGTAAAGAATTCGGAGAACAATACTTTGAGGATGTTGCCTACTTTTATTTTGAAGGGAATAAAAACCTGATTTCCGTGTTTGATTATGATTTTGATGTTAACAGAATTATAGATGAGTTGGGGAACGTAATTCGAGGGAAGGAAATTCTTCCCGGAAAAACACTGGTTATTTTTGATGAAATACAAGCTTGTCCCAATGCGATTACATCTTTAAAGTATTTTTGTGAGAATATGCGCGACCTTCACATTGTTTGTGCAGGTTCGTTACTTGGAGTATCTGTAAAACGGGACAATATTTCATTTCCGGTAGGTAAGGTGGACCGGTTGCAAATGTATCCGTTGTCCTTTTCGGAGTTTTTGCGCGCGGATGGTGGCGAAAAGCTTTATATGGGAGTTCAGAAGTATGGAATTGATAAGGAATTACCGGAGCTTTATACCAACGGTTTAGAGAAAGCATTGAAGTATTATTACATTGTGGGTGGAATGCCGGAAGTTGTTGCAAAGTGGGTAGAAACGCATAATTTTGAAAAGGTTGAAAGACTTCAGGACAATATTTTACAAGATTATAGCAGTGATTTTGCAAAACACGCTCCGAAATCCGATATTCCGAAGCTGGGATGGATTTGGGATTCTATTCCGAAGCAGCTTGCAAAGGATAACAACAAGTTTGTTTTCTCGCATGTAAAAGAAGGAAAACGTTCCAGTGAATTGGAGGATGCGTTGGAATGGCTGGTTGATGCCGGTTTGGTGCACCGATTGGAACTGGTATCGAATCCGGAGATTCCGTTATCCTTCTGTTCGGATGCAACGTTCTTTAAGGTGTATTTATCGGATGTGGGATTACTTCGAAGAAAGTCCGGAGTATCACATCGGACGATTTTAGAAGACTCTGAGTTATATCGAAATTTCAAAGGTGCTTTTACGGAGAATTTTGTTTTAAATGAATTGATAAAGGTGGGAATTCATTCCTATTTTTGGCGTTCCGGCAACACAGCGGAGCTGGATTTTTTATTTGAGTATGAGGACGCCATTATTCCGGTGGAGGCAAAGGCAGAGGTTCATACGCGAGCTAAGAGTTATTTACAGTTCTGTAAAAAGTATCAACCGAAGTTGGGCTTTAAGTTTTCTATGAAGAATGTAGGAAATCATGAAGTAGAGAATACAAAGACTTATAGTGTTCCGTTGTACTTGATATGGATGATAAAGGAGTATTTGAAAATTCAGAGGTAACGTTAAAGATGCATAGAGAAAAAAGTATTCTCCTTACAGCCTTTCAAGGAACATCATCAGAAATGTTGCTAAATAAGATTGAAGGTTATCAAGTTCTTATTTTACCCAATGACAAGGTGAAGGATTCCGAGCTACTGCTGGGTATGCTCTTCGAGACACATTTTGACTATGTTCTGAGTTTCGGTCAACGACCGAATGTCAAGGATAAGGTGCACATTGAAACCACTGCAAGAGACTGTGAAGTGTGTCTGGATACAGTCTTTGACTGTGAAAGACTAAGGTTGTTGTTTGAACAAAACGGGATTCCGGCAAAGCTTTCCCATAATGCAGGGACATCCTTTTGTAACAAGCTGTATTGGAATGGGTTAAAGTACATTACGGAACATGAGTTAAAGACCAAGATGGTATTTATACATGTGCCGTTTGGAAGGAATATCAGTGATATAGAGCTGTTCAAAAATCGAATTTTTGAAACAATTAGGATATTCATGCAAAATTAAAATCTTAAGTTATAGAGATGAAAGGAGTACTCTATGAGCATCATCGTAAATTTATACTACACCGGACAAAACGGCAACGCCCGGAAATTCGCGGAAGAAATGACCGACCGGGGCATTGTGGATGCCATTCGCGCAGAGGAAGGAAACGAACGCTATGAGTATTTCTTTCCCATGGAGGATGCGGAAACGGTACTTTTAATCGACCGTTGGAAAGACCAAGAGGCGTTAGATATTCACCACAAGTCGGAGATGATGAAGCAGATTGCGGAATTGCGGGACAAGTATAAACTGCGGCTGCGGGTGGAGCGGTATGTTGAGGAAAGGTGAATCAAATGAAAGAACTGATTGAATTTTTAATAAAAGCGAAACAGAAGACCTATGCAGGAAAAGGTGCAGAAACTACATCCTGCCGACCGGAATCCCATGATTTGATGTATTCCGAAGACGATTATATGTATTACGATACGTTTCTTGGTGGAGGAAAGTTTGTAGGGGAAGAGGCGCTTTGGATTAAGGGAAAGCCTTATTGGAGCATGAACTATGCAGGACGGGTTACCGGAGAGAACTTTAGCGGAGATTTCCTAAAGGAGGCACTGCTTTTAGTTCCGGAGGATAAGCCTTTTCGCGGACCGGATCATTATGAGAATGACGGTTATACCTATGACTGCAAGGTAGAAGGGGATTTTGCCTGGTTTCAAGGATATGAAACCATTTGCTATCGGGGGATGCAGATTTATGAATGCTATTTTCATGGGAGTATCATCGAGTAGGAGGCGCATATGAAAACCTTGATTTTTAACGGTTCTCCCCGAAATAACGGAGATACCGTAAGTTTATTGAAGCATTTTACGGCACTACTGCCGGGAGAATATAAGATAGTAGACGCCTACCGCGCTAATATATCACCTTGTCTGGATTGCAGATACTGCAAAGAAAAAAGCGGTTGTGCCATAAAGGATGAGATGCAGGAGGTTTACGAGTATCTGAAGGATTGTGATAACGTGCTGATTGCATCCCCGGTGTATTTTTCGGAGCTGACAGGGCCGATGCTTAGTGTCGGTAGCCGTTTGCAGACCTACTTTTGCGGTAGATTTTTTCGCAAGGAAGAGTGCGGACTTACGAAAAAGAAAGGCGCGGTGCTGTTGGTGGGCGGCGGTGATGGAAAGCCGGATAAGGCTTACGAAACTGCAAAAGTACTGCTAAAGAACATGAACTGCAAGGAGATTTATCCGCTTGTTTGCTCCCATAATACGGACCGTATACCGGCGATTGAGGATGCTAAGGCGGTTGCGGGGGTAGAGGAGATTGTGAGTTTCTTTTCCAACGCAGAAGTTTGTTGATTTTTATGAAAAAAACGGGTGATTTCGAAAGAAAGTATAGATTCGGCAAAACGGAGACTAGAGATGAATATTGCGATTAGAGAGTATCAAGAAAAGGATTTACCGGCCATGATTCGGATTTGGAACGAAGTGGTGGAAGAAGGAATTTCGTTTCCACAGGAAGAGTTTCTTGATGAAACCACCGGGGCGGAGTTCTTTGCATCCCAGACTTATAACGGAGTGGCGGAAGATACGGATACCGGGCGTGTGCTTGGGTTGTATATCCTGCATCCTAACAACATCGGACGTTGCGGTCATATTTGTAATGCCAGTTATGCGGTAAGTAAAGATAGTAGGGGACTCCATATCGGAGAAAAACTGGTTTTGGATTGCTTGGAGCAAGGAAAAAAACACGGATTCGGTGTGTTACAGTTTAATGCGGTGGTAGCGACGAACATCCACGCCAGACATTTATACGAGCGCCTTGGATTTGTGCAGCTTGGTACGATTCCGAAGGGCTTTCGGATGAAGGACGGGCATTTCGAGGATATTTGTCCGTATTATCATGAACTGTAGGAGAATGAGCTATGACACAAGTCAAATTTTACGATACCGTCGATGATGCACTGCTAAAATTTGCGGTCATCATCACCAAAAGTGCCGGGAAATGGGTGCTTTGTAAGCACAAGGACAGAACCACTTACGAGGTTCCGGGTGGTCACAGAGAAGCCGGTGAGTCCATTGAAGAGACTGCAAGACGGGAACTTTACGAAGAAACCGGAGCCACAGAATATGAGATAACGCCGGTTTGTGTGTACTCCGTGCAAAAAGACAGTGGACAAGAAACCTTCGGAATGTTATACTATGCCGAGGTGACTTCTTTTGAAGAAGATCTTCACAGTGAGATTGAGAAGATCGTTTTGTCGGAGAGCTTGTCGGGAAATTGGACTTATCCGGATATTCAGCCGAAGCTACTTGAGGAAGCTGAACGGTTGGGGGTTCTGTAACGAATGAGAAAAAAGTGAAAGCAGCATCGGAAATTTGTTTAATGTCGAATAATAGTTTACATAAAATACTTATGAAAACTAAAATATAAACTAAGCAAAATTTACCGATAATTATAATTAGAACAAATTCAATTAAATCAATAAAATCAATTATATACACAGGAGTGACATTACCATGAACGATTATTTAAGACTGATGTACAAGGACTGCAAAATCGACGACAAGGTATTTGATTTATGCAACGAAGTGGAGGAGTCTTTGAAGGAGCGTTTTCAGGCCATTGATGAGGTGGCGGAGTACAACCAGTTAAAGGTGCTTGCTGCCATGCGGAAGAACAAGGTGTCCGATACCCACTTTAACGATTCTACGGGCTACGGCTATGACGATTTGGGAAGAGATACTTTAGAGGACGTATATGCGGATGTGTTCCATACGGAAAGTGCGCTGGTGCGTCCGAATCTGGTGTCCGGTACCCATGCGTTAACTATTGCATTATCCGCAAACCTCCGTCCGGGGGACGAGATTTTGTCTCCGACGGGCAAGCCGTACGATACGTTGGAAGGGGTTATCGGTATCCGTGAAACCAAGGGCTCTCTTGCGGAGTACGGTATTACTTATAAGCAGGTGGATTTGCTCCCGAACGGTAATTTTGATTTTGACAAGATTAAGGAAGCTATCAACGAGAAGACGAAGCTCATTGCCATCCAGCGTTCCAAGGGCTATCAGACTCGTCCGACCCTGTCCGCAGGAAGAATCGGTGTGCTGATTTCTTACATCAAGATGGTGAAGCCGGATGTGATTTGTATGGTGGATAACTGCTACGGCGAATTTGTGGAGGTGATTGAGCCGACGGATGTAGGGGCGGACCTTTGTGTTGGTTCTCTCATTAAGAATCCGGGGGGCGGCTTGGCACCGATTGGAGGCTATATCGTTGGTAAGAAGGAGTATGTAGACAATTGTGCGTATCGATTGACCGCACCGGGCCTCGGAAAGGAAGTGGGTGCAAGCCTTGGTCTTAACCGTTCCTTCTTCCAGGGACTTTTCATGGCACCGACGGTGGTTGCCGGAGCCTTAAAGGGCGCCATTTATGCGGCTAATATCTATGAAAAGCTTGGTTTTAAGTGTGTTCCGCGCGGAAAGGAAGAGCGCTTCGATATTATTCAGGCAGTGACATTAGGAAGCCGCGAGGCAATGCTTGCCTTCTGTCACGGTATTCAGGAGGCGGCACCGGTGGACAGCTATGTGGTGCCGGAACCGTGGGCAATGCCGGGCTATCACGATGATGTAATCATGGCGGCGGGAGCCTTTATTCAGGGTGCCTCCATCGAGCTTTCCGCCGACGGTCCGGTGGCGGAGCCGTACAATGTGTACTTCCAAGGCGGACTTACCTGGTATCATGCAAAATTCGGTATTATGAATTCCGTGCAGAAGTTGTATGAGAAGAAGCTGATTATGCAGTAAGTGTAAGAAATACGAATGATAGCGAAGAACAAAAGGCGGTGTTCAAAAAAGAACAACCGCCTTTTTATAAAAACAGATTGAACATATTTTCGATTTATGTTATAATCAAAGTAGGAGATTCTAGAGAAAAGAGGGATTTTTATGAAGACCGGAAGAGCATGGGTTTTGTTGCTGTTAATGTTATGCGGTGTGGTAATCGGTAGCTTTTTAGGACTGTTGACGAAGGATATTTCCTGGTTGTCCTGGCTTGACTACGGTATGACCTTCGGTATCGGTACGGGCGGAGAAGGGGCCTTAGTACTGAATCTGGGAGTGATTTCCCTTACCTTCGGCTTGTCCATTAAGATTTCCATTGCAAGCATTATCGGTGTAGTCATTGCCTTTTTGATTTACAGAAGACTGTAATTTCGGTCCCTTTTCGCAAGAGAAGGAGACGTATGAATCATTATTTAACCTTAAAAGAACTTCCGGAGTCGGAGCGCCCTTACGAAAAGTGTGAGCGTTTCGGCCCGGAGGTTTTGTCGGATGCGGAACTTTTAGCTGTGATTATCCGCTCCGGTACAAAGAAAGAACGGGCGGTAGATCTGGCAATTCGTGTCCTTGACCGTCCCGGCGGAAAGAAAGGGCTGTCGGCTCTTTATTATTATTCCCAAAAGGAACTTCAAAAAATCAAAGGAATCGGCAAAGTGAAGGCGGTTCAGCTTTGTTGTGTGGCAGAACTGGCGAAAAGGATGCAGTCAGCTTCCTTTCGTGAGACAACGGTATTTGATTCACCGGAAAAAATCGCGGATTATTATATGGCACGATTGCGTCACGGCAGAACCGAAGAGATACTTCTGTTAATGTTGGATACCAAAGGGAGGAAAATCGGAGATGAGGTGATTTCCAAAGGAACGGTGAATATGTCAGTTTTATCACCGCGGGAAGTTCTTTGTACCGCACTACGTTATGAGGCGGTATTTCTGGTTGTGTTGCACAATCATCCCAGCGGGGTACCTGTACCCAGTGATGCGGATATTTCCGTAACAAGACAATTGGCTGCTGCCTGCGAAATTGTGGGAATTTCTTTGCGTGACCACCTGATTATCGGCGATAATTGCTATCTGAGTATGAGGGAAAAAGGATTTTTGGATTGATTTTTGTCAAAATATAGGTCAAAGAAATGATTGAAAAATATATGAAAAAGTGGTACACTATGATAGAATATAGAAATACTATGCGAAGGGAGATTTTTAAGTTGTCATCAAAAGTTTTTGCAATAGATTTTGGTACCAGCATGATTAAGATTTACAAAAAGAACGAGGGCGTGATTTTCGACGAAAAGAACGTGGTTGCCATTTGCGATAACGTGGTAAAAGCCATCGGTGACGAGGCCTTTGAAATGTACGGCAGAACACCGGATAATTTTGAAGTGACATTTCCGGTAAAGAACGGTGTAATCGCGGATTTCGCCAATATGCTCGCTCTTTTGAATTCGGCGTTTGCGTCTCTTGCGGATTCCCACGGAAAATTTTCCGGTGCGGAATTTATCGTGGCGATTCCGAGCGATGTCAGCGAAGTAGAATGTCGTGCGTTTTATGATTTGTTATGGAGTTCTTCCGCAAAGCCGAAAAAGGACAAGGTACGTGCCGTGCATAAGCCGGTTGCCAATGCCATCGGTGCGGGACTGGAGGTTATGACCGCCAACGGTATTATGGTGGTGGATATCGGTGCGGAGACCACGGAAATCGGCGTTATGGCCCTCGGAGGTATCGTAAACAGCAAGAAGGTAGATATCGGCGGTAATCGCCTGGATGAGACAATTATATCCAACGTAAAGAAGAAATATAACCTGATTATCGGAAATAAGACCGCAGAGCTGATCAAAAAGGAGCTTTCCTGCGCATTACCTCCGAAGACAGAGAAGACGCTTCGTGTATTCGGCCGTGATGTCATGACCGGGCTTCCGACGGAGGCAGAGATTGATTCTGCGTTTGTTTATGAGTCCATCGAAGAGCATTTGCATTCCATCGTGGACGAAGTAAAGATGATTTTGGAGAGAACCCCACCGGAAATCGCATCCGACATTTTGGACACCGGTATTTATCTGACCGGCGGCTCCGCTAATATTAAGGATTTGGACAAGCTGTTTGCTCAGGAGACCGAACTGGATATTCATGTTTGTGATAATTCCGCAAATACGGTGGTTATGGGTCTCGGTATGATTTTGGAAAACAATAAATTCAGTGATTTAAGACTTACCTTGGACAAGATGGCAAACGGAGGTTGATAGGGAATGAAACGCCGCAGAAGGAGAAGACGGATTGAATTTGAGTTTCATCCGAAGTATTTGTGGATATTCTGTATCATTCTTTGCGTGGTGCTTATGTTTGTTTCCTACCGTTTTCCGGAGCGTTTTTCCGGGGTGAAAACCTTTGCCGGGAATGTGATTTCTCCGATGCAACGGGGGATTAATACCGTAGGAAGGAGTATTTCCGACCGTTTACAGGCATTTCGGGACGTAAAGGAGCTTCGAAAGGAAAACGAACAGTTAAAGTCTAAAATCGAAGATTTGACTACAGCGAACCAGCAATTAACCCAGGACAAATATGAATTGGACGGGTTACGCCGGTTGTATGAGCTGGATGCAAAATACATGGATTACGATAAGGTGGCGGCCCGTGTGATTGCCAGTGATACCAATAACTGGTTTTACAGCTTTGTGGTAGATAAGGGGACCGACCACGGAATTTCCGTCGGAATGAACGTGATGGCCGGGAACGGTTTGGTAGGGATTGTATCAGAGACCGGAAAGAACTGGTCCAGAGTCCGTTCCATTATTGATGATAACTGTAATGTCAGCGGAATGTCCTTAGAGAGTCAGGATACCTGCATTGTATCCGGAGATTTGAAACTAATGAAGGAACACGGAGTGATTCGTGTGGACATGATTTCCATGGATGCCTCTTTCAAAGAGGATGCGGAGATTGTTACATCGCATATCAGTGATGTTTACCTGCAGGGAATTTTAATCGGATATATTCAGGATATCCGCATCGATTCCAGCAATATGACAAAGACGGCTTATTTGATTCCGGCAGTGGATTTCGAACGTTTGGATGAAGTTCTGATTGTGACGGAATTAAAAGAAGCTTATGATTTTGAGTAACTACGTGGGAAAGGGACGATAAAGTGATTCGGATTGCAGTGGTTTTTCTTGAGCTGATTTTTTGTTTTTTGTTACAAAGCACGGTAATGCCTGCATTTTCCCTTGCCGGTGTCGTTCCTGACTTGCTTTTGATTGTTGTAATCACAGTAGCTTATACCAGAGGCCGGGTGGCCGGAATGTTAACCGGTTTGGTAGCCGGATTACTTACGGATTTTTGTTTCAGTGAGATGGTCGGGTTATGTGCCTTGTTTTATTTGTGCATCGGCTATCTTGCCGGATATTCGCAAAAGATATACGAGGAAAGGGATTATATGCTTCCTATGCTGATGATATTAGTCGGTGAGTTTTTCTATTCTTTTGCGTATTATGTAGCATATTTTTTACTTCGCAGCAGAACAGAGTTCGGATATTACTTTATTCATCTGATTCTTCCGCGTATGGTATATACGGTGTTTGCCGCCGCGTTTTTATATCCGTTGTTTCATTGGATTCATCGGTTGCTTTCGCGGCATTTGGATAAGGAGGAGTAGTTTTGTTTTATTTCATATTCGGTAAAATAAAAGAATTTTTTACTTCTCGTATGATACCGATTGCGGCGTTTTATTTTATTTTAGCCGGAGTGCTGATTTTTCAACTGTACCGTATTCAGATTCTGGATGTGGAGCAGGTGGTGGCCGAAGAAGAGTACAAACAGGTCAGAGAACGTTCCACGGACAGTACCAGAGGTATGATTTATGATAGAAACGGAAGAGTTCTTGCGTATAACGAGCTTTCTTATTCCGTCATTTTGGAAGATAGTCCGCTTTTAAACACAAATGACAAGAAAAATGCCATGTTGTATCAGGTAATACAAATATTAAAACGGGAAGATGTGGAACTGGAGCCGGAGTTTTATATAAAACAAGGGGAATCCGGTATCCTGGAATATACGGTAGAAGGGACCGCCCGGTTACGTTTTATAAAAAATGCGCTGGGGAAACAATCCATAGATGATTTATCCGACGAAGAAAGTGAAATGACAGCAGAAGAGTTGTTTGCCTTACTTCGCTACGGCGATAAAAAGTTCGGTTCCATGTACGGCATCTCCGATGTCTATACGGTAGAAGAAGCCTTACAGATTATGTCGGTTCGTTATGCAATTTTTACATTATGGCCGAAATATTCCCAGATTACACTGGCATCCGGTGTTTCCGACACTTTAATTGCTGCCCTCAAAGAAAACAGCGCATCCCTTCCGGGGATTTCCGTTGTTATGAAGACAAGGCGCGTGTATAATTACAGTGAGTATTTTGCACATATTATCGGATATACCGGTAAAATCACGGAAGAGGAACTGGAACTTTATAATGCGGAGGAGGATATATTTTCTGCGACGGACTTTATCGGAAAAACCGGTATCGAAAAGACCTTTGAAGACGAATTAAACGGAAAGAAGGGTATTGAGCAGCTTACACTGGATGAAAATTACCGTATTGTAAATACAGAGGTTTTATCGGAACCGCAGGCCGGTAATCATATTTATCTGACCATTGACGCGGAACTGCAAAAAGCATACTATCACTTGTTGGAAAAGGAACTGGCAAAGATTTTGCTGGAACAAATCACGGATAAGCTGGATTACGGAACCAAAGGAGAGTCTGCGGATGATATCCTGATTCCGATTTACGAAGTATATGATGCTTTGTTTTCCAATAATGTACTGGATGTCAGCCGTATTTTCGGAGAAAATCCTCCGAAAGATGCCGGTGAAACCGAATTGCGGGTATATCAGAAGTTCCATACGAAATTCGAAACCGTGTTGGACCGCTTAACCGGATATCTTGCATACGGCAGTAAGACAACCAATGCAAAGCTGTCGGAAGAAATGGCGGAATACATGGATTATATTTATTCCAAACTGACCTCTGCCACTGTTGGGATTTTACCGACATCCAATATCGATAAATCCGATAGCATGTATCTGAAATACAAAAGCAATGAAATCAGTTTGGGCGAGTTTTTGGTGTACGCAATCAACAAAAACTGGATTGATTTGGACAAATTGGGAATCGATACCTATTATGTAACGGACGAGATTTACCAAATTCTACTGGATAAAACCGTTACCTTGTTAAGAGAAGACCCTGCTTTTACCAAGAAATTATTGCGGAATATGATTTTCCAGAAGGAACTTTCCGGAAAGGACGTTTGTTTATTACTGTTTGACCAGTCGGTGATTGCGTATAACGAATCGGATTATCGCAGACTGAGCAACGGTTCCGTTTCCGCTTATAATTTCATCCGGGAAAAGATTAAAAATGTGGAGATTACGCCGGCGCAGCTTGCTTTGGAACCATGCGGAGGTTCTCTGATTGTTACGGATGTAAATAACGGTGATGTACTGGCAATGGTAACTTATCCGAGTTATGATAACAACAAATTGGCAAACAAAATCGACTGGGAGTATTACTCAAAGCTTTTGGCTGATAAGTCCAATCCGCTTTCCAGCCGTGTTACCAATTCAAAAACTACCACCGGTTCTACCTTTAAAATGCTTACCAGCTTTGCGGGATACGGCGAGAATGAATTGGGATTGTATGAAAAAATCGAAGATCTGGGTGAATTTACCAAGGTAGACCCATCACCGAAATGTTGGTATTACCCGAGTAAGCACGGTAAAATCGATGTACCGAAGGCAATTTTACACTCCTGTAACTATTTCTACTTTGAAGTCGGTTATCGTTTGGCGGAAGATTTTAACGGGAAATACAGCGACTCCCTGGGAATTGCAAAATTAACAAAGTATGCGGAGAAATTCGGTCTCGGTGCAACTTCCGGAATCGAAGTAGCGGAGTTGGAGCCGCAGATTGCGACCCACGATGCGGTTCGAGCGGCAATCGGTTATTACCATAGTTTTACCCCTTCCCAGATTGCCCGGTACGTAACAACGCTGGCTAACAGCGGAGATTGTTATAACCTGACGCTACTTGATAAAATTACAAATACCAAAGGGGATTTAATCTTAGATCATTCCGCTTCAATTTATAATGAAATCACGGAATTTTCTGCCGCGGAATGGGGGCAGGTACAAAAAGGTATGTATCTGGTGTTAAACAGCAACGATTCTACAGGAAGAGAATACGACAGACTGGGATTGGATGCAGCCGGAAAATCCGGTACGGCACAGGTATCGGATACCAAGCCGAGCCATGTCTTGTTTGTTTCTTATGCGCCGTATGAAAATCCGGAAATTTCGGTTACGGTAGTTATTCCGAACGGGTATTCTTCCGGAAATGCGGTGGACTTCGGATATGTTGCGTACGATTATTACTATAATTCCGAACGATATGACAGTAATTATAACCTGATAGCATCGGAGTAATAAAGGAGGAGACTATGAATAATGCAGTGGTAATTAAGGGAACCACCTATGGCTTTTCCGTTTATATGGATGAACAGGCTGATTTTGCAACCATTACAAAAGAAGTCGCTGAAAAATTTAAAGAATCGGCAAAGTTTTTCGGAAACGCAAAAATGGCAATTTCTTTTTCCGGAAAGACGTTAACGGATGAACAGCAACGACAATTGTTGGATGTGATAGCCGAAAATTCCCAGGTTCACATTGTATGTGTCATTGATAAAAACAGTGAGGCGGAAGAAGAACACAGACGTTCTTTGGAGGATCACTTAAATGCAATGGACAGTTCCAACGGACAATTTTACAAAGGTAATCTGCGCTCGGGACAAGTTCTGGAAACAGAAACCAGTATTATTATTCTAGGTGACGTAAATCAGGGAGCTACCATAACGTCAAAGGGTAATATTATTGTTTTAGGTGCACTTCTCGGTAATGTGTACGCAGGGGCCGGCGGAAATGAAAATGCCTTTGTAATGGCGCTTGATTTGGACCCGGTACAGATTCGAATCGCGGACACCATCGCCAGAGCACCGGATAAAGTAGGGAAAATGCTTTGGAAGCGGGAGAAAGAACACACAAAGGAACCGAAAATCGCATTTCGGTCGGGGAATAATATTTTTATTGAACCGGTTTCCAGAACGGTTTTAAATGATATAAAATTATAAAAATCGGAGGATATGAACGAATGGGCGAAGTAATTGTAGTAACATCGGGAAAAGGCGGCGTAGGTAAAACTACGACTACGGCAAACGTAGGAACCGGCCTTGCAAAATTGGATAAGAAAGTTGTATTAATCGATACCGATATCGGTCTCAGAAACCTGGACGTGGTTATGGGTCTTGAAAATCGTATTGTATACAATTTGGTAGATGTTATTGAGGGAACCTGTAAGATTAATCAGGCTTTCATTAAAGTGAAGGGATATAATAATTTCTACCTGCTTCCTTCCGCACAGACCCGTGATAAGACGGCAATCACCCCGGAGCAGATGAAGAAGCTTACAGACCAGTTAAAGGAAGAGTTCGATTATGTTATCATTGACTGTCCGGCAGGTATCGAACAAGGCTTCCACAATGCAATCGCAGGTGCAGACCGTGCGCTTGTGGTAACCACACCGGAAGTTTCCGCAGTACGTGATGCGGACCGTATCATCGGCCTTTTGGAAGCAAACGAAATCAAGAATATTCATATTATCGTAAACCGTTTACGTATGGACATGGTAAAGCGTGGCGATATGATGTCCAGCGAAGATGTCATCGAAATCCTTGCGATTCCGTTAATCGGTGTTGTACCGGACGATGAGAACATAGTAATTTCCACCAACCAGGGTGCTCCTTTGGTAGGAAATAATACCATGGCAGGTAAAGCGTACATGAACATTTGTAAGCGTGTAGACGGTGAAGAAGTACCGTTCCTTGACTTAGCGGCTAAGGGTGGTTTCTTCGGACGTCTTTTCAAGAAAAACTAACGGAGGGTAAATTATGGGTTTCTTAGATTTTTTCAACAAGAATAAAACATCCGGTTCCGTAGCAAAGGATCGCTTGAAATTAGTACTTGTTTCCGATCGTGCGGGTTGTTCTCCGGAAGTAATGGAACAGATGAAAAACGATATTATTGCAGTAATTTCCAAATATATCGAAATCGATATGACCGGTTTGGATATTCAGATTAAGCAGACGCCGTCGGATTCCAACAACGGTTCTGTTCCGGCAATTTTTGCGAATATTCCGATTAAGGAAATGCGTGGAAAATATTAAGAAGGTGTTTCATGTTTAAAGTGTGGGAACGGTACGACTTAAAAAAGTACCGATGGATGATTTTACTGATGATTATTCTCATTTGCACCGCCGGGATTTATGTTCTCGGCAAGGTGCAGGGAGAAGAAGAAGTTGACATGGTGTCCAGGCAGATTAAAGGTTTAATCGGCGGTGTATGTCTCGCAATGTTTGTATCCATGTTTGATTATCATTTTGTATGTAAATTTGCGGGGTTAATGTATCTTGTGAATTTTGTATTGTTGTTTGTAGTAAAGTATGTAGATTACTTTAATATTATGCGAGGCGGTGTAAATCGTTGGATTGGTATTCCGAACGGAGAGCATCCGAAATTTGAGTTTCAGGTATCGGAGCTGACAAAAGTAGTACTGGTTATTTGTCTGGCAACCTTATTTGACCGGTTAATGGACCGGTTAAAGCAAGGTTGGGTATTGCTTTTAGCGGTAATTATGCTTGCACTTCCGATTGGGCTTGTTTTTTTACAGCCTGACCTTTCCACCACAATCGTTATTTGCGTTTCCATGGTGGTAATAATTTTTGCATCGGGGATTAAGTATAAGATTTTACTACCGATTGCTGCCACGGCAATTCCTGTGGCGATTGGATTGTTTTGGTATGTACAACAGGATTTTCAGGTGTTGCTTTCTGGAAAACAGCAAGAGCGTATTTTATCCTTACTTCATCCGGAGAATCACAGTGATACCCTTTGGCAACAGGAGAATTCCATTACAGCCATTGCCTCCGGCGGTTTGACCGGAAAGATATTTTCCGGAGACGGAACCCTGGGTTCTAAGAATATTCCGGTTATCGAAAGTGACTTTATTTTTTCCGGAATGGCGGAAGCCTTTGGATTCTTAGGTTCCTGCGGAATTATACTTGCAATCTTTTTTATTTCCTTTCAGTGCTTTTTAATTGCAAAGAAAGCACCGGATTATTTGGGAAGGTTACTTGCGGTCGGAATCGGCACTACCTATATTTTCCAGGCATTTGTTAACATCGGTGTAGTTACCATGTTATTGCCGAATACAGGGATTCCGCTTCCGTTTGTGAGTTACGGGTTAAGTTCTTTGATGTGTAATATGATAGGCGTCGGCATTGTATTAAATATCGGTATTTCTAAGAAGAAGGAGCGAAATCAGATTGATTTGGATTTTGCTGATATACCGAAAAGGGGGACACTATGAATATTGGGTTGATTGCACATGATGCGAAGAAAAAATTAATGCAAAACTTTTGTATTGCGTATAAGGGGATATTAAGTCACCATACGCTGTATGCAACCGGTACCACCGGTCGTTTGATTGAAGAAGCGGCCAATCTGTCTGTGCATAAGTATTTGGCGGGCCCGTTAGGCGGAGAACAGCAAATGGGTTCCCAGATTGAGCATAATGAGATTGATATGGTAATCTTTCTCCGGGATCCGCTTACGCCGAAATCCCATGAACCGGATGTCAATAATGTTGTAATGTTATGTGATACCCACAATATCCCGTTGGCAACGAATGTTGCTACGGCAGAATTGCTGGTGAAGGGATTGGAACGCGGAGATTTGGATTGGCGTGAACTTTACAAAAACTAAGGACGAAAAGGATGTGAGCAAATGAAAAAGAACAGTAGAGCAGCAAGTGCATGTTTGGCATGTTTTCTTTTATTTGCTCTTTTTTTGGGCGGCTGTACGCCGAAAAAAAACAATGACATGCAGCTTTCTTTAGCTTATACCGGTTCCAATTCTTTCGAATATTTTGATGTAGGAAATGACCGGAATGCGGATTTTTTATCCGGAAGAGCATCAGAAGTTTGTGTTTTATCCGGTGATTCCCAAAACGAATCAACACAAGAAACCGAGGATTATGCCTATGGCTTGTACAAGGTTTCTTCCAACACGGTGTTGCAAAATTACAGGGTTACGGAAAAGATATATCCGGCCAGTACCACGAAGCTTTTAACCACCTTAGTGGCATTGAAACACTGTAATTTAAGCGAAACGGTTACATTCAGTTATAATGCGTCTCATCTCGGTGTTTACGGAGCGGTTGAGTGCGGATTTGAAGAAGGCGATCAGATTATGCTGGGAGATTTGCTGGCTGCCTTATTGATTTTCAGCGGAAATGATGCCGGAATTGCTATTGCGGAGCATGTATCCGGTTCGGTGGAAGCTTTTGCGGAACTGATGAATGAAGAAGCGCAAAAAATCGGTGCGGTAGATACGCATTTTGTGAATCCGCACGGCTTACATAACAAGGAGCATTATACAACCGCATATGATATTTATTTGATTTTTAATGAGTTAATTCATTATAATTCGTTTTTATCTACCATTTCCATGCCATCCTGTGAAGTAAATTATGTAGATGCAAACGGAAATGCAAAATCAAAAACCTTTGAAAGTACCAATCTGTTTTTTAACGGGACGTTTGAAGTTCCGGACGGAATCGAGATTATAGGCGGAAAAACAGGTACAACTTATGCTGCCGGATGTTGTCTGACTTTGCTTTTTAAGGATACAAACGGAAATACTTATATCGCAGAAGTGTTCCACGCACCGTCCTATGAGGTTCTTTACGGGAAAATGGTGGAGCTGATGAAATCGGTCGCTCCCCGTTCAAAATGAAAAATCTCCCGGCTCAATAAAAATTGCGCCGGGCTTTTTATGTAAATAATAGGAAAGGAGAATCGGGTCTTTATGGCAAAAAGTACTAACGTAATTAAGTTTCGTACCAGAAGAGAAGTAAATATCGGGCTTGTGGTGGCATTTGGCATTCTGGTTTTACTTGCAATCAATATTTATCGCTTTATGACAACGCCACATTTATCTCTTTACGAAGTACAGGCAGGAAATGCAGGAAGTGATACCTCTACCGTTGCCATGATTCTTCGCCCCGAAACAATATATCGCACGGAACAGGCCGGATATTTGAATTATTATTACAGAGAAGGCGCACGGATTACCAAAAATGCAAAAGTGTATTCCGTTAATGATTCTGCAGAATTACAAGATATTCTTAATCTGAACGAAGAAAATTCCATGTTAACGGATCATGATTTGGCGCGGTTAAAAGGAAGTGTTCGTGCTTTCTGTTCCGAATATTCGGATAATGCATTTTCGGAATGTTATGCATTACGGGAATCTTTTCTTTCGGATTATTTACGTTATCGGGATGTATCAATGCTGGATTCTTTGGAAGAACAAATTGCTTCCGACCGGGCTTTTCATACGGTACATTCCTCCCAAAGCGGCATGATTTCCTATTATTCCGACCTCTATGACGGATATACGGTAGAAATGCTCACCGGGGACGAGTTTTTGGAGGAACGTCAAACCGTTCCGGAATACAGTAAACCTACCGGAATTTGTGCCATCGACCGTTTTGCTTATAAACTGATTCCGACCGATTATTGGCAATTGGTAATTCAGGTGTCTGACGAAGATATGAACCGCATCAAACAGGACGGTTCTACCGTCAGCTTTCAAATCGCGGGAGATACGGAATCTTACGAGAAACCTTATGAAGAATTGCGCATCGGCGGAAAATCATATCTTCTGGTTTCCATGGAACGATACGGAAGTAATTATTTAGACGAGCGATTTTTGGATGTGACTTTATTTTTATCATCCAAAGACGGACTGAAAATTCCGGAGAGTTCGATTTTAAAGAAGGATATCTATCAAATCCCGGAACGTTTTTTGATGCAGGGTGGCGGTGAATCGGAAGAACTGGGTGTTAGTATGGAGTGCTACGATGCGGAATTGGGAGAAATTCGTCCGGATTTTAAGCCGGTGACGCCGTTATTCAAAGAAAACGGTTATTATTACGTAGCGGTAGAGGATTTGGATTCCGACCAATACATAAACTCTGCAGGACTTACGGGAGAACCGGAACGTGCCATGTTATATTCCTTTATTACCGGCATGGAAGGTGTTTACAACATGAATAACGGCTATGCGGTATTTCGACGGATTCAGCGAATTACAGATGTAGAAGACTATGTTTTGGTACGGGACGGACTTGACGGTGGCATTGCACTTTATGACCATATTGTTCTGGATGTCTCGGCCGTATCCAATGACATTATTCTGATAGAAGGAGAGTCATAAAATGAATGAACAGTTAACAATCGGGAATGCCATCTCAGAGGTAGCATCCCGGATACAGGCTGCCTGTGAGCGGGCAGGGCGTTCTGCCGATGAGGTTACACTGATTGCAGTCAGCAAAACAATGCCGGTGGAAGCCATTCGGGAGGCAATGGCATGCGGAATGGTGGATTTCGGAGAAAACCGTCCTCAGGAACTTCGGGATAAGCAGGCAGTGATTACCGAGCCGTTACGTTGGCATATGATAGGTTCCCTGCAAACCAATAAATTGAAGTATGTGGTTGGAAAAACCGTGTTGATTCATTCGGTAGACTCTCTGCATTTGGCGCAGGCAATTCAGGATGCTTCCGCAAAACAAGGCATCGTTTCGGATGTTTTATTGGAAATCAATATTGCGGGAGAGGAGTCAAAGCACGGAATTGTACCGGCAGAACTTTTGGGCCTTGTAGAAGAACTTGCACATTTTCCGAATATTAAAGTAAGAGGCTTAATGACCGTTGCTCCTTATACGGAAACTCCGGAGGAAAATCGTTGTTATTTTCGGAAAATGAAGCAATTAATGGTTGACATCAATTCCAAAAACATTGATAATATAACTATGGACATGTTGTCCATGGGCATGACCGGCGATTATGAAATTGCTGTGGAAGAAGGTGCTACGTTAGTACGTGTCGGTACCGGCATTTTCGGACACCGGGTCTATCCGCCGAAGGAATAAAAGGAGAGTGTGCTATGGGTAATTTTTTAGAACGTATTCTAAACGGAATGAACATAACCGATGAAGATGATTTCGATGATTTCGACGACATTGATACCATAAAGAAACCGGTTCGTGAAAAAACAAAAAAACGTACCACATCCGCAGTGCCGGAGGCGGCAACGGAAGAACCGGCTCCTTTACGCAAAGATGTAGCAAAAGCTGCATCGATACCGACAAAAACAGTAAGGACACAAAGAATGATGGATGAAGATAATTTTGACAATGACTATACTGAAACCAAAAGAGAACGTGCAGTCCGTCCGGAACGTATGAGCACCTCCAATCGCGTAGTTCCGCTTCGTTCCGCCTCTGCAACAAGAGGGTTGGAAGTCAGCATAATGAAACCGACCCGTTTTGATGATTCTCAGGATATCTGTGATATGTTGTTAGATGAACGTGCAACGGTTGTTAATTTGGAGGGCATTGATTTGGCTCTTGCACAGCGTATTATGGACTTTATTGCCGGCGCGGTATATGCCTTAAACGGTAAGATTCATCAGATTTCCGGTTTGATTTTTATCGTTTCTCCGGAGAATGTAGATATTTCCGGAGATTATTTATCCTATGTGGAGCAAAACGGATTTGAGGTTCCGACGTTAAACCAGTAATCGCCTATGGATGACCAATTATTAAAAAAAAGAATTCTGGAACTTCGGAAACGTGCGGAATTTTCTTACCGTACGGAATTCACGGATTTTCTGACCTTAAGCGAAATTGATACGGCAAAGACGGTTCTTGCCGGTTCCAATCATTGTTTTTACGGAGGACTTGCGGATACCGAACGGCTGATGCTTTGTATTGCGCCGGAAGATATTACGATTACACCGGAGCTTTTCCCGATATGCGGGATAAGGATTGTTCCGAAGCATGTTAAGTTTGCCGGAGACTTTTCCCATCGGGATGTCCTGGGAAGTGTTTTAGGCCTTGGGCTGGAACGGGATGTTATCGGAGACATTTTTATCAAAGATAAAGAAGCTTATCTTTTATGTTCGGAACGCATTGCGGTTTTTTTGACGGAACAATTAACCCAGATACGTCATACCAATGTGGTTTGTAACATCGAAACGGCAGACAATTCCGAATTTACAAAGGAATTCCAAGTGATTTCGCGCACGGTTTCAGCCATTCGTTTGGATTCTGTTGCGGCAGCCGCATTCGGCGTTTCCAGAAGCAGCGTGGCAACCGCAATTTCCGGAGGCAAGCTATTTATTAACGGAAAAGAGATTCTTTCGGCTGCAACACAGGTAAAAGAACAGGATGTAATTTCATTTCGCGGGCTTGGAAAAGCGAAGCTCAAAGAAATCGGCAGTCTAACAAAAAAAGGACGTATTGCAATAACAATAGAACGTTACCAATAGAGAAAGGAGTAACTATGATTACACCGATTGAAATTCAAAACAAAGTTTTTAAATCCGGCGGTTTAGGGTATGACAAAAAGGATGTTGATAATTTTATGCAGGAACTCCTGGATAATTATGAAACCCTGTATCGTGAGAAAATGGAAATGAATGACCGGATCAATGTATTAAATGAAGGTCTTCAGTATTATAAAACTATTGAAAAAACCTTACAGAAAGCCCTTGTCTTAGCAGAACGTACCGCAGAAGAGACGAAGAGTACCGCAATGAAAAATGCTCTTTTAATTGAGCAGGAGGCGGTTTCTAAGGCGAATGTGATTTTAGAGGATGCAAAACACGAACTGGAACAGATTCGCAAACAAACCACCGAATTGGTACGTCAGTATGATATCTACAAAGCAAAGTTTAAAAGCCTTGCCAATGCGCAGATGGAGCTTTTGGAAAGTCAGAGTTTTACAATTAATTTAGAAAATTTGTCTATGTTTGAAAATGTTCCGGATTCCATTGATACACCGGTAGGCGTATTTAAACAGACGGAGGCAATGGACGAGAATCCGTTGGAATCCATGGCAAAGGATGATATAGAAATTATAAATTTAGATGAGGAATAGGATATCATGATGGATGAATTGATTGTACGCGGCGCAGACCATGCGCCGCTGTATCCGATTTTATTAGAAGATTCTTTTGACGGTCTCCGGTCATTGGTACATTCGTTGCATATAGACGGACGTAAAATTTGCCTGGTCAGTGATTCGAATGTGGCACCTATCTATGCCGATGAAGTATGCAGTCTTCTTGAAAAGGAAGGCTTTTTCTGCGTTTCCTTTACATTTCCGGCAGGAGAAGCATCCAAAAACTTAGATACGGTCGCAGCATTGTATGAGTTTTTGATTGAATATTCTTTCGACCGGAATGATGTATTATTCGCTTTGGGCGGAGGCGTTACCGGAGATTTGACCGGTTTTGCGGCTGCTACCTATTTACGTGGCATCCGTTTTGTGGGCATGCCGACCAGCCTTCTTTCTATGGTGGATTCCTCTATCGGCGGAAAAACCGGCGTAGATTACAAAGCCTATAAAAATATGGTAGGTGCTTTTTATCAGCCGTCTGCGGTATATATTAATATTTCCTCCTTACAGACCCTTCCGGAACGGGAGTTTTTGGCAGGAATGGGAGAGGTTGTAAAGCATGGCTTTATTTTAGATAAAGACTATCATTTGTTCTTAAAGAAAAATACGGCGAAGATTCTGGCAAAGGATGCAGCTGTTTTACGCGAAATGATTTATCGCAGCCTTTGCATTAAACGTGACGTAGTAGAACATGATCCGAAAGAAAAAGGAGAACGTGCACTGCTTAACTTCGGACATACCATCGGGCATGCTGTAGAAAAGTTAAATGAGTTTTCTTTATTACATGGCGAATGTGTTTCCGTCGGAATGGTTGCCGCTGCAGAATTATCGGTTTTACGCGGATATCTTTCAAGGTCGAAGGCAAATGAAGTAATGGAATTATTACGTTCTTTCGGCATGAAAACCTCCGTATCCCCGTTGGAACGGCAGACCTTGTTATCGGTTTGCCATCGTGATAAAAAAGCTGACGGAGCAAAGATAAAGTTTGTTCTTCTAAAGGAAATCGGACAGGCATTTTTAGATGATGAAGTATCAGATGATGAAATCTGGGTCGCTTTTCAAACCATTTTAGAGTAGTAGGGGGAAGCATGGAACGTAAAGTATTTATTCGGGATTGTTTGTTTCATATGTTTTTAATTGCTCTGGTTCTTGTTGCGGACCAGCTTACAAAATTATGGGCACGTACTTCCTTGGCCGAGGCACCGATCATTGTATGGGAAAACGTTTTTTCCTTCCGGCTGATTTATAATACCGGGGCATCCTTCGGGATTTTTCAGGGGCGTACCATGGCACTTACCGTGTTCTCCATTGTCGGAATGTTAGCAATCGGTGCATTTTACTTTTTTCTACCTCGAGAGAAGAAAATGCGACCTATGCGTTTAACGCTTGCCATGATTATTGCAGGAGGAATCGGTAACATTATTGACCGCATTGCTTTCGGAAAGGTAACAGATATGTTATCCTTTGATTTGATTAATTTCCCGGTATTTAATGTGGCGGATATCGGCGTTACCTGTGGCGCGATTGTCATGTGCGTGTTATGGTTGTTTTATTACAAAGATGAGGATTTTACGAAATGGAAGAAATCAAATTCATAGCGGGAGAGTCCGATGCCGGACTTCGTCTTGATAAATGTATTGCCGTGAATTATCCGGAGGTTTCCCGGTCCTACGTACAGAAGCTAATTGAGAGTGGCGGAGCGTGGCTTAACGGAAATACCGGACGTTCCAAAGATTTTGTAAAAGAAGGCGATGAGATTAAAGTCTTGATTCCTGCGCCGGAAGGCTTGGAAGTAGAGGCAGAAGAGATTCCCCTTGATGTTCTTTATGAAGATGATGATGTTATTGTTGTAAATAAACCGAAGGGAATGGTAGTACATCCTGCAGCCGGTCATTATACCGGTACCTTGGTAAATGGTCTGTTACACCATTGCAAAGGCTCCCTTTCCGGGATAAACGGCATTTTACGTCCGGGGATTGTGCATCGGATTGATAAAGATACTACCGGTATTATTGTGGCATGCAAAAACGATATCGCACATCGTAATTTAGCGGAACAATTCAAAGAGCATACCATTACCAGACGCTATGAAGCTCTTGTATACGGTGTATTCAAGGAACCGGAAGGAAGAGTGGAATCTTTCATTTGCAGAAACCCGGAAGAACGTATGAAAATGATGGTCCACACCTCAAAAGGGAAATATGCTATAACAAATTATCAGGTAAAAGAGCAGTTCGGTAATAAATATTCCCATGTCATTTGTCAGTTAGAGACCGGAAGAACCCATCAGATACGCGTGCATATGACGAGTCTGGGACATCCCTTGTTAGGCGACACGGTATACGGTCCGAAAAAAGATCCTTTTTCTTTGATTGGACAAACATTACATGCCGGAGTTCTTGGTTTTACGCATCCGACGTCCGGCGAATATATGGAATTTTCCTCGGAACTTCCGGAATATTTTTGTGAATTAACGGAAAAGTTTCGGAAACAATTCGGAAATTAAGTAAGGGTAGGTGCAGCAATGAAGCGAAATGCGGTAAATAATTTAATTGCATGGAAGGAAAACGGAACTCCGGTTCCGTTTTTGTTGGTTGGTACAAAAGGAACCGGAAAAACCTATTTAGCCATCGAATTTGCATCAGCCTATTTTCCGCAGTATTTGTATGTGAATTTTGAATTAAATGTAGCTGCGCGAATGTTTTTTGAGGAAAACCTGAAAGCGGAAAAAACTGTTTCTGAGGTTCTTTCTCTATATTTTCAAATGGATGAACGATATCTTTCGGAATTAGTTGTGATTTTAGACGAAGTTTTCTTCTGTCCTACATTATTCTATGGATTAACGCAGGAGAATACAGTGCCGGTAATTGCAATTTCAGGAATTTTACCGAAGAAAAATTTAGGTGATGTGTTTCAGATTTGCCGGCTTTATCCTTTAGGTTTTGATGAATTTTTATCTGCGGTTGGTAGCGATTGGTACATTGATATCATTCAGGGACATTACCAAAATCTGAAACCAGTTCCTGATATTGTACATCAGGAATTACTGGCATTATTTGAAGAGTATTTAATCGTTGGAGGAATGCCGGCAGCTGTCAATGAATATGTTTCTTCAAAATCGATTTACAATGTAAACGAAGTTCATTTTATGTTAAAAAATCGTATGAGAGCAGTAATAGACAGTATTTATGAAGAAAAAGAGTCCGCAAAAGCCGAACAAATCATTCGAGTAATACCGGAACAATTAAAACGTGAAAACAAGAAGTTTCGTTTTAATTCCATTCGAAAAGGAGTTACTTATGGATTGTACCAGGATAGTATCTCTGCTTTAGAAGCTTCCGGTATAATCTTGCGCTTAAACGAACAAAGTAAGGATACACATTTTAAATTGTATTTTCCGGATGTAGGAATGCTTTCTTCCAGCTTTTGTGGAGAAGAAACTGCTGATACACGAAAGGCGTTGTTGGAAAATTATGTGATGCAAACATTAACAGCCGGCGAAACATATCAACTATGTTTTTGGGAATCCGACGCCCAGGCAAAAGTAGATTTTGTACTAGCCAGAGAGGGGCAGGAGACACCGGTAGAACTTAGAACATCAACGACCGGGAAGGCAAAGAGTATTGCATCATATCAAGCCTGCAAAAAGAAAAAAGACGATAACTATTTTCGGTTTGGATTTGAAAATTTCCATTCTACAACTGTCTTGACACAAATTCCGTACTATGCTATTTTTTGCTTAAAATAAAAATAGCTCCCTTTTTTGACAAATAATTCAAATTAACACTTGCATTATCAATTCTAGTGTGGTAGAATTGAACTACACCGTCGCTCGATTGTTTTTGAGTCGAACGTGAAAACGATAAAGCGCCTGATACAAGTGTAGAATCAGGTGTAAAGGGGTTACGCTTATGGGTGATATACGATTACATGAAGGTGAATTGAATATCATGGAGTTGCTATGGTCCAATAAGGTCTTAGCAGCTAAAGATATTGCCAAAATCATCAAAGAATATGTAGGTTGGGAAAAGAATACAACATATACCGTAATTAACCGTTTGGTAGAAAAGGGAGCCGTACGCAGAGAAGATCCGGGATTTATCTGCAGAGCCCTTATTTCCAAGCGTACGGTACAGAATATTGAAACCAAAGCATTGTTGGATAAAGTTTATAACGGTTCTTTGAATAACTTTTTAGTAGAGTACTTAAAGAATCAGTTATTAACTCCGACCGATGTAATGGAACTGGAACGTATCGTTGATGAATACAAACGATAGAAGAGAACTGAACCGGCATATTATTTTTTTTCGCGTAGTGTTACTGCATTTTTAGCACTACGACGTCTTTCTTCCTCAATATCTGCGTAGTGCTTACGTGTGGTATTTACATCTTTATGACCCAAGACATCGGCTACCAAATAAATGTCTCCGGTTTCTTTATAAAGCTCTGTACCGTAAGTGCTACGCAATTTGTGTGGTGTGATTTTTTTTACTGTGGTAACCACTTTCGCATATTTCTTTACCAAGACTTCCACATTACGAACACTGATGCGTTGCAAACGATTGGATAAAAAGAACGCATTTTCATGGCCTTCTTTCGGTACTAATTTTTTTCTTTCATCCCAATAGGAGAGCAGAGCTTCTCTGACCTCATCCCCAAAATATACAAAGGATTCATAACCGCCTTTTCGAACAATATTGATACGATCACTGGAAAAATCAATATCTTTGATATCAATACCAACACATTCGGACACACGAATACCGGTGCCCAAAAGCAGGGTGGTCAATGCCAAATCACGAACTTTATTGGCCTCATGGCGCACTTGTTGTTGTTTTGTGAGACGAGCGCCGCTTTCTACCTGGTCTAAAAAATCTGCAGCCTCATTCGGTTCAAAACGAATAATATTTTTTTCGTGAATTTTAGGCATTGTAACTTGCAACGTCGGATTTTCCGAAATCATACGGTTGGCATGAAAATAACGATAAAAGGTACGTAGAGACGAAAGTTTACGCTTAATTCCACGTTCGTTATTTGTAATTTCTTTTCCGTCTTTATTGGTATATAACTTCAAATATTCCAAATATTCTTCAATATCCATAGGCGTTAGCCGGGTTAATAAATCAAATTCGATTTCTTTAAGCGGTTTTCCTACATACAGCGGATTGGTCGCAGAGATGTACTCAAAAAACACATGCAAATCAAATGCATATGCAATACGTGTCCGGGACGCGGTAATCGGTTCGATACCTCGAAAAAAAGTTGCAACATAAGACGGTAAATCCGAAATCAATTCACGCAAACGTTTCGTATTATTAATTGTAGTTTGTTCATGATACGTTCGTTGTTCCATAAAACCTCCACAGTCCGACGATAATTGCCAAAAATCCAGAAAATCATAGAAGAAGAGTACAAAAAAACAATACATAAAATTGCGCTAAACCATAGTTTAACGAAATTTAGTGCCCATAAAAAAGCAGAAAGAGTGGTCTTTATCGTTTTGTTGGGTATTTCTCAAAAAGCACACACACGGAATCATAAATTGCTTCCGCAGCTTTTTTTTGGTATGATGTATCTTTTATTTTTTCAAAATCACTATTGTTTGTAATAAAACCACACTCAATTAAAATAGCCGGAACCGTATTGTTGTGTACTACAACAAAATTTTCGGTTAAAACACCTCGGTTCTTTGTTCCCCACGCGCTTGATAATTTATCACATACGGTAGATGCAATCACAGAACTTTTAAGCCCAGACTCCGCGGCCTTGTTATTTGCCGATGAATAATATACGCTTGTACCGTGTACCGATGCGCTGGAATTTGCGTTTACATGGAAACTGATAAAGAAATCGGCGCCTACCTTTTTTGCAAAATCAGCACGATCCTGTAAAGCAATCTTTGTATCCGTGGTTCGTGTATAATATACTTTTATATCCGAATCTTTAAAATACTCCGGCGCGTAACGATTTATTACGTTAAAATTCACGTTTTTCTCTAACACATTACTCCGGGAGGTTCCAGGGTCGATTCCCCCGTGACCGGCATCCAAAACAATAATTTTATCGTAAATTTCCGGCGGATCCGCAATTTCTACACCCAGTAAACCATCTGCAATTGTAATGGAATAACCTTGAATTTTAGTTGTATGAAAGGTAATTATCGTGGAATTATCCGCTACTTTATATCCAAATTGTACATTTTTTAACGATTCAATCTGATGAAACATATCTTGTTCCGTAAAAAAAGCCATATGATTGCCCGGAATTGCAATGGTAAAACGTTTGTTTTCATATTGATCAGAATCGACAAGTTTACTATAATCAATATTTTCCGGTAATGGAATCACGAAATGATTTCGTGTAAAAATAGCATTTGGATAAAGATTGGAAAAATCCTCTTCTTTCATAAAAATATCGGTCATATCGCCGGAATTTTCCTCACTTGGAAGTCCGGAAAACTGAAGGACATCCCGATGCATTCCGGAAGCGTCTGTAAAATGAATCACACAACCGTTCGGAACTGCATAGGTATAGTAATACAACTCTTTTGTCTTAAGTAGAATCAGTTTTAAATCCTCTGTTCCATTGATATAACAATAATTCAAAAAAGCCGCATCCGGATTATAATAAGTTCTCCGCTGAAAAGGATTTCGATACCCGAAAAACGTAATTTCAATCACATCGGATTTATCGGTAATTGTCACTTGATTTTCCTGAATTCCTTGTAAATAAAGGGCATCCGAATTCATACAAGCATACGCCGCAATTTTTTTCGGTACGGAAATCTCCTGCTTTTCATAATAATCAATCAGCTGTTTAGGGAGCTCTTGTGTAAAAAGCACTTCACCGTAAGAAGAAGAATCCGGGATTAACAAATCCGACGTTTCGAAAAAAATATAATCGGTATCACTAAGAAGCAAATCTCCGGAAACATAGAAACCAAAATTCTCTTCATTATAAGTAACCTCATACCCCAATGCTTTAGAAACAAATTCGGCAGGAATATAGACCTGCGCTTTTGTAGCGTCCTGCGGAGTAATCAGACGCGGAACTGTTTTTAAAAGATACGGTGTATCGTTAACATAGGCAACCGGACTATCAATTACAAGACGTATCATAGTCGCTTCTTTCTTTAACACAATCAATCCGCTTGCTTCATCGTAGGCATACGCCGCCATTCCTGTATTCTGAAAGAATTTTTCTGCTGAAAAGAATACCGTGTCATCAAAAATGTACCCGGGAGAACCGGCAACAGATACAACCGAATGATTGAGATAAAAAAACGGTGTAATATCAGAATAGTTTATTTTTTTCGTACCATCCAAAATATAATTCGGACGTTGTATATATGCAGTGGATTCTGCGCTGTTCCAGGTATATACGAACCCAAAGGTTTCCGCCAAAAAACGTGTCGGAACATATAAATGCTTCTCATCGGAATCCCCAAAGGAATAAACAAAAGGAGCGTTAATCATCGTAACTTTTTTACCGTTTACTTCCGCTTCCGTATTTCCGAGAGTCATTTTAACCGTGTTTGCACCGTAATAAACAGAAAAGCTACGCAGTCCGTCTTTATAGTCGGTAGTTGCTCCAAGAGGATCTGCAAAAACTTCCCGGAACGGGCCGACCGCACCACCGTTTTGTAAAACGAGTCCCGGAAGCCCGGCGTCTATCTCTTTATCATTTACAACATAAAAAACCGAGACTCCTGTATAGTCATAAGTATCATCTGATACATAATTATGAATTTTTAAAGTTGCAGCGTTTACCGTTTTACCGAAAAATAATAACGAAAAAAAGGCAACACACAAAAAACAAACAGAAATTTGTCTGATATAATAGCGTTTATCTGCATCAAAATGCTTGTCATTTGTTTGAATCATCCCTGCGTGTGCCACCTTTCTGAAAAAAAATATTCACTGATATAAACTAATTTTAGATAAGAAAAGTGTTATAAATGTGTCAAACACGCATATCTATAAAAAAACTTGTCAAAAAGCGCATGATATGGTATAGTTGTTTTGCGCAAAACACTATATCTTAGAATCTGAGGAAAAGATTGGAAAGGAAAAGTTATGAAACTGCAGCAGTTATTAAGTTACACAAGAAAAGCGGTGGATGATTACCAAATGATACAGCCGGGGGATAAAATCGCGGTAGGAATCTCCGGAGGGAAAGACTCTCTCGCTCTTTTGTACGCTTTGGCAGGACTGCGACGTTTTTATCCGAATCCTTTCGAATTATATGCAATTACGGTGGATTTGGGATTTGAAGGCTTTGATTTGAGTGAAATCCGGGCGCTTTGTGAGGAACTGAACGTTCCGTATTATGTACAAAAAACCGAAATCGGAGATGTTGTATTTAATGTACGGGAAGAAAGTAACCCATGTTCCTTATGTGCAAAACTACGTAAAGGCGCTTTTAATGATAAAGCAAAAGAACTGGGATGCAATAAATCTGCTTACGCCCACCATAAAGACGATGTAATAGAAACCATGTTACTCTCTCTTCTGTACGAAGGACGCTATAACTGCTTCTCTCCTGTTACGTACTTAGACCGCTCGGATATTACACTGATACGGCCCCTGATTTATGTAGAGGAGGCAGATATTATCGGCTTTCAGCACAAATATAACCTTCCGGTAAAAAAGAACCCATGTCCGGCAGACGGTTATACTAAGCGTGCCGATACCAAAGACCTGGTAAAGCGACTGAATGAGGAATATAAAGGCTCAAAGGAGCGGCTCTTTCATGCGATTACCGACGGAACCTTGCCGGCCTGGAAGAAAACAGAAACCGCCTCAAAAAGAAAATAAAGAATCTAGCACGGAAAAGACACTTTATATGAAGTAACTGTATGCTTAGGACAGTGTCTTTTTTACATAGTACTGAATCACAAGATAAGTATCCGGGTAAATGGTATCTCCATCCAAGTGATTAATCTTTTTAATGGTACGAACAAACTCCGGAATGCTTTCTTTCTCTTCACAATAGAAACGTTCTGCGATATTCCATAAAGAATCGTTCTCCGCTACGCGTACGGAAACAATACGCTTCTCATAAGAAACGGTACTCTCCGCCTCGGCTGTAACGGACGGTGCGAATAAAAGAATCGCAAGAACCGCAACTGCAATACCCAAAATTGCAATGGCTACTTTATGAAGGAGTTCTCTGCGCTTTCTGCTTCGACGTGCTGCAGAAATTGCACGATAAGAACGATACTCCGCAACAATCTCCCGATTTAAAACATTCTCCATAATAAATCCCTCTCTTTCAAAACAGCGAACAAACATTCCCGAACATCTGTTTATAATATAGCATACGAACAATTGTTTGTCAATAGGTTTTTGCAAATTTTTCGAACAAAAGTTTGACAAACAGGTGTTTGATGTGTTATACTTGGTATAAGAAAACAAAATGTCTGTTTGAACTTATAAGGAGGTAACGTTTATGGGTTATGGAAAAATCACTGCAAAGCAGCAGGAAATCTTAGACTTTATGAAAGAACGTATTTTAAATAAGGGATATCCGCCGGCAGTCCGGGAGATTTGTGAGGCTGTGAAGTTAAAGTCCACTTCTTCCGTACATGCGCATTTGGAAAGTTTAGAGAAGAACGGCTACATTCGTCGTGACCCGGCAAAGCCGCGTGCTATCGAGATTGTAGACGATAATTTCAACATTACCCGTCGTGAAATGGCATATATTCCGGTGGTCGGTACGGTGACTGCGGGACAGCCTATCTTAGCCGTAGAGAATGTAGAGTCCTACTTTCCTATTCCGACGGATTATTTGCCGAATGCGGAGACCTTTATGCTTCACGTTAAGGGTGACAGCATGATCAATGCCGGTATCTTTAACGGTGACCAGATTCTGATTAAGAAGCAGAATTATGCCAAGAACGGTGATTTTGTGGTGGCGCTCATAGAGGATTCCGTTACGGTAAAGACTTTCTATAAAGAAGACGGTTACTATCGTCTCCAGCCGGAAAACGACACCATGGACCCGATTATTGTGAATGAGGTTGAGATTTTAGGTAAGGTGATCGGATTGTTCCGGATGTTCTAGGACTTTCCGGTTCGTCCTGAATCAGCAGATTGCTTTTGAGATAAGTCAGTCAAATCAAAAAAACAAGGAGAAGGTTCCGTTCGGTGCCTTCTCCTGCTTTTTGCCTGTTTTGCAAAAATGTCCACCTTATTTCTTACAAAAAATATTTCCCAGTATAATCCAAGCTGTGATTGTAATTAAGATCAAAGCGGCACAAATCTTTGCAACGGTATCGATAATCTCTTCCGGACAAAATGCTTCCGTAAGTCCCATGGCAATACAAAGTGCGGTTTGAATCAACATAAGGATTCCGGCTCCGCGACACAATTTCTTTTCGTCGTACTTTTCTCTCTCTTCCTTCTTCATAGTGTTATAGCCGGCAAGTAACCAGCTTCCGTGGCCGGTACAAAGGACGATTCCCATGATAAGTAAAACTGCTGCCACACAAAAGCAACCGATGGCTGCTCCGCTCATGTATTATCCCCTCCTTTTTTCTTGCAAAGTGTGTTTCCGAATATAATTACGAATCTTCCTTGATGCTATTTTGTTTTTAATAATAAGGTTTCATAGAGTTCCTTGGTTGCTGTCTCATCCTTTTTGTTTAGTACAAGAACCCGATCATCGGCACGAACGACTACACAGGATTTACATTTGCTGTAGGAATATCTGGTGTAGGCTCCGAATTCCGAGTTATCATACTCTCCCATCAATATGGAGAAACTGCTAAAACCCATGACACGTTTTCCGACGAGGTCATTTTCGCGATATTCCACGGAATCAATTTCAGCGTAGCTCACGGTAGCATTCTCCCAGTAATTTGCCTTTATTGTAAAAGATTCTTCGTCAAAACGATATTCGATGGTTCCGGAAATAAAAATCACGGCCACTATAACCACAATGATTGCGCCCGGTACCGAAGAAGATGTAAAGGAACGATTGGCCGGTGACATCAGTCCTTTCTCTATTTTCGATACGGAGCCTTCTTTCAACTGTTTCCTATAATACAGTACAGAAAATAAGATCGGGCCTACCATCATTATGAGAAGTATCGGCAATATTTTTGAAACAAAACCGCTCTCAAATACCATCAGAAAAAGGAACATGGTAACACTGCCCGCCACCCAAAACATTCCGGTAACACGATGCGTTTTGCACCAGTTATCTTCGCTGTGAAGAGTCCATGGTAGTTTGATACCGATGGATTGATTCGGCTTACATTTCGGCATATAATTTCCGAGAATAAAAAACATTGTACTAAAGATGAGTTGTGCAATGAATCCGAACCCGAAGTCTTTGCCGGTGGCTGCTTCTATTATAGTACATCCACCAATCAAGGAAAATACCGGCAGAATTCAAAGTCCAAGACTTAGTATTTTATCGCTTTGTGTTTGGTTCTTTTCATCTTTTAAGATAAAATAGGCGCAGATCCAATGAACCGCCAGGAACAGTAATGTGGAGAAAAGGAATAAAGCAATCTTTGCATTCCAAAAACTACCGTTCAGGCTATCCGACCATTCCGAAGAAATTACTTCCGGGCAAAACAGCCGTAACAAAACTCCTACCAGAAAAGGCAACAGTATTATAAGTGAACTAAGTATCAATGGAAGTTTGTTTTTGCGTAACACTTTCCTTCTCCCCCTTTAAATCCGTTATCCAAAGCATGATTTCCTCCAAAACAGAGGCATTCAACTCATAAAAAATGAATTTTCCTTCTCTGGTATCGCGAATCAGCTCCGCATCTTTTAATACCGACAAATGCCTTGAAATACTGGCTCCCGTAACCGGAAAGTGCTCCACTATCTCGCCTGCGGACATCCTGCTGTCCTTTAGCAAATGTAAAATCTCCCGACGAATCGGATCTCCCAGTGCTTTTAATGTGGCTTGGAGTCCCATCCCGACACCTCCTTGTTTAACATTTAACCTATATGTTAAATGTAGTATAGCATAATATGATAGTGCCTGTCAATCCTTTCCGGTAAAACTATCTCTATAACCTATAACACTATAGTAAACAAGGAAAAAGCCGTAACTACAGATATACCATAGTTACAGCTTTTTTATTAACAATAGGTGAAAATATTTTTGTTACAATTGCAGAATTTTCCTGATTTTATCCGTCGTCCACTTTTTCGAGTTTATTACTACTGCCCGCTCTCCTACCACTTCCTTTACAATACGAAGTTCCAGTTCCTGACGGTGCTTAAGATGTGCAATCAAATCCTCAAAACTTTCTAAACCGTGTTTCATACCGTAAGGCGAGTTTTTCAGGTATTCTAACATCATCGGAAGCCACAGTGGCGTACCGTCTGTGTCGCTTCGTTCCTTGCTGATGATACGGATATTTTCTTCGATATCTTCGCTGTACAGATACAGTAATCGGAAGCTATCTTTGTCCAAAGCTGTGAAAAGTTCCCGGTAAAACTCCAGAATCTCCTCATCGCTTTTCTCATGAAATAAAATCAGATCCTCTGTAAGATTCTGCAAAAAGGAGCATTCAAACACATATCCGGTGCCTCGAAAGGCTTTGTGGCGGGAGGTAACAATATCCTTCACTTCATCAAAAGATTTTCTTCCGTTGTAAATTTCATACTGCTCCAAATCCTTGTGAAAGCCCGGAATATCTGTAAGAATTTGCGTATACATCACGATATAACGATTACTCTCGCGAACTGTATGTAGCTTTATTTCCTCAGAAATTGCTTCATAACGGGTCAGAACGACTTCGTACTGTTCCTCATCCAGCCACGTACACCAGGCCAGTTCTACCGGTGAATAATCGCCCTCGCGACATACTTTTAATTCCGGATATAAATTGACAAGTTCTTGTAATAACGTTGATTTTCCGGAGCCCTGTAAGCCCTCAATCCAGAAATTGATCTTCTTATTCATTGTATTTGTCATAAATATTCTCCTTTCGATACGGTTACCAAAGGATATATTCTATCAATATCTCAATTATGAAATCATTCTTTTTTGCATACAAAAAAGAGAGGTTATGAGAACATAATCCACTTTTGGCAACACGATAAACAGTATCCGCTGTCACGAAATACTGCAATAACAACATTATCATGTAAACAAAAGTAAATTATCTTCTCATCTTTTCACCTCTCTCTGTTTGATGGTTTCATTTTAGCATAACACTGTCGAGATGTCAACGATACCGCCGGAGTGCCATGAAAATCATAATACACAGGAATCCTAGTGTATTCCCACATACCCCGTCTCCTCAATAATCCTCTGCCCTTCCTCGGACAAAATCCAGTCAATGAGCACAGGAATATTCTCGTTGGTATTGTCGGCACGATAGATGGCATAAAACTGTGCAATCACCGGATAGGTGCCGTTCTTGATATTTTCCGTACTTGGATATACGCCGTTTAAGGACAACATCTTAACGTTTTCGTTCCCCACCATGTCGTTCATATAGTACCGGAAGGAAAAACCAATGGAGCCGCCGGTCAGGGCAAAGGGGGATTTTCCCTTGATTTTCTGTCCCTTCATAAAGGAGTCCATGGCGCTCTGACTGCCGCTTCCCGCCAGACGGGACACCGGATTGATAATGCGGTTGACGCCGCCCACATCTTTCCAGTTGGTGTATTCTCCGGAATAAATGCTACGAATTTGCTCTACCGTAAGGTTGTCCACCGGATTGTTTTCATTAACAAAGAACACAAAGCCCTCCAGACCAATGGGTACGTAAACCAGTTCTACGCCTTTTTCCTCTGCGTACTTCTTCTGGTCTGCCGAAGGTGCTGCACAAAACAAAATGTCCGTGGTGCCGTCCACAATAGCCTCATAGCCTCTTACGGTGTTTTTGTATTGCATTTTACTGTCTTTTGCAAAGTTCTCCCCATAAAAATTATCATCAGAAAATACTCCTCCTTCAAAGGTAACGGAACCTTCCGGATATACATTGTCCACAAAGGCCGCATACACCGGCACCAGAGCCGCTGCGCCGTCCAGCACCGGCAGGTTTTCGGTTAATTTCAAAGAAGAATCGATGCGTACCAGATCAGAATCCGGATTGTGCGGCAAATAAGCCGCCACATCAATCATTTTTGCCTGGGAAGTATCACTGAAATTGTTGGCAAGACGCCGGGTCAGAACGAAATAAATACTGAAATTAAACACAGCAAATACCGAAACGATCAGTAATAAAACCGATAGCTGTTTCAACAACTTCATTGTTGATTGCTTCGAAGATACGCTTGCCATACCTACCACAGCTCCTTTCCGATAAAATAAATAATGGAGCAATGTTGGTACGCATGGATTGCATAAATCATATGTACAATCGTCAAAATCAGACACAGGCTCACAAGAGCCAATGCCACTCTTTGAAAGATTTTGGATTTCATAAACACCCTCCTACCGCTATTTATACGCTTACATGTAGGCAACTGCCATAAACATCAATGCCATAAATCCAAGTACTACCGCTAACAAAACGCCCATAATCACAGAAGAAACGATGAAAACCTTTTTGGCCGCTTTTTTTCTTTGTTCATTGGAATCGTTCGGTTCGGCCGCATACTTTTTCTTTGCATCGAAGTAATCACAAAGACTTACAAAGAATAATACAATTGCACTAATCGGTATGATATAAATAAGTGACCTTAATAAAAATCCCCACATAAAAAACTCCTCCTAAAACTGTAATCCCGAACCGGTATCTTATAAACTCTCCGGTTCGATTGCCTTACCGTCTCTCCAAATACGCTCCAAATCATAGAACAAGCGATCCTCTCTGGAGAAAATATGGATGACTACGTCGTTAAAATCCATCAAAATCCATCCGGAGGAACGAATTCCTTCGATGCGCTCCGCATGAATCTTATTCTTAGCCAAGGCATCAGTTACCTCATCCACCATTGCCTCTACCTGAGAAGAATTGGTGCCGTTTGCGATTACAAAGTAGTCCGAAATTACGGAAACCTCGGAAATATCAATAATCTTAATATCCTCTGCCTTCTTGTCATCCAGCGCCTTATAGGCAATTTTTACGATTTCTTTTGCTCTGTCGGTCATAGCATGTCCCTCCAATTACTTATTTTCATATTTTATGCGGTATTCCTCAAATGTCTCCGCCGTAGTCATATCCGTTTCCTGTCCGCGACTCTCCAGATACCGCAGCGTATTTTTTAATGCCAGATACACCGCTTTATCAATATCCTCAAAGGCAATCCGGCGAATTTCATTTAACTCCGGCTCGGTCGGCTGGGTACGGAACGGTTCCAGATAATCTGCTAAGAATACAATCTTTTCCAAATCCGTCATTCCCGGACGTCCCGTAGTATGATAGGAAATGGCAGAAAGAATTTCTCCGTCTGTAATAAAATACTTGGTTCTTGCGTAAAAAGCTCCCAGCTTCCCATGAAGTAAAAAGCCGTTCCGACGCTCTACTTCTGTGACGGAAATCGCATATTTATCGCAATCCGCCACTAACTGCTCGTCCGGATATGCCTTGGCACAATCATGTAAAATTCCGGCAATCAGTGCACGTTCCGGGCTGTGTCCCAGAGAAACCGCATAGGCTGCCGCCAAGTGAGCCACCGCCACGGAATGCAAATAACGCTTTCCAGGTAAAATTGTCTGCATTTCTTCGTCTAAATCAGCAAAGGTGATTTTGTCATAGAGACGATTGGTAATCAAGTACTCCCATACCGTTTCCGGTAAAAACTGTTTTACCCGTTCTTTTTCACCGGTGTAAAATGCGGTTCGGATTTCGTTGGAAGAAATGGGATGGTCGGGAAGTATTACCGTGCCTACCTCAGCCTTCGGAAACTGTCTGCGGAGGCCTTCTGCAGCCTCGTTTACGGCCTCTGCTTCGTATCCTGCCCTACCGGCCCCCAGAAGCGCCGCAAGCTCTAAAATCCGCTCCGGGCGGCGCCAACTCTTGAATTTAATCAAAGAGTCTCCGCCTACAATGAAATAAAACTTTACATCCGGATATGCTTTCGTTAAAAGCTCCAACGTATCTGCGGTATAGGTAAGACCCCCCCGCTTAAGTTCATAGTCGGAAACCCGGAATTTTTCGTTTTCTTTTGCAACCAGAGCCGTCATGGCAAGGCGGTGTTCTTCGGAAAGCATGGCAAAATGCGACTTGTGGGGCGGAAGTTTTGACGGCATCAGCCATACTTCCTCCAAGTCGTATTGCTCCATTGCAGCCTGTCCTAAGGCTAAATGGCCCTTATGAATCGGGTTAAAGGTCCCCCCTAAGATTCCGATTTTCTTCATACAAGCTCCGTTTCCGTTGACTGCACAATCAACTGTTTCCAATCAGAATTTGCCTTAATCGGCAACTGTACCAATCACTTCGGAAGTACAATCTTTCTCTTTTCCGGTTGTCTCGCTTCACGGTACAACACAATCTTTCTTCCGATAACCTGTACCACTTCGGAATCCGTGTTTTCACCGATGGCGTAAGCCAGTTCCTTCGGCTCATCCAGACAATTCTTTAATACATTAATCTTAATCAATTCTCTGGCTTCTAATGCCTCTTCCACACTTTCCAAATACTCTGTGGTCAAGCCTCCCTTGCCGATTTGAAATATCGGATCAATATTCATGGCAAGGCCCTTTAAATATGCTCTCTGTTTTGTAGTCATAGTATCCCTCATTTATATCTGTTGAATCACATCTATATGCAACCGTTATTTATAATAATCGAACTGCAGACCATACATGCGCACCGTATCGCCGTCCTGAATGCCCATAGCCTCCAGTTCTTCCAAAATACCGTTGTTCTTTAAGAAGTTCTGGAAGAATTCGAAGCCCTTCTCGGAATCGATATTGGTGTAGCCCAGCATCTTTTCGATACGCGGACCTTCTACCACATACATCTTGTCCTTTTCGTCGTATTCCACCGTATACGGCTCATTCGGCAGGGTCAGATTGTCCAAAGAGAATTCCCGCTCGAACACAATCGGATCTTCCTTTGTTTCCGCTAACATCTTTGCCGCCGCATACAGAAGCTCTTTTACGCCCTTACCGCTGACTGCGGAAATGGAATAAATCGGGTAGCCTTCTTCCTTAAAAGCCTCCCGAAGCTTGTTTACCGCCTCTTCCGCTTCTTCCGGAAGCATAACATCCGTTTTATTTGCGGCGATAATTTGCGGTTTCTTCGCTAAATTCGGATCGTAAGCTGCCAGTTCCGCATTAATCGTTTTAATATCCTCAATCGGATCGCGGCCCTCTGTGGAAGCGACATCTACCACATGGATAATCACGCGGGTACGCTCCACATGGCGTAAAAACTCATGACCGAGACCGATGCCCTCGGAAGCACCTTCGATAAGTCCCGGAATATCCGCAATAACAAAGCCGTTGGCACCGTCCATATCCACCACGCCAAGGTTCGGGTTCAGGGTGGTAAAATGATAATTTGCAATCTTCGGCTTTGCATTGGTAACGCGGGATAAGAAGGTAGATTTTCCTACATTCGGGAAACCGACCAAGCCTACGTCAGCAATCACCTTTAGCTCCAGAATTACGTTTAATTCCTGGGCATCCTGACCCGGCTGCGCATACTTCGGCACCTGCATGGTTGCGGTAGCATAATGCTGATTTCCTTTGCCGCCGCGGCCGCCTCGCAAAATCACTTCACGGCGGTTTTCATGGGACATATCGGTAATGACCTTTCCGGTCTCCTTTTCTTTGATTACGGTACCTTCCGGCACCTTTAAAATCTTATCCGCACCATTTTTGCCGGTACAACGGTTGGTTCCGCCGTTTTCGCCGTCTTCCGCACAGTACTTCCTGACAAAACGAAAATCTGCCAGCGTATTCAGTCCTTCGTCCACTTCGAAAATAATGTCGCCGCCCTTGCCGCCGTCACCGCCGTTGGGACCGCCGGCAGCTACAAAAAGCTCACGACGGAAAGATACACTGCCGTCACCGCCCTTGCCGGAACGAATATATATTTCAGCTCTATCTGCAAACATCTAAAACCTCCTGAAAAAACATAAACCCTAAATTCAAATCAAAGAATTCAGGGTTTATCGTGTCTCATTTCGTTAGGACTTATTCAGCGTCTACCGGATATACGGAAGCCTGCTTCTTATCGCGTCCCTTTCTCTCAAACTTTAAAACACCGTCAACCAGTGCATATAACGTATCATCGCCACCGCGACCAACGTTTACACCCGGATGAATCTTGGTACCACGCTGTCTGTAAAGAATGTTGCCGGCAAGTACGAACTGACCGTCAGCACGCTTCGCACCGAGACGCTTGGACTCGGAATCTCTGCCGTTCTTCGTGGAACCTACACCCTTTTTATGAGCGAAAAACTGAAGGTTCATCTTAAACATGACCCATACCTCCTTATGAATTCTGAAAATCAATACGTAAATACTTTTCTCCGTACTCTTCCTGAATGCCCTGTAATCCCAAAATCAAAGATTTTAGAAGAATTATAGTCTCAGGACTTCGTTCGGAAACAATCCTGAAATCAATCAATCCTCTCTTTTCGTGCTCGTTGTAATCAAATACATCCGAGGTAAAGGAATGAATCGAATTCATGGTGTTCATTACCAGCGCCGAAACCGCCGCACATACGATATCTTTGCCTTTCTTGGCAAACCCTGCATGTCCTTCGATACGGAATCCGGTAACGGACTCTAAGTTAACTTTGACTTCTTGCTCGATTTCTTTTGCGAAAAATGTAATCGTAATCATGAGAATCGAAAATTAAGCGTTGATCTTGTCAATCTTAACCTTGGTGTAAGCCTGTCTGTGACCATTCTTCTTATGGTAACCGGACTTTCTCTTGTAACGATAAACAATAACCTTCTTCGCCTTGCCTTCCTCTACTACGGTAGCGGAAACACTTGCACCGGCAACGGTCGGATTTCCTACGGAAAGGGAACCGTTATTCACAGCAAGAACACGATCAAAAGTAACCGTATTACCAGCTTCAACGCCGAGCTTCTCAACCTTAATTACGTCGCCTTCGGCAACTTTGTACTGTTTACCACCTGTTGCAATGATTGCGTACATCTGATGGCACCTCCTATTTACAATACTCGCCAACTTTGGTGTCTGCTCCTAAAAAAAGACAGAACTTGAACCTCGTTGTGCGGCACACTAGATTAATATAACACGGTTCACAAGGGATGTCAAGCAGTTTTTTCTACATTTTTACAAAAAGTAGCCCATATATTTCTACATGGGCTACACAAGTTTACATAAATATATTATTGATTCTTTTCAACAGTTACAGCAAACTCTTTCTTAACTCTTCCCCGCTCTGCGGATGTAAATACGCCGGAGCAATATCAAGAACGGTCTTACAACCGAACTGTCCTTCCTTAGAAAGGCGATATGCTGCTCTTGCATAAGCCACCAATACACTGGAGGTAAATTCCGGATTGGAGTCAAGCTGCAAACGATACTCGATGACATGGTGATTCTCGTTATTTGCGCCGGTGGTGCCGGAACGGAATACCATACCGCCATGTGCAATGCCGCTGTGGTCGCGCTTTAACTCTTCTTCGCTAATAAAATGCACCGTAGTGTTATAGTCTGCAAAGTAATTCGGCATGGTAACAATAGCCTGCTCGATGGCTGCAAGGTCTGCGCCCTCTTCCGCTACCACAAAGCATTCTCTGGTGTGCTTCTCGCGGGTGGTAAGCTCCGGATTCTCGCCGGCACGTACACTGGCTACTGCGGCCTCTACCGGAATGGTGTACTGCTTTGCATCCTTAACGCCCGGAATACGACGGATAGCATCGGAATGCCCCTGGCTTACGCCCTTGCCCCAGAAGGTATAATCCTTGCCATTCGGTAAAACCGCCTGACCATAGCAACGATTCAAAGAAAACATTCCCGGGTCCCAGCCAACGGAAATCACACTAACCTTCTTTGCTTCCTTGCTAGCCGTATCTACGTTAGCGAAGTGCTCAGGAATACGGGCATGGGTATCAAAACTGTCAATGACATTAAAGTACTTTGCAAACTCCGGAGTCTGCTCCGGCAAATCGTTGGCACTGCCGCCACATAACACCATAACATCAATCTGATCCTGCATCGTAACCGCATCTTCCATTTTATAAACCGGAATCCCGGTACGGGTTTTAATTGTACTCGGGTCTCTTCTTGTAAATAATGCTACCAGCTCACAATCTTCGGTTGCATTCACTGCTGTCTCTACTCCGCGGCCAAGGTTGCCGTAGCCTACGATTCCAATTCTAATCTTCATAATCGTATCCTCCTAAAAAACTGTTCTTATTATAATCCTGTCAAAAACAAATGTCAATAAAATTGTATACAAGAATACAAAGAATCTTATGCCACATCATAAAATGCTCCTATTTGTTTACATAATAAATGTATGGATAATTACTGGCCTTTTTCACTTCTTAATATGGAAAAATATAGCCTTCCCGTATAAGTTCCGTCCATATAAAAATAATCCCGAAGAGTACCTTCGTAGGTAAAACCGCACTTTTCAATCACACGTTTGGAAGCTGCATTGATTTCTTTGGTACAAATCTGCACTTTATGTAAATTCATTTGTTCAAAACCAAACCGAATCACAGCCTTGGTAGCTTCAGTGGCATACCCCCTGCACTGAAAGGCAGAACCGATGCAATATTCGATTTCCGCAAAGTGATTTTTACTGTCTACGAGGAAATATGCTATTTGACCGATGCAATCCCCTGTCTCTTTTAAAATAATTGCCCAGCGATAATAATCTTCTTTTTCATAAGAACCGATATATTTATCTAACAGTTCTCTTACCGCTTCTTTCGTCGTATAAACCGGCTCCGAATACATGGACTGTATCTTTTCATCCGCAATCCAGTGTTTCAGCATGGCAACATCATCTGTATAGGTAAAACGACGAAGCAGTAAACGGTCGGTTTCGATGGTGGATGTTCCTACGTGTGTCAGCATAATATCCCTCCTTTTAACAAATACAATTTAAATACATGTATACAATCTGTGCTTATGCGCTTATTATAGCACTAAAATTGTATTTGTCAATAACTTTGTATGCGTGTATACAATCTTTCTTAAAAAAGAATCTTCCAACTGTTTGAAGCGATACATCCCTATTCTTTTCCTGTTAACTTCTTGATTTCCTCTGTAATATACGCCTGTACATCCTTCTTCTCGATTCCCAGGGCAACTGCCAGTTCTCCGTATAACAAGTCCTCTGCCATCTTTAAGTATCGGTCATCCAATCCGATTACCTTCTGTCCTTTTAATTGGCGATCTTTCTTGCGTAAATACAGCGTCTTGATAATACGGACAAAGTCTTCACAGTTATTGTTTCTCATGCATTCCTTATAGGTATGTTCTCTTTGCTTTTCGTTTTCCACCCAAATCAGTTCCAAGGACGGAATCCGTGCAATCAGGTCATGCACCTCTTTCTTTGTTAATGCCTGTCGTATCACGGCTTTATGGTTATTTACAGGAATATACACCTTACTGGATTCCGAATACATCGGTTTTAAAATATAATACAAACTATCCTTCGGAATATTTGTCATATTAAGTGTTGTCACGTTTTCCACTACACAAATTCCATTATTTCCACATACAACATAATCACCTTTTTGAAACATTTTTTAACCTCCGATAACCTCGTCCTTAAACCATTCTTCTGTTTTAGGGTAAATTGAAACGCCTGTTCCTACCTGCGGCAAGAAAGGCGTTTACTGTTTTTATCTGTTAAAAAGTGTAACATAAATTTCGAAAAAATGTCAGCGAAAAAAACGCGAAAAATAATTTTTGTGCAAAATGCGCATGAACACTCCGCAACATTCCGAATCAAAAAGTAACATTTCTATACTAATATTTCGTGCAACGGCTTCTTTACCTTCTTTCTGGTTAACTCAACCAACCGTAATCCTGTCATATCCACCACATTCACCGGAATCCGGTCCTTTGCGGCCAGCTCCTTTAAAAGCTGCATCAGCCTTGTGTTGTACTCCTCCGATTCCATATTGATAAAATCAATTAAAATCATACCGGACAGGTTTCTGAGACGAAGCTGTCGCATGCACTCTCTTGCCGCTTCTTCGTTGATTTTATAGAAGGTCTCGTCTCCCGCTTTCTTTCCGCTGATGGCCTTGCCGGTATTCACATCAATGACGGTCAGGGTTTCTGTTGGCTCGATAACAAGAGAGGCGCCGGATTTTAACCAGACATGCTTAGATAACGCCTCTTTCTCCCACTTTTGCAGGGAATACAGCGCCGCCAGAGAAAGGTTTTCATCCCGATACAACCGAAGCTTTACGGTATCTTCCGGTTGAAACTGTGCGGTGTAGTCCGAAAATGCCGCATAAATTTCGTTATCGTCGGTTACCACTTCCGAAAGTTCGTCCTGTGGTAAATCCCGCAGTAAATCGATATACCACGGAAAGCTTTGATACAGCAACGTTCCCTTGGATTTATGAACTCCGGTGGTACAGATTTCACGGTACAAAGTGACCAAGCGCTCTTCCTCTGCTTTTAACCGTTCATTCGACACATGTAGTGCATTGGTTCGAATGATTAGTCCGTAATTCTCATTTTCACAATTAGAAAATAGGACTTTTAGCCTATTATTTTCATCTTTGTCCTTAATTTTATTGGAAATCCGTACCCCTTTCATTCCGTGTACCAGGACCAGATACTTGCCGGTAAACTGGAGTTTTCCGGTCACGGAAGGCTGTTTTGTCTTAATATCCTCCCGTTCCACCTGCACCAGTACGTAGTCTCCCATGCACAACCGGTCATTATTGGCGTGAGGTCCGAACAAATAGGAGGTCTTTTCCTTTAACGAACAGTAACACATACAGCCCTCATCGGTCTCAATGAAGGCAGCATCGATATTTTTCACAATATTGTTTACATGACCGATGTAAATATTCCCCAGGCGGGATGGTGTATCCATACGCTCCGCCGCCATCTCCAACGGCTGATTGTTCTCATCAAACAACACGGAATATATGTAGCGGTCTTTTTTCGTTACCACAAGGCGCATAAAGGTTCTCCTATGTTCGTTTATAATGTGATTTTTATAAATTTCGGCACTCGCTTCTCAAAAACTGTAATTTCTTCAAATCCTGCATCTTTTATAATTGCAAGGGTATCTTTTATGTAGGCACCTACTTTTTCGGACTTATGTGCATCGGAGCCGATGGTGATAATCCGTCCGCCCAATTCTTTATAGCGCCGAATAATGCTTGGATGCGGTAATACATGCCCGCCTCTGTCCATGCCGGAGGTATTTACTTCAATGCCTTTCCCTCGCTTAATAATCTCACGTAATATGGTATCCATCAATTCCGGAAACAGCTGGTACGGGAAGGAATTATCTTCATAATGGAGACCTTTTGCAATATAGCCGATGTGACTGACACAATCGTAATACGAGGTAAGCCTGTCATCCGTAACCGAATCATATACCGTTTCCAAATATCTTTTGTACGCTGTAATCTTGTCTCTACCACGCTTTGATTCCGGCACTCCGCAATCAAACCCATCAGCACAATGAGTACTCAGTAAAACAAAGTCAAAGTTCTGTTTTGCCAAAACCTCTACCGTTTCTTCCGCTGTTTCCGCAATATAACCGGCTTCGATTCCTTTTCCGATATTGATTTCGGGATACGTTTCTCTTAACCGGGAAATGGTTTCTTCCTGTCCTGCAAAATCCGGTGCACAATCATACATTTCCATATGATGTCCCAAATCCATATGTTCCGTAAAGCAAATATCCGTAACTCCCGCGGCAATTGCAGCGCGGATTGCTTCTTCCGGTTTCATCTGTGAATCCGGTGAAAAAGATGTGTGTACATGATAATCCGGTATAATCATGGCGTTATCTCCTTGTTCCTATACAACTTATAATCCCTGTTAAAGCAGGTAAAATAGACATGTTCGGACTTATAGCCGCTTTAACTCCGGATTCTCTCCCGTATACATATCCAAACGATGGATTCGAAACTTCAGCGCCTCCGTCTCCTCACATCCCAAGAACCGTGCAAAAGCTTCCATTACTAGCTCCGGCTTAATATTATCCGCACTGCCGGCAGAAACACGCAGAAGTACGGAAAACAGGCCTTTTTCGGCACAAGTATCCTTGTATTCTGCCGCAAAGTCCGGAATCTCCGGAACTTCGTAATACTCTTTGGAATCCGAATGTTTTTCTACCGGCGGTAAGGAAGCTTCCATTCCGGCCACCGCCCCATACAAAAACGGCTTTAAATCCACGTTTGTCTCCGTATTGGACTTCTTTACCTTCTTAACAACGGAAATACTCTCCTGCCCGTAAAAACGCGCCCAGGCCTCATTTAACTCCTCTAAGGACTTTGTCCCAAGGAAGGAATCACTTTCCTTTACCGTCACCAGATAATCCGCCGCTGTCACCAAAGACATGGCAGTTTCCCTTTTCCGACCGTTCTCCGGTTCCGGTAAAATCCGTGCGGAAAGCACCGTAAAGCCCTCTACCATGGCGGAATTTAAGGCATCTACAATCTCTTGCGGCGTATCCTCCGCCGTAAGCTCCATATCCATATATTCGCCCTCACTGGTGATACCGACGCCGAGCGGTGACGCAAAGGACATAATCTGGTGCGGGTGAAACCCTTGGGAATAAGCAATTTTAAGCCCTGCTCTGCGTACTGCCTTCTGAAAATACCGCAGTACATCCAGATGTCCGATAAATTTTACCGCACCGTATTTTGCAAAACGTACTCTGACATTCATAAAATATCTCCTTATCCATTAACAATCCGGAATTAATACATCGTTTCCAATGCTCTCGCCTGCTTCGTTACGCGGCTCATAGCATACGCCGCCGTGGAACTGAGCCGCACCGCAACCGGCACAGCCTTTCCGGCAATTCGGGGTCACAACACCCTGTTTACTCTTTTCGTATTCACGATATAAGAAATTCCTTGAAATACCCGCATCAATAAAATCCCACGGAAGCAGCTCGTCCTTGTCACGCTCTCTGGAGGTATAAAATTCCAGGGAAAGCCCTGTCTTTTCAAACTGCTTCATCCAAATGTCGTTTCTAAAATACTCGGACCAGGAATCAAACAAACAGCCGTCTTTGTATGCACCTTCAATGAGAGCCGCGCAACGCCGGTCACCCCGGGCAAACACACCCTCTAACATGGTTACGTCCGTATCGTGCCAGTTGTATTTGATGCTCTTTGCGTTTAATTGCTCCTTAATGGCACCGGAAAGTACCTTTCTGGCTTCCATAAACTCTTCCGCAGTTGCCATGCGTACCCATTGGAATGGGGTAAACGGCTTCGGTACGAAAAAGGAAGTACTGGTGGTAATCTGTACCTTTCCTTTCCGCTCTGACTTCGGTATGGTATCATAATATACCTTTGCAATGCTGTTAGAAAGCTCCGCAATGGCTTTAATATCCGCTTCCTGCTCTCCCGGCAGGCCCAGCATGAAATAAAGCTTTACCTTATTCCATCCGCCCTTAAAGGCTTCCGTGGCACCGGCGAGAATCACATCTTCGGTGAGCCCCTTATTAATCACATCACGCATCCGCTGACTGCCCGCTTCCGGCGCAAAGGTTAGACTGGATTTCGTAATATCCTGCACCTTATTCATAACATCTAATGCAAAAGCATCGATTCTAAGAGACGGCAGGGAAATATTCACGCCGTCGTTCTGGAAGGTATCGATTAAATAATATACCAGCTCCTTTAAACAGGAATAATCGCTGGAACTTAAGGAAGACAGGGAAATCTCCTCATGCCCCGTGGAACGAAGCATCTTGGTTGCCAAATCCTTTAAAAATTCTACGTTACGCTCACGAATCGGACGGTACAGCATGCCTGCCTGACAGAACCGGCAACCGCGGATACATCCGCGCTGAATCTCCAGCACCACGCGATCCTGAATCGCACGGATAAACGGCACCAGAGGCTTTTCCGGGTAATAGGTATCGGAAAGCTCCATTTCCACCTGCTTACGGATGGTCTTCTTCGCATGGGCATTGTTCGGTGTAAAGGAAGCCAGCGTCCCGTCTTCGTTATAAGTCACATCATAAAACTGCGGTACATACATACCCTCGATATCCGCTACGATTTCAAGGAATTCCCGTCTGCTTCCGCCCTTTGCCTTATGTTCTTTATACTTGTCCAAAATCTCGTTATAAACGGTCTCTCCTTCACCTAAATAAAAGAAGTCAAAAAAATCCGCCAAAGGTTCCGGGTTGTACGCACACGGTCCTCCGCCGATCACAATCGGGTCCTCCTCGGTACGGTCTGTGGCATGAAGCGGAATTCCAGCAAGATCCAGAATCTGCAAAATATTTGTATAGCACATCTCGTATTGTAGCGTAATCCCAAGAAAATCAAACTCCTTTAACGGTTCCTGGGACTCTAACGCAAACAACGGAATCTGCTGTTCCCTTAAAATCTTGTCCATATCCGGCCACGGGGAATACACACGCTCACAATAGGTGTCCTCCCGCCGGTTAAACATATCATATAAAATCTGAATTCCGAGATGAGACATCCCTACTTCATACACATCCGGAAAACACATACAAAACCGGATATCCACCTCTCTCGGATTCTTACGAACCATATTCACTTCACCGCCGATGTAGCGAGCCGGCTTATCCACCGCCATCAAAATCTCATCGGACAGGGCTAACTTACGTGTAAAGGCTACTGTACTAGACATTATTTCCTCCAAAATATGAACTCTCTTTTTCCGTCAGCACAATTTCAATTATAAATATTCATAAAATACTTTATCTTTTGTGCTATACATTTCTAATTTAGATTTCTTTCTTCTGCCCTTTCAGAAAGGTCGAAAATAGAATTATCGAAGGAAACCATAAGGAAACGTCGGTACTTGGCGAGGTGTTTTCGAGCCTAGTATCCGCTACGTTTCTGCATGAGCGAGAGCGCGTTTCCGTAGATAATTCTATTTTCCGACCGTTTGTATCGGGGAGAATAGAAATCCTGACGACAGTATAGCACAAAATCCCCTTTCCGTAAAGAATCGTATTGAATTTATTCCCGAAATACGCTATACTTATTTTGTATGAAAACAAAGTTTTTTGTCACAGTACAATAAAGTTATTGGAGGGTTTGTTACTATGCCGTGGTGTCCGAATTGTAAAACCGAATATCGGGAAGGAATTACCGTTTGTGCCGATTGTAAAGTGGAATTGGTTGCCGAATATAAGGACGTTATCTTAAAGAATGCAACGGAACTGCTTGTAAAAGTGGATGATGAGCATAAAATGTTTATTCAAAAATTACATGATTTTCTGGAATATTCCCAAATTCCGTCCGTTGTATTAAGCGAGCTTGAAATGACCGCGCTTTATGTTGCACCGGAGGATTACAGTAAAGCAAAAAAGTGTTTTAAAGCTTTCTATTCCGTAGAAACAGAATTGATAACACAGCGTGCGGAAGAAGCTGCATTCTTAAAAGGAGAATCCTTTGATGACTATTTCTCTGATGGAGACGATGACGAGGACATGGATGATACCGCTTCTTCCGTCTTTGCAAAAGCACATCAGAAAAATGTACGGGTTTCTGCCGATACCGGAACTACTGATGAGAAAAAATACGTCAGCGCCGTTTCGAAATATGAGGATTACCGTTCTTCCGGTTATACATTTACCGTTTTAGGCGGACTCGGTGTCGGATTTGCATTATTGAATTTCCTTGGCGTATTTACGTTATTCGGCTCCACCTTCTCTTCCACCGTTTTATTGATTATGTTCGGCATTTTCCTTGTATTGGGTGTTTTCTCCTTTTCTAAGGCAGCCTCTTTAAAAAATGATGCGGATGTTGAAAAGCGGCTGATCGAAGAAGTGAATCTTTGGATGGAACAGCATTTTACGAAAGAAATCATTGCTTCTTTGTCAGATACATCCGACGTGGTAGAAGGCAAAAGAACTGCAGAACTCCTCTATCTGGACAAGGTGGATCAGTTAGTGGAAATGGTACAAAACGCATTTCCGTATTTACATGATACCCTTGCAGAGCAATTGGTTGAGGAATTCTGCAATCAAAACTCAGAAGAAATTTAATTATTCACTGATATAATATAAACTTAGTTATCCGGGGCTGCAAACAGTTCCCGGATTTCTTCTTCTGTTAACTTATTTAAGAAAGTCTCCCCTTCTTCAATAACCGCATTGAATAAATCCTGTTTCTTTTGCTGCAAACGGAAAATCTTTTCTTCGATGGTTCCTTTTGTAAGAAGCTTGATAATATGCACATTCTTCTCCTGCCCGATACGATGGGCACGGTCGGAAGCCTGGTCTTCCACGGCCGGATTCCACCAAGGGTCAAAATGAATGACCGTATCGGCGCCGGTTAAGTTAAGTCCGGTACCGCCTGCTTTTAAGGAGATTAAAAACAAATCCCCCTCTCCTCCGTTAAAACGTTTTACATATTCCTGGCGTTCCGCCGGTTTCGTTGCACCGCACAAATAAAAGAACGAAATCTCTGCTTCAATCAATGCTTCCTTTAAAATTTCGAGCATGGTAGTAAACTGGGAAAACACCAAAATCCGGTGTCCGTTTTCCCGCAGTTCGTCCATAATCTGCATAAAAAGCGATACTTTCCCGCTTCCGCCCTCGTAATTTTCCAAAAACATGCCCGGATGGCAGCATATCTGACGCAGTCTCGTTAATGCTGCCAAAATCTGCATCCGGCTCTTTTCAAAACCTACGCGGGAAATCTCGTTGTCAATATCGTTTCTTGCCTGCTCCGCATAAGAAAGATATAATTTACGCTGTTCTTCCGAAAGTTCCGTTACCAGCTTTGTTTCAATCTTATCCGGCAGTTCCGCCAATACATCCTTTTTCATTCTTCGCAATAAAAACGGCTTAATCCGACGGCTTAAATGCTGCAACACTTCTGTCTCTCCTTTTGCCGCAGGGCGTTCGAACCGCTTTGCAAACCGGGTATAGGAAAACAAATACCCCGGCATAATAAAATCAAAGATAGACCAAAGCTCCGATAATGAATTTTCAATGGGTGTACCGGTTAAAGCAAATTTCGTCTTTGCATGCAGTTCCTTAACGGAACGGGCATTTCCTGTCATTGCATTTTTTATAAACTGAGCCTCATCAATAAATACGGTACGGAACTGCTTGGATTCATAAGCCGGTAAATCCCTGCGAAGCAACGGATATGACGTAATAAACAAGTCATATTCTTTCGAATCCGCAAGCATTGCACGACGCTCCTCCGGCGTTCCCTGAATGATTTTGGTCCGCAGGTGCGGCGTATAATTTTCCACTTCATCCAGCCAGTTATAGACCAAAGAAGTCGGACATACCACCAAAAACGGCACATCGGAAAACGTTTCTTCCGAAAGGACCGATGCCATATACGTAAGGGCCTGTAACGTTTTACCAAGTCCCATATCATCCGCCAAAATACCGCCGAAACCGTTATTATCCAACATTCGCAACCAGGAAAACCCGGTTTTCTGATAACCGCGCAACGTAGCCCGAACCGTTTCCGGAATCGGATGATTCCCGGCTTCCGGATTATGCAAACGTTCCAAAAAGGCCGAAAAATTCTCTCCCTTCGTCACTTCAAAACCGTATTCCTGCGGAGTATTTTCCAAATAAACCGCATGACTTTTTGCAATTTTTAATACACCGTTTTTATCGAAATCCCGGTATGAAAGATTCATATTATCCAGTAATTCTGCAGCTTTCACAAACATTTCATCCGTTAAATCCACAAAACTGCCGTCGTTTAACCTATGGTAAGACTTCTTTTGACGATACGAATGGAATATTGCCCGCAATTCTTCTCCCGATATATCCTCATATTGGAATTCCACCTGCAACAAATCCTCTCCCGGCGGCAGGGAAATCCCCATACGGGCTGTATTTTTTCTGCGTAAACGCATTTTTGCAAAAGAATCCGATGAGAACAATTCCGCATAGGCTCCAAGGTCGGAAAGACCGGTCGTAAGCAAAACATAGATATCCTCTTCCTGTTTCATCAGAAAGAAGCCGTTGTGCGGTTCGAAACCGTAAGACATCAGCGCATTGTAAACTTCGTCCTCTTTTTCCTTTTCCCGCACCAAAATATAACCGCCCTTCACCGACGGGGCATCAAACAGATTAAATTCATATTCGCCGTAACAGAAGGACACCGTTGCCTGTACTCCGTCATGGAACAAATCAAAATAGATTTTCGCGGAAAACGGCAATGTCAAATAACGGTCTTGTACTTCCTCCGGGATTTCCACCTCCATGGAATCATGAATCACCGGCAATACATACTCCAAGAAAGCGTCCCGCTCCCCTTCTTCAAACACAAGCGGCTCTTTTCCTTCTCCCAGCGTGGAATAAAACGGCAAATAAGTCTTCATAAACCGGGCATCCGGCAAATAAAGCGCGTTATCACGCAAAAGTAAAGAACCGTCCGCCGTAATCGGGACCACTTTCTCGTTTTCTTTATAGTCCATGGTAAGAAAATCGTTCTGCATTGCAATATCATATTCGATTTTCGGGTTCCCCTTTACAAAATGAATCCCCTCCAGCTCATTGCCGGATAAAATTAAAGAATAAGTAATCCCTTTGCACTGGGAAAGAATTTTTGCCAAAAGTCTCCGATTAATTTGAATTTTGGACTTCTGGAACAACTGCATACTGCCGGCCCCGTCCAATACTTCCAAAACTTCCAGATATGCCGATAATTCCTGTAACAAACGTTCGGAAGCATGGTCAAAGCTGCTTTCCTCCGGCAAATAACAGAATTCTTTTCCTAAAATAATACTCTTATGTTCTTTATAATCCGTAAGGAAACGTTTTAACATTTGTACCCGGTATAATTTCGTACTGCCGACCCGTAGGGACAAATACACCGGATCCGTATCGGTCCGTAAAATTCCCGGAATCTCGATACAAGGTTCCACACGATACACATCTTTATCGTAATGAGGTTCTCCCGCATCCTTAAAATACTGAATCACTTTCCCTGCTCTTGCATCCGCGGAAACCGGTACCGTACCGTTTTTCTTTTCCTTTTGCTCCAGATACTGTTGTAAATACAACAAAGCGGCTACCGAATGCTTACAGGCACCTTTCTGGGTGTACATCGCAGGACAATTACAGGAAAATTCCACATCCTGTTCCGGTGTTTCTTCCACGGTAACACGATACTTCTGATTTCCCTGTACGGTAAAAGTATATAGTTTCTTGTTTTTTGAGCAAGCGGCATGAATCACACGCTTTTCCTTAAAATAGGCAAGCCCGCGCTGAAATACCGCTTCATTGGCAGCAAGATTTTGAATTTTACTTCTGGAAAGACGTATCATAATTGCACCTCACAAAACAAGTGATTATCCGTAACAATTCATTATAGCACGGATTCGGAGAGATTTCTACTGATTTTTCCTTAAAAATTGCACATTTTACATATGTAAAATCTCAGTAATATTCACTATTTCCACGAATTTATGAATTTCTACTTGAATTTTAAGAAAAACAGTATTACAATTAAGCCCGCACAAAGGAGGATTTTATCATGAAACCGAAACTGTTCAGTGTTTTGAAACACTATAATGCAAAACAATTTTTCTTAGATATGAAAGCCGGTATTATTGTTGCAATCATTGCGCTTCCGCTGTCCATCGCATTTGCACTTGGGTGCGGGGTTTCTCCGGAAAAGGGCATTTATTCCGCAATCATTTCCGGTATTGTTGTGGCACTCCTGGGCGGAAGTCGCGTACAGATTACCGGTCCGACGGGTGCGTTTATCGTCATCACCCAATCCGTGATTGCGGGCTACGGCACCCAGGGGTTAATTATTTCCACGATTATGGCGGGGATTATGCTTGTTTTATTCGGTGTGTTCCATTTAGGAAAGCTGATTAAGTTTATTCCGTCTCCCATTACCATCGGTTTTACGGGCGGTATTGCTGTTACGATTGCCACCTTGGAAATCAAAGATTTTCTTGGCTTTGAAATCGAAAAAATGCCCACTTCATTTCTGGGAAAATGGAGTACCTATATTGCAAATATCGAAACAATCAACTGGCAGGCTCTTGTACTCGGTCTGGTCAGCATTGTGATTCTTGTGATTTGGCCAAAAATCAATAAGACGATTCCGAATTCCTTTGTAGCACTGGTTATCGGAACCGCAGCGACATACTTTTTAAAACTGGATGTAGCTCTTCTCGGGGATATTCCAAAAACTATTTCTGTTGCAAAACTGGACGGTATCGGATTTGATGATTTATTTAATCTCATGTCTCCGGCTTTTACCATTGCGATTTTGGTTGCCATGCAGGCACTTCTTTCCGCAGTAGTAACCGACGGAATGATAAACAGTAAGCATAAGCCGAATGCAGAACTTCTCGGTCAGGGCGTGGCAAATATTGCGCTCGGTTTGTTCGGTTGCATTCCGGCCACCGGCGGTGTTGCCCGTTCCATCGCAAATGCGAAGAACGGAGGCCGTACCCCGATTGCACTGATGTTCCACAGCCTTACCCTGCTTGTCATGTTATTGTTCGGTATGCCGTTAATCCGTCTGGTTCCGCGTCCGGTACTGGCGGCAATTCTTCTTGTTGTATCTTACAATATGTTTAATGTAAAGGCATTCCTTGCATACCGCAAGGCTCCGAAATCCGATACCATCGTACTCATTTCCTCTTGTGTACTGACTTTTGCCTTTGATTTGGTTATTGCCATCGAAGTGGGAATTGTACTCTCCTGCGTACTTTTTATGAAGCGCATGTCGGACGTTACCGATGTCTCCGGTTGGAAATACGTCCGCGACACCCATCTTCCGGAAGAAGAAAACGACCCGGAACATATTTCCTTAAAAGAAGTTCCGGCAGGAACGGAAGTATTTGAGGTAAACGGTCCGATGTTCTTCGGTGCGGTTGATAAATTACTCCGTTTAAAACACCAGACCATGAAAAAGGATACCAAAGTGGTAATCATCCGTATGCGCGGAGTTCCGGCCATTGATGTAACCGCTATGAATACCCTGAAGGATGTTACGAAGGATTTACAGGAATACGGTATCACGGTAATCTTATCTCATGTACTGGAACAACCGCGTTCCATTATGGAAAAAAACGATTTTATTTCCGTTATTGGTGCGGAGAACTTTTGTGAAAACATTGATGCGGCGCTTTCCCGTGCAAGCATAGTAATCTCTGCAAAACAAGCTTTGGATGAGGCTGCCGTAACCGCATAAAAGGATTTCTTAGGAAACCGGCTGTTTCAGGACCCTCCCCGAAAAAAACAATTCTTTTATCTGATTAAAATAAAATTTAAAATCTACCGGTGCCACTGCTTCTGCGGTTTGTACCGGTATTTTTTTCATACATTCCCCATCGATCGATATTAGAAGCTCTCCTACGGTTCGTCCGGCTTCCACCGGTGCGTTCAATCGATTTTCGAAAAACTCCATGTTACAGGAGACCCTTTCATCTCCGGTTCGAAGCAAACAAAACTCCTTCGCATTTTGTAACGACTCCGGAGCATAGATAAGCGAAACCGCTTCTTTTTGTCCCTTTTCTACCGGCATATGGGGAAGTTCCGGCAAATTGACGGTATTATCTAACAAAGGAAGCAATTTGAAACCATCCAGTCCGTAGTTCATTAAAAGTCTGGTATCATTCCACTTGTACGTTTTATGAGGCGGCCAGCCGCTGGCCAGCACCACACTGATCAAAAGCCGGTCATCCCGCTCCATGGCGCCTACAAAGCAATATCCGGCCTTTCCCGTAAAACCGGTCTTGACTCCGATGGCTCCCTCCATCATGGTCAGAAAGGCATCTTTGTTATTTACAGTAAACGTCCGGCCTTTGGTCAACTCCCGGAAGGTATGGGAAGCAGTGGTTGTAATTGCCCGGAATTCTTCCTGTTTTACCGCATAAGCCGCTATTTTTGCCAAATCGGCAGCGGTAATCCCGTGTCCGTCTGCGTCCAGACCGTTTGGTGTGACAAAATTTGCCGAATAGGCTCCCAGCGCCTTTGCCTTTGCATTCATAAGTGCCGCAAATTCTTCCACAGAACCTCCTACATGCTCCGCCAAAGCCACAGCGGTATCATTATGAGACTCCAACATGAGAGAATAACACAAATCCTTTACATAATACTGTTCTCCCGTATTCATGTTTAACTGTACATCCGGTTGCTTTGCCGCATTTTGAGATACGGTAACAACATCCTCCGGATTGGTATGCTCCAGTACAACGAGAAGGGTCATAATCTTGGTGGTACTGGCCATCGGAAGTACTTCGTAGCCGTTTTTTTCAAATAATACCCGTCCTGCCGTTCCGTCGTATAATACAGCGGAATAGGCATGTAGAGAACCGGCTGCCGGTGCGGAAACTTCCAAATCAGATTCCCCCGCTGTTGCTTGATTTACTGAGGACTCCTGTACTATGCTCTGCTTCGCAATAAAACTATGATATGCGGCAGAAACATGATACGTTGGTGCTTTTATCGTACTCATAACAATCGTCAAAAGCACAAAAAAGAAACCCATCAAACGATGCGTTTCTTTTCTTCTCTGCTTGTAATACACGCTATGTAATTGTATTCTGTTTTTCTTTGCAAACTTCCGAATATTCATTGCATCCCCTTGAAAATAAGCTTTTTTCATAGGATATGCAGTCTTAAGAGAAAATAGGTCAAATTTCCAGGGAAAGCTGCATTTCTTCTTCCGCTTCCAGCTTGAAATCCTCCACCTTTTCCGGATTAATCACCGGCAAATCATCCAGCGAAACCAGTCCGAAACTGCGCAAGAACTCTTCCGTGGTACCGAACAAAATCGGACGGCCCGGTGCATCCAGACGGCCCACTTCCTGAATCAAATTGTATTCCAACAGCTTATTTACCGCATGGTCACAGGAAACACCGCGGATAGCTTCGATCTCCTGACGGGTAATCGGTTGCTTGTACGCAATAATCGACAGTGTTTCCAACAAAACCTCCGTCAATACGTGCTTTTTCGGTACATGGGCAATCTTTATAATAGATTCATACATGGAAGATTTGGTACACATCTGAAAAGAACCGTCCAGTTCAATAATCTGAATGCCCCGGTCCTCCGCATCATAGCGATCCATCATATTCCGCAGTACTCTGCGCACCGTGTCCTCATCATGCTCCAGAGCGGCTGCCAGACGGTCTACCTCCACCGCTTCCCCAAGGGTAAATAAAATTGCTTCTAATTGTGCTTCTAACGCTTGTAACTCCATGGTATTCCTCCGCTTAGAAATCCGAATCCTCAAAATCAATAATATCATCTGCCAGGTATTCGATTTCTATTTCATCAAAAATTTCTTCCTGCACTACGTGCATTCTTCCGATTTTCATTAATTCAAGTATACATAAAAAAGTTACGACAACATCCATCTTGTCATATTGTTCCATCAATAACGCCCGGAAGGAAAAACGCTTATTTGCCAACGCATACGCCTGAATTTCATGCATTTTCTTTGACATGCTGACTTCTTCCTTCTCGATACGACCGAACTTGCTGCGTACCGGGTCTATTTTATCTACCTGTTTTTTCATGACCGATTCAAATATCGAATGCAACTTTTGCAGAGTCAAATCGGACAACAAAGCCTGTGTATCAATCGGCTCTTTATAATCCGCGATTTCCGGCGGTAAATTGGCTTCCTTAAACAGCACACGTCCCGCATCCAATTGACGGTCAGAAAGCTCCAGCGACGCGTATTTATACATTTTATACTGTAATAAGCGTTCCACCAACTCCTGACGCGGATCCACCGACTCTTCCATATCCTCCGGTTCTTCCTGCGGAAGTAACATTTTGGACTTGATATTAAGGAGTGTGGCAGCCATTACAAGGAATTCACTCATGACCTCCATATCCTGCTCCTGCATCTGACGAATATAATCCATGTACTGTTCCGTAATTTCCACAATCGGAATATCGTAAATGTTTATTTTGTTTTTTTCGATGAGGTGCAACAATAAGTCAAGCGGCCCCTCAAACTTTTCCAGCGTAACGGATAAACTCATATCTATTTCCTCGTTTTTGTAGTAATCACACCGTATTCCACTCGGTTAAACAAGCGGGCCGGCAAGGAATGTGACCCGATTCCCGCGCTTACGACCATTGTAGAATTGCCTTCTGTATAGCACCCTCTGGTGTATTTCGGGATGTAAAGTTGTGGAGAAATGAAACCTCCCACAACCGGCAACCGGATAATCCCGCCGTGGTTATGGCCGGAAACCACCAAAGGCGCAAGCTCCTTGTATTCCGGGAAATGGTCCGGAAAGTGTGCCAAAAGTATTGTATTCTCCGGGGTTTCTATCACAAGTTCTTCCAGTGCTTCCGCCGGTAATGCCTTGCGTTTCCATTTATAATAATACTCATGTTTTAACGTAAGTCCCGCAAAATCGACATTCTTCCCTTGTAGAATAAGAGAAACCGTCTCGTTATCCAGAAAGAAAATTCCCATGTCTTCTACCTTTTTTTTGTATGCGGCAAACTTTTCCGGGAAATCGGTCCGAAGCACTTCTTCATGATTCCCCATGCCGTAAACCACCGGTGCAATTTCAGTCAGCTTCTTTAAAAAAGCAGGTACACGGTCATTGGCTGTTTTCCCGTACTTACTGATCATATCTCCCGCCAGTAAAATCACATCCGGCCGTTCTGCCGTCAACCTCTGCAATACCTTTTCATTGTTACAAATCAAAGGATTACAGTGCAAATCGGAAAGTAACAGAATACGAAGTCCGGAAAGCCCTTCCGGTACTTCAACCTCATATTCCCGTCTTACCGGAACGCCGTGCTCAACGAGCTGATACAACGTAGCCCCCAAAGCAAGTACTGCCGTTCCAAGCAGAAACAGACCGCTGTTTTTCATCCTTGTACCTCCTTGCTCTCCTCCCCGTCTCTACAAGTCAAAAAGAAGTATCCCTTCCCTTAAATATCATACTTTATTTTTCGGTTGGTGTCAATGAAAGTTACAGAAAAACAATTCCATACACGTTCGGAAACCTGCCCCAAAGGTCATTTCTTTCACTTCTTCCTTACAAATAATCTCTACACTTCCTAACTCTTTCCCATTTAAACTGTAACGATAGGTTCCGATTACGTCCCCTTTCTTTAACGGGGCTTTGATTTCCTCGCTTAAGACGATTTCCTTTTGAATGGCAGACAAGTCCTCTCCGCCGGTAAACACGCGGTAAAAGGGCTCTTTTAGGCCCACAGCCACCTTGTTTTGCTGTCCTCCCGTTACTTCTGTCTCCGTAAGCGTAAAATCCGCTCCGTCGTCCTTATAGACAGTACATTTGCTAAATCCGTAGTCCAGCAGTGCCGCCGCTTCCCGAAATCTTGTCTTAGTATCCGGTGCCGCCAAAACTACTGCCACCAGTTTCACCCCGTTCCGTTCGGCAGTTGCGGAAAGACAATATTTCGCTTCGTCGGTGGAACCGGTCTTTAAGCCCGTAATGCCGTTGTATTGCTTTAACAGTTTATTGGTATTGGCAAGTCCAAATTCACTGGCACCGCGCCGTGTAGTATGAATGATGGTATCCATCCAGGTGGTGGTATATTTTGTAATCCAAGGATGATTTTTCATTAACTCCGCAGACATGAGTGCCACATCCCGCGCACAGGATAAGTGACCACTTACATCCAGTCCGCAACAATTGTGAAAAGTGGTATTATTCATTCCCAACGCCTTGGCTTTTGCATTCATCTGCTCCACAAATGCCCCTTCGGAACCCGCCAAATGCTCTGCCATGGCCACACAGGCATCGTTGGCGCTGGCAATACTGATGCATTTCATCATGGTTTCCACGTTCTGGGTCTCTCCCGGTTCTAAAAACACCTGAGAACCGCCCATGGATGCGGCATATTCGCTGACCGTTACCGTGTCGGTAAGCTTAAGCTTTCCGGCATCTACCGCTTCCGCAATCAACAAAAGGGTCATAATTTTGGTAACACTGGCTATCGGACGGGTTTTGTCCGCATCTTTTTCTCCGATAACCGTTCCGGACTCCATTTCCATCACAATGACCGACTCCGAAGATATGGTAAGTCCCTCCGGTGCTGCGGTAGCAAGGCTGTCCGCGCTTATATCTCCTAATGTTTCTCCTGTTGTTACCACTGCAACATTTTCTTCCTCGGTCAGACCGCCTGCCCATGCAGCTTTCGGTAATCCCATAGGCAACAGTATTGTTTCCGCGAAAAGAAAAACAGAAAGGATACCGGCAAGTGCGCGTCCTGCCCATATCCTTTTCCCTGTTTTGTTCCGATTATTTTGTAACATCATCATTCTGTAACCTCTCCGAACGTACTCTTTCTACAAGATATTCGGAAAAGCCTAAACTATGACTATTGTTCCACTACACCTAAAATATGCGGTACCGGGGTAACCGGTGTCTGTCCGATGGTCAATGCATTCTGCAATCGTTTGGTTGCCGCAGAAAGTTTTTCCTTGTCATTTGCATGAAGTACCGCAATCGTATCACCCACACGTACCTTGGCACCGATTTTCTTCTCAAATACGATACCGACGGTAAGGTCAATTTCACTCTCCTTTGTTTCTCTTCCGCCGCCCAACACAAGAGACGTCAGGCCGATTTCTTCCGTATTCATGGCAGAAATATAACCGTCTGCCTGCGCTTTTACCTCATATATCAGATTTGCTTTCGGGAACCGGTCCGGCTCATAAACATAACGTTTGTCGCCTCCTTGGGCCTCTACAAATTCCGCAAGTTTTAAAAGGGCTGCACCGGAACGAACCGTCTCCGCAAGAAGTTCTCTTGCTTCCGCAATCTCCTTTACACGTCCTGCACCCAGTAACATATAAGACGCCAGTGTCATGCAGGCATCGTTTAAATCTTCCGGCGCCCGGCCGTTTAACGCACCGATTGCTTCCTTTACCTCTAAAATATTACCTACCGCAAAGCCTAACGGTTGGTTCATATCCGAAATTACCCCGTAGGTCTTTCTGCTGGCACCGTTACCGATTTTTACCATGGTTTCCGCCAGTTTACGCGCATCCTCATAGGTTTTCATAAAGGCGCCGCTACCGGCCTTGACATCCAGTACAATCACATCGGAACCAGCCGCCAGCTTTTTGCTCATAATACTGCTGGCAATCAGAGAAAGCTGGTCCACCGTAGCGGTTACGTCCCGAAGGGCATACAACATCTTATCCGCCGGTGCCAACTCCGCCGTCTGGCCGATAATCGCCAGCTTCATCCGGTTGACATTTTCGATGAATTTCTCGTTAGAGATTGCCACGGAAAAGCCCGGAAAACTCTCCAATTTATCAATGGTACCTCCGGTATGCCCAAGCCCACGTCCTGACATTTTTGCCACCGGAACGTCCAAAGAAGCCACCATCGGTCCTAAAATCAGGGAGGTCTTATCTCCCACGCCGCCGGTACTGTGCTTATCCGCTTTCATCCCGTGTATTGCGGATAAGTCAAGCATTTCACCGCTTTCCGCCATTGCCATGGTAAGAGAAAGGGTCTCCGCTTCGTCCATCCCCTGAAAACATACCGCCATCAAAAAAGCCGACATCTGGTAATCCGGAATCTCTCCCTTTGTATACCCGTTTACCAGAAAACGAATCTCCTCATCCGTCAAAGACTGTCCGTGTTTCTTCTTCATAATCAAATCATACATGCGCATAAGTTTATCACTCCTTTTACCCGTTTCGATTGTTTGCCCTGCAAAAGTCGTACCCGTCCGATTCGGTATCTATGTTCCATATTAGTTTACCATATCCGGAAATATTCCGCAATACGCCTATTGACACTACTGTTTTCAAGTTTTATAATGTACTTTGTATGTAGAAAAATACAAATTTTATGATAAATTACATGACATACACGCAATTCCATGTCAGGAAAGGATTTTTATGAGTTTTACAAAAATCAGAGAAGTAATTTCCCCGGAAGTTTTAAAGGATTTGTATCCGCTTTCCAAGGAAGCAGTCGCTGTAAAAGAAGAACGCGATGAAGAAATGAAAAAGATTCTTACCGGAGAATCCGATAAGTTTATGGTTATCATAGGGCCGTGTTCCGCCGATAACGAAACTGCCGTTCTTGACTATATTCATCGCCTTGCCAAGGTACAGGAAAAGGTAACGGACAAGTTGTTTTTAGTTCCGCGTATTTATACCAACAAGCCGCGCACTACCGGAGAAGGTTATAAAGGAATTGCGCATCAGCCGAATCCGGAGCAGGCTCCGAATATGCAGGAAGGCTTAATTGCGGTTCGTAAGATGCATTTACACGCAATTGAGGAAACTCATCTTACTCCGGCGGATGAAATGCTTTATCCGGAAAACTGGCCATATCTGGATGATATCCTCTCCTACGTTGCGGTAGGTGCCCGTTCCGTTGAGGACCAGCAGCATCGTTTGGCCGTCAGCGGTATGGATATTCCGGCCGGCATGAAGAACCCGACCAGCGGTGATTTCTCCGTTATGTTAAATTCCGTAACCGCAGCACAGCACTCTCACTCCTTCCTGTTCCGTCAATGGGAAGTACAAACCACCGGTAACCCGTATGCACATTGCATTTTGCGCGGTGCGGTAAATAAGCATGGACAGAGTCAGCCGAACTATCATTATGAAGATTTGATGCGTTTGCTAACTATGTATGAGGAGCATCCGCACTTAAAGAATCCGGCGGTTATCGTGGATGCCAACCACAACAATTCCAATAAAAAGTTCGCAGAACAGCCACGTATCGTATCCGAGATTTTACATAGCCGTAAAGTAAATCCGGATGTTGCAAAACTTGTAAAGGGTGTTATGGTAGAAAGCTACATCGAAGAAGGTTGTCAGAAAATCGGCGAGCATATCTACGGCAAATCCATTACCGACCCGTGTTTGGGCTGGACCGATACCGAAGAATTATTGTATCGTATTGCTGAACGCGTATAAGTGTCGAGTTTCTCCATTAAAAGTTAAGTCCCACAATGTTTGTGGGACTTTTTTATGCCCTCGGATGGGCTTTTTTATACATTTCCGGTACGGATTGCGTCTGGCGCTCGAAGTTCATGGCGGCAGACAACCGTTTCGTTCCTAAAAGCTGATGCACACCCGCATAGGAGGCACCGTTGCTCATCAAATGGTTTATCATGGAATTTCGCAGAATCCGTGGTGTAATATTCGGAAGTCCTGCCTTCTTCGTATATTCGGTAATTCGCTTAAAAAAGCCCTGTCGTGTCATTGCTTCGCCGGATTTATTATAAAATAAAAGCTCCGGGTCCGACTCCGGCTTCTTTAACGCCTCTCTTCCCCGTTCCAAATAGGCGGAAAGTGCCTCACAGGCCGGTTGCCCCAAAGGAAGCACACGGTTTTGATCTCCTTCACTTACCATTAACACCTTAAACTTTAATTGTATCTGGTCAAGCTTTAAGGTAAGCAGGGAATTTAAATGAATGCCGGTGGCATACAAAAGCTCCAGCATTGCCCGGTCCCGTAGCCCCTTCGGTGTATCGGTTTCCGGTGCGGCAAGTAATTGTTCCAACTCTCCTACAGAAATTATCTCCTGTTGCGGTTGTTCCGCTTTCGGCGCCTTGATGCGTTCCGACGGATCTTCAAGAAGAATACCCTTTTTGGTCAAATAATCAAAAAAACTATGAATACTGGAAATCAGTCTCACAACGGAAGACGCCTTTAAGCCTTCCCTTTCCGCAGAAAGAATAAAAGAATTCAGGTGGGTTTCCGTCACCTGTTCTACAAACACAATTCCGTTGTTTCGAAAATAGGACACCATCCGCATCAAATCCGAACGATAGGCAAGCATGGTATTTTCGGAAACCTGCTTTTTCTCTTTTCGATATTCACAAAACTTTTCAATATAAGCTTCCATACATGCCTCCTTTCTGCGGTTCTTCTTAACGACGCTTTAACTCCTGATAGGCAAACAATCCCGCCACCGTCTTGGAATCGGAAATTTCTCCTCGCATAACCTTTTCAATCAACGCTTCCAAGGAATACCGTTCGATGGTCACATACTCGTTTTCATCAAGTTCCAACTCTGCGTATCCGGTAACCTTACCATAAAACATATGAACCTTTTCATCGTTGTATGCCGGAGACGGCTGAATCATAAGAAGTGGCTTTGCTTCCTTGCACAGGGCTCCCGTCTCTTCCCGAAGCTCCCGTACCGCCGCAGACATCGGCTCTTCACCCGGGTTGATTCCCCCGGCAGGAAGCTCTAAAATCTCACCTTCCGCACCGGGACGCCACTGACGAATCATAATAATCCTTCCGTCGGCATCTTCCGCCACCATGGCCGCCGCACCGTTGTGGTGAATAAAATCCCAATTGGCAAAATTTCCGTTGGCAAAGGCCATGGAATCGGTATACATGGAAATCCAGGCTCCTTTATATACTAAGGAACGGTCAATACGTTTGATTTTTTCCATTTTCTGCTCCTTTTATTCGGTATTATATGTACATGCAACTGCTCCGTAATCTTTCCTGCACGTCCTACTTCTGCATGGACTTTACCTTATCAAAGGTTGCAATACAAGCCTCCATCACCGCACTGCGGAAACCGTTTTCCTCCAGTGCACGAATGCCAGCAATGGTAGTTCCGCCCGGGGTACAAACGTTATCTTTAAGCTTTCCCGGGTGTTCTCCGGTTTCCAGTACCATTTTTGCGGCACCAAGCACCGTCTGGGCCGTCATTTTATAGGCAGTATCTCTCGGAATACCACAACATACCGCCGCATCCGCCATTGCCTCAATAAACACATACACAAAGGCAGAGGAACTGCCGGATGCCGGAATGGCCGCATCCTGTAAATTCTCCGGAAGCACCACATACTTACCGAAGGAATCGAAAAATTCGCCAACAAGCTTCTTTTCTTCTGCGGTAAATGCAGAACCTTCGTCATAGGTCACCGCAGACATGCCTTCTCCTACCATGGCCGGAGTATTCGGCATCACACGTACCACCTTAATCTGCCCGCCCAGAGCCTCTTTTATGTAAGAAATTGTAATACCGGCAGCCACCGTGACCACGATTGCGCCGTCCTTTACCTTTCCCTTAATCTCGGAAAGCACCGTCTCGTACACATACGGTTTAATGACCAGCACAACCATATCCGCCTGTGTCGCCAGCGCCGCATTACTTTCACAGTACACCGCACCTGCCGCCTTGCCTCTTTCCTTGTCCGACTCACTCATACAGGTGAAAAGAACGTTTTCTCCGCCTGCCACCTTCACTGCGCCCTTTAACATCGGGTAACCCATGTTGCCCGCTCCGATAATACCGATTTTCATAGTTTTACCTGTATCCTCTCACTTCCCATTAGAAGCCGGATACTTTTCCTTTCTATTTTGTAGTTACAGATATTTTGTTTTTCATTATCCTAATGTATTTTGGTTGACATAAATGTCTAGAAAAATTGTAGCACATTAGCGTTATGAAGTCAATATTTCCCATATTCGGTAAAAAGACAAAAGAACTGCGCATTCGCAAGCGAAAATCATAAATGCGCAGCCCTCTTTGTTACTTTTTTTGCTATTTGTTTTCTGTGTCTGCCAACAAGGACAAATCTACCCAGATTGCCGGACGAACCGATACATCCTCGGAGTAATTTTCTCTTTCGCCAAGCAGAACCTTTCCGCTCTTTGTTACTACATCCGCATACATGCCGGCGTTTCCCGTTGTGCGAAGCCACCATTCCGTGGTGATACCAGCCCACTCCGAAGATTCGTCATTACTGTATAACCATGAAGAATAAGACCTATATGCCGTCGGGATCGTAATCCGGTCGACAGCAGTTGCAAAGTACGGTGTTCCGTCCCAGGCTTTGCCGTTCAACACTTCCTCTGCGCTGAGAAGAAATACATAATCCTCCGTTGTATCAGACATAATCCCATCCCCGTTTTCATTCTCGGTTTTTACAATCATCGCCCGTTCCTTTGCGGAAAATGCTTTCGCATAAAAGCTTTGCTGCAACCATTCCCGCGCAAAACTATTTTCCCATGTGACATCCTCATAAGCCCGGTCATGGTACTCTCTTACATCCAAGCCGTATCTGCTGAGAAGAAGTACCTGTTCTCCTCTGCGGTCAAGCACAAGCCATTCCAGTTCTTCGTCGCCGTTTGACCGGTCAGAATCCTGTTCGTAGGAACCGAATACAACTGAGGTTCCCACGGATGCTTTTTCTAAATCAGCGTACGGCTTTACCGCCTGCTCCTGTAAACTCCATGTCACACCGCCGTCTTCGGATAAATAACAGCTTTGTAAGGAATTACCCTTTCCTTCAAAATAGCAAACCACATGGTCCTCTGTGGGCATTCTAATGGCGATGACATCCCCTCCTGCGGTCTGAAACTCTTCCGAAACCAAATACCAGCTGTTTCCGTTATCCATACTGCGATAAACCGTATAATAGGTACGGTTTCCAACGTTTTTCTGCGGTACAAACGCCATTCCGATGCGGTTTCCGACGCTGATTTCCAGATTCTGTTTCGGAAGACTTATTTTCTTGCCCGCAACGGTAATGGTCTCCGTAAAATCCGGCTCGTGTACATAATGTAACACTGCACAATCCTTTATGCGCTCTGCCTGTTTTTCATCCATGGATGCAAGCGGTTTTATACTTCTTCCGTCAAATTCATCCAAAGCATAGAATACGCCTTCTTCCGGGAAAATAAGCGATGTATCTTTGGTATGATTATCCTCATAAAAGGTGGAATACAGGCCTTTTTGCTTGGTAAAGCTTGTCTCGTATACATAAGCATCGTTTATGATGACATACGCATAAGGAAACAGCTTCTTTTCCATATCAAACTCGGAAATCCAAGCCTCCAGCTTTAACACATCCCTGTAGCCGTCTTTTTCTGTATAGCCGTGTTGATAAAGCACATCGGCAATACAAGCGATACTTTCCTTATACTCCGCAAGATTTAACTCTGTATTCTTATGATATTCCGGCTTTTTCGGGACAGGTACCTTTACGGTATCCTTGCCAAGATACGTAATTTCCCCCTCCGATAAGAACCGGTTCATAGTTTCCTGTTCCATAGGTGTAATCGTAAGGGGAGCTTCCTCGTCCATATAAACGGTTGGGGTACACAAATACCACCGACTTGTTCCGTTTTCATCCGTTTTCAAATATACCCGTTTCATTTTGGAATCGGTGGTGCCATATACTTCAAAGTTACACTTATATTTTGTCTGCGGATACTCGGACGGGTACAAATAGGCCTGATGGTTTAAATATTCCAAAAAGGCTTCCTTTATTTCCTTTTCGGAATACCGTTCGACATCCGTATCCTCCGCATTCCCCAGGTTGACCCAAATTGCAGGGCGTACACCGTTACCGTAATCCACCTGAAGATCTGCCGTCACACTAAGACTGCCGTCCGGATTGATCCCTGCCACTACCGTGTACGGCTTTTTCACCGGATAGGGATTGTTATAGGCGTCGGACGGCCGGTATTCTGTCCGGGAGGAGGCCCGTAACCAATAGCCGTAATTCGTGAAAGAACCGGTCTCTCCGTTCCGGAAAAACAAAGATTCCGAACTTCTTGCAATACGCTCCGTATCTGTTTGAAAATATCCGCCAAATATATAAGTGGTGCTTTCCGGAGCCCTTTCCGAATATGAATACGCTCCCCATAGAACATCCTCGATTGCCGGCAAAAATACCTTATCCTCCGTATAATCATATTCCGTGGACGTATTCCAAGGATTCCATACATTTTCCAAAAGCGTCGTTGCAACCTGTTGTTTTTCTTCGGCGTTGAATGCCGTATCGTAAAATGTCCCGTTCAACCATGTACGCAATGCACAGGTTTCCCATGTTACATCTTCCTTACGGTCATGATAGGTCATATTTTCCAACACATATTTACTGAGAAGATAGGCTTTTCCGTCCTTTACATCAAGAACATACCACTCAATGGGCTCCGGTCCGTCCGTTTCATCGTTATTTTGTTCATAGGAACCGAACTGCACCACATATCCCGGCTTTGCCTCCGACAGCGCCACCAAATCCCGGAAACGTCCGTTTCTTGTAACAGGCGCAGTCTCTTCCGTCTCCTCCGTATTCTCCGTCGAAATAATCTCATATTCGGCATCCGCAAGAGAAATCCGGATTGCGGGACGGATGGCGTTTCCACCATAGCTGTGATATACCTCATCAGACAATGTTCCGTCCGGGTTCACGCGACTAACATGATGGGCGCTTAAGCCGGGCGTACGCAACAACCACGGGCTGGAAACACCCGCTTCATTTTCCTCTTCCCATGCTCCCTGCGCCTTTGCATAGGCGGTAGCGGTAATCTTTCGTACTTTCTTTCCGTTCTCGTACTCTTTGTAATATCCCAGAAAATCAGATAACTCTTCCTTACTCAGCAAATACACTTTATCTTCGGTAACCGTTCCTCCTCCGGAAACGTAATAACGTCCGCTCGAATGATTGTCCAATCTTGTGGAAACAATCTGTTTTTGTTCCCTTTCGTTAAATGCAGTCTGATAAAAGGTTTCGTTCAACCAGACGCGTAAGGAACACTCTTCCCATGTCACTCCCACAGAGCCGTCTTCATGAAACGGTTTCGCATCCAGTCCGTATTTGCTGAGAAGAGTTGCTTTCCCGTCAAATACATCCACCACCAGCCACTCAATGGGTTCCGCTCCGTTTTCGGTCACATTATCCTGTTCATACGTACCGAAGGTAATGATATCTCCTGCCTGCGGTAACTTTTTCTTTTGCATCGGGTCTGTAAGAAAACATACCGCCAATACCGTACAAAGTAATACGGAGGTAAGTATAATCCAAAATGCCGGTTTTTTATAGTGTAATACCGACGTTATTCTTCCCTTTACCCCATTCTCGCCGAAGGCTAACGGGCAGGCGGAAATCATTCGCTTCGGTACACTGCAATTAATTAACGCCGTGGAATAATTTTTCTTATGCTCCGCTCCCAACTCCTTCATCACTTTTTCATCACAGGCATATTCGATATCCTTGCACAAAAGGATATATGCCACCCATAAAAGCGGATGAAACCAGTAAACGGAAAGTAATAAAAATCCCAACGGCTTCCAGAGGTGGTCAAAACGCTTCAAATGGGCCCTTTCATGGGCAAGCACATATTCCTTGTCTTCCTCTGCAATATTCGACGGTAAATAGATTTTCGGACAAATCAAGCCTAAGATAAACGGACTGTCAATACCGTCGCAAATACGAACATTTTTCGCTTCCGGCGCAGATTCTTTTACCTTCCGGTAAACCCGCAGATAGCTAAATAATATATAAAACAGCATTCCTGCGGCTCCGACAATCCATATAACGGCTAAAATTTCATAGACGGAAATTTTTTGCCCGGCTAGCGTTGTTTCATAGACCAAGGTATAGGTATTTGTAACACCGTCTTCCGTGATTTCCTTATACGTACCGTTTGCTTTTAGTTCCTCCATAATCTCATCCGGAAGCACGGTTTCCTCCGGGGCGATTCTTTGAATGAAATAATCTGCCTCTTCGGGATTCCCTGTTTCTGCAGGCCCCGAAACAACCGATACCACAATTTTCTCCGGCTGCTTTTTCAAACCGTTTATGTATCTTTGATATTCTTCCGCAATTTGTTTTGCTTCCTCCGGATCTGTAATTACGGAATAGTTCGAGGAATCCACGCTATCCGCCCCGCCGGTAGATACTGCTTCCCAGTGCATCGGCTTCGTATTCGGAATCAAACTGATTCTGCTTTCCAATACCACCGGGCAAACCAGACGTACCGCTACAATCGCCCACAAAATCGGAAATAACGCTTTCGGTGCCTTCTTTTGAAACAATACACGCACCAATAAAACGGCCGGAACAATTAAGCCTGCAGTAAAACTCATATTCAAAATCTTGATAAACACTGCTCCCATAGTCTACTCCTCCTCATATTCCGCTACCATACGCCGCAGCTCGTCAACCTCCGCTTTCGATAACTTTCCCCGTCTTTTCGTAAAAGCCGCCAAAAAAGCCGGCAGAGACCCTGCAAAGGTGTCCTGCACAAACTGTTCGCTCTGCATGGCAAAAAACTCGTCACGCTTGATTTTTGACGTCACAATACAGTTGTTGTTTTCAAAGATTCCTTTATCACAAAGGCGTTTTAACACCGTATATGTGGTAGACTTCTTCCAATCCAGCTTTTCCTCTGCCAGCCGCACCAGTTCCCTGGAATGTACCGGCTCCGATTCCCAAATCATATCGGCAAACCTTGATTCTACCTCGCCCATTTGTAATTCTGCCATAAATAACCCTCCTCACTCGACATGATGTAGATTGTAACTCCAGTCTACATCATGTGGAGTGAGATTGTCAAGTAGTAATTCATCTTTTTCCTAATTATTTTTTACAACAAAAAGAGCTGTTTACTTCAACAGCTCATCTGTCAATCGCATAATTTCCGGTGCGATTTTTTCACGCTCCTTCTTCGTCACCTTCATATACACCGGATAGGCCAGGGATAACACTATCAATCCTACCATTCCGATGATAATCCCCGGTACAAACCACACATTTTGCCACACCAGCACACAGCACATTCCTACACCGAGAATCAAAGTGCCGATGACGCCCAACACAATCGACAACATCGTTCCTTTCTTTACCGCACTCTCGTCCAACCGGCGCAAATACGCCATTTTATCTTCCTGCGGAGCTTCGTATTTACTACGAATCCGCTTAATTTCTTCCTGCTGTTTTGCGGAATAAGAATACTGAAATCCTTCCGTTTGTTTCTGTTCCATCCTCATTTACTCCTTATTTTCTTTCCTTCGTATTGTTTTCATTTCCTTTGCGGACCGGACAATCATAAAGCTTGACATGAGAACCACTGCCACGCTGACGCCTCCGCCGGTAGCCGCAATCAGTATCCGCTTTTCAATCTCTGCCATTCCGGCACCGAATTCCGAAAGCATAGCGGTTTCCAAAGAAAGCATGGAGACCAACGCCGCCGATAAGGCAATAATTTTTGCCGTTAACATCACCGGACTGTTATATTTTCGGTATTTGACTACATTTACAATGGCATATACCGTAATGTAGAACGTGTACAGTGCCACCACATAAATCAGGATTCCGTGATAAAAGAATCCTTTTTCCTCAAACAATATCATTAAAACCGCTCCGGAAAGCACAATGTTCACTAACAATAAAATTGAGGAGCAAAGAATAGCCCTATGCAGTTCTCCCCTGCGATTACTTCCGATTTCATGCTTCGCCTTGTACCTTAGCAATAAAAAGCGCATTAAAGCCAGAATGCCGTAATACACCGCTAAAATCACGAACCACATGGAATCATATAAAAAGAACATAACTGTATTGACTGCCACATACAGTATGTTGACCGCCAGCGTGGCATACAAAGAAAGCTGATTTTTAAATACGGCGTCTGTCATGTAACGGTTACCGTACTCCGTACCGGAAAACCAATCCTTGGCACGCTTCCACTGTTTCGGAAGCGTGGTGCTGCAAGCGATGGCAAGCACCGAAACCGTATAAAAGGATATCACATACACCACGTAGGCTACCGGATGGGTTTCCATATGCTTTACAAATACAGAAACCAGAGCTGCGGCACATACGACAGTCAACAGTAAAATCAGCCAAACCGGCGGAAACAGTAAGTTCTTCCACAGTATCTTCTCTTCTTTTTTCTCGTTATTTCTATGTTTCATAATCATCCCTTCGGTATCTTTACTGTAAATTCGGTGCCCTGTCCCGGTATGCTGTCCACCCGGATTTCTCCCTGCATAATGTCAATGACACGTTTCACAAGGGCAAGACCGAGGCCGTTTCCTTCCGTGGCATGGGACGTATCCCCTTGATAAAACTTATCAAAAATATGAGCCCCCACTTCCGGGGACATACCGCAACCGGTATCCGCCACCGTGACGATGGCGTGATGTTCCGTTGTTTTCAGTTTCAAAATCACCGTTCCACCGTCCCCGGTAAACTTAAAGGCATTGGACAACAGATTGTTCCATACCAGTGTAAGCAGCTCCTCATCCGCAGTTACGATAACACCGTCTTCTAAGTCTGTATCGATTTCGATATTCCGACGTTCCCAGACATCCTCAAACTGAAGCAGGCATTCACATAACTGTTCACTTAAATCGTATTCCGTAGCCTTCGGATAAATTTGCTGATTTTCCAAACGGTTCAGTTTTAGCATATTGGTCATCATATTTGCCAAACGCCTTGCTCCATCGGTAACGCCCTTTGCATATTCCAGCCGCTTTTCCTCGGTCAATCCCGGAGTCTGTAACAGTGTCCCAAAATTTTGCATTACGGCAAGCGGCGTTTTCATTTCATGAGATACGTTGGCAACAAAATCCGTCCGCAGGGTTTCCACACCGGACAGTTCCTCGGCCATCTGATTAAAGCAACGAATGATTTCGTTAAATCCTTCATTTGCCGTAATTTCTTTGAACTGCTCAATACGCACGGTGAAGTCTCCCTGCATCATCTGTTCCGCAGCTTTCGTAATTCGGCGTACCGGGCGGTCTACCGTAATCTTTCGCCGTATGACGTCAATCACGGCAAATAGAATACTCAGTGCCACCACATTTACAAAGGTCAATTTCGCCGCGGTACTGATGTTTTCACTGGTTAATTCCAATCCCATATTTCCGGACATAGTTCGGATAAATAACATCAGACAACAAGTAATCGGGAAAGCTATCACAAGGAAGAACAACGTATAACGACTCACTGCCTTTAAGATTTTAGGGATGCGTTTTTCATTCTTCACTTTATCACCGCCTTATACCCGAGACCATGTACCGTTACAATCTCAAAATCCTCACAATCAGCCAGCTTTCCCCGAAGCTTTGTCATGTACACATCCACTGCCCGTGGCGTTGTCTCCGTGTCTACATCCCAAAACTCGTCCATCAGTTGCATTCTTGTAAAGGTCTTTTTCGGGTAAGACAATAATTTATATAAAATACTGAATTCCCGGTTTGTCATCGGTATCTCTTCTTCGTTTAAATATGCCGTATGCTCGTCCGCATCCATGACAAAGCTTCCGATTTCAAGCTTACGGCTGGCCGCAATTTTCGCCCGGCGAAGTAACGCTCCGATACGAAGAAACAGCTCATCCAAATCAATGGGTTTTACCATATAGTCGTCTACGCCGATGCGGAAGCCCCGCTGTTTTGACGCCATATCGTCTCTGGCGGTCATAAACAGAATCGGAATGTTCTCGTTCTGGGTTCGGACAGTTCTGGCAAATTCAAATCCGTCTGTTCCCGGCATCATAATATCCGAAATAATCAAATCAAACATCGTCTCATACAACGCATCATAGGCCTCGTTGGCATTTAAGCATCCTACTGCCTCATAACCGCTGTGATTTAAAAACGAGCACACCGTCTTATTTAAATCCTTATCATCCTCAACTACCAAAATCTTAAACATGAACACTCCTCCGTTTCTATAGGATTCCTACCAACAGAATACCACAGAAATGTTAAAGTTTTGTTTCTGTTTTTGATATTTTTTACAGCATCGGAGCAAAAATCCGTACTACCGCGCAAATAAAACGCTGTAAAAGATTAGTTTTTAACATTTTCGGTGTCACTTCGATGCATTTAGTAAGTGTCTCTTCCATATCTGCTTTCAGAGATTTTAATGCATCACAACGGTACATCCACACCCCGTTTTCGAAATGATGCACCAGACTTCGGTAATCTAAATTAATGGTTCCGATCATGGCATAGGCATCATCCGCCAAATAGCTCTTTGCATGCAAAAAGCCCGGCTCATATTCATATATCTTTACCCCTGCCGCCATTAAACGAGGATAAAAGCTTCTTGTCATGGCAAATACCAGTTTTTTGTCCGGCACATGAGGCACCATAATTCGTACATCCACACCCCGCAGTGCCGCATTTTCAAAATCGGTACACAAATCATTGTCAATAATAAGATAAGGGGACGTCATCCATGCATACTCTGTTGCACCGGAAAGTAAATTCTGAATCACGCTCTTTCCGACTCTTCTCTCGTAAATCGGATGAGGGCCATCTCCGAACGGAATCAGATACCCCGGTTCCGAAATCTCCGACTGCACCGGGTACAAATCTTCTCTTACAGGCGGCAATTTCCGTACATTGATACCAAAATCCACAAGAAACAGCTTCGTCAACTCCCATACCGCCTCACCTTCCAGGCGAATTGCGGTGTCTTTCCAGTGGCCGTGTTTTACAATTTCGTTAATGTATTCATCTGCAAGATTAATTCCGCCGGTATACCCTGTTTTTCCGTCAATCACCAAGATTTTGCGATGGCTGCGGTTGTTAAACTCACTATCTGCCTGACCTCGCAACCTTGAAAACGGGGTCGCCTCAATGCCATATCTACGCAAAATTTTATGATAATCCCCCGGCAAGGTCATCATACAGCCGATATCGTCATACAACACTTTGACTTCCACTCCAGCAGCAGCCTTTTTCTTTAAAATATCTAAAATGGAATTCCAGAACTTTCCTTCTTCCACAATAAAATATTCCATATAGATAAATTTTTCTGCCGTTTCCAAGTCGGTAATCATACGCCGGAACATGTCTTCTCCCAGCGGAAAATATTCCTGTTTCGTATCGGCAAACAAGTGGGTATCCGCAATGTTACAAAGCATTTTTGCCTGTGTGGCAGCCGTAGGGTTTTCTTTATGAAGCTTTGCAAATAATTCACTGTCGTCCTGTTTGTATGTATGTCGCCTCATTTCGGTTAACCGCTTCACAAACTTTCTCTGTAATTTTCTGGAGTAGAACATAAAATAAAGCATAAATCCCGCAACCGGAACAATTAATACGACCAACAGCCACGGTACTTTATAATCCGGGTTGTCATCGGATGCAATAATCCGAATCACACAAAAGATTTCCGTTGCCCATGCCGCCAGATAAAAATACGGAACATAATAACACAATGCCGCCACAATTCCAATGACAGCCAGTACCTCAAATAACGTAATAAATACTGCAATAATGTACCGGACCGGAATATAGTTAATTTCACGTTCCACTTTCTTTTGGTTTACATCATATGTAATTGTTTTCTTCATACCGCACCTCACAAATCCGACAATAGCGAGATGCCTTCTGACACCTCGCTGATTGGTCTGACTGAATCGTTCCTTTATTTTGGGTCTTGTTTTCCATCGATGATTCTGTCACCTTATGCTCTTACTTTTCTCCGGAAAGTCTCTTCTTCGCTTCTTCTACGGTTTCACCTTCTTTGGTAAAAAGCTTTTCGACACACTTATCGGTTACCTTATTGAATCCGTCCACAGCACTCTTTTCGATTTTCTTATAACCGGATACCACACCGTTCTCAATCTTCTTATACCCATCCACTACTGCATCTGCGATTTTTTCATTTGCTTCTACAAACTTATTAGCCATTTTACTTTTCTCCTTTTCTTTTTTATTGTTTTGTTTCATTTGATGAGTTCATGTTAACGAAGGATTGTTGGAAAAAAATTTAAAAATTGTTTCTGAAATATTAATATTAAAATTTCCTATAAAGTACAAAAACCGGTGTCTGCTTTCCATGCAAACACCGGTCTTTCTGTGATTCGTCTTTTCTGTTATACAATAATTTTTTCTTTAATGGAGTCCTCACTGAACTCTTTGATGTACCCAATCAGTTCCTCAGAAACATTTACAACTACCTCGGTTGCACGGTTGCATTCGTTTACAATCTGTCTGAATTCTTCCATGTTTTCCGTTGTAACTTCAGCACTCTGTGCATTTTGCTGTGCAGCAGTTGCCAGCTCATCAATACCGGTTTCAATCACGGTCTTATGTACATTCAAATCATCTACTTCACCGGTAATCTCTTTTATGGAAGAACTTACTTTTTCGATTTCCTGATTGAGCGATCCGAAAATTTCTTCCGTTTCCCGTATCTTTTCATTCTGCTTTAAAAATGCTTCCGACACTTCCTTTGTAATCTCTACACTGACTGCGGAATTTTCCAAAAGTGCCGCTACCACAGCCTCAATCTGCTGTGTAGATTCCCTGGACTGGTCCGCCAGCGCACGAATCTCGTCCGCAACAACCGCAAACCCCTTTCCGTGTTCTCCTGCTCTTGCTGCTTCAATACTTGCATTTAACGCAAGGAGGTTTGTCTGTCCGGATATGCCGGCAATAATCTCTGTTGCCGTACGAATCTTCTGTGCGGACTCATTGGTGAGTTCAGTCTGCTGCCTTACATTTTCCACGGACTCACTGCTCTTTTGGCTAATGGAAACAAGCTCACCTAAAATCTTCTCCACCGCTTCATCATACTGTTTCATGATTCCGGCACTTTCCGCCAAAGATTCTACATTTACCGAAATTTTCTCAATAGCAACACTGATGGCATTGATTTTATCCTTCATATCCGAAGTCCGGTCAGCCTGTAATGTGGTATTGGACGCAATGGTATCCACTTCCTCTCCGGTCTGCTCTACCGCTTGTTCCATACTGTTAAAGATATCGGTAAAACTTTTTGACACTTCACTAAGTTCCCCGGACGCGGTACGAATGCCGGTGATTACAGTACCGATGGAAGAAAACATATCCTGGATGTAACGTGCCATTTCACCGATTTCATCATTTCTTTGTGCCAGTTTATCTGCTCCCTTATCAAGCTTCTCGTCTGTCGAATCTTTCAGTCCGCTGAAAATCTGAACAAATTTCCCCACAATAAAGCGAACCACCATAAAAATACCGCCTAAGATAAACAAAAGCACGCCAACGATAGATATCGAAGCCAGTGTTGAATTTATCGTACCCTTTTCCACTAACTTTAAAATAAAGATGACCCAACCTACAATCGCAAGAAAACATACGGACATTCCTAAAATCAGTTTCCGAAGCAACGTTTTTTTCTTCTTTACATCCATAACTTTATCCTCCGTTTTATATGATTACCTATTTCTAGTAATTATTATAGCAGATTTCTTTTAAAATGCCATAAAAACTTTCGAAAATCAGCTTGTTTTTCGAAAGTTTTTATAAAAATATATAAATCTTCTATCAATTTATTTCTTTACTCTTCCATCAGTTTATCACTAAGCTTAATAATCTCTTCCGCATACTTTTCCTTACGGGAGCCAAGAATCTTCTTATACAGCGGATAATTGATAAGTGTCACTGCTAAACCGATGACTCCGATTACCACTCCGGGAATCATGGCATCTCCCATACCGAGAGTCTCACCCAAGTCTGTCATTACAAGGCTCATACCGCTTCCCATAATGATTGCACCGATGCTACCAAACACATACGCAAATACATTTGCCGGTGCCTTTACCTTCTTGTCCAGTTCCTTTAACTCGTCAAGTTTCGTGCTTTCCTTCTCCGTATACTGGCTGCGAATCTTCTGTACCAAAAACTCCTGATCATTCTTGTTCATTTTTTTGTCCTCCGTTTGTGTTTTTTCTTTTTGTTTACTTGTTGCTTTGTTTCATTTGATGAGTTCATTCTAACGGGGATTTGTTGGGGAAAGTTTTAAGAAATGTTTCTGAAATATTAAAAATGCGAATGTTTTTGTTTTTCCAAAGAAAAAAGCCCCGGACATTTACATTTTGTAAAAGCCCGAGGCTTACGATTCCAAACAGTATTACTCTACATCCTTAATAAACTGCTCAATACGATCCAAGCCCTTCTTAATCTGGCCCATGGAAATCGCATAAGACAAACGGATGTGGTCATCAAAACCGAAGTCCGCACACGGAATAACCGCGGTCATGTAGTCCTCAATGAGAATCTTTGCAAGCTTGCCTACATCGCCGATTTTCTCACCCTTGTAGGATTTAAGAAGAAGCTTACTTACATCTACGAATACATAGAACGCACCCAGCGGCTTTAAGGCATCCACCAAATCCATCTTGGACACGCGCTCGTACATGTAAATACGACGCTTATCGAACTCCTTGTTCATCTCCTGTACCGTATCCTGCGGTCCTAAAAGTGCCTCTACGGTTGCCTTCTGTGCAATGGAGTTCGGGTTGGAGGTCTGATGGCTCTGTACACTACCCATGAGCTTTGCAATCTCAGCAGAGGAACCGGTGTAACCGATTCTCCAACCGGTCATAGCGTAGCTCTTTGCTACACCGCTACAGGTAATGGTTCTCTTATAAATCTCCTCGTTTAAGGAAGCGATGCTGACAGCCTCGTATCCCTCGTAAATAAGGTTTTCATACATTTCGTCCGCTACACAGTAGATGTCCTTCTCAACAATAACCTTCGCAAGTGCTTCCAACTCCTCACGGGTATAAATCATACCGGTCGGGTTGTTCGGGGTGTTAAGTACTACTGCCTTGGTGTTCTCGGTGCATGCGGCAGCCAGCTGCTCCGCGGTCATCTTGTAGCCCTGCTCCTTCCCGCAACGAACAATCACCGGTACACCGTCCGCCAGACGAACGATTTCCGGATAGCTTAACCAGAACGGTGCCGGGATAATTACCTCATCCCCCGGATTTAAAATAGCAGAAAAAATATTGGTTAAAGAATGCTTACCTCCGTTACTAACCACAATCTGATTCGGCTCATAATGAAGTTTATTAAAAGTCTCGAACTTCTTGCAGATTGCCTGCTTTAACTCTACCGTACCTGCAGCCGGGGTATACTTGGTAAAACCGGCATGAATCGCATGAATTGCAGCATCACAGATATTCTCCGGGGTATTGAAATCCGGCTCACCTGCGCCGAATCCTACAACATCCAGGCCCTTTGCCTTTAATTCATTTGCCTTTGCGGTAATTGCAAGTGTAGAGGAAGGCTTTACAGCCTGCGCTTTTCTAGATAACGTAAGTGCCATATCTTATCTCTCCTTCAAAGTACTGTGCAAAATGTATCATTGTATACAATCGCACAGAGTATTCTAATGTATTGTAATATATGATAAGAAAAATTGCAAGTGTTATTTTGTAAAACTGGAAATCTTTTCTTTCAAAGGGCCAAACGCAGAAAATGCACATCATTTTTATTTGCATCAAGGCCTCCTCCTAGCGGTTCTTTAGTTGTCGAAAAAAAGGGCACTGTCACCATTCTAAAAAGAACCTTAAAGCAACGTCAGCACTTGGCGAGGTAGTTTCGAGCCTAGTACTGCTACGTTGCTGCAAGAGCGAGAGCGGGTTCTTGTAGAATGGTAACAGTGCTCCTTTTGGACGACTTTAGAACCGTTTGGAGGAGGAATAGACACTAAAAAAGGGCCGCGCATTTCTGCGTCAGCCCTTCTTCTGTCATTACTTCGCGTAATCCGTAGCCTTTGTCTCACGAACCACGTTAATCTTAATCTGTCCCGGATATTCCAGTTCAGATTCAATCTTTTTCGATAAGTCACGAGCGAGTAATACTAAATCGTCATCGGATACCTGTTCCGGTACTACCATGACACGTACTTCTCTACCTGCCTGAATTGCAAAGGACTTATCTACCCCCTTAAAGCTGTTGGCAATATCTTCTAATTGTTTCAATCTGTTGGTGTACGCTTCAAGCGTCTCACGTCTTGCGCCCGGACGGGCTGCGGAAATCGTATCGGCTGCTTGTACAATACATGCAACCAAAGTCTGCGGTTCTACATCACCGTGGTGAGATTCTACCGCATTAATCACATTTGCGGACTCCTTGTACTTACGGCACAAATCCACACCGATCTGTACATGAGTACCTTCCATTTCATGGTCAACGGACTTACCGATATCATGCAGTAAACCTGCACGCTTCGCAAGTCTGGTATCAACACCGATTTCACCGGCAATGAGACCGGATAAAATCGCAACTTCAATGGAGTGCTTTAATGCATTCTGACCGTAACTTGTACGGAACTTCATACGACCAAGGAGTTTAATTAACTCCGGATGGATGCCGTGTACGCCAACTTCCAAAGCGGCGGATTCACCTTCTTCGCGAATCATGGTATCCACTTCCTTCTGCGCCTTCTCTACCATCTCCTCGATTCTAGCCGGATGAATACGGCCGTCAATAATGAGCTTTTCAAGCGCAATTCTTGCAACCTCTCTCCGAATCGGATCGAACCCGGAAAGCACGACTGCCTCCGGAGTATCGTCAATGATAAGTTCCACGCCTGTTAAGGTTTCTAATGTACGGATATTACGGCCTTCACGACCGATAATACGTCCCTTCATTTCGTCGTTCGGTAACGGAACAACGGAAATGGTAGATTCTGCCACATGGTCAGCCGCACACTTCTGAATCGCGGTTACGACGTATTCCTTCGCCTTCTTGTCCGCTTCTTCCTTTGCACGGGATTCCATTTCCTTAATCATAAGGGCAGTCTCATGCTTTACATCTTCCTCAACAGATTTAATAAGATATTCCTTTGCTTGTTCGGAGGTTAATCCGGAAATCTTTTCAAGCTCATGAAGCTGCTTCTGGTGGAATTCTTCCATCTCTTCTTTGAGTTTATCCAGTTCTGCTTCCTTGAGGCTTAACTTACTCTCCTTCTTTTCCAGTGCGGTAGCCTTCTTATCAACGGCTTCTTCCTTTGACAAGACACGCTGCTCATAGCGATGTAATTCGGCACGCTGTTCCTTCGCTTCCTTCTCAAGTTCATTCTGAGCTTTCAGCTTTTCTTCCTTAATTTCCAGCGTTGCTTCCTTTTTCATGGTCTCAGCCGCTTTTAAAGCTTCGTTCTTTATGTCCCTTGCCATGCTCTCTGCCGAACCAATTTTCGCTTCCACAAACTTCTTGCGGAACCCGATTGCCAAAAACCAGCAAATAATACCGGCTAAAACTGCAGCTCCCACGCAGGCAATAATCAGCACATATAACTCTACCTTCACGGAAAACACCTCCTTTATTCAATTTTCATTGTACATAATACAACATAATAATTTTATACTTTTTTAAACTTTATGTCAAGTGTTACATGAATTGATTTTAATTTTTCGAATAATTTTTTCAACTTTGACATTATTCTACAAGATTCCCCATGTAGTAAAAGCCTTTGCATTCCGCAAGCTTTACTTTTACAAGTTTACCGACAAACGACACATCTCCCGGAAAATGTACCAAAAGATTATTGCTTAGACGACCGGTTAAAAGTGAAGTATCCTGAGCGTTCTGCTCTTCTACCAATACTTCTGCTACTTCTCCCGTATGACGGGCGGTAAGCTTTGCGGACTGTTCCGATACAAGAGCCAGCAAACGGTTAAACCGCTCCTTTGCCACCTCATCGGTTACCTGATTCTCCATGGAAGCTGCCGGTGTGCCGGTACGTTTGGAGTATAAAAAGGTATAGGCGGAATCAAAGCCGGCTTTTGCAACCACATCTAACGTGTCACGGAAGTCTTCTTCCGTCTCTCCCGGAAACCCGACAATGATGTCTGTTGTCAGGGAAATCTCCGGCATGGCGGTCTTGATTTTATCTACCAATGCAAGATAATCGTCCTTCGTGTACTTTCGGTTCATACGACGCAAAATCTCCGTACTACCGGACTGCATCGGCAAATGCAGATGACGACAAATCTTTTGGGAATTCTTCATTACCTCGATTAATTCATCGGATAAATCCTTCGGATGAGAAGTCATAAAGCGAATCCGCTCAATGCCGTCCACTTTTTCCACTTCCCTAAGAAGTTCGGCAAAGCTCATGGGCGTCTCTAACGTCTTTCCGTAGGAATTTACATTCTGGCCCAGAAGCATCACCTCTACAATACCCTCGGATGCCAGTTTCTTTACCTCCGCAATAATATCCTCCGGTTTCCGGGAACGTTCTCTGCCTCTTACATACGGCACAATACAGTAGCTGCAGAAATTGTTACAACCGTACATAATATTGACACCGGCCTTAAAACCGTACTTATGCTCACTTGGTAAATCCTCCACAATCTTGTCCGTACCGTCCAAAATTTCAAATACCCGTTTTTCTCCGGATACCTTTCGCCAGATGAGTTCCGCCAGCATGTAAATATTATGGGTACCGAATACAATATCTACGAACCGGTAACTTTTCTTAATCTTTTCGATCACATGAGGTTCCTGCATCATACAACCGCACAGTGCAATCCGCATCTCCGGGTTCTTCTGCTTTAAATTGCCCAAATAACCGATGCGTCCGTACACCTTCGTATTGGCATTTTCACGTACGGTACAAGTATTATACAGTACGAAATCCGCCTGTTCGGAGTCCACCGGCACATAACCCGCGGTCTCTAAAATGCCCGCCAGCTTCTCGGAATCCTTGGCATTCATCTGACAACCGAAGGTTTCGATGTGGTAGGTCAGCTTTCTTCCAAGCTCGGCAGATTTCTTTTCGTTGTGCTCCCGCAACAAATCCATAAAATAAAACTGTCTGGCAGGCTCCATGGTCGGGGCTTGTATTTTCTGATTCGTGGTATTCATTCTTTTCGTCATTCCTCTCTATAACCTACAAAATTCGGGGTAAAGCCATCTTCCTTTCAACAAAAAAGATATCCTCTTTCCCCGAATCTGTTTTCATGTGATAGAAAAAACAAACTCCTATCACGCAAACTTCTATTTATCTCACTTGTCCGCTACCAAATATAATGTACTTGGTCGTGGTCAATGCTTCCAATCCCATCGGTCCTCTTGCATGAAGCTTCTGGGTACTGATACCGATTTCCGCACCGAACCCGAACTCCTCGCCGTCGGTAAAACGGGTGGAGGCATTCACATACACAGCAGCCGCATCGATTTCGTTTAAAAACTTCATAGACGCTTCGTAATTATCCGTCACAATAGCCTCGGAATGTCCGGTGTTGTACTTGTTAATGTGGGCAATGGCCTCTTCGATGGAATCCACGGTTTTTACGGAAATCAAACGGTCTAAGTATTCCTTGCCGAAATCCTCTTCCGTTGCAATTTCACACTCCGGACAAACCGCCTTCGCACGTTCGTCCGCACGGAATACCACATTCTTTGCAGTAAGGCGCTCGTATACAAGTGGCATAAACTGATCTAACACCGCAGAGTGAATCACCAGAGACTCGCAGGCATTGCAAACGCCGAGACGCTGGGTCTTTGCATTATCGATGATGTTCAGTGCCATTTCAAAATCTGCGTCTTTATCTACGTATACGTGGCAGTTACCGGTACCGGTTTCAATCACCGGAATGGTACTGTTTTGCACCACGGAAGAAATAAGGCCTGCGCCGCCTCGCGGAATTAAAACATCCACATACTGATTCAGCTTCATAAATCTGGTTGCGGTCTCTCTACTGGTATCCGTTAAAAGCTGTACCGCATCCGGGGTAATTCCGCAAGCGGTAAGTGCTTCACGAATCACTTTCACTATAACAATATTGGAATGGATACAATCGCTGCCGCCCCGCAAAATCACCGCATTTCCGGTCTTAAAGCAAAGTCCGAATACATCCGAAGTAACATTCGGACGAGACTCATAAATCACACCCACCACACCAAGCGGCACGCGTTTTTTTCCAACCATCAGTCCGTTGGGACGCTGGTCCATGGAAAGCACGCTTCCGATCGGGTCCGGTAAGGATGCCACCTTCCGAAGGCCGTCTGCCAAAGATTCAATACGGGCTGTGGTCAGTGTCAGACGGTCCAGTAACCCTTCCGACATACCGTTGGACTTTGCAGCCTCCACATCTACCTGGTTTCCTGCTAATATCTCAGCCGCATTGGCGCAAAGTGCATCCGCCACGGCACATAATGTCTCATTCTTCTTTGTCTGTCCCAAGAGTCCCAAAGAAACCTTCGCTTCTTTTGCTCTTTGTCCGATAATATCTAAAGCTTCCATATTCTTTCCCCCTAAACATGCTCTATGTTTTTCTGAATTATAATACTGATTTTCGTTAAATTCACTTCTAGTTTTTCAGATTTCTTTTGGGGTTTGTCACCGTTCCGTCCGCCTCCAATATGGACACATTATCTAAAGTCGCCCGAAGATTTTCACGGAAAGAACGCACATAATCCGCACGCAACACCTTCTGTTCTTCCTTTTCCGCCTCCGTCAGACCTTCTGCCTTTGCTTTATGGTATAACTCATTGATTCTAGCAATTTTTTCATCCATGGTCATGGAAGTTACGCCTCCTGTCCTTTTAAATAATCCGTCAAATGAAAATGTGGAATTTTATGGGCAAGGAACAAGGTTCCCGTCGGTTCCCCTTTTAAAATACGACGGATATTCTCTACATCGTTTCCGTTGGTAATTACCATATCCGCACCGGAATCCGCCGCAATACGTGCTGCGGAAATCTTCGTCTTCATACCACCGGTACCAAAGGTAGTGCCGGCACCCTTTCCCATACTTATGTATTCCTCCGTAAGTTCCGGAACCAAATCAATAAACTTCGCCTCCGGATTTTTTCGCGGATCATCGGTATACAGTCCGTCGATATCAGACAGTAAAATCAACAAATCCGCATGAATGAGCGCCGCTACGATGGCAGACAGGGTATCGTTATCGCCCACTGCCAATTCATCGGTGGAGATGGTATCGTTTTCGTTTACAATCGGAATCACACCCAGCTCGTTCAGCTTTTCAAAGGTGTTTCTTGCATTTTGGCGGCTGGTATCGTCAATCATGGTATATTTTGTCATCAAAATCTGCGCCGCATTTTGGTGATACTCGGAAAACAGCTTCTGATATACGGTCATGAGGCTGGCCTGGCCGATAGCCGCACATGCCTGCTTTTCGGAGGTTTCTGTCGGTTTATGCTGTAACCCCAGCGCCTTTCTGCCCACCGCAATAGCACCGGAGGACACCAGAACCACTTCCTTCCCACTGTTACGAAGGTCGGTAAGTAAACGTACCAAGCGCTCCATTTTCTCTAAATTTAAATTTCCGGTCTCTTCATGCGTCAAGGAAGAAGAACCTATTTTAATGACAATTCTCTTTTTATCCTTTAAGGCTTCTCTGTAATCCATTTTGTTTTTCCTTTCTTCACCCTACAACTACCTGTATGGTATCAAACACTTCCCGGTCGATACCGTTCCGCGATTTTTTCATATACCTTTATTCCGTCTACCGCAGCGGATACAATACCGCCTGCATAGCCTGCGCCTTCCCCGCAAGGATAAAGCCCTTCGATTGCGGACATCAATGTCTCGTCCCGTTCAATCCGGACCGGGGAAGAAGTTCTGGCCTCCACACCGAGCAGTACCGCTTCTTCATCCGCAAAGCCCTTGATTTTTTTATCAAAGGCAGAAATACCGTCAATCAGACTTTCTGTAATAAAGGAAGGCAAACAATCTTCTAAGGAAGTCAGTTTATAAGCTCCTTTGGTATTCGGAATAATATGACCTATTGTAACAGAAGATTTGTGATTTAACAAGTCCCCAAAAAGCTGAACCGGAATTTTTCCGTCACCGGCACGATAAGCCGCCGCTTCCAGTCTTCTTTGGAACTCTACACCGGCCAGCACATCTTCCGTATCTCCGCCGAAATCTTCCGGAGTTACCGTGACTATCATGGCACTGTTGGCATTCCGCTCGTCTCTGGCGTGGTTACTCATACCGTTTACCGTCAATCTTCCCGGCTCTGAGGAAGCATTTACCACAAATCCCCCCGGACACATACAGAAAGAATACACCCCTCTGCCGTTTTCGGCTGTATGAGTCAGCTTATAGTCCGCCGCAGGCAATTGATCTGCTGCATCGCCGTACTGAGCCCGGTTAATCAGCTCCTGTTCGTGTTCGATACGCACCCCCACCGCAAAGGCCTTTTTTGACATTGGGACAGAATGCTTCTTTAACATGGCAAAGGTATCTCTGGCACTGTGTCCGATGGCAAGCACCGCCACCTCACAGGGAAGAAACTCTTCTCCCAACCAGACACCGGTAAGCCTATTCTTTTCAATTTCCAAATCCGTAACCTTCGCATGGAACCGGACTTTTCCGCCGAGACGAATCAGTTCCTTACGCATATTTACAATGACATCCCGCAAACAATCGGTACCGATATGAGGTTTGTTCAGATATGTAATCTCCTCCGGGGCACCGAATGCGGTAAAGGTCTCAAGTACCGAACGAATACGCCCGGTGGTCTCCTTCACCATAGTATTTAATTTACCGTCGGAAAAGGTGCCTGCACCGCCTTCGCCGAACTGTACATTGGTCTCCGAATCCAGAGTTCCGTCCTTCCAGAACGCATCGACGATACCGACACGTTCCTCAACGGATGCGCCACGTTCCAAAAGAATCGGTGCATACCCGGTAAGTGCCAGACGATATGCACAAAAAAGTCCTGCCGGGCCCGCTCCGATAACTACCGGGCGATGGGATAAACTTTCCTTACCGGACGGTACATGGGTATACACCACACGCTCCGCCTTTACCGCTATCTGAGGCTTTACACGACGAAGCACTTTCTCTTCCAGTTCCTTCGTGCGAAGTTCTGCCTCGCATACGTAGGAATAATGAATATCCTCCTTTTTCCGCGCATCCAAAGAACGCTTCACCGGGCGAAGTTCCGTAATATCTTCCGGCTTTACCGTTAAAAGTTTTGCCGCCTTTTTTATTAAATCTTCTTTTTTATGTTCAATGCTTAGTTTCAACTGTTGAATGCGAAGCATACGTTCCTCCGATTTTCTTTCCGGCTGCCGCGCCGCTGCTCCAAGCCCATTGCAGGTTGTAGCCGCCGCAGGTACCGTCGATGTCTGCCAGTTCTCCGGTAATAAATAGTCCGGAAACCAGCTTTGACTCCATAGATTCCGTCAGTTCCGTAAGGGGAACTCCGCCGGTACAAGCCTGCGCCTGTTCGAATCCGTTGGTGTCCGTTATCTTTACCGTAAAATGTTTTACTATCTCTGCCAAAGCCGACGCTTCCTTTTTCCCGTAGGCACCTGCCTTTTTCGTCGGCTCCAGTCCGCACTGCTGTAACATCACATAATTTAATTTATGATTACACAATCCGGCTAACGCCTCTTCTGCGGTATTGTCCTTCATCAGACGGAATCTGCGGGCAATCTCCTGTGCAAGCGCCCCTTCCTCCAATGCAGGAAATAAATCAAGCTCCGCCGTCACGTTTTTCTTCTCATATAAGGCTACGGAAGCATACCGGCTCACCTGCATCACCGGGATTCCGGAAATGCCGTACGCCGCAAACAAAAGCTCTCCTTCTTCTGCATAAATATCCTTTCCGATATGAAGGGTCACCCGTCCGTCGGTCCGCACACCGGCCAGGGTCTTAAAAAACTTTCCTTCTGCCTTTAACTGTACAATCGCCGGCAATGGCGGAATCACCGTATGCCCGAAGCTTTTTGCAAAGGGATAGCCGCTTCCGTCGGAACCATGGGCCGGAGAAGCTTTTCCGCCGGTGGCAAGTACCAGGCTTTTTCCGAAAAATTTCCCATTATCGGTTTCAACAACAAAAATACCGGCATTTTCCGTGCAACTCTCTCTTGTCTCGGCATGCGCTGTGCCTTTGCTGCTTTTTTGCTCTTTATACACTCTGCTTACCTTTACTCCGGTCAAACACTCCACACCAAGCCGTCTTGCCTCCCGCGAAAGACTTTCCGCCACGGAGGCTGCCTGCTCGGAAGCCGGATAAAAATAACCGTTACGCTCCTTGGGGTACACACCGATTTCTTTAAAAAATGCCAGCGTATCTTCCAAATCAAACGAACGCAAAACAGGTTCCGCTAACGAGAAATCACTTCCTCTGAAATAGGATGCCTGCCAGTCTTTATTCGTAAAATTGCATTTACCATTGCCGGTAGCATAAATCTTTTTGCAAAGCTTTTCTTTTTGCTCCAATACCAGTACCGAACAGCCCATACGTGCTGCAAATACGGCTGCCGTAAGCCCCGATGCCCCGCCGCCGACCACAACGGTATCAAACTCTTTTTTCATCCGTAATTCTCCTCGTATCTTATTCCTCTTAACTGGAGAATCCCTCCAATATCGAGTACAATTCCTCTCTGTCTTTTACATAAATCCCTTCCACAAGAGCTACCCGGTCTTCCTCTGCCAAATCCACTGCCGGAATATGCGTATATTCGTACACGGATTCCAAATCACTGTAATATACCGTCACCATTCCTTTGGTAATATTGATAAAAAATTTGTATGGCACCTTTGAAATATCATAGGTCTTCCGAAGTACCACTTTGTCTTCCGAAAAAGATATAATATCATAAGCCTGCAGCCCTGCTTCATATTCCGCCAGAGAAAGATTTTCCATATACTCCTTCACATAGGCGGATAATTCTTCCTTTGTCATTCCGATTAAAAATCCCGGTGGAATTTTTGCTACGGATTCCAATTGATTTGTAGTCAAATCATAGGTTTCTTCAATATAAGAGACCGACGGAAGTACCGTATTTTTCGGTCCCAATCCCGCCGCAATAACTTCCGACAATTCTTCCTGCTTTTCCCGCGCCGCCTCCGCTTCCGCTTCTTTTAAGGCTAAACGGTTTAACAGGGACTTATTTTCTTCACTTATACGCAAAAGCTCGGAATATAAACTGTTTTCCTGTTCCTTTGCTGTTTTATTAAAATCTTTTAATGCACTTTTGTAACTGGTATAATAACAAACACAAAATAAAAGACTGAGTACGGCAAAACCACCGAAATATAAAGCTATTTTTTTCACGGAATACACCTCCTGTTACGAAGTGTTCCCGCATATTCCGGAGTTATTCACCGATTTACATCAAACGAAACTTCTTTGCCATACGGACTAAGAATGCGCCCTTCGGCATATCCAGTAACTCCTCTTCCGTTATCGCACGGAATAAAATTAACATAATAAAATATACGACCATCGCCAGGAAAATCGAACTGCACAAAGAAATTGCGACACTCTTTGATACATAAAATAATCCCCGATAGGAAAGATACGCCAATACTGCCATAAATACGGTACATAAACCGATACGAAGAAAGGTACGGTCCACCTCCTGCACATACCCCAGTTCCTTTCGAAGGGTACGCCAGTTTAAGACACTGATAACAAGCGGGAAAATCATATTACCCACAACAAGGGAATAAACTCCAAGCGGTGTAAATAACAATAATATCACATCTAACACCAAATAAACCGCCAGAGAAATTACACCGTGAATCACCGGCACACGCATACGGTTCACACCCTGTAAAATACTGTTGGTAGCAGTGGAGTAAGCAAAAAAGATAACCGATGCCGCACCGATGTACATCATCCGTGAAGTCATGGTAAGCGCTTCTCCTGTGTCCCCGAATACAAACTGCATAATCGGAGCAGCCAGTACCGCCATTCCTGCGGCACACGGAAACGCAATCATCATATTTAATTTTATCGCCTGTGCAATTCGTCCGTGCAACAATTCCTTTTGCTTCAGTGTAAACGCCTGCACAACACTCGGCAAGGTTGCCATACCGATGGATGACGCCACCGCAATCGGCACATTGGTCATCAATCGGTATTTTCCGGAATATCTGCCGAACATGGTACGACGTACCAATTCATCCACACCTTTGTAATCAAAAATCTGATTCAGCAATACACTATCCAAAAAGCTGCTGATGGAGTATACCGTCTGGTTTAAAATAATCGGAATCGTCGTTAAAAATAACACCTTCAATAAAAATGCCCGGTCCTCATAAGCTCCGATTTGATCTCTTTTTACGCGTTTTTTTAAGAACGGATAATATCCGAAAAATACAAATAACAAAAATACAAGGGCCACTAACGCACCGGAAAGAGTACCTAACGTTCCGCCTGCCGCACCGTAGGCGGAAATCTGTTCGGAAGCACTGAAATAACCGATTAACATCTTTGCTGCCACAACACTGACTACCGCATTGACAATCTGCTCCAGAATCTGGGATACCGAAGTCGGAATTACGGTGTGCTTTCCCTGAAAGAAGCCGCGAATTACACCCATAATCGAAAATACAAAGATGGTCGGAGCAAGTACTTTTAACGGAATTGCCGTACTCAGATCTGCTTCCTTAAAAACAAATTCCGCAATAAAATCCGCACCCACAAATAATAAAAGAGAAGCCACAAAACCCAGCAGACCGGAAAAAAGCAGACCGGTTTGCAACAAATGAAAAGAATTGCTGTATTCCTTTTTGTCCTCCCGCTCGGAAATCAGTTTGGAAATTGCCGTCGGAATGCTGTAGGTGGATAACAAAAGCGCAATATTATACACTTCAAAGGCATTGGAATATGCCCCGAGGCCGTCGTCCCCTATGGTATTCGCAAGCGGAATCCGGTATACCAACCCGATCAAACGTACAATGACCGAAGCTGCCGCCAAAATAATTCCCTGGGTTATAAAACTGGTTTTTGTCTCTCTGTCTTTCATAATTAAGCTCCGTTATCGATAAAGTTTCAACGCATCCATAATACCACGTTGTTTTTCTTCCATTACTGCACGCTCTTCTTCCTCCATGTGGTCAAACCCGCACAAATGCAGAATACTGTGAGCAAGTAAAAAACCAAGTTCCCGTTCGGCCGAATGTCCATATTCTTCCGCTTGGGAAAGTACACGTTCCACGGAAATCACAATATCTCCCAACATTAATTCACCTGTATCCGGATGAAACACTTCCGGTTGTTCCTCTTCCAAATCATCAAACACGCCCGGCACCGGATATTCTCCCAGCGGGAAAGACAACACATCCGTAGGTGCATCGATTTCCCTGTTTTCCCGATTGATTTCCCGAATAGAAGCATTGTCCGTAAACAACACATTTACTTCCGCTTCATAGGGACATTCTATATAATCCAGTGCCCCGTTAATTACACGCTCGGTCAATGCAATATAATCAAAAGAAAACGGTATCTTTGTCTCTTCTTCTACATGAATCGTCAAAACATATCCTCCTTCATCACTTCAATCATTGCATTACGAATCACTGACAAATCCTTTGCCGTTAAACCGCTTTGGCTCAAATCGCCTTTCGCAAGTCGTAAGTTTAATGCCCGGTCAATAACCTTTGACACTAAAATCTTACCCTTTTGGGTCTTTCTTAAATGTTCGCACATGCCGCAAATATTATCCGTCAAAAGAACTAGAGCGGCTTCCTTCGACCTTGGCTTGTCCCCGTCTACCGTATGCTCCCGCAACACCGACACCAACGGACTCGGAAACTCGTTGTTTTCCGCAATTGTAAGCGTATTTTCCAGAGACTTGGCTCCCTGAAGTCGTCCGATTTCATGATAGTATCCGCCACACATTGTAAGTAACGCGTTCACATCCTCCATTTGTCTTGCAACTTCCGATGCAAAAAATGCCACCCTGCGTACGTGCAGAAATGCCTTCGGATATTTTTGCGCAAATTCTACTAATAACGGTGCTTCCTCGGAAGAAAGCGCCTCCAATTTTGCATTATTATCCTCTGAAAGTGTATTCCATCCTGCCATATCATCCGCCGAAAAAACGTAAGCATTCCCGTAAGCCGACGGCATCTCATACTCCGCCTCATCGGTTACCATATATTCCGAACCGTCAAACAGTTGCCCTTCCGCACCGGCCGCCAATTCTTCCAAAAACTCGAAACTTTCGCTTTGTTCCTGAAACCATTCCGCCTTCCACAAACATTTGGATAACAACAGCACCGCACCGATTACAATAAAATATGTAATCGCAACACTGAAAATATCACCGGTTAAGGCTTCTTTTCCCATGGTAAAATAACAGATAATACGTACGCTAACCAATACTGCCGCCACGGAAACAAACACATTAACCGCATCCTTCCACCCCTTTACATACGACATTACAAAGCCCAGTAAAACAAGGCAAAGAATTTGAATCACCAATACTTCCGATAAAAGATCCGTCTGCATACTGCCGATTACATACAGTAAAAACAAATTCAACAATACACCATATCTTAATTTAAACGCACAAAGTAATAACAAACCACCAAAGGTCCAAAACGGAAATACAAACGGATTGTCAAACAACAGTAAAAACGCCACGGATATTACAAAAACCAACGGTACCAGCCAAAACAAAAAACCTTCCGTCACTTTTGCTTCAAAACACAATACAAAAATTGCCGCAGCCACCGCCAAAAGCACCGCCATACCGATGTAAAACGGTTCAAAAGCATGTCCGCTTTCTTTTAAAAACGGCACCAAAACAGCACCTCCCACCATACATGCGCACATCAGAAGGTTCCAAAACACTGTTTTTACATTCCATACTGCCTGATTTTTCTTACTCATATTACTTCCGCGCAAAGAAGCGCTCCCCCTTCTTCTTCCATGCCGACTTATTCGGATATCCAGATTTTTTCTCCGGCATTACCGTTTTCTTCGTAAACTCTACCGTCTTTTTTACGCCCTCCGTAACCGGTTTTGTATTCTTTTCCTCAACAGACGGTTTCTTATCCCCGGAGCCGTTTTCCTTTTTCGGAGCCGGGCGCTTTATCGTTCTCTGCTCATACTCATCATACGCATGTACAATCTTTTGTACCAGCGGATGACGTACTACGTCCTGGGAGGTCAATTCGCAAATACCGATATCATCAATCTTTTTTAACACCTTTAATGCTACATCAAGACCCGAGGTCGCCCCGCTCGGCAAGTCTTTTTGGGAAAGGTCACCGGTAATAATCACCTTGGAACCGAAGCCGATACGGGTCAAAAACATCTTCATCTGGGCCGGCGTGGTGTTTTGGGCCTCATCCAGAATAATAAACGCATTATCCAAGGTACGTCCTCGCATATAAGCAAGAGGAGCCACTTCAATCAAGCCCTTTTCCATATTCTTTGTAAAACTGTCGGCCCCCATAATCTGATACAAGGCATCATAAAGCGGACGCAAATACGGATCTACCTTGCTCTGCAAGTCACCCGGCAAAAATCCAAGTTTTTCTCCCGCCTCGATGGCCGGACGGGTCAGGATAATCCGGCTCACCTCATCGTTTTTAAAGGCCGTAATGCCCATGGCCATGGCAAGATAGGTCTTACCGGTACCGGCAGGACCCACGCCGAATACAATCATCTTTTTCCGAATCATATCCACATATTGCTTCTGTCCTAAGGTCTTCGGCTTAATGGGCTTGCCCTGAATGGTATGGCAAATGGTATCCTTGTCAATTTCCGTCACCGCAGCCTCCTGGGCCTTCGGAAGCAGAGAAAGTGCATAAGACACATTCTGCTCCGTAATGGCATTGCCCCGTTCGGACAACAAACAAAGCTGGTCAATCACACGCTTTGCCTGTTCCGCCGCCTCTGCCGTACCTAAAATCTTTAACTTATCATCACGAACAATCAGTGTAACACCCAGATTTTTTTCAATCAATTTCGCATAAGCGTCAAACTGGCCGAAAATGTTTCTGCTATGCTCCACCGGAAGGTTCATCATTGTTTCCACTATACTCATCTGCGTTTTTTTGCCTCCACTCATCTTCCTGTACCGGTATCTGTTCCCATGCTTCCGATAACAAGAGTAGTTTCCCCGTTGTTTTTACCGTATCTTTTTCAACCACAGTTTCCGTTTCTGCGGAAAGTATTGTTGTCCGGTTCTCCGTAAGATACGACAAATAACGGTCCAATGCCTGTTGTGCCTGTACTTTTGCCTCTTCCTCCGTCAACTCCCGCACCACGGGAACATACTCCGAAACCGTCGTCTTCTGCATCCGGAGAGGTAACGGAAAATGCTCATGTACCGACAAAACCGCATCCTCTGTTATTATAGCATAATTTGCATAAGAATGACTAGGCATATGCGAAAATATTTTTCGATTTCCGTAAGAAATTTTATATCCTTTTTTTGTCTTTCCGGTAAAATTTTGTTCCTCTGCCTTCCGCGGGAAACTGTGTACATAGTTTTTCACGGTTTTTAACGTAATATCCGCTTCCGCCGTCACCGCGTAACGATTTACCTCTACCTCGTTATCCCCGATGACGGAAACCACTCCACTGACCAGAATGTCCCCTTTTTTCACTACATCTCCTTCTTTCACAAGGGGAGTTCCCCGGCGGCAAACCAAAGTTTCCACCATTCCGTCCGCTGTTGCCACCAAATGCACCGGTGCAGTATTTTCTTCTTTCATTATGGGCATATCGGTTTCCGCAATCCGCAAATACAATTTTGTCCCCCGCAGCTCCGCCGATACCCAACCGATATCCGGATAATCAATACGAAGTTGTCGTTCAATGTCGGTACAATTCACGTCCTCGCAACGCATTCCGCATGTGATATTGTTATCCCGTAAATAAGAAAGCAGTTTTTCTTCCGTATGTACAAACCCTCCGGTAACGGAAATATCCCAGACAAAACAGGATAACAACCACATAAACCAGAAGCAATAAAGCCCGCCCGCAAAAAAAACGATACGTTTTCGATATTTTTTAACAAAAAACGGGACACCGAGTCGTTTCCGTACATACGGGATACAATGCGCTTTCTTCGCAGTAGGCCGAATCCGCAAATAATCCTTTAATCGCATCTTTGCCACATAACAGGTTCCTTTTTCCGTTACCTGAGTAGAAATGGCGTATAACGGTATTTTTCTGCTTCTGCATATATTAAAAAAACGTTCCGGCGAAGTTCCCGAAAGTTCTACAAATACTTCTCCCCGTAAAAAATCAAATCTATGCATCATCCGTCTGCTCACCCTCTTGCCTTATGATAAGATACTCCGTTAATTTCTCCCACCACCCGGATTTCTTCCGGTAAAAAGTATTCCATCCGAAGACAAGTGCCTTCGATGCATAGTTCATATTGTTTTGTTTTCAATCGTATTCTGTTTGCCGTATATTCCGTCACAGAAAGGAAATTCCGAATCACCATGCAATGACTGCCCATCAGATACAGCATCATTTCTCCTGCCACATCTCCCGTTAAGGATAAGGAATCCGTCAGACGTTCAAAAAATGTGGTGTACTCTTTTTTCTCTTTTCTTTCCGTATGCTTCACTAACCGGTACAGATCTTTCTTCTCCCGTGTTTTCTTACTTTTCTTTACACGATACCCCACTATATTTCCTCCGATACAATTCCTTTACTTTTCAGTATATTGCGGGGATAAACGTAAAATACCCCTTAATCCGAAGATTAAGGGGTTTTCAGCACATTATTTATACTTGCGCTTACGAGCAGCTTCAGACTTCTTCTTACGTCTTACGCTCGGCTTCTCGTAATGCTCTCTCTTGCGAATCTCCTGCTGAATGCCAGCCTTTGCGCAGTTTCTCTTGAATCTGCGGAGAGC
>JAGBBP010000037.1 GCA_017938405.1 Lachnospiraceae bacterium
CCATCGAATCCTTCGGGGTTCAAATGGACTTACATTGGTAAGACTGTGCCGCAGTGGCGGAACTGGCAGACGCACAGGACTTAAAATCCTGCGGGACTAATCTCCCGTACCGGTTCGATTCCGGTCTGCGGCATTTGCAGTTTTACTGCAAACAACTTCATGTTGTGTGTACGTGTAGCTCAGCTGGATAGAGCACTTGGCTACGGACCAAGGTGTCGGGAGTTCGAATCTTCTCACGTACATCGTGTAAAAAGAAAGAGATAGGATAAATCCTATCTCTTTCTTTTTGTTCGAGTCCGGTTCGGACTCGAACAGAGTTCGAAGTCTACACTTCGTTTCGGTCTGCGCAGAACCGAAGTCCACCGGACTTCGTGCGCCTTCTCACGTACATTGTAACCCAAGGCTCGTCTTCGAACGAGTTCGAATTCGTCTTCACTTCGTTACGGTCTGCCCAGGACCAACGTCCACCGGACGTTGTGGGCCGTTTCACGCCGGTCTGCGCAGAACCGAGGGTCTCCGTTTCACTTCGGTCCGCGCAGAACCAAGGGCCCCGGACCTTGTGCACCCCTGGACCTCGTGCGCCTTCTCGCGTATATTGTAACATGGGTTTGGAACTCCAAAAAAGCCGACAAAAACTTGTCGGCTTTTCATTATTTCATGGAATGTAGTTACATCTTCGTGGACCACATACTGCAATCCAAGACCTTGGTAGCAAAGTCTTCATAGAACTCCGGTTCGTGGCAGATGAGAAGAATACTTCCCTTATATGCGGTAAGGGCACGCTTTAATTCGTCCTTTGCATCTACGTCCAGATGGTTGGTCGGCTCGTCCAAAAGGAGCACATTGGTCTCTTTGTTGATGAGCTTACAGAGGCGTACCTTTGCCTGCTCGCCACCGGAGAGAACTCTTACCTGGCTCTCGATATGCTTGGTGGTCAGGCCGCATTTTGCAAGGGCGGAACGAATCTCATACTGGGTAAAGGACGGAAAACTCTGCCAAAGCTCCTCGATACAGGTGTTATTTTTGGCTCCTGTCATTTCCTGTTCAAAGTAGCCAGGGAACAAATAGTCGCCTAAAGTTACCTTACCGGAAATCGGAGGGATGATACCGAGAATGCTTTTTAACAGAGTGGTCTTACCGATACCGTTGGCTCCCTTTAGTACAAGCTTTTCTCCACGTTCCATGGAAATGGTGATGGAGCGGGAAAGCGGTTCATCATAACCGATGACAAGGCCCTCTGTCTGGAAAATGTAACGGCTGGCAGCACGAGCCTCTTTAAAGTGAAATTCCGGCTTCGGACGTTCTGCGGCAAGCTCGATAACTTCCATTTTGTCCAGCTTCTTTTGGCGGGACATGGCCATGTTACGGGTTGCAACTCTTGCTTTATTTCTGGCAACGAAATCCTTTAATTCGCTGATTTCCTGCTGCTGACGCTTATACGCTGCCTCCAACTGTGCTTTCTTTACGGCGTATACTTCTTCAAACTTGTCGTAATCTCCTACATAGCGGGTCAGTTCACCGTTTTCCATATGATAGACTAAATTAATTACGCTGTTTAAGAACGGAATATCATGAGAAATCAAAATAAATGCATTTTCATAATCAATCAAATAGCATTTCAACCATTCGATATGTTCCACATCCAGGTAGTTGGTCGGCTCGTCCAAAAGAAGGATGTCCGGTTTTTCTAATAATAATTTGCCCAATAACACTTTGGTACGCTGTCCACCGGAAAGAGCGGTAACATCTGTATCAAGGCCCATGGCATCCAGTCCGAAAGCATGGGCGATTTCTTCGATTTTGGTGTCGATAATGTAGAAGTCATGAACATCCAGAATATCCTGAATATTACCGAATTCTTCCATCATACCCGGCAACTCTTCATCGGAAGCCTCGCCCATGGCGGCGCAAAGTTCGGTCATACGGGCTTCTACGTCATAGAGAAATTCAAAAGCGGATTTTAATACATCACGAATGGTCATGCCCGGCTGTAATACCGAGTGCTGGTCCAAGTATCCGACACGCACATCCTTTGCCCATTCGACTTTTCCTTCATCCGGCATCATCTTTCCGGTAATGATGTTTAAGAAGGTGGATTTACCTTCACCGTTGGCACCGATTAAGCCTACATGTTCGCCTTTTAAGAGACGAAACGAAACATCCTTTAACAGGGTGCGGTCACCAAAACCGTGATTTAAATCCGAAACACTTAAAATACTCATAAAATAAATATCCTTTCCAATGCCTTGCTTACGGCACAATCGACGTAGTACATAGGCACTAAAACAGTCCTATTATACCCGATTTATCCAAGATTTGCAAGCGAAAAAGCAGGAACGGCCTATTTTCTAAGGGGGAGGGAAAAGAAGAACAGAGAAAAAGCTGCCGGTGAAGGCAGCTTTTTCCATGAGGGGAGTATAAATATTAATAAGGGGTTATAGTGTGTCAAGGACTTAGGGGAATCCTTAACACACCCTTATTCTATTGCATAAGCCTACAAAAAGCAATTAAAAAAGTATAAACAAAGCGTAAAACAAAATAAACAAGAAAGGATTTCGGGAAGTTGCATATAGTAGAAAGAAGGCATCATAAGAAGTAGAGTGAGAAGATGTTATGTGGATAATTATTGCATTGGTGACGGATCTGTTTTTGTATGTGTCGGCAGGACAGGATGTTGCACTGGATTTCTTGGGTGGTTATTTGATTGAATTAAGTTTGAGTGTGGATAATCTTTTTGTCTTTTTATCAATTTTTTCATCGTTTGGAGTTCCGCAGCAACTGCGACACCGGGTGTTGCATTATGGGATTATTGGGGCGGCAGTATTGCGGTTGGTGTTTATTTTGCTCGGTGTAGCTATGGTTTCCCGGTTTGAATGGATTTTGTATATTTTCGGAGCGGTTTTGGTGGTAAACGGAGTTAAAATGATGGTATCCCATGATGCAAAGGAAAACGGAGCAGAAACTTCCTGGGGAATGCGTCTGGTTCGTAAGTTCATCCCGGTAACGGAAAACTTTTGCGGGACCTGCTTTTTTGTAAAAAGGAAGAAAAAGGAAACAGACAAAAAGAAGTATCGTTATGCTACACCGTTATTCGTTGTTTTGGTGGTAGTAGAATTGTCGGATATTATTTTTGCCATCGATTCCGTACCGGCGGTATTTTCGGTTACAACGAATCCAATCATTGTATATACGTCAAATCTTTTGGCGGTGTTGGGATTACGCCAATTGTACTTTGGCTTGGAAAAGTTGGCAAAACACTTTGTGTATGTGAAGTACGGAGTCGCAACCGTGTTGATTTTTACCGGGATAAAGTTGGTGGCGACATTGTTTGGACGGACAATTCCGACATTCGGTTCTATCTGCTTTATCCTGTTTGCATTATCGGTCTGTATGTTTGCCTCCTTGTTTGCTACAAAAAAAGGAAACGTATAAATCAAGTGCTTCTGCAAATACTATGTCCTGTAACCGATAACCAAGTGTTCCTTAGGAGGTAGCAATATGTCTTATAATAATGAGAATACTCAGAACAATGCAAAGAACAACACCCAGAACAACGCTCAGAACGGTGGTATGAAGAACAACACCCAGAATACCACTCATGGCGGTGTAAGCAACAATACCCAGAATAACAGCCAGAACAACGCGCAGAACAATACCCAGAACTGCCGTAACTGTGCTCGTAACGCAAGCAGAAACGAAAGCAATCGTTAGTTTTTAGCCGGGGCGGGGCTTCCACAGAAATGCGGAAGTCTCGCTCTTGCTTTTTGGGTGACCAATCATAAGTCATCACATACTTTAATTGGATGTTTGCATGTCGCAACGCTCCGTCAAACTTCCTCCAAGAACGACTAGGACGCTCGGGGGCGGCCTCGCGCCCAGTCTTTTCTAGGAGGTGATTTCGACTGCGCTAAGTACGCGACCCTTCGGGAAAAGCAAACACTCAATTAAAGTATGTGATGACTTTTGTATTACTACATGCATAAAAAGCAAGAGCTCGGCATGACCGAATTACTATAGATTCCTGTGGTAGCCCGATGGAGAGAGAAGAATATAAGGAGCATCTTTCTCAGGGATAGACATTTATTAGTAGGTCGAGTAAAATAAGAAAAAAGTAAATATTTTTTTGTTTTTGAAATAAATTTCCCCTCGTACGACGTCTAATAGGTGAAAGGAGGTAATGGGAGTGAAGAAAGAGGAATTTACATATCGTGTGGAAGCTATACGGGGACAGTTGTATAAAACCGCTATGTTGTATCTGGGAAGTCATGCCCAGGCGGTGGATGCGCTTGACGAAGCGATTTATAAGGGCCTGTGCGGATATAAAAAGCTTCGGAAGCAGGAGTTTTTTACCACCTGGATGACGCGGATTTTAATCAATGAATGCAACAACGAATTGCGGAGAAGAAAACGTACCTGTCCTTTGGAGGAACTCCCGGAAACTGCGGTGGAGGAGTTTGATTCCTTGCCGTTAAAGGAGGCCCTGCAGAAGCTTCCGAAGGAGTTAAAGGATGTGGTGGTATTGCGGTATTTCTCGGGATTTACTTTGGCAGAGACGGCGGAGCTATTAAAGATTCCGCAGGGAACCGCAGCAACGAGACAACGGAAGGCGTTACAAGTATTACGTCTGGAATTAGGGGAGGAGGAAGCGTATGAACAGAAATGATGAGTTTACGGAATGGATGAAGGAACTGGAGGAAAGTGTACCGGAGGTGGATGCGTCTATCAAGCGAGGGTGCAGAAGAAAGTTGCGGAAGCAGTTGTTGTATCAGCCGCTTATGAGCCTGGCAGCTCTTTTTGCGGTATTTGTATTGGCGGTGAATTTGTGTGCACCGGTGGCGAAGGCTTGTGCGAATATTCCTTTTTTGAAGGAGCTGACAAAGGCGGTTGCTTTTTCGAAATCTTTAAGAACCGCATTGGAGAATGATTATATCCAGGAAGTAAATCTGAGTCAAACCAAGGATGGTGTGACGGTTGAGATTACCTCCATGATGGTGGATCACCGGAAACTTACGGTGTTTTACCGGGTGGAATCGGAGCAATATGACAGACTGCAGATTAACTGCATTGTGCCGGATGATTGGGAAAACGGTCGGAGTTACGGGGCCAATATTTCAAATTTTTATAATTGGAATGCGGGCGAATCTGCCGGAGAAATTCAATATGCGGCGATTGATTTCTTTACGGAAGAACAGCCGCCGGAATCGTTACCGTTCCATATGACAGTGTGGAATGATGATGCGTATTTGGAAGATGTGCAGGCCGGTGTGGTTCAAAAAGGTGATGACGCCATGGGATGGGACGAGCAGGCATGTAAGTATGCTATCGCAGAATTTGAGTTTACCCTGGAGCCGGACTGGACAAAGATACCGGAGGAAAAAGAATACAAAGTAAATCAAGAGATAGAACTGGACGGGCAGAAGTTTACAATAAGGAACATTGAAGTGTATCCGACCTATATGGATGTGAATATAGAGGCGGCAGAAGAGAATACGGCATTTCCGACATATTTACACTTTTATGCAGAAAATGAGAAAGGGGAACTGTTTCGAGACGGTTGCGTCGGAGGATGCAACAGCGGCAGATTAACCAGGGAATTTTCGGTACGTGCGGAAAGCTCTTACTTTTATGAGGGAAAGATAGCAAGACTGGTAATAACCGGAGCGGAATGGCTGGAACAAGGAAAAGAACGTGCCTATATCAACCTGAACACCGGAGAGACAAAGAATCTTCCGGAAAATGATACTCTAAAGGGAATTCGCAAAGAGGGTGAAACGGTTTATCTGGATTTTGAACAGAAATATATGATGCGAATGGATGAGGAGACCGGTGACCCGTTCGGAAAAACATTTGCCATATGTCCGCCTGTACTGTATTATGATGCGGAAGATAAAATATACATTGGAGAAATCAGATGGGATTGGGATTGGGATGAAAACGGTAATTTGCTTGGAGAGAGTGGAGAATACGAATGGACGTTGAAAGAATATCCTTATGAGGAAGTATGGTTGGAGAATTTTTATTCAAGCTCATGGCAGGCGGATAAAGAGATATCCGTAAAAATAAAGTAATACATCAGCGAAGTCTGAGGCTGAGTATACTAGGAAGAGAAAACGGTGTATCCCGGTAAGGGTACATCGTTTTTTCTTGTCATAAACAAAACCGGAGTTTTTTCATATACTATAGCAGGGAATTGTTTCCCTAAATACCCGAAAGGAGGCAGATAAAATGTACCGCTATGTAATAACCTTGGGCGAATTAAAAAAGTTGCAGACGAAAGGGAATGTGCGGCTGGTGGATGTAAGGGAGCCGGAAAGCTATACAAAAGGGCATATTCCGGGGGCAGAGTCGGTTCCGTATTCGGAGGAGCAGACGTTTTTGGAGAAGTTTCAAAAAACAGGAGTGATTGTGGTGTGTTGTGACCGGGGGAATTTAAGCGCAAAGGTTACTCTGCGGATGCGTAAGGGGGGATATCCGGCCTACAGTCTTGCGGGAGGCTATGAAGGATACAAGCGTTTTCAAAAATAGAGTTTCTTTTTTTGACCGAGTATGTTAAGATGGTACAGAAGCATCATTTTGATACGGTCAGAAAGGACAATGGAATGGCAGATTTGTTTGAGTTTCTGACTCCGTGTCACTTTGGCACGGAGTCTGTTTTGAAAAAAGAGATTACAGACTTAGGGTATGAGATAAAAGCGGTAGAGGACGGCAAGGTAAGCTTTCTGGGAGATGAGACCGCAATTCCGCGGGCAAATATTTTCCTGCGCACCACGGAGCGCGTGCTTTTGGTGGTAGGCCGGTTTAAAGCAACGACTTATGATGAGTTGTTTGAAAAGACAAAGGCGCTTCCTTGGGAGCGGTATATCCCGGAAAACGGCAAGTTCTGGGTGACGAAGGCGAACTCTGTAAAAAGTAAGCTGTTCAGCCCGTCGGATATCCAGCGGATTATGAAAAAAGCAATGGTAGAACGCATGAAGCAAACCTATAAATATGAAAAGTTTCCGGAGGATGGTGCGGCATTTCCGATTCGTGTGTCCATTATGAAGGATGAGGTGACGGTGGGATTGGATACTTCCGGCGAGTCTTTACATAAGAGAGGCTATCGTAAGCTCAGCTCTAAGGCACCGATTACGGAGACCTTGGCAGCGGCATTGATTTTACTGACGCCGTGGAGAGAGGACCGTATTTTGGTGGACCCGTTCTGCGGCAGCGGTACGATACCGATTGAGGCGGCTATGATTGGGGCAAATATCGCACCGGGTATGAATCGTGAATTTTTGTCTGAGGATTGGACCCACTTGGTGCCGAAGAAGCTTTGGTACGATGCGATTAACGAGGCAGAGGATTTGATTAAGCGGGATGTGTCCATGCAGATTCAGGGCTATGACATTGACGGCGATATGATAAAGGCGGCACGCCAGAATGCGGAGGATGCGGGAGTGCTGGACTACATCCATTTCCAGCAGCGTCCGGTGAGTCAGTTAAGCCATGCGAAGAAGTACGGCTTTGTCATTACAAACCCGCCGTACGGGGAACGTCTGGAGGAGAAAAAGGCTTTGCCGGGACTGTATCAGGAGTTCGGAAAGGCCTTTGCGGGACTGGACAGCTGGTCCTGTTACATGATTACCTCCTACGAGGAGGCCCAGAAGTATTTCGGTCGTCAGGCGGACAAGAACCGTAAGATTTATAACGGTATGTTAAAGACCTATTTCTATCAGTTTATGGGCCCGCGCCCGCCGAAGAAGAAGCCGGAGCAGTAGGTTTCGGGCAGACACTTGTCTTGGTGTATGGAATGAAAGAGGATTTAGTTATGGAAAAGAGTAAAAAACGCCGGCTCAATTTCGGTATGGCCGGTGTGATTTTGGCGCTGGCATGGCCTACCATGTTAGAGCAGCTCATGCAGACTGCGGTGCAATATATCGACACTGCCATGGTGGGCAGTCTGGGGACCCAGGCAACGGCAGCGGTAGGCGCCACCACTACGGTAAACTGGCTGGTGGGCAGTACCATCTCTGCAGTGGGTGTGGGCTTTTTGGCGTTTATTGCAAAGGCACTGGGGGCCGGAGATAAGTCGGCTGCAAAGAAGGCGGCGTCTCAGGCGTTGCTTTCCGTGCTGGTAGTAGGTGTTGCGGTTACAGTGATAACGGTAGCTTTGTCCGGACAAATTCCGAAATGGATGCAGGTGGATGAAGGAATCCGGGATTTGGCGGGACAGTATTTCCTGATTTTATATTTACCGATGCTATTCCGGACGGCCAGTACTATTTTCGGCACGGTGCTCCGGGCAGCGGGAGATACCAAGTCTCCCATGAAAATCGGTGTGGTAGTGAATCTGGTTAATGTGATTTTGAACTTTTTACTGATTTATCCGATCAGACAAATCAAGATATTTTCTTTGGAATTTACCATGTGGGGCGCGGACCTGGGCGTTATCGGTGCGGCGGTGGCCAGTGCCATTGCTTATACCGTAGGAGGTATATTAATTACGATTGTGCTTTGGCGACATCCGTCGGTGTCCCCAAAGGGGCAGTCCTTAAAGCCGGATATGAAGATTATAAAGCCGTGCTTGCGGGTGGCCATGCCGAATATGCTGCAGCGGTTCGGTACTTCCCTGGGTTACGTGGCCTTTGCGTCTATGATTAATGCGCTGGGCGATGTATCCACGGCGGCCCATACCATAGCAAATACAGTAGAATCCGCTTTTTACATTCCGGGCTACGGCATGCAGACGGCGGCAGCTACCTTGGCGGGAAACGCTTACGGTGCCAATGACGAAAAGCGTCTGAAGGAATTGGCGCGGATGTTCTTCCCGATTGAAATTGCCTTAATGATATTCTCGGGAGCGGCACTGTTTTTCTCGGCACCGGCACTGGTGGACATCTTCTCCGACTCGGAGGAGGTTATTCGCCTCGGAACCACGGTGCTTCGGATGGTGGCGGTATCAGAGCCGTTTTACGGCTTCTCCATTATTATGGAGGGTATGATGCAGGGCGTCGGCGAGACCAAGCGACCTTTTGTGTATAACATCGTCGGCATGTGGCTGGTACGCATCGTAGGAACCTTTATTTGTACCGGCTTCTTTGATTTGGGACTGGTGGCAGCCTGGGCGTGCATGATTGCGCATAATCTGTTCCTGTTTGTGTTGTTTTTGATTTGCTATGCAAAGGGACGGTGGAATCCGTTCCGGAAGATGCGGGAAGCGTAGGGATGGACGGAATGCTTCATGGGCGTCGTGCCGGAAATTGAATAAGAATGCATTCGGAGGACTCTCAGTTTCTGAGAGTCCTCACTTAAATTGCGAGATGGATTTTTTGTATACTCTCTTGTATTATAAAGTCAAGAAGTCTTCTTGAAGTTGTGATGAAATGTAAATTCGGTAACGCGTGCCGGATTTACGAATGGATGAAAAGGAGAGTATAAGATGAACGAGGATTTTTCAAAAAATCTCAGAAAGCTGAGATTGGAAAAGAAACTGACCCAGGAACAGGTAGCGGAAAAGCTGGGGGTAAGTGCTCAGTCGGTATCCCGTTGGGAAACGGGAGCCACCTTCCCTGATGTGATGATGTTACCGGAGATATCCGGATTGTACGGTGTACTGGTGGACGATTTGTTTAAGAAGGATACGGAGGGCTACGGCAATCTGGCAAGACGTTTGGTAGCGGAATTTGAGGTTCATTATAAGAACGAGGATTATATGGCGGCGGTCAGTGAGTACGAACGGATGATAAAGGAAGGCAGCATGGATGCGGAAGATTACCGCGGCTATGCTTGGCTGCATGCGAGAATGTTGCAGATTTCAAAGAAGAGAGCAATGGAGTGTATTGATAAGGCTTTGGAATTGAGTAAGGATGACCCGGAGTATTATTATTCTTTAAAAGAAACCAGAGTGTGGATTTTTGCCGGTGAAGTCGGTGAGGGACGGCGGTGCATTGAGGAACAACTGCAGGCAGTAAAGGATAATCCGGAAAATGTACAGGAGTTGGTTTGTTTGGGCTGGGCCTATTACTGGGCAAAACAGTATGAGGAATGTTATCGTTTGGCAAAGGATGCCATTGTCAGATTCCCGGAGGAACCGGACCTTTATAATCTTGCAGGGGATGCCTGCAGGGAATTGAAAAAATATGAGGAGGCCTTTGCGTATTGGGAAAAGCACGCCGGATTCGAAACAGGCGAGTTGTCGTCCGTGTATTCTATTGCAGATTGCAGTGAAGAGTTGGGAGATTATGAGAGAGCCTATGAGACTTTTATGAAGCTTGTGGATATTGCAATCAAAGACGGTTGTGACGTGACGGCACAGTGGCCGTTAAGAAGAGCGGAAGGGTGTAAGGCAAAAATGGAAAAGAAGGAGTAAGAGGAAAAGGTCGCATCTGTGGCGTGGGCTGCGGATGCGACCTTTTTATGTTTTACATCTCCTCCGGACACTCCATCCCCAAAAGTCCGCATCCGTCCGTCAGTACCTTTTGTACCAGGTCCGTCAGCAAAAGACGGGCCTTTTTCTCGTGGTTTTCTGCATGCAGGATGGAACATTCATGGTAGAATTTATTGAACGCAGAGGCAACGGAGATCAGATACCGTGCGATGACGGACGGCTCGTAGCGTTCGGCCGCGGCCTGTACCGCATCGTTGTAACCGGACAGCGTCTTGAACTTATTAATCCATACCGCAGAATACGATATTGTCAATATGTATGGATTATTCACAATCCGGACAAGGAACACTTTTTCTGCCGTTACAGTCAGGACATGACTTTATTCCGTCTCCTTGACACGTGTAGCATTCTTGTGTGCCGGTTCCTTGACATCCATGACAATTCGAATAACCGGTCATATTGCAACCCGGACAAGGACCATGCCCGGTATAGCAAACACCCATATTACCGCAGTGGCCGTCTCCGTTACAACAATGGCAAGGAGCCACGTCACCGCGGTCGTTTATTTCTGTACCGCTGCCGCCACAATTCCAACATTTTCCGGTGCCTCCGCAAATTCTGCAAGGGTCAGGGTCGTAACCGCTACCTTTACACCTGTCGCAAAGAACTTTGAGGCTGCCATTGCACACCTCACAAGTAATACGTCCTTCGCCATTGCACAAATCACAAGGAAATTCTCCGTTTTCATCACATTTATTACAGAGTATCGCCTTTGTGCCATGACACGTTTCACAGATGTCCTCGGAAGAGTTTTCGCCCGGCCAGTCATCCCCGGAGGACGGCAGTTCTTCTTCCCTTGGAGGCTCTGCGGTTACAGTGACATCGATATCTGCCGTCATGTCATTTTCTTCAAAAATTTCTTTTATTGATTCCTTTGTACCGCTCGTAAATTCGTCGGTAAAGAAATACGCATCAAAAGATTCCGAAACTTCCACCTTAAGCGAGGTATCATCGGTAATCACACTTGTTTCAATCATACCGTTTGTGACGGTTTTGATTGCATCTGAAGCGTTTTGCCCCACCGGAGAAGGCAGCTCGGGTGGCTGCTCATTTGCCAAGGTTTCATAACCGTACGCCATTACGATGCCCGCATCATCTAAGAAGAGAACAACCGAATCGTTTTCGCCGATTTTCATTTTGGCAGAGTAGTCCAGCATATCGGTAAGGTATTGTGCGTCCTGTGGTACGGAAAGGTCATTTAATACGAACTCTCCCTGTATCTCTGCAATTTTTTCCACCTCCGGCGGCATTGCTACACCAACCTCTGCATGCGTGTTGTTTTGGCGCAAGGTTTTATTGGCGGTGACTTCGGCAATATAAAGTGTTTCGTTTACCTGAAATGCAGTGTCTTTTACTTCCGCCACTTCAATAATCATATCTGCCGCCGGTTTGAGATAATCGGTTTCTAACGCACTGTCAACCATTGTTTTTATGGCGTCCTTTACGGTATTACCTGTAAAGCAGACATCTTTATAAGCAACAGCGGCATCTTTGTTTTCGTAGCTATAGGCGAGAACAACACCGTTTGTATCCAGATAAAGCAAAAGATACGGATTGACGGTTATACGCATCATGGCGGAGTAAGACAAGTTTTCTTCCACATATGCTTTTGAAACCGCTTTGTTTAAATCGACAGTTGCATTGCCGGCTTGGTTTCCGCATTCGTCAACGATAGATTCTGCTTCTGTGCCCGGGTCTTTTCCAGCTTCCTGAACAGAGCCTTGAGTCGGTGTCGAAGCAGGATCTGTTGACGGATTTTCTACAGCCTCCGGTTCGTTGGTAATGTCCGTGGTTGCAGGCGGATTATCAACAGATGAGCAACCGATAAGGGAAAGACAAAGAACACATACAAGAATCGCTTGAATAAATTTCCTCATATGGAAGGCCTCCTTTTTTATTTGTTTTGTGCTTGCTATTTGGATAAATAACAAGTATTATTTATTATTATATCACTTTTGCACGAAATTGTCTATATTTTTTGTGGGGTCCTCCGATACTCGGTCGGAGTCTTTCCGGTCTGCTCTTTAAACTGCCGCATAAAGTGTATTTCGCTGTGGTATCCGCAAGTGTCCGCAATCTGGTACACCGGAAGAGTGGTGGAGGACAGGAGATAACAGGCATATTCTGTCCGGGCACGGATCAGGTCTGCAATGACACCGGTGCCGTAGAGCTTCCGGTAGATATGCTGGAAGGAGGAACGGCTAAGCCCTGCTTCCTTTGCCAGTTCCTCCGGGGAATGGTACAAATACGGCTCATTATACATCTGGCTTCGGATACGGTTAAACAAAAGAAAGTGGGGGTCGCGATGGCGGATGGCCTCAAATTCTTCACTCAGATAGTTAAAAAACAGGCGTAGATACAGGGTTAAATTTTCCTGCTTTAACGGATGGGGAGAGTGAAACTCGTAGGCGATGGATTCCAGTAATTTTGATAGTTGTTCCATGTTTTTGAGAAACACCGGCGTGTCAAAGGGAATGCCCAGCTCCGCAAGATGTGCCAGATCCCGTTCGTTCAGGGCAAGGTGTACCCAGTCATCGGTGTAGTCGGTGTCTGTGGCACCGTAATGCTGGGGTGTACCGTTGTTGTACAGAATAAAATAAGGCTCGGTGGTGAAGCGTTCCGCTCCGCCAAGGACGAGGCGGGACGGGGTAAATACAAGAAGCAGAAGCCAGTCTCCGGAGCCTAAGGGACGGTCGATGTGGAAAGAGGTGTCGTGGGTATGATGGTAGCCTATTTTTTTGATATTCATAGGAATCCTTTCGTGTTAGGGACGATGTGTATGGTACGCTTTTTGTAAGCGGCTTCCGAATGTGCCGTATGTCGTGAGAACAACACAGGCCTATGGAAATTATGCATATTGTCCAATGTTTTGTTGTATGTCCATAGAATAGCATAAAATTAAAGTTTGCACAATATGTTAGTTTTCTTGCAATATAATGCATGTACGAAGAAGGAAAATGTGATACAATAAAAATGTGTCGTCGTTTGCAGAAAGGCGCAATTTTTAAAAGAGGAAGGAGTTTCTTATGAAGGCAAAACTTAATTTGAGCAAAGACAGGATTGTTAGTAAGATTGATGACAGACTGTACGGTTCTTTTATCGAGCATTTGGGACGTGCGGTATACGGCGGTATTTACGAACCGGGGCATGAGACTGCGGATGATATGGGCTTCCGCGGAGATGTATTGGAGACCATTAAAGAGATGAAGATTCCGCTGGTGCGTTATCCGGGCGGTAATTTCGTTTCCGGCTATCGTTGGGAAGACGGTACCGGCGATAAGGCGAAGCGTCCGCGTCGTTTGGAGCTGGCTTGGGGGACCATTGAGACCAATCAGGTGGGTATTGATGAGTTCCAGGAGTGGGCAAAGCGCGTCGGCAGTGAGATTATGATGGCGGTTAACCTTGGTACCAGAGGTGCAGAGGAAGCCGGTAATCTCGTAGAGTACTGTAATGCCGTGACGGATACCTACTATGCGGATATGCGCCGTAAGAACGGTTTTGACGAACCGTTTGGCATTCGTACCTGGTGTCTCGGTAACGAGATGGACGGTCCGTGGCAGATTTGTCACTTAGAGGCAAAGGATTACGCGAGAAAGGCTTGCGAAGCAGCAAAGATTATGAAGTGGACCGACCCGTCCATCGAACTGGTTGCCTGCGGCAGCTCCGGTAGCGGTATGCCGACCTTCGGAGAGTGGGAAGAGACCGTACTTCGTGAGTGCTACGAGCATATTGATTACATTTCCTTACATAGCTATTACGGCAATCGTAACGATAATACAGAGGAGTATCTGGGAAGTTCCATTGATATGGACCAGTTTATCGAGAAAGTTGTTGCCATTTGTGATAAGATTAAGGAAGAGAAGAAGAGTGACAAGGATATTCACCTTTCCTTCGACGAGTGGAATGTATGGTTCCATTCCAATGAGGCAGATAAGCAGATTCCGCGTTGGAGTATTGCTCCGCCGCAGCTGGAGGATATTTATAACATGGAGGATGCGTTGGTTGTCGGCAGTTTGTTAAACTCCCTGATTAACCACTCCGACCGTGTAAAGATCGGCTGTCTGGCACAGCTTGTCAACGTTATCGCTCCGGTGATGACCGTAACCGGCGGCAAGCTTTGGTTACAGACCACCTTCTATCCGTACATGTACGCTTCCCGTTATGGACGCGGTACCGCGCTTAAGGCGACTTGTGAGTGTGAGAAGTATGCAGCAGGTAAGTGGGATGCGATTCCGTACGTAGACTGCTCCGCGGTTTATAACGAAGAAGCAGGCGAAGTGGCTGTATTTGTAGTAAATAGAAACATGAAGGAAAGTGTTACTTTAGACCTTGGTCTTAACGGATTTACCGTAGAAAGCGTTCTGGAACACAAGATTCTGAACCATGACGATATGAAGGCAACCAATTCCGTGGACAATCAGGCGGTAGTTGCCCGTGACGGTAATGCAAAGGCTGACTGTGTAGAGCTTGAGCCACACTCCTACAATATGATCCGTTTGAAGGTAAAGTAAGAGATACTTAAGGATATAGGATTCCGAAAAAAGCCGTCCTCTCGTAGTTTGAGAGGACGGCTGATTTTTATTGGGATACGAATAATTTGAGATGTGAAAATTACGGTATAATTATATGGTATAAAGCAAAAGAAAAAGTTTGACGATAGGTGTAAAATAATGTAAAATTAATGTGTAAATATATAAATGAAATAGACTATCCGGATGTGGTAGAACGAAAGAGAAAGCGAGGACTGCCTATGAAGAGAGAAACAGAAGATTTATCGGTAAAAAGTGTTGCGGTAACCAGCACGAATAAAACAGCAATCACAGGCATGTGTATAATGAATGTTGTTTTAGCTCTGGCATATGCCATAGAAGTGGTGAAAGGTGCCAGGGACTTAGGAAGCTATTTGCTTATATTTGCTCTTTGTATTTTACCGTGTGTGCTTGCTGTGGTTACTTTTTTGAAAAAGAGGGATTCTAAGGCGGTACGTTACTTTTTTGCTGTGGGCTTTGCTCTTTTGTATGCTTATATTATGTTTACAACAACCACAAATATCGCGTTTTGTTATGTAATCGTTGCGTTTGTAATTTTGATGGTGTATGTGGATACTAAATTGCTGTTGGGGCTCGGCGGGTGTGCGATTCTTACCAATATTGTGGTGATTGTAAAAAAGATCATGGCCGGAACTTTTACAGGATTGGAAATCACACAGACTGAGATTATCATTGCATGTTTGGTTTTAACGGGATTATTTTCTATTCTTGCGTTAAAGAAGATTAACGGAATCAATCAGGCAAATATTGATAAGGCAGAAGAACAGCGTCAGCAGTCGGAAGGTATTTTGCAGAATACCTTGGAAGTGGCTGCAACCATGACCGAGAATATTAAGGCTTCCGTAGAAGAAACAGAAGGTCTGAAGGTGGCAATCGGGGAGACCCAACATGCCATGGAAGAGTTGACGGTTGGGGCAAAGGACGGTGTTGCGGCAATTCAGATTCAGAAGCAGAATACGGAGACCATCGGTGAGAATATTGAACAGGTAGATGCGGTAGTAGGTTCGATTGTTTCGGAAGTACAGAATGCAGAGGAAAACTTAAATAAGAGCAACGAAGTAATGAAGGAACTTTTACATCAGGTGCAGGTATCCGGAGAATCCGGTACGATGGTTGCGGAGAAGATGGAAGAGTTGAAGGAAAATGCGGATAAGATGCAGACCATCATGGGGCTTATCAGTGATGTGGCAAATCAGACCGGTTTGCTTTCCTTGAATGCAAGTATCGAGGCGGCGAGAGCAGGAGAGGCCGGAAAGGGATTTGCGGTGGTAGCTTCGGAAATCTCCAAGCTATCTTCTCAGACGAACGCTGCTACGGATGAAATCAATGCGTTGATTGTAAGTATTGTAAATTCCATCAGCGCGGTAACGGAGTCCATGGAACGGTTACTTGAAAGCAGCCGTTTACAGAATCAGTATGTAGATGATACCGCAGACAATTTTGAGCAGATTCATAACAGTACCCAGAATATTGTGGACCAGGTATCCAGATTGAAGGAAACGGTAGATGTGGTGACCGCTGCGAATGCACAGGTGTCTGACGGTATTGTAAACGTAGAGGCGGTGACGCAGAAGGTGATGGAAGAGGCAAACGAGACGCTGGAAAGCTGTAATACGAATTTGCAAAGTATCGCAAATGTGGCGCAGATTATGGAGCGTTTACAGGAAAATGCGGAGAAGTTGCAGGCGTAAAGAACTGTTTGATTGTAATGTGAGAATGGTAGTGCAAATCATTTAATTCGTACATTTTTTAGGAGAAAATCATCGGCAAAATGTCTTCCTGTATAGAGAGGGATAGGCGTTTTGCCGATTTTGTGTTATGATATCCGTAAAGAGCGCTGTGTAGTGTTGCTGTAACAAAAGGAACGGAAGAAAGGAGAGGCGTATGATAGTAAGTGTCAGCAGAAGAACCGATATTCCAAGCTTTTATTCCGACTGGTTTTTCAGACGTTTAAAAGAAGGGTTTGTCTATACGAAAAATCCCATGAATCCGAAGCAAATCAGCCGGTTGGAACTGTCGCCGGAGACGGTGGACTGTATTGTGCTTTGGACAAAGAATCCGGAACCGATGCTTGACCGCCTTTCGGAACTGGAGCCGTATCCCTATTATTTTCAATTCACGCTGACAAGCTACGGAAAGGATGTGGAAGCCAATCTGCCCCATAAGAAAGAGGTTCTGATACCGGTATTTCAAAGGCTTTCCGAAAAGGTGGGAAGTAAGCGGGTCATTTGGCGGTATGATCCGATTTTGTTTACAAAGCGGTACACGCCGGATTATCATCTAAAAGCCTTCGGGCAAATGGCGAAAGCATTAAAGGGATATACGGAAAAGTGTGTCATCAGTTTTGTGGATACCTATGCCAAGAACAAAAAGCAGTTACAGGCGTTGGGGGTATATGATTTAACAAGAGAAGAAACGGAAGCTTTCGCGAAAGAGTTGTGTGATATCGCAGGAGAAAACGGTATGGTGATGGCAAGCTGTGCGGAACAGATAGACCTGGCGCATTGCGGCATCGAGCATAATGCGTGTATCGATAAAACATTGATTGAAGAAATTATCGGTTGTAAGCTAAAGGGAGCTAGGGATAAAAACCAGCGGGGAGAATGCGGCTGCATGGAAAGTATCGATATCGGGACTTATCATACCTGCTGGAACGGTTGTGTGTATTGTTATGCGAATCATAGCGAAGCGCAGGTTAAGGAGAACTTAAGAAAGTATGATGTGCATTCTCCGCTTTTATGTGGTATGATAGGAGAAGAAGATAAGGTGACAGAGCGGAAACTTGTGTCACTGAAGGAAAAACAGCTTACGCTGTTTTAGGAGTGTTGAGAATAGGCGTTACTTAATGTTTGCGAAAGACAGGAGGAAAACGATATGAAAAAAACATTACTTGTCATAGACATGCAGAATGATTTTATTGACGGTGCCCTGGGGACGGTAGAGGCACAGGCCATTGTGCCGAAGGTAATGGAAAAGATTACGGAGTATTATGAGCGCGGGGACGAAATTATTTTCACAAGAGATACCCATGGGGAAAACTATTTGGAGACCCCGGAGGGAAAGAAACTCCCGGTGGTACATTGTGTGAAAGATACCAAAGGCTGGGAGATTGCGGAAGGCTTACTGGTGCCGGGTGCGGTTGTGGTAGATAAGCCGAATTTCGGTTATCCGGACTGGAAGGAGAATTTCTTTTTTGAAGAGATAGAGTTAATCGGTCTTTGTACGGATATTTGTGTGGTATCCAATGCATTGATTTTAAAGGCACAATTCCCGGATACGGATATTTCGGTAGACAGTGCTTGTTGTGCAGGGGTGACCCCGGAGAGCCATGAGGCGGCGCTTTTGACCATGAAAATGTGCCAGATAGAGGTAAAGTAACATGCTTTGGATTTGGTTGGTGCTTCTGTACGGAGTGTTAAAGGGAGCACGGGAAATAACGAAGAAAAAATCCATGGAGAAGAATACGATATTGGAGGTGCTGTTTGTTTATACCCTCCTTTCTTTTCTGATGGTAGTTCCGGGGGCGCCGAAAGTAGGGGGAGTGCCGTGGCAGGATATGGTTTGGATTGCGGTAAAGTCCTTTGTTATCTTTGTGGCGTGGATTTTCAGTTTCAAGGCCATTAAGAAGATGCCGATCAGTCTGTACGGATTGTTGGATTTGTCCCGGGTTATTTTTTCAACCCTCATGGGTGTGATTTTTCTAAAAGAGGCAATGTCCTTCTGGCAGACGGTGGGATTGGTTCTCGTATGTGCAGGCCTTCTGCTGTACCGGTATCAGACCGGGGGAAAGCGTCTTTTCGCAAAAAAGAACGCTGACGGGGAATTATTGACGAAAGAACCGTCAGAAAGGGTTGGATTTAAGATCGTCTGTTTTGCACTCTTATCTTGCTTGTTAAACGGAGTGTCCGGTACCATGGACAAGGTGCTGATGCAGCGGATGACCAGCACCCAGCTGCAGTTTTGGTATATGCTGTTTCTGGTGCTGTTTTATTTGATATATATTATTATAACGAAGACAAAAATCCGTCTTCTCAGCGCGCTTAAGAACTACTGGATTTGGATTTTGAGTATTATGTTTGTAATCGGGGATAAGGCACTGTTTATTGCCAATCAGTCCCCGGACAGCAAAGTAACCATTATGACATTGTTAAAACAGGCCGGATGTATTGTAACGATTTTAGCCGGAAAGTTTATTTTTAAAGAGAAGAATATCGGGTACAAGCTGTTTTGTGCCGGTGTAATTATTGTGGGAATCGTACTTTCCGTGGCCATGAAGTAAGTTCGGTTTATAAATCAAAACTGCGATACAAAAGAAAATAGAATCAAATGAATAGAAAATACCTTCTTTCCAAATACTAGGATAAAATAAATTGGAAAGAAGGTTTTTTTATGCAGGGAGACACCAGAAAGTTATTGCAGGAATGTAACTCCGGCTGTAAGATGGCCATTAACAGTATGCAGCAGATTCAGGATTATATTACATCAGAGGGGTTGGCAACACTGATCCGGGAAAGCACCGAGCGTCATGAGGAGTTGGAAGCGGAGAGTGCAAGACTGTTAGAAGAAAACGGAGAATATGAAAAGGACCCGGGTATGATGGCATCTGCTATGTCCTGGCTGACCACCGAAATGAAGATGATGGTAAAGCGAAGTGATACCGAGATTGCAAAGATTATGATGAACGGTTGCAACATGGGAATCCAGTCCATTGCAGAAAAGGCCCATGAGTTTGAGAATGCTTCTCCGGAAAGTAAAAAGCTGGCAGAGAAAATCGTAAAAGAGGAAGAAGACTTCATGAAGAAGTTAAAGGAATATTTATAGAATCCGGATAGAATGGAATCAAGTGTTATAAGCGGATGTGTATCTTGGTGTGCCAGGGGGCATGTCCGCTTTGCCGTTTGGGAGAAAAACTTGGAGTTTTTTGTGGAAAGGCTGTTAAGAAATCTTGACAAATGTTTTCTTGTTCTATATTATCTTACTGTGTGAAAAAACACACAAATTCTTGGAGAGATTCATTACAAATGAACGCCGAAGGTGTAAGGTGGCAAAGAAGGGGTCACCGATCTCTCAGGCAAAAGGACAGGAGGATTTTTTATGAAAGGCTTTATGGAGCTTCTTACCGAAATCAATGGTAAGGTCTACGATTTCGTGTGGGTACAGGTAGGATTGATTTTATTAATCGGTGCCGGTTTACTTACGACGATTGTAACCAAGGTTTTCCAAATCAGTCATTTGAAGCACTGGTGGACGAAGACCATTGTAAGTGTGTTTAAGAAGGATGCACAGAAGAAGGAAAAGGGTTCCGTTTCTCAGTTCCAGGCACTTTGTACGGCACTGGCAGCAACCATCGGTACCGGTAATATTGCCGGTGTTGCAACGGCGATCGTCGTCGGCGGTCCGGGTGCGGTATTCTGGATGTGGATTATGGCATTCCTCGGAATGATGACGAACTTTTCCGAAAACGTATTGGGTATTTATTACCGTCGCAGAAACAAGAACGGCGAGTGGTCCGGCGGTCCGATGTATTATCTGCAGGACGGTTTGGGAAGACTGAAGGGATGCAAGGTAATCGGTAAGATTCTTGCGATTTTATTTGCAATCTGTGCGATTTTGGCATCCTTTGGTATCGGCAACATGGGCCAGATTAATAAAATCGTTATCAACATGGAATCCGCATTCTTTAAGAATGTGGAGGCTCCGACGGTGGTGGGCGATGCATCTTTAATTGCACTGATTATCGGTCTTGTGCTTATGGTAGTGGCAGCCCTTATTATTATCGGTGGATTGCAGCGTATTGCGGCGGTAGCGGAGCGCGTGGTTCCGTTTATGGCAATTGCCTATGTGGTTGGTTGTCTGGTTGTTCTCTTTGTACATATTGGTGATATCGGTGCGATTTTCGGTTCCATCTTCAAGTTTGCCTTCGGTATTAAGGCAGTCGGCGGTGCGGTGGCCGGTGTGGCAATCAAGACCGTAATCGTACAGGGCTGTAAGCGTGGCGCATTTTCCAACGAAGCGGGTCTCGGTTCTTCCGTTATGGTACACTCCAACTCCAACGTAAAGGAGCCGGTAAAGCAGGGTATGTGGGGTATCTTCGAAGTATTCGCAGATACCATGGTGGTATGTACCATGACTGCTGTGGTTGTACTTTCTTCCGGTGCCATTGATTTGGAAACCGGTCTTGCTGCTGCAGGCACCAATGATGCAACCTTAGTTGCACAGGCTTTCGGTAATGTGTTCGGACGTCCGGGAGAATGGTTCATTGCCATCGCAATGCTTCTCTTTGCATTCACTACCGTGTTGGGGTGGTCTCACTACGGCAGTAAGGCAGTAGAGTACTTATTCGGTCTGAAAGCGGTGAAGTTCTATAAGGTATTTTTCGTACTTCTGGTAGTCAGCGGTGCGCTGATGAGTTCCTCCATTGCGTGGGACATTTCCGATACCTTTAACGGTATGATGATGATTCCGAACTTAATCGGTGTTGTAGTACTTTCTCCGGTATTGATTAAGATTGTACGCAACTACGTGGACCGTAAGATAAAGGGCAAGGTGGTAACACCGGTGCTTTCTTTTGACCCGGAGGTTCAGAAGGAAATGGAAGAAGCCGTGAAGAACGGGGAAGAGTAAATAAGAGTGAAAAGGCTGTCGTGTGTTCGGCAGCCTTTTTGTTTGACAAGTGTAAGTGAGATTGGTAAAATGAAAGGAAATATACGAATAGAATTAACTGTTTAGTTAAAGGAGAACGGTGATGAAAGTTTTCTTATGCGGTGGCGGAGCCGGGGAACAGACCGTAGAGGCAAATAAGAGATTAAACGAAGTAATTGATCATACCAAGCCGTGCCTGTATATTCCGTTGGCAATGGAGGCGGAAATGTACGACAGTTGTTATCAGTGGATTACGGGAGAACTGGCCAAGGTGCAACTTCCCTATATCGAGATGGTCCGAAGCGGTGCGGAGCTGGCAGAAAAGAATTTCTCTGATTACAGTGTGGTATTTATCGGCGGCGGAAATACCTACAAGCTACTGAAAGAATTGAAGGAGTGCGGTGCTTTTGAGAAGCTGCGCACTTATCTGGAGCAGGGCGGTGTGGCTTTCGGCGGAAGTGCGGGGGCAATCATTTTCGGAGAAGATTTGGAGTCCTGTGCTTTGGATGATTCGAATGAGGTAGGACTTACGGATACCGCCGGTATGGATGTGTTACAGGGAGTTTCTTTGCTTTGCCATTTTACCAGCAGGGAAAAGGAGAAGGATGCGCGGAATAAGGAATATTTGCTTGAGATTTCAAAACATCGGCGTGTGTTGGCTTTACCGGAGGAGGTTACACTTTTTGTAAATGATGAAACGGTAGAAGTGATTGGTGAGCGCCCGTATTATGCTTTTGAGAACGGCAGAATGTTTAAACAGAACGGTTTGAGTACGGTTATCTTTGATTTTGATTATACCCTCGGAGATACCACCAACGGCATTGTGCTTAGTGCGCAATATGCTTTGGAGCAAATGGGGGAGGAAGAACGGACTTATGAGGAGATTAAGAAAACCATTGGTTTGTCTCTTTCTGAAACCTACAAAGCATTGACCGGAAATATGGAAGAGGCTCGGGCGGAACGTTTCTTTGACTTATTTAAGGAAAAGGCGGATGAGGTCATGGTGGACAGTGCCACGTTATATCCGGGGGTAAAGGAGATGATTGTAAGCCTTAGAGAACAGGGATACCGCCTTGGAATTGTTACCACGAAATTCGCATATCGCGTGCGGAATATTATGAAGAAGTTTGATGCAGAGGATTTGTTTGATGTGGTGATTGGTGTGGGAGATGTCACGAAGGTGAAGCCGGACCCGGAGGGATTACTTCTTGCGGTAGAACAGTTGGGAGTAAAGAAAGAAGAGGTTTTGTACGTCGGAGATAGTTTTGTAGATGCTAAAGCAGCGGAAGTGGCAGAGATAAAGTTTGTCGGTGTGCTGACAGGTAATACAACACGAGAGGAGTTTTTGAAATATCCGTGTGCGTGGGTGGAAGATGAGGTAACAGCATTGTGTGAAAAGTATTTGGAAGCAAAGAAATAAGGAAAGGTAACCGAGAAAACAAAAGAAATAATTCTCAGGAAAATGTACAAAGGAGGAAATACCATGTGGTTTGTTTTTGCTTTGTTGTCGGCAATTTTTGCGGCGCTGACATCTATTCTGGCGAAAATCGGTATTGATAAGGTGAATTCCAATCTGGCAACGGCCATACGTACCGTTGTGGTGGTAGTCATGGCCTGGGGTATGGTGTTTTTGACCAACGCCCAAAAGGATATTTTTCAAATCAGCCGGAAAAGCTGGATTTTTCTCATTTTATCGGGACTGGCTACCGGTGCGTCCTGGCTTTGCTATTATAAGGCTTTGCAAATCGGAAAAGCTTCCAAAGTGGTGCCGATAGACAAGCTGAGTGTAGTATTTACATTGATACTGGCCTTTGTCTTTTTGCATGAAGAATTTACGATAAAATCCATCATCGGCTGTTTGTTAATCGGTGCGGGGACGTTGCTGATGGTGCTATAAAAGGAAGCGAATAGAAAGACCTTCGGGATTGATAAATCCGAAGGTCTCTTTACTTTGTGGGAAATATAAGGTTTTACTCAAAACACTCTTTAAACTTCTCGTTTTTCTTTAATTCTTTTTTAAATTCATCCGAAAACTGCGGCATGGTAATTGCCCAGAAGTTTTCCGGACTTTCCTGAAATTGCCCTTTTTCAAGGGAAACCTTTGCCACCAGAGGAGCAGAGTAGCTGTAGGCATTTGTGGAAATCCGGCAGTATTCCTTGTGATGGTCAAAACCCTTTTCGAAATAGGAAAGCGCTTTAGAGTGTTCGCCGTGTTGTGACTCCAATCTTGCCAAAATAAGATACAAATAACGTAAATCCCAATGAACTTTTCCGCATCTTTCGTCCGGGAATACCGCTTCCATCAGGCGGATGAGGGAGAGCAGAACTTTCCGTCCGTATTCCGAAGAAGCAATGTCGGAATTGATCAGTACGGAGCGGGAAACGGTGCCGTGCAGATGAGAGAGAAGTGTAATAATAAGTTCTCCTTCGTATTTTGCTTGTTCTTCTCCTACGGTAGCCAACGTGAGTAAGACTTCTTTGCAGGAGTGAACGGAAGGTTGTTCAATTGCAATGGCTTTTGCTTTTTCATATTCTCCCATGTACTTATACATATGTATCATAAACAAATGGGAAGCTTCCCGGTACTTTGTCGGGATGTCCAGGCTAAGTAACTTGTTATACATCTGCAAAGATTCTTGCCAGTAAATATTTTCTTTATTGCGTTCTGCATCATCGTATTGGTATGGGTCGCCTTCTTTTGCCTTCGAGTTTACGCCGTTTTTCTGCCAGCCCAGATAGAAGAGACAGTCGGCCAGCCGAATCATCAGTTCCGGCTCGTTTGGATATTCCTCTAATGCAGTCCGCAGCATTTCTACGGTGTCGGTCAAATCTCCGTGTCCTTCTCCCAAGAAACCGCCTAAAGCGTTAATGGCCGCATTCGCTTTGTTCACAATAGCCTGAATCTGAGCTTCTCTATCGCCGTGATAGCCGAAAAGTTCATCAATGCTGACATGAAAATAATTGGCGATGGCAGGTACCAACTCCATGTCAGGATACCCGCCGCCGGACTCCCAACGGGAAATGGCCTGACAGGTGACGCCGAGGGCTTTTGCCAAATCCTCCTGGGTACGATTGTCTTTCTTCCGTAAGTCTTTGATATTCTTTCCGATGGTTATCTCCATAATAAGTGTCCTCCGTTTGTTTATATCACCGGTGTGATTTTAGTATAGCATAAGTTTTTAGAAAAACAATTATCAATTCATTGTTGAAAAGTAAAGGAATCGTTGATAAAATTCCAAGGAAGAATCGCTTGACTCTCCCCTAGGGGGACCCTTTATAATAGAGGAAGAATTGGACAGAGATGAGTGTCTGTATGTGACGGAGGATGCCTATGGAAAAAAGAATGACATCGGGGGAAATCGCAAAGAAAACCGGTGTTTCCCAGAAAACGGTTCGTTTGTATGATGAAAAGGGATTGTTAAAACCAAGCGGGTATTCCGAAGGGAATTACCGATTGTATGATAATGAAGCGTTGGCGGTATTGGAGAAGATTATAGCTCTGAAACAAATCGGTTTTTCGCTGGAGGAGATTCATGACAATCTGGCGTCGGAGAAGAACGTGGACATTACGGAAGTGTTGACGCGGCAACTGCGCATACTGGAAGGAAGAAAGTATGAGATTGAAAAGGCTATTGCTGGTATCCACAGCGTACTGCTTAGGGAAAAGGAGCCGGATTGGGACTCGGTGGCGGAGATTGTAAAATCCATGCAAATGGACCAGGGGGCGGATGTAAACCATTTTCAGGCGCTGTTACATAATGCGGGAGAAGATTGGTATGTGACAATTTATCGGTCTCTGGGCTTGCGGGAACATGCGAAAGTGTTGGACCTTGGGTGCGGTTACGGCAAGCTGTGGCGTAATAATTGGACAGAAATTCCGACAGGGGTTACAGTTGACGGATATGATTTGCACGGAAGCTGGGCGGACGATTTTGCGGAGTATGTGGAGCAGAATAAGAGGGCTCTGACGGACGGTACGGAAGTAAAGTTGTATTTTGAGGATGTGGAGGAAGCGGAAACATGGGAAGGGATTGAAGGGAACGTCGGACGGCACGGAGGCTATGACACTGTAATTGCTCACTATTTATTAGATTTTATCAAAGATAAAGAAGCTTTTTTTGAACGGATGGCAAATGCGCTGACGCCGGAGGGGATGTGTTCCGTAAACGGCGCCAGCGTCAGTAGAGAGCATGCCTTTTGGAAAGGGATTTTCGGGAAGCTGCAGTTAAAGACAGAGTTTCTGGAAGAAAGGGAGGCAAAGTCTCTCGGAAAGAAGGAAGAGTTCAGGAGCTTTCTGTCCCGGTATTTCTCAAAGGTAGAGAATACGACGCTTGGAAGCCTGATGCGGTATACGGATGCCAATGAATTGTTTGCATATTTGCTTGACCGATACCCGGAAGCAAAGAAGTATTTGACGGAAAAAGAGGCGGTGTTAAAGGAATATTTTGTCTCGGAAATAAAGCAAAAGGGAGCTTTTTTACTGCCGAAAAGTACGGATTTTCAACATTGCTTTAAATAGGAGAAAAGGAAAAAGGAGTAAACCTACATGAAAGATAAAATGAAACGGATTATAGATAAGTTCCATCAGTATAACTCGGAGCATATGGCGTTGCAAGCTTTTGACTTGCGGGATGATGTAGAGTATGATGCGTTGGTGGTAGCACCCAGTTTTTCTCCGTACAAGCTGAAAATGGAGCGGTTTTGTAAGGTGACTACTTTAAGAGAAGGAGCCTATATCGCGGGCTATCTGGTGGAAAAGGATGATTTAAAAGTAGCCTGGGTGAAAATCGGATCTTCTGCGGGGAATTTGATTGACCATGTGGCCATATGCGGGGAATTAAAGTTTAAGACGATGATTTTTATCGGTGCGGTAGGCGCGCTAAAGAAGGAATTTGGATTGGGAGATATTTGCACGCCGTCCTATTCCATATCCGGCGGTTACACCAATACTTATCTCAAAGAATCTCTGCGGGATTTCGTGCCGTTTGAGAAGGTGGTGCCGGAGATGTCCTTTATTGATGAAGTGATTGACATGGGGAAGAAAAAAGGGTATGATATCAAGAAATCTTCCGTGTTCTGTACGGATTCCATTGCGCTGGAGTATTATCATTTGGACGAAATCAGAGAGTTTGATACGGATTTGATTGAGATGGAAACTGCATCCTTTTACCTGATGGCGGATTTGCTGGAAGTGCCGAGTGTGGCCCTTTTGGTGGTGTCGGACAACTCTGCCACCGGCACGGCATTGGTAGGACGTACCGAAGAGGAAGAGGAGCGGTACAATCGGGGAAGAAGTGTAGTACTGCCGGATATGATACTGACGCTGGCAGAGAGAAGATAGGAGGAGAAAGAAATGGAGCATAAGGGAACAAAAAGGCTGGAAACCGACCGTTTGATTTTACGCCGCTACACAGAAAACGATGCGGAACCGATGTACACAAACTGGGCATCGGACCCGGAGGTGTCAAAATATTTGACCTGGCCGACGCATGCAAGTGTAGAAGTGACCAAGTCTCTTGTAACAGACTGGATCACGCGCTACGAGAATCCGGATTATTACAACTGGGTGATTGAGTTAAAAGAGACCGGGGAAGTAGTAGGAAATATTTCTGTGGTTGAAATAAAGGAAAGAGCTGAAGCTGCCGTTATCGGGTACTGCATGGGAAAGGCTTGGTGGGGCCGTGGGATTATGCCGGAAGCATTGACGGAGGTTATGCGATATTTGTTTGATGAGGTCGGTATGAATCGTGTGGCGGCGTGCCATGACAGTAATAATCCGAAGTCCGGCAGAGTTATGCAAAAGGCCGGTATGAAGTACGAGGGAACCCTGCGTGGTGCCGGACGGAATAATCAGGGCATTATGGATCAGGTTTGGTACGGATTGTTAAAGGCGGACAGAGAGTAGAAAACGCGAGGTAATTACAAAGGATTTTGAGGAATAAAACGGAGGTGGAAGGCGATGGCATTACATAAACATGAAATCCCGATTTTAGAGTATGATGACAGTCAGACGTCAGTAATCATGCCCACTCATCAGGAGCTGGGATTTCAACTGCCGGAGAAACTGATATATGCGTTCTTGGGTGAAGTGACGGATAACTATGCAAAAAAGCTTAATCTTACACCGGTTGCTCATTTTGTGTCGGAAACAAAGCTGTATCCGGTGTATGTGACAGAGTACAAGGGAGAGCAAATTGCTATCTGCCAGGCACCGGTAGGGGCAGCTGCCGCCGCACAGATACTGGACTGGTTAATCGGCTACGGTGCGAAAAAGATTTTGGCAACCGGCTGTTGCGGAGCACTGGTGGATTTGCCGGAAAATATGTTTTTGGTTCCGACAAAGGCTTTGCGGGATGAAGGAGCCTCCTACCATTATTTGCCGCCGGCAAGATATGCGGAAATAAATCCGAAGGTGCTGGACGCTATAGAAGGAGCTATGAAAAAGCTTGGCCTTCCGTATACGGAGTGTATTACCTGGACTACGGACGGCTTCTACAACAGTAGCATTGGTAGAGTATCGAAGAGAAGAAGGATGTACCGTGGTGGAAATGGAATGCTCTGCGTTGGCGGCATGTGCACAATTTCGAGGTGTGGAATTCGGACAAATTTTATATACGGCGGATACGTTGGTAAATACAGATACTTACGATGAAAGAGGATGGGGAGAAGAATCCATCGAAAAGGCACTGTATATTTGCCTGGATGTGATTGGGGAACTGTAGTATTTCGATATGGATAAGTACCGGGATTCGAAAGAAGTGGTCATGGTAAGATATTCGGATAAAAGTCTCATAAAATAGGAATACTGGGAATAAACTGGATAATAGTCGCAAGCATCCGCATTTGGAGTGGGAGCATGTGAACAGACCCTAGATTCTTGATTCGAAAAAGGAGACTCTTGCTATGAAAAACGTGAAATACTGCACAGATTTTTTTGCCTGCGGGTTTATTTCCGGAAAGCGCTTTTCGGCTGTTTTGCAGGAAATGTTGGATAAATATTCTGCGGAAGGCTGGAAGTTGCACTCTTACCGCGTAGTGGGAGCAGGGGAGATTTGTTCTGTGGTATTTTATAAGGAGGAAGCGTAGAGGAATTTTCTTCTGTCGCTGGGTAGAAAGTATAAGCAGACGGTGTCTTTTGTATGGCATCGTCTGCTTATTTGTTGAGTGAGGAAAATTTACACCCTTTGAGCATTGTTATTCCGTTAGTTTGCGCTCAGTTTGCGTTTCCTGTGAAGTGCATATGTCATAACGACCAGTAGTGCCAGCATTGCAAGGTTTGCTACCAGTGAAAGCACACAATCCATAAGCAGGTAAGCATCGCGCTTCAGGATTGAGGATATGAAACCGGAAAAACTGTAAATAAGACCGATTGTGCCGTAAATACCGGATGTAATGTAGAGCGGCACCGGACAGGTAACCTGTTTCCCGGCAAAAAAGCGGATACAGAAAAGCAGACATAAAAGTGTCAATAAAGTCGTACCGATAAAATACAGGGTATCCATGCCGCCTTTTAAGGAGGCTATTGCGATAATACCGGTAAGGAGCGAGATGCCGAAATATACGCTGTAAATCAGTGCTGTTATTTTGGCATTTAACCGGTCAAACAGAGCTGCAATCATGCTACCACCCAACAGTAAGGTAAGAAGGAAACATTTTGGCATGTCGCTGCTGTAAACCAGGAAACCGTCGTGACCGAATGTAAAGCTTGTTAACTGTATAATACTCAGAAACAGCATACTCATAAAAGCCAGTCCAAGTAGCATGAGTTGAGCTCTTTTTGAGGTGGAATTCTCGATGATTACACTCTTTTGGGCATAGAGTTTCATATCATCATCCGTCAGTAATTCATCCAAAGAAACCTCCAGAAACTGCGCCATCTTTTTTGCGGTCATCAAATCCGGGTAACGGGAGCCTCCCTCCCAACGGGACACTGCCTGTCTGGTTACATATAAATGATCCGCCAAGGTTTGTTGCGTATATCCTTTTTGTTCTCTTACATTTTTTAAATTCTCTCCGAATTCAGCCATAAAAAACTTCCTTTCCGTGTTATACTTTTTTTGTTGCTTGCTGCAGCAACATCATTGTACCGCACTTGGTTCAAAAAGGAAAGCAACACCTGAGATTTTTACGTGTTGACACTATGGAAACATGCAGAAAGTCAGTGTTTTCGGGGATTCCTGTAAACGTTATTCTGCGTACTTTTTTAACTCGGAAAAAATCTTCCGGAACTCTTCCGTATCCCGTACAAAGTCGAAGCGTTTCGCTTCCAATGTTTTCAGACTTATGTTACAGCAGTTTCCGGTATAGTTCTTGGAAATGTCTGCCTGTTTGTGCTGAACACGGTTTATCATCGGTGCGGTGTAATTCATGTCTTGCAGAGTTGCTTCCGTAACGGAATAGCGGCAGTTTTCCTTTAATGCTTCCAAGGTATGCTTCGAGTCTCCCAGTTCCGCATACAAAAGAGCAATGCAACGATAATGCTGAGAAATATAGTTTGCATAAAAGCCCACATTTCCGTCCGAAAACAGCCGTTTATAAATATCAATGGAAAACCGGTGGGCTTCAATGGTTTCTTCAGGGGAAAAACTTCCCTTTATAGCAATCTGTGGAGCGGTCATGGCGGCAGAGTGAATCAGGGACATAAGATATTCCTGACATTCTTTCACACCTTCTTCTCCTTCCAGAACATAGGAGCGAAGATCTTTCCTTGTTACATAAAAACTACCGCCCATATCTGCATACTGCAGGGCTTTTTCATTGTCATTGCCCTTGCAGGTGTAGCATAAAACTTGAATTGCGTCTTCACGTTGTTTTGTGTCGGTGGACTTTTGCAAAATTGCTTCCCCCAGAGCAATGATGCGCTCTGCTTTTTCCGGCGGACAAGGATATTCTCCGTCCCGATTGATGGCATACATCAGCTCTTCCATCACACGACAGTCATTCGGGAACTCCTTATAGGCCTTCTCCCAAAGAGCAAGGTTCTTTGCATTCTCGCCGGTCTGTTTATAAACCTTGCTTTCTGCAATATACTTGTCAATGGTCTCATCAATTCTTTCCCGGTCCACACAAAGCAATTCATCCACGGTAACATCGAAATACAGGGCAAGCTTCGGCAATAATGTAATATCCGGGAAGCCTTCGCCCCGTTCCCATTTGCCCACCGATTGCGGAGTAATGCCAAGATGATGGGCAAGAGCCTCTTGGGTAACTTTTTTCTGCTGACGTAACGTACGCAGCTTGTCCTTTATCATAATCTCCATCATAAAATCACCTTTCTGTTTTGAATGGTAAGCGCTTAACCTGACTTTATTATAGTGGGAAGGGGAGAAAGATTCAAGAACCGCAAAGTATAGGGATGGGTGGAAAATACAACGGGAGGTTGTGCATGAGATTGGAGTTATCATAATAGGAGTAAATCGGCCATCGCTTAGAAGATTAGAACAGGCCTTGTTTATTGGGGATTTATTTGTAGATAGACTATAATTGCAAGAACTCCGTGTTCATACTACGGTTCGAACTTTGTGCAGGATATTAGACTTTCTTATTACTTCGATAGTTTGTCAGCAACGCGCGAACAGGAGGTTTGCGCGAGCCCGCCATAAGGCATGGATGCCGCATCAGGGCGGTTGCGTCACTTTAACCGAATTATCCCCGAAGTAATTAGAAAGACTTATATCCGTAACAGGAGAGAACGGCAGTAGTAACCCCGGAGTTCTCGCATAAGAGCCCCGCACAAGCCCCACAAATTTATCAATACTGCGTGCAGGCTGGCGCTCCGCGCAATACTCACGCACCTCGCGACTTGTGTCGCTCGGTCGTGGGCGCGCTCGTATGACTGCGCAACTGCCTGAGAACAAGTTCTCGCAGTTTGCTCGCATACTCACTTTGCCTGCACGCAAAAAAGGCCATCCCACACTTGGTGCGATGGCCTTTGAAAATCAATCTTACTTATCCTTAATCTCGCTGTGCAACTGCTGCAAGGACTTAATCTCACGGTTGCCGTGCTTGCGTACGGACTGGATACCCTTTGCGGTAGCTCTTGCCGCAGCAGCGGTGGTCATATAAGGAATCTTGCCCTTGATGGCTGCCTTACGCAGGTAGCTGTCGTCGTTTACGCTATCCTTGCCTGCCGGAGAGTTGATAATCAAATCAATGTCGCCGTTGGTAATCATGTCAAGGATGTTCGGGCGACCCTCGGAAAGCTTCTTAACCAGCTCTGCTTCGATGCCTGCTTCGGTGATAACCTTGTGGGTATTGCCGGTAGCAAGAATCTTGAAGCCGTTGTTGGAGAACATCTGCGCTACTTCAACGATGTCTACCTTGTCCTTGCGGTTCACGGAGATGAGAACCGTGCCGCTCAGCGGAAGCTTGGACTGGGTTGCTTCCTGTGCCTTGTAGAAGGCTTCACCGTAGGAAGGAGCAAGTCCTAATACTTCACCGGTGGAACGCATTTCCGGTCCGAGAATCGGGTCAACCTCCGGGAACATGTTGAACGGGAAGACAGCTTCCTTTACACCGTAGTACGGGATATCCTGTTCCTTAAGGTCAGCCACCGGAGACGGACGACCGGTCAGCTCGGAAGTAATAATATCGGTTGCAATCGGAACCATGCGGATGTTGCAAACCTTGGAAACAAGCGGAACGGTACGGGATGCACGCGGATTTGCTTCCAGTACGTAAACCTTGCCGTTCTCGATTGCGTACTGCATGTTCATAAGACCCTTAACGTGCATTTCCTCTGCAATCTTCTTGGTATATTCTTTGATGGTCTTTACATTCTCTTCGGAGATGTGTACGGACGGAATGATACAAGCGGAGTCACCGGAGTGAACACCTGCCAGCTCGATATGTTCCATAACCGCCGGAACGAAAGCGTGGGTACCGTCGCTGATTGCGTCAGCTTCACACTCTAACGCGTGATTTAAGAAACGGTCAATCAAAATCGGACGATCCGGAGTTACGCCTACCGCAGCATTCATGTAACTGGTCATTGTTTCGTCGTCGTAAACCACTTCCATACCGCGACCGCCTAATACGTAGGACGGACGAACCATTGCCGGGTAACCGATCTTATGAGCAATCTCAAGAGCTTCCTCAACGGTGGTAGCCATACCGGACTCCGGCATCGGAATCTCTAACTTATCCATCATTTCACGGAACAAGTCACGGTCCTCAGCTAAGTCGATAACGGAAGGAGAGGTACCGAGAATCTTAACGCCGTTCTTTTCCAAATCAGCAGCTAAGTTAAGCGGAGTCTGACCGCCGAACTGTGCGATAACACCAACCGGCTGTTCCTTCTTATAAATACTGAGTACGTCCTCTAAGGTAAGCGGCTCAAAGTAGAGCTTATCGGAGGTATCGTAGTCGGTGGAAACGGTTTCCGGGTTACAGTTAACGATGATGGTCTCGAAACCGAGCTTCTTTAATGCCAAAGCAGCATGTACGCAGCAGTAGTCGAATTCGATACCCTGACCGATACGGTTCGGGCCACCGCCGAGAATCATAACCTTCTTTTTGTCGGTGTTAATCGGATTCTTGTCTTCTGCGTTGTAGGTGGAGTAGTAGTAAGCACTGTTCTCGGTGCCGCTTACGTGAACACCTTCCCAAGCTTCCTCAACACCCAGAGCAATACGACGTTCGCGGACAGAGTCCTCGGATACGCCTAAAATCTGGCTCAAATACTTGTCGGAGAAACCGTTCTTCTTCGCAGAGATGAGAGCGTCGTCTGCCGGAAGGCTGCCCTTGTTTGCTGCGAGGGCTTCTTCTTCTTCAACAAGCTCCTTCATCTGCTCGATAAAGTAGTGCTTTACCTTTGTAATCTCGTGAATCTCATCCACGGTAGCGCCCTTACGAAGTGCTTCGTACATAATGAAGTGACGCTCACTGGATGCGGTAATTAACATTTGGAGAAGTTCTTCCTTGGTCTTGGTATCGAAGTCCTTTGCGTGACCGAGACCGTAACGGCCGGTCTCAAGGCTTCTGATTGCCTTCTGGAATGCTTCCTTGTAGGTCTTACCGATACTCATAACTTCACCTACGGCGCGCATCTGAGTACCGAGCTTATCCTGAACACCCTTGAACTTTTCGAAAGCCCAACGTGCGAACTTGATTACGATGTAATCACCGTCCGGCTCATACTTGTCAAGAGTACCGTACTTGCCGCACGGAATATCCTTTAAGGTGAGACCTGCCGCCAGCATTGCGGAAACAAGTGCAATCGGGAAACCGGTTGCCTTGGAAGCAAGTGCGGAAGAACGGGAGGTTCTCGGATTGATTTCAATAACAATGATACGGTCGGAAACCGGATCGTGTGCGAACTGAACGTTGGTGCCGCCGATAACTTCAACGGACTCAACAATCTTAAATGCCTGCTCCTTTAAGCGAGCCTGACACTCCTTGGAGATGGTTAACATCGGAGCGGAACAGAAGGAGTCGCCGGTATGTACGCCGAGCGGGTCGATGTTCTCGATGAAGCAAACGGTAATCATGTTGTTGTCTGCATCACGTACAACTTCGACTTCCAGCTCTTCCCAACCGAGGATGGACTCTTCTACAAGAACCTGTCCGACTAAGCTGGCTTGTAAGCCTCTTGCACATACGGTCTTTAACTCTTCCTTATTATAAACGAGGCCACCGCCTGCACCGCCCATGGTGTATGCCGGACGGAGAACAACCGGATATCCTAACTTGTCAGCGATTTCCAGTGCTTCGTCAACACTGTATGCAACCTCACTGCGTGCCATTTCGATGCCCAAAGCATCCATGGACTTCTTAAACTCGATACGGTCTTCACCACGCTCGATGGCATCCACCTGTACACCGATTACCTGTACGTTATACTTGTCCAGAATACCTGCGTTTGCAAGCTCGGAACAAAGGTTGAGGCCGGACTGACCGCCGAGATTCGGTAATAATGCATCCGGACGTTCTTTTGCAATAATCTGCTCCAAACGCTCAACGTTTAACGGCTCGATGTAAGTAACGTCTGCGGTCTCCGGGTCGGTCATAATGGTAGCCGGGTTGGAGTTTACCAGGACAATCTCGTAACCGAGTTTCTTCAGCGCCTTACAAGCCTGTGTTCCGGAATAGTCGAATTCACAAGCCTGGCCGATAATAATCGGGCCGGAACCGATGATGAGGACTTTGTTGATATCTGTTCGCTTTGGCATGGATGTGCCCTCCTAATTTATAGTGTACTGAATTTCTTTTTCCCTTTATTGTATACCATAATACCCAAAAAGAAAAGAGGGAAAATAAAAAAAACACGAAAATGGCAAACCGCACAAAAAAAACCAGATAAAGGTACGAAAATAAGATAGTTTTTACTTGTTTTTTTACCCGGGATGCGTTATAATGAGAGTGTACAAAAGAACAAAGGGCGAGAGCCTCTTTAGAACTTACATAAGACGTTTACTATCCTAGGATGTACGACACTCCCTGTTATTTTGAACCTACATCACTTTAAAAGGGATTCCTATATTTACAGGTCGCTGCAATGCCTCCGTATGAGTGGACTGCAAAAGCCTGTGTGCGGTTACCCACCTAGCTTTGCTAGGAGTCAAAATACAGGAAACGGCATTCCGGGATAGTTACAAAAGAAAAGATGACGAAGTACCAAAGCGAAGACTACGACGAAGTACAAAAGAGCACGGAAGCGTACGAAAGAGCATGGTGATATACAAACGAGTATTGTAAAATACCAATGAGAAATATGCCGCGCAGTTTTCTGCGCGGCATTTGCTTTTCGTGTAAGTATCGCCTACACGAATATGTACCTACTCCTCTGCGACAGCCTTTTCCAATGTCTTTTTTATTCCTTCCAACAGCAGTGTCTGGGTATACTTACTGCTTTCGGATAAAGTTACGTCTTCTAAAGCGGTCCCTGCAGCCAGTTGGGTGCTGATGTCTGCGGCTGCCGGCTCCATGAGCGGGTACATGGCAGAGGTGGCTTCGTCTAAGTTGACCAGGCGGACGGAATTGATGTGGTCCGTATCTACAATTACTTCCAGATTTAAAACGGAGTCGTTTAACGCTATAACGGAGTTGTAGACACCGGCACGGTAGGTAGTCATAGTCGGTGTGACCGGTTCGCTCGGGGTATGTTTCTGCAATTCGTTATTCGCAAAGAAAAATGCAAGAATGAAAATGAGTAAAATAATGCCGAGCAGAACAGGAATGGCGATTCGGAGGAGCTTTTTCAATTTTAAAACAATGATTCGTGTTTTTGCCATAAGGCCTCCTGTGGGTTACACGTAAGTGTGTTATTGATATATGTTATTCGGGGAAAGAGGGTATTATTCGCATGGCACTCACATTTATTTTAGGGCCGTCCGGTGCCGGGAAAACGGAATGGATTTATGAGAGGGCATTAAAAACAGCAAAGGAACATCCGGGGCGTACTGTACTTATGGTAGTACCGGAACAGTTTTCTTTGCAGACAATGAAGGATTTACTTGCGCGCAGTGAAACAAAGAGCATGTCAAACATTGAGGTGCTGAGTTTCTTGCGCCTTTCTTATCGTGTATTTGAAGAGTTGGGAACCGAACCGGGGGAACTGTTAAGCGATGTTGGAAAAAGTCTGATTGTAAAACGGGTTGTAAACCGCTTTGCGGGAGAACTGCGTATATTTGCGTCCAATGTAAAAAAAGCGGGTTTTATCGACGAAATAAAGTCCTTGATTTCAGAGTTTTATCAGTATGGAATTTCACCGGAGTCATTGGAGCAGATGTTGTTGCTTGCAAAAGATGAACCGGTATTACATAAAAAATTAACGGATATTGCAGTGATTTATAAAGGGTTTGCGGAAAGCATCGAGGGCAAGTATCTGGCAACGGAAACCGTTTCGGATGTGCTGGCAGGGGTGATTGAAGATTCTTCTTTGTTGAAAGATTGTGATGTGTTTTTTGACGGTTTTACCGGCTTTACCCCGTCTCAGTACGGATTGTTGTCGAAGTTGTTAAAATGTGCGAAAAATTGTTATATGACGTTGACGGCGGATGGAGCCGCACTTTCTGGAGATGGTGCGGAACACGGCCTGTTTTATCTGACTCTTAAGACCAGGACTGTGGTGACAAAGCTGGCACAGGAAGCTGCATGCCCGGTAGCTACGGTTTTGTTAGGGGAGCAGGGGGAATTACCGCGGTTTGCGAAAAACGAAACTTTGTCTGCGCTGGAAAAGGGCTTGTTCCGTTATCCGGTACCGGAAAAGAAAAGCTGCGGGGACAATATTTTACTTTATGCGAAGACAAACCGGCAAGCGGAGGCTTCTTTTATTGCGGCGGATATTGCGCGACGAGTACGTTCGGAAGACCTCAGGTACGGAAAAATTGCAGTGGTAACCGGAGATGTGGAAGGATACGGCGAGTTAATATTGGCGGAATGTACCAAGGCGGGAGTGCCGGCCTTTTTGGACAGTAAGCGGAAGATGTTCCGAAATCCCTGCATCGGCCTGATTCGGGCAATATTGCAAAACGCAAACGGTAATTTTTCCTTTGAGTCGGTATTTCGATATTTGAAGAGCGGTCTGACGGATTATGCAAGGGAAGATGTGGCGGTGCTGGAAAATTATTGCCTTGCCTGCGGAATCCGGGGAGAACGGATGTGGAGTAAGGAATGGAAGTACCGGTACCGGACAAGACAAGACGTGGATTTGGCACGCATCAATACATTGCGGGAAAAAATATATGAAGAATTGAAGGGAATCAGCACCTGCCTCAGAGAGGCAAAGACCGCAGGAGAACGCACCAGGGCGTTGTACACCTTTTTGGAGCAACTAGGGATAGAAGATAAGTTGCGGAAAAAAGAGTCGGAGTTTACGGAAAAGGGTGACTTGGTACGTGCCGCTGAATATCGTCAGGTTTACCGGAATGTAATGGAAATTTTGGACCGTTTCATGGAACTTCTGGATAGGGAAGAGATGTCTTTGCGGGAATATATCGAGCTTATGGAGACTGCGCTGAAAGAGTGCAAGGTAGGTTTTGTACCGCCCAGTACGGATTGTGTGGTCATCGGAGATATTACGAGAACACGACTGACGGATACGGATGTACTGTATCTCGCAGGCGTAAATGAGGGGGTAACCCCGGCCTTAGGAGGGACCGACGGGCTGATTTCCGAGGCAGAGCGGGAGTTTTTTAAAGAAAAACAGATTGAGCTGGCACCTACGAAAAAGGAATCCGTCTATACGGAGCAGTTTTATTTGTATGCCATGTTAACAAAGCCGCGGAAACGGTTGATTATGACTTACAGCCGGTTGTCTCCGGAAGGTGCGGCGTTGCAACCGTCTTATTTTATACGGCGAATCGGAGAATTGTTTACGGATTTTGCCGTCAAAGAAGACGAAGAGGATTCCTATATGGCATTGTTGCGGAATGATAACGGAAAAGGTTATTTACTGGACGGATTGCGTCGGTTTGCGGCAGAAGGTGCGGTAGATGACCCTGCATTTTGGGAATTGTATCGTCGTTTTGCCACAGAGCGGGAAGAGGAAACAAAGCGTCTTTTGCATACGGCTTTTTTCGGAAATCCGACAGGCTCTGTGGGGGAGAATGTGGCAAAGCGGTTGTACGGAATGGTGTTACACGGCAGTGTAACCCGGCTTGAAAAATATGCGGCCTGTGCCTTTGCACATTTTATGCAGTACGGTCTTTCCCTTGAGGAACGGGCGGAGTATCGTGTGGCGGCACCGGAGCTTGGAAATTTATATCACAAGGCACTGGAATTGTTTTCACAAAAGGTACAGGAGAAGGTTTTTTCCTGGCACGGGCTTTCGGAAGCGGACCGGGATACGCTTTGTACGGAAAGTATTTCCGAAGCGGTGGAGACTTTTGAAAACGGGGTGTTCGACGGTACAAAACGGAACAATTATCTGGTTACCAAGGCAACACGGGTTTTGAAAAAAACGGTGGAAATGTTACAGGAGCAAATCAAAGGAAGTTTGTTTGAACCGAAGCATTGTGAAGCTGCCTTTGAGCATACGGCAAAATATCTTGCCCTCCGGGGAAAGATTGACCGCTATGATGTATGCAACAACGACGGTAAATGGTATCTGCGGGTAATTGATTACAAATCCGGCAGTAAAAAATTTGATTTGTCCGAACTTTATTACGGATTACAGGTACAGTTGGAGGTTTATCTGGCGGCGGCGCTGCGCCGGACGGCGGAAGAAGAAGGGAAGGAGCCCGTACCGGCAGGTATGTTCTATTTTCATGTGTCGGACCCGTTTTTGGAGCGGGAAAAGTATTCCGAGGATGCGGTGAAAAAGGAGTTCCGGCCGGATGGTGTATTTAATACGGAAATTTCCGCGGTGACGGCATTGGATGTGTCCTTAAAAGCGGAAAACGGCGGATTAAAACCTTCCGAATCTTCGAAACTGATTTGTGCGGATACGGATAAAGACGGACAGTTAAAAGAAAACGGGAAAGGAATCTATGAAAAAGATTTTAAAACGTTAACGGAGTATGTTTATAAAAAAATGGAGCGGGAAGCGGAAGAGATTTTAGCCGGAAATACACAGGCGGCACCGTATCGTTATAAAAAAGCAACACCGTGTACTTATTGCGCCTATGGCACGGTATGCGGGTTTGATAACCGGTTGCCGGAATTTTCTTACCGGGATTTGAAGGAGTTAAGCAAAGAAGATCTTTGGAACAGGGTCAGAAAGGAGTGCCATGGGGAAGTTTAATTTTACGCCGGAACAACGGCAGGTAATCGAAGCGCGAAACTGTACGACCTTGGTTTCCGCGGCGGCAGGCTCCGGTAAAACGGCGGTTTTGGTACAGCGTATCATTGAAAAGCTGCTTGCAACGGACTCTCCTCAGGACATCAACCGGTTGTTGGTGGTAACCTATACCAACGCGGCGGCGGCAGAGATGCGGGAACGTATCGGCAAACGGTTAAACGAATGTCTGGCCTCGGAAGAATATGCGGGGAATATGCATCTGCAAAAGCAGGTGCTGTTGTTGCGCAATGCATCCATTACCACGATTCACAGCTTTTGTCTTTCCGTGGTACGGGAGTTTTTCTATGAACTGGATTTAGACCCGGCGTTCCGGATTGCGGAGGAGGCGGAACTGACCCTGCTTCGCGCCGATGTAATGGAAGAAATGTTAGAAGACCGGTACACCGTCGGAGAAGAGTTGTTTCTACGTTTGACGGAATGTCTCGGCAGTGGGAAAACCGACGAGGAATTGGTAAAGCAGATTGAGAATTTTTATAAATTTGCCCAAAGTGCTCCCTTTCCGGAAAGCTGGCTTTCGGAAGCCTTTGAAGCACTGGAACACCAAAAGGAAGGAAAGGTTTTTTCAGAAGAAGAGCCTTATGTTAAAATGGTGGTTGAGCGGGCGAGGGCGGTTCTTTCGGATTGTGAGAGGCTGTGCAGGGACGCCATCGGGGTTTCTTCCGAACCGGATGGTTACCAACCGTATTTGAGTGCGCTGGAAAGTGACTGTGCGTTACTTTCGGAGTTGTTGAAGCAAAACAGCTACGGGGGATTATCCTGGGCGTTTTCCGGTCTTTCTTTCGAACGGCTGAGTACCAAAAAGTTCCCGTCTTCGGAGGAGAAGAAGGCCCGGGCAAAAAAGTTGCGTGACACCTATAAGGCGATGATAGAAGAACTGCGGAAGGATTATTTTTTCGCATCGCCGGAACAGATGGCGGAGGATATGGCGGCCATGGCTCCGCTTTTGCAGGTGTTGGTAGAACTTTGCCGGGAATACGGAGAACGTTTTGCAAAGAAAAAGGCCGAAAAGGGCGTCGTGGATTTTAATGATTTGGAGCATTTGGCGGTACGTCTCTTGCTGGAAGAGACACCGGAAGGGTTGCGTACCACGGAAATCGCAAAACTTCTTCGCGGACGCTTTGATGAAATTATGATTGATGAGTGTCAGGACAGTAACGAGATACAGGATTTATTGCTTTGGAGCATTTCCGGAGAAGAGGACGGAAGACCGAATCGTTTTATGGTGGGAGATGTAAAGCAAAGCATTTACAAATTCCGTATGGCAAAGCCGGAATTGTTTATGAAAAAGTATGAAGAATACAGTGAATATAAAGAGGGGGAACCATACTGTAAAATTGTCTTGGGGAAAAACTTCCGAAGCAGGGCGGCGGTCATTGATGCGGTAAACGATGTCTTTTCGTATTTGATGCAAAAAAACTTCGGCGGAGTTGCCTATGACGATGCGGCGAAGTTGTATTTGGGTGCGGATTATCCGTGGGATAAGGAGGACGGTTCTGCGGAACGGGAACAGTATACGGCGGAGCTTTTGTTGACCGATCTGGCAGCCGTACCGGAGGAGGAAGAAAATGACCGGATTATGCGGGAAGCCATGACGGTGGGAGGCCGGATTCACAGTCTTCTTGCAAGCGGACTGCCGATTTATGACGGGGAAGAGGTCGGGGAAAACGGAGAAGTACAAAAGAAGTTTCATCCGGTTTCCTACGGAGATATTACAATTTTATTTCGTTCCGTGAAAGGGTTTGCCGAAGGCTTTGTGGAGGTGTTTACGGAACTTGGGATTCCGGCGGTAGTGGAAAAGAAAAGCGGATATTTCGATGCCCAGGAAGTGGCAGTAGTGTTAAATGCGTTGCGCATTATCGATAACCCGCTACAGGATATTCCCCTTGCGTCGGTACTTCGCTCCGAAATGGTGGGTTTGACGGAAGAAGAAATGGCGGTAATTTCCATTGTTGCTAAGGCAGGGGAAAAAGAGAAACGTTTTGCTTTTTACGATACGTTACAACTGTTTTTACAACGCACGGAGGAAGAGAACATCCGGATGGCATGTGTACCGGAGTCGGCAGAAGAAATTGCCCGGACAGCGCGGACAAAACTGCTGCGCTTTTGGAGATGGATGGAAGAATTGCGGGAAATGTCGTCCTATGCCGGAGTACCGGAATTGCTGGAATCCTTATACGAGAAAACGGCATATCCTGATTTTATGAGGGTAAAACCGGCGGGAGACCGTCGTATGGAAAATCTCTCCATGCTGATAGAGAAAGCAAAGAAGTTTGAGGAAAGCAGTTATTCCGGAATTTTTGATTTTGTACGTTACATCGAACGTTTGCAAAAATATGATATGGATACGGGAGAAGCCCAGATTGTATCGGGTGAAAATGCGGTACGTCTCATGAGCATTCATAAGAGTAAAGGTTTGGAGGCTCCGGTGGTGATTGTGGCGGGACTTTCCAAACAGTTCAACAAAACAGATATTCAGGCGGGACTTGTTTTACATCCGGAGCTGGGTGTGGGCGTGGAATTCCGGGATGAAGTATTACGGGTGAAAGCTCCGACCCTTTCCAAAAAAGTAATTGCAGGCCAATTAAAATACGAAATGCTTTCGGAAGAATTGCGTGTTTTATATGTGGCGCTTACCCGTGCAAAGGAAAAATTGATTTTATCTGCCGCGGTAAAGTCTGCGGAAGAAGTTTGCGAAAAGTTACGGACGACGGACGCGGGGCATATCCGGGCAGGGTTTACGGAACTCGTTAAGGCCAATTCTTACTTGGATTTTCTGATGGGCGCACTGGGCTGCTGTTTGAAGAAGGGGAGCGTGCGTTTGGCGGAGCCGGAGATGGCAAAGGCACAGACGGAGGAGGCGGTCGGAAGAAAAGAGGCGGAAACGATAGAAAGAAAAGCACGTTTTGCCGTATTTTCCGAGGTGAGCACCGAAACGGTGTACCATGAAGGATTGGCAGAGGAACTGCAACAAAGAAGTGAATTTGCGTATCCGTATCCGCTTTGTACCGGGAAAATGAAGTTGTCGGTTTCAGAATTAAAAAAGGCTGCCTATGCGGAAGAAACCCAGGAGGAATTATTCCCGGAGATTTTGCCGGAGAAAACCGTACCGAAGTTTATGCAGGACGTACGGGAAGAAAAAATTTCCGGCAGCGAACGGGGAACCTTATATCACCGAATTATGGAATGCATGGATTTTTGCAAAGATTATCCGACGGAAGAATCCGTACGCGTCGAATTGGAAAAACTTATAGAGAAGGGACGTATCCGGAAAGATGCGTTGGAGTTTGCTGCACCGGGCAAAATCCATCACTTTTTTGCAAGTGATTTGGGCAAACGGATGCAACAGGCGGCAAGAAAGGGATGCCTTAGAAAGGAGCAGCCTTTTGTAATCGGGATTCCGTATAACGAAGTATATCGGGATGTACAGAATACGGATGAGTTTGTTATGGTACAGGGAATTATTGATGCTTATTTTGAAGAAGCGGACGGACTGGTTTTAATGGACTATAAGACGGATGCCGTACAGGAGAATGTGAAGGAAGTACTGACGAAGCGTTATGCTACCCAATTGAAATATTACGAGAGGGCCCTTTGTCAGATTACCGGAAAGCCGGTAAAGGAACGTATCATTTATGCCTTTACAAACGGTGAGGAATTTGTGGTGGAATAAGAAAGGAGTGCAACATGTTAGTAAAAGATGCGAGTGAACTGGTGGGAAATACCCCGTTGGTGGAAGTGACACGGTTTTCAAAAGAATGTAATGTAAAAGCAAGGCTGTTGGTGAAGGTGGAGTATTTGAATCCGGCCGGCAGTGTAAAGGATCGTGTGGCAAAAGAGATGATGGAAGAGGCGGAACGGACCGGGAAATTGAAGCCGGGGGCTACCATTGTGGAGCCGACCTCCGGAAATACGGGAATCGGTCTGGCTTTTATGGCAGCAATCCGTGGCTATCATGTGATACTTACCATGCCGGAAACCATGAGTGTGGAACGAAGAAAATTATTGGCCGCCTACGGGGCGGAAATCGTGTTGACACCGGGTGCGGAGGGCATGCAGGGAGCTGTAAACAAGGCGGAAGAACTGGCAAAGGAAATTCCGGGAAGCTTTTTTGCGGGACAGTTCGTAAATCCGGCCAATCCGACGGCTCATTATAAAACCACGGGACCGGAAATTTATGCAGATACGGAAGGAAAGGTAGATGCTTATGTGGCGACGGCGGGGACCGGAGGCACTTTAACCGGTACGGCACGGTATTTAAAGGAGCGTATCCCGGAGCTGTATGTGGCAGCGGTAGAACCGCTTTCTTCTCCGCTTTTGTCGGAGGGAAAGGCCGGAGCTCATAAAATACAAGGCATCGGTGCCAATTTTGTGCCGGAGGTACTGGACACAAAGATTTACAACGAAGTGCTTACGGTATCCAACGAGGACGCATTTTCCTATGCAAAGACATTGATTCGGACGGAAGGTTTATTGGTGGGGATTTCCTCCGGAGCGGCCCTGGCGGCAGCGGTAGCACTGGGAAAGCGTCCGGAATTTGCAGGAAAGACCATTGTGGCAGTGTTGCCGGACAGCGGAGACCGGTATTTATCTACGGAGTTGTTTTAACGGAAATTTTTAAAAGGCTTTGCTGAGTGAAGATTTTATGGTATAATATCTCAAATGGCAGACGGCCATGTAACTAAGAGGTTTATATTTCGATAAAAAGGAGATTTTTACACAAGATGAGCAGAAAACAACGGATGAAATCCAAACAAGGAATTGCGTTGATAACCGTAGCGGCAGTATTGTTTGCTTTGGCTGGATGTGCAAAGCCGGCGGGAAACGAGGGAACGCTTACTCCGACGCCGTTACCGACAGAAGCAGCGACAGAACCGGAGGCAACTGTCACCCCGGAACCGACGGCCACCCCGGAACCGACGGCTACCCCGCGGCCTACATCGACCCCGCGACCGACGGCTACACCAAAGCCGACACCTACGCCGGAGCCTCTTCCGACCAATAATATGGTAAAGAACGCCACCTTTGACAGTGACGGTTCCGGTTGGGGACTTTATAAGGAAAGCGGCGGCGAAGGCGCATTGTCCGTAGAGGACGGGAAGCTTGCTTTTCATATTACGTCTCTCGGAACGTTAAACTATGCGGTACAGATGTATCCGGAAGATGTAATTGCATTGGAGCAGGGAAAAGAGTATCGTGTCAGATACGAGATTTCCTGTACGGAAAATCGAAGTGTGGAAATAATGATTCAGCAAAACGGCGGGAATTATCAGTCTTATACATGGAAAAAGGTGGATTTAAAACAGAAGCCGCAACAGGTGGATTACACCTTTACCATGTCCGGTGCTACGGATGAAAATACGAAGCTGGTGTTTAATTGCGGAACCCAGGGAAAGGATCTGCTGGAGCATACCATTTATTTGGATAATGTGGCGGTTTCCGAGGTAATAAATCTGCCGGGAGATAAGGATCCGTCGGAATACGAGCCGGCGGTTCGTCTGAATCAGGTGGGATATTTGCCGGAGAACAAAAAGACGGCAGTATTCTGTGATATTGTGGGTGTTAAGGAATTTTCCGTAGTAAATGCAGAGACGGATGCTGTGGTATATACCGGTGAAGTATACGGAGAGAAGTACACTTCCGCTGCAAAAGAAATCAACAGTTTCGGTGATTTTTCCGAGGTAAAAGAGGCAGGCAGTTATTACATTACTTGCGGAGAGAACAAGTCGCCGGTGTTTGAAATCGGAACCGATGTATACGATGCGATGTTAGATGATTTGGTGCGGATGTTTTATTTACAGCGTTGCGGCTGTGAAGTAGAAGATGAGGTATTCGGACATGCGGCATGTCATACCGGCATTGCCAAAATCTACGGTACGGAAGATACCATTGATGTGAGCGGCGGCTGGCACGATGCCGGTGACTACGGCAGATACGTTGTGCCGGCAGCAAAGTCCGTGGCGGATTTGTTGTATGCATATGCCGCAAATAAAGAAGCATATACGGACAATGTCGGTATTCCGGAAAGCGGAAACGGTATTCCGGATTTGCTTGACGAAGTTCGTTACGAGTTGGAATGGATGTTAAAAATGCAGGCAACCGACGGCGGTGTATACCATAAGGTAAGCTGTGCAAGTTTCTGCGGATATATTATGCCGGAGAAGGAAACGGGGCAGCTTTATGTGACACCGGTTTCCACTACGGCAACGGCGGACTTCTGTGCATCCATGGCAATGGCATATGAGTTTTATTATGACATTGATAAAGAATTTGCCGATACGTGTCTTGCGGCGGCAGAGAAGGCATGGGCCTTTTTGGAAGCAAACCCGAAGTTGATTTTTGTGAATCCGTCTGCAATTACGACCGGAGGATACGAAGACGGCAATGATAAAGATGAACGTTATTGGGCAGCGGCACAGATGTATCGTGCCACGAAGGATGAAAAGTATTTGACTGCACTTGAGAGTATGTCGGTGCAGAGAGGCCTTGACTGGGGCACGGTAGGCGATTACGGAAATATTGCGTTGCTCACAATGGAAGGAGTGGATACGGAATCCACACTTTATATTAAGGCGAAAAATTCCATTGTAAATCAGGCGCAGAACTACGAGAAGAATACGACAATTAATACATACGGAGTATCTCTTACTTCCTTCCATTGGGGCAGTAACATGACCGTGTCCAATGCCGGCGTAACATTAGCCCTGGCCTATGGATTGACGGGAGAGGAAAAGTACCTGACTGCGGCAGAGGCAAACTTGCACTATTTATTGGGAAATAATCCGTTAGGAATTTGTTTTGTGACAGGACATGGCACGGTAGCTCCGCAAAATCCGCATCATCGTCCGTCTATAGCAATGAAACAGGCGGCGCCGGGAATGCTGGTAGGCGGTGTGAATTCCAATTTGGAAGACAATGTGGCAAAGACACAATTAAAGAATGAGCCTACGGTAAAAAGGTATTTGGATCATAAGGAAAGTTATTCCACCAATGAAATAACAATTTATTGGAATTCGCCGTTGATTTATTTAATGGCACTTACGGAAAGATAGGAAAGAAAAGAAACAGATAAAAAGAAAAGTGCCACTGCTTTTTTGCGGCGGCACCTTTCTTTTTGTTCCGGGGAACGGTATAATAAGAAATTCTCTGTCGGAAAACCATATGCGTTAGGCCAGATAACAGAACACGAACAGGTAATGACATAAGGTTCCGCCCAGGCAAAAGCAGTGGAAGATTTCATGCAGACCGAAGTTCGGATGTTTGTTATCGAAAATCGGAAGCTTTAAGGCGTAAATCACGCCGCCGATGGTGTAGATGACACCGCCGCCTAACAGTAGTGCGAAGGCACCGGTAGGAATGCTCTTCATAAGCTGCGGGAAGGCTAAAAGACAACACCAGCCCATGGCGATATAAATAATGGCGGACACCCATTTCGGACAATTGATAAAGAACAAACATTGGAAAATGCCGATAAATGCAATGCCCCAAACCAGTGCAAACAGAAGCTTACCGGCGGTACCCTGCAGAGCAAGCAGACAAACCGGTGTGTAGGTGCCGGCAATCAGTACATAAATCATCAGGTGGTCCAGCTTTTTTAAGCGGATATAACTTTTCATTGTTCTGCCGAAGGTGTGATATAAGGTGCTGGCACCGTAAAGGAGAAACATGCCTGCAATAAAGGTAATACAGCAAAACAGAGACAGACCGGAGGTGGCAGCGGCGCGCTGAATCAACGGAACGCCTCCGAGAATCGCAAAAATCACACCTGCCAGGTGCGTATAAGCACTGCCCGGCTGACGCGGAATAATCCGGTGTTTGGATAAGTCAATCGGTTGTTGTAAGGTTAAATCCTTTGTTGTAAGTTCCATGGCTCCCATCCTTTCTTATGCTACGTTTTGATTTTGTTATAGTGTGTACAGTTATGCAAATGTCATTCATAAGGCACATTTGCTTGTTATTATTATATGTTGTATTATTGAAAAATATCATATGTAGTTTTAAAAACTACATAACATCTAAGAAGATACTATCACATATATTTTAAAAAAGCAAGAGAGAGAATGTGAAAAAAATAGTAAATTTGACCTAAATTGACGAAAATACGCTTTTGTGTTAAGATACATGAGAAAGGCAAGCGTTCGGAGAAGGACTATCATAGATATTTTTCTTTATTTGGGAAGGGGATAAGGAATGAATATACTTCATATGAAATATGCGGTAGAGGTAGCAAGTGCCGGTTCTATTAATAAAGCGTCGGAAACGCTTTTAATCGCTCAACCGAATCTGAGCCGTTCCATAAAAGAATTGGAATCAGATCTTGGAATTACCATATTTGATCGTTCTGCAAAAGGGATGGTGTTGACGGAAGAGGGTGAACGGTTTGTTGGTCACGCAAAGAAAATCCTTAGTCAGATTGATGAGGTGGAAGCCTTGTATAAGACGGGAACTGTGCCAAAACAGCAGTTTTCTATCTGTGTTCCGAGAGCCAGCTATATTGCAGAAGCCTTCGCGCATTTTTCAAAAGGAATTACAAAGGAACCGGCAGAGATATTTTATAAGGAAACCAATTCCAAACGTGTGATAGATTATGTATTGCATTCGGATTATCGTTTAGGAATTATTCGTTATGCAGAAAATTACGATAAGTATTTTAAAGCGGTGTTTGATGAAAAGGGATTAAATTATGAATTGATTACGGAGTTTCACTATGTACTGCTTATGAATAAGGAAAGTATGCTCGGTAGAATGGAGGAAATACGTTATCCGGATTTATGCGATTATATAGAAATTGCTCATGCAGACCCTTATGTGCCGTCGTTGGTATTGGCCGAAGTCAAGAAAGAAGAACTGCCGGATAATATTGACCGTCGTATTTTTGTGTTTGAGAGAGCCAGTCAGTTTGAGTTGCTTTCGGAAAACCCGGATACTTTTATGTGGGTATCGCCGATACCCGGTGATTTATTGGAACGCTACGGCCTTGTACAGAAGAAATGCCGGGATAATCAAAAAATATATAAGGATGTATTAATATATAAGAAGGACTACCGTCTGACGGAATTGGACAATTTGTTTATAACAGAGTTATGTAAGGCAAGGCGTCAGTACGTAAAATAGAAGGAAGCAGGCAGAAGGGCTAATTGTGGTACAACTGGTGGGTAAAAAAGTCAGCATAGAAAAGCAGGATGCTTTGAAGGAAGTTGTTCAGTTTCTTTTTCATGGTATCATCTCCTTTCGTGTTTTCTGTGTTGAGTATAACGCGAAAAAGAAAGAATTACTTGCCAAATAAAAATAAAAAGTAGACAAATCTTGCAAAAAAGAGAAAGAATGGGAACGGCCATCCTTTCTCTTTTTGATTTTACAGGTTAATATTTTTTCGGTATTCCGATGGAGATAAGCCCTTTGCCTTTTTAAAAATCCGGCTGAAATAGAGAGGGTTATCGTATCCCACGATATTTGCGACTTCCGTAATGTTATACTGGGGATTTTGTAATAGCGCTTCTGCGTTGTAAATTCGTTTATTTAAAATATACTGCATCGGTGTAACTCCGGTATAATGCTTGAAGTTGCGGATAAACCAACTGATGCTGATATTGTGTTCTTTGGCATATTCGTCGACATAGATATCTTCGCTGTAATGTTCGTTGAAGTACAGGGTGGCCTTATCAATTTCCTCCGCTGCCTGCGTATTGCTTACCTTGGTAGATGTTTGGAAGAAACGCTGCAACATAATAAATATTTGCCTTAAATACATTTCTAACATCTCCGGATAGCTTTCCTTGCACATCTGCAGTTCATGGATCATGGAGCGGAAAATTGCTTGATATTCCATACCGGAGCCGCAATAAAAGACTTTCTTATCATCGGTAAGTCCGTAGGAGCGTAATAGGTTGGTGACATTTCCGCCTGTAAAGTGTACCCAATATACCTCTGTTTGGTCCTCTCCGTAGTATTCGTATTTCTGCGGTTCCTTCGGCCGATAAAGAACCATATGACCGGCGGTGACAATCTGCTCTTTCCCATCAAAATGAAAATGCGCTTTTCCGGAAGCGATATACAGTAATTGAAAATCCAGCCTGCCTCGTGGACGCCAGGTAGGAAGCTTCGGACGGGTATATAGGTGATAGGTTCCGCAACTGGTTACAATTAACGGCTTAGATTTGTCCTTGATATCTAAAGTTGAGTTGTTGAGATAGGCATTATTCGTATACATCTTTGAACCTCCTTACAAAAAAATGCTGGTCGCGGATAAAAAAGTGCATGTAATCAAAGGAAATAAATTACATGTGCACAAAAGCGTATCATTTTTTGCATGTTTCATCTCATATAAGCCATGTACTTTTCTTTTGTTATTTTACTATAATAAGTATAGCAGAAAGGCAATAAAAGAAGCAACAAAAACTTTACAGAAGGAAACAGGAAGGAGAAAATTATGAAAGAAAAGAAATACCTTAAATGGTACAACAAAGTCGGTTACGGTTCAGGGGATATTGCAGGTAATGTGGTATATGCGTTCCTCACCTCATTCGTAATGATTTACTTAACCGACACAATAGGATTAAATTCCGGAATTGTAGGTACGTTGATTGCAATATCAAAACTGCTGGATGGTGTATCGGATGTGTTTTTCGGTTCGTTGATTGATAAGACCAAGAGCAAGATGGGCAAAGCAAGACCTTGGATGTTCTACGGATTCTTTGGATGTGCGATTACCTTGTTCGGAGTATTTGCAATCCCGACCAACATCGGAAAGACCGCACAGTACGCATGGTTTTTTATCGCATACACCTTATTAAATGCAGTTTTTTATACAGCAAACAATATTGCATACGCTGCATTGACTTCTTTGGTAACAAAGAACAGCAAAGAGCGCGTAGAGATGGGTTCATTCCGGTTCATGTTCTCATTCGGTACTAACTTATTAATCCAGGCGATTACATTTGAAGCTGTTGAAGCGTTGGGTGGCGGAGCTTCCGCATGGAGAGTGATTGCGTTTATTTACTGTATCATCGGTATTATTACCAATACACTTTCTGCATTCTCGGTAAAAGAGCTTTCGGACGAAGAACTGAAAGAAGACGGAGATGTGGAAACGGAAGATAGTAAGCTTACATTCGGTCAGACATTTAAGCTGCTTTTATCCAACAGATATTTTATAATGATTTGCGGAATCTACATTCTTCAGCAGTTGCGTGCCGCGATGTTATGTGTCGGTACATTCTTTATGACTTATGTACTTTTGAACCAGAAATTGTTCGGTGTGTTCTCCTGGGCAATTAATATCCCGTTAATCCTTGCACTGGCAATTACGCCTACATTAGTAGCAAAGATGAAGGGGATGTACAAGGTAAATAAATACAGTTATATTTTTGCAACCGTTTGTCGCTTGGGAATTGTGGCCGGCGGATATATGGGAAGTGTTCCGTTAATGCTTGTGTTTACGGTTTTGGCATCTCTCGGTGAAGGACCTTGGCAGGGCGATGTAGGTGCAGTGATTGCTTCCTGTTCCGAGCATACGTATCTTAAGAGCGGAAAAAGAATCGACGGCTCCATGTTCTCTTGTACGTCATTCGGAACAAAGCTCGGTGGCGGTATCGGTATCGCGCTCTCCGGATGGTTACTTGATATGAGCGGATATATTAACAACGGAGCGGTTCAGCCGGATAGTTGTATCAGTATGATGTGCGTGATGTACCTCTGGTTGCCGTTTGCATTTGACTTAATCATCACTATCATTCTTTCCTTCTTAAATGTGGAAAAAGCAAACATGAAGTTAAAAGAGAACAAGTAATGACAAAGGATAGCCTACGGAGTATTTTTGAGAAGCTATGCGGAAAGTGAGGACAAGATGAACGCAGAGATTAAGTGGTTGGATAATCCGGAAGTGTTCCGGGTGAATCAGTTACCGGCGCACAGTGATCATTCGTTTTATGCGAGCTATGAAGAGCTGGAGGGAACGAACAGTTTGGTTCAGTCTTTGAACGGACAATGGGAGTTTTGTTACAGCAAGAATGTGAAAAGCAGACCGGTTAACTTTTACGAAGAAGAGTTTGATGCATCCGGATTCGATAAGATCACGGTCCCGGGGCACATTGAATTGGCAGGCTATGACAAGATTCGTTACATCAATACAATGTATCCGTGGGAAGGAAAGGAATATCGCCGCGGAGCATACAGCCATGAGATGATCGGTAACGGTGCCGGAATGTTCAGTGAGGCAGAATATAACCCGGTAGGTTCGTATATTACGCGGTTTGATCTGGAGAAAGGTCTTATCGGAAAGAGAGTGTATATCTGTTTTGAGGGTGTAGAGCAGGCAATGTATGTTTGGTTAAACGGCCGGTTTGTCGGATACGCGGAAGATAGTTTTACACCATCGGAGTTTGATTTGACCCCGTATCTTAAGGAAACAGGAAATGTATTAGCAGTAGAAGTACACAAAATGAGCACGGCATCCTTTTTAGAAGATCAGGATTTCTTCCGGTTCTTCGGTATTTTCCGGAATGTAACCTTAAAAGCATTACCGGAGGTGCACGTTGAGGATGTATGGTTTCAGCCGGTCCTTCATTCGGATAATAAAAGCGGGAAGGTATCTGTAGAGGTTAAAGTGTCTGTCGCAAAAAAGCAAAATGTGGGAGCACGGTTCCTGTTAAAAGATAAGGATGGAAGTACCGTATGCGAAACGAAGTTTGTTCTGACAGAAGATGGCAAGATGTATATCGGTCAGACCGAAACGGAGATTTCCTCCATTACTCCTTGGGACAATCATCAGCCGTATTTATACAGTGCATTTGTAGAGCTTACGGATGAGAACGGTAGATTAGCGGAAGTAGTTCCGTATCCAATCGGTTTCAGAAGAATTGAAATGATGGATAAAGTGATTTATCTGAATGGGAGGCGGTTGGTACTCGTGGGTGTGAACCGTCATGAATGGAGCCCGAGGACAGGACGATGCATCGGCATGAGGGAGATGATTTCTGACTTAAATTGTATGCAGAAAAATAATCTTAATGCCGTGAGGACTTGTCATTATCCGGATCAGATTCCGTGGTATTACTTGTGTGATGAAGCAGGAATTTACGTAATGGCTGAGACGAATCTGGAAAGTCACGGAACCTTTCAGAAGTTGGGCGCAGTGGAACCGTCCTGTAACATACCGGGTTCTCTCCCGCAGTGGAAAGAAGCGGTAGTAGACCGGGCAAGAACCAATTATGAGACTTTTAAAAATCATGTATCTGTGTTGTTCTGGTCCTTGGGAAACGAGTCCTATGCCGGAGATGATATCGAAGCAATGAATACCTACTTTAAAGAACAGAAGGACGGACGTCTGGTACATTATGAAGGAGTGATTCATAACAGGGGGTATGAGGATACCATCTCGGATGTAGAAAGCCGTATGTATGCAAAACCTGCAGAGATAGAGGAATATCTGAGCAATCAGCCGAAAAAACCTTACATTCTTTGTGAGTTCATGCATGATATGGGAAATTCCCTGGGAGGTTTAGGCTCTTATATGAAGCTTATTGACAAATATGAGATGTACCAGGGTGGTTTTATCTGGGATTTTATCGATCAGGCGTTATTTGTAAAGGACGAGGTAACCGGAAAGGAAGTGCTCCGCTATGGAGGAGATTTCGATGACAGACCTTCCGATTATGAGTTTTCGGGAAACGGAATTGTATTTGCGGACCGTAAGGAGAAGCCGGCGATGCAGGAAGTGAGGTACTATTATGGATTATACAAATAAGATGCCGTTAAGAGTTGTGTACGGAGACTTTACGTTGGGAGTTCACGGTGAAGGCTTTGACTATATTTTTTCTTATGCACAGGGCGGTCTGGAATCCATTGTAAAAAATGGATACGAATGGCTGTACCGTTGTCCGAAGCCGACATTTTGGAGAGCCTTAACGGACAATGACAGAGGAAGTAAGTTCCATATCAAAAGCGGAAGCTGGCTTGCGGCGGATATGTTTGTTGATTGTATCGACACAGCGGTTACGGTAGACGGAGTTTTCCAAGGGAAACCTTGTGCACCGGAGAACAATCGCTACGGTTCCGATGTGTACGCAAAGGAGGTCGCCGTTTCCTTCACTTATGAGACCGTTACATCACCTTCTACCACAGTAAAGGTAACCTATTGTGTAGATGGAACAGGAAGAATTACAGTGAAGGTGCATTATGTGGGAGTAAAGGGGCTTCCGCAATTACCGGTTTTTGGACTGCGTTTCGTAATGCCTACCCTTGCGGATAAGTATATTTATAAAGGATTATCGGGAGAAACCTATCCGGACCGGAAAGCTGGGGCGGTAAAGGGCGTGTATGAGGTTGATAATTTGAGTTTAACACCGTATCTGGTTCCGCAGGATTGTGGGGTGAAAATGGATACGGAGTGGGTGGAGATTGTGAGACATACCTGTCTTGATAACAGTAGGAAGGATGATTCGGCCCAGATGCTACGATTTGAAATGACAGACAAAGCGTTTGCGTTTTCCTGTCTGCCGTATACCGCTGCCGAGATTGAAAATGCAACCCATCAGGAAGAACTGCCACCGGCAAGAAGAACGGTTCTGTGTGTATACGGAGCGGTAAGAGGTGTCGGAGGAATCGATAGCTGGGGAAGCGATGTGGAAGAGGACTACCATATCAGTGCGGAACAGGATATTTGTTACACATTTTCTATGTGTTAAAGAAAATGTACGGAAGAACTTGCCGGTTTTCGGAAAGGAGACATTTGAGAATGCTTACGGGAACGTTAATTGAGAAGCTTCAAAGCGGTGATATGGATGGTATATTGTCGGATGTGTATGTGGATGATTCTAAGGTGGAATACCAGAGAAACCGGTATAGAAACACAATCCGAAAATTCGAAACGTATTACGGGTCCGGTGAGGTCACTTTATTTAGTGCACCGGGGCGAAGCGAAATCGGAGGAAATCATACGGATCATCAACAGGGAGAGGTGTTAGCTGCCTCCGTTAATTTGGATACCCTGGGAGTAGCCCGGGCAACAGCGGATAACATCATAAGAGTAATTTCCGATGATAGTAAAGAGATGGTTATTTCATTGGAGGATGTATCCGTTAAGTTGAAGGAAAAGGGAACTACCACCGCGTTGATTAAAGGTGTGGTAGAAGGATTTGTAGAGAATGGTTATCAGGTAGGCGGCTTCTGTGCTTATATTACCAGTGATGTATTAATCGGAGCGGGGCTTTCCTCCTCCGCAGCGTTTGAAACTTTGATCGGTACTATTTTATCCGGTCTTTATAATGACATGAGAGTTTCTCCGGTGGAGATTGCCATGATTGGGCAGTTTGCGGAAAATGTGTATTTCGGAAAGCCGTGCGGATTGATGGACCAGATGGCGTGTTCCGTCGGAAATCTGGTATATATTGACTTTAAGGATCCGGCAAATCCCAAGGTGGAAAAGGTGGCAGCGGATATGGATTCATTCGGGTACAGTTTGTGTATTACGGATACGAAGGGGTCTCATGCGGACTTAACCGATGAATACGCGGCGGTTCCTAAGGAAATGAAAAAGGTTGCAGGGTATTTCGGAAAGAATGTGATGCGGGAAGTGACCGCAAAAGAGGTACTAAAGGAGATTCATACCCTCAGATCTTTGTATGGGGATCGCTGTGTCTTAAGAGCCTTTCATTTTATCACCGAGAACGAAAGGGTGCAAAAGGAAGTGAATGCCTTAAAGGATGGAGATATCAATCAGTTTCTGAAGTTGGTAAAAGCGTCCGGAGATTCCTCGTATAAGTATTTACAGAATGTATATTCCAATAAGGATTTAAAAAACCAGAATGTATCCGTGGCACTGATGATAAGCGAGATGCTGTTGGGAGAGGCAGGCGTAAGCAGGGTACACGGAGGCGGATTTGCAGGGACGATACAAGCTTTTGTAAAAAGAGAGCATGTACCGGAGTACAAGAGAGGAATGGATGCGGTATTCGGTGACGGTGCCTGCAGTGATTTGCGAATTCGGAAATACGGCGGAATCAAGGTGATATAGGAGGTAAGGGAAGATGAAGATTTTAGTATTAGGCGGAGCCGGCTATATCGGTTCTCATACGGTTTATGAGTTGATTGATGCGGGACATGATGTGGTTGTGGCGGATAATTTGTTGACCGGCTTTCGGGAAGCGGTGCATCCTAAGGCAACCTTCTATGAAGGAGATATCAGAGACAGTTTTTTTCTGGATACACTTTTTTCGAAAGAAAAGATTGACGGTGTGATTCATTTTGCTGCCAGTTCCCAGGTGGGAGAAAGTATGACAAACCCGCTCAAGTATTACAATAACAATTTATGCGGAACGGAGACTTTGTTGGAAAGTATGGTTGCACACGGTGTAGACAAGATTGTTTTTTCCTCTACAGCGGCCACCTACGGAGAACCGGAACGTATTCCGATTGCAGAGACTGACCGGACAGAACCGACGAACTGTTACGGGGAGACAAAGCTGGCAATGGAAAAGATGTTCCGTTGGACGGCACAGGCACACCCGTTGCGCTATGTTTCGTTACGCTATTTTAATGCTTGCGGAGCGCATCCGAACGGACAAATTGGAGAAGCCCATAATCCGGAAACGCATCTGATTCCCTTAATCTTACAGGTGCCGAACGGAAAACGGGAGGCGATTTCCGTATTTGGTACGGATTATGATACCAAGGACGGCACTTGTGTCCGCGACTATATTCACGTGAATGATTTGGCACAGGCGCACATTCTGGCAATGCAGTATTTGGCTGAAGGTGGAAAAAGCGATATTTTCAATCTCGGAAACGGTGTGGGCTTTACGGTGAAGGAGGTTGTGGAAACCGCACGGAAGGTAACCGGCCATCCGATTCCGTTAAAAGAAGAACCGCGCAGGGCAGGGGATCCATCCACATTGATTGCATCCAGTGAAAAGGCGAAGCGGGTTCTCGGCTGGAAGCCGAAGTATGATGATTTGGAAACGATTGTTTCTACTGCATGGAATTGGCATCAGGCACACCCGGAGGGGTATACAAAGTAAGGAGGAACGGATGGTGATTCAAAATCTGATATCGGAACTGATCTGCTACGGAACAGCAACCGGACTTGTGGCGAAAGAAGATAAAATATATGTAACAAACCGGTTGTTGGAATTGTTTGAAGTCATGGAATATGAAAGTACAGATGTACAGCCCCGGGAAGTAGCCCATATTTTAAATGATATGACGGAGTATGCGTTAAAGACCGGGTTACTATCTGAGGATACCGTTACCGAACGGGATTTGTTTGATACAAAGGTAATGGGGCTTTTGACGCCACCGCCTTCCGTTGTCAGGGAAAAATTTGAAGCCTGTTATAAAATCGGTCCGAAGAAAGCCACCGAATACTTCTTTGATTTCAGTAATGCTACGAATTATATCAGAAGAGATCGGATTAAGAAGGATGAGAAGTGGCAGACAGAGACTGAATACGGGACAATCGATATTACGATTAATTTGTCAAAGCCGGAAAAGGACCCACGGGAGATAGCAAAGGCCGGAAAGGTAAAGCAGACGGGTTATCCAAGCTGTTTATTATGCAAGGAAAATGAAGGCTATGCCGGTCACCTTTCGCATCCGGCAAGACAGAATCATCGTGTGATTCCGGTAACATTGGCGGGGCAACAATACTATTTACAATATTCGCCGTATGTGTATTACAATGAGCACTGCATCGTTTTTCATGAGGAGCATATTCCGATGAAAATCAACCGGGAAGTATTTGTAAAGCTGTTGGATTTTGTAAAGCAGTTTCCGCACTATACGGTGGGGTCCAATGCCGATTTGCCGATTGTGGGGGGGTCCATTTTAAGCCATGACCATTTTCAGGGCGGTGCATATACCTTTGCAATGGCAAAGGCACCGTATGAATCCATGTTCACGTTAACGGATTATACAGACGTGACAGCAGGGATTGTGAAATGGCCGATGTCGGTTATTCGGTTACAAAGCAGCAGTGCAGAACGTCTGGCAGAGGCATCCAATCACATTTTGGAAGTTTGGCAGACCTACACGGATGAGGCAGCCTTTCTCTTTTGTGAGACAGACGGGGTACCTCATAATACCATAACACCGATTGCAAGAAAAAACGGAGATCTGTTTGAAATGGATTTGGTGCTTCGGAATAATATAACCACGAAAGAAAAACCGTGGGGCGTATATCATCCGGATGAGAGATTGCACCATATCAAAAAAGAAAATATCGGGTTGATAGAGGTAATGGGGTTGGCTGTGTTGCCGGCAAGATTAAAAAGAGAACTGGGTATTTTGGCAGATGCGATTATAGAAGGAAAAGACATTCGCGCCATTGAGGAAGTGAAAAAACATGCGGACTGGGTAGACGAGTGGCGTGGGCAGTACATCATTACAGCAGATAATATTACGGAGATTCTTCGGAAAGAAGTTTCCAAGCGGTTTGTGCAAGTGTTGGAATGCGCAGGGGTATATCAATGTACAGAAGAAGGAAGAGAGGCCTTCGGACGATTTCTTAGTAACTTGTAACCATATGGTGCAGGAAGAAAACGGTGTGATTCGTTGTCAGGCAGCGTAATCAGAAAAAGAGGAGTTGGTTTCGATGCTGTTAACGTATGAAAATAAGCAGGATGGTATTGTGGTAGAAAACAAGACATCGGTACATGTTCCGCCGCACCTGCATGAGGCAGTTGAGATGCTCTATGTTACTTCCGGAACGGTGGAGTTGGGAGTGGGGCAGGAACTGTATCACATGGAAACAGGAGATTTTGCCGTGGTTTTTCCCAATGTGATTCATCATTATCAGGTATTCGGTAACGGAAAGAATACAGGATTATATTTATTCTTTGAACCGGCACTGGTGCCGCTATATTATGATGAGTTGCAAAAATATTGTCCGATATATCCTGTAATTCAGAAACAGAATCTGAACGGCGATGTGGTAAGTGCCATTCAAACGCTGGCTGGATCGGAGTGTGAGAATACAATGTTGGTACAGGCATATGTGCAATTAATCATGGCCCATGTGCTTTCGAAAATGAAGATGACCGGCAAAGAAACGGTAGGAGGTGATGATATTATTTATAAGGCGGTAGAATATGTAGCGAAAAACTACCGCGAAGCAATCTGTCTGGATAAAATGGCATATGATTTAGGGGTAAGTAAGTATGTGTTATCCAGGATGTTTGCAAAAACCTTTCACTGTAATTTTAATCAGTACATTAACAGTGTAAGAATTAATTATGCAACCGCTATGTTAGAGTGTTCTAAGGAAACCATAACTAATATTTGTTTAGACTGTGGATTTGAAAGTCAGAGAACCTTTAACCGGGCGTTTAAAGAAAGACATAAAATGACTCCAAGAGAGTATCGCAACAAAGTAACCACAGTAAATAATTAGAAGACAAACAGGAGGTATGAATCATGAGAACAGTACAGATTTCACTTAATCACATTGACAACATCAAGAATTTTGTAAACGGGATTGCTAAGTTTGATAATGAGTTTGATTTGGTATCGGGAAGATATGTAGTGAATGCAAGGTCTATTATGGGGAATTTAGCTTGGATCTTTCGAAGCCGGTCAACCTGACCATTCATAAGGATGAGGAAATGGATGAAGTTATGACGGCGCTGCAACCATACCTCGTTTAAGGGGCCGGGAGAGGATATATCATTTTGTATAACCCTTTATACTTTTTTGGTTATTCTCAAATTGAAAAAAGATTGTTAAAATAATAACAGCCTCAGAGATGAGGCAAAATTAAAAACAGAGTATGTTAAAAAAATAACAATACAGGAGGATAAGTTATGAAGACAAAGAAGTACGAAATTGTGGATGGCGTTGAGAAGTTGGAAGAAGCCATTGCCCGTGTAAGAGAGGCGCAGAAAATTTTTGCGACCTACACACAGGAGCAGGTAGACAAAATCTTCTTAGCTGCAGCTTCTGCCGCAAATAAGGAGCGTATCGCCCTTGCAAAGCTTGCCGTAGAAGAGACCGGTATGGGTGTTGTGGAAGATAAGGTGATTAAGAATCATTATGCTTCCGAGTATATCTACAATGCATACAGAGATACCAAGACCTGCGGCGTAGTAGAAGAGGACAAAGCATACGGTATCAAGAAGATAGCGGAGCCGATCGGTGTTATTGCTGCGGTTATCCCGACCACAAACCCGACTTCTACCGCAATCTTCAAGACGCTTATCGCTCTGAAGACCAGAAACGGTATTATTATCAGCCCACACCCGCGGGCAAAGAATTCCACCATTGCGGCAGCAAAGATTGTGCTGGAAGCAGCGGTTGCGGCCGGTGCTCCGGAGGATATTATTGCCTGGATTGACGTGCCGTCTCTGGAG
>JAGBBP010000038.1 GCA_017938405.1 Lachnospiraceae bacterium
AGGCTCCTTCTCAAGAATTGCATCCATCACCTTACACAAGTCTTCCACGTGAAAGAACTGCAACTGCATACTGCCATCCTTCGGAATATAAAACTTCCGCCCTTTTTCAGCGCACTCAAAGACAAAGGCTTCACGATATACGTTGTTCATCGGCCCGTAAAGATAAGGCGGTCTTAAAATATATGCCTTTGGCACAACCTGTAAAAGTGCCTCTTCTGCGGCAATTTTATCTGTTCCGTACTGTCCCCAGAATTTATTAAGTCCTACGCTCTGCCCCTCTGTAAAAGGTTGCTCGTTCGTATCAGGATAGACCGCACTGGAACTAATCATAATATACTGCCCAAAACCTTCCAATCCTGCAAGCAAATCCTTAACATCTTCCGCAGTATAGGCTGTCACATCAAGCACCGCATCAAAATAATGTCCTTTCAGAACTTCCTTACAATTATGCCTGTCCGCCTCCAGCAAATGTACACCTTCCACCTGCGTTCTGCTGTTTCGGTTTAACACATAAACCTCATAACCTTTGTTTACATAATACCCAGCTACATACTTACTGACAAATACGGTTCCACCGGTAACTAAGACTTTCATTTAGGCCTCCTTAGCAATTTTAAAAGCCCATAACGAGAAGTTACAGGCTTTTAGGTTTACATAATTAATTTTTAAAACTATGAATCGGTGCAGGTATTCTTCCGCCACGATTTACAAAAGCATCACAAGAGAACTGATTTACAGGCATAATAGGCGCATAACCAAGCAAACCGCCGAATTCCACGGTCTCGCCAACCCCCTTACCGATTACGGGAATAATACGCACTGCTGTGGTCTTCTGGTTAATCATACCGATTGCAAGTTCATCCGCAATAATACCGGAAATGGTGGTTGCCTTGGTGTCGCCGGGAATTGCAATCATATCAAGACCAACCGAACATACGCAGGTCATGGCCTCTAACTTCTCTAAAGTAAGGGCGCCAGCCGTTACCGCATCAATCATACCCTGGTCTTCACTGACAGGAATAAACGCACCGCTCAATCCGCCTACGTAAGATGACGCCATAACGCCGCCCTTCTTTACCTGATCGTTAAGAAGTGCCAAAGCAGCCGTAGTACCGGGCGCACCCGCATATTCCAAACCAATCTCACATAAAATATCCGCTACGCTGTCGCCAACCGCCGGTGTAGGGGCCAAAGACAAGTCTACGATACCAAAAGGAACACCCAAACGCTTAGACGCCTCTTTTGCCACCAACTGGCCTACTCTCGTCACCTTAAAAGCAGTCTTCTTAATGGTTTCGCAAAGAACCTCAAAGTTCTCACCACGCACCTTTTCCAAAGCGGTTTTTACAACGCCGGGGCCGCTGACGCCAACGTGAATCACGCAATCCGCCTCGGTAACACCGTGGAATGCACCCGCCATAAAAGGATTGTCGTCCGGTGCATTACAGAATACCACGAGTTTAGCACAACCTAAAGAATCCTTTTCTTTGGTTGCTTCTGCAGTTTCTTTGATGATTTCACCCACCATTTTAACTGCATCCATATTGATACCGGTCTTGGTAGAACCTAAGTTAATGGAACTGCACACTCTGTCTGTCGTGGAAAGTGCCAAAGGTACGGATTTGATTAAAAGCTCTTCCGCCGGGGTCATACCCTTAGAAACCAATGCGGAATATCCGCCGATAAAATTAACGCCGACTACTTTTGCCGCATCATCCAAAGTCTTTGCGATGGTTGCAAAATCCTCAGGTGTTTTACAAGACGCACCGCCCACCAAAGCAATGGGGG
>JAGBBP010000039.1 GCA_017938405.1 Lachnospiraceae bacterium
CTTTGCCTTCTCAGACAGGTCGATGAAAGAATTCAAATGCTCACTAAGTACCTTCGCTGCAAGGCTCACTGCCTCGTCCGGTGCTAATGTACCATTGGTAAACACATCAAGTGTCAGCTTATCGAAATCCGTAATCTGACCGACACGTGTATTTTCAACCGTAAGGTTTACACGCTCAACAGGGGTGTAGATGGAATCGATTGCGATAACACCGATCGGCATCTTATCGTTCTTATTCTTATCTGCACCGATGTAACCTCTGCCGTTCTGAATGGTGAGTTCCATGTAAAGCTTGGAATCCGCACCACCGTTTAAGGTAGCGATTACCTGATCCGGATTCGTAATCTCGATATCCTGGTCTACCTGAATGTCAGCGGCAGTAATTACGCCTTCGCCGGAGAAGTCAATGTAAGCCGTCTTTGACTCATTTGTTTCGCTTGTGTTCTTAATGGAAAGACTCTTGATGTTCATAATGATTTCGGTAACGTCTTCTTTTACGCCCGGAATCGTGCTGAACTCATGTACAACACCGTCAATCTTTACATAACTAACAGCTGCACCCGGCAGGGACGAAAGCATAATTCTTCTGAGGGAATTACCTAACGTCGTTCCGTATCCTCTTTCAAGAGGCTCTACCACAAAACGACCGTACTTATTATCTTCGGAAATTTCAACAATTTCAATTTTCGGTTTTTCAAAATCAAACAAAGCGGACCCTCCTTGTTATTAAAAAGTTGATTACTTAGAATACAACTCGACAATAAGCATCTCATTTACCGGAACATCGATCTGCTCTCTGTTCGGGATTTCCTTAACCGTACCGGTAAGGTTTTCCTGATCTGCCTCTAACCAGGAAGCAACGGTTCTGCCACCGGTTACTTCAAGAACATCCTTGTATCTCTGGGTGCTCTTTGCCTTCTCGGAGATGGAAATTACATCGCCGGCCTTTACAATGTAAGACGGGATGTTTACACACTTGCCGTTTACTAAAACGTGCTTGTGGTCAACAATCTGTCTAGCCTCACGTCTGGTTCTTGCGAAACCGAGACGGAAAATAACGTTATCCAAACGAAGCTCTAAGAGAATCATCATATTCTCACCGGTAGTACCGTACTTAAGCTTCTTTGCCTTCTCAAAGTTGTTACGGAACGGCTTCTCAAGCACACCGTAGATGAACTTTGCCTTCTGCTTCTCGCGAAGCTGCAAACCATATTCACTAACCTTCTTACCTGCTCTTGCGAAGTTTCTGTTAGACTTCTTATCAATGCCGATATAAGCCGGCTCAATGCCAAGGCTTCTGCACTTCTTTAAAACAGGACCCATATCTCTAGCCATGTCTGTTCTCCTTTCACCAATAAATTAGACTCTTCTACGCTTCGGCGGGCGGCAACCATTGTGCGGAACCGGAGTTACGTCCTTAATGCTGGTAACTTCGATGCCACATGCCTGAAGGGCACGAATAGCCGCTTCTCTACCGGAACCCGGTCCCTTAACCATAACATCAACAGACTTTAAGCCGTGCGGGAGAGCTGCCTTTGCTGCAGTCTCAGCTGCCATCTGTGCTGCATAAGGAGTAGACTTTCTGGAACCTCTGAATCCTAATCCACCGGCACTTGCCCAGGAAAGAGCATTGCCTTCTGCATCTGTAAGCGTAACGATTGTATTGTTAAAAGATGACTGAATGTGTGCCTGTCCACGATCTACGTTCTTCTTGACACGCTTCTTAGCCACTTTCTTTGCTGCTAACTTCTTAGCCATGACAAATCCTCCTTATATTACTTCTTCTTATTCGCAACGGTTCTCTTCGGACCTTTTCTGGTTCTCGCGTTGTTCTTGGTATTCTGACCGCGAACCGGGAGACCCTTTCTGTGACGAATGCCTCTGTAGCAACCGATTTCCTGTAATCTCTTGATGTTTAATGCGGTTTCACGTCTTAAATCACCCTCTACAAGGAAATCCTCATCGATGATATCACGAATCTTTGCCACTTCTTCATCGGTCAAATCCTTCACACGAGTGTCCGGATTGATATTTGCCTTGGCAAGAATCTTGTTGGAACTTACTCTGCCGATACCGTAAATATAGGTAAGGCCGATTTCTACACGTTTCTCTCTTGGTAAATCTACACCACTGATACGAGCCATGTGCGTATTACACCTCCGTTAAATATTTTGATAGTTTCTTGCGGAATATTCCGCTTGCCCGCTATGGGCGACCCATTTCTAATAAGAAGATGGGGTTTGACTGCATTGCAGTCACCAGCCGCTTTAAATTGTGACGGCAACGGCGTTTCCCGCGCCGAAAGAGAAAGTGATAATGACACCGTCTCTAAAGCCTGACATCCAATGCCGGAACCCTTTCACACCTAAAAGGCACTCCGCAATCCAACACGCAGCCGCGCGTATCGTATCGATGTCCGCCCACAATATCACAATGTTCCCACTGCAGACCGTCCTGCGGCCTTTCGCAGGGGCTTGTAACACAAAAAGCAAGAACTGTTCCTCTATCTACCTTGCGGTATTTATTGAAACGACCTGCTTTCAGGGAAACTCCCTACAAAGCAAAGGTCCTAGCCCTGTCTTTGTTTGTGCTTCGGGTTCTCACAGATAACTCTGATGGCGCCCTTTCTCTTGATGATCTTACATTTTTCGCAAATCGGTTTTACGGAAGATCTAACTTTCACGTCTTTTCACTCCTTTCGAAAAAAGTCCGTTTATCATTATAACACCGATATTTCCATTTTGCAAGCACTTTTTTGAGGGATTTTTCATGTTTTTCCACTTTTTTCTAGGCAGGACGGGCTGTGAGGAGGGATGCGGGGCTCTTTCTTCGTGGGGAGGCTGGGACTCTTCTCGGTCACCGTCGAACAGATTGGAACAGTTTTTGCAAGTCGCAACGCTCCGTCAATCTTCCTCTAACCGTTTCTAAACGTCTCTCGGGTGTGGCCTCGAGACTTAGAACCGCTAAGAGGTGATATCGACTGCGCTAAGGACGCGCCCCTTCGGGAAAAGCAAAAACATGTTCCAACTGTCCATCCGGTGACCCGAGGAAGATTTCCTCAAACCCACGAAGAAAGAGCCGCCGCATTTGCGACAGCCCTGTTGCTTTTATAAATAATGTAGGAAAACATGAAAACTCCCTAATGTTTATCGATTCATTATCTGCTATTTCCCGATTACTTCTATATCTATATCACCGGTGTCTGTTATAATTACGCATGGATAGCCGTTTGTTGCCGGCACGTCAACATTGCCGGTATCGGTTTCGGTTTGAAACAGTTTTCCCGATAACAGAGTGCCTGTTACATCTCCCGTGTCGGTTTTTATATAAAGCGATTCTACCGCATCCGAGTTTTCAAGGGTAACACCACCGGTTTGACTGATTACCGTACCGTTAAAACCTGCAACGGTGTCTTTCATCCGTATATCTCCCGTATCGCTTTTCACTGCAAAGATTCTGCACCTTATATTATTTAACCGAGTTGCTCCCGTATTGGTTTCTACAGAAACCGAGAGTGCATTCCTTACAGAGTTCACCGAAACATCTCCGGTAGACGTTTTTACTTCCAGTTTTTCGAGCTTATCCGTATCTACATTCACCGCTCCGGTGTCGGTCTCTATCGTCAAATTCCGGGCAACCGCTGCTTGCCAGTCCACATCTCCGGTATCGGTTTCTACCGTCGCCGTTTCAAATTCAAATACTTCCGGCACCTCCACCGCACCGGTATCACTTTTTATTTCCAGTTCCCCGTATTGTGTTTTCGGAAGGTAAATCGTCATTTCCGCATCCTCAAAGGACATTCCTATGTGATCATACCACCTACGGGTATCCGTTACGGTAATCACAAGTGTGTCATTCTGTACCGCTGCTGTATGCTTCATCCACGCTTCTTCACGACACACAACTTTGCAGCCTTCCTCTTCCCACAAAACAAAAGAAACATCCGCCGTTTTCGTTTCGATTGCAATGTCCGTAAACGCCTCATTTATTTCCTGTGTATTCGTTTCAAAGGCTACCGTACTCAGTTTCGTCATATCAAAGCCCACCGCAAGAAAGCTCACAAGCACAATCAGCAGTCCGCTCAGACATAACAGAAATGCAATACGCACCGTTTTTTTCGTTAACCGCTTCATCGTACCGCCTCCTTTCTGATAAAACATCTCTTCACAAACAGAAACAGCTTTTTCCCGAGAAGACAGGCTCCTTTTGTCACATACAGGCAACCGTAAAATCCGAACATACAAAGTCCTGCCGCAAAGATACCTGCTCCCAACAGAGCAATACCGGCCCATACATTTCCCTGTATCAGGCTAACCGGTAACGCAACGACACCGACCAAAGCAGTGCCTGCCAAAGCCAGTTCTACTGCCCACAAACTGATTACAACAGACCAAAGAGCAATGTATAAGGAAAGCACCGCCGCAAACAGCGTAATCAGAAGGGATAACCAAAGCGGTGACCCCAGTACCAAAAGAACAACCTCCCACACAGTCATCTTCCGCTTCGGTTTCACCCTGGCTTTCATCAGCTTGGCAAGGGGCATTTCCTTTAATATCTCTTCCGCAATCACAGCCGGTGTTCCGACCTCCGCCACCGCCTCATCCTCGGGAATTCCGTCCTCCATACGGTCATCAATCATCTCTGTATAATAGTCCAACGACCGGTTCAAATCCGCTTCGGACAAACCGGTAAGACGCTCTCGCAGTTCCGAAAGAAACTCATTCTTCTTCATTTCGTACTCCCTCCTTTGTTACAAACTCATAAATCGAAAGCAATTCCTTCCACTCTTCTTTAAACTCCTCAATCCGCGCAAGTCCCAACGGCGTAATATGGTAATACTTCCGCAACCTGCCGTTATGCTCCGCATTCCGTACCGTTAAAAGCTCCGCACCTTCCAAACGCCTAAGTATCGGATATAAGGTGGATTCGGAAATCTCTACATAGGGCTTCATATCCTTGATAATCTGATAGCCGTAGGAATCCTCATCCTTAATGGCTGCCAGCACACAAACATCTAACAGTCCGCGTTTCAATTGAATATCCATAGAATACCTCCTTACGCATAATACTATACTGCGCATAGTATTATATGTCAAGAGGTATTTTGTAAAAAAGAGCCGCCGCATTCGCGACAGCCCTGTTGCTTCTAACTTCTATATTCCCCTAAATCAGCGCCGTACTGAAATACCGCTCTGCCCGGTCCGCCAGAATCGTTGCAATGACTTTATCCTTCCCGTACTTTTCTGCCATCTTCTTTGCCGCCCACACATTGGCGCCGGAGGAGGTACCTACTAAAAGCCCCTGCACCTTTGCCAGTTCTCTGGCGGTATTGATGGCGTCGTCATCGGACACTTCCACAATATCGGTAATAATCTTCGTATCCAGTACAGCCGGCACAAAGCCGTCGCCGATGCCCTGAATCTGATGAAGACCCGGCTCATGCCCCAGAAGTGCGGATACATTCTTCGGCTCTACCGCAACGATTTTACAATCCGGATTCTGCTCCAAAAGATAGCTTGCGATGCCCTGCAAGGTACCGCCGCTGCCGATACCGGATACGAATATATCGATTTTCTTGCCGAGCTGTTCTACAATCTCTCTTGCCGTTGTTTTATAGTGTGCCTGCGGATTTGCAAGGTTTTCAAACTGCTGCGGCACAAAATATTCATCGGAAGAGGACGCCAAGCGAAGGGCCTCCTGCACCGAACCATCGATACTAAGCTCCGGCGGAGTCAGTACAAGCTCCGCTCCCAATGCACGGATAATCTTCTTTCGCTCGTCGCTCATATTCTCCGGCATTACAATGATAACCTTATAACCTTTACGCACACCGCAAAGTGCCAAGCCGATACCGGTGTTACCGGAAGTCGGCTCGATAATGGTCATACCCGGACGAAGGGCTCCGCTTTTCTCCGCTTCTTCTAACATATTCAGCGCAATACGGTCCTTGATACTGCCCCCCGGATTAAAAAACTCTGCCTTCGCGTAAATCTGCAACCCGGTGGTGGCTTCCAAACTAACTAACGGTGTATTTCCGATTAAATCCAAAACATTGGTAATGTACATGGTGGGTCTCCTTTAATTTACTTCGCTACTGTGTTACTATGACGCATAGTAAGATTGTAGCACAAAAAACGTCAAAAGAAAAGTAGTATTTCACTTGAACATTTGTTCTGATTGTGGTATAATAGACTCATGGAACAATCGTGTTACAGGGTGGATTGGCCTTCATTCTCAAAGGATGGAGGTGGTGCTGATGAAGAATCGAAATCATTATGATTTTTCAGATATGATGAGCTTCGCTCTTTTGATACTTGCACTGCTTACATTCGTTTTTACGTTTTGTAAGTAATTTAAACATACAAAAACCGCCCTCTTAACTTTGACGGAAGTGATTGGGCGGTTTTCGTTCACAATCATAAGGTCAACCCACCACTTGGGCGGTTGTTCCTTTTCTGTCTTTAGTATAACACATTTTATTTTTTTCTTCAATTACTTTTTTCTAAAACCGCATGGCCACCAATCCCATAGGCACAAGCAGTAAAAACACACCGAAGGCCAACGTAGTAATCCGACTGAACTTACTGCTGAGGTACATCACCGCACTACCCATCAATATTGACATCACCACCCGGACGCCGTAAATAAAGTACAAATACTGTCCGATGGTGAGAGGGAACGGAAAATTGCGCACACAGGGAATGCTCTGCACCGGCACTTCCTTATCGGCAAAGGTGAGTACCTCCCCGATCTGGAAATATTGCACCAGATGGATGGAAAGAGTGGTTACGATACACACCCCCAGCAAAATCAGAATCTTTCGAACCATAACCTGTCCCCTGCCCCGGTACATGGAATGTAACAGCATCTCCATATGGGCGGATTTTTCACAGGCCATGATGCCGGATAATACCAGCACCACCGCAAGCAGTGTGTACAAATAATTCCGGAAAATCGTCTGCTTATCGTTCTGAAGCAAAAGCTCATAGGCCCCGGAATCAATCAGCATCACGGATCGTCCGCTCTCCAATGCATACATAAGACCATCCTCGGCCTGTTTCAGCACCACATTCAGTCCCGTTATCTGCCGCTTGTTCTCCTCGATTGCCTTCTGCAGGTTTTGAATAAACCAATCAATCATGGTCACATCCCAGCCCTTCATCATATGCTCTATCTTATATTGCTCTTGTCGCGCCAGGGATTCCTCCCACATTTTTATCTCTTCTTCCATTTCCGTCCGGGTGTCCCGCATCCGTTGCACACTTTCTTCCGTAATCTCCCCCGCAAACTCCTCATACCAGTGCACCACATACCGACTGCGGAAGTCCATATAATTGGACTCCACGGATGCCGAATAAGCCAGATAAATCATAAGTGCCATAATAAACAGACCCTTCTGGGAAAACAACACCTTCTTCAGTTCCCAGGTCATAAGAGAGCCGGACGGCTTATGCCGGCTCACAAACACCCGCAACTTCTCGATTACCTTCAAAGTCCGATACTCGCTCCGCGGGTACTGGCGCGCATATTGTAACGTACAGACAACCACCATAACCACCGTTCCCAAAACCACAAACAAATCGGAAGTTCCTACAATATTCATAGGCGTCCCCAACACATTCAGGTTGTAATAATGGGCATAGTCCGTTCCGCAAAAGGTATAGGTATACAGATTGATGTACTTAAACACACTCCACCTTCCCGTAGGAATGATGAATGCATACAGCGCATATTCCCCCAACAGCAGAAGAAAAAACGCCGCCACGCAGAAGCTGGAACGAAATAACGACATGCAAAAATACAATAAAAGACAGGCAAACAGACACCCCAAGGCCTTACGCAGTACAAATAACATCAAATACGTCCCGATGGAATACTGCCCGATGACGTTCCCGAGCTCCGGTACGGACTGCACCGGTCGTGCCATGTCACATCCCGGAAAAATCACCACGCTTATAACAAAAATGCTGCCGTACAAAATCACCGCCGCCCCGAATACTCCAAGGCACAAAATCCCGATTCGCTGTAAAGACAATATCGTCCGGCCCCGTTCCGTACAGCGCACCAGAAGGTACAAGCCCTTCTGCCGTTCCGCAAGAAAGCAAAGTACAATATACACCCCGATTAACAATAGAATAAACGAGGACAACGTAAACTGAAACACTGCCATAATGCCCCGGTTTTCCCCGGCAACCGGCGTAATATCCGCAATCTCCCGATAGTCCTCACCGGTCTTTATGAGGTTGCGGTAAACAAAGGAATCCGACTCAGAAAACAAAGGATTTTCCTTCATCATAATCACATTGTCCTGTACCGATGTCATATACTCGTCATATCCGTCGATATATGCCGTCAGCTCCTCCCCCACGGGAGTAATGGACTTTTCCCCGTTACACTGAAACACAAAGAAAATCCCGTGAAGCAGAATAAGAATCCCGAACAAAAGCAGGGTCTTTCCGTTCCACAAAATCCGCTTTAACTCTAACATCCCCGTCACCCCCCTAGTTATCGGTCAGCTGCTCGTTTGCATGGAACAAATACACATCCTCCAACGTAAGCGGATGCGCAGGCATCAGTCCTTTCTCCTTCATCAGCTCCTCTGCCTCCGACAAAAGCTCCGGAATCGGTGCAAACCGGCAAAGGGTACCGTGATGAAGCAGAAGCACCTTTTTCGCAATGGTTTCGATATCCCCGATGACGTGGGTTGCCAAAAGCACCGTCCGCTCCTTCGCCACGGACGCGATATAATCCCTCAGTCGGATACGCTGGGTCGGGTCAAGGCCCGCCGTGGGCTCGTCCAGAATCAGAATCTCCGGCTCGTCAAGCATGGCCGCTGCCAAAAGCACACGCTGCCGCATGCCGCCGGAAAAGGAGCCCAGCTTATAATGGGCATCTCCCGCCAGACAGACAATATCCAGAAACTGCTCCGTCTGCTTCTTGCAGTCTCCCCGCTTCATTCCCTTTAAGGCCCCTATGTAATGTAGAAAATCCCGCGCCGTAAAATCCTCGTACATGCCCTGTAACTGCGGGGTGTAGCCCACCTTTTTCCGGTAGCCTCTCCCCAGAGACAAAATGTCCTTTCCGTTATACAAAATCTCTCCGGACGTCCGGGGTATATTATCCGTAATCAGATTTAACATGGTGGACTTGCCCGCACCGTTGGCCCCCAAAAGTCCGTATACCCCGGTCTCAAACTTTACACTCAGATCATTTAATGCGGTCTTGTTGCCGTACTTTTTCGTACAATGGATTAATTCTAACATAAGTAACTACCTCCTCATTCCCTTTTCTACCATTCACTATATTTATACACAAACGAAAACTCCGGTTCTCCCGCCAGGAAGTCACTGCGTTTGCAATGAAATACATGTATTTCCAAGGTCTGGTGGTCTACCGCAACACACGGACACCAGTAAATATCCTCTCCCAAATAACGAAAACCACAGTTGTAGGTAGTTCTGAACATTCTGAAAACATCACTGCCAGTCTCAAACTCCGTAAGCGGAAGCTGCTCCGTCATTTCTATCACCGTAACCTCTTCCAGCTCCTTATTAAACACACGAACACAGGCACTTTCAGAAAATGTTAACTCGTCTTCCTCTTCCTGTAAAACATTGTGATTTGTCGCCTGAAGGACATACAAATAGGTCCCGTCCGTTACCAGCCCCTGCGCCGGTACTCCTTCCTCCGTCTCAAAAAGCAGATTTCCGGCAATATCATACTGCGGTACCTTCTTATATAGCATTACCTTCTCTTCATTTTCTCCGGTAGAAAAACGATAGGTGCATAGTGTCTTTTTGTTTCTACGCAAATAAACAATATAATCTTCTTCCAATACCGCATAACCTCCCGTAAAATTTGTTAAAAGCTTACAGGTCTCATCGGTTCCGTTCTCAATGTGACGCCGGTGCAGAACGTTTTTCTTTCCCTCTTTTCTGCAATAATAGAAGTAGTTTCCGTATGCAATGATACCGGTAGCCTCCGCATTTTCCTTTGCCAGTGGCTCTTCATCTAAGAAGGAACTATTCTTCGTATTCAAGTCAAGCAACGCCACTCCGTAATGCATGGTATCTTCCTGATAAGGAGTTGCTCCCGTAGCAAACGTAAGCAATGCCTTATTTCTGTGAAGATACATCCGGCTTGCATATAAACTCATATCCGGAGAACGTTCCAATTCCAGTACCGTAGCCACCTCATCCATAGAAGCCCCGTCCAATGCCAGAGCCAACACTTTATAAAGCACCTGTGTCTCTGTCACCTCCGCCGCAAAAACCATGAGATGCTCTCCGTACAAACAATAATCCAACACCGTATACTTCCCATTGGTCGCCACACAGAACTCGTTTCCGTCATGCCGGCACTCCGGCTTGTTACAAAGGAACATTTCCTTCCCCGTAGCAACATCATAATACCGAAACCCGCCCAAGGTATCGTTATAATGATAAAATCCTTTTTCCGTCCGCAGCATGGCATTTCCCATAGTCCCCGGACGGTTTCCCTGTTCAAAGTCCTCGGACACAAATTGATACTCTGTCTTTCCGGCTGATACGTCCCCCGTAACCGCCCCCGGCTGTTCCCCCGGCTTGTCCTTTTTACAGGCCGCAAAAACAAAAAGACACAATAATAGCAATGCTGTTAATAAGCCTTTTCTCATCAATATTCCTCCCCAGTCATTAGTGATCCTCATATCGGTACGCAAACTCAAACTTCGGATTTCCGGCAATAAAGTCACTGCGATTGCAATGGAATACATACCAGTCCAAATCCGACGTATCCTTCGAATCCGGCGTCTCCTTCAATTCCAAACACCAGTAGATATCATCGCCCATATAGCGGAGCATCTGGGTATAACTTGAGCGCTCCCATTCCATGTCATCATAGCCCAGCTTTGTTGCCGCTTCTGCCATATCAGCCAAAAGTACCTCTTCCAAATTCTGATTCAGTACATGTATATAAGCTTCCCTTTTTACAACAATCCCTTCTGTATCCGCATATTCCCTTAGCGGTTCCGCGGCATAAATATAGGTTCCGTCCGTTGCCAACTGGGTTACCATACTCTCCTTCATAGCCTCACTCTTTTGGTAACTACCATCGATCTGATATCCATAATACTGACGCATCATCCTCGTCTGCTCCTTATTCTGTCCGGTGGAAATCCGGTAAGTACAAACTACGTTCCCCGCACTTTTCAGATAAGCAACGGTATCTGCATCTACTACCACATAATTTCCTTCAAAGGTCGGTAACAGTCGGAAGCTTTCATCGGTTCCGTCCACAATATTATATCGATGGAGCAGCAACTTTTTTCCTTCCTTTCTGCAATAGTAAAAGTAATCCTCCTTAGCCGTAACCTTAGTAACCTCTTCATTATTTTTACCGAACGGCTCCTCATCCAGATAGGTCACTTCCTTTGTGTTTAAATCCAGAATTGCCGCTCCGTAATACTCCTCCTGTTCTGCCTGTCCCGAACCTGCCATGGTTAAAAATGCCTTATTCCGGTGAACATACATAAAACTCTGGTAAATCGCAAAACCCTCTACCGTTTTTTCAAATGTAAACGTAGTCGCCAACTCATTCATTGCGGAACCGTCCAACGCCACGGAAAGCACCTTGAAACGATACTGCGTATCGGTTTCCTCCGTTACATATTCCAAAATTACGTCATTATATAAACATTCATACAAATGCAGATACTTCCCATTAGTCGCCACACAGAACTCATTTCCGTCATGCCGGCACTCCGGCTTATTACAAAGAAACATGGTTTTCTTTGCCGCGATATCATAATACTGTAGCCCCTTATCCACAGGATTGTAATAATAAAACCCTTTGTCTGTCTTCATCATAGGTCTCAAATACTTTGTCTTGTTACCCGGATTATAATCCTCGGAAACGAACTGTTTCTCTGTCTTTTCATTGGTTGCTCCCTTCGTAACCTCCCCCGTCTTGTCCTTTTTACAGGCCGCAAAAACAAAAAGACACAATAATAGCAATGCTGTAACTAAGCCTTTTCTCATCTTTTGTCCTCCCTCCGTTGTTACTGCACATCGCTGTATACATAGGTAAACTGTGGATTTCCGGCAAGCAAATCACTTTTCTTACATCGGAAAATGTGACACGTTCCCCACAGTTCTTCCGGGCTGGGATAAAGCTTCACATACAGCTCATCCCCCACCGCATTGAATGTACTTCGGTTTGCATATAACAGTTGCCCGTCATCCCACACTCTCCCGTACAGTTCCTTTGCCAAATCGATACACGCAGTTTCCTCCAAATCACGGTTAAAAATATGCATGAGGCATTCTGTCTTATTCACAACCTCACCCGTTTCCTCGTCCAGCCATTTTGCGGTTCTGCCGGCCTCCGGAACAAAGAAATGCGTTCCGTCAAAAACAAGCCCGATGGCTGTAAAACGCTCCTCCTTTTCAAACCACTGACCCGCCAGATACTGGGCTTTCTTTCTCTCAAGAACAACCTTCTCTTCATCGAGTCCCGTATCAAGATGATACACGTAAAGACTCTCTGCCGAGGAAGTAATATAAACTACGGTATTTTCATCCGCCACTGCATAAACTCCCTGAAAGCCTGTACGCAGGGAATAACGCTCCGTTGTCTGTTCTGTTAAGTGATAACGATACAACAGTGTTCTCTTTTTTTCCAACTTCGTATAGTAAAGATAATCTCCCACCGCACATGCATCGGAAATATAGGTGTTTTCCCTTGCAATCGGGGTCTCATCCAACCAGACAATTTCCTTTGTCTCTAAATCCAGAATTGCCGTCCCGTAATGATTGCTGTCCGCAAGCCCTGCCTGTCCTCTCCATTCAATAGGCAGCACCGCTTTGTTCCGGTGAATCAACAGCCGTTCTGCCGCAAAGTAACCGGGAATCGCCTGCTGTTCGCTTTTTTCTACGGTAGCATAAGTGGCAAATTCCAACAGTTCCGAACCGTCCAGGGAAATGGTAAGCAACTTGTGCAGAAATTGCGTCTCCGTCTCCTCGATTGCTGCCGCAAAAATCATCCCGGAATAGATACAGAAGGTACTGATACGATATTTTTCGTTGGTTGCCACACAAAATCCGTTCCCGTCATGCTTGCACTCCGGCTTGTTACAAAGGAACATATCCTTCCCCGTTGCCGCGTCCTTATAACGAAACCCTCCGTCCTCCCAGCTGTAATAGTAATACCCCTGATCCGTCATCTCCATATAGGTACGGGACTGTTCCCTGTCCTCTGACTGTATTTTTTGCCCCTCCACAGGATGGTCGGGCTTTTTCCCGCACCCCGCAAGGCCAAGAATCCCAAGTACCGCTAATCCCAATACAAATGCCTTCTTCATTCGCGTACCTCCCTTTTTCTCCTCCGTTATTTGCATATCATCGCCAATTCAAAGTCCGGATTTCCCGACAAAAACGACTCTCTCGTACACCGGTAAACAGGGTCTCCCGAAGTATCCCTCACGTTATGTAACATGCAGTAAACCGCATCCTTCTCATAGTACATATACCGGTTAAAATAGTAATAAAAATCCTCCGTATCGCTTCTCAGTTCCTTTGCGTACTCTTTCATTACCTCCGCCATATTGAGCCAGACAACCTCCCTAAGTTCCCGGTCAAATATGTGAATATCGGCCTCCTCCCGGGCTTCTACCTCATTAAAATTCTCATCGTGCTGTACCTTTCTTACGTACTGGTCCCTGACATAGATATACTCCCCGTCCGTCTCTATATCCACCGCTTCATATGGGACATCCCGCTCTCCCAAAGTTCCGTCGCTATAGAAAACCGTTTGTTTTTCGGTCAACTTTACCTTTTCCTCGTTCTGTCCCGTTTCCCGATGAAAGACGCACAACTCGTAGTTACCGGACTTCGTATATACAATGGTATTGTCATCCTGTACGATATAGTTTCCCTGAAATCCAACCAACAATTTATGAATTTCGTCCGAACCGTCCTTTATGTTATAACGGTGCAACACCGTCTTCTTTCCTTCTTTTCTGCAATAGTAAAAGTAATCCCCGTGGGCGGTAATGTTACTTATCGGTTCATACTCCACAGAAAACGGTTCTTCGTCCAGATAGGTCACTTCCTTTGTATCCAGACGAATCACTGCGGCTCCGTAATATTTTGTGGTTCCCGTTCCGTCATCTCCCATGAGTCCCAACGGAATCAATGCCACATTGCGATGGAGAAATAACTGACTTCCGCCCATATGGCTTCCCGGTATCACTCCGGTCTTCTCTATGGTCAGATAGGTTACATACTCGTTTAACTCCGACCCGTCCGGTGCAACGGAAATCAGGTGAAACAGAAACTGGGTATCCGTTTCCTCAACAGCGGTAGCCCAAAGCCGGCCTCCATACATACCGATACGCTCGATGACGTATTTTTCATTGGTTGCCACACAAAACTCGTTCCCGTCGTGTCTGCACTCCGGTTTGTTACACAAATACATATCCTTCCCTGTAGCGCTATCATAATACCGGAAGCCCGGTTCTCTCGCTCCGTAATAATAGTACCCCTTCTCTGTTTGAAACACCGTAGCATTGCCCGGATGAAAATCCTCCTCTGTAAGCACCGGTACGGTTCCGGTTTCTTTCCCCGGTGCATCTGTCTTCTTTTCTTTCCCGGCGCAGCCTGTAAGTCCCAACAACACCACCAGACACACTCCGGTTAGAATCAAACCAAGTTTTCTCATATGCATCCCGCTCCTTTTCTTTCTATTACAAAAACACCTCTCTACTCCCACCGTCCAATTCATCCCCCGGCTCCTGACTCTATCATACCGTCCGAAAAAATAAAAAACAACCACCTCCGCAGAAGTGGTTGTTATCCGTGCACAAGTGGTCACACATTTAGCAAAACAGAAACACGGAACAGATTGTCTGCGGTTTCTACCTCCAGACTACCGTTGTATTTCTTACAAATATGCTTCACCGACGACAAACCGATGCCGTGCTTTGTCGTATCCTTTTTCGTTGTTTTCAACTCCCCGTCCTGTTTTATCAATTCCCCCTCATAAGGGTTTTCGCAACAAATATACAGCATACTGTTTTGCTGCTCCACCCGCAATACCACAGCACCGTCCGCGTTCTTTACCTTACGAACCGCTTCCATGGCATTGTCCAAAAGATTACCGAATAAACTGCACAAATCGTAGTCTGTCACGGAAAGCCCCGCCAGACTGCACCCGATTTTAAACCGCACCGGCACACCGCATTCTCCGGCCTGCTGGTGCTTTTTGAATAACAGCAAATCCAGCGTATCGGACCCTGTTTTTGCCGGAAGCAGTCTTGCATAGCTTTGCTCCGACAAATCGTCAATATACTTTGCCGCCTGGGCCTCATGCCCGTTTTCGTACAGTGCCTTTATGGCCAGCAGGTGATTGTTAAAGTCGTGCCATAACAGACGGGTCTCCTGATATCGTTTGTCGATTTCCCCGAAGTACACATTCATGGCCTCCTGACGGGATGTCCTGTGCCAACTGCCGAAGCGCCGGTACACGAACACCGCTGCCACCAAAAACGCCACAAAAAGCACTGCCAGAAAGGTCTGCAAGCGTGGTAGCATCAGCCCTGCCACATTCAGGTTCAGATAGCGGTTGTAGAACCGCTCCGGTGTAAATCCGGAAAAAAGATTCACCTCGCCGAACAGGCCTGCCGCATTCTGTTCCGGCACGTCCAAATGACGGATAAATTCAAAAACAAAAAACACAAGCGCAAGCCCGCAGACAAGCAATCGCTTTCGCGCCGTGTAAGCCAGAATGCAGATGCCCAGTACCAAAAGCTGGGTCACCACCTTAATCCCGATATACACCGCCAGAAAACCGCCCACCGTAATCTGATACGGACACACATAGAAGCTTTCCAACGACTGCAGCGGCGTCCCGAGAGGCGGCAGCCCGTATACTTTATGTGCAATCCCAAAGTTAATTCCGTAAAGGCCGATAAGCCCGGCTACCATCAGTACCAGCATTGTCACTGTGGTCCGTCTCACATTCTGAATTTCCCCGAAGGAATCATGCCGAATATACCGGCAAAACAAAATGACAACCGCCAGTGCAAACAAAAACGCAAACACATCCGTTGCGTGATAATTCACCGCCAGTGCAAAGGAATGATCCAACTCCGGGGTAAGCTGTAAAAATTCCAGTCCGTAATAATCTTTCCGGCTCCTTGCCAGGTTTTTTAACAACCAATCATCGTCGTAAATGGAATACAAAGAATCCGCAATCGTACCGGCATTTTCTACCACCCCTGCCGCATATTCGCCATACAGGGCCACACCGTCCACGCACTCCTTTACCTGTCTGTAATTCTCAAGATCGGAAGAGAAGATTCCCATGGTAACCATTGCATCCGGAATCAGCTCATTCTCCTCCGGTTCCGTAATTGTTCCCCCCCAGGGGTGTCCCAGTAACACCTCCATATATTTCACATAAACGTCATTCTGCTGTATCTCACTCTTTTCCAAATAGGTGATGATTTCATCCACGGCTGCCACCGCGGCTTTCGCATCCTCCGGCAGATTCCCGATAATCTGCTTTTGTCTCTTGTAATCTCCCACCCGGATGGACTGTTTCATGCCCCACACATTTTCCGACTGCATGTACTCTCCCGTGCATTTCATGGAGTAAAACAACACTCCGTTTAACAGAAGTATCACCGGAAACAACAGGGCAAGGAAGAAATAAAACTGTCTTTTCTGCTTCATCGGTTCCGTATCCTCCTCATCACTGCGGTCATCAACGCCTTTCTTTTTCTCCGGCTCACCGGCAATTCCTTATCGTTGTCCAGCACCACCGTATCCGGATTTACCTTGCGGATATGGTCGATGTTAATGTACAAGGAATGGTAGGCTTCGATAAACAACTCCTCCGGTAACTGCTTTGCAAAATTTTGGATAGAGCTCTTTTCCTGATAGGAGGAAACCGCCGTATGAATGGCCGTATTCCGGTTATCCGACTCCACGTAATAAATCTCCGCAAACTGTAACCGTACCACCGTATCCCGGTCCTGAATCACAACCGCCTTCCGCACATAAATCTCCCGTAAAAAACGCTCCAAAAGTCCCGGCAATTTTTCTTTGTAGTTACGCTTAAAAAGAAAGTGAAAGGCATTCACATCGTACCCTTCCGCGATACGCTCCTCTAAACTCGACAAAAACACCGTAGGAATTTTTACACTGTTTTTCGCCTGTTCCTTCACCAGCTCCACACCGTCCGCATCCCCCAGATGCAGGTCCATAAACAACAAATCTACCGCCTCGCCTTTCTCCATTTCCCGGCGAAAAGCCACGCCGTTTTCACAGTAGCAAATACGACACTCTGTCTCATTTTGCTGTAAAATACGCTCCAACTCCTGTTGTAATTCTTCCGCAAAATTGCGTTCGTCCTCACATATTACGATGTACATCCGAGATTCCCTCCTACTATCCTTTCTTTTGTGCTTTTCCCTTCGGAGCTACCGGTCCGCTTTTTCCGCCTGTTCTGCCAACGCATCCAACTTCTTATTTCTGAAATACAACGCAATATCAATGGAAATGGCGATGGAGTTGATGATATAAAACGCAAAGCTTAAGCCGAATAAAAATCCGCTTGCTCCCGTACAAGTCAGCTGGATGATTTTTCTTGCGATACCGATGCCGTATCCGATTAACAAAATCACCTCAAACAGCACACTCTTTCCCTTTGCCGTCCGGGACACCCAGGACTTCCGGATGGCAATCGGCCAGGACAGGCCGAAGCAAAAGATGGTCAGTGCTTCCAATAAATCGATGATATTTTCCATGATGTTCTCCTTTTGCATGTTCCCGGATTCTTCCGGAACGTATTATTCGCCTAACGCTTCGTCACTTTTCCGCTCACTGTTTTCCTTCCTCCGGGAACCCGTTAAACCAAGCCCTCTCGGAAAACTCCTTTTTCTGCGGTCCGCACACTTCCTCCGCTGCCACACCGATTGGGAGATAACAAATGAGTTCATACTCCTCCGGTACGCCCAAAATCTTCGCCATCTGGTCCCCGATGCGGTCCACATCCGTCACATGGCCTTCGTACCAACAGCTTTCGTACCCCAGCTCCACCGCTGCCAGCAGCATATTCTGGATAGCCGCGGAATAATCCTGCACCGCAAAACACTTGTCCCGGTACGCAATGATTCTCCGGGTCAGCACACAAATCATGGCCGGTGCGGTCTCTCCCGCTGCCGGACGAATCACCTTATGTAATTCCGCTAAAACCTTCGGATCATCCACCGCAATGAGGCTGGTGGTCTGCTTATTACAGCCCGACGGAGCCGCAAGGCCCGCTTCCATAATCTTTACCAGATCTTCTCTCGGTACCGGGATAGACTCATACTTTCCACGGTAACTGTGGCGTGTCATAATCGTTTCAAGTGTATTCATCCGAATGTCCTCCTTTTATTTATCGAATCTTCTCACTGCTTACCACTTCAAACCCTGCACTTTTGTACAGTTCAAGGGCATTTCGATTCCACTCTGCCACATGCAAGGTGATTAGGTCAGCATTCTTCTTTCGAATCTGCTGCATGCCCCATAATAGCAGCTGCTTTCATAGGCAATGACTGTAATCAAAATACCGCCTCATTATATCTACTCACAAACTCTACCTTATCATCACGCGTCTTTATTTATTATACACCTGACATATAAATTACGTCAATTCTACAAACCATGTATACCTGAATCCTCTCGTCGTTCTAATCCCCTTAGTTCACAGAAATTTTATACTTTGTTCGATTGAACCCATGTTTGGCGCATAGTACAATATTCATGTATAATTGAACAGGAAGCAGGATGCGAATTTCCGATGTTAGATGCCCTCTAGTACTTAAAGGAGTGGTGCCCTATGAACACAATGGAAGTTTTGACTTTGTTGTTAGTAGTTTTTGCGGCTGTGTCGTTTTTAGACAATCGTTATAACAAAAAGAAATAGCATCCCTACCGCCTAAAGTGTGGATGCTATTCTTTTAACATTTCAACTGAGGGCACTCGGAGATTTGATTCCGAATACCTTTCTAAGTAAATTATACACGAAGGGGCTTGTGAATGCAAGCCCTTTTTCTTCTGCTACAAAATCGATCTTACCCTATCTCTACCGTTCCCTTTGCAAACGGGTCATCCATAATCAGCTCTCCCACTGCCGGTACTTTGATACAACCGGACAACGGATTCTTGATGCTGATGAGCGGCGTGGTAACGGTAGCATCCACCTCGGATTTTTCAAAACACAAATCCGCATCATGCATCTCACAATTGATTAACTTTAAGCCCTTACAATAACAAAACGGCTGGGTCCCGGAGATTTTACAGTTTTCCAACGTGAGGTTTTCGGAGTACCAGGCCAGATACTCACCCTTTACCACACTATTACGCACCGTAATGTTTTTCCCATGCCAAAAGGCGTCCTTGGTATCAAATACGCAATTTTCAAACACCGCATTCTCTATGTACTGGAAAGAATATTTTCCTTTAAACTCCACATTACGGAACATAAGTCCGGTGGAACGCATCATAAAATACTCCCCTGCCGCCTTACATTCTTCCATCCGGATGTTGTGCACACTCCAGCCGAATTCCGGAGAAATAATATCACACTTTTCCATCGTCACGTCACGACACTCACGCAGCGCCTTAATCCCGTGCAGTTTGGAATCCCGGATTACAATATCCTCCGAGTACCAAAGAGCTGCACGACAAAGTTCCGTCAACTCCGTGTTTCCGATTTCCAGTCCCGTATCATGCCAAAACGGATAACGCAAATTCCAATAACATCCGTCCACAACAATATTTTTACTTTCCTTTAACGCACTTTCTCCGTCCGCCGGTCCGTCAAATTTACAGTTAATCACCTTTAGATTTTCACTTCCGTACAGTGCACGTTCTTCATCAAAACACTGCTTTTCCACCGTTTTCCAATTCATTCCGTACTTCCTCCCGGGCAAATCACAAATCAAAACTCCAAAACACAACTGCTTTCATTTTTTGCAATTCACCCTCATATCTTAATATACTAATGTAAACACACAGATATGATACCATTTTCAGAAAGAATCGTCAACATATTTTTATATATCATTATTCCGGCTTCTTCCGTTTCTCTACTCCAACCATTGAATAAACGCCGTTTTATCGCTACTGTTATACCCCGCATTTTCATAAAACTTAAGCGTCGAATCCTTCTTGGAGCCGGTGAGCAGCATCATTTTATAGCAGTTTGCTTTCTCCGCAATCTCTTTTGCGTAATTCAGACACTCCGTAGCGTAACCCTTTCCGCGATAGTCTGCATGAGTTACCACATTCTCTACAAAGGCATAGGGTCTGATTCCGCAGGTCAGATTCGGAATAATGACACAGACGCAGGAGGATACAAGCTTACCGTCTTCCTCTTTCACAATAATGTGATGATTCTCGTCTGCCAGAATGGTCTGCCAGGTGTTACGCAAATGCTCTGTAAACTCCTGCACAGACTCCTCGTGCAAGTGTAAATACAGCTCCAGCAGTGCGTTTAAATCCTTTTCTTGTATCTCTCGAATCATGACCTAACCTCCTTAACTTCCAATCTGTTCAATTCTACTCTGTTCCGCAACCGGCTTTCATTCCTTACAAAACAACTCTCTTTCTCTCCCGGTACACCACCTGCCGGATCCCGAGCCCTTCCGCCAGCGACTTTGCCGCCTCGTAATCCGCTCCCACCTCCTGCTCCACATGGGCGTCGGAACCGATGGTCACATACTGTCCGCCACAGTCCGCGTAAATTTGCAACAAATCCTTTCCCGGCATAGTCTCACTATGTCCTTTCCGCAGGGAAGAGGTGTTAATCTCAATTATCCTGTCCCCATCCAGCAACCGTTTAAAAATCTCCTTTATTTCCGGCTCCACATAATAGATTTCTCCATAGTACCGCTTCGGAAAATCAATATGTCCCAGGGAATCAAAACCGCCCTGTTTCACGGTGCTTAAGACTTCCTTCCAGTATAGCGTATAAAACTCCTTCGCCGAATACTGCTCCCGCACCTTCTGGCAAGGAAACATATTACCTATCCAGTGGATGCTACCGATAATAAAATCATAAGGGTATGCAGACAGACACTTTAAGGCATCCGCGTATAAATGAGGTTCGCCGAATTCAATGCCGGAACATAAGGTAAGCTGCTCTCCGTATTGTTCCTTCACCTTACGGAAAGCCTCAAAAAACTTCTCCGGATTGTAATAGTTATACCCATAGTCATCCGGATTCAAATCCACATGGTCCGTAAAACAAAGCATCCGGATATCCCGCTCCAATGCCTGCTTTACATACTCTTCCATCTTTGCTTCCGAATCGCAGGAAAACTCCGTGTGAATGTGGTAGTCGGTTTTCATCGTATTCTCCTCCATCCTTTACTCATCCCAAAACAGTTCATCCAAAGTCTTCCCTAACACCTTACAAATACTTTTGCAAAGCTGGATGGTAGGATTATAGTCGCCCTTTTCTATGGCATTGATGGTCTGCCGCGATACGCCGACTCTGTCGGCCAGTTCCTGCTGCGACAAATCCAGAGCAGCCCGGGCGGATTTTAATTTCAGATTCTTCATGCTACTCTTCCTCTCTGTCCTTGCAAACCTTCTTTAAAATCAAAGCTCCGCATATCACCAACATCATTATCCCTGCAAACAGGTTCAAACTGCGAAGGGTTAATTGATTGTTTTGAACTGCCGCTCCATCCAAGAATGCAGCAATGCCTATCACCAAATTATAACCCGCCAGCACCAGAAATACAACTATATATACCCCGGATTTCTGATTCAACGCAAAGTATGCTTCTTTCCAAACACAATATACCGCGAATACAATCCCGCCGACTATAACACTGATCATCAACGCCATTCCCGGACTCACAGGCAAACTTACACCTGCCGACTCCACCAGAAACAGTGCCAGATTCAGGAAAAACATGGTATACAGTCCATACTTGGCTCCTCGTCCCCGAAGCACCTCCTGGCGTTCATCATAGTTTTGTTTCATGCTGTCATCCTTCTGGGCGATTGCAAACACAATTACAAAAAATATAACGCCGATTACCGCACCTATCACACAAACAAATCCCAGCATACTCCCGGTCTTCTCCAATCGAAAACCAAAATCAAAGTGAAACGCTCCGTCCGAAAACTCCATTCCCGGTTCCGACTCTTCTACCGGAATAACCCAGTCCGAAGTATCAAACTGTGCACAATACTCTCTCCACTGCTCCACACTTGTAAGCGGTGTCAATGTCATGGTATACTTCCCGGCCGGTAACTCTATCACATCCGTGTTCCAATCAATCCCTCCTGCAACGAACCACCGAATCACGTTTCCGCTCTCATCCGCAATATCAAATCCGATTACCATTCCCATCGGTTCAACCGTCCAGTCTCCATGCATGATATAACCATCATCATCCGACAGTACAATGACGTACTCCATTGCCTCCGGCGCAACACCGTTCTCCACCACAAAATCCTTTTCAAACTCCACCATGTACTCATACTTCGGCGTAGAAAACAACAGCGCTGTCACCGCAACTAACACAACAATCAGTACGGATGAAACTGCAATAATAATCTTCTTCATAAAACTCTCCCTCTCTTGTTTGTATTCTTTATTGCAATCTCATCATAACATCATCGCGACATTCTGTCAAGTATATTTTACATTTATTTTAATATCTTTTACAAATAGTCTTCTTTACTTGCTCTTTATTCTCCTTCTATCTTAAGACCACCTTAAGGTCATCTTAGGTCTATCATAAGTTATTACCGGCCTTTTTCTAACCATTTCTAGTTTCTTCTCTCCCCTTCGCTTTTGCGCGGCACTTCCGTTTCCGGCGTTTCGCTTGGGAACTTACCCATTTGCGGGAGTGTAAAAAGGAGTACCTTTGAACTTTACGCAGGATATTAGACTTTCTTATTACTCCGCTCGTCTGTCAACAGCACTCAGACACGGAAGTCTGAGTGAGCCCGCCACGCGACAAGGAGGTCGCGTCAGGGCGGCTGTGTCACATTTTATAAAACATCCCCGGAGTAATTAGAAAGACTTATATCCGCAGTACGAGAAAAGGTACTCCTTTTTACACTCCCACAAATGATAGCATCCCCCAAACGAAACGCCAAACATAACGAAAGGCCCCGCGCAAAAGCGCAGGGCCCAAATTCTTACTTATCTCTCCAAATGATTCTTCCCTTGGTCAAATCGTACGGGGAAAGCTCTAAGGTAACCTTATCACCCGGTACAATCTTAATGAAGTTCATACGGAGCTTACCGCTGATGTGTGCAAGCACGCGGTGTCCGTTTTCAAGCTCTACCTGGAACATAGCGTTCGGCAGCTTTTCTACAACAGTTCCTTCAATTTCAACAACATCTGTCTTCGACATAAGTCCTCCTTAAATCTAATCACGTTCTATGGTAAGCAACTCCGGCTCACCGTCTGTTATCAGTATCGTATTTTCATAATGTGCCGACGGAGAACCGTCTGCAGTCACTACCGTCCAACCGTCATCCAACCAGTTTACGTCGTAATGTCCCATGTTTACCATCGGTTCGATGGCAAGGGTCATTCCCGGCTCTAAACGGATGCCCTTACGCTTGGTACGGAAATTCGGTACCTGCGGGTCCTCATGAAGTTCACGTCCGACCCCGTGTCCAACCAGCTCTCTTACCAAAGAATAGCCAAAAGATTCTGCATAGTCCTGAATCGCACCGGAGATATCTCCGATCCGGTATCCCGGCTTTGCATATTTGATTCCTTCAAAGAAGGATTGCTTGGTTACATCCATAAGACGCTTCCACTCATCGCTCACCTCTCCGACTGCTACGGTACGCGCCGCATCGGAATGATAGCCTTTGTAGATCACGCCCGCATCCAGACTTACCAAGTCTCCATCCTTTAAAATACGGTTCTTATTCGGGATACCGTGTACTACCTCGTCATTGACGGAAACGCACACAGACGCCGGATAGCCCTGATAATTCAAAAAGGACGGAATACATCCGAAATCACGAATGACTTCATAACAACGCTTGTCGATATCCAAGGTACTGATGCCCGGCTTTATCATTTTTGCAAGCTCGGTATGCACGATGGAAAGAATTCTTCCCGATTCGCGCATTAATTCTATTTCCCGCTCTGATTTAATTGATACTGCCATAATCTGCTCTTCCTTTACTGCAAAATTGCAAGGATATCATCAAACACTTTGTTCATGTCCTGGGTACCGTCTACTTCGCGAAGCACGCCTTCGTTCTTGTAGTAGTCGATGAGCGGCTGGGTCTGCTCGTGGTATACGGAAAGACGCTTTAATACGGTCTCCGGCTTGTCATCGTCACGAAGCACAAGCTCTTCGCCACAGGTATCACAAATATTTTCCTTTGCCGGTGCATTGTACTTGATGTGATAGGTGGCACCACAGGTCAGACATGCGCGTCTGCCGGACATACGATTTACGATGGACTCGTCCGGTACTTCCACATTGATTGCAAAATCAATCTTCTCTCCCTTATCCGCAAGAGCCTTAGTCAGAGCCTCTGCCTGCGGATTGGTTCTCGGGAAGCCATCCAACACATAACCGTTTGCACAGTCCGCATTGGCGAAGCGGTCCATAATCAACTCTAAGGTTAAGGAATCCGGTACCAACATACCCTGATCCATATATTCCTTTGCTTTCTTGCCAAGTTCCGTATTCTCTTTGATATTCGCACGGAAGATATCACCCGTAGAAATATGCGGAATGGAAAACTTTGCTGCAATCTGCTTTGCCTGAGTACCTTTACCGGCACCCGGAGCACCCAACATAATAATCTTCATGCCATACCTCCTAATATCCAACATAGGGTGGAACAAAAAAGTCCCACCCTATCCAGTGTTTTAGTCATTTAAGAATCCCTTGTACTGGCGAACCAATAACTGAGAATCTACCTGCTTAACGGTTTCAAGAATAACACCTGCAATAATGATGATAGATGTTCCACCGAAACTTACCTGTGCATTAAATGCGCCGGAGAATACCATCGGAATCAAGCTGATGATTGTAAGCATTACCGCACCGATAAATACGATGTAATTTAATACCTTCGACAAATACTCGGTAGTCGGTCTGCCCGGACGGATACCCGGAATGAAACCACCCTGCTTCTTCATGTTGTTTGCAACTTCCATCGGATTAAAGGTAATGGAAGTATAGAAGTAAGCAAAGATTACGAGCAATGCAACATAAATCAGTGCACCGAGAGTATACTTAAACTCGCCCCAACTGGAGAAGTTAAACCACTTATCGGAGCTGAGCAAATATGCCACCTTTGCCCCAAAGGTCGTTCTGTCTGCCTGAATGCCTACGAAAGATAAGATAATAACCGGAGTATTCATTAAGGAACTTGCGAAAATTACCGGAATAACACCTGCGGTGTTTACCTTTAACGGAATGAAGGAACCCTGTCCGCCAACCATCTTTCTTCCCTGTACCTTTTTTGCATACTGTACCGGAATCTTTCTCTGTGCATCCTGTAACAGGATAACCAATACTACTAAAACAATCGCAACTGCTGCAATACCGACTACACCAAGCACCTTGTTTACAACTGCCGGCGGATTAAGAACGAACATCTTAATCAAGTTGGAGAAGTCATTCGGTAAAGTTGCTACAATGTTAACTAAGAGAATCATGGAAATACCGTTGCCGACACCCTTCTCGGTAATACGCTCACCTAACCACATTAAGAATGCACTACCTGCAGTAAAGGAAGCGGTGATTACTGCAGCATTCCAGAAAGTTAAACCACCTTCCAGAATACCGGAGTTACCGAAACCGATGATAAGCGCAATAGATTCAACTACTGCAAGACCAATGGTAACGTAACGGGAAATCTCTGCGATTTTCTTTCTTCCTGTCTCTCCATCCTTCTGTAATTCCTCTAACTTCGGGAATACAATTGTTAAAAGCTGGATGATAATAGAAGAAGTAATATACGGGCCAATATTCAGTGCAAAAATGGACATCTGGGAAAAGGATCCACCGGTTAAAGTATCTAAGAATCCAAGTCCTTCCTTCTGGGAAAGCCATAACTGAAAATACTCACGGTCAATACCCGGAACCGGAAAAGCACATCCGATTCTGACAATAAGCAAGCACAGTAATGTAAACAGAAGTTTGCTTCGAATTTCTTTTACCTTGAATGCATTCTTGACTGTATCAAACATTATACCACCTCTGCTTTTCCACCAAGCGCCTGAATTTTCTCAACTGCACTCTCACTGAATGCGTTAACCTTAACATCAAGCTTCTTGGTAAGTTCACCGTTTCCAAGAATCTTTACGCCGTCCTTCGGATTGCTTACCAAACCGATCTCCATCAAAGACTCAACGGTTACCTCTGCTCCATCCTCAAATCTATTTAACATACTAACATTAATCGTAACGATTTCCTGCGTGTTTCTGTTATGGAAACCTCTCTTCGGAAGTCTACGGTATAACGGCATCTGGCCACCTTCGAAACCGATTCTCGGTGCTCCGGAACGTGCCTTCTGACCCTTATGACCCTTACCAGCGGTCTTACCGTTTCCCGAACCGTGGCCACGACCACGTCTGAAATTTGCGCTCTGCTTAGAACCATCTGCAGGTCTTAATTCTGATAAATTCATCGAGTTACACCTCCTTGCAAAAATTAAATTTCTTCCACCTTTACTAAATGTCTAACCTGCTGAATCATACCCTTGGTAGCTTCATTGTTAGGCATTTCAACGGACTTTCCGATCTTTCTTAAGCCCATAGCTTCTACGGTTGCCTTGTTCTTCGGAACGGCACCGATTGTAGACTTAATTAAAGTAATCTTTAATTTATCTGCCATTTTTAAACACCTCCGTGAAATTTAGATATGTCTTACAGCTGATCTACGGAAATACCGCGGAGTGCAGCTACCTGCTCCGGAGTCTTTAACTGGCTTAATCCGTTGATTGTTGCAAGAACTACGTTCTGCTTGTTGTTTGAACCAAGGGACTTAGTACGGATGTTCTTAAATCCTGCAAGTTCAAGCACGTTACGTGCCGGACCGCCTGCGATGATACCGGTACCTTCAGAGCTACGCTTTAACAAAACAGAAGCGCTGCCGAACTTACCAAGGTAATCGTGCGGTACGGAACCGTTTTCATCAAGCGGAAGCTCGATGATGTTCTTCTTTGCATCCTCTTTTGCCTTCCGGATTGCTTCCGGAACTTCGCTTGCCTTACCAAGACCTGCACCAACGTGACCGTTTCTGTCTCCTACAACAACAAGTGCTGCGAAACGGAAGTTACGACCACCCTTTACAACCTTGGTAACGCGCTTGAGGCTGACTAATTTATCTTCTAATTCCAAATTGCTGGCATCAACGATTGTACGTCTCATGTTTTCCCTCCTGATTAGAATTCTAAGCCGGCTTCTCTTGCTGCCTCAGCAAGTGCCTTAACCTTGCCCTGATATACGAAACCACCACGGTCATAAACAACGGTTGTGATTCCCTTCTCAAGTGCCTTCTTTGCGATAACAGTTCCGAGCTTTGCTGCTGCTGCAACATCATTCGTCTTCTCAAGCTCAGCCTTTACATCCTTATCCAGGGTGGAAGCTGCTACAAGAGTGTTACCAACGGTATCATCAATAATCTGCGCATACATATGATTATTACTTCTGAATACTGCCAAACGCGGTCTTTCTGCGGTACCGGAGAAACGATTGCGAATCTTCATATGCTTCTTTACGCGAACTTTAAATCTGGACTCTTTGCTAACCATATTCTTTCATTCCTCCTTTTACTTCTTACCGGTCTTACCGACTTTACGTCTGATGGTCTCATCCGCATACTTGATACCCTTGCCCTTATACGGCTCCGGTCTTCTCTTATCTCTGATTTCAGCTGCGTACTGACCAACCTTCTCTTTATCAATACCTTTAACGGTAATCTTGTTCTGGCCGTCGAGAACGGTCTCAACACCTTCCGGGTCAACCATAACTACCGGATGAGAATATCCGAGGGTTAAGGTAAGTTCCTTACCGGACTTTGCTGCTCTGTAGCCGACACCGTTAACTTCGAGAACCTTCTCGTAACCAGCGGTAACACCGACTACCATGTTGTTGATAAGCGTTCTGGTCAAACCGTGAAGAGACTTCATTCTCTTTAAGTCATTCGGTCTGTTTACAACGATTTCAGAACCCTCTACCTTGATTTCCATTTCCGGGGCTAACACTCTCTCAAGCGTACCCTTCGGTCCCTTAACGGTAACCTTATTATTTTCTGCCACATCGACAGTTACACCTGCCGGAATGGCGATTGGCATTTTACCTATACGTGACATGCCCGTACCTCCTAAAATTATGAACATGGAAAGCGGTGAAACTCACACGCTTTCTGACCTTTTTCAGGTCTCCTAAGAAAAGAGTATCCGCATCACCTCATGCTCTTAAGAACATTTGCTCTGACAGACTTCCTTTCCATGCATCTGATTTATTACCAAATGAAAGCTAAAACTTCGCCGCCAACATTAGCCTTTCTTGCTTCCTTATCGGTAAGCACGCCCTTGTTGGTGGATACGATAGCAATACCAAGACCGCCAAGTACCTTCGGAAGCTCCTCCGCATTTGCGTATACACGCAGACCCGGCTTGGAAATTCTCTTGAGACCGGAGATAACCTTTTCGTTCTTATCCTTGCCATACTTTAACGTAATGTGGATGGTCTTGAAAGAACCGACTTCTTCCACATCATAAGCCTTAATATAACCTTCCTTTAACAGGATTTCTGCGATTGCAATCTTCATCTTAGATGCAGGTACATCTACAACATCATGTTTCGCAGTATTTGCATTACGAATTCTTGTAAGCATATCTGCAATCGGATCGCTCATTGTCATTTGGATTTCCTCCTTCTAAAAATATTTCGGACTTACCAAGATGCCTTCTTAACACCCGGTATCTGACCCTTATAAGCTAATTCACGGAAGCAGATTCTGCAGATTCCGTATTTTCTCAAATAAGCATGCGGACGACCGCAAATTCTACAACGGTTGTACTCCTGAGTGGAGAACTTCGCCGGACGCTGCTGCTTTAACTTCATAGAAGTCTTTGCCATGGGATTTCCTCCTTATTATTTGCTAAACGGCATACCAAATTGGGTTAACAGTTCTCTTGCTTCCTCGTCGGTGTTAGCGGTAGTTACGAAAATAACGTCCATACCTCTTACCTTATCAACCTTATCGTACTCGATTTCCGGGAAGATCAACTGCTCCTTAATACCAAGAGCGTAGTTACCTCTGCCATCGAATGCGTTCGGGTTAACACCACGGAAGTCACGTACACGCGGAAGTGCGAGGCTGATTAAACGATCAGCGAACTCGTACATCTTGTCACCACGTAAGGTTACCTTACAACCGATTGCAAGACCTTCTCTGATCTTGAAGTTAGCCACAGACTTCTTTGCCTTGGTAACAACCGGCTTCTGACCTGCGATGATTTCCATATCTCTAACTGCGGACTCTAAAGCCTTTGCGTTATCCTTAGCTTCACCAACGCCCATGTTGATAACGATCTTGTCTAACTTCGGAACCTGCATTACGTTTTTATAACCGAACTTCTTCTGCATTGCTGCAACGATTTCGTTATTATACTTTTCCTTTAATCTAGTCAACTTTGTGAACCTCCTCTCTCAGAATTACTCGATAACCTCACCGGTGGACTTAGCAACACGAACCTTCTTCGGGCCCTTCTTGCCTTCTACGGTGGTGAAACCGATTCTAGTGGTCTTACCCTTGTGAACGTACATAACGTTGGAAGCGTCCATAGCAGCTTCCTTGGTTACGATGCCGCCCTGCGGGTTTGCCTGAGATGCCTTCGTGTGCTTCGTCACAGTGTTGACACCTTCAACAACTACCTTACCATCGGCAACGGAAAGAACCTTTCCTTCCTTGCCCTTATCCTTACCGGCGATTACTCTGACGGTATCGCCCTTCTTAATTTTTAACATTGCCATCTCTGAGCACCTCCTATAATACTTCCGGAGCCAGGGAAACAATCTTCATGAACTGCTTCTCTCTGAGTTCTCTTGCTACCGGTCCGAAAATACGGGTTCCTCTCGGGTTCTTGTCTTCCTTAATGATAACTGCTGCGTTCTCATCGAAACGGATGTAAGAACCGTCCTTACGGCGTGCGCCCTTTACAGAACGAACAACAACCGCCTTAACTACATCGCCCTTCTTTACAACACCGCCCGGCGTTGCATCTTTAACGGAAGCAACGATTACATCACCAATGTTCGCATATCTTCTGGTTGAACCGCCCATTACGCGGATGCAAAGTAATTCCTTTGCGCCGGTATTGTCAGCAACCTTAAGTCTGGTTTCCTGCTGTACCATGGTACAATCTCCTTTCAACTATTCCTGCAAAACAAATACTTATTTTGCCTTCTCGATAATCTCAACGAGTCTCCATCTCTTATCCTTGGATAACGGTCTCGTCTCCATAACCTTTACTCTGTCACCGATGCGGCACTCGTTGTTCTCGTCATGAGCCTTTAACTTGTAGGTTCTCTTAACGATCTTGTTGTAAAGCGGGTGCTTTACGTTATCTACTACTGCTACAACGATTGTCTTATCCATCTTGTCGCTTACTACCTTACCGGTACGCGTCTTTCTAAGATTTCTCTCCACTGCGGGTACTCCTTTCCGAAGTTACTATTCCATGAACTAGTTTGCCTTTGCAGAAATCACGGTCTGAATTCTGGCAATGTTCTTTCTTACTTCTTTAATTCTGCTTGTGTTGTCCAGCTGGTTGGTTGCATTCTGGAATCTCAAATTGAAGAGTTCCTTCTTTGCGGAAACTAATTCCTCATTCAGCTCAACAACAGACTTAGCCATTAAATCCTGCACATACTTACTGGTTTTCACGAGCCGCACCTCCCTCTAAATCTGCGCGAGAAACGATCTTACACTTAACCGGAAGCTTATGGGTTGCAAGACGAAGAGCTTCTCTTGCTACTTCTTCTGCTACACCGGAAATCTCGAACATTACGCGACCCGGCTTAACTACTGCTACCCAGTACTCAGTGGAGCCCTTACCGGAACCCATTCGAGTTTCTGCCGGCTTCGCTGTTACCGGCTTATCCGGGAAAATCTTAATCCAAACCTTACCGCCACGCTTAATGTAACGTGTCATTGCGATACGGGCTGCTTCGATCTGATTGGACTTAATCCAAGCAGGCTCCATTGCTACGATACCAAATTCGCCGTAAGAAATGGTGTTACCTCTCTGTGCCTTACCGGTCATAGTTCCGCGGAACTGCTTACGACGCTTTACTCTCTTAGGCATTAACATTATTTATCGCTCCCTTCCTTCTTGGTAGCCTTCGTCGGAAGAACTTCACCGTGATAAATCCAAGTCTTGATACCAACCTTACCGTAGGTGGTATTTGCTTCTGCGAAACCATAGTCAATGTTTGCTCTCAGGGTCTGAAGCGGAACGGTTCCTTCGGTGTAGAACTCGGAACGTGCGATATCTGCACCGCCGAGACGACCGGAAGCCATGGTCTTAATACCCTTTGCACCAGCCTTCATGGTTCTGGACATGGTGGACTTCATTGCTCTACGGAAAGAAATACGGTTCTCAAGCTGCTGAGCAATGTTCTCTGCAACGAGCTGTGCATTGATGTCCGGTCTCTTGATTTCCTTAATCTCGAGATTTACATTCTTTGCCTCTTTGCCGATTTCCTTTGCTACTTCTTCCTTTAACTTCTCGATTTCTGCACCGCCCTTACCGATAACTACGCCCGGCTTCGCGGTAGAAATGATAACCTTAACCTGATCAGCGCCTCTTCTCTCGATCTCGATCTTTGCGATACCTGCGCTGTATAACTTATTCTTCAGAAACTTTCTGATGTTGTAATCTTCAACTAAGTTGTCAGCGAAATCAGCTTCTGCGTACCACTTGGAATCCCATTCCTTGATAACGCCGACTCTTAAGCCGTGAGGATTAACCTTCTGTCCCATGATTCTTCTCCTTTCTTAGAACTATCTCTCATCAAGCACAACAGTGATATGGCTCATTCTCTTTAAGATACGATAAGCTCTGCCCTGTGCTCTCGGTCTTACTCTCTTCATAGTCGGTGCGCAGTTTGCGTAACACTCAGCGATGTAGAGCTTGGAAACGTCCATACCGTTGTTGTTCTCTGCGTTTGCGATTGCAGACTTGAGTAATTTCTCTATTAAAGTTGAAGCATATCTCGGATTGTAAGCTAAAATACCGAGTGCTGACTGTACATCCTTGCCTCTGATTGCATCAAGAACGAAACAAGCCTTCTGTACGGAAACTCTTGCATAAGATAACTTTGCAGACGGTCTTCTGTCTCTCTTCTGCTCATTTCTCTCTCTCTTAATCTGGGATCTATGTCCTTTTGCCATGGATGTGACCTCCTTTCAAATGTTAGCGGCTCTCCGCTATTTTTCTTCCGCCCGTGTCCTGCCGGGCAATGTTATAAGGTTTGGTAAACGGTGCGGCGTGTGCCGACCGTTACCATATTTATTCTTCGTTTGAGTAAAAGACTATCTACGAGCCTTCTTCTCATCCTTACCGTGACCACGATAGGTTCTGGTAGCTACGAACTCACCGAGCTTGTGACCAACCATATCTTCGGTTACGTATACCGGTACATGCTTTCTTCCGTCATGAACAGCGATTGTAAGACCAACCATCTGCGGGAAGATAGTGGAACGGCGGGACCAGGTCTTGATAACCTGCTTGTCACCGGACTGCACAACTGCATCTACCTTTTTCAATAAGTGAGCATCCGCGAACGGGCCCTTCTTTAATGAACGTGCCATTTTGGTTTACCTCCTTTTACCTGGACGCGCGATTACTTCGCTAACGCCTTACCATCTCTTCTTCTTACAATCAGCTTGTTGGACTGCTTATTCTTCTTACGGGTCTTAAGACCGAGAGCCGGCTTACCCCACGGGGTAACAGGGCCCGGACGACCGATACCGGTCTTACCTTCACCACCACCGTGCGGGTGATCGTTCGGGTTCATTACGGAACCGCGTACAGTCGGGCGAATACCCATGTGACGCTTACGTCCTGCCTTACCGATGTTAATAAGCTCGTGATCGATGTTACCAACCTGACCGATGGTTGCACGGCAGATAATCGGAACCATTCTCATCTCACCGGACGGGAGACGAAGGGTTGCGTACTTGCCTTCCTTAGCCATCAGCTGTGCGCTGTTACCAGCGGAACGAACCAGCTGACCACCCTTACCCGGGTAAAGCTCGATGTTATGAATTTCAGCACCAACCGGGATGTTCTGGAGCGGTAAGCAGTTACCTACTCTAACTTCTGCGGTTGCACCGTTCATAACGGTCTGGCCTACCTTTAAGCCGTTCGGCGCAAGGATGTAGGACTTGGAACCGTCTGCATAGCAGATAAGTGCAATGTTTGCGGTTCTGTTCGGATCGTACTCGATGGTCTTAACCGTTGCCGGGATACCATCTTTGCTGTTTCTCTTGAAGTCGATGATTCTGTACTTTCTTCTGGAACCACCGCCCTGATGTCTTACGGTAATCTTTCCCTGATTGTTACGACCTGCATTCTTCTTTAAAGAAGTTACTAAGGACTTCTCCGGTGTGCTCGTTGTGATTTCGGAGAAATCGGAGCCGGTCATATTTCTTCTGGAAGGTGTATATGGGTTATAAGTTTTGATTCCCATTGTTGTTACTCCTTTCGTCTGCGTTACGCAATATCTTGTGTTCTATTCTCTACGTACGCGAATTATAAACCTGCGAAAATCTCAATTTCAGCGCTGTCAGCGGTAAGCTGTACAATTGCCTTCTTCATCTTAGCAGTCTTACCGAAAACCATGCCGCGTCTGCGGGTCTTTCCGTCTAAGTTCATGGTGTTTACGCTTGCAACCTTGGTGCCTGCGAACATCTTCTCAACTGCTTCCTTAATCTGCTGCTTCGTTGCATCCGGATGTACGGAGAACGTGTACTTCTTCTCGCTCATGGAGTTCATACTCTTCTCGGTTACTACCGGCTTTAAGATAACGTCATAATACTTTAAATCTGCCATTATGCGTACACCTCCTCAATCTGAGCAACAGCTTCCTTGGTGATAACAACGTTGTTATACTTAAGAACGTCGTATACGTTTACGCTACCGGAAAGAACGGTTCTTACCTCCGGGATATTTCTTGCGGAAAGGATTACGTTATCATCCTTCTTATCAAGAACAACAAGCGCCTTGTTCACCTTGAGGTTATCAAGAACTGCTGCCATCTTCTTGGTCTTAATCTCGTCAAATGCGAGACCGTCTACTACGATAAACTTCTCCTCAGCAACCTTAGCGGATAATGCAGACTTGATAGCAGCTGCCTTTTCCTTCTTGTTCATCTTTACGGAGTAGTCTCTCGGCTTCGGAGCGAATACTACGCCACCGTGAGTCCACTGCGGAGCTCTGGTGGATCCCTGTCTTGCATGACCGGTACCCTTCTGTCTCCACGGCTTTCTTCCGCCGCCGCTTACTTCTGCACGAGTATTTGCGCTCTGTGTGCCCTGACGCTTGTTAGCGAGCTGGCTCACAACAGCCAAATGCATCAAATGCTCATTTACTTCTACACCGAACACAGCGTCGTTGAGCTCTAAAGTGCCAACTTCCTTGCCTTCGATATTATAAACCTTAACACTAGCCATTTTTAAGTTCCTCCTTTCTTAAAGCTTCTTAGTTTGCGCTCTTTACGGTTTCCTTTAAGATAACCAAAGCCTTCTTCGGTCCCGGTACTGCACCCTTAACGAGGATTAAGTTGTTCTCAACATCAACCTTTACTACCTCGAGGTTCTGAACCGTTGCCTTTACATTACCGGTGTGTCCCGGCATGTGCTTGCCCTTGAATACACGACCCGGAGTCGTTGCTGCACCGTTGGAACCTGCATGTCTGTGATACTTGGAACCATGCTTCATCGGTCCTCTGGATAAGCCGTGTCTCTTGATGGCACCCTGGAAGCCCTTACCCTTCGTAATACCGGTAGCGTCGATCTTGTCTCCGTCTGCGAAGATGTCAACCTTGATTTCCTGACCTACGGTGTACTCAGAGCTGTTGTCAAACTTGAACTCCTTAAGAAATCTCTTGTTAGCAACACCTGCCTTAGCAAATGTGCCCTTGCGCGGCTTGTTTACGAGAACGTCTCTGATCTCGCCGAAGCCAACCTGTACTGCCTCGTAACCGTCGTTGTCAACCGTCTTAACCTGGGTTACAACGTTCGGGGCAGCCTGCAATACGGTAACCGGTACTAATACGCCGTCCGCATTGAAGATCTGGGTCATTCCGACCTTCGTTGTTAATAACGCTTTCTTCATTTTGCACCTCCTGTGAATCTACAGCGGATTGAATCCCTGTGGGACTCAATCATCCTAGATGGTCTATCCGGATGCTTGGGCCTTACTCTGTTATAGATAAGACGCTTGGACCCTGTATATAAACCCTAAGGATTTTTACTAACTTGTTTTGTTACTTCTCACTGACCAAGATTACTTCGTCTTCATCTTAATGTCAATGAACACACCTGCCGGCATTTCCAGTCTGGAAAGAGCATCAACCATCTTCTGGTTCGGAGCAATTACATCGATGAGTCTCTTGTGAGTTCTCTGCTCGAACTGCTCACGGCTGTCCTTATACATATGCACTGCACGGAGAATGGTAACTACTTCCTTCTTCGTCGGCATCGGCACCGGACCGCTTACCTTACTTCCCGCCTTCTTTGCGGTTTCGATGATCTTTGCTGCGGATGCATCTACTAACTGATGATCATACGCCTTGAGTGTGATTCTCATTACTTGACTTGCCATAAAAAAAGTCGCCTCCTTTTCGCACTTAATTTCAGTACGACAAGCGGTGACTGTACACTCTCCCGTGTGTTTCGCGCCTGTCCGAACAAAAACCCGAGCGCAAGGCTCGGCATCCCCGGACAATTCCCGATTATCATCACGGTTTATCTGCCTATCAGCAGAAGCTGTATTGTACAGTGACTTGTCGCCAGTTTCCTAACTTGACATTCGCTCCACGGAAAACCCGCGTATGGCACGCGGCAACCTCACGCTTCATAGCTATCAACGTCACAGCAAGAATGATTATACACGATACAGGAAATAATTGCAAGTACTTTTTAAAAAAAATTTCTTAGCGGTTTGTTGCAGGGTGAGCAAGGATACAAAACGTCCATACCAGCGAAAGAATTCCTCAAGAACCCGCTCTCGCTCTTGCAGCAACGTAGCGGTACTAGGCTCGATACTACCTCGCCAAGTGCCGACGTTGCCTTAAGGTTCTCTACAGAATTCTTTCACTGATACGGACTTTGGTATTGTTTTATTCTCCCTGCAACAACCCCTTCAACTTAGTCTCCATAAAAAACAAGTTTCCTGTTCAACGCAGGCGAAGAAGAATGCTGTTATAAATCACAAAGAGCGACGTAGGTGTACAAATCGCAAAGCCACGTCGCTCTTTGAATCATTTCATTATCAGATTGACTTCTTCAATACCTTTACCGCCAATTCTTTCACATCGTCTTCATCCATAAAAGGAAGATATCCTTCTATCTTTTCTCCCCGTTCCATAGCCTGCCGTGCGAACTCCTTTACATCATCCTCATCCATGAATGGCAAATATGTTCCTATTGCTTCCCCTTGTTCCTTTGCCCGCAACGCAAATTCCTTTATATCATCCTCATACAGAAACGGTAGAAAGCCCTCTATCGCTTCTCCCTGTTCCATTGCCTGCAACGCGAATTCCTTCACATCATCCCCGTCCATAAACGGTAGCATTCCGTGAATTGCCTTCCAATCAAGCTTATCTGCATTTGCAACAATCGTATCCACCTGATCCGGCTTTAATATAGGAAGCACTGCACTGACATCCTCTGCCGACGGGTTTTGATTCATGATGTACTCTTCAATACGGTCATTGACTGCAGCCTCTGCAAGCGGAGAACTTTCTCCTAATAATTCGTCTAATGTAACCCCGAAAATCTCCGCCAGCTCCGGGAGCTTGGATATGTCGGGCATACTGTTGCCTCGTTCCCAATTAGATACCGCCTGAAAACTGATTCCCATCCGGTCAGCCAGTTCCATTTGTGTCATATTCCCTTCTTTTCGAAGAGTAGAAATCTTCTTTCCTATTTTTTTCATATCAAACATGGTCATCCCTCTTTCATGAGAAAATTTGAAAAAGCTTTTTCATACATTCATCCTAACACTTTTTCTTTTTTCTATCCAACAAGTCGTAGTTGAGTTTTGCACCAATATAGGTTCAATTATAAGTTGAACTTCTCGTAACTCCCCTTGCGTGCAGGTCCCATCCCACAAAAAAGGCGGCCACACAAATGATTTCTAAGGGAACCATAAGCAAACGTCAGCACTTGGCGAGGTATTGTCGAGCCTAGTACTGCTACGTTTGTGCATGAGCGAGAGCGCGTTCCCGGGAAATTATTTGTGTGGCCGGCTTGTTATGTATCCCCCTACCTGCACGCAAGGGGCGATACTCCAATTCCAATCACCAATTCTTCCATTCTTCCCATTCTTTGATAACTTCATGCTTTTTGTCCACTTCGATTCCGAATGGTGCCATTCCGACAGTCAATAGACGGAAATATACCTTTCCGATCGGTGCTCCCACCAAGGTAATACAGAATGCCGCGCCTATCATTGCATACAACAAAAAGATAAGAATTCCGAACGGTATAAATATCATATTGGCAACAAAGTTCTTTGCAAAGTTGCTCTCCACCTCTACGTCATCGTTAAACGGATGCAATGCAAACTTTGCCACTTCTAACAACTGCTTGCCCAACGGCTTTCCGATAATGGTGGCGCAAAACAACAAGCCTAAAAGCCCCCAAAATATCACAGATACAAATCCGCCTAAAATAAAAAACAATACATTCCCCAATTCTTTCATTTGTTTTACCTTCCCTTCTTTTCTGTCTTTCTCTTTCGCCCATCAACTTTGAATTCTAATTTACCCGGGCGTCCTTTCTAAGTATAGCACAATCCGTAAAAAAATGGTAGTAAAAAAACGTCTCTTCCGGAATCTTTTCTCAATCCGGAAGAAACGTTTCCTGTTTCCTCTATGGCGAAGTTTTTCTGGCCCCACCGCTCCCATTTTCAAAGTTTTTCTATCCACCATATTATATAGAAGAAACACACTCTCTGTTACGTCATTCTCAGGTTGCCTCTACATAATATTGTGCCTGGGCCGCAAACAGCTCCGCATAAATACCGTTTTTCTTATCCACCAGTTCGTCATGGGTACCGTACTCTTTGATTGTATTTTCCGCAAACACCGCAATCCGGTCACAGAACTTGCAACTGGACAGGCGATGGGAAATATAAATTGCGGTCTTGCCGCCTACCAGGGTATCAAAACTGCGGTAAATATCATACTCCGCCACCGGGTCCAACGCCGCCGTCGGCTCGTCCAATATAACAATCGGCGCATTCTTATACAAAGCTCTGGCAATGGCGGTTTTCTGCTGCTGTCCGCCGGAAAGCTCCGTACCCTTTTCGTCAAAGCTCTTATAGAGCATGGTATCCAACCCCTGGGGCAGCTTCTGTGCATCCTCATAGAAGCCGGACAGTTCCAATACCCGGTTCACTTCTTCCTCTCTCACCGTATCGCTTAACGCAATGTTATCTTTCAGACTAAAAGCAAACAGCTGGAAATCCTGGAATACCACTGCAAACAGCTTCCGGTACTCCTCTTCGGAATACTCTTTAATATTGATTCCGTCGATTAAGATTTCACCCTCGGTTACATCATACAAGCGGCAAAGCAACTTGATAAAGGTGGTCTTTCCGGCACCGTTTAATCCTACCACCGACAAATGCTCTCCGGAGGTAATCTTTAAATTAATGTCCTTTAATACATACTGCTCGGAACGCGGATACTTAAAGCTCACATGAGAAAACTCAATGACGTGCTTTTCCCCGGTTACTTTCTTATCCCCCTTAGAAAGCGCCACCGGATACTCCAATAACTTAATAAACTGATAGGCATACACACAACGCTTCGCAATGTCCTGACAACCCTGCACCACGCCGAGCATTCCTCTGTAAAGCTCGGAAGCAGAGGTAATACACATGGAGAAGTCACCCACCGTAATCTTTTTCAGGAGTGCCAGCAGTCCGATGTAAAAATAACTGATACCGTCCCTTGCCGCATTAACAACATCCATAGCCCAGGCATTTTTACACTGCTTCTCCGCCATAGTTGTCCAAACCCCTGCCATCTTCCGGCTCTCCACATCCGTTTTCTTAAGCATCATCTCCGCACTGTCGTACAAACGGATTTCCTTACCGTAGGAAAAGTCTGCCAGCTGGAACAAAAAGTATCCGAAAATTCGGTTAATGCCCGCCAAATCCTTATAGCTTTCGATTTCAATCTTATTGTTTTTCGCATTGAACATACTGATTAATACCAATCCGATGATCTGTACCGGCAAAAGCAGCGGACAGGTTACCAGAATAATGGCGCTGACACCCAAAAGTACGGTGATGTTTCCGATTAGCGTATACACGCTGTTTAACACTCCCACAACGCCGCCGCTGTACCAGCTGATACCTTCCTTGGCACGGTTCAGCTGGTCCAATGCCTCCGGATCCTCCGTATGTTCAAAATCCATCTGCATGGTATGCTCCGCCAAACGGACCTCGAAATATTCGTTAAACCACTCCTCCAGCACACTGCGCCACTGGAATGCCACGTTACTCATTACATTGGCAAGAAGGTTGCTTCCACAAATAAGAGCCACATACAGCACCACGTTCTGCAAGTGCTCTGTTGCCGGGGCACCGCCTACAATTAACATTAACTCATCAATTAAGAATTTCGGCAAAATCACAATCTGTGCTTTCTGAATCAGCTGTGCCACGAAAAGGATTGCATAAACAACAAACAGGGACGGGCGTTCTTTCCATGCCACGGAAACCATAAATTTTAAGGTTCTCTTTATCACCTGACGATCTTCCTTTGCCGTCTTCTTCTGTTCCTTATTCTTCGCCATTTGCTGCCACCTCCTGTTCTGCTTTTTCTGTGTCTTCGATATAATACTGCGCCTGAATCTTAAACATCTCCGCGTAAGCACCGTTTTTCTCCATGAGCTCGGCATGAGTGCCGTACTCTACCATTTCTCCGTCCGCAAACATTGCTACATGACCGCAGAACTGGGTGGAGCTCAAACGGTGGCTGATGTACACCGCTGTCTTTCCGCCGATTAACTTATCAAAATCCTCGTAAAGCTTTGCTTCCGCCAAAGCATCCAATGCCGCCGTCGGCTCATCCAGGACTACCACCGGAGCATCCTTATACAATGCTCTTGCCAGTGCCAGTTTCTGCTTTTCGCCACCGGACAAATCCACACCATCATCGTACACAATCTTAAGAAGCTCTGTCTTTGTGCCCTTCGGTAAGGAAACAATCTTTTCCGTAAGCCCTGCCGCCTCTAGGCATTCCTTTGCCTTCGCTCCGTCGGTGCGCTCCGGCTCCTTCATGGACACATTTTCCTCCATCGGGAAAGCAAACAATTCTACCTGCTGGAACACCGGTGCAAACGCTTCGTAATAGCTCTCCTTATTATACTCTCTTACATCCACACCGTTCAGTAAAATGCGACCCTCCGTCGGCTCATACAACCGGAGCAGCAGCTTTATCATGGTGGACTTTCCGGCACCGTTTAAGCCTACCACCGCCAGACGTTCTCCCGCCGCCAAGGTCAGATTCAGGTTGCGAAGTGCGTAACGCTCTGCCTTCGGATACTTGAAAGACACATTTTCAAATACAAACTCGTACTTTTCCGCTTTCGGCAATTCCTTACCGTCCTTCTTATCGTCGCCGCCGTCAAAATCAAGGAAGCTTCGGAAATCATCCACCTCACGGCTCCGTGCCATCACGCCCGCCACACCGTTTAACAAGGTAGAAACATATTCAAAGAAGGTTCCCGCAGAAGCCAGATAAAGAGTGAAGTTACCGATAGTCAGCTCGCCCCGTACCATGGAACGTACCAGCCACGCATACACCAAAATCTGAGACAGACACCAGAATACATTTCCCGAAACGCTGGTCCAGAACCAGAAGGTGGCATTGACCTTCTGCGCCTCGTAACGGGTCTTGTTAAGCTCCTCATACTTCTCCTTCAGCCATCCTCTCAGGCCGAACATGCGGATATCCTTTGCCGCCTCGAAGTTGGTGGTCACATTCTGCATATACCAACGCTTTCTCCACCAGGTAGCAAGCGGGTCCCACACACGCATCTTCGTAATCTTATTGGTACGATTCACAATAAGGAAGTGGATTACCGCAATGCCCACCATAAGCAGCACCAGCCATACATTTAAGGTACTTAAGATACCCATACCGAGAAGCACCGTCGTTACCGATTCCAGCAAACGGGTCGACTCACGCATCATACCTTCGATACCGTTGTTATTATCGTTGCTGGCTCTCTGAGCCTTCTGATAGCAATCCATCACATCCGGATTTTCCAAATGCTCAAAATCAATCTTCATGGCCTTGCGGTTTGTCATAAGCATCATATACAAACGGGCTCCGATGTACCGCCAGCCGATGCCGTAATGGTAATAAGTGGTGGTTAAGGTCAAAAGCAGCTGGAACACCGTCACACACACCATCAACCCTAACAATTCATTTCTTGTTCCTTCTCCCGTAATCAAGTCCAATATAAGCTTCGGAAGGAAGGTCCAGAAGTACCGCATCAGCGGTTCACAAACCGCACCCAGTACAATCAACAGCAAAATCTTCTTATCATACCGAATCATGTGCTTCAACACAAAGCCCATGTTCTGAAATAAACCGTATTCCTTGTGGAGCGGATTCTTGTTTTCGTTCCCCTGCTCCTTCTGTTTCTTCTTTTCTCGTTTCATCGTTTCTTCCCCTCTCTATTTCTTCCCCGGCTTCTGCAAAAAGTCCATCTGGTCCCGTTCCAACCATGCCTTATCCGAACATCCGATGGACATTGCGTAACTTCCCGGCGGATGTATCATCATATCCGCACCTGCCAACAAAAGTAATACCGTGCAGGCCACTGCGCCGTCTACCGCATACAGCGGCTCACTTTTATCAAACTCATCCAAAACAGACAGTTCAAACAAAATCTTATTTCCTTGTTGCGGTCCCATCTTCTTTATATAACCGATGGCTTCTTCGGCCTGCGTCTCACTGATACCTACTTTCTTTGCTATTGTCGATACGGATACCCCGTTTCCCGCATCCAGGGAAAGCAAATAGAACAACACCTCCAAATTCTCTTTCTTTCCCAGAAATGCAAACAATGCTACCAATTCATCCGTCACCTTAAAGTAGGAAGCAAACCCATTCTCCGGTCGTTTCATTACGGTAAAGAACTCCAAATTCTTATTTAACCGGAAGAAATTGAAACCGGACTTATCATACAATGTAGACACAATCACATGTTCTCCCTCCGACCGTGTCCGGTCGAAATACTGCTTATTTTCCGGCCACAAACCAAGCTGCATGGCCCAAATGTATTTCATAATCCGGTCCATATGTTCGCTGTGATCATAATCCGGCGGCACATTGATTCCTTTGATTGCCTCCAATAACTGCTGTTCCAGCGATACATTATCCTTCGCCCTTCCGTACAGATAATCAATGGACACCTCAAAGTAATCCGCAATCTGCGGAAGAAGATCTCCGTCCGGGTAGCTTCCGTTCTCCCATTTGGACACTGCCTGCGGGCTAACCCCCAAGTGATTTGCCAACTGCTCCTGGGTGACTCCCCTGTTCTTTCGCAAGGTCTGTAAGGTGGTTGAAAAAGTCGTTCCTGCCATGCTCAAATTCCCCTTTCGGTTGTGTTGAGTTTAGTATATCACATCTTTTGGTTGAGTGGTAGTTCTAAAATCAACTGTAACTTCATTTTTCGTGGTGAAATTATCCATTTTCCCACTTTTAGTTGTTCCTCGTAGACTCTTCCACAAAACAAAGAATTCCTTTGCCCTTAATTCTCCGCATAGTAGCGTTTCATAATCTCTTTTACCGCAGTCTCCGTACCGCTTAAGATAATACGCATATTCTTTTTGTGCCACTCCATACCGAACTGTAACGTCTCATCCTCCTGTTCCTTCATCCGCTCGCAGAAAAACTCCGCCGCCTGCTTTGCTTCCTCCCGTTCCATGCAAAAGTCTAAAATCACACAGGTTTGATTCTCTTTTTTTGCATCCTGCAACATAAAGTCGTTTACAATCGCATTTCTCTTGGCACGAACTCCCGGTTTTACTGCCGGATGCGTCAAAAAGGCTTCATATTCCTCTTCGGAAAACCTCCACACACCGTCTACCTTCTCGCCCTTTAAAAGCCCCTGACGCAAATAATTCCGCAGCGTTCTGGTGGTAAGCCCCGTCATCATCGCAATATCATTCATTGTATACCATGTCATAATTTCATCCTCCGTTGTATTTCAATTATTTTCACAAGCCTTGTACTATCAGTATACAGGAGGCTCTGCATAAGAAGCAACAGGAAAACAAGTGACTTTTTCCTAGGAAAACAAAGAAGCCCGTGACACAGTTTCTGTCACAGGCTTCTGTTACCTCAACTTTTCCTTCTATTTCTCTTGTATCTTACGTTACGCTGCGGTGCTTTCCGCTACATCTTCTTCCACCGGTTCGGTTGCCGCATCCCCGTCTTCTGCCGAAGTCTCCCCTTCTACCGGTGTCTCCCCTTCCGCCGGAATCTCACCTTCTTCCGGAACCACTGTCGGATCTTCCGGGGTTACCACAGTTTCCTCTACCGGTGCCTGCATCTTCTCAACCGTATAGTTGATATGCCCGTCACGAACCGGTAATGCTGCGCTCACTGCCTCTTCCGGAGTTAAAAATCCGTAAAAATCCCATACATTCATAGCACCTTCCGTACCGTATACGATTTCCTCACCCAACTGCTTGGAAAACAGATTTTCCTGTAACGTCTGGATACATTCTCCTACCGTCACCACACCATCGGTCAACTGTGCATTTTCAAAACGCACCATGGTATAAAGATCAAAATTCTCAGTCAAATCCTCATACGCCAGTCCGATATTAGCCTTTAATAATACCGCATATTCTTTACTGCGGCTCGGAATCTGACTGTAAACCAAATAAGAATCCACCTTTTCTACACTGTTTATGGTAATACGGTCTCCCCATTCCGTCATTGCTTCCCGGAACTTTGTATCTGCCGTTGCTGCCACCGTGGTATCATCCGCTTTCCCCCAAGCAGCTGAATCTACGACGTCTTCCTCCACACGAGATACACTGTCCACCTTACGATAGAGCACATGTCCCATACGAATCTCATTTCCTAACGCCAACGCCTCATCCAGAGTCTGGTAACCGTAATACCACCATACGTTTTTCGGGGAAGAGAACCACCAGTCACGGATTTCCTCTTCTCCCAGCATTTTGGAAAACTCACCGTTCACAGTCTTTTGGGTACTATAGTCCGCAGTTAACTTCCCATCCGCACCAAGCGTTACGTTTTGATATCTTACCACATAATAGTACGGGAAGTCTTCCTCCATATCCGCATATTCCAATCTTGCATCTACTTTCAATACCACATCAAGGCAAGTCTTCGGCATACCTGCAGAAAGAATGTCACTGCTGTACAGCATGGTATTTACACAAGTAACACCGTTTACACTGGCCGCAGCTTCCCAATTCCAAATGGTACCCAAAAACTGAGACACCGCATCTGCAATCAACGCTTCCGGATTGCCTGCTTTGATGCTCTGAAGTTCTGCGGCAAAGTCCTTCTTCATCTGCCCGTTTACTGCCTCCGTATAATCCTTATACACGAAGTTCTTCGTCTCTACCGATGTCCAGCCGGTCACGTAGTCACTGTATTCGTTCTCCAGAGCTTCCTTGGTTTCATAACCGTAGAAAGTCCAACTTCCGCCCGGGACATTCACATCCTCTTCATTTACCGGCTCAAACCGCTTGGAGAACCGGTCGCTGGTACGGAACATATCGTACTCATCATAGGAGAAAGAACCATCCTCCGATAACATTACATTCTTAAACATTACCGGATAGTAATACTCTACGTTAAGTTCTCTTCCCTCCTTAAATACATTGGCATTTACCTGATAAATCAAGCCGATTACATTTTTGGTACTGTATCCCATGTCATCCGATTGGGAGATAAAGTGACCTACACACTTCATGTCCTTTACGGAAGATTCCTCATACCAGTAATCCTTTACATGGTCGTAAATCGATCTTTCCGCCGCTTCCATCATCGGTTTTACCGCTGCGTCAGTTACCTGCGTATCCTGCAATACATACTCCGTCAATCCGGATACGGTATAGGATTTTTCCGTCGGGTAAAGCTCATATCCATAGGTCTCCGCAACCCATTCTCTGTTTCCGGCAACATCGAAAGTAATTGTCACTTCGTCTCCGTTGGATAACCCGTACCGCTCAGACGTTTCGTACCAGAAATAATCCAAATAATCTTCATAATTCTTGATATACACATCCGCATTTCCGTCGCCGCTGACACCGGAGAAGGTTACCTCAAAATCCTCAAACGGATCGATTTTCTTAATCTCCGGCAGACCGGTTACCGTATATACTACGCTTTCCCCCGTAATATCTACCTTATATTCTTCCGCTGCCTTATCCGCATCATATTCCCAGGTAAGGGTAATTTTGTCTCCGTTGGACAGTCCGGTTAAATCCGTCACTTCATACTCCAACAAATCCACTTCTCTTACAAACTTACTCCAGCGAATCTTCGTATGTTCGGAAATAATCTCTCCGTACGAATCTTCCAACGCATCCTCATCAATGACAAGCTCCGCCACACCGTAACCGGAGTATCCCGTAACTTCAAAAGAAACCGCTCCGCTCAAATCTACCTGTTCGCGCTTTAAGCTATTGATAAAACAAACCACGCCGATAATAATTGCCGCCAAAACCACTACCGCTGCCGGAATTAAAATGAATAACTTATTCACCTTCTTTTTTTCCTTCGGCACCTCGGTCTCCGTCTTTTTTTCCGGTTCCGGCGTATCTGCCGGTGCCGTTACCGGAGTTTCCTCTGCAACCTCTACTTTCCAGCCGCAATGTCCGCAAAACTTTGCGCCATCCTCCAGCTTTTCTCCACACTTACCGCAAATCATGATTTTTCCTCCTTAAGTATCTTTCCTTTATCGTTCTTCCAGGCTCACGTACTCGCCATCTTTCAAGACAGCCTTGTATGCCGGACGAATAATCTTATCCTGATTGATTAACTCCTCCATGCGATGGGCACTCCAACCTACAATCCGGGCCATGGCAAACAGCGGGGTAAACAATTCCGCCGGAAGATCCAGCATACTGTAAATAAATCCGCTGTAGAAGTCCACATTTGCACTGACGCCTTTATAAATCCGGCGTTCCCGTTCAATAATCTTCGGTCCCATCTCCTCTACCATTTTATACAAACGGTACTCTGCCATCTTTCCTTTTTCTTTTGCCAGCGTCTCCACATACTCCTTTAACAGACAGGAACGCGGGTCGGACAAAGAATAAACCGCATGACCCATACCGTAAATCAGGCCCTTTTTATCAAAGGCTTCCTTATGCAAAAGCTTTACCAGATATTCTTCCACCTGAGCCGGGTCCTTGGTATCCTTTACGGAATGCTTCAGGTCGTTGAACATCTGCACCACCTTAATATTGGCACCGCCGTGCTTCGGTCCCTTTAAAGAACCGAGAGCTGCCGCAATGGCCGCATAAGTGTCCGTCCCGGAAGAAGTCACCACATGGGTCGTAAAGGTGGAATTGTTACCGCCGCCGTGCTCCATGTGAAGTACCAGTGCCATATCCAGAATCTTCGCTTCCAATTCCGTATACTTCTTATCCGGACGAAGCATCCGCAAAATGTTTTCCGCCGTGGAAAGCTTCGGGTCCGGGTTGTGAATGTAAAGACTCTTTCCTCTGCCGTAATGATTATAAGCACAATAGCCGTACACCGCCAACATCGGGAATACCGCAATCAGCATAATGCACTGGCGAAGCACATTCGGAAGACTGATATCATCCACCTTCTTATCGTAGCAGGCCAAAGTCAGCACACAGCGGGAAATGGTATTCATCATATCCTTACTCGGTGCCTTCATGACTACATCCCGGACAAAGTTGGTCGGCAGGGTTCTGGATGCATTGAGAAGCTTCTTAAAATCCGACAGTTCACTCTCTGTCGGAAGCTTCCCGAATAACAAAAGGTACGTTACTTCTTCAAAGCCGAACCTTCCCGCACTTAAAAATCCGTTGCAAATCTCACGAATATCGATACCACGATACCGGAGTACACCTTCACACGGCACCTTCTCCCCGTTTTCCATACGAAAAGACGTAATGTCCGAAATCCGGGTCAATCCCGCAACCACGCCGTTTCCGTTTAAGTCACGAAGCCCTCTCTTCACATCATGCACCTTGTAAAGCTCCGGATCAATTCCGCTGTTGCTGTGGCAAAGCTCCGCCAACTCCAATATCTCTTGTGAAACCTCCGTTAATGCTTTTCTCATTGACCTCTCTCCCTTTTTCTGAAAATCTTTCAAATACCTCTCTCCTTATACTTAAAATCGTCTGCTACCGCCCGAATGGGACCGTCCGCCGCCGCTTCTTCCGCCACCGCCGGAACTACGTCCGCCACTGCTTCTGGAACTGCCGGAGCTTCCGGAGCTTCGCGGTGAATAAGACTTGGATACACTGGTCCGGATATAATCATCCCTTTGGGCTGTCAATCCGGAAGTATCGTTCTCCATATAGGTCTTATCGGTTGTGGTTTTTTTACTCCCGTTGTTATTTACCATAAGGAAAATCCCGATTCCGGCCACCAACACCGGTACAATTACAATCATCGTCCACGGCATCCGGCTCATTTTTCCCTTGAAGGAATTATCTTTATAGTAAGGTACATACGTTGTCCCGCCCACCGGCCTTGTGGTATCCGTCGGAAGGGAAGGCACCATTTCCTCTACGGTCATGTAATACGCCGCTTCCTGCGCAAACAGCTTTACGCCGTACACGTAATCATCTGCCAGAAACCATTCGATAATATCGTCTAACATGTACTCGATGCGATCATCGTTTATCTGTATTTCACAAAGTCCGTAGCCCTGAATGCATACGCCACGGTTATACGCATCCAGATTCAACAGCATAATTGCCATATCTTCTTTTGCGTATCCGTTGTCACAAAGAGCATCCGTACATTCTTCCAAAAAGTATTTTTCATCCTCCGCATTCATTTCTGCCACAAACACACGGATACTGATGTTCCCTTTTAATTCCTGTGCAATAATCCAATTGCTGATTTCTTCCTGCTCTTCTTCACTAAACTTTCCATAGAAATCATAAATCCGTTGTTCCCCGTTTAAAGTCATTCCGGTAGCACTTAAGTTATCCGCAAGAATCTGTGCCGCCCGCGCATGCTCCGCGGCATAGGGATCCTCCCAATCTTCTTCCGGCACCACCGGAGCTTCTTCGGAATCCTCCGGTGTCAGGGTCACCCAATCCGACTCCAAGGTAACCTCACCGGTTTCCTGATCCGCCCTTACGCTTTCGCATGGGAAGAAACCGACTGTCAACAAAAGCAACATTCCTATACCGGCAAACAACCGGCAAACTCTCATTTTCTTCATCTCCGACACCTCCTACACCAGAAAATAGGCCAGAAGTGTCAATAACGCAAAACTTCCACCGTATAAAATCGAAATCCATTTTGCCACCCGGCCCCAGGAAACCGGCGGCGTTCCTACCACCTTCCCCGTCTGCCCGTTCATGGCATACAGCATCTTTTCACCCTTGTATTCGTAAGTTAACAGCCACACCGGAAGCAGGGTATAATACTCCTGTTGCTTCTCTTCCACACTGTTTTGGTTGTTATATGTAGTGGTAGAATACCCTTTGATGGTGGATTTGAGGTAACTTTGTGCGTATCCGTTTACCCGTTCCTTTATCCGTGGCAGTAACCCTTCCGCATCCACGCCGTACTTTTCCGCCTGAAAGCCGGCCAGATACCCCGGTTCAAACTTCCGTAATCTCCGGTAATCGTAAGGCTCCAAAAGGTCCATCATGGCATCGTCCAGCTTTACGGATGCATCTGCCGGCACCTTCTTAAAATTCAGATTTGCCCTGCGGTATACATGATAATACTTGGTTTCATGGATAATGTAATCGCCCCGGCGATAGGAACGCTTCTTGGTACAGTTACAATCCGCCTCCGCATTCACGTTCATATCATAAAGCCAGAACGGTACATAAATCCCGATGATTTCTCCCAGTCTTTTTTCCGTCATAAAATCCTTCGGCGTCAAAAGGCCGTTCTTTGCCCACTTCCGGAATCCGGCTTTGGCCTCCTCCTTGGATACCGTAAACGGAATCACCTTATCCGGTGCCAGTTTCCCCTGCAACCGTTCTCCGAAAGCTACCGCTGACCCGCAATACGGGCAATGAGTGGCGCTGACTTCCGGTTCCGTCACAATGGCGGCACCGCAGCTTTCGCACATAAATTCCTGCTCTTCCTCATACACGGAAGTCTCTTTTTCTTCCACCTCGTTCGAAAACTCCGATTCATCCGGAATCGTGCTGCCGTCAAAGAGTTCCTGCACAATCTCCTCTTCTTCTATTTCCGGAGCATCTTCCACCGCCTGTTCAAACTGACAGCTTCTGCACTGCAGTTTCCCAAGCTCACTGTCATACTCCATTCCGCCACCGCATTGCGGACACTTAAAATCAATTACCATCTTCTCACTCCCTACTAATTTTCGGAAATAATTGAAACATTTCCCTAATATTATACTAATATAAAACCGGGGTGAAGTCAATAAAAAAGAGTCACTATAAGCCCTTAACTCATTCACCTATATAGAATTCTTTTGCATAAGCCGAAGCATCTTCCCATACTCCGAGTTTCATTATTTCCTGTTCAAATGCTTCGCTAGGAGGATACACATATAATCTGCTCTCATGTGATTTTGTTCCCACAAATAGTTTTTCCCCCTGAAAGAAACATAAATCCTCCAATGTATAGTTTTTTAAATCTCTTTCATCCTTTGTATACCCCAGAAAAATCTCATTAAAGTATACTTTTAAAATCTCTTTTGCTTCCTTTGTTGCCCTGTACATCTTCTGACACATTGTCCAAGAGTCCTCCTCCGGGACATCACGGAGGTCCCACAAGAACCATTTTTTGGTGTATATTGTCCTTATCTCGTACGGTGCCAGCTCCTGCTCTAACGAGACATCGGTTGCATTCTGCCACAACCCCTTTTGCATCGAAAATGCCGTTGCATCCTCAAAACACAAATCTAACAAATGTTCAAAATGCGAACCAATAATTGTTTCAAAATCACGTTTGTCTTTTCCTGTACTTCCTTCATCTACCGCAGTCGTACCCTTCCGTAAATCATCTGAACACCACGGGTTAAAACAATACACTTTGCCCAAAACGTTCTCCTTTCGTTATCCTAAAAACCAACAATGAAATTTAGTATATTTTATATGGTGAAAATGAGGATACTATATATTATAGTTTAAACTCTTACAAACTTCAAGTACAATCCTATCTCACGCATTTTCCACATTGACCGTTCCTAATTATAGTGCTACAATAATACAATGTAATAAAAAGCAACTTATCAGCAAACCGTTTCACCAAACAACATGCGCAAATACGGCATGTAAGAAGAAAGGATTTCTATGTGGATTGCAAGTGATTGGAAAGAATATGAAGTATTGGATGCCTCCGGCGGCGAAAAATTGGAGCGCTGGGGCGATTATATTTTATTAAGACCGGACCCGCAGGTTCTTTGGAACACGCCGAAAAAGGCCCCGGAATGGAAGAAGTTAAATGCGCATTATCACCGCAGTAACAAAGGCGGCGGTGAATGGGAGTTTTTTGATTTACCGCAAAACTGGCTGTTGCATTATAAGGAACTGACCTTCCGTTTGCAACCTTTTGCCTTTAAGCATACCGGTGTTTTCCCGGAACAGGCGGTAAACTGGGACTGGTTCGGCAACAAAATCCGTGCCGCAAAGAAGGCGAACCCAAACCGCGAGATTAAAGTATTGAATTTATTTGCCTATACCGGCGGTGCTACGTTAGCCGCTGCCGCCGCGGGCGCTGCCGTTACCCACGTAGATGCCTCCAAGGGCATGGTCACCTGGGCAAAGGAAAATGCGGCTCTCTCCGGTCTCGGTGATGCACCGATTCGTTATATTGTAGATGATTGTGTGAAGTTTGTAGAGCGGGAAATCCGCCGCGGCAACCGTTACGACGCGGTCATTATGGACCCGCCGTCCTACGGCAGAGGCCCGAAGGGTGAGATTTGGAAAATCGAAGAGCAGATTCACTCCTTTGTACAACTGACTACCCAGGTATTAAAAGAGGAACCGTTATTCTTCTTAATCAATTCCTATACCACCGGTCTTCAGCCGGCTCTGCTGTCCTATTTGCTGGGCACCGAGCTTCGCCGGTTCTCCGGACATATCGAATCCTCGGAAATCGGTCTTCTGGTACGGGAAAGTGGCCTGGTACTTCCGTGCGGTGCATCCGGACGCTTTGAAGGAAAATAATTGGAGGTTTTTGTCATGAAAAAAACAGGTGCTTACGAATTAGACATGACAACCGGCGCATTACTTCCGAAAATGCTCCGCTTTGCCCTGCCTCTCATGTTATCCAGCGTCTTGCAACTTTTGTTTAATGCTGCGGATGTCGCTGTGGTAGGAAAATTTGCCGGGGACAATTCCCTGGCCGCAGTAGGGTCCACCTCTGCCTTAATCAATTTGTTGACCAATTTATTTTTGGGTCTTTCCATCGGCGGCAACGTACTTTCCGCAAAATATACCGGTGCCGGAGATAAGGAACGTACAAGCAAAGTCGTACATACCGCTGTTACCGTCAGCATCTTAAGCGGCCTTATATTAACCGTTATCGGTTTGATTTTTGCACCGCAATTTTTAAAGATGATGAAATCTCCGGATGGCGTAATCGGACTGGCCTCTTTATATATGCGTGTGTATTTTCTCGGTATGCCGGCCATGATGTTTTACAACTTCGGCAGTTCCCTGCTCCGCAGTAAGGGTGACACCAAACGTCCCCTTTACTACCTGACTGCTGCGGGTATATTAAATGTTTTATTAAACCTGCTGTTTGTCATTGTCTTCCGTATGGACGTAGCAGGTGTGGCTCTCGCAACAATTATCTCCCAATACATGTCCGCCGCATTGGTCCTCCGTTGCTTAATGAAGGAAGAAGACGAATCCTTCCGTGTTGTATTAAAAAAGTTGGGCATTGACAAAACCACCTTACTCAACCTGATTAAAATCGGTGTCCCTGCCGGTGTACAGGGCGTTGTGTTTTCTTTGTCCAATGTTATTATTCAGTCTTCCGTAAACGGGTTCGGCGAAATATTTATTGCGGGAAGTTCCGCCGCCTCCAGTATCGAAGGCTTTGTCTGGGTTTCCATGAATGCCTTCCACCAGGCGGCATTAACCTTTACCAGCCAGAATATCGGTGCAAAAAAATATTCCCGCATCAAAAAAATTCTGCTGTGTTCCCAGGGCTGTACCATTGTTACCGGTTTGGTCTTCGGCAATCTGGTTTATTTTTTCAGTCCTCATCTGCTTCATATTTACACCGATACCCCGGCTTCCATCGAGGCCGGAATCCTGCGTCTTTCCGTCATCTGCACCACTTATTTTCTTTGCGGCATGATGGATACGATTGTAGGTTCCATCCGCGGTATGGGCTACGGCGTAATCCCGACTATCGTTTCCATGATTGGTGCCTGCGGACTCCGTCTGTTGTGGATTGCCACGATTTTTCAGATTCCGAAGTTCCACACACCGGAGGTACTGTTTACCTCCTACCCGGTATCCTGGGCAATTACATTCCTCGCTCACTTCGTTTGCTTCTTGATTATGCGTAGGAAGTTTCCGAAAACAGATGAAGATTTCGTGCCGACAACATTGGCATAAACCTTTCTTGAAATCAACGTAACACACTTATTTATCAACCCAAATAAAACAAGGGTCTGCGACACACTTCGTGCCACAGACCCTTTCGCTGTTCTCTGAACCGTTTCCCTTAACAGACTTTCTGTTCCCGTCCGATTGTCCCTACCGATACCCGATTCATCCAATCGTTATCATCCGTCCGCACAAACCCAGGAAGCCGTTCCGGCTCCTTACACAGTGCTTCCTTCTGTGCTTTCGTGAGGTGCTTTAACCTCCATTCCAGCTTCGACGCCACGGAACGGTTCTCAGCCTGCCACACCGCCGCAATTTCCTTCGGCGGATGGGTTTTCGTGTACTTTGCACCCTTCGGTCTTCCCGATGTATGCTCCGCGAATCTGCGCATCACATCCGTCGTTATTCCCGCATAAAGAGAGCCGTCGGTACAGCGAAGCAAATAAACAAAATACGGTTTATTCATTAGCCCTTATAAGCTACCACTTCGATTTCGAACAATGCGCCCTTCGGAAGTGCACCTGCCTGCAAGCAGGAACGTGCCGGAGTCTCGCCGGTGAAATACTTTGCATAAATCTCGTTAATCTTACCGAAATCTGCGATATCGGCAAGGAATACGGTAGTCTTGATTACATCTGCCATGGTGCAGCCTGCTGCTGCAAGTACGGCCTGAATGTTCTGTAAAGCCTGCTCCGCCTGTGCCTCTACGCCCTCTGCCAACACGCCGGTGGCCGGAATAAGTCCGATCTGGCCGGAGGTATACACGAAATCGCCTACCTCTACCGCATGTACATAAGGTCCTACCGCTGCCGGTGCATTTTCTGCATGAATTGTCTTTCTCATTGTTATGATTCCTTTCTTCCCATAAATTTTATATTTTGTGTTTAAAATTTCAACCGTCATCCTGTTTTCTTTTTCCAAAGCCGGGATGCTTTTTCATAGAAAATCTTATCAAAAACTCTTGTCAAAATCAAGTAGTTCTTCTTTCTCAACTACTTAAGGACGAGGTCCCCCATGCCAGCTATTCTTCCCCAAACACCAAGTCCCTGAGAGTCGGATGAATCTCTCCGTAGGCCCAGCCGCAATTTCTTACATGCTGTAAATATACAATGGAGGTCTTGGACTTCGTATCCATGGTAATACAAGGGCCTGCCGCGCCGTCCCAGCCGAACACCCCTGCCGGTGCCGTGGAATTCATTTTCTCCGGCTCCATCACAATCTGCACCCCGCAACCGTAACCGTACCCCACACGGCCCATGGTCTTTACAATATCTTCTCTGGAGGCTTCTCCCAAAAGATTTGTCTTCATCAACTCCACCGTCTCCGGCTTTAAAATACGAACCCCGTCCTTACTGATTCCGCCGCAAGCCAAAGTATCCGCAAATACCGCGTAATCCTCGGTACAACTGATGAGTCCGGCACCGCCGCTTTCGTAGTTTTCCGTAAACTGATAACAACAGGACTGCTCCATCGGTACAATCTCACCCTTTTCATTACAAATAAACTGCTGTGCCAGGTTCCTCACATCATCGTTCATCGGCTTTGCAAACCGGGTTTTCTTAAGCCCAAGCGGTTCCCAAATATTCTTCTTTAAGTACTCCCCGAAGGTCATGCCGGACACCACCTCGATGACTGCCGCCACCACATCATGACTTAAACTGTAATTAAAATGCTCGCCCGGAACAAAATTTAACGGCGATTCCACAAAGGCACTTACAATATCCTGCGTGTTTGCCTCATTACCTTTTTCCGCAAGCACCCGCACAATGCCTGGACGCTGCAAATCATAATCCAAACCGGACTGCATGGATACCAGATGCTTGATTTTAAGCGGAGAAGTCAGCGGTTCTACCGCATCCCCTCTCTTTACCGTAAGATTCCGATACGCCGGAAGGTACTTGCCCACCTCATCCTCCAAAGAAAGCTTTCCCTGTTCCACTAACTGCAGTACCGCCGTCATGGTCTGCACTTTCGTCATGGAAAACATGAGATATACTTCACTTCCGTCGACTTTCTTTTCTTTCTTCGCATCGGTGGTACCGTTCATGTGGCGGTATAAAAGCTCATGATCCCGGTAAATCATACAATCCACCGACGGGATTCCTCTTCCTTCCAACGAATCCAAATACTCTGTTATCTTTTCAAAATTCATCTTGCTCCTCCTTTATTCAAACTCATCTTGCCGTTCTTTAAAGAACTGATAATATAACTGCACATTCTTTAACTGGGTCCACTTCTTCGGTCGCACCGGCACGGTATCCAAATCGTAAATCTTAGCTCCCTTCATCCCCAACAAAAACGGAGAATGGGTGGAAATAATAAACTGGCAATTCAAATATTTTGCCGCTTCTTCAATAAACTTCACTAACTCCAACTGCCGTTCCGGGGAAAGACTGTTTTCCGGCTCATCCAAAAGATACAGTGCACTCTCCTCCACCTTCTCCTGAAAATAACGGAAAGCATTTTCTCCGTTGGAATGCTCCCTGATATTGTCCATCAGACTTTCTCTCACGTATTTGGACTGGGTTGTACGGCGTGCCAGATTCACCTGTTTCAGACGTTCGAAATCCTCCATGGTGCGGTAGTGAAAATCCGAATATTTCGCATCTAAATACTCCTGAAACAAATCCTCCCGTTTCGTATCGATTCCTTCATTTAAGGTCCGGACATTTAGCATGTAGTCAAAAACGTCATCACTGGTAATAATCCGGCTGTGTTCCGTCAGGTCACGGGAAAGGGCCTCATCACAACGGGCGATGTAATCCGGGAAGAAATTAGAACGGTTGTACACCGACTCCCGTTTCAGTTCCAGTTTCTCCGCAATGACATTTAAAATTGTAGTCTTGCCGGAGCCGTTGCCACCGTACAATATCGTAACATCCTCAAAATTTAAAATGGATATATCCTTTTTGGCAATCGTCCCAAAAGGATAAAAGGAATCATAACAAGTCCTTCGGATCCCCATAAAAAAACTGTGTTCTTCCTCAGCATCCGGAAAAGTAAAAGACTCTAAATATACCATCGTTCCTCTCCTATGTGCTCTGTTTCGTCATGTATTTCATTATCGATTTGCCCGGTCTGCCGTAGCAAACTTGCCATTACAAATTATCCAACACAATGGTAAACGGACCGTCGTTTAAAAGCTCCACCTTCATATCCGCACCGAACTCACCGGTCTGCACCGGGTATCCTTCCGCTTTACAGCTCTCGATGATGTACTCGTAAAGCTCTGTTGCCAGCGCCGGCGCCCCTGCATTAATAAAGGACGGACGATTCCCCTTACGACAATCCGCATACAAGGTAAACTGGGAAATCAGCAAAAGCTCTCCGTTTACATCCTTTAAGGAAAGATTGGTCTTCCCGTCCGCATCTTCAAAAATCCGCAGGCCAAGAAGCTTTTTCACATACTTGTCCGCCACTTCTTTCGTATCCTCTGCTCCCACACCGATCAAAACCAGAAATCCTTTCCCGATGGAACCGATACAGGTTCCATCCACTGTTACGCTTGCTTTTGTCACTCTCTGAATTACAAACTTCATTTTAACTATCCTTTCAAACTACAACCACAGAAGCGGTATTTGTAAATATTTGTCAATTGTTTTATTCTACAGAAATAGAATATCCGGTATCATTTCCCTTCGTTAGCCATCAGTGATAATCAAACACACTGATTCACACAACTCAAAACACCTACTATTTTATCATACCATATTTTCGCGAGAGTGCAAGTGAAACCCGCATTACGTTGACTTTTTCGTCCCGCATTGTTACAATAGAACAAAGTCTCCGATACCAAAAAGGAGTATTTATTATGAACGTAAATGAATTAAAAGCCAAATGGCTTGCAGAAGAAGAAATCGCCCACATCAAAGGCTGGGACTTTTCCCACATCGAAGGGAAGTTCACCTCCGGTGAGGATGATATGCCTTGGGATTACAAGACTGTCATAGAAAAGTATCTGAAACCGACGGATAAGATTTTGGACATGGACACCGGTGGCGGGGAATTTTTACTTTCTCTCGGTCACCCATATACGCTTACAAGCGCCACGGAAGGCTATGCCCCGAATGTTGCCTTATGTCGGGAAACCCTTACTCCCCTCGGCATTGATTTTCGTGAAATGGAGGACGAATCCCACATGCCCTTTGAGGATGCTACCTTTGATATCGTGTTGAACCGGCACGGTTCCTATGACCCAAAAGAGATCTACCGCGTCCTCAAGCCGGGCGGTCTTTTTATTACCCAGCAGGTAGGGGAAGACAACGATTGGGAGCTGGTACAAATGGTTTTACCCGGAAAAGAAAAATCCTTTCCGGGTCATAACGTCAAAAATCAATCAAATTTGTTTACCGCAAATGGTTTCACGGAACTGGAGCAAGGCGAAGTCTACAGACCAATCCGGTTCTACGATACTGCTGCCCTTGTCTGGTTTGCCAGAGTTATTGTATGGGAGTTTTGGGATTTCTCTGTAGAACGTTGCTTTGACCAATTACTGGAAGTAGAAAGGGCAATCCGCGAAAAGGGATTCGTTGCTGGACAGGTACATCGGTTCTACTTTGTGATGAAGAAATAATTTTCAACTCCCGGTTGAAAAAAGTCATTTACTCGTTTATTGTCATACCGCTCCGTCCATGGTATAACTAAGACATAAGGCAGGCGCCGCCTTGACTATTTTGAAAACATACAACTCATATACAGGATGGAGGACATCACAATGAACATCGGAACAAAAATAAAAGAACTTCGCAAACAACGCGGCATCACCCAGGAGCAGCTGGCAAACAGCATCGGCATTTCCTTTCAGGCAGTCAGCAAATGGGAAAATAATCTTGCACTGCCGGACATTTCTCTTGCCCCGATACTGGCCGGTTACTTTGGCGTATCCATGGACGAGTTGTTTGACTTTCACTTAACGGAGCTGGAGCAGAAAGTGGATGCCATTTGTAAAGAAGCCTATCAGTACCGGGAAAGCGATCCGGCAAAGAGCAGGGCTATTTTAGAAGAAGGGCTCACACAATATCCGGACAACGACATTCTTCTTAACAACTTGCTCTATGTAATCAACTACACAGAAAACCCGGACGAAACCATCGCCATTGCAAGCAAGCTCAGCGAAACCACCCGTGAAAGCGACGTAAAGTACGATGCCCTACGCTTCCTTGCCTACGCTTACAAGGCAAAAGGCGACATCGACAGTGCCAAGGCCGCGCTGGACCAAATCCCGGAGATTTATTTTACAAAACTCACGGAAATCGCTTATCTTTTGGAAGGTACGGAAAAGTTTGAAGCCGCCGAAAAACAAAAGTGGATTTCCTTCGAAAACTTGCTTCAGATGATGCAAAAGCTGGCAGAATGCTACGAAGCCGACGGCGATATCGCAAAGGCAATCGAAGAAGCGGAAGCCGCATTGCAGCTGCTGCCGATTTTAAAGAACGAAGCTTTTGATATCTATGTAGAGTTCTTTGAGAAGCAGTTGGCAAGATTAAAGAAGAAGCTGTAGTAGAACAAAAACCGTGAGGTACTCGTTTCCTTGAAGTATCTCACGGTTTTATTTTTACTCACCCATTACATTAATAATCATTTTCCCCGGCGTATTCGGACAGCTTCTTCGTAAGAGCTACAAACCCGGCATGCGCTCTCACGGAGTCGTACTCCGGGAACTTCGTACGGGAAAGTATGATTGTCGCAATATTCTCCCTTTCACTCAAGCTAACTCCCTGTGACGGAGAATCATACTGCTTCCACAAAAGAGAAGTATGAACAAAGCTTTCATTATTCATATACCCGATGAACCTGATTGCACTCTCCACCGCCTGCTCCAAATGGTACAGGCATTTCTCCCTATTTTGTCGCTTTGCGTATTCTCTCGCCTGCATCTCATGGGACGCCGCTAAATGTTCGTTAAAAAATCCGTAGTCTCCTCGCTCAAACATCAGCGAAAACAGTGCGAACTTCTTGTCCCGAAGCTCCATTCGCTCCTCTTCCGTATACAGCCACTCACCGGAATCCAACTGGTAGTTTGCAAGCATGCTACGCGCAAATCTACCAAATAACGTAAACTTTAAAAACCTCTCTGCTTCTACCTTTTCCGAGCCGTCGCAAAGCTCCGGAGTCACAAACTCCCTACTGTCAAAGAGATGCGGAAGCTTCCTTGCATATTCCCATGCCTTCTCCGTCTCGCCTTTCCTTTTATAATAAAAGCAAAGGAAATTAATCGCTGTGTATCTCTGCTCATCTTCCAGGGAATGTTCCAAAATATGCTCGCTATAGCCTCGACATTCCTCTTCCATCTGCTCCTTCTCCCGGCTGTCACACTCCTGTGTATTCATCAAAACCGTTGATTCGCCGATAATCATCCCCATCAGCCAAGCATTGTTTGGAAATCTCTTCAAGCTTTCCTTTAACAAGAAAAGAGCTTCTTTCGTCCGTCCGTTCTTTCCAAGAGCCATGTATTCATCCGCTATTTTATCCAGTTCTGCCGTCTTATTGAACACATCAATCTCCAACAACTCATCCGCCGTCACCTCAAAGAAATTACAAAGCACCGGCAACTGAGAAATATCCGGTGCCGTCCTGCCGCACTCCCACTGAGAAACAGCCTTTGATGACACCCCTAAAACCTCCGCCAGTTCCTCCTGGGTCAAATCCTTTGCTCTCCGCAGTGCCTTAATCTTAGAACCAATCGACATATCTTATGTCCTCCCAAAATAAAATCAAAAGCGCTTTTGTAACTTCATTATAACTGCGGTCGTCGGAAAAGAAAAGGAGTCGTTTTCGCAGAAAAAGTATAGTGTTGCTTTCCTTTTTCAATATCCACATGACACTCACGTGTTGCCCAACGCATTCTCTCCGTTTCATTCATAAGGTTGCAGGGCTGCTTTCGGCAGCCTTCTTATTCTTGCCGAAAAATCGCCATCTCATTTAGGAAAACAGTTTGTCCCTTCTTTTGTTCATAGAAAACGAAACTTGCGGAGCGGCCTTCCCATAAGAACCTTTGAACTTTACGCAGGATATTAGACTTTCTTATTACTTCGATGGTCTGTCAGCAATGCACGGACAGGAGGTCCGGGCAAGCCCGCCATAAGGCATGGATGCCGCATCAGGGCGGTTGCGTCACTCTTCAACACACACTCCCGAAGTAATTAGAAAGACTTATATCCGGAGTAGGAGAAAAGATTCTTATGGGAAAGCCGCTCCGCATTACTCACTAAAAACAAAAGAAGGGACAAACGTCCCCTCTTCATGCATGGCGATTTTTGACAAAACTTAAGGGCTGCTTAAAGCAGCCCTCTGAAGTCATTCCTAACAAGCCTTGTTTACAGAACCGAACAGTTCCATCTTTTCCTTAACGGTTGCCTTAATAGCCTCGAAGCCCGGAGCAAGAAGCTTTCTCGGGTCAAAGCCCTTACCTTCTAAGTCCTTACCTGCCTCGATGTACTTACGGGTAGCATCAGCGAAGGAAAGCTGACACTCGGTGTTTACGTTAATCTTAGCTACGCCAAGAGAAATTGCCTTCTTAATCGTATCTTCCGGAATACCGGTACCACCGTGAAGAACAAGCGGCATCTCACCGGTCTTCTCCTGAACTGCTGCTAAGGTCTCAAAGCTAAGACCAGCCCAGTTTGCCGGATACTTACCGTGGATGTTACCGATACCTGCAGCCAGCATGGTTACGCCGAGATCTGCGATAGCCTTACACTCATCCGGATCTGCGCACTCACCAGCACCTACAACGCCGTCTTCCTCACCGCCGATGGAACCAACCTCAGCCTCAAGAGACATACCCTTCTCGTTACAAATCTTAACGAGCTCGGTGGTCTTTGCAACGTTCTCATCAATCGGGTAGTGGGAACCGTCGAACATAACGGAGGAGAAACCTGCCTCGATGCACTTTAAGCAGCCTTCGTAGCTACCGTGGTCAAGATGAAGAGCTACCGGAACGGTGATGTTTAACTCCTTAAGCATACCGTTTACCATGCCAACGATGGTGGTATAACCTGCCATGTACTTACCTGCACCCTCGGATACACCAAGGATAACCGGAGAATTCATCTCCTGTGCGGTTAAAAGGATTGCCTTGGTCCACTCAAGGTTGTTGATATTGAACTGACCAACTGCATACTTACCTGCTTTTGCCTTCTGAAGCATTTCTTTTGCTGATACTAACATAATGTCCTCCTTTTCGTGCAACTGCACTTCTTATTTTCGGGACGCCTGCATTTACAGGCATCCCGTATTTTGAGCACGTTTCGCGTGCTTTATGACTTTATTCTTCCTCTGTGGAATCCGCCGCAACTTCTTCTGCGAAATCATCCTCTCCGTCCAATGCCGCAAGATCGTCGAATTCACCCAAGTCGTCGTTCATCTCAAGCTCTTCCATCTCTTCAAAACCGGCAGTCTCATCATATTCGGAAAACTGCTGCTGAATATCGCTGTCAAGCTTAACATTGCGATAACGCTTCATACCGGTACCTGCCGGGATAAGCTTACCGATGATTACATTTTCCTTGAGACCGATTAACGGGTCAATCTTTCCGTGGATAGCCGCCTCGGTCAGAACCTTGGTGGTCTCCTGGAAGGATGCTGCGGACAAGAAGGAATTGGTTGCAAGGGATGCCTTGGTAATACCAAGCATTACCTGCTTACCTTCTGCCGGTTCGCCGCCCTCTGCGATAGCCTTGGCATTTGCATCCTCAAAATCAAGGATATCCACCATGGTACCCGGAAGGAACGGAGTATCTCCGTTATTCTCAACGCGAATCTTCTTTAACATCTGGCGTACGATTACTTCGACATGCTTGTCGTTGATTTCTACACCCTGTAAGCGGTATACACGCTGTACTTCCTGAAGCATGTAGTCCTGAACGGCACGCACACCCTTAATCTTTAAGATATCGTGCGGGTTTACACTACCTTCGGTCAGCTCGTCACCGGCCTCCAGTACCTGTCCGTCGTATACCTTAATTCTGGAACCGTACGGAATGAGGTATGCCTTTGCCTCACCGGTCTCTGCATTGCTTACGACAACCTCACGCTTCTTCTTCGTATCCTTAACGGCAACGGTACCGCCGAACTCTGCAATAATTGCAAGTCCCTTCGGCTTTCTTGCCTCGAACAATTCCTCGACACGCGGAAGACCCTGGGTAATATCGTCACCTGCTACACCACCGGTGTGGAAGGTTCTCATGGTAAGCTGGGTACCCGGCTCACCGATGGACTGTGCCGCAATAATACCGACTGCTTCACCAACCTGTACTGCTTCGCCGGTTGCCATGTTTGCACCGTAACACTTTGCACAAACACCGATGTGGGAACGACAGGTGAGTACATTACGAATCTTTACTGCTGCACTTGCGCCTGCTTCCTGAATCTTCTTGGTAGCAACAATACGAGCTGCACGTCTCGGCGTAATCATATGATTTGCCTTTACAATCATATCGCCGTTATCATCATAAATCGTCTCACAGGAGAAACGTCCCGTAATACGCTCTTCTAAGCTTTCGATTACTTCCTTACCGTCACTGAACGCCTTAATCCACATGCCCGGGATTTCCTCAACACCTTCTGCACGACAATCTACTTCGTTGATAATCAACTCCTGAGATACGTCTACCAGACGACGGGTCAAATAACCGGAGTCTGCGGTACGAAGTGCGGTATCGGAAAGACCCTTTCTAGCACCGTGTGCGGAAATGAAGTACTCGAGTACGTCAAGACCTTCACGGAAGTTAGATTTAATCGGGAGCTCGATAGTACGACCGGAGGTATCTGCCATAAGACCACGCATACCTGCCAGCTGCTTAATCTGCTTGTCGGAACCTCGTGCACCGGACTTTGCCATCATGGAAATGTTGTTGTACTTATCCAAACCGTCCAACAGCTCGGTGGTGATTTCATCATCGGCACGCTTCCATGTATCGATAACTTCCTTATAGCGCTCTTCCTCAGAAAGAAGACCTCTGCGGAAGTTCTTTGTAATTCTGTCTACCGTTGCTTCCGCCTCGGCAATAATTTCCTTCTTTCTCGGCGGAACGGTCATATCGGAAATAGATACGGTCATTGCTGCTCTGGTAGAATACTTATAACCGAGAGACTTAATCGCATCCAGGGTCTCAGCGGTCTTGGTTGCGCCGTGAATGTTAATACACTTCTCCAAAATCGGCTTCAACTGCTTCTTACCTACCAAGAAATCGATTTCCGGTAAAAGAGCATTCTCCGGCTTGCTACGATCTACAAAACCAAGGTCCTGCGGAATGATTTCATTGAAAATGAAACGTCCCAAAGTGGTCTCGATAATCTTCTGCTCACCGGTCGTCTTATCCTGACGACGAACCTTAATCATTGCATGAAGCGTAATCTCTTCGTTCTCATATGCGAGAATTGCTTCGTTTACACTCTTAAAGAACTTGCCTTCACCAAGGTCCCCCGGCTTATGCAGGGTCAGGTAATAAATACCAAGGACCATATCCTGGGACGGAACCGCTACCGGACCACCGTCGGACGGCTTCAGTAAGTTGTTCGGAGAAAGCAGGAGGAAACGACACTCTGCCTGCGCTTCTACCGAAAGCGGAAGGTGTACTGCCATCTGGTCACCGTCGAAGTCCGC
>JAGBBP010000040.1 GCA_017938405.1 Lachnospiraceae bacterium
CATAACCGTAATGCGCGACGGCAAATGGATCGCCACCGACCATGCGGACAACCTTGAGATGTCCGATATCATCAGATTGATGGTAGGACGCGAACTTACAAACGTTTTTCCGCCCAAAACCAACGTTCCCGGCGACGTTGTTCTTGAAGTTCAGAACGTCACCGGTCTTTATAACCAGCTTCAGGACGTTTCCTTCAATGCAAGAAAAGGCGAGATCCTCGGACTTGCGGGACTTGAAAGCTCCGGCCGAAGCGAAACTCTTGAAAGTATTTTCGGTATCCGCACCAGAAAGAGCGGCACCATTGCTCTTGACGGAAAACCCTGCTTCAACCGCAACGCACATGAATCCATCAAGAATGGATTTTCTCTCCTTACCGAAGAACGCCGCGCCACCGGTATTTTCGGTGTTCTTGATATCAAGGATAACACCGTTATTTCAAGCCTTAAACGTCACCTCCGTTTCGGACTTTGGCTCAGCGAAAAATCCCAGAGGGAAGATACCCAGTATTACATAGACGCAATGCGTACCAAAACTCCTTCCCAGGAAACCAAGATACGTTCTCTTTCCGGCGGTAACCAGCAGAAAGTTATCATCGGACGTTGGCTTCTTACAGATCCGGAAGTTCTTCTTTTGGATGAGCCCACCCGCGGAATCGATGTAGGTGCAAAATATGAGATTTATCAGCTTATCATTGATCTTGCAAACAAAGGCAAAACCGTTATCGTTGTTTCTTCCGAAATGCCGGAGCTTCTCGGTATCTGCGACAGAATCGTCGTAATGTCCGGCGGAAGAGTTGCAGGCGAAGTTGACGGTCAGAACACCACCCAGGAAGAGATCATGACCCTGGCTGCTAAATATGTTTAAGGAGGAGAAACAGCATGACTAATCCTATTGCAAATATTCAGCGCAGCGTCGCTGATTTCCGCCAGATGGACAAAGCGGACAAAAAACGTTATCTTACCGACCTTGTTTTCAACAACGCTCTTTATATTCTTCTGTTTGTATTTGTAATTTATACCGCAATCCAGAAACCGAACTTCCTTTCTCTCGGTTCCTTTGCAAACCTTGTAATCCAGGTTGCGGCATATCTTCCGATGGCTCTCGGTATTGCGGGCTGTATCGTTCTTACCGGTACCGACCTTTCCGCAGGCCGTATCTCCGGTCTTACCGCGGCTGTTGCCGGTGTTTTCCTTCAGAAAACCGACTTTGTTAACAAAATGTTCCAGAACCTTCCGGAAACCAACGGCTGGTGGATCGCCGCAACCCTTCTTACCGTTGTTGCAATCGGCGCAATAATCGGTCTTGTCAACGGTTTCTTTGTTGCAAAATTCAGCCTTCATCCTTTCATCGTAACCCTTTCCACCCAGCTCATTACCTACGGTATTATCCTTTGGTTCTTTGCTCTTAACGGAAACAACGGCCAGCCTATCTCAGGCCTCAGCGATGAATATAAAACCTTCGTAAACGGCGAAATGTTCCGTCTTGGAAACGTAGCTGTTCCGAGATACGTTCTTTATGCAATTCTCCTTATCGCAATCATGTGGTTCATCTGGAATAAAACCACTTTCGGTAAGAATATGTTCGCAGTTGGTTCCAACGCAGAAGCAGCAAAAGTTTCCGGCGTTAACGTTTTCTGGACCACTGTTCTTGTACATACCCTAGCAGGTGCTGCTTATGGTTACACCGGCTTTATCGAAGGCGCAAGAAGCGGTTCTGTTGCTCCTAACTCCGGTCTTAACACCGAATGCGACGCTATCGCGGCCTGCGTAATCGGCGGTGTTTCTTTCGTCGGTGGTACCGGTAAGATCAGCGGCATCATCCTCGGCGTTGTAATCCTCCGCCTTATCTTCGTTGCTCTTACCATGCTCGGCGTTGATTCTTCCAGCCTTTATATCATCAAAGGTGCAATTATCCTTTGCGCCTGCGCACTTGATATGCGTAAATATCTCGTTAAGAAATAATGGAAGATTATAATAACAATCAGATTCCGGAAGAGGAAGAAGTTCAGAAACAGGAAGAACAGGTTCCTAAATTCCGCGGGCTTTACAGATATGTTAATATATCCGTAAAGCAGCTGGATATGATAATCGGGCTTTGTATTCTTGTTATATTAATCGTTGTTGCGATTGAACTTATGGATCCGGGATTTACGGTAAACTTTAACTCCCTCGGCGGAACCGACGTTGCTCCTCAGGAACAGATGTACGGTGAACTCATAGACGCTCCGGAACCTCCGACAAGGGAAGGCTATACTTTCACCGGTTGGTATAGAGATAACGCTTGTTACGTTCCCTGGGACCTTGAAACCGATACAGTTGAAACAGATACAACGCTTTATGCCGGTTGGGAAAAAATAGAATAAAACAAAAAATCCTCCGGTACTTTTGCACAGGAGGATTTTGTTTTTTATGCATTATTGAGAAGCCGGAGTTCTTCATCGGTCAAAGGAATTTCCGCGCCCTTCAGATTGCTGACAAAATGTTCAACATTCGAAGAACCGAAGAGCGGGATTACCCTTGGAAAACCTTCACAGCGGTGGAGGTTCACCATCCATGCAACTGCAAGAGCGCTTGCGGTCACTCCTTTTTCCTTTGCTATATTTTTGAGAAAATCAAATCTTTCTCCGGCAACGAGTTCGGAAGGAAGACGGTCCGGGTTTTCATAACCGCCTTTTGCAAGGCAGGAATATGCAA
>JAGBBP010000041.1 GCA_017938405.1 Lachnospiraceae bacterium
CTTATCAAGCATCTCATCTGTAATGCCTTCCTTGCCGTAGACAATATTATCGCGGATGGTTCCCTCAAACAACCAGGTATCCTGAAGTACCATACCGAACAAATCGTGGATATTTTCGCGGGTCAGCTCGGAAACCGGCGTACCGTCAATGCTGATGGAACCGCTGTTTACCTCATAAAAGCGCATCAGCAAGTTTACCATGGTGGTTTTACCCGCACCGGTAGGACCAACAATGGCAATCTTCTGGCCGGGCTTAATTTTCACAGAGAAATCTTTGATAATAATCTTCTCCGGGTCGTAGCCGAATTTTACATGATTAAATTCAATTTCGCCCCTGATGTCTTCGCCTTTAAGCACCTTCGTCTTGTGGCTTTCATCTTCCATAGGCGGCTCTTCCAGGAACTCGAAAATTCTCTCAGAAGCTGCCGCCGTAGACTGCATGCTATTCATAGACTGTGCAATCTGGGACAAGGGCTGGGTAAAAAGTCGCACGTACATAGTAAACGCCACGATAACGGGGAAATCAATTTTACCCATCATAACAAGCACCGCACCGGTTACACAGACTACCACATATCCTAAGTTACCTACAAACCCCATAAAAGGCTGCATAAGGCCGGATAAAAACTGAGCCTTAAAAGCACTGGTGCAAAGCTTTGCATTAATTTCTTCAAACTCCTCCTTGGCCTTACGCTCGCCGTTGTAGGCTTTTAACACGTTGTGGCCGGCGTAGACTTCTTCCACGTGACCGTTAATCATACCAAGGTACTTCTGCTGTCCCACAAAGTACTTCTGGGACTTGCCGAGAATCAAACTCATAAAAGCAAAACCGATCAAAGACGAAAGAATCGCCGCAATGGTCATTGTCACATCGGTAACCAACATCATAACGATGGAACCGATTAACATAGTAACCGCCATAACCAGCTGGGTAATGCTCTGTCCCAAGCTATGGCCGATGGTATCCACGTCGTTAGTCACGCGGCTTAGCACATCACCGTAGGTAGTGGAGTCAAAGTACTTCAGCGGCATAATGTTAATCTTCTCGGAAATGTCCTTACGAATCTTTTTGGACATTCTTTGCGTCATAACCGCCATCACAAGGCTCTGCAGATACTGGAACACAGCGCTGATACCGTAAATAATAATCAGAAGAACCGCTACATCTTTGACCGCTTCCATATCAATTCCGGTAAGGATGCCTGCCTCAATAACTGCCGTCAAATCCTTAATGACATCCGGCCCAACCACCGCCAAAACGCTACTGATAAAAGACAGTACCAGCGACAATATCATAAAAGGTAAAAACTTCTTTAAGTATTTAAATAACTTGATAAAAGTGCCCTTAAAATCCTTGGGTTTTTCTACAATTCGTCCGGCACCGGGACCACGTTTCTTTCCGTTGTTTGCAGAACCCATTTCATACTCTTTTTTTGCCATTATGCCAATTCCTCCTTTGAAAGCTGAGAATAGGCAATCTGCTGATAAACCTCACAGGTCTGCATCAGCTCCTTGTGGGTGCCTTTGCCCACGATTTTACCGTCATCCAAAACCACAATTTGGTCAGCATCCAGAATGGTACCGATACGCTGAGCTACCAAAAGGGTAATGGCATTGCCGGTCACTTTAGCCAGTTCGCCACGCAATACGCGGTCGGTTTTATAATCCAGTGCCGAGAAAGAATCATCGAAAATATAAATGTCCGGCTTACGGCAAATCGCTCTGGCGATGGACAGACGCTGTTTCTGACCGCCGGAAAAGTTAGTACCGCCCTGGGCTACGTCGGCATCTAATTTTTTATCCAGTTTGGACACGAAATCTTCCGCCTGGGCAATGCGAAGTGCCTCCCAAATCTCTTCATCGGTATATTCTTCCTGCTTACCGTTTTCACCGTAAGCAATGTTGGAACGGATACTTCCGCCAAACAATACCGCACGCTGGGGCACGAGACCGATTTTATTGCGAAGGGCCTCCTGGGTGTAGTTGCGAACGTCCACACCGTCCACAAGGATACGGCCTTCTGTCACATCATAGAAACGGGGCACCAAATTAATCAAAGTAGACTTACCGCTACCCGTAGAACCGATAAAAGCCACGGTTTCGCCGGATTTCGCCGTAAAAGAAATATTTTCAAGCACCGCATCCGATGCGTCGGGATAACGGAAAGACACGTTCTCGAAGATGACTTCGTGGGTGCCGTCCTGCAGTGCATTTTGAACCGCTTCTTTTTTATCTGTATTATTTTTGTCTTCTGCCGTTGCACCGGTCTCTCCGGCACCTACAACCGCACCGTCCACAACCTTGGTCTTGGTATCAAGCACTTCTTTAATACGTTTCGCAGATACGCTGGCTCTCGGCAGAATGATGAAAATCATGGTAAGCATCATAAAAGACATTACCACCTGCATTGCATAAGAAGAAAAGACAACCATATCCGAGAATACAACGATTTTATCCGCAACGGGTTCCGAGATGGCATCCAGAAA
>JAGBBP010000042.1 GCA_017938405.1 Lachnospiraceae bacterium
GAAAAAGGGGCTGATTGTGCACCGGAAGTATGAGGGCGTTACGCTGACTGATACCGGACGGGATGTTGCGGTGCAGGTTCGCTTCCGTCACGATGTCTTAGTGGAATTTTTGAAACAGATTGGTGTCTCTGCAGATACTGCGGACAAGGATGCCTGTTTCATGGAACATGAACTCCATGCCGAAACGATTCAGCGGATTAAGGAGTTCGTGGAAAAAAGAAAATAATTTCTGTTTTTTTAAAAGAGAATTATATTCTCTTGAACGTCTCACCGAACTCATTCACTAATTTTTTCCCGTCCTCTGAGATGTAGAGATAATCTCCGTTTCCGGTTGTGGTGTATCCAACAATATATCCGTTCTTGTCCACATATCCCCAGAATACATCAATGGAACTGAGTTCTTTTCCATTTGCGTCCGCAACAACGGTTCCGGTGTTGTCCGCGTTGAAGTGGTAAATCATGTGGAACTTGACATCTCCCGGTGCATCATAGGTTCCTTCGCTTTTCCAGTCACCGATTAATGCTGTTGGGTAGTCAATCGGTTCTGCCGGTCCCACACATCCGGCAGTCAGCACTGCGGCAGTACAGAGGAGGAGAACGGCAAATACTGCGGTTTTCTTCATGCTCTATTATATCCCGCTGATTCTATTTATACATCCATCATCCAGAAGACTTAACCCGTATCCCTGCCCAATACTATTCATGGGATTTGAGATTGAGATAAAAGTCCGCGTTGCTGCCCTTGAGCCAATTGAGGCCAGACTCATCGAAAACAATGCCGAGTTAATCGCAGATCAGGATGAGCATGATGTGTACTTCAACGCCCCGCACAAGGATTTTGCAGAGACCGACGAGGCACTGCGTCTTCGCTATGTAAGCAATCAGAAGTGCGGAAAAATCATGCCGCCGTGCATCACCTACAAAGGCCCGAAAGTAGGGCGCGAAGGCTTCAAGGCACGCGAGGAAATTATTGTGGACCTCTCATCCGGAGAAGAGTTTGCTGTCCTTCTGGAAAGAATCGGCTACCGGAAAACAGCCGCGGTTGACAAACACCGCAAAATCTACCGGGTGCCAAAGGCAATTGTAACCTTAGATGAAGTCCCTGGTGTCGGTGTCTTCTCGGAAATCGAGGCAAACGCGGATTTGTCCGAGGATGAGGCAGTTGCCGTCATTGATGAAATTGCGGAAATGGCAGGAATCGTTGGAGAACGCCTTACCAAATCCTATCTGGAAATTGTGCTTGAGGCACAATAACTTTTTTTAGAGAAAAGATTGGATATCCGGTTTTCGGGTATCTGATGCAGTTTTTCAGGATTTCCATAACGCAAATGACTTATGTTACGGATTGTAATTGTACTGTTATGACATCTGCTGTTTTGCAGCCGGCAGTTGTCTTATCGGGTTTCATTTCCGGAGAGTGCCGGTGAAATGAAATCCGGGTGCTTACGTGGAGTGAAGATACTCTCCACCCGGATGAGCAGGTTGCTCGGTTTTTGTTTTTCTGAATTTTTCTAAAGAAAAAAAGGGAAGTAGTCAGAGGGTTCTCTGACAAACAGGTTCCCTCTTACTTTCTTCTTAAGACGACTGCTGCGCCGAGACCTGCAAGGA
>JAGBBP010000043.1 GCA_017938405.1 Lachnospiraceae bacterium
ACCACCAAAATCAATATAATCTCCACAACTCCCACACCCCGGTTATCCTTTAAAAACTTCTCTTTTTCTTTCATTTTTCTCCTCCTATTTTCCTCTGTGTTTTTATTTTACATGGAAAAGAACGCCGGAATCAGCACCACCGCCATCACCAAAAACAACATTCCCATCATGGGAAACAGCAGTTTTGTCTGGGCCTCTTCTCCTTTCTTTTCCGCCTGCTCCCGTTGCAACTCAAAGGCCAGCCGAACCTCGTTTTCCAAACTTTCCCGCAATCCGCCGCTTCCTTTTTGTAACTGGCTGACCAACAGCGAGGCACAGCGTAAATACGGTTTTAATCCGATGCGTCGCCCAAAATCTTCATAGGCACTTGCCTCCGGGGTTCCGTTCTTTAGCTCTCCTGCCAACAAAATAATTTCTTCATTCACTGCACTTTTTTTCTTATGGTCCTTTTTCTGCTCCCGGTAGTCTGTGGCCAGTCGTTCCCATGCACCCCGCAGGCTCAACCCGGCACCGGTATACATAGTCAACTTGGTAATCAGTCGCGGATAGGCCTCCATTAGCTCGCCTTCTCTTTTTTTCTGCTCCTTTTCCCTCTCCTGTCGCTTAGAAAGCATTACTGCAAACGGAAGAAACAACAACAAAACCGCCAACACCACCGCCATGGAGAACTTCTCCTTCGGCAAACGCACGGTCACTCCGGATACTTCCTCCGGTAAATAAAACCCTTCCGCTTCCACCGTTTCCTCTTCCAAGCGCTGTATCTCACGTTTCGCCCGGTAAAACCTTGCTTCCGCACTGCCTGTTTCATATGGCAACACCGTTACATAGAACCAATACTCCCTGGTTTCTTCTCCGTAGCTGATGTATGCACGCAGAACCACTTCCTCCCCGGCATCCAGTCCTTCCCGCTTTACGGTTCCGTCGCTTGAAAGTATTTCCTCCTCCATACTGTCCCATCGGATATCCGCTCCGGTTTCCGGCAGATACTGCGGCAGAAGAAGGGATTGCTCCGCCGTGATTCGGTCTCCCTCCGTCACTTTCAACCGTTCCCGTAAGTAACGCAAGGTTTCCGAAAATACCGCTTCCCTCTCTTCCTCCGTCCGCTCTCTGGCATTCACCTCCAAAGTAAGTGCTTCTTCTTTTTCCTCTAATACCAGGGAAAGCTCCTGCTTCTTTGTCCCACCTTGGGGTCTTTCAATCCAAATCCGTTCCGTCGTATCCTTCTCTCCGCTCCGTACTGCCAAAAGAAGCAAAGTAAGCGCAACAACAGCCCCGATACAAATCAGCTGTATTTTTTCTTTCTTTTTCATGGTTTCTCCCACCTCATACAGATACTTTCGTTGCCCGGTCCGCCAAATAACACAGCCCCGCATAAAGCGCCAGCACCACGGACATCACACAAATTCCCGTTGCATTGTGATAGAGCGGATTTAAAAAACCGGGCATAAACAGCTGCAAATACGCCAGCATGGCAAAAGGCATTGCCTTCATGATTTTTGCTTCATACTCCCGACTGTGTAACACCGACTGAATGTAACGCAGGGACTCCTGCTTATCCTTTATCATCCGTTCCGTATTTGTAATCACTTGTTGTACCGCGCCACCCGTACGCTTTGCAATAAACAGCACTTCGGAAAAATCCCGGATATCCTCGCATAGCGCCTCCTTTGCCCACTCCCCGAAGGCCTCCTCCACCGGCATTCCCAACTGCATTTTTCGTTGCAACCGGGTAACCGCCTGCAGAAACCCACTATCTTTTTTCTCCGTTGTCAATAGACCTTTTTTTGCTTCTCCCACTGCCTGTTCCAAAGAATATCCAACCTGTAGCGCTTCCTTTAAAAAACCGAGATACTCCGCAAACAGTTGCTGTTCTTTCCGCATTTCTTTCTGCCGAATTGCCTTCTTCTCCCGAAACAGGACTACCGCAATCCCCACGGGGGCAAACAAAAGGCCCCACAGGCTTTGATAAAACAACCGGGCAATCAGGCATCCCAGTATTGTCCCCTTACCGATTGCTAATAGCAGCCACTTTCTTCCTTCCAAAGTTTTGAACCTCCCATATACCGTAGACAGACCGTTCCTTCTCCTTGTTTTTCTGCCTCAAACACCGGACGAAGCACTATTTCTCCTTCCTTCAATCCGTCATTTTCGCAAATCTGTAACACTCCTCTGCTACCGTCACTTCTTCTGGACAACTGCACAAACACATCAATTGCCGATGCAATCTGCTTCCGTACGGCATACAGCGGAATATCACTCCCTTGTAATACCATAGTTTCCAGCCGGGACAACATATCAAGGGCGGAATTGGCATGTCCGGTGGACAAAGAACCTTCGTGACCGGTATTCATTGCCTGCAACATATCCAGCGCTTCCGCTCCCCGTACTTCTCCCACAATAATTCGGGAAGGGCGCATACGAAGGGCAGTTTTTATTAGATCCCGTACGCTCACCGCGCTGCAGCCTTCCGTATTTGCCTTTCGTACCTCCAGCCGCACCAGATTCGGTACGGTGCGGATTTGCAGTTCCGCCGCATCTTCGATGGTAATCACCCGCTCCGTGCTTGGAATATACGCCGATAAGGCATTTAAGAAAGTAGTCTTTCCGGAACCGGTTCCTCCGCTGATAAAAATATTACGCCTTTTTTGTACCGCCGCCTCCAAATACTCCCTTGCTTCCTCTGTCAGCGCCCCCAGCTCCACCAGACGTTCCATGGTATAGGGAACCTTGGAAAACTTCCGAATCGTCACTGCCGGACCGTCCAAGGAGGCCGGCGGAAGAACAATATTGACCCGTGACCCGTCCGCCAGTCTGGTATCCGCAATGGGGCTGGCTTCGTTTACCACCCGGTTTGCCTCCGCTGCCATCTTCTGAATTACGTCAAGCAGACGCCCTTCGGAAGAAAACCGTTTTTCCCACAAATACAGTTTTCCTCCTTTTTCATAGAAAATGGCCTGCGGACCGTTTATCATAATCTCCGTCACCGCGTCATCCGCCAGTAACTCTTCCAAAATATCCAATCCCCGGATTTCATGAAAGATTTCCTCCTGCAAACGATTCTTTTCGTCAAGCGGAAGATAATGCTCCCGCCCGTAGGCTAAAATCGTCTGCCGGATTTCCGACCGAACCTGCTCATCCGTCAGTTCCTCCGATAAATCCAGACGTTCCAACGTCCGTTTACGAATCTCCTCCCGGACCTTCTCCAAAGAGTATCCCTCCTTTTTCCATCGCACGTTGCACCGCCTCTTCCATGGTTTCGGACAACGGAGCCGTCACCGTAAATTCCAAAAGTCCGGAATAAAGCTTTGTTTCTCCGCTTTCTTTCAATTGCCTTCGGTATTCCTCCTGCAACCGTTTTCCTTCTTCATGCCCCCACACAGGCACGAAAATCCGGTCACAAAGCTGCAATAACTCCCGGCTGACACCATCTGCTTGTCCCACAGCAAGCAAATAGGCACCGTATTCCGTCTTCCAGTTTTCCGGAGAAAGCAACGCCTTCACATCCTCCTTTGTCACACTCCCAAGCTCCGTACACCACCGCAACGGTCCGAGGCTGTCCATGTACTCTCCCTGCTGCAAAAGGCTTTGCAACTGTTCTTTCAAGTGTACTTCCTTTTGTCGCAAGAAGAATATGGCTTCCGACAACCCGTCCTTTCCGTCTCTTCCGTATATTCCGAACGGAAAGAAGGGAAGATACAGAATACGTCCTCTTTTCCCCAATTCTACGGCGATTTTCCGTGACAGCAGTTCTGCCTCACAGCCCCCTGCCGGTGAGAAGAAACCAATCACCGGAATCTTCTTTTCCGATGTTTCTTTTTCGTAAAACAGCTTCTCAATCTCCTTTGCGGAAGTATACCGGAACAACACCGATCCCCGCCGGTCTCCTTTTGACTCTCCCAGCCAGAACAAGCGGATTCCCGTGCCTGCGGCAATTTCCAAAACCTCCCGTTCCAACTGTTCCGCTGCCAAAATCGCATAAATCGCATCCCGATTCCGATAGTTTTTTACTTCTTCCGCATTTTCCGGCACCACCGCACGAAACGGAAACTCCCTGCTACCGTTTAAATACAATGCCAAACGATTGGCATACTCCGGCATAACATCCAAAATTACAACCAGTTTTTCCAACGCCACCCCTCTTTCACTATTTATTTACGTGTGGGAAAATCGGTCTTCGAAACGAAAACCGTTGCTCGAATGAGCTTCGATACCATCATCATAACCGCAAACTTTTCCAAAGTCAACCGGTTTGCCTCACATTTTTCATTTTCGCCCTTTCTACCAAATTTTCACGATTTTTTTGTGTAAAACGACGAATTTTTTTCGTTGAAAATTTTAAACGAATCCGCTGTTTTTGCCTGTTTCCCTCAATTTTTCTTCCCAAAAATTAACAAACACGTGTTTTTCGGTATACTTTCCCTTTTACCAGTCTATACTTACAATAAATTCAAGCGAAGGGAGATTTTTATGCCGTCCTTATTTCATAAAAGAAAAAAACCGGAACATCCGTTATTAAAAGAATTACATGCCACCCGTCTGGAACTGGAAACCGCCTACTCCGTATTCGAAAACGCCGTAGACCCGGATCTGGTATCCAGCAGCATCTACCGCATCAACGCCGTTCAGGAGCGGTATCAGTTCTTGTTAAAGCAAATAAAAAAGACCGAAGCAGTCCTGCAGTCTTTGTAAGGCGGGAAACAAAAAACACCGACCATTCCGGTCGGTGTTATTTTTTATAAAAAACTTGACACCCCACCCCCTCTTATGCTATCCTAATAAAAAATTTAAGGAGCACACATATGAATCAGAGCAGACAGACTTATGCGTATATTATTTATTACAGACGTATTTGCTTGTAGCCCCGCTAACCGCGCAGCTATAAGCCGATAGGTCTTATATGTCTGTGCGAAACTGTACGCTTTGATTTTAACATACAAAGAGCTTACCGCATCGGACAGAAAGACCTGTCCTGTGCGGTTTTTTATTTGTCACAAACGACCGCACTTCTGATTCTTTGTACCCGTGAAAAGGAGGACATTATGAACCCAAACGTAACACTGACTTTAGCCACCGAAAAAGACGCAGAACTTATCCACCTGATGAAATACGAGGCTTTTCTTCCTATTTACGAGATTTATCAGGATGATGAAATCAGCCCGGTGAAGGAACCTATCGAAAAGGTTATTGCCATACTGGAACGGAAAGCCTCCGAGTACTACATCATCAAGGCAGACGGTCTTCCGGTAGGTGCCATTCGTGTATGCCACAGAAAACGTGACTACGAACCGCCGGCAGGCGAGGTTCCGGCTTACATTTCACCACTTTTTATTTTACCTCGTTTTCAGAACAGAGGCATTGCACAAATCGCAGTAAAGAAGGTGTTTGACCTGTACCCCGAAGCCACGGTTTGGAGACTGGATACCATTAAGCAAGAAGCGGGAAACTGTCATTTCTATGAGAAATTGGGATTTGTACGAACCGGAGTGGAGCATGTTGTGAATGAAAGAATGACCTTAATCGATTATGAGAAAAAAATGAAATAGGATTTCCATTGTTTTCACCCTTACACTATATTATAATTATCTTAATTACAAGGAGGACACGCCCATGATTACCGATACCTTTGACAATAAAACCAACGCCATCATCACCCCGCAACGCGTTGCCGACGCACCGAAGGTAGATGCCTGTATCCAGACCTTTTCATGGAAAATCGAGGAGTTTGTACTGGCGAATTTTGATTGCAAAAAGATTACTTCCATCTGGTCCGTAACCGGAGAAACGCCAGTATACTGCATCGAATACAAAGGCAAACGCTTTGCCTTTTTTAAGACCTATGTGGGCGCTCCGGCTGCTGTTGCCAACTTAGAAGACGCCCTGCAATTACTGGATACCGACAAGTTTATCGTATTCGGTGGTGCCGGATGCCTGAATAAAGAAATTGCCCGGGGCAAGGTGATGGTGCCGACAGAGGCTTACCGTGACGAAGGCACCTCCTACCACTACGCACCGGCGGCGGATTATATCACCGTAAAAAACGCGGATATCGTTGCTGAGTTCATGGAGGATGTGGGACTTCCGTATGTGAAAGGAAAGACCTGGACCACCGATGCCTTTTATCGCGAAACCACCGGAAACTTTGAAAAACGCAAGGCGGATGGCTGTATTTCCGTGGAAATGGAATGCGCGGGACTGCAAGCAGTGTGCGACTTCCGTGGAGTTGATTTCTACACCTTTTTTACCAGCGGCGATTTGCTGGACGCACCGAAATGGGACCTCCGCAAAAAGGAAGGACAAATTGTAGGCACCCAGCACGATGCGGGACATTTTGACATCGCTCTGGAGCTGGCTGTCTATGTATCGGAAAAATAAATTTTACATTTTCATGCAACCAAACCCACCCATTTTGCGAGTAGATAGGTGAAGAGCTCTATCAAACGAGGGAGGTACAAAGGATGGACGATACACAAATTGTAGAGTTATACTGGGCCCGCAAGGAATCTGCCATAGAAGAAACCGCTGCAAAATACGGTTCCTATTGCTATTCTATTGCCCAAAATATACTGCAGAATCCGGAGGACGCAACAGAATGCGTCAACGACACCTGGCTTGACGCCTGGAACAGTATGCCGCCGCACCGTCCGTCTGTGTTGTCCACCTTTCTCGGAAAACTCACAAGGCGCATTTCCATTGACAAATGGAGACGCACCACCGCAAAAAAGCGGGGCGACGGACAACTGCTACTGGTTCTTTCCGAACTGGAGGATTGCATTTCCGACGGAAAAAGCATCGAAGAAGAAACGGAACGAAAGCTCCTTGCAGAGACCATTGCCGCTTTTGTAAAGAGCCTGCCGGAAACGGAGCAGAAGGTATTCCTTTGCCGATACTGGTACATGGACTCCGTAAGCTCCATTGCCACCCGGTTCCGTTTTTCCGAAAGCAAGGTCAAATCCATGCTTTCCCGCACCCGCGAAAAGCTCCGTGTCCGCTTAGAAAAGGAGGGTTTGGTATGAATACTGACGATATTATAGACGCACTGGGTGAGGTAGACCATACCTGCATTCAAAACGCAAGAGAACCGAAAAAGAAAAAAAGCCGCAAGGCTCTTTGGATGTCCGCAGGAGCCGTGGCGGCATGTCTGGCCGGGGTATTATTGTCTCCGCACATCTCTCATCTGATACAACATGACATCGATCAGAAAATCACACCGGCTATCGGTCAAGAAACATCCCAAAGTATCGCCTATGCCGGCGATTTCCGGGAGCGAAATAACTCCGGTATTGTTTTCAGTAGCCGCGACTCCATGTGGGATTGGCCTTGGGAATACCTTTTTATCTGTGGTCAATACTCGCAAGTGGAGTACAATGGAATTACTTATATGGCACGAACCCGCCATACCGGAGACACTGTTTCCGAATCTTGGATAGGCGCCAAACTTGCGGATTATACGGCGGTCGGCGGGTATTCCGCAAAAACAGATTCCTACCTTCACTCCATTCACTGTGAATTGTACGAGCTGAAGGGCATTGTCCCTGACCGGTTCCTGGCGGTGAAATACGAAGGTCACGATGAATACTATGTTTTTATGCAAGTCAGATTAGATCCTCTTGAACCTCTAAATCCTCCTTCCACTCTGGGGGATTTGATTACAGATTTAAATTTGACCGAAACCTTCCCTCTGACCTCCGTCTATTATGATTCGGAGCGTTATAGCCTGTCTGTGGCCGACAGTGCAGTTTTATGGGAAATGTTTTCCCGATATGCCGACCGAGGCACTATCATGACCGATTTTGCGTACAGAGATCTGGACCTTGGCAAAAATGTTATGACTTTCACCATAGACGCAGAAGCTCTCGGTATCTATAACAAAGCCTGGTCGCTGACTTCCGGAGGATATTTACAAACAAATATTGAAGATTACGGCTATTATTATAACCTGGGAGAAGATGCCATAAACGAAATTATTGACTTTGCCCTTTCCCATAAAAAAAGCGCTCCGACAAAGCAGGAGTTCGCCCTCATCGGCGAGGTCACCGAAATAACCGACACCTATATCAAAGTAGACGACTCTCTCTGCATGAAAAATTCGGCAGACGGACTGGAGTTTACGGTGGAACTGAACGATTTACGTCTGAAGCGTTATATTGCCTGCGACCGATTAAAGGTCGGAGACCATGTACTGATTTCTCATACCGGCACAGACACCGATGCCCCGACGCATATCACTGATGCTTACGAATTACGTATCGGTCGCATTGATGAGGTCGGCACCATCTATATTGAGGAATAATTTTTCGGAGACTGCCATATGACAGTCTCCTTTTCTTAATACTCCTATGCAACCCCAAATTTCTTGACCTCAGCCCACGCCTGTGTTATTCTAAGATTAATAAATGAAGTACAAAAGGAGATCATGGCTAATGAAAAAATCTTTTTCAAACAAGCACTATTTAGCAACGGGCATTTTATTATGTTCGCTCCTTCTCGTCGGTTGTAACAACGACCCGGCTATCAATACCGAGCTTCCTTCGGACCCTACGCCGGAAGTTACCCGCGAAGTTTCCCCTGATACTACCCCGGAGACCACTCCGACGGATATTCCGGAGGCCACCCCAACCGAAGCTCCGGTAGCCGTTCCGACCGAGACTCCGGTAGCTGCCCCAACCGAAACTCCGGTAGCCATTCCGACCGAGACTCCGGTGATTCCTCCCACCGAGACTCCGGCAGTCTCTCCGACGCAGGAACCGGACGACGGTTATGCCGACAGCATCCAGGTTGCCATTGATGAAAACGGTCTGGCAAGTTGGAAACCGGTTCGTGATGCGGTTTCCTATGAATACGATATATGCCACTACGAAGACGGTGCCTTAATCGGCAGCGGTGGAGTATACTTTACTACCGATCCTTTCGTACAATTGGCTCATGGTCAATTTCTGCAAGTTAAGGCTGTTTTCAAAAACGGCGAAATCAGCCCAATCGCAGAAAGCGAAGTTTTTGAACTGACAAGCATGAGACAGGTCAGCTATCCGGATAATCTTGTAGAAGGCAGCCTTGTTTCCGAAAACGGAAACCTTTCTTTTACTTTGCAAACACCGGACTCCCGGACAATCCGCATGGCCGGCCACAAATGTCGCGTGGAAACCGATGGCACAATTATCATATCTCCGGGCGGAGATTTGTTTACTGCGGACGAAGTCGGAAAGATTTCCAGTTTTTCCACACAGATGAATGATAATGCGGAGTTTTCTTATTCCTACGGTTATACCTTTAAAAAGGACGGAACCGTTACCTCCTGGAAAAAGGATACCGCCAGCTATGGTTATTTTGGACAGCCGCATAACATCTCTACCGCAGATTTCGCTCCGAATTACCTGTGCTATGCTCCCAAAGAAGGAGAGGGGACCGTTTCTATTTCCTCTTTTACCATAAATTATACACCGGGACGTACCGGCTTGAAGAGTTTGAGTTTTGACAGCGGATTTTTCCCTGAATTTTTATCGGGGGACCCGTATGACAAATCTATCGAAACAGCCTGGGACCCGGACAAGGGGATTTTGGATTTCTACTTACTTGCGGTTCCGGATTCCCTGACCGGTACACCGGAGGTTCACGAATACATTTACGGACCGTCAAATTATGTTACCGGTGACATCAAGGACGGCAGCGGCAAAGTCGTCAGCAAGGACGCCCCGTTACCGGAAGGCGCCACTTTAGAGGTTTCCCTCGGCGATTACACCTACGATGTCCCGCTGGTACAAGAGCGGTACACCGGCGCAAAAACTTTCCACGAATTACTTCCGTCAGTTTATCCGGAAGCTACGGGAGATTTAAATGTACTTGTCGTTCCGATTTGCTGGGCCGACCAAAAGGACCGCGCAACCGGTGAGAACATGGACTTCTTAAAGAAGACCTTGGGTACCGTTTTAGACGCCAACGGCAAAGCAACCGAATATTCCGTAAGCGATGACGGCAAGTTTTCTCTGAGCGAATATTACAACATATCTTCCTACGGCAAGTTAAATGTCCGGTCCTTTATTACCGACTGGTACAATTCCGCGGATACCTATGAAGAGGTTCGGGACAAGGCTTTAGAGCAGGATGACACCACCAAAATTACCGATTGGGTAAGAAAAACCTACCCGAATCTGGACTGGTCTCTTTATGACAAGGACGGAAACGGCCTTATTGATCTGGTCATCTTTATTAATACCGGTGATTCAAGCGGTTCCGACAGCTTCACCATCCTTAGTAACGGCGGCGCATTTGCCCGTTTTTACAGTTATACCGGTGAACTGGCCGGCACAAAGAAAGCTCCGAATGTAAACAATTTCCTTAGCATCAATATGGGCATGCTTTACAGCAATCGTCTGATCGGAGATGAGACGGATTATTTCCCGAATGTGCTGATTCATGAATTTGCACACTGTCTCGGTCTGGTGGACTACTATGATGTAAACTACACCGGCATTGATGCGGTGGGCGGCTACGATATGCAGTCCGCCAACTACGGTGACTGGAATGTCTACTCCAAGTACGGCGTAGGCTGGCTTACTCCTACCGTGATTACGGACGATTCCTTTGGCGGAAAGGACAGCATTGATGTTACCATTCAGTCTTCCGCATTGAATAACAGCGCCCTCGTGATTCCGGCTGCCGGTACCTCCCTTGACGGTTCCCCGTTCGGCGAGTACATGATGGTAGACCTGTTTACTCCGGAGGGTGTTCACGAAAAGGATGCCACACAATATAATTTACAAGATACCGTAGGCGTACGTATGTACCATGTACATGCACAGCAGGTAAAGCGTGTCCTTACCGGTTCCGACGGAAAAACTTATACCATCGGTACGATTCAAATCGGAAATAACCATGCTTACATGGGACAGAACTATGGATTTTACCATATTGAGCTTATTCAGGCAAGCGGCGATAACACCTTTACGGATTTAACCAATCTGAGAAAAACTATTTCTAAAGATGATTTCTTTGAAGCAGGAGATACCTTTACCGCCGAAAACTACGACGAGTTCTTATACGAGGGAAAGATGGATAACGGTGCAGCATTCGGCTACAGCGTTGAGGTGGTTTCCGTAACAGAGGATGGCGCAACCATACGGATTACGAAGAGATAGCTTCGGGAGAACACCATGGATTATATCTTTATCATCGGCCCCAGTGCCGTAGGAAAAACCACACTGGCAAAAGAACTGTACAAGCATTATCACGGCGTGTACTTTGAACAGAATATGGTGCCGGAGTTCGAGATTCCGGAAGACGTAGACGATATCGGTATTTACGAAGAACAGCTTTGCTGGGACAACGTACTGTTACAATTAAAGTTCTTCTACGAAAAAGGACTGCGAAATATTGTGGCTCTGGACTTTGACGATGTCCGGACCAGAGAACTTCCGATGCTTTTTAAGGGATATCGGTTTGTTACTTTAAAGCTGGTTTCTTCGGATACGGAACAAACGAAACGTCAGATGATACATCGGCATAACAACGAAGGCGGTCTCTTTGTTCCTGATTATGTGGAGCGGGCAAACTCCGTTATTATGGGGCGGAAGCTTTTACCGAATGAAGTGCAAATTGACGTGGCAGGGAAGACAAAAGAAGAAGTATTGCGGGAAGCAATTGAGATAATTGATCACTTTGTACCGGAGACAAATTATGAGTATACCCTCGATGATGAAAAGAACTATTTGTCCTGGGTGCAGAGTAAAAAGCTGGTATAATACGGAGGTTTGAAATGATAACGTTACAACCGGTCACACGGGAAAACTATAATGAATGCTTGGCTTTAGAACGGGCACAATTTGATTTTGTAGGGGATGCCACTGCAGTATTGGCAAATGCATATATCTATCGCGATTCCTCCCTTGCCTATGCTGTTTGTGAAGAGGATACCGTCATCGGAATGGTCCTTTTAGACGAAACGGGAAAAGACGGTTCCTACGAATTTACCGACTTATTTATCGCCGATAATTACCGCAACCAGGGTTACGGTGACAAGGCGGTAAAAGCGATTCTTTCTCACTTTTCAAGAAAGGGCGCAACCCATGTTCATATGCAGGTTCACAAAGACAATAAAGCAGCAATCCATGTCTACAAAAAGAATGGCTTTTCTATCAAAGGAACCTCTCCTTGGGATGAAAACTTTATTGTAATGGAACTCAGTTTTTACTAGGGACTTGTACTTATAAAAGGCTGACACGATACATATCGGTCAGCCTTTTTAAATTATAACCCTATTTCCTTTTGTTCTTTATGTCGCTATATTCCCAGTTCCTGTATCTTCTTATTGGCACGCTCCACCTGTATACCCTCGGTAATCCCCCAGTCCTCTTTTAAAATACGGACATAGGTATTCCATGCCTTTGCAGACATTGCAACATTCCCTGTAATCTCTCCGATTTGGGCAATGGCCATGGCCGCATCCGTATAACGAGGCTTTTCCTGCACCTCCATACACTTCTCATAGCAGGCAATCGCTTTCTCATACCGGCAACCTCTTGCATACATATCTCCGGCACTGTTCCAAACCAGCCAATCTTGCGGTCTTTTCTTCGTCAGATCTTCCATCCGGTCAAGTGCTTCCTCCTGCTTTCCACTCTCCCATAACAGCTTTGTGCGATAGAGTACGATTCTGCAACCGTCCACATCCTCACTGCCCTCCCGTTGCTTTTTGGAAAGACGCTCCAAATGCTCAATAGCAGCTTCCGCTTCCCCAAGGCGCCCCACATGAATCAGCTCCTCGATATACCACCGTAACGCCTCCCCAGAGTCCGGGTGCCTCTCCAAAAATTCCTTATAATACAAAATCCGCTCTGCCTGATTATCCAGATTCCAATCCCCAACAAATCCTTGCTGTGCTTCATTCAGATTCGCATGGTTGTTGTGGTTCTCCGGGAAACGTTCCAGTGCCTCCTTGGCATAATATTCCGCCTTTTTCCGATATTCTCCCGCCTTTTTGTTATATAACGCCGGCAAAAGTTGCAAACAATACTCCTCGTTCCTTTGCTGCGTCAGCTGGGCAAGCAAAAAGTTCTGTGCATACTCCAAATCATTCTCGTCAATGGTTTCCTGTAGCGACACCATATTCTGAATCCGGGCAAGATGCTTCTCGTCCGTAATATCAAACAGCTCGTCAATCGTCACGCCGAAATAAACCGAAATCTCAGGCAAAAGTGTAATATCCGGCAAGGTCAAACCGGTTTCCCATTTGCTGATGGCCTGGGAAGAAAGATTTAACGCCGCTGCCATCTGCTCCTGAGTCGCAGCCTTTTTCATCCGCAGCTCTCTGCATTTCTTTGCAAAATTCATAGTAACCTCCGTTTCCATCACTTATCTATCCATCATTTTCTAACGGTACCGTTGTAAGCTTACAGGCTCATTATAGCATGAAGCCGACAGAAAGCAATGTCCGGGCAAGTGAGAGAAGACAACCGGCGGTTGGAAGAAATCGGAGAACCCACCTATAAACCTCTCCTTCTTGACAAAGCTACTCCTGCAGGAGTATAATAGAAACAAGAAGAGGAGATGATATACCTATGATTCAGAAACTTTTTCACGGTTCACCGAACATTATTGAGAAACCGATTTACGGATACGGCAAGCCTTATAATGACTACGGCCTCGGTTTTTACTGCACCGACAATCTCCAAATGGCAAAAGAATGGGGTGTCGGCAAGGACAATGACGGCTACGCCAACTGTTACGAATTAGAGTGCGACGGATTACAAATTCTTAATCTAAACACCTCTGATTACTGCATTTTACATTGGCTTACGATTTTACTGAAAAACCGGGAATTTGATATCCCTTCCGGGCTTGCCTTGGAAGCAAAAGAATACTTGCTTGCAAACTTTTCTGTTGACTACGAAAGCTACGATGCAATTATCGGCTATCGCGCCGATGACAGCTATTTTTCCTTCGCCCAAGATTTCATCAACGGTACGATTTCCTACCGTCAGCTCAACAACGCCATGCACTTAGGAAATCTAGGGCAACAATTTGTATTAAAGAGCAAGACTGCCTTTGAGCGTATACAATTTACCGGTAGCGAACTTGCTGAACGCAGTGAATGGTACGCAAAAAAAATGCAACGGGACAAGACCGCCAGACGGGAATACTTTAGTGTAGAACGCAACCGTCGCGAGCGGGGCGACCTGTATATTACGCAAATTATTGATGAGGAGATGACATCCGATGATGCACGCCTACGATAAAACCTATCTTGACAAGGCCCGCACCGCACTGGGACGTATGTTAGACTTTGCCGTATACGATTTACACTATGACATCGAAGCTTTTTTTGATTTGTTTCTGACTTCCGGTGTGGCTGTTCGGTTTGAAACAGGAGATTTTACAGTGCTTGCCGGAATGTCCGGTGTCGAGCTTGCCTATGAAGTTTTAGAGCACTCCGGTATCGACAGTCCCCGCATCACACCGAACTATACCATGAACCGAAGCGAAGAATACTGGACCGGTTGGGCACTGGCATATTACCAGTGGGACACCGCCCTAAGCTTTGCGGAAATCGTACGCTACATTCCAATCAAGGATATTATGGCACTTTATTCACCGTATCATGAAATGGACATCCGCCATTTTGTGAATAAAATGAACGAACTGTACAGAACCGCAAAGCCGGACACCAACCTGAAGCTTCTAAGAAAAAAAGCCGGACTCACCCAGCAAGAACTTGCAGAGCAATCCGGTGTTCCGTTACGTACCCTCCAACAGTACGAACAACGGCAAAAGGACATTAATAAAGCACAAGCCGGCTATTTGGTGATGCTGGCAAGAGTGCTGTGTTGCGAGATGGAAGACATTCTCGAGAAAAACGATTAAACAGTTGGCCTCCGTGTAACATGAGAACATTCCTTACACGGAGGCCATAAATTCAACTAAATTTTCTCCCTGCACCTCTCCGCCAGTTTTCGTGGCTCTTCCGCTTCCGCCTCATACCCTCTTTCCTCTAACCACGCAACCAGCGTACTCCATACCCCATAGGCTTTTTGATACTCTCCCTGTTCTTCGTAACAGAACCCCTTAGACCACAGCACCGCTGACATTTCGGAGTCAAGCACAAAGGCCTTATCCCAACAGTCAAAAGCCGCTTTGTAGTTTCCCAACCGCTTGTACAAATCTCCTCCGTAAGCATAAAGCAGTGCCTGATTCGAAAACTCCTTTTCCGTTTTTTGAAATACCTCTAATGCTTTTTGATTGTCATTGGCATACAAATACGCTACAAGCAGATTGATATAGCAATAAAAATCATGAGGGTGCTTCGCATGCTTTGCCATTTGTTCCTCGATGTTCTTCTCATTCTCTCCCACCTGAGAACGCAATAACATCCGCTGCCGTTCAATTTGGTGATAAACTTCCGAAGCATTACTCTCTCCCATGGCCAGCCCTTTCTCAAACAACCGAAACGCCGTCTCCTTACAATCTGCCATATGATACTGATACAAAATCCCGTACAAACGCAAATCATTCATGGTATAGGCCTGACTTTTCAATAGCTTGTCATATTCCCGCTCCGCATTGTAAAAATCCCGAAGGTCACGGGTTTCTTCATACACAGACAAAAGTCTCGCTGCATAATTCTCATAAGCCACCGATTGCGCCCTGTACAAATCATCCACAGTCACACAGTATAGTCTTGCGATTTCCGGAAGCATCATCACATCCGGCATTGTAGATCCGCACTCCCAACGGGAAAGGGATTTCGGCGAAATGTTCAATAGTTGCGCCGCCTGCTCCTGGGTATAATTTTTCGCAATTCGTAATCGCTTTAAATTCTCTCCAAAGATATTTTTCATAGGATTCACCTTCCTTTATTTTCGTTTTATCAGCTGATAAACTTATTATAAAGGAAAAGGAGAGAATACGCCACCTCTCGGTTTGAGGGGCGCTTCTCGTTTTCTGAGAATTTATAAATAAATATATTGTCATCTCATCCCTCTTATGTTCACACAAATACCATAATCTTCTGTTACACTATATGTAGAACAAACGTAACGATACTCATGTACAGGAGGCTTTTATGATTTCACTACGCTTAATGGAAGATACCATGAACGATTATACTGCACTACGCAGTTGGTTTTTAGAGCCCGAGTTACAAAAATGGGTTTGGTGTGACGAAGAAGGAGAACCGCCTGTTTCTTTGGAACGGGTCATCGAAAAATATGGTCCGAGAGTAAAGAATCCCACCGATGTATTCCCATATTTCATTTTACGGGACGGCGAACCGATTGGCTTTATTCAATATTATTTCAGTAATGCTACCACCATCGGTCTTGATATGTGGATCGGTATTTTAAAAGAACGAAGTAACGGCTACGGCACCGAAGCATTAAAGCAAATGGTTCAGGTCATCCACGAAAAACACCCGCAAGTAACGGAAGTGTTTATCGACCCGGACTTTGACAATATCGCTGCTATCAAGTGCTACTTAAAAGCAGGTTTTCAGGATACCGGAGAAACCATTTGGGATGACGGTGATGAATGTATGTTGTTAAAGATATGTTTTAATGATTAGTAAAAAACTGCCACATCCGCGAAACAATCTCGTAGATGTGGCAATTTATCTTTCCTCTCTTCCCCTTACTTCCCCACCATAATCGGGAATGCTTCCTGTATATTCTTAATTTCCACCTCGGTATAGGCTCCGCCGAACTCCCCGTCCAAGGTCCAGTTTACGTCCTCTCTGCATTTTACCTTCATATAGGACGTCTTAAAGGACTGCATGCAGACCGCATCAAAGCTTTGCTTCATCAACGAAATCACAATATCGTTCAGCTCCGCAAAGGTAGCCGGACGCCGGATTAAAATCACTTCGAATTTTCCGTCGTTAAAGGATACATCTTTGCCCGTAATGTTTTTAAAACCACCTACACTTAAGGAATTGGTAATCATTCCGTAAATGTAGTTCCCCTTCATCACGCCTTCGTCCCATTCAATCTGCATCTCGTAGGACTGAATGGAGGACAGGCTCTTTACGCCCTCCAATACATATGCCGCATGTCCGAAGATGTTTTTCCATTGCTGGTTCGTGGCATAGGATACATCCGTAAACAGACCGAAAGCCGCAATATATACAAAGTTTTCGCCGTTAAAATTCCCGGCATCACACAAAAACGGTATTCCGCTTGTTATTATCTCCATAGCTTCCGGGATTTCCTCCGACAGCCCGAGACTTCTGGCAAAATCGTTGGTACTGCCTGCCGGAATATAGCCCACCGGGGTACTGACACCGCTCTTTATCAAACCGTTTACTACTTCCCGCAAAGTTCCGTCGCCACCGCTGCACACAATCAAATCGTACAATCCCACATCCCGGTTTTCCACCAGCCTGCAGGCATCTCCTCGGGCCTGGGTCGGATACACCGTTACCGTACAACCTGCTTTCACAAAAGCATCCACAATCTCATGCAGGTTCTTTCCAACCGTTCCTTTTCCCGCCCTTGGATTATACACAAACAACGTCCGTTTCGACTCTTTTTCCGATAGTTTTTCCATGTTCCAATCCTCTCCTATTACCATACTAAACTATATATCCCCTTCCGTTGCAAAGTATACTACGGAGTGGAAAATTTTGCAACTCCCATCGGGCATAAATGCTTTTATACGAATATGACACTTCCTATTTCCCCTTCCTCTATGCTATACTTTATCCTAGAATACTACATAAGCCGACACAAGAAAGGATGTTATTTTACAATGAAACGAGCATTTCGCGCCGGTCTCGCCACCGCGAAACTGTGCTTCAAGGAACAAAGCTATTTCGGCTTTGCGAACCTCCTGGCACAGTATCTTCTGCAAATCGGCAGTCTGGCGGCACTGTTAATGATATGGCGTTCCCTGTTTTTGCAAGGAGTGGATTTAGAGGGAATGCGGTTAGAACAATTTTATACCTATACAGTACTGTCTACCATGCTGGCGCCGCTTCTTAATATCTACACTCCGGCCTCGAGCTGGCTCCATGACGGTACCATGCTGGGACTTTACCAGCGTCCGGCGGGCGTCTTTTCCCAACTGGCAGCCCATACCATTGGCGGCTGGGGCATGCGACTTTTGTGCCTTTCCCTTCCGGTGCTTGTGATTTCCCTGCTTTGCGGGCTTAATCTGCGGCCGGCAAGTCTGTGGTTTTTCCCGTCACTGGTCTTGTCGGTACTTCAAGGCTTTGCTGTGGACTTCTTGTTTGCCTGCCTATTAATCCGTATGCGGAATCTGGAATGGACCGTGCATTGTCTGAGAGAAGCACTGACCGCATTATTTACCGGCTCTTTGATTCCCTTCGCGGTACTTCCCTGGGGCATCGGGGATATTTTACAGTTGTCCCCTTTCGGTACTCTGGCGGGAGCTCCGCTCTCCATTTACACCGGGCTGGCAGAACCGGGTATTCTTATCGTTACACAAATTATTTGGAACCTGATTTTATGGCCTCTGGCCGTTTATTGCTTCAAGGCTTCCGGAGAAAGGATGGTGTCCTATGGCGGATAATATCAAAGGATTCTTCCGGCTTTTAAAGCTGTATGCCCGTATGGATTTGAACTGGCTCATGCAGGACAAAGCCACCGTACTCCTTGTGGTCATCACGGAAACCTTAAGCAATCTGTCCGGCATGGCAGGAGTACTGCTGCTTGCGGTCCGGTTCGGCGGTGTAGGCGGACTGACTACCGATGAGATTCTATTTATGTTGGGCTTTTTTGAACTGGCGGACGGCCTTGGCTGGATGTTGTTCGGAAACTATAATGTGATTCACATCAGCCGCCGTATCGGCAGAGGACAGGTGGACCACATGCTGATTCAGCCGAGACCCCTGTGGATGCAGCTTCTTACGGAAGGCTTTATGCCCTTTTCCGGCTGTCACGGAGTGCTCATCGGTGTCGCTTTAACTTCCGTTGCGGTGGCGCGACTTGACATAGCACTTTCTCCGGTCTGGTTTTTACTGCTGCTTTACTACCTTGTAATACATATCGTACTGCGGCTGTCCCAAAGCTTTCTCTACGGCTCCGCTGCCTTTTACAAGCCGGTGGCCTGTGAGGAGATTTCCAGTATGATCTTGGATATGAACAGCCAGTTGGGGCGGTTCCCGCTGTTCGGGCTTCCGGGGTGGCTGAGTACCATTTTACACACCGTACTTCCCATCGGGCTCCTGGCCTATTTCCCGGCTCTGGCGTTACTTAAAGACCTTGGGAAACCTACGGAGCTTGCCTTTCCGTTCCTTGTGGCAAGCGTATTCTTAACCGCCGCCCTGATTTGCTTTAAGAAAGGACTGAACCATTATGCAAAATACAGTTGTAACCGATACAAAGAAATGGGACACCGTTGTTAATATCGAAAATGTCACCAAATATTTTGACCAGAACCGTCCGGTATCCATGTTCCGCCGGGAAAAGCGTCGCATCTATGCTCTAAAGGACGTTTCCTTTACCTTACAAAAGGGGGAATTCGCCGCTTACGCGGGACCCAACGGTGCCGGAAAATCCACCACCTTTAAGCTTCTGTCCGGTATGCTTTGTCCGCAGGAAGGAACCGTGTCTATTTTCGGCATGGACCCGAACAAGTCCCGCATCCCTGTGATGCGGCGCACCGGAATTCTCTTCGGCAACCGCAGTGAGCTTTGGTGGGATCATCCGGTCCGGGCTTCCTTTGAATGGAAAAAGGCGGTCTGGGACATCGACAATGCCGCCTACGACCGGGTTTGCGACGAAATGAAGGAGTTGCTTTCCCTGGGCGATATCTGGAACAGTTATGCCAGAGAATTATCCTTGGGACAACGTATGCGAGCAAACCTTGCCCTCATGCTGCTCCACGAACCGGAGCTGGTGCTTCTGGACGAGCCGACTCTGGGTCTTGATGTCCTTGCCAAACGGCAGATGATTGAGTTCCTGAAAAAAATCAACCGGGACAAGCAGGTGACCATTCTGGTTACCTCCCACGATATGGACGATTTAACCGAAATGGCAAATCGCATCCTTCTCATCAACGAAGGACAGCTTGCCTTTGACGGTGACTACGAGCAACTCATCCGCATGACCGGCGATAACCGGGTGATTAAGTTGACTGCAAGGGGAAATGCCCCTGTCCTTTCCGGCGCAACCTATGTTGGCACGGAAGAAGGAAAGCACCTGTACCGGTATGATGCAAGTAAAACTTCTGTGGCAGAGATTTTCGGAAGTATTTCAAAGATACAGGCTGTGGAAGATGTGGAACTGGGGCATGAAGCAATCGAGCAGGTGATTGCGAAATTGTATGAGGATTGGAAAACGACGTAGAAATTAAAACATGTGAGGATATACGTATGGATCGAATAAAAATGATTACAGAAAAATTTGTAGAACAAAGCAAAGCTATTTTAGACGACAATCTGGTAGGCGTATATCTTCACGGCTCTGCCGCCATGGGCTGTTATAACGATGAAAAAAGTGACATTGACTTGTTAGTTGTGATTCATAACGACATGTCCGATGAAGAAAAACGCCGATACATGGATATGGTTGTGGAACTAAATACATATGCGCCCACAAAAGGTATTGAACTCAGTATTGTCAAGAAATCCATCTGTAAACCTTTTGTATATCCTACCCCTTTTGAATTACATTTTTCTGTTGCACATTTGGAGTGGTACAAAAGCAATCCTCAGGATTATGTCTTGAAAATGAAGGGAACCGACAAGGATTTGGCGGCTCATATTACGATTCTCTATCACAGAGGCGTATGCCTTTGGGGAGAAGATGTTCACAATGTATTTGAGGAGGTGAACGAAGAGGCGTATTTTGACAGTATTTGGTATGATATTGAATGTGCGGAAGAAGATATCCTTGAAAACCCTGTTTATGTAATTCTTAATCTATGCCGGGTTTTGTCCTTCAAACAAGAAAAACTGATTTTATCAAAACAGGAAGGCGGTATATGGGGATTGGCTCATGTTCCCGAAAAATACAGCAGCTTGATACAACAGGCGCTGGATGAATATACATCCGTCGGCGCCATGGAACTTGACGAAACAGAAGCGATAGAATATGCAAAGTATATGATTGCGCAAATTACAGCTTGATAATTTTGAAGTTATTTGCATAGACAACACAAATAGATTACAAAAAAGATAAGGGAAGGAGAATGAAATGAAGTATATAGAGGAAAACAGCAAAATATGGGACGAACGTTCCGAATGCGGTGATACATGGTCTATCCCTGTATCAAGCGAAACAGTCAATCGCGCCAAAGAAGGCGATTGGAGCATTGTATTAACTCCTACCAAACCGGTTCCGGAGAATTGGTTTCCGGAGAACCTTGCCGAAAAGAAAATTTTATGCCTGGCAAGCGGCGGAGGACAACAGGGACCGATATTGGCGGCCACCGGTGCGGATGTAACGGTGTTTGATAACAGTCTCAAGCAATTGGAAAAAGATGCATTTGTAGCGGAGAGGGACAATCTTAAAATCAAAACAGTTCAAGGCAATATGCAGGATTTGTCCATGTTCGAAGATGAAAGCTTTGATTGTATCGTTCATCCTTGGTCTAACGGATACATCGATGATGTCAAACCTGTATGGAAAGAATGTGCGAGAGTTCTGAAAAAGAACGGACTCTTATTAGCAGGGTTTGGAAATCCAATCGAATATATTTTTCATGCCGGGAAATTAGAACAAGGGGTTTTTAGTGTGGAACATACAATTCCATATGCAGATATTGACCATATGGATGATCCGGAAACGAGAAAAATTGTTGAAGAAGGCGGTTACCTTTGGAGCCATACACTAGAGGACCAAATCCAAGGTCAAATCGAGGCGGGCTTTGCTATTGTTGGTTTCTATGAAGATATCGGTGGTACTGCATTGGATCACTATATTAATTCTTCGATTGCGACAAAAGCAATCAAACTATAACAAAAAGGAAAAAGAACAAAATGGCAAACATTTATTTTATCTCCGGTCCCTGCGGATGCGGAAAATCAACACTCACGGATGCTTATGCGGAGCATTTAGTAAAATCAGAGAAACGAACCCGGATATACGTAATCCATGGGGATGACTTTCATCACGGGTTTGTGGGAATGTACGAGGAAGATGTCTTTTGTGCGGAAGAGCAAGATTCCAATCCATTGGCATGGTCGCAGGTTCTAAAGTTTAACTGGGAATGCATTTTGGATGTAGCGGGGAAGGCACTGCAGCGTGGGTTGGATGTTGTGATCGATTACGTAGTTGAAGACGAACTTCCGCTATTACAAAAGCTTGCAAAGGAACAGAATGCAAAGCTGTATTATCTTGTTCTTACGGCATCGGAAGAGGCAATCACAAAACGCATTCAGACCCGAGGAGATGATGAGCTGATTGAGAGAGCGTTGTTCTTGAAGCAAAAGCTTGAAAACCTTCCGGAGAATCAGGGGCATCTCTATGACAATACGGAAAAAGCAGTGGCAGAGGAAGTCGCGGAGATTTCGGAAAACATGGAGAATTTTTTGGTGTAGGTAACGGATGCTTTTCGTATGCTACCGTATACAAGACAAATGGAGGAGGAATAATAAAATGATTTACTACCAAGACGAAAACCTAGTCATCCGCAATATGGAAGAGGCGGATGACCAAATCTTTTATGAGGAATACACTGCCCAAGGATGGCACGCGGAAATCGGCGATTGTCTGATGAGACTGAAAGACCAGGCCGAGGGAAAATGCGTTGCTTTAACCGCGGTATATCAGGGACACCCTGCCGGCTCTGTGTATGTGTACCTGACCGCTCATGAAGGGCCGTTCAAAGGGAAAGGTTATCCGGAAATCTTTGATTTTAACGTGTTGAAGAAATACCAACGAAAAGGAATCGGAAACAAACTGATGGATGTGGCGGAACAAATCGCCGGACAGTATGCAGATACCGTCTGCCTTGGTGTCGGACTGTGTGACGCCTATGGAAGTGCACAGCGGATGTATGTCAAACGTGGGTATCTTCCGGATGGTTCCGGCGTATGGTATCAGGGCAAGCCTTGTATACAGTATGAAACAGTTTGTACCGTTGATGACGACTTGGTTTTGTTTATGTCAAAAACTCTTTAATCCAAACATGACACTACTTTCTTGGTTGAAAATCCGGCCGCTTTATGTTAAGATAAAGCAAGATGCAATTGTTTTTCAACACGAGAAGGGAGTGAGTTTCGTGGATTATCGTTTAAGAGGACATAACTTAACAGGATTTGATCAGCTCCGTGCAGCTTATATCTAAGCGGCAGTGTACGGAGCGGTATTGCCGCTATCATGATTCAGATATATGCTGCACTTTTTGAATGGATATTTACGAACCGATTGCTTTCGCAATCCAACCAACATTCAAAGGAGTGATTTTTATGTCATATATCAACGCAGAAAAGGTCCTTCCGGACTGGCTCTTAGGTCAAGTACGAAGCTACGTCGGAGACGGCCTCATTTACATACCGCCGGAAACGGCTACCCGCAAAGCGTGGGGAAGTAAGTCCGGCACAAAGAAGCTGTTAGAAGCAAGAAACCTTGAGATCCGCGCAAAGAAGCAGACCGGTGTCACCGTGTCCTGCCTTGCCACAGAGTATCATCTTTCCGAGGATAGTATTAAGCGGATTTTGTACCGGCAACAAAAGGTTGCCGATGCAAGCTGATGCTTCGTATGCGTTTCTTCAGAGAAACGCTACACAAACACTTACAAATAAACGTCCACAGAACATTTACGATTCTGTGGACGTTCGTTTATCCCCTATTTTTTTCCCTATGTATCCTCCCTGTCTTTCCTTCATAAATTCCCTCATCAAATAGAAACCGATTCTGCCACCATGGACACTGCCACGCCCAACCCCGCAGACAGTAAAATAATCTTCACGGCACTGAGCTTCTTTTTCCAAAGACGGGTAATCCCGACATAAATCCCCACAAGAAGCACCAGAATCACCACAGATACCCAATCCACAGTAAAAGCCTGCAAGCCGGCATAACCTATGGTTTTTAACAGAAGCAGACCTCCGGTGGATAAAATCAGCGCTACCACCACCGGCTTTACACCTCGCATAAAACCTTTGAAATACTTATTATCCGTCAGGTTTTTAAGCACCGCTGCAATCAGCAGAATAATGAGGAACGATGGCAACACCACGCCCAAGGTGGCGGCAATGCTTCCGAGGGGGCCTCCCATTACAGAGCCCACATAAGTGGCCGTATTCACCGCAATCGGTCCCGGCGTGGATTCGCACACACCGATTAAATTGAAAATTTCGCTTTCCGTCAACCATCCGTGTTTTACCACCGTCTCTTCAATCAGCGGTATCATTCCGAAGGCGCCGCCGAAGCAAAACAACCCGATTTTAAAAAACTCCAGAAAAAGCAGTAAGTAAATCATGACTCCACCTCCTTCTTCGGAGAGAAAACGGCGTAGAGCACAATTCCCAGGACTCCACCCATCAAAATAAACCAAATGGAACTGAAAGATATCGACAATAAATCAAATACAATCATCAACACAAACACAATTCCAAAGGTAATCCGCGGAACTACTCTCTTTTCCAACTTTTTTAACAGATCAATCCCGGCTCTTAAAATCAGAAATGCCACGCCGCATTTGATCCCCGTAAAAGCGTAAGCTACATATCTGTTTTGCAGAAAGGCATCCAAAAACAGTGAAATCACATATAAAATCACCAAGGACGGCAAAACTACCCCGAGAGTGGCCATGGCACTTCCTGCCAACCCCTTTTTCTTATAACCCACATAAGTCGCCATATTGATAGCAATCGGTCCCGGCGTGGACTCCGCCACCGTAATGATTTGCATCAATTCCTCTTCGTCAAGCCACCTCTTCTGCTCCACCACGGTCTCCTTGATTTGCGCAATCATGGCATAGCCGCCGCCAAAGGTAAAGAGACCGATTTTGGCAAAGGTGAAAAATAATTCCGTTAACATCTATGATACCTCTTCCGTTCTTTCTCTTATTTCCGTTCCAAACGCTTCACTTGAACAAAACCATCTATCGGCATTTCCGGAAAAACTCCAGTTCGTCCTTGTTGCACCGCAATCCCTCTTCACTCCGCAGATTCACATGGAACACATGGGCATCCGCAGGATTTGTCTGCCCGTACTCATGATATTCATGCGGCACACCGCACTCCTCCAACTTCTTTTTCATCACCGCCGAAGCCGGAAGCAACGGGTCATTCACGCTTGCCATCAAAAAGGTTTCCGGAAAATCACCGTTCATGTAATCTAAAACGTGCGTTATACTTTCCGTAAGCTTCTCCGACAAATTCTCCGGCAAATAATTCGCGGAAGCTCTGCTGTCCTTCCTGCCGTAAAGTTCGTATACTCCACAGTTTAAAGCAACCTTTGCCGGAACCGGCATCGTAAGATTCTTTGCCTCCTCAAACAAACTGCGATACTCCGCCGACGTAGCAAAAATACTGTACTGGCTCAACAGCTGCGCTCCCGCAGAATCTCCCACCAGAAACAGGCGGCTCAAATCCAAACGATACGCAGCCGCATTCTTCGCCAGAAAGTCCATAAGCCGGCAACAATCCAAAAATCCGCACGGGTACGGATACTCCGGCGCCAGACGGTAATTAAAATTCACCACCGCAAAGCCCTTGCTTGCCAAATACTTTGTATATAAACTATATAACTTCTTATCTCCGTAAAACCAACCGCCACCGTGCATGCTGACAATCACCGGATAAGATTCACTCTCCCACGGGTCCGGATAATAAATATCCGTCAGATGCCACGTCTCCTCCTCCTTTGTAGCAGAGGACGTATATACAATATCTTCCACCTTCCGAATACCCACAGGTTCCGGAACACCCGCATCTCTCTTTGCATCATTCTCTGCCCATGCGGCACGCGTAGCTTTGATTTCATCAATTAATGCCATTTCGGGTCCTCCTTAAACACACTTTCTTTTCTTCCATTTTAGCATAAACAAAATGCAAACACAATCTAAGAAGATAATGTAATAACTTTGCTTCGCCTGAGGTGAAGAATAACCTTCGGCTCGGGCGTGGCGAGTTCTTGCAAGCGCTCATAAAGTATACCAAACCGGAAGAAGAGCCGATATACACTTGTTTTTGAATTTGCCCGAAGGGCCGCGCCTTTAGCTGAGTCGAAATCACCTTTTAGAGTGGCTTAGGCTTGAGGACGCTACCGAAAGGCTTAGCCACTCTTAAAGGAAGTTTGACGAAGCGTTGCGATGTGAAAAAACAAGTGTATATCGGCTCTTTTCCGGTCTTAGAAGACTATATTGCTTGCAAGAACGGGAAATCATCCCTTCACCGCCCCCGACAGTCCTTCGGCATAGTACCGCTGGGTGAATAAAAACAGTGCCGCAATCGGTATGGCCACGCACACGGAACCTGCCGCAAACCTTGTGTAATAATGGTACACGTATTCCCGCTCCAGCATACTCCAAAGCCCGATGGCCACGGTATAATACCGGCTGTCAGCTCCGGCGATGACTCTTGCAAAGATAAAATCCAGCCACGGTGCCAAAAAGGACGTAATGACCGTATACATAATAATCGGTTTCGAAAGCGGCACCGTAATTTTGTAAAAAATCTTAAACCGGGACGCCCCGTCAATCATGGCCGCCTCATCCACACTTTTCGGTATGGTATCAAAGAAACCTTTGGCAATATAAAAGCCCAAGCCTGTACTGGCGGAATACACCAACACCAAAGAAACCAACTTCATAACACCTTCGGTCAGATTAATTCCCTTTAAAATATAATACACCGCAATCATGGACATGAACGCCGGAAACATACCCAGCACCAACGCCACATTCATAAACGGCTTTCTGAGCTTAAAACGCATCCGCGACATGGAATAGGACACCGCCAGTACAAAAAAGGTGGAAATAATACAAGTAAAAATCGATACGATTAAGGTATTGGAAAACCAACGCGGAAAGTTCAGCACATCCGTTTCCGTAAACAACCGCGTGAAGTTTTTAAAAGTGATTTCCTTCGGAAAAAACGTCGTAAAATAGGACCCTGCCTCGCCCCGGAGAGAAGTCATCACAATCCACAGAATCGGGGACAGCCACACTGTTGCCAATACTCCAAGAAGAACATGGAGAAGCACGGTACGCAGCTTCTTTTTCCTTTTTACAGAACTATTTTTCACTGAAACCCCTCCTCATTTTTATACGCCGCCGTTTGCCTGTATGCCACCAGCGAAATCACAATAGAAATCACAAAGGTCAAAATACCGATAACCGCCCCATAGCAGTAATCCTTATTATCAATGGTCAGCTTGTACAACCACGTCACCAACAGATCTGTCTTTCCCGCCGTTCCCCGATAATATTCCAATGTCGCCGGAGCACCTCCGGACAGCAGATAGATGACATTAAAGTTATTGATGTTGTTGATAAAGGTGGTAATCAGGGTCGGTGCCGTGACAAAAAGCATATACGGCAGGGTAATCTTTAAAAAGGTCACCCTGGCATTGGCACCGTCCACCTTTGCCGCCTCGTAAAGCTCTGTCGGGATGTTCTGCAAAATGCCTGTAGTTGTCAACAGCGTATACGGCACACCCACCCAGATATTCACAACGATAATCGTCACCCGGGCCCAGGTCGCATTTGTAAAAAACGGCAACGCCGTATCCTGCGCAATGAACCCCCATTCCCGCAACAGTACATTTACCGCACCGTTTGGCTGTAAGAGAGTCCGCATGGTAAGCAGGGTCACAAACTGCGGTACCGCAATGGAAAGAATAAAGCAGAATCGCCAAAAGCCCTTCCACCGCACTTCTTTTTTATTAATTAAGATGGCCAGCAGCATTCCCAAAATGTAGTTTAAGAATGTGGCAAAAATTGCCCAGGTAAAGGTCCAGCCTAAAATCGGCCAGAAGGTTTTTCCGAAAGCTCCGTCAAAATCCAGCACCGTCCGGAAATTATCCAGACCCACCCAGGTGAAAAGCTTTCCCGGCACCTGGTGGTCTCTGTCGTAGTTGGTAAAGGCCATACTGATCATGAACACCAACGGCAATATAGTAAAGACAAGCACACCTAAAACCGGCAGGGAAAGCAAGGTCCGATGCAATCTTCCGTTAAAGTGCATCTCGATTTCTTCCCGGAACTTCGGCACTCTGCGTCCCGCACGGGAAAGTTCCTCCGCATAGTAAGCGGAACGCACCGCCATCCGCAAGAAAAGCAAAAACGCCAAGGTCAGGAACACAAAGATTACCCCGGAAAGCAGGATAAGAAGGGAATTGTCCCCCGGTTCATATACAAAAATCCCCTGGGCATCGTCCCATACCTTTTCCTGGGTTTTCGTTCCTAAGGTCGGGAGTTTCCGGAGCACGCCGACTCCGGTTCCGAAAAAGTAAATCACATAGGCCGCTGCAAGAAGGAGGAATAAAATTCCCTTTACAACCTGCCCTCTCCGGATATTTCCCAGACCCGGTACAAGAAGGGAAAACTTGGTGAAAAGGTCACCCTTTCCCCAAGACTCCAAAAAGCCTGCCTCACCGATGGCTGTAAATTTATTAGAATCCTGTCCCCGCATTCAGCGCCTCCTCCAACTGCTTCGTGCGCTCTGCCGCATTTTCCTTGGTAATGGTTCCGTTATAAATCTCATTGGCAAAGGTCTCCACAATGGTAAACCAGTTGGAGATGGCCGGCACCGTCGGCTGTACCACGGAAGTATGCAGTACTACCGCATTTTCTGCCTCCGCAATCGGACTTTGAAGTACGGCCTCGGACTCCGCAAGGTTTACATTCACCGGCGTAACGCCACGATATTCAAAACGGTCTCTCTGTACACTTTCGCTACCGAGATACAAGGCAAGTGCCACAGACGCTGCCATGTTTTCGCTCCGCGGATTTACGCCTACTGCCTTGGAACCGGTGAACTGACGCATCACGCCGGACACTCCGTTGTCAAAGGTAACAGACGGAAGCTCTGCGGTTTCAAAATTATCACCAAGGGCTTCCTTGATTGCGTTGGCCTTCCAAGAACCGGACACCAAAGAACCGAGGGTACCGTTTGCAAGACGGGTAATGGAATCATCTCCGGATTCCTTGTGGAATTTCGGATTCTTCACCAAATCCACCAAAAACTCCGTTACAAAACCGAAATCACCGATATCGGTACCCGCAGCCTCATCCGTCCCGTCCGGTCCGTATAAGGTAAAACCGCCCGCATAATAAAACTGCTCGATATACCAGCTGTCGGTCAGGTCCATTGCAAATGCCGCTACTCCCTTACCCAAATCCTTTTCTAACATGGTATTTAAGGACTTTACTTCATCCTCGTCAAACATCTCGTCATTGTAATACAAAATCAACGTGTTCGGTGTATACGGCACTCCGTACACCGCATCCTCATAGGTCACACTACGGAACATGGTATCATTGTTCATGGTACGAATGGTCTCTAATGCAGAGCCTCCGAACTCCGCCAAAGCGCCTGCACCCACCAAAGTCGCCAGCTGGTCGTTGGCAAACATATACACGTCTCCGGCCGCATCCAAATCCTTCGTTACAATATCCCGTGCATCACCCTCGGAACAAACACCGTACTGAAAGGTAATATCCCACTCCGGATGTTCCTTTGCAAATTCTCCGCACCACTTGGCAAGAAGACCGTTCGGCAAACCTTCCTGCGGCGCCTGATCCTCTGCCGGGGACCAAACCGTAAGGGTAATCTTCTTCGCTTCGCCAGACTGACTGCCTTGATTGCCCGATTGGTCCCCCTGATTCCCGGACTGACCCACACCCGGCGTCGTATTATTCCCGCCGTTACCGGAATCCTCGCCGCAGGCACAGGCAGCCATGCCAAGCATCATGCCGCAAACTAAGGTTGTTGCTACTATTTTTCTAAGCTTTTTCAACACTCTCATTCTCTTTTCCTCTCATTCCTGTGAACCGCTTCTTTTTCACTCTCCGGTTTCTACGCCGATTTTCAGTGTACCCTTTCAAACAAAAAAGGATGGCGGCTCACACATTTATGTGTATAGCCTAACCATCCTCTTAAAAATTATACCATTTACTTCTTTTACTTTTCCGCCTCAGAAGTTTCCTCTTCCTCCTCCGGTAACATCGGATTTTTATTCTGTCTGCGGTACATCCAGGCCATGGTCTGGTACTTCTGCACGTCAATCTTTTCGTACTGGTCCTTCTTCATTCGCCACTGCCAGTTGCTACCCATGGTAGACGGGAAATTCATACGGGCTTCGTTTCCCAGCCCCAGTAAATCCTGCATCTGGAAAATCGCAGTATGAAGGTGGGTACGATATGCGGTACGAATCAATGCTTCCTCTACCGATTCCTGACGACCGATACCGAAGTACTCGCGGATCCGTCCCATATCCCAATCGGACTTGCCGGACAAACAACCGTGCAAGGTCTCGTTGTCGTGGGTACCGATATAAGCAATACTGTTGTTGGACGTAAAGTTATGCGGTAAATACGGGTTGTCCGGCGTACAGTCAAGGGCAAACTCCAGTACCTTCATGCCCGGATACTCATTCGCTTCCATCAAATCCACCACCGGTTTCGTTACCACGCCAAGGTCTTCGGCAATAATCTTGCCTTCTCCAACCACTTCGTTTATCATCCTGGTCAGCTTTGCACCCGGCCCCTTCTTCCACTCGCCGTTCATAGCAGTTTCACTCTCTGCCGGAATGGAATAAAAGTTCACAATACCGATAAAATGGTCGATACGAATCACGTCATAACGTTCGGCGGAAATGGCCATACGGCGTCTCCACCAGTCAAAATCCTGTTCCTCCATCACATCCCAGCGGTACAACGGATTGCCCCAACGCTGGCCCGTAGCGGAAAACAAATCCGGCGGAACTCCCGCGATGTTGATTTCTCTGCGGAGAGCATCCAGCTCAAACAAATCATAATGGGCCCACACATCCGAAGAGTCCATTGCCATATACAACGGAATATCTCCGATAATCGCTACGCCCTTACGCTTTGCGTACTTCCGCAGACGATTCCACTGCTCATCAAACTTAAACTGGCAAAACATGTAATAGCCCACTTCCTCGGAAAGCTTCTGCTCCATCTTTTCGAGAGCTGCTTCCTCATGGCAACGGAGCGGCATCTCCCACTCCTGCCACGGTTGTCCGCCGAAAGAATCCTTAATGGCCATAAAAAGCGCATAATCCCGCAACCAATACTCGTTCTTTTTACAAAACTCCTTAAATTCCTTGGTCTCCTGATGCTTACTGTTTTTATACGCAATGTGAAGTACTTCCCGGCGGCCCATATAAAGTGCACCGTAATCCACGGTCTCCGGCTTCTCGCCCCATTCGATTTCACTGCAGTCCTCCACGGAAATCAAGCCCTCTTCAATCAGGGTCGGAAGATCGATAAAATACGGATTACCTGCAAAGGCGGAAAAGGACTGATACGGGCTGTCACCGTAGCCCGTCGGTCCCACCGGCAACACCTGCCAGTAAGAATACTCCATCTCTCTTGCAAAATCCACAAAGGCAAAGGCTTCCTTACCTAATGTACCGATGCCGTACGGTCCCGGAAGACTGCTGATGGGCATCAAAATGCCCGCGCTCCGTTCCCATTTTCTTTCTGTTGCCATAATAAAATCCCCTTTCGGTTCGATTTGGTTCTTATCCCACTTAGTTTATACGTAACTCGAAATTTTACTCGTTTCGAATATGATGTTTCATCTTTTTATGGATTTAATTAATATAATTATTTTACCATTATACCGTCACTTTTTCAATTAAATTTACTCACATTTCTTATCATGATTTTAGTAAAGCCCCGGCAAATTTCTCTGCCGAGGCTTCCCCCTTAGAATATTATTATACAATATTTCCTTACACCACATACTCCGTCATACAGTCATACCACTCCACATAGGTCACGCCGTTGATGATCAGTTTGTCATTCTCCGGCAACTGCTCGGACCATTTCTTTCCGTAGCGATCAAAGGCCCAGTCATCCCGGTTAAAGCGACGCCACAAAATGGTTCTTCCGTTTTTATCGAGAAACTGCTCCGACACCACGCCGGCGTTATAGGTTTCAATGTCCATGACACAAACGGTATCGTATTTCTTTCCGCCGATGGTAACGGTATAGCGTCCCACGATATCCAGCAAAAACTCCTTATCCGCACTGGTTACGACATTTCCCTCTCTCTTAATGTCACCCTTCGGGGAAAGGTTGGTTTCGTTTCCGCAGTTGTCCTCTCCGAAGCCCCAACTGGTCATAAACGCATCTCCATCCAAAAAGGTAATATAGTTTCTTACGTCTCCGTCGGTCCGCATGGTGGCAAGATACCGGCAATGGGTATCCGTAAGCTGCGCCACAAAGGTACGGTTGATGACCTCTTTTTTCCCGGAATAAGAAGCCTCCCTTGCGGTCAGCTCCACTCCCTCGATGCCGTGGACCATAGCCTTTCCCGTCACCTTCAGATCATACACATGGTTACATTCTCTTGACGGCATATCGTACATACCCCAGGATAACTCTTCCCCTAACTTCGGCACCAAAAACCACCCGATAAGCTCCTCCCACTTTACGGCAAACGGCGCCTCTTCGGACTTTTCTATGGTATAATTCGGTAATAACTTCGGTAATGTCTTCATTGTTTCTTCTCCTTTCACTTTCTCTGTCTGATATGGATACTGCTTTTTGAAATTCTGCTTTGCGGTATGCAACCTGCTTTTTACGGTTCCTATCGGAATGTTAAGGTGCTTCGCAATTTCCGCCTGGGGAAGCTCCTTCCAGAAATACAAATAAAGAATCTGCTTATCTTTATCTGCCAGAGTGCTTAAGGTCTCCCGCACCGTATCCTCTATGGTAACGCCGTGTCGTCCATAGGACAACTCCTGCTCCGGCACCTCCTCCAAAGGGATTTCCAATTCCTTTGCTTTCTTACGGAAATAATCGTTACACTTATTTCTGGCAATACCGAGAAACCACGCCTGAAAGGCATCCTGATTCTTTAACTGGGAAAACTTCTCACAAGCGGTAATGGCCACCTCCTGCAGCACATCCTCCGCATCCGCAAGGGTCGGCAACCGGAACTTTACAAACCGCTCCACACCGGCCCTGTACTTTCCAAACAGTATTTCAAATTCATCCATATCATCACCTCCTTGCTTTTCTTAGTGAAATCGATTTCATAGAATAAGACGTTATTTTTCCGGAAAAGGTTCACTCTACAGAATGTTTTTTAAGGCAAATTTCGCGAAACATTTTCATGCTAAGAAAATGCAAAATCTCTGACAGAGCAAAAAAGGTCCGTCCTTCCGGACAGACCTTGCTTCTCTAACCTATTCTTCCGTTTCCTGTGCCTCTTTGATTAACCGCTCCAGATATTCTACATCCATATCCTCGCCCACAACCTTGTAAAAAAACGGGTCTCTTCGAATCATTCGTTCTCCGTTTATGCAAAAATCGGATACGATTTCCATATCCGGCTTACATACCCGGACCCAGATATGATATCCGGCGGAATACACCGAAACACCATCCTTCTGCATCTTAACGGAACAGAACTCCTTCATTAACCGACTTATTGTTTCCGCATCGGAGATTTCCGCACGATTTCCCGTGGTTCCATCCAATAAAACAATCAAACCTACTTCGGACGTATCCACCTCCGTAAGTTTCACCGGCCATTTATACCAGGCAATTGCCAGAAGCACAAGAATTGCTACACCCCCCAGTACCACCCATCTACGTTTCCGTTTCATATGAATCCCCCCCTTATAGATGTTTACGCCATGAACCCTCTTCTGGCTTCGTTTCCGTTTACATACATTTCATTCAGTGTCCCTCGACCGTAGGTCAGTCCCGCATATACCTGCTGGGTGTTTTTCATGACCGGTCCACTGGTATCTTCTTCACTAACCTTCTGATATCCGGCAAGCAGTTTTTCAAACACTTCCGTTACCCCGTCAAGCCGCTCCGGTTGCCGCTGTACTCTTGCGGCGGTTAACTCCTTGTTTGCAAAGATATACAAGCTCATCAGCTGATAGGAAAGTCCGATGCTGTAATCCAGGGACGCCATCAGTTCATTGACAAACCGGCCAGCCTGGGTCAGTTCCTTTTCGTAGGTTACAAAATCCTCCTCCGCAAAGGCTTCTCTCGCATATTCCATATCCTTTAAAATAATCTCGTACATAATTACGATTAACTCACTGCGGGAAGCTTGTGTTACCCGCATGGAAAAATCCTGTATCATTTCTTTTTTCATATGCCTGCCTCCATTTTCGACCGAATTTCCTTCCGCCTGTCCATTCTCCCGAACCGGCTTCTGTCTTTTGCGGCTCATTCCTTATCCCTTGTCACATCCGATTCAAACATCTCTTAGCTCTGTAACAACGATAAAATCTGCTGCGGTCTCTGGTTTGCCTGGGCCAGCATCGCATTACCCGACTGGGAAAGCACCTGCTGCTGGGTAAAGGTAACCATTTCCTTTGCCATATCCACGTCTTCTACACGGGATAAAGCTTCCGTTAAGTTTTCTGCGGAAATATTCAAGCTGTTAATGGAATGCTCCAGACGGTTCTGGTAAGCACCCAGCTTTGCGCGAATGGAGGAAACCTCGTTGATTGCATTTTCAAAAATCGTAATAGCCTTCTGGGCGGATTCCTGGGTATTTACATTTACCACTGCGGTTCCCAGAGTGTCCGTATCCACCTTCGGAATACGTACTTCCATGGTCTGTCCTTCGTTTGCACCGATTTGCAAATCCATCGGGCCCGCCTTTAATACGGTAACCGTTGCTTCTTCGCCGGTACCGTCTACCTTAAACTTCATCTTAAAATCATCCACATCCGTTACGGTTACATAGTCACCGTCTACGGACACTGTTGCGGTACGGGAAAATCCGGAGTCATAATCCAAAGTTACCTTCGCATCCGCGCCGCCGCCGGATCTGCCGGAGGAAAATCCCAATGCTTCCGCCAGCTTCTGGTTATCACAGAAGATTTCGATGGAGGCATCTTCTCCCAAATCTTTACTCTCAAATAAAATATAGTCTGCGTCGGCAATGGTGCTGACTTCCTGCTCCCCTGCCGCATTTTCCTTCATCGGTGTTACATTCACACCTACGTTGGAACCGGCTTCACGAAGTCTTTCGTAGATATCCTCGATGGAATCTTCCTTCGTCACTTCGATTTCTTTTTCGTTAATGGAAATCTTTCCTTCAAAACCGTCACCGAGCTTACCGGTTCTGTCTGCGGTCGGAATCTCATCCATCTGTACCTTTGCAGGCTGCGGTGCGGTATCTACCGTAAGCTTGTACTCCGTAATTGCTACGGAATCCGATAAAGAAATCAACTGAATCTTTTCGTTGTCGGAGTAAGAACGGCGGTCAACCGTACCGTTTAACAGCTTCTTTGTATTAAATTCGGTGGTTTCGGAAACACGGGTGATTTCTTCGTTTAACTGGTCAATCTCATCCTGAATCGCCGCACGGTCTTCGTCGGTATTGACACCGTTTGCCGCCTGCACGGAAAGCTCACGCATACGCTGCAACATTGCTTCTACTTCATCCAATGCACCTTCCGCGGTTTGGATAACGGAAATACCGTCCGCCGCATTACGGGACGCCTGTTCGAGACCCGCAATCTGAGTTTTCATCTTTTCGGAAATTGCCAGACCCGCCGCATCATCTGCCGCGCGGTTGATACGATATCCGGAAGAAAGACGCTCTAAGCTCTTATCCAGAGCAGAGCCCGTCTTTCCGAGAATGTTACACGCCTTAAGCGCTGAAATATTATGGTTGATTCTCATACTGTCACCTGTTCCTTTCCGGGCGTATCTTGCGTATCCTTACACAAGCCTTATGCCCGCTCGATTTCCATGATGTGAACAAATACCGCCTTGGAGGCTGCCAGTAACTGTGCTGTATCCGGCTTTTCACCCATCTGCGGTTCGGTGACATCTCCTTCCTTGTCAATGCCCGGAATACGGTTCACGGTATATTCGCCCATTCTTGCGTCTGCACCGCAATATACCATTGCATCCGATACTCCTAAATCAAGTAATCGTACTGTCAGCTCCCGTTTGCTGTGTTCAAGCAGCTCGGTTCCTTCCCGGGAATCACTGCTGACAAAACAGAAAATCTGATTGTCTTCTATCTGTAAGTCCGCCTGTACATTTCCAAGCTTCACAAGCGGAATCTTTACCGATGCCTTTCCATTTTCAAATGCTCCGTCTCCGGCCTGTAAGGTAACCCGCATACTCTTTACGCCTTCTGCGGTCTCTACCGGGAAATCGAAACATTCTTTTCCTGCGCATTCCCCGCGCAGCTTTACTCCCATCTTTATCTGCTTCAACGCCTTCAAATCCATAGAGGTCGGCTCGCCGTCATTCTGCATATCGTCCTCTAAGTTACGAACTGCCTTTTTCAGATTACGGTAATACCCTTCCGCAACCCGTACATCAAAGAGGCTTTCCGTACTGTCCGCTCCGCCGGCTGCCAAAAGAGCTTCCGTCTCACTCTCTGCCGCTTCCACTTTTTCATCCTTGCGGAACTGCTTTAACAGTTTACCCAGCTTTCCGTACATCTCGCCGGTACCGGATAAAAATTCCTTTGCGGCCTCCACGTTATTGGCAGTTACCACAAGTCCCAGCGCGGTTAAGAACTCCGGTGCCTGCTCCGCGGTCTGAGCCGTTGCGCGGAGGTTTTGTACCGCCTGCATGGTTTCATCCGGTGTCGGGGTGGTATTTTCCTTATACATCTCATATCCGTCACTAACCGATATATCGGCAATTTTTCCCGGAATCTTAATACCGGAAAGAATTTGTGCATCAATTCGGTTGCTGTTCGGCAACATTTCGCGAACCTTACCCATGGTTTCGTCCGCCGTTACATCAAGCCCCCCCATTTTTGCGGTACGCATAGCAGAAAGAAGATTGCCTAAGGTCAGTTCCTTACCGCTATCCATGACCGCACCGATGGCGGCTCCGTCGGTCTTCTCCAGCTGATTAAACAAACGGTACATACCGATATAAGCGGTACGCTCCTCCGGCGTAACTCCCGCACTCTTTTCCATCTTGAATAAGTATCTTGCAAACTTCTCTGTATCCTGCTCCAGACCGTCCTCCATACGGATTTCAGCCACCCTCCGGGCAAGATTATCCACGGTTTCCGTAAGCGGATTGATTCCTTCTCGAATGAGACGGAGTGCCGCTGCCGGATGCATATTCTGAATTAAATCCGTTACCTTTTTATCATATTCCTTTACCGCATCCATGTTATTGGCATTCAGTTCAATGGAATTATAGGCCAAAATACGCACGGCTCTTAAGTTTTCCGCGGATGCCTCCATACCAAGAGACTTTAATAATTCCGCATTTCCCGCAAAGGCGCGGTTAATGGAATCGCCGTAGGCTGCCTGCGGTCTCGTTCCCAGCATATCGTAGGATTCTCCTGCCCGTTGCATCTTTGCCCCAAGTCCTGCTCCCGCATTTGCCAAAGCCTCCAGGGTCACATTTTCTCTGTTTTCAAAGGTTACACCCAGGGTATAACTCGGAGATTTGGAAAGATTGTCAATATTTTGCATGGTTTTCCGGAACAAATCCTCCATGGAACGGTTCCCTGCAAACCCTGCTTCGTCGGTATAAAAACGATAATAATTATTTTCCAAAACCCGAAGACCGTCCACCACCTTGGCAAGACCGGAAGTATCGATACGAATACCCTGGCGTTCCAAACGGTATGCCGACTCCGTGGTCATCTTCAAACGAATCTCTTCCAAACGTCTCTTTGCACGAACCACACTGATATCAAAGTCCATGGAAAAGCCGGATACTTCCGCAAGAACCGCCTGCTCCAACGTACTCGGACGGGAATCGCTACGTATCTCATCCTCCGCAAAAGCAAGTTCGTTAAAGGTAACGTCTTCTCTTGCCGCCTGCTGCATGGCACGGCTTAATACCGCTTCATTCGGTGCACTCTGTCCCGGTGCAAGCTCCTGTACTTTCTCCGCTGCCTTCTTTACATAAGCAAGCTCTACCGTATCCGGCGTAAAGCCCTTCATGCGCTCTACCCGTTCGCCCACTTCCGCTCTGGTAAGATATGTAAGGTTCGCCTGAATCGGCTGCTTCCCGTCCAACATTGCCGTTACTGCCAATTCGGCCACCTCTTCCGGTGTACGCAGCTTCACATCGCTTAACTCATGCATCCGCAAAAGATTCTCCGGCGTAAGCGGTAAACCGTGTTCCGTGAGCCATCTGGCATTTCCTAAATTTTCTTCGTTAATGGTCAGGTCTGCATTTACACACACCTGATTCACGGATTTAGTCAGATTTTCCCACATCTTATCGGAAACCGGAGTAGATTTTACATTTCCTGCACTGTACTGCGCCATATAAACATTTTCAATTGTAGGTGCTTTTCCGAACTTCACCAGATAATATTGTACCGACTCGGACATACCGGAAAGGTTTCCCGCAAATTCCACTGCCTGATACACTTTATTTACCGTTGCGTCCGTGACCGGCATACCTACCGCCAGCAGCTTTTCCGCAATATATTCCGCTGCCGGATTGCCCTTTAAGGCTTTTTTCGCCACGTCAATAACAGCTTCCCGTTTTTCGGCAAGCTTAGCTTTTTGACCTTCTATATTCTTTTCCTTCAAATCCCTTCCGAGGCGAATCCGCTCGATGGCCCGTTCTAACTGGGTTGCCGTCAATTCTTCCACCGTCACGCCTTCTGCCCGCAGGGCATCATAATCCTCCTCGGACAACCGCTCTGCGGATTCCTCCAAGGTCTTTTCTTCTTCCTGTATGGTTTCCGGATTCTCCTCCGGATGATTTTTACTTACATCGCCGTAGCAAATTTCCTCCTCCACATTGCCGACAGCTCCTTCTGATACACTTACCGAAAAATCGGTCTTACCACCATCCTTGGTGGCTTGTGTTGCAAATGCTGCGGAAGTTTCCTTTCCCGCAGCGGTGGCGGAGCGTTGTACTTCTTTTTCCTTTTCCGGGGCAACACCCCCGAAGAAAGACTGGATTCCGTTCATACCAACGCCTCCTCCGTGATTCTGTTTTCTCTACTTATTATTTCGGCTTTTCCCACCGAAATCTTTATACATTTCTTTCCCTTGCCGTGAATAGATTTCTAAGGAATATTTTCTTATAGGAGTTTTTTATGATGATCTCTTTATATAAAACAAAAAACATAAACCATACCGGCAAAAAGCGTTTTCCGCCGTTTTCCTTACGTAAACCCTTCTGCCTTGCACTGACCCTGTCCCTTCTTCTGGGTGGAGGTGGCTGTTCCGGGAAACAGACCACAACCGAACAAAATACACCGCCTCCGCTCCCGACACAACAGGAAACCGCCGAATCTTTTTCTGTTTTTTTGGACGACTTTTTCAGTGAATATGTAACCTCCGACAGTCTGTCGCTCCATTACACGCTTTTAGACCCGGAAGCGTTTCAAATTGAAAAACCGGCTGTCTCCTTCGGTAAATTCAGTGTAGATTCCCTGCAGGCCTCCAACCGGACCGCCACGGAATATCTTACCCGGTTGCATGCTTTTTCCAAAGAATCTTTACAGCCGGAGGAACAACTCACTTACGAATTGCTGGAATATGCATTAAAGTACTCCGCGATTCCGGAAGGTACCGAACTGTACGACTCTCCTTTGGGTCCCACCACCGGACTCCAGACCCAGCTTCCGGTTTTGCTGGCGGAATACCGTTTTTCCTCTCTGGAAGATGTGGAAGACTATTTTCTTTTGCTGGAGGATATGCCCCGGTATTTTCATCAGCTGTGTACCTTTGAACAAGCCCGCTCCGCTGCCGGGACCCAGTCCTGTGCCGAAGTTTTGTCCCGTATTCTTTTGCAGTGCAAATCCTTCGTGGAAGACCCGGAGCACAATTTTCTCATAGAAAGCTTTCGTGACCGGCTTGCCTCCCTTCCCGACATTTCCGCACAGGAGATTGCTACTCTTTGTATACGGAATCAAAAGCTTGTTTTTACAAAAGTCATTCCTGCCTACGAGCAACTGATTGACACCTTACAGAAGCTTACGGATACCTCCGTTCCCGCCGTCGGATTGGCTGCCCGCCCCAACGGCAGCGATTATTACGAATATCTGGTACAAAGCAACACCGGTTCCTCCCGCTCCATCCGGGACATCGAGGCCATGTTACAGGATGCATTACTGCAAAACATGGTGACCATGGTTTCCCTTTATCAATCCGAAGCATTACAGGCAGAGTTAAAAGATATCTCTTTTTCCGAAGCAACCTCCCCGGAGGAGATTTTAAACGATTTACAGGAGCAAATACAAAAGGATTTTCCTGTCCCGGCAGATGCCGCTTTTCGTGTGGAAACCGTTCATCCTTCCCTGGAGGATTTTATCAGCCCGGCCTTATACTTAATTCCACCCTTTGACAATTATAAAGAAAACGTAATTTACATTAATCCGGCCAAATGTGCACCGGAAAGCCTGTTTTCCACCCTGGCCCACGAAGGGTATCCGGGACATTTATACCAAAATACTTTTTTTGCCGCTACGGCACCCCACCCGGCCCGTATATTACTGAATTTTACCGGTTACGACGAAGGCTGGGGAACCTATGCGGAACTGTATTCTTACCGCTATGCGGACTGCTCCGAAGAACTGAAACAATTTTTAATTGCGGAACAAGTTGCGGGACTCTGCCTTTACAGCCTTGCGGATCTTCACATTCATTATCACGGAAAATCCATGGATACGGTTATAGCCTTCCTTACGGAACACGGCCTTTCTCCGGAAGGCGCGGAAGAAGTGTATTACACTTTGTTGGCGGAACCGGCGGTTTACCTGCCATATTCCGTAGGATATCTGGAATTTTGTTCCCTGCGGGACCTTTACCGCTCCTATGAAGGAGACGAAGCATCCCTGCTTCCTTTCCATACCTTTTTATTGGAAACCGGACCGGCTCCTTTTGCGATTTTGGAACAACGTCTGTCGGCAAACTTCCGATAAATCTTTCTCGTTATCCGGTTGTCGCACGCAAAAAGGGCGATTCCCTCTTTCGGGAGTCGCCCTCTGTTATTTTTCTTTTGTTACTTGTCCAATAGAAAATACCTTTCCTCAAATTCTTCCACCGACATCGGCTTCGCAAAATAATACCCTTGGAACATATCGCACCCGATTTCCGATAAAAACTTCACCTGTTCCTCACTTTCCACACCCTCTGTAATTACCGGCATTCCCAACTGGTTGGAAAGTCCGATTACCATCTGCAAAATCTTTTTACTGCGGTCTTCATCCTTCGCTTTTTTCAAAAATGCCATATCGATTTTCAAAATATCCACATGAATATCCTTTAGCATATTTAAGGAAGAATAGCCGCTGCCGAAATCGTCCATTTCTACCACAAAACCATTTTTACGCAACCGGGTAATCAACTCTACCTGCCGGTTGAAATCCAGTACAATGGCCGTTTCCGTGATTTCCAGCTTTAAATTCTTCGGCTCGATGTCGTATTTTTCCACCAAATCAATAAAGGTATGGAACACATTTAAAAAGTAAAAGTCCCGTGGAGAAATATTGACGGAAATATACACATCATCCCTTCCCATCTCCTTCCAGGCCTTCAACTGCTTACAGGCCTGCTCCCACACAAACCGGTCAATATCGGAAATCAAACCGTTTCGTTCAAACACCGGAATAAACTCGCCCGGTGAAATCCAGCCCTTTTCCGGATGACACCAGCGTACCAATGCCTCGGCACCCAGCAAAGAACCGTCCACGGTGGTCTGCGGTTGTAAAAACATCTTTATCTGTCCGTGTTCCAATGCCTTATCAAAATCCTTAATCAATTCCTGTTCCCGTACAATCTCGGCACGCAATTTCTCATCATAATAGGCAATTCGTTTGTGATAATCTTCTTTAATCGTATTAATTGCCATCCGGGCCCGGTCACACATCACAGACACCGGCAAATCCCGCTCCGTCACTTCGTAAATACCGATATGACTGACCACCGGAAAAGAAAATGCCTTGTCAATGCCGTGCAGAAAATCCTTACTCTTCTGATTCCGGAAAAACAGCTCATTATAATTTCCCTTCGGCATCAAAATCGCAAATACATCACTGCCGATACGTCCGGTTACTACTGCACCCTTAAGTTCTTCCTTTAACATCCGGGCCGCATTCCGCAATATCTGATCACCGATTTGAGTTCCGAAAGAATCATTGATGATTTTGAACTCCTTGATATCCGTACAAATCACATAAAACTCTGTCTCCGGATACCGTTCTATATACCGCTTTGCCACTTCGCAAAAATACTCTTTGTTGTACAAACCCGTCAGACTGTCATGGGTTGCCAGATATTGCTCCTTCTTTAGATTATTAATTTCTTCCGTCTGATCCTGAATTACAAAATAACCACCCTGTAAAAGATTCTTATCGTCCACCATGCGTTGTAACTGAATCTTTAAAATTACTTCCTCATCGCCCCGGTAGAAAAACTGCTCTTCGATAAAAGCTTCTTCCTCATTTAAATACCGTGCCTGACACCATTCCTCCAACGTCTCGTCACCGGTATTTCTCGGTGCCGTTTCCGGATTTAACAATGCATCTGCATAGGTATTACTGTATAATCTTTTTCCGTCCGTATCCAATACAAACACTGCCACCGTCATATCCTTCGTTACCTGAAACAGCATCTTCTGTAACAGCTTTTGAGGCGTATAAACGAAGGCACAATAGTAAATGCCGATTGCTTCCACCACATAACCGATTACGGAAATATCCACAGCGGAAGTCACCGTAAACACATTAATAATCATCAGGGCTGTTGTCATCGCCGCAATGGTCAGATACTTTTTCCGATAAAACACCGGTGCCGTAAAAGTACCGTAAAACAACGCAATCAAACTAAAAACAACCAGCAAAACATTGATGGCATAATGCCCAAAAAAGAACGGCGATATCGTAAGCTCCCAATATGCCTCCCCGCCAAACAATTCCACCGGACGCAAATCGTACATAAAACGATTGAAATTATTCAAAAGAACAAGAAGCGAATCTACCGCCAACACCGGTAACATAATCCACCGTTTCACGTAACGACGAAAGTCAACCCCGATATACCCAATGGAAAAGCGTAACAAATAGTACAGCATCCAGTCCGATGCCACAAAATACATACTGTACGCAAAAAGACAGACCCTTTCAAAATTTGTCACCAAAGATATCAGATTAAACAGTACAATAACCCAACCGAAAAACAACGTCTGTCCTACGGTCCTTGCAAGCACCTTCTCCTCTTTCCGCGTTTTATAAATGTAAAACCCGATTACAAGTAACGCCAGGGTAAGGATTGCCGCCAATAACAATTTCATACTATCACCACATTTCCATCTATAAACTGTTTTTTTTGTCTTATTCTAATTTTACCATACATTTATCGATAAATCCAGCTTTTTCTTCATTTTATGCATTCAAATTTTACGTAAAACCATATATTGTATATACATTAGAAGTAGCCACAATACAGCATTTCTTCCCTTCTATACTCCTCCCTATTCTGCTTACTATACCGAATTACCCTTTTCAAGATTTACCTCGTTAAAATTTTTTTTAAAATTCTATTGACATTTATTTTCTTTTTATGGTATGATTGCAATTACTTTGGAAGGATGTTACAGAGCCTTTCCGAGCAATTCTTGGGACCACTCCTTTGGAGTTGAGGCCATACGGACAGCCGGGTCCACTGCCGATTGGCAACGAAAGTTGCCTTATTGATTGAGTTAAAAGCTCAAATTTTATAAGTTGGTTACTTCATAACCGAAATTGCGTTTTGTGACGCAGACTTGTGAAACGGTCAATAAGAGTAGTAAAAGTGATTGCTATATAGACTCTGATCATCCCGAATCCAGATACCTAATACTTCCACGTACCGGAGCCATCCGGTATTCTATATCTTTTTTTGTGTGGTTGTAGTTTATTACTTTAATCGGGTAACGTATTATCGCAAGCTGTGTTTTTACGCAACTTGCGATTTTCTTTTACCCACCACGCCAAAGGAGATTCCACTATGAACCAATCCACTCTTAAAAATAAATTAGACCAGACCAAAGCGCCGATTTACGAAGCCCTGGAGCAGTTTCGCAATCGTCGCGTCGTTCCTTTCGACGTACCGGGCCACAAAAGAGGCCGCGGAAACCCGGAGTTAACCGCATTCTTAGGAGAGCAATGTGTTTCCATTGACGTCAACAGCATGAAACCTCTCGATAATCTCTGCCACCCGATTTCCGTAATCAGAGAAGCGGAAGAACTGGCAGCGGATGCCTTCGGTGCAGCCCACGCATTTCTTATGGTGGGCGGTACCACCAGTGCGGTGCAAAGCATGGTACTGACCGCTTGTAAACGGGGTGACGAAATCATTCTGCCTCGTAACGTTCATAGAAGTGTCATTAACGCTCTGGTGCTTTGCGGTGCCGTTCCGGTGTATGTAAACCCGGAAGTAGACCACCGTCTCGGTATTTCTCTGGGCATGAAGCTGGAACAGGTGGAGCGGGCCATTAAGGAGCATCCGAATGCAGTGGCGGTACTGGTAAACAACCCCACCTACTACGGCATCTGCTCCGACCTGCGGGGCATTGTAAAGCTGGCTCACGAACACAACATGCTTTGTCTTGCGGACGAGGCCCACGGTACTCACTTTTATTTCGGAAAAGACCTTCCGGTATCCGCCATGGAAGCCGGTGCGGATATGGCCTCCGTGTCCATGCACAAAAGCGGCGGCAGCCTGACCCAGTCCAGCTTTTTACTGGCGGGACCGAACATCAACGAAGGTTACGTGCGCCAGATTATCAACCTGACCCAGACCACCTCCGGCAGTTACCTGCTTATGAGCAGTCTGGACATCTCCCGCAGAAATCTTGCCCTTCGGGGAGAGAAGGTATTCGAACAGGTACGGAAAATTGCGGAATATGCCCGCACGGAAATCAATTCCATCGGCGGTTATTACGCCTTCGGACAGGAGCTGATTAACGGGGATTCCATTTATGATTTTGACCCGATTAAATTAAGTGTACATACCCTTGATATCGGTCTTGCGGGCATCGAAGTATACGACATGCTCCGGGACGATTACGACATCCAGATTGAGTTCGGTGACATCGGAAATATTCTGGCTTACCTGTCCATCGGCGACCGCACCCAGGAGATTGAGCGTCTTGTAAGTGCCTTGGCGGAAATCCGCCGTTGCTGCCAGAGAGACAAAACCGGTATGCTGACCCAGGAATACATCCCGCCGCAGGTGGTGGCAAGTCCGCAGGAGGCTTTCTATGCACCGAAGGAAAGCCGCCCGATTATGGAGACGGAAGGCATGGTCTGTAGCGAGTTTGTCATGTGTTACCCTCCGGGAATCCCGATTCTGGCACCGGGCGAAAAAATCACAAAGGACATTTTGGAATACATCCGCTACGCCAAGGAAAAGGGCTGCAGCATGACCGGCCCGGAAGACCCGGAAATCGAGCATTTGAATGTGCTGGCGGAAGTAACAAATAAAACATACTAAGAGGGAGGACGCCATGGACTTATGGTTCAGTGAAAAACATACCCCGGACGTAAAACTCAGCATCCGGATAAAAAAGCAACTGTTTTGCAGTGAAAGCGATTACCAGAGAATCGACATTTTTGACAGCGAAGAATTCGGCCGCATCCTTTCTCTGGACGGCAATATCATGTTAACCGAGCGGGACGCATTTATTTATAACGAAATGATTGTCCATGTACCCATGGCGGTACATCCGTGCATCGAAAAGGTACTGGTTATCGGTGCGGGAGACGGCGGTGTCGTAAAAGAACTGACCCGTTATGAACGGTTAAAGCACATTGATCTGGTAGAAATGGACCCCATGGTGGTGGAAGCCTGCCGCCAGTATTTGCCGGGCAATACCTGCCAGTTGGATGACCGCCGGGTAAACATTCATTATGAAAATGCCTTAAAGTTCATCCGCTACTGCGAAAACGAATACGACCTGATTATCGTGGACTCCAACGACCCTTACGGTCCGTCGGAGGGCCTGTTTACCAAAGAGTTCTACGGAAACTGCTTCAAAGCACTTCGTGAAGACGGCATTATGGTAAACCAGCAAGGCAGCCCGTTCTACAAACAGGATGCGGATGCCATGCAGCGCAGTCACCAGCGTATCGTGGCTACCTTCCCCATCAGCCGGGTATATCAGGCCCACATTCCAACCTATGCGGCGGGCTACTGGCTCTTCGGCTTTGCCAGCAAGAAATACCATCCGTTAGACGACCTAAACGCTGACAGTTGGAACAAGCTGCAACTTCGGACGAAATATTACACGACGAACTTACATAAAGGTGCGTTCTACCTGCCGGCATTCTTAGAGGAAATGCTGGAGGCGGTAGAACAATAAGGAGGGCCCTATGAATAAAAACATTGAAACCTTTCTCGGCTGTGATGCCGAGTACGAGGACGCTTCCCTCGTCCTCTTCGGTGCTCCCTTTGACAGCACCACCAGCTACCGCCCGGGGACCCGGTACGGCTCCTCTGCCATACGGCACGAGAGCTTCGGTCTGGAAACCTACAGCCCGTATCAGGACGAGGATTTGACCGACTATGCAGTGTTTGACGCCGGAGATTTGGAGCTTTGCTTCGGTTCTGCGGAAGTAGCTCTCACGGATATTGAAGCCACTGCAAAAGAGATTTTAAGTGACAATAAATTCCCGTTACTTTTGGGCGGCGAACATTTAGTAACCCTGGGAGCCTTCCGTGCCACACTGGAAAAATACCCTGACCTTCACGTCATCCACTTTGATGCTCACACAGATTTGCGGGATGATTACTTAGGCGCGAAACTCAGTCATGCCTGCGTGATTCGCCGTTGCCACGACCTTATCGGAGACGGCAGGATACACCAGTTTTGCATCCGCAGCGGGGAACGGGAGGAATTCCGGTTTGCCAAGGAGCACACCGACTTACATACGTTTAACTTTAACGGTTTGAAGGAAGCTGTGGAGTCTATCGGCGACGCTCCGATTTACTTTACCATCGATCTAGACTGTCTGGATCCGTCCGCGTTTCCGGGCACCGGCACGCCGGAGGCCGGAGGCGTCAGCTTTACAGAGCTTTTGGAGGCCATTGAGACGGTTTGCAAAGCAAATGTAGTGGCAGCAGATGTCAACGAATTAAGCCCCATGTTGGATGCCAGCGGAGCCAGCACCGCACTGGCCTGTAAGGTGGTAAGAGAGTTGATGTTGGCGTTGTTAAAAAAGGAGGATAAAAAATGAGCAGAGTATTGATTATCGGCTGCGGCGGCGTAGCATCCGTAGCAATTCAAAAATGTTGTCAGGTAAGTGAAGTATTTACCGAGATTTGTATTGCCAGCAGAACCAAGTCTAAGTGTGACGCGTTGGCAGAAAAGTTAAAAGATAAGACCGCAACAAAAATCACCACCGCGCAGGTAGACGCGGACAAGACCGAGGAGGTCATTGCCCTTATCAACTCCTACAAGCCGGATTTGGTCATGAACATTGCGCTTCCATATCAGGATTTGACCATTATGGATGCCTGCCTTGCCTGCGGCGTCAACTACATGGACACCGCAAACTACGAACCGGAAAACATCGACGACCCGCAGTGGCGTGCCATTTACGACAAGCGTTGCAAGGAAGAAGGCTTCTCCGCTTACTTTGACTACTCCTGGCAGTGGGCTTATCAGGAAAAATTTAAGGCAGCAGGCCTTACCGCACTTCTGGGCTCCGGTTTTGACCCGGGCGTTACCCAGGCATACTGCGCTTATGCGTTAAAGCATGAGTTTGACGAAATCGACACCATTGATATCTTAGACTGCAACGGCGGCGATCACGGCTATCCGTTTGCCACCAACTTTAACCCGGAAATCAACCTCCGGGAAGTATCCGCACCGGGAAGTTACTGGGAAAACGGCAAGTGGATTGAGATTCCGGCCATGAGCATCAAAAGAGAATACGACTTTGCGGAAGTGGGTCAGAAAGATATGTACCTTTTGCACCATGAAGAAATCGAATCCCTGGCAAAGAATATTCCGGGCGTAAAGCGCATCCGCTTCTTTATGACCTTCGGCCAGAGCTACCTGACCCATATGAAGTGCTTGGAAAACGTAGGTATGCTTTCCACCACCCCTATCATGTACGAGGGCAGGGAAATCGTTCCGATTCAGTTCTTAAAGGCCCTGCTTCCGGACCCGGCTACCTTAGGCCCGCGTACCAAGGGTAAGACAAACATCGGCTGTATCTTCACCGGTAAGAAAGACGGCAAGGAAAAGACTTACTACATCTACAACGTATGCGACCACGAGGAATGCTACAAAGAGGTAGAGTCCCAGGCCATCTCCTACACCACCGGCGTACCGGCCATGTGCGGTGCATTAATGCTTCTCACCGGCAAGTGGAACAAACCGGGTGTCTACACCGTGGAAGAATTTGATCCGGACCCGTACATCGAGGCACTGGACAAATACGGCCTGCCGCATCAGGAGAGCTACCATCCGGTGTTGGTGAAGTAATATGAATCACACATCCATTCAGACCCGTTTGCTTACTTCCGGTCTCCCGACCCCATGTTACATTATCGACGAGGCCAAGCTAATGGCAAACGGACAGATATTAAAAGAAATTCAGGACGAGACCGGCTGTAAAATTCTGCTGGCACAAAAGGCCTTTTCCAACTATGACCTGTATCCGGTCCTGGCGCCCTACCTTGCGGGAACCGAGGCCAGCGGACTTTTCGAGGCCCGCCTGGGTGCGGAAGAAATGCCAGGTAAAGAGTGTCACGTTTTTTGTGCTGCCTATCGGGAAGAGGACTTTGAGGAATTGCTTTTGTATGCGGATCATATTGTATTTAACAGTCCGACCCAGCTGAAAAAGTTTGGCATCCGTGCAAAAAACGCCGGAAAAGAAATCGGACTTCGTATCAATCCGGAATGCTCCACCCAGGAAGGCCATGCCATTTATGACCCATGCGCTCCGGGCAGCCGCTTAGGCACGACTTTCGCTCAGTGGCAACGGGACATGACACCGGAATATATCGCACTTCTGGACGGATTGCACTTCCATACCCTGTGCGAGCAGGACTCTGATGCACTGGAAGTGACTTTACAGGCCGTAGAAGAAAAATTCGGATTTTTTCTGGGAAAAATGAAATGGCTCAACATGGGCGGCGGGCACCATATCACCCGTCCGGACTATGACAGAGAACGCCTGAAGAAATGTATTTGTCATATGCGGGATACTTACAGCTTGGAGATTTACCTGGAACCGGGCGAAGCGGTAGCTTTGAATGCAGGCTACCTTCTTACCCGGGTACTGGATGTGGTACAAAACGGTGACACCACCATTGCCATCCACGACATGTCTCCGGCCTGTCATACCCCGGATGTGATTGAAATGCCTTACCGTCCGCCGCTTTATTCCTCCGGGGAAGCCGGTGAAAAACAACATACCTACCGCCTGGCAGGACCAACCTGTCTCGCCGGAGACGTGGTGGGTGACTACAGTTTTGATACGCCGCTTTATGAAGGAGACTTTCTGCTGTACGAGGATATGGCCATTTATTCCACCTGCAAAAACAACACCTTTAACGGTATTCCGCTTCCGGATATTTGGGAAGCAAAATGCGACAGCTCATACCGGCTCCTTGCACGGTTCGGATATGAAGATTTTAAATATCGGTTGGGAAGAAAGTAAAATTGAAAAAACCGCCGTGGGTATATGAAGATGCCCATGGCGATTTTCTTACTCTTTTCAATAAATCTTACTCTTCCCCCCGCAGTTCCACTGCAATATACGCATGCTGCAAATGAGGCAAGATCTTATTCAGCAAATCTTCCGTAGTAAAACGGATACTGGATGTATTCTTGCATGGATGGCATCCGAAATATTCCTCTTCCAGTAAGTCCTTGTCAATCAACAACTGTACTTTTCCTTCCGCATCCTTTATCAGCCCCAGCACACTGGCAGACCCCGGAAGCACGCCGAGAAGTTCTTCCATAGCTTCTCCCGATGCAAAGGAAAGTCTGGCGGAATTAATTTGAGAAGAAAGCTCCTTTGTCTTAAACACCTTATCTCCCGGCATAAGAAGTAAATAGTAATCCGTCTTCTGCCGGTTACAAAGTACTAAATTCTTGCACATCTTAACGCCTAGAACCTCATCGATTTCCGCGCAATCCTCCATGGTCAGTGCCGGTTCGTGGTCCACATAGGTATACGAAATATTTAATTCCTCCAAAAGAGCGAAGGAACGCTGTTCCATCTCCGTGCGGGAGGAAAGATCGGTAGGGGTGGTGGTATATGGTGTCATGGTGAGCCTCCTTGTTTTACAATATATCCATGCATGATTTTTAAAATAATATATCAACTATATTTATCATACCATAGAGTTTTCTTTTCTTCCACAATAATTACTTCTATTTTGCGATTGAGATTGCAAACGTACGACTGCACTTATCGAGAGCATAAGTTTAGTTCCGGCGAAGTAATCGGAAGGAAAGGAGAACTATGAAGAGATTTGGTTTACGCGCTCTTGCAGGCACGTTGGCAACGTTGATGGTAGTATCCGCGTTCGCTCCGGCAAAGGCTG
>JAGBBP010000044.1 GCA_017938405.1 Lachnospiraceae bacterium
AAGTAATTAAGCGAAATGCTTTTGGATATAGAAACTTTAGAAACTTCAGGAATCGAATCTTCCTTGCTTTAACTTAAAGAGGCACAGGAACGAATTCCTATGCCTCTGAAATATTTTACCCCAACTCTTGACAAAGAGCCACAAAAACGCCCGAAAGAGAGTTTCCTCTCCTCGGACGTTAATCTTGTTATTATAAAACTTGTGGCTTATACCCCTGCCATCTGAGCTGCAACTTCTGCTGCGAAGTCTTCCTGCTTCTTCTCAAGGCCTTCACCGGTCTCGAAACGAACGAACTTCTTAATTGCAAGAGTCATGCCGTTCTCCTTAGCAACCTGTGCTACGTACTGAGCTACGGACTGCTTTCCGTCCTCTGCCTTTACGTATACCTGGTCTAAGAGACAGATTTCCTTTAATTCCTTATTGATACGACCGCTGATCATACCCTCGATTACCTTCTCCGGCTTCTGGGATTCCTTCGGATCGTTCATAATCTGAGCCTTGATGATTTCCTTCTCATGCTCAATGTAATCAGCATCTACATCATCCTTGGAAACGTACTTCGGATTCATAGCTGCAACCTGCATTGCTACGTTCTTAGCACACTCCTTCGCTGCTGCGTTCATCTCGGAAGCATCCATCTGAATCAATACGCCGATCTTACCGCCGCTGTGGATGTAGGACTCTACAAAACCGTTCTCGGCAACTACTCTCTCGAAACGACGAATCTTCATGTTCTCACCGATGACTGCGATCTGAGCTGCAAGCTCCTCAGCAACGGTCTTGGACGGATCTGCTGCCCAAGTCTCTGCAAGGAAAGCGTCGATGTCTGCTGCAGTGCTGTTAGCAGCCTGCTCAACAACAGTCTTAACATAACCACGGAACTTATCGTTCTTTGCAACGAAGTCGGTCTCGGAGTTAACTTCTACGATTGCTGCAACCTTACCGTCAGCGCTAACGGTGGTCTCACAAATACCCTCAGCTGCGATTCTGCTAGCCTTCTTAGCTGCCTTAGCAAGACCCTTTTCTCTTAAATATTCTACAGCCTTGTCCATATCAGCGTTGGTCTCTGCAAGAGCCTTCTTACAGTCCATCATACCTGCGCCGGTCATCTCTCTTAACTCTTTTACCATAGATGCACTAATATCTGCCATTTTATTTGCCTCCTGAATAGAATAGTTTTATTTGACAGTGCGTCCCCGAAATCGGGAACGCACTCCTATCGTTCTTATCTGAAAATATTACTCAGCGTCGGTCTCTGCAACGTCCTCAGCTTCAGCAGCCGGAGCATCTACGAACTGCTCGCCCTGGTTAGCTTCGATAACAGCGTCAGCCATCTTAGCAACGATAAGCTTAACTGCACGGATTGCATCGTCGTTACCCGGAATTACGTAATCAAGCTCTTCCGGATCACAGTTGGTATCAGCGATACCGATTAACGGAATACCGAGGGAATGTGCTTCCTGTACGCAGATTCTTTCCTTCTTCGGGTCTACGATGAAGATTGCGTCCGGAATATCCTTCATATCCTTAATACCGCCAAGGTTCTTCTCAAGCTTATCCCATTCCTTCTTTAACTCGATAACTTCCTTCTTCGGAAGAACATCGAAAGTACCGTCTTCGCTCATCTTTTCGATTGCCTTTAACTTAGCGATTCTGGACTGGATGGTCTTGAAGTTGGTCAGCATACCGCCGAGCCATCTCTCGTTTACATAGTACATACCGCAACGCTCAGCCTCGGTCTTAACAGAGTCCTGTGCCTGCTTCTTGGTACCTACGAAAAGTACCTTACCGCCGTTTGCTACGATGTCCTTAATTGCAAAGTAAGCTTCATCTACCTTACCTACAGACTTCTGTAAGTCGATGATGTAGATACCGTTTCTCTCGGTATAGATGTAATCTGCCATCTTCGGATTCCATCTTCTGGTCTGATGTCCGAAATGAACACCTGCTTCCAATAACTGCTTCATAGAAATTACGCTCATGATATTACCTCCGTTTGGTTTATTCTTCTGTGTGCCTCAATCTTCGGCAAACCGCGAGCAACGGCACCCTGCCGTGAGTCCACACACATGCTTATTTCGGCCTACGCCGACTGCACCGTTTGATATTTTATCATAAACAAATCAAAAAGGCAAGCACTTTTTTCCATAGTTTGCAAAAAAGTGTTGCCTTTTATTTCTTCACTATACTTTCCGGCACAAAGTGATCTCACTTACCGGATTTCCGTTAATATCTTTCCGATTTCTTCATAGGTCGCTCCTGCCGGGATGGAAAACGTACCGATATTTATCTCGTCTGCCAAATTATTTTCTCTTAAATAAGAAGCAAACTCCTTAGCACTGTCAACCGCCCCCGCCGCTTCCAAAAGACGGGCCACCTTCGTTGCTGTCATTCCCCGCTCCACTTTTACGGTAACCTCACCGGTTACCGGTGCTTTCGTCGGCGCAATCGTAGCCGTCGGCTGCTTTGTCGGTGCTTTCGTGAGACCGGCTGTAGGGGTCGGCCGTTTCGTCGGCGTCGGTGTCGGTGTGTCCGGAAGAACCTCTTTGGTCGGTTCCTCAGGCTTTACCTCCCGGGTCGGAACTATTGCAGGCGTCTCCGGCACCTCCGGTTTATCCGGTTTATCCGGTTCCTCCGGCGGTGTCGGCGCATCCGGCGTCGGTACCGGTGATGGTGTCGGGCCCGGTGTACCGGTCGGCTCCGGTGTAGCTTCCGGAGTCACCGTATCGTCTGGAGTATTCTCCGGAGTTATTCCGATTCCTTCCTGTTCTTTTATTTTATTGATATCATCCGGTGTAATACCTTCCGATTTTTTTACATACCCAAGTTCTTTGGCTTTCGCAATAATTTCCGCCTCTGTCATCTCGGCTTTATTTTTCGGAAATGCAAGAGTAAATAAAATCGCAGTAACAATTACACCGATTCCAAGCCCCCGCATATAGTATTTTCTTTTCATTACAATCCGTCCTTTGCTTTCTTACAACCCGTACAAATCGATGACTAACTTCACTTCGCCCTGACCCATTCCCAGTTCTCTGGAAATGTCTCGAACGGACTTCCCTTCTTTATAGAGTGCAAGAATCTTCTCCTTCGGCAAATCACTTTCGGTAGTAACGTCCTGATCCATTGTAACGGTAGCCACCAATAATGCCGCAATATCATCCGTTGACTTCGGCTCTTCCGTTTCTTTTTTTCTTACCGTTTTCTTTACAACTGCCTTCGATGCGGATGTCACCGGTTGAAGCTTCACTGCCTTCTTTTTCTCCGGTACCGTCCCCTCTTTTTCTTCTACGGTTTGTTTTAAAGCCTCTTTTACCCTCTCAGCTTTTGCAATTTCACCTTTTAATTCTTCTTTGGTATCCGATACCATATTGTAGAGAAACATAATATCCGAATTGTTTTTATCCATCCGCTCCAAAATCTGCTTGGAAAACTCGTCTACCGACATAATCTTTTCGTTGGCCACCTGACTCAGATAGTCATCGGTCTTAATAATAACTTCTTCTGTCTTTTCCGAAACAATCTGATCTACAGTCTGCCGGATTCGTTCGGTTTCTTCCGTTGTCAATTCCCGTTTTGCAAGACGATTGATAAGCTCATCATAACTCGTCTCGCTCTTATCCTCCTTCGGAAAAAAGCAACTACCCACCAGCAATGCAATTCCCAAAAGAATCATAATTATCGTAATCGGTTCCATAGAACTCCTCTTTTCTGTTTACACCGTAATATCAAAGGTACTTCCCCGCATGCGCATACGTTGCTCTTCCTCTTTTTTCTCCTCGTCCTTGCTTTTACGCCCGGAAGAACCTCCGTAAGCACCTTTTCCGCGATCCTTGGCATCGTATTTCTGTTCTTCGTTCTCGGTTTTATTGGAACGAACTGTCTGGGTTTCCTGCATTCTTGCCTGCTGTTGTACCGCCCCTGCAATCTGCTGTTGCTGATTGGTCGGATGCTGTACTTCCTGCTGTTTATACGCCCCTGCCTCCTGGGTCTTCGGTGCCATAGAAATCATATCCAGTCTTGTAATCGGCAAAACAGTTCACCCCCTCATTTTTAATACGCATCTACCTTTACATCCCCGCGTTCTTTCACAAATCGTGCATGGGCTATATCGGTTTTTACATAATATACCGCACCGGAAATTGTAATTTTACATCCGGAATATGCAGTTTGCGATACTCGAATCATTCCGTTCTCTTTCATTTCCATCTCGCCCTGCAATTCATCCAGACGCTGGTCGATCTCTTCCAATTGTTTCTCAATCTCCGCCACCCGTTTTTGGGATTGCTTTAATAACAACAGCTTATCTACCGGCAATTGCTCGCCCTGCTTTAACTTTTTCGCGAGAAGAACAATATTTTGTGTCGCACTTTCTTTTTCTAACTCTAAATCCGGAATCTGTTTCTCCAACCGGCGGAATTCCTCCGCAACCGTAGGATCCACACCTACTTCCAGTAACGTATTGGTACCCATATTGGAACCGACGGTCTTTGCTTCGATCATCTGACTGCATCTTGTACTTCCGCCGGTAATAAAGCCCTTCTTCCCGCCTACAATTACATCGGTTTTTGCGGATACCTGACTATGCATAATCGCTTCGGACTGTACATATCCGTATTTGGAAACAACCTCTGCACTCTCAATAAACTTGGAAATGACATTTCCATCCGCAATCAGCTTTCCGCGGGACATTCCCTGAATACCACGCATCAATATAATCTGTCCACCGGCTCTGATTTCCGCTCCTTCCACAACGCCGTTTACAATGACATCGCCCTTCGCATCAATCTTAAAACCGGTACGTACATTTCCCTTTACCAGTACATTTCCTTCACATGTAACATCGCCCGTAGAGGAATCCACATCTGCCGGAACTTCATAGGTATCGGATACAAACACCTTATCATCCACCAAACTTACATGACCGCTAACATCGGAATACATCTTTAAACCATCCTCCGACAGATGGATCCGGTTTGCATGACGTAAAATCAGGTTATTCACCTTTGCCGGACGAATCGGCTTACCACACACATCAATTCCCGGACGTCCCTGCACCGCAGGTTCTAACTCTGCCAGCAAATCACCGGCTCTCACCGGACAAATGGTATCAAGCGTATGGAAATCCACGGACCCGTCCTCTAACATTTTCGGTTTCGCGGTTAAATCCGTATTGAAATGATAAATGATTTTCGCATTTTTTCCTTCAATCGGCGGTGTTGCTTTTGCCAGAATAATCGGAGTACAGTATTCTCTTTCTTTCATTAATTCGTTTAATTTATCTTCTACCAAACCGTATTTTACGCCACCCCGTACCAGTTCGGAAATAATCTCGTCTCTCGTAAACAGGCTACCGCCCTCTGCCGGCGGAAACAGTGTAATTTCCGCTACTGTATGATTGGCATCCAGAACAACCGTAGAAGACTCATTCATCGGATATACCTTTTCCGCAGTAAGACGCAGTTCCGTCTTATCTTTCATTTTTCCGATGGTATCCGACATCACCTTCTTATCATAGCCGATACGCCATTTGGTCAAATAAGCATCTACCATATCAAAACGAACCGGTTTCCCGCCCTCCTTCGGCGGATACAATACCATCCACGTTCCGTTGTCTCTGATACTTATTTGAAAATATCCGTTTACTTGTGCCATTATACTATCCCCCTTAGAAAAACATCTCGATCTGATTTCCAAGTTTTAACCGTAATTTCTGAATTGCCTTTGTGTGAAGCTGGGAAATACGCGATTCGGAAACTTCCAATACTTCACTGATCTCTTTTAAAGTTAATTCTTCGTAGTAATATAACAATACAACTTTTTTTTCTTTCTCCGTCAGCGATTCTAAGGATTGTACCAACAGCTCTTTGATTGCCTTTTGTTCCACCTGCTTTTCCGGATTCACAAAATCTTCGCTCTCCGAACCTCCCACGATTCCGTTTTCGCTTCCCTGCTCCAAATATTCGTCCAGAGAAACCACGCCGGCCGCCTTTGTCTGGGCCTGCCACTGGGAAAGCTCCTCCACGGAAATCTCCAGTTCTGCCGCCAACTCTTCATCGGTTGCAAACTTTCCGCTTTCCGTCTCCAGCTTCTGATACGCCGCATCCATTCTCTTTTGTTTTTGTCTTACGGTACGCGGTAACCAGTCCATTCTGCGTACCTGGTCTAAAATTGCGCCACGAATACGCAACGAAGCATAGGTCTCAAACTTTACTCCCTTGTCAAAATCATACTTATCGATTGCATCAATGAGTCCGAAGGTTCCGTAACTCACCAAATCGTCGTACTCGACATTATAGCCTAAATATATGCCAAGCTTTCCTGCTACGATTTTCACAAGACTTGCATATTCAATTATAATTCTTTCGCGCAGTTCGGGAGTCTTATTTTTGCTGTATTCCTCCCATAACTTTAATTTTTCTTCTGCACTCATAGGCTCTCCTGTCTGTTCTTACATAATCCTATTACTTCCATAACTCCGAAAGATCCTGTCCGTCTCCTTCGTTCTCCCCGGCTTCTTCCTCTTTCTTCGCTTCTTCTGCCGCCTGTCTTGCCAATTCTGCTTCTTCCAGTTCTTTTGCGGCACGTTCCTGTTCTTCTCTTTGCCGTTCCAATGCGGCTTCTTCCGCATCATTATCGATTTTCACCAGAATCTTTTGCACAATCCGGCCGATGATGTAGAAAATAAGCATCACAAGCAACACGATTTTTAGGGTGTTAAACAACGATGCTCCGCGAAAAATACAAATCAGGCAGGCAATCATTGCCGCTGATAATGTAATAATAGGCGGAATATTTTTCCCTTCCATCCTATAGCCTCCTAAATCTTATATGTAGACTTTCCGACTGCTTTAATCAGCAATTCCCCGGTTTCCGGATAAAACTCTATGGTTCGTCCGTAGGAATTTCCTGTATCTTCCGCAAGAATCGGAATCCGAAGCTGTGCCAGCTTTTCTTTTACCGCTTCCACATTTCTTGCTCCAACCCGCAGTAAATCGTTCTCGGAACTGAATGCGAACATTTGGGCTCCGCCGGCAATTTTAGACTTTAATGCCGCCCTGGATGCACCGGCTTCCACAACACGTTTCACCATCTCATCAATTCCGGTATCCGCAAACTTCGCACAATTTTCGTTATTTTTAATTTTCGTACTGTCAGGCAGCATGATATGTACCAATCCGGCTATTTTTGTATTAGGGTCATACAAAACGACACCGACACAAGAGCCGAGCCCTAATGTAGTAATTGCATCAGGTGCATGACAATAGTTCATATCTGCCATGCCTACCTTTATCATATTTCCCATAATCCCTCCTATAAGCCTAACGAAGTCAATATTGCATTATAAGAGTCCAGTGTAGGTATCAAAATGAAAAATCCGTTTACCTGTGTATCTTTTTCTCCGAATTCCGTCTGTATCAAAAGTGCCTTATCGCCGATTTTTCCGAACTCGATTGCCGGCACACTTAAAATCGCTCCTGCCATATCAATTGCAATATACGGAATGCTTGCGTTAATGGACATCTGCGTCAAATTTGACAAAGAGGACAAATAGGCTCCGGTAATAATATTACCGATCTCCTGTAATGCGGAAGCTTCCATTTCGGAAAACTCCGCATCTAACGGTACATCCTGTCCCATTAACATATTCACCATGGAATGTGCGGCATCCCGTTCCAAAACAAACATCATCATACCGTCGATATTTCCGCTTAACGTAAGCAGAATGCCGACAATTATATTTTCCGCACCGCCTAAAATCTCAGGAAGTTCCTGAAAATCCAGAAGCGCAACCTTCGGAACCTTCATGTCTACCTTCACCTGAAGCATTGTTGCCAATGCAGTGGTAGCGTTTCCGGCACCGATATTTCCGATCTCTTTTAATACATCATACTGTACGACATCCATCGCATCCAGTTCAAGCTTTGCCATACCATCCTCCCGATTCAAACACACCAAGGAAGAAGCCCCCCCCTGACTTCTTCCTTGGACCATATCTTATGCTTCTTTTTCTTTTTCCACAATAATTCCGGCGATATTCAAAAGAGAAATCAAACCGTCATTGTGTTTTCCGATTCCGGAAAGGTATAACGACTTTTCGTCGCTCGGATCGTAACTAACCTTTTCGATGGAGTCCGCATCCAGCGTAACAACCTCTCGTACTTCGTCAACAATCACGCCCACAGCCGCCTGAGGCTCGAATTTCAGAATCAGAATACGGGTCTTATTCGTAAATGTATCCGGCTCCAATTCAAACTTAACACGAAGGCTCATTACCGGAACGATTTCACCGCGCAGATTAATTACTCCGTTAAAATACTCCTGGGCTTTCGGTACACGGGTAATCTTCTGTGTCCGGACAATATTATCCACGTACTGGATATCAATGCCGTATTGCTCATTTCCAAGCTGTACTACAATGTACTGCTTCGCTTCTTTACTTGAAACATTTTCTGTCATATCGGCACCTCCTAGACTATTGCATTCGCATCAAGAATCAATGCGACTTCACCATCACCAAGGATTGTTGCGCCACCAATCATCTTGTTGTTATTTATGTACTTACCAATGGACTTAATAACGATTTCCTGCTGACCGATTAAGTTATCTACCACAAGGCCAGCCAAACGATCACCCTTTGCAACGATAACTACCGTAAGGCTTTCCGAAGTCACATCGTCTGCCGGAACATCCAGAATTTTCCGTAAACGAATGAGCGGAATTACATTGCCGCGCAAGTGAATTACTTCCTTGGTCTGAATATACTTAATATCGGACGGTAATACATCCTCAATGGTTTGAATGCTTCCTAACGGAATTGCATATTTTTCGTTACCCAGCTCTACCATAAGTGCCTGGATAATCGCAAGGGTTAACGGAAGACGTACAATGAAGGTGGTTCCGGCACCTAAAACAGTCTTTGCTTCCACATCACCGCCAAGCGCTTCAATCTTAGATTTTACTACATCAAGGCCTACACCTCGACCGGAAAGATCGGAAATCTTCTCTGCAGTGGAGAAACTCGGGCGGAATAACAAGTCGATTGCTTCCTTTTCGGTCATGGTAGCTGCCTGTTCCGGCGTAATCGTACCCTTTTCCAAAGCCTTCTTCTTAATCTTCTCTACATCAACGCCCTTACCGTCGTCTCTTACTTCGATTACAACGTTGTTACCATCCTGGTATGCGTTCAGGAAAATGGAACCCACTTCCGGCTTACCTGCCTTAATACGTTCCTCGTTGGATTCCAAACCATGGTCAGCCGCATTTCGTAACATATGCATCAGCGGGTCGCCGATTTCATCGATTACGGTACGGTCGAGTTCGGTCTCTTCACCGGACATATATAATTCCATCTTCTTATCCAATTTCTTACTGATATCACGAATCATGCGCGGGAAACGGCTTACTACGTTCTCAATCGGCACCATTCGCGTTTTCATAACAGACTGGTGAAGATTGGTGGTAATACGCTCCAAATACTCAATCTGTTCATTAAATCCGCTTTCGCGAAGTCCGGCAACATCTGTCGTGTTTATGGAAACAAGACCGTTCTTCGCAATAATCAACTCGCTGACCAGATTCATTAAGTCATCCAGCTTATCAATATCTACACGAACCGAACGATTCACTACCGGCTTACCGGTGGTCTTCTGCTGTGCGGAAGCGGCCGGTGCTGCACTCTCTTTCTGTGCGACACTCTTTGTTTCCTTATCTTCCTTTGCTTCCTCAACGGTTGCCGACGCTACTGCTTCCGGACGAATTGCTTCCACACAAGCCATCTTGATTTCGGAAACATTCTCTACCTTCTTCTTTGCCGTCTCAGCATCCTTATCGGTTAACAATACCACCGTAAAGTCAAATTCAAAACGCTCATCTTCAATATCCTGTACCGAAGGTTCCGAATGAATTACCGTGCCCAGTTCTTCCAAGGCTTTAAACACCAGGAAAGCACGTGCGGCCTTTAAAATACAGGTTTCCTGAATGTATACCGTCATGGTAAACGCATTCAGATTTTCGGACAAAGCCTTTGCAATAGCGCTCTGCTCATGCTCGGCAAGCTTCACCGGCTTTACACCGCTTTCCGCTACCGCCTCTGTTGCGGCTGCTGCTGCGACCGGTGCTGCAGGTGTTGCAGCAGCTGCTTCTGCCGGTGCGGATACCGCACCGAGACCTTCGTTCAAAATCTCGTTTAATGCCTTAATAATATCTTCGTTATCTTCCGTACCTTCATCTCCGGAATTCACGATTACATCCAGATACTGTTCCAATGCATCCAGACCCTTAAATAATACATCCACTAACTTCGGGGACGCTTTCATTTTTCCGTTACGAATTTCGGAAAATACATTTTCCATGTCATGGGTAAGGCGCTGCATTCTCTTATAACCCATGGTGCCCGCCATACCTTTTAAGGAATGTGCCGCACGGAAAATCTCATTAATGGTATCTACGTTTTCCGGTTCACGTTCCAGAACAAGAATCTGTTCGTTTAAGCTTTGTAAATGCTCTCTTGTTTCATCAATAAATATTTCCAAATACTGACTTACATCCATAATTATCGCACTCCTACGTTTTTGATGATAGTATCAGCCACTTCCTCAAGCGGCACCATTACATCCGCAAGTCCCGCTTCGAAAAGGGAACGCGGCATCCCGTATACGGTACAACTGGAAGCCTCCTGACCAATCACATAAATATTGCGCTTGTCATTAAGTTGCTTAATTCCTACGGTTCCGTCCCTGCCCATACCGGTCAGTACAACACAGGTAATGTCATCGTAGTCAGATTCCAACAAAGATTCATACAAGATATCCGCACAAGGCCGTAAAGCATTTCTCGCAGGTTCATCCGTAACCGTAAGAACATACGCATTCCCCTGTTTTTTTACCCTGAGCTGGGAACCTCCTTTTGCAATATAGACCGTTCCTTTTTGTAACAGCTCTCCGTCTGCCGCCTCCTTTACCGTCACCTGACTCAGCTCATTCAAACGATTCGCCAGGGTCTCCGTAAAGCCGGCCGGCATATGCTGCACGATAATCATCGGCGCATCCAGATTTTTCGGCAAACGCGGAACGACCTGTTGCAAAGCTTTCGGTCCACCGGTAGAACAGGCCAGCGCAACAAGTTTCATCGCTCCCATTCCCACCGCCTTGTGCGGCTTTCTGACTACCAAATCCTTCGCGGAAATTACAGGCGTTGTTTCATTTCGCGGCATCTTCGGTACTTGAGGAATTTCACGTTTTCTTTTGTTGCGTTCTTCCGATTCGGAAAAACCTGCCGCACAGGCAAGACAGCGCAGTACATTTTCCTGGAAGGTATTTTCTTTTGCTTCCGAGAAGCTGTTCGGCTTCGTAACGAAATCAAAAGCTCCGAGTTCAAGCAAGCGGATTGTCTCCGCTGCTCCTTCCACAGCAATCGTACTGACTACAATCACCGTCAGCTGTAATTTCAGACGGTTGATTTCCTCCATAAACTCGATTCCGTTCATCTTCGGCATGTTAATATCCAAAAGAATTACGTCATAAAGTTTTGGATTCAATGTAATCTTGTCATATGCTTCCAGACCATTGCTTGCAACATCGCAAACGATGAATCTTTCATCTGTACTAATTATATCAGACAGCACCCTTCTCATGAGTGCAGAGTCATCAATAATTAAAATATTTTTCTTTTTCATCCTGTTTCACCTCTATTCGTTTCCGGCTTCTCTTTTTCTGCGTTTTCGTTCCTCCAAAAAAATGTAACGGATAATACGTTCTCGTTCCGCATTTGTAATGGCTACAAACTCCACTCTGTGTTCAAACACTCCGGAACGGTTTTGCACGGGAAGTACCGTTAAAACCTTCGCAAACAAGGTATGCAGGCGTTGTAAATCCGGATCCGTGAATGCGACATGAATCGCGACAATATCTCCGCTTTCGGCAGCATGCCCCGAATTATACCGGATTCCGCCCCCGCTGAGATCCAAAATCGTTCCCGGATAGTAACGAACCTTTACACTTTGTTCACTTACATCGGCGCCGTCCTTTTTCGCAATCTGATCGCCTAAGGTACCTTTTTGCAATACCATCTTTTTTAAATCATCTTCACTTATTGTGGCAAATTCCAACTGTAGCAGACATTCCATCCGGTAATACTGTCTTCTTTGCAGTTTTTCAAACTCGGAACGTAACTTCAACACCGCAACCGGCAGAGAATCTTCGTAATAACGGTCAATCACCTGGGACTGACATTGATACAGGCCTTTGCTTGTAAAAAAACAAACCTGATACGTTTCTCCCGGTTCCAGCGGCACCATTACACCGGCTTTGACCGGCATTTCGATTACTGCCTCATCCGCCGATTTTTGATACAGGAAACGACTGACATAGCTTACTTCCGGTACGGTTTCCACATGTCTGATTTTTTTCAATTCTAACTTGGTTCCTGTCTCAATCAGGTGACTCATGATTCCTATTCTCCCTCTTTCTTGCTACGTGCTTTCCGAAATCTGGTACGAATCATATCGGAAAACAATCCCGTAATTCCTTTTTTCACCTCTTGCTCACTGCTGTCACATAACTTTGCGGCAATCGCCTGCATTGCTTTTGCGGCAGGGGAATTCGGATATGCGATGGTAATCGGTTTTTGTACCATTACCGCCTTTGAAATTGCGTCATCCTGCGGAATAATTCCAAGAAATTCCGGCTGGATATTCAAAAACTTATCGACTACAACACTCATTTTTTCATACAAGTTTTTTCCTTCCGCTTCACTGCCTACACGGTTGGAAATCATTTTAATACTGGTATGCTCTCTGGAAAAACCCGCACGGCGGTTCAATGCCTTTAATAATGCATACGCATCGGTAATAGAGGTCGGTTCCGGCGTTGCTACCAACAAAACTTCCGAACTTGCCGTAACAAACTCCAGCACATTATCCGCGATTCCCGCACCCGTATCCACAACAATCACATCCGCCATGGCATCCAGTTCCACCAGCTTCTGTGTCAAATACATTACTTGTTCTTTTGTCATCCGGGCAAGTTCCTGAATACCGGAACCGCCGGAAATAAATCCGATATCCTCCGGTCCTTTTGTAATAATCTCGGCCAACGATTTTCCCCGGAACATCAAATCCGCAAGGTTATATTGCGGCCGTATTCCCAACATTACTTCAATATTGGCCAAACCGAAGTCTGCATCCAGTATAATCACACGTTTCCCCTGACGTTTTAACTGAATGGCAATATTTACTGCGATACTGGTCTTTCCTACTCCGCCTTTACCGCTGGTTACCGTAATGACACGGGCGGCATTCTGCGGACGTTCCTGCTTTTTAACAAGCTTTCTGAGCTGTTCTGCCTGATCCATCAGTTTCCACCTCCCAACAGCTGTCTAGCAACATTTTGCGGATCCATCCGACTGATATCATCCGGTACATTCTGACCGTTTGTTGCATAAGAAAGCGGTGCACCGGTCAGCATCTTAATATTAAAAATATTGCCGATGGTGCCGGTTTCGTCCAATTTGGTAAAAATCAGACGGTATTCCGCCAGTTCCGAATATGCTTCCGTAATTTTCACCAAATCCCGATATTTCGTTGTTGCACTTAATACTAAATAAACTTCTCTTGCCGTTTCCGGAACGGAATGAATCAAACGCTCGATATCATCCCTTTGCTCTTTGCTGCGATGGGAACGGCCCGCGGTATCCACCAATACCACGTCGTATTTTGCCAATTCATCCTTTTGCTCCGTAAGCTCTGTTTCACTGTAAATCACATAAAGCGGAATACTCATAATCTCCGCATAAGTGCGTAACTGGTCCACCGCCGCAATACGATAAGTGTCTGCCGCCAGGAGTGCCACTTTGGCTTTCTTCTGTTCCATCAGACTGAATGCAAGCTTTGCAATGGTTGTGGTCTTTCCGACGCCGGTCGGACCGATAAAAAATATGTACTTTGTTTTTCCGCTTACTACTTCCAACGTCTTTGTCTGCCCTAACTTTAAAACAATCTTTTGATAAATATTGGCAAGAATCTTGCTGACATCCGTTTCTTTCTTTAAGGATGCCTCAATCTCTGTAATAATCTGATTGGCATACTGCTCTTCCACTTCGTTCTCTATCAACTGCCGGAAAATCAAACGAAGAAATGCAATGTTCTTATCCGGAAGCTCATTCTCCGGGGTCTCGTTCTTCTCCTTCGGCTCTTCTGCCGGTTTCCCCTGGCCTTGATCCCTAATCTGCTCTTCAAACAGCTTCTTTAAATTATCCAGTTTCTGTTCAATGGCATTGGAACCTCCCTCTGCCTTTTTCTCCTCAAATAAACGCTCCTGCTTTCCCGTACCGTTCACGGAAGGCATATAACGAGCCTCTCCTGCGTCTGTGGAAGCTTTCCGCGAAATCGTACGCTCATATACATCCGGTTCATCCACCGCAGCGGTCACTTCCCAAACAGGCTGGGAAAACAGCTTGCCGAAAAAGCCCTTCGGTTCCACTTTCCGGGAGGCCATTTTCACTGCATGTTCGCCCAACTCTTTTTTTGCAAGCTCCATTGCTTCTTCTTCGGTTTTTCCTTTGAATGTTTTGATGTTCATACTATGCGGTCACCATCCCAACTGATTGTAATTCGACATTGGACTCGATTTCATTGTAGGAAATGACAATCAAATCCGGAAAATACTCTCTTGTTAATCGTTTAAAATACATACGTACAATCGGAGAAGTAACGATAATCGGATTCTTTCCTAAATTCTCCAACTTCTCTGCCTCTGCCTTTACCGACTGCATCAGGCGCTGCGTCTTCTCCGGTTCCAGCGTAATATACGCCCCCTGCTCCGTCTGCTTTACGGAATTCATAATTTCCTGTTCTGCCACCGGGTCCAGTGTTACTACACTTGTAGTCTCTCCGCCCGGGAAGTATTTATTGGAGATTGCACGTTTTAATGCCTGACGTACATACTCGGTCAATACATCCGTATCACGGGTGGTCGGTGCATAATCCGCAAGGGTTTCCATAATGGTTACCATATCACGGATTGCAATGCCTTCACGCAACAAATTCTGCAACACCTTCTGTACCTCGCCGATACCGAGAAGCTTCGGAATCAATTCGGTCACCAGTACCTGGTTTGCTTCCTGAATATTGTTGATAAGCTCCTGTACCGCCTGACGGGTCAGGAGTTCGTCCAAGTGGGCTTTGATTACTTCCGTCAAATGGGTTGCGATAATGGACGGCGGATCAACTACCGTATAGCCGTAAGACTCCGCACGTTCCCGCTGGCTCTCCGTAATCCAGATGGCCGGCAGGTGATAAGACGGTTCAAAGGTCGGAATACCGGTAATCTCTTCCTCCACATACCCCGGATTCATAGCCATATAGTGATCAAACAAAATCTCACCTTCACTGACTGCGATACCCTTAATCTTAATTACATACTGATTCGGATTTAACTGAATATTATCTCGCAAACGAATGGTCGGTACCACGCAACCGAGCTCCAACGCAATCTGTCTACGAATGAGAACCACACGGTCTAAAAGGTCACCGCCCTGATTTACGTCAGCAAGGGGAATAATACCGTAACCGAATTCCAATTCCACCTGATCCGGCAAAATAATCTCCCGGACATTTTCCGGACGCCTGATCGGTAAATCTTCCTCTTCCGCCGCACCGGCGGCCGCTTCCGTCTTCGCCACCTCGATTTTGGCCTGAATGCTACGCCCCACCATAATAAAAACCACACCGTACGCCACAAAAATCAGCGTCGGAAGCTTGGTAAACAAGCCCAACACCGTAAGTCCCGCACCTACCATATACAATACTTTCGGCGTGGAAAAAAGCTCCTTCATGAGCAAATCGCCCACATCGGCTTCCTTGGACACCTTCGTAACCATAATACCGGTAGATAAGGAAATCAACAAGGAAGGAATCTGGCTCACCAGACCGTCACCGATGGTAATAATGGCGTACTTGTTCAGAGCCGTGGTCATGTCCAACCCTTCTCTGGTCATACCCATAATAAGTCCGCCGACAATGTTAACCAAGGTAATCAACAATCCCGCCGTTGCATCTCCCTTTACATACTTCGTAGCACCATCCATAGAACCGAAGAAAGCAGACTCCGCCTGAATCTTTTCACGACGAACCTTTGCCTCCTCATCGGTAATGGCACCGGTATTTAAGTCCGCATCGATTGCCATCTGTTTACCCGGCATTGCATCTAAAGTAAAACGTGCCTGTACCTCGGATACTCGTTCGGAACCTTTATTGATTACCATAAACTGTACCAATACAAGAATAATAAACACGATAATACCAACAACCATATCACCGCCGCCCACGAACTCACCGAAGGCATTTACCACTTCACCCGCATATCCCTGAGTCAAAATATTTCTCGTAGATGATACATTTAAGCTGATACGGAAAATCGTCGTAAACAACAAAATCATCGGGAAGGTGGACATATTAAGCACTTCCTGGGAGAACAATGCATTGAACAATATAATGAGTGCGATGGAAATATTTAAAGCCATCAATACATCCAACAGTGCGGTCGGCAACGGAATAATCAAAAACATTACCGCAGCCAGGATATAAATACCAACAAAAATATCCGTCTTTTTCATTGTCCTTCCTCCCTTCCGTAAAAATCAAAATTTCTCTATACAAAATCCGCAAAAACTCTCTGTGTTATAAACTCCGACGCTATTATGCCGCTCCTCCGTTCTTTAACCGGTATACGTAAGCAAGCACTTCTGCTGTCATTTGATATAATTCCCGCGGAATCTCACTTTCCAAATCCACATTATAATACAACATACGGGCCAAAGGCTTGTTTTCCACAATCGGAATCCCGTTTTCTTTAGCCACATCCTTTATTTTTTGTGCCAGATAGTCCGCACCCTTTGCAATGAGCACCGGAGCCTCCGACACCTCTTTATCATATCGAATCGCACAAGCAAAATGGGTCGGGTTGGTAATTACAACATCCGCCTCCGGAAGCTTCTGCATCATACGACGTTGGGAAACCTCCCGCATCTTGGACTTGATTTTACCCTTAACCTGCGGGTCTCCTTCCTGTTGCTTGTACTCGTCCTTTACTTCCTGCTTGGACATCATCAAATCTTTTTTAAACTTTAGTTTTTGATAAATATAATCCGCCAACCCCACAATCAGATAGATAGCGCTCAGTTTAATCCCAAGATTGATTACAAAATCCCCCACATAAACAATGGCCTGTTCCAAGGAAAAATCATACAGTGCCACCACTGCTCCCGCAGCATCCACCAAATCAGAATAAACCACATAGAAAATCAATGCGATTTTGAATACATCCTTAATAAGCACAAATATTTTATCTTTCGAAAAAATACGCTTAAACCCTTTAATCGGGTCAAATTTACTGAGTTTTGGTTTTAACGGGTCTGTAGTAACTCTCCATTTTACCTGATAAATATTCACCAAAAAAGCAATCACCACCGCTACCGCAAATAACGGTAGACAAATCAGAAGAATATCTAACAACCCCTCCCGCATAAATGCCCCTGCCATCGCCGGACCGAATTCATCCGTAACATAGACATCTATCACCTGATATGTTTCCTTAAATCTCCCTAAAAAACGTTCCCCGATAAATCCCACAAAAACCTTCACAGCCACAAAAAATGCCAATAACATTACAGCTGTAGAAAGCTCCTGACTCTTTGCAACCTGACCTTTCTTTCTGGCATCACTTAACTTTTTCGGTGTTGCCTGTTCTGTTTTATCTCCGCCTTCATCCGCAAAGAACTGCAGACGCATGGTCGTAACATAACGGAATACCAGCATTTCCTCTTTCTCCATTCCGTCACGCTCCTTCCCTTCACCCTTTATCCGTCTGTACCACCGAGATACGGTATGGTTTCTCTCAGCATGGACATCATTTCCCGAAAAATCAAATCCGCCACACCGGTAATCATCATTACCATTAACACCAACACAACTAACCCCACAAACACCTTTAATTGCAACCCGATTACAAACATGTTCATCTGCGGTGCAACTCTCGCCAAAATCGCAAGGATTGTATTCACTACAAGCAGACTGGCGAAAATCGGAAGCACAATGCGAAATCCCAGTACAAAATAGTCCACAACAAAACGCTTCATTACTTCGTAAAGATTAAAATCCAGTACTACTCCTCCTACCGGAATAATTTGAAACGAATCGGTAATTGCCCGAATCAGATAATGATGCATATTTGTAATAATTACCATAAGCATTACCGCATAGGTATACAGATTACCGGTAATCGTTACTTGCGCGCTTGTAATCGGATCAAACTGGTTTACCATGGAAAACCCGATTTCCTGATCAATAATCTGACCTGCAAAGGATAAAATGTAATACGACACATTGGCCATAAATCCCATAATAAGGCCGGCCAGCATTTCCGTAATCACCACAATTGCGTATTCTATCGTGGTAGAATATTGTACTTCCTGATAAGGAATCACATGAAACACTACAATCGCAATCGCCAGTGCCAATAACGTCTTCACCCGCATCGGTATGTTTCGCAAAGAAAATATCGGTGCTGCCACCATAAAACCGCTGATTCTCACAAGTATCAGCAGAAAATATTCCAAATGATCTAGCGATACCGTCATTGTTATCCGTTAATATAATACTCGAAATTCAAACACAGCTCTTTCATTAACTCTACGACAGTTCCCATAATCCAGCTTCCCGCAAGAATCAAAACAAGAAACACTGCCAAGAGCTTCGGAACAAATGTGAGTGTTTGTTCCTGTATGGAAGTTACGGTCTGAAAAATACTTACCACAAGTCCCACTACGAGCGAAACAAGCAACAACGGTGCGGACGCTTTGATAATTGTAACCAGTGCCGAAACCAAAAGATCTATTAATACTGCTTCATCCAAAGTCTCCCGCCTCCTTCTTATCCGCCGAACGTTTTAAAGGTTCGAAGTACACTCTCAATAATTAAGTTCCAACCGTCTGCCATAATAAACAGCAAAATCTTAAACGGCATGGAAATCGTGGTCGGTGGCAACATCATCATACCCATTGCCATAAGCGTGGAGGAAACCACCATATCAATGACAATAAAAGGAATATAGATTAAAAATCCTATGATAAACGCTGCACGCAACTCACTGATAATAAACGCCGGAACCAATACCCAGGTCGGAATATCATCTGCGGTCTCAACGGTCTCGATTCCCGCGATATCCACAAATAAAGCCAGTTCCTCGTTTCTGGTCTCCCCGAACATAAACTCCCGCAAAGGATCAATGGCAGCATCAATGGCCTCTTCTCCGGTAATTTCACCGGCAGAAAGCGGCTTAATTGCTTCATCATTGATACGGGATAAAGTCGGAGACATAATAAATAACGTCAAAAACAGCGCCAATCCGATTAATATCTGATTCGGCGGCGTTGTCTGGGTTCCCATTGCGGAACGCACAAAATGAAGCACCACTAAAATTCTGGTAAAAGAAGTTACCATAATCAGAATAGACGGTGCCAATGAAATAATGGTTAAAATAAACAGCATCTGCAACGTGGTCGCCAGGGAACTGTCCTCTTCTTCTCCCGTAGTAATGTTAAAATCCACATTTCCCACGTTTCCGTTGATGTCAATTCCGGTCTGGGTTCCCAAATCCGATGCATATGCTGTGTTTTTTGCATGCCAAATAAAGGTCAATAGACATATCGCAATGAAAATTCCAATGATAGCGGAAATTTTCAAAATTTTTTTACTTCTGCGCGTCTTCATGCTTATCAACCTTTACTTTAAACTCAGATAAAATTTCTTTGAAAGAACGTTGCATCCCGGTCTTTTCCGGCTTTGCAACAATCTCCTCCTCATTTAACTCGGCAATGAAGTTTATATTCTCTTTTGTCACAGAGACAACAAAATAACGTGTCCCTATCTGCACCAGATGCAAATAGCGATTCTGCGTTATCTGATAGGTCTCAAGCGGCTTAAAATTGCTGTTCCTGCCGCGTTGCATTTGATGACCGGCCACAAGCCGGGTCGTCACAACACAGGCGGCAAGAACTAAAACAAATATGCCTAAAAGCACAATCAATTCAATGATGTTCTTTCCTGTCGACTTAGTTACCAAAAATACATTTTGGCTTAATAAAACTCCTGCCATAGTATCTCCTTTGTCGTTTAGCCCACTGCTTTACGAACTGCTTCCAGAACACGGTCTGCTGCAAACGGCTTAACAATAAAGTCCTTCGCTCCTGCCTGGATGGATTCGATAACCATTGCCTGCTGTCCCATTGCGGAACACATAATAATGTTTGCGGACGGATCCTTAGCCTTAATTTCCTTTAATGCCTGAATACCGTCTTTTTCCGGCATCGTAATATCCATCATAACCAAATCCGGTTTTACTTCGGAATACTTATCCACTGCCACCTGACCGTTCTCCGCCTCACCGGCAATGTCATAACCGTTTTTCGTTAAGATATCCTTGATCATCATGCGCATGAAAGCGGCGTCATCGCAAATCAGAATGTTTTTAGCCATATTACCTCTCCAATCTTTAAATGTAATTCGCCTGACTTACTAACTTCGCTGTTACTTGATTACTTCGGTAACTCGGATACCAAAGGCTTCTTCAATTACAACGACTTCTCCCTTAGCCACATACTTTCCGTTGACTAATACGTCAATCGGTTCACCTGCCAACCGATTCAATTCCACAATGGTTCCCGGTGCAAAATCAAGTATTTCCTTAATGGATTTACTGGTTCTGCCAAGTTCTACCGTTACTTCCAACGGAACATCCAAAAGTAAATCGATGTTTTCTGTCTGTAACAGCGGACTTTGTACCGGTTGGAACGCCTGGAACTGTGCCGGTGCGATATTCACATCCTGTACCGGCGGCATCGCATACGGCATCGCCATTTGTGGCATCATTCCCTGCATTTGTCCCATTGCCATCATATTCATATCCTGCATCGGTGCCGCCGCCTGTTGCGGAACCGGTGCCGGTTGTGGTGCTGCTTTCGGTGCCGGAGCCGGTGCTGCCGGTTCCGGTACGGAGGCTGCTGCCTCATCATTAATGAACTTTCTATATAAGCTCTTCGCAAACTCAATCGGATACATTTGAATCAACTCACTGTCAATCAAACTACCGATTTCCATACGGAAAGAAACTTTAACAAAATCATTATGAAGAAATACTCCCATATCATCGCCGCTGACCACATCGTTCAGGTCAACCAAACTGGCGGAAGGCGGGCTGATATCTATCTTCATCTCAAACATGGAAGAAAGTGAAGTAGAAGAAGCTCCCATCATCTGGTTCATTGCCTCACTGATTGCACTTAAGTGCATCTCATTTAATTCACCCTCTGTATTAGAACCGTCACCGCCCATCATAAGATCGGCAATGATTTTAACATCCTTTTCCTGTAAGATTAAAACATTTTTGCCGTCCAGACCTTCTTTATAAGAAATCTGAATAAACACACACGGTTTATCATATTGATTCGAAAGCTCCTCCCATCTGCACACAGAAACCATCGGTGTCGAAATATTTACCCTCTGATTTACCAGAGAAAATAACGTAGTTGCCGAAGAACCGAGACTGATATTGGAAATCTCCCCAATGGCATCTTTCTCTTCCGGTGTCAACAAATCGCTTGCAGCTGTGGAATCCGGAGCATCTGTTGCCGGCTCGTCTTCGATGTCCATGCCACTGAACAGTGCATTGATTTCTTCTTGCGATAACATTCCGTCCATGCCCTTATTCCTCCCTCACGATACTTGATATTTTTATTGCATATGTGTCCGAGGACGAACCCGGCAAAGCCGTAAACTTCCATATATTTCCGACAAACACATTTAACTCATCTTCTACTTTTGTATCCAACTTTATAATATCACCTTTTTGCATATTGATAAAGTCATTTACCGAAATGGTACTCCGTCCGAGAATCGTCCGAATCGGAACCTTCGCCTTTGCAATCACTAACTCGATAAACTCTCTGTAAATCTCATCATCCTTTAACTTTTCGGAAGAATACCAGGACTTTGTATTCAGCTTATCAATTACCGGCTCCAACACACCGTACGGAATACAGATATTCAGCATACCTTCCGTATTTCCGACTTTTACGTTTAATGTAATAATCGAAACCGTCTCATTCGGTGCAATCATCTGGGCAAACTGACAGTTCGTCTCGATTCTGGTAAGACGCGGTCGTAAAGAAACCACATTCTCCCACGGATCATGAAGCAGATTCGTAATAATCGTAAAAATACGTTCGATAATGACCAACTCTATCTCCGAAAAGTCTCTGGACTTATCCAAAGGAAGTCCCGGACCTCCCAACATACGATCCACAATCGCAAACCCGAGATTATCGGAAAGTTCAATGATAATATTGCCCTCCAACGGCTTAAAATCAACAATTCCCAACAATACAGGATTGGATAATGCATTGGTAAACTCAGAATAAATTACCGCCTCCGAGTTCATAACCTCCACATTTACCGTTTTTCTTAAGTAAGCCGGCAAGTGGGTCGACAACAAGCGCCCGTAATGCTCGAAAATAATCTCAAGGGTACGGAGGTGTTCTCTGGAAAACTTTGTCGGACGATTAAAGTCATAGTTTTTCACCTGCTTTTCCGTCGTTCCCTTCATTTCCTCCGCGTCTATTTCACCGCTACTGAACGCCGCAAGCAGGTCATCTATTTCCTTTTGGGATAATACGTCACCCATACCGAAACCTCCCTACGTTGCTTCATAAAACTTACCTACTACTATAATAACACATATTGTCCAAAAAATCATCAAAAACTTTTAATTTGCGGCAAGAACATTTAAGGTTGCCTCGATAATACACTCGGATTGGAAAATCTCCTGGATTTTTGCCAAAGCATCCTTATTAATGTCATCCGCATACAACGAAACTTCCGCCGAAGTATAATCGCTTAACACATTACCAACTGCTGCCACGATTTTATTTTCTTTTCCGGCAATCAGCGGCTGTACCGTAGCATAGTCATCATGTTTTTTATTTAAGGTAATCGTAATACTTACCTGTGCGATGCTTGGCTTACTGCCGGTGCTCTTTAAATTAATTGCCTTATCCGCAAAGGTATACTCGTCCTGATCCGCCGGCAAAATCTCGCCGTAATCTTTGCCGATACCGGACTCCGTCTCAAGCTCCACTGCGGCTACAATCTTCTCAATTAACGCATCCGTACGCTTTGCCTTCGGAATTACCGTAAAAATCAACACCGCAGACAAAGTTAAATTAATCAACGTTGCCGCCAAAATCACAATTGCAAGCATATTTCTTTTCATTGTATTGTCCTCCTTTATGAAGTCCCTTGCTCCATCCGCTCCCTATTACTTTGCGGGTGTATAAATCCGAAACTCAATTCTACGATTTCTGGCACGTCCGGCTGCCGTAGCATTCGTATCCACCGGCTCTCTGTCTCCCTTTCCGGAAAATGAGAGCTTGGATGCATCCAGATTCTTGTTTTCGATTAAATACTGTGCCGTTTCGATAGCCCGGGCTGCGGAAAGATAATCATTATCCGCATACGGTCCCGATTTTATCGGCACATTATCCGTATGACCGATGATTTCAATGCCGAAATTGTCATATTCCTTTAAAATATCACCGATTTTTAATAAAATCGGTTTTGCATCCTTCTTTATTGTTGCGTCATTATCTTCAAACAACACAGACCCCTTTACGTCGATTTTGACATAATTGTAAGCCTTGTCCATGCTGAGTTCCAAATCCGAACCTAAATTGTACCGCTCTGCAAGCTCAGTCACTTCGTCGTAAATCACGCCGGCAGCTTCTTCTTTCGCAGCTTGTTCGTTTTGTTCTTTTTGTTCCAAGTCTTCTATGGCACCTTCTAACTCGGAAATTTTATCCTTATAGTATTGCACAAGTTCTTCCGTATTGTCATAAATCTGATCTGAATCCACATCTGAGTCGGACTGTTCTCCCATCGTAGCCTTATGTTCATCCAAATTGTTTAACTGGGTGGCACCGTTGGCAACCAGATTACCGTCACCGAAAAAAGCACCGCCGGCTTTGAATACATTAAAGGTACTGGCAAAGGACTGGGCCATCTCGTTAAACTTCGCCGCATCAACTGAAGACATAGAAAACAACAATACAAAGAAGCATAGCAACAAATTCATCAAATCACTGAAGGTCGCCATCCATGCCGGTGACCCTTTCGGTGCATCATCTGCCTTCTTCTTAGCCATTATACCTCACCGCCTCCCGTAGACAGAGCCTCTCTCGCTGCCGGATCAATGAAGGACTTTAATTTTTCTTCGATAACACGCGGATTCTCGCCGGCCTGTATGGAAAGTAACCCTTCCACCACAATCGTCTTTATCATAATTTCCGCACTGTTCTTTTCTTTTAACTTAGCAGCCGTCGGAAGACAAAGCCAGTTTGCAAGCAAAGAGCCGTAGAACGTAGTAATAAGCGCAACCGCCATGTTCGGTCCTACGGAACTGATATCCTGTAAATCTCTTAACATAAGTATTAAACCAACCAGGGTACCGATCATACCCCAGGCAGGACCCATGGACGCCAGATTCTCCCAGAAAGTAATGGTAGACTTATGTCTGTTCTCGATACATTCCAGTTCCGTCTCCAGAATTCGACGTACAAATTCCGGATCGGTACCGTCTACAATCAGAAGAATTCCCTTCTTCATAAATTCATCATCAATACTGCTGTTTGCCGCTTCTTCCAGTGCAAGCAACCCCTCCTTACGAGCCACATTGGACAAATCGATAATCTGTTTGATTTTTTCGGTTTCATCATACTCCACGTTTTTTAATGCAATACCGAAAGACTTAAATCCGTTTATAAAGTCCTTGATACTCGGAGACATCACAAGCGTTGCCATCATTGCGCCACCAAAGGTAATGAGAGCCGACGGCAAATGCAAGAAAGACGAAATCGCCTCCAAAGCATTCGGCTGACCAACTACCATACCGAAAATACAAAGTGCCAAACAGGCTATAACACCAATTAATGTAGATAAATCCAAACGTATCACCTTCCCATCAAAATCATTTTATCTATCGCATAAAATGTAGAAACTTTTTACTCATTTACATTCATAATCTGACGAAAAATATCCCTTTTATATGATTTTACTAGATTTTCTATCTTTTGTCTACTTTCTTTTACAAATATTTTTTTTCCGGTTGTCAGGGTGATTACCGTATCCGGCACCTCCTCCACCGTCTCAATTAACTCCGCATTAATTGACAGTTTTACATCATTTAATTTCGTAATCTCAATCATAAATCCCCCACATAAAAGCCTATAAGCCGGCAAGCGCTGTCTGCCTGACAGCTCTCGCCGACCTTATATTAAGCTTATCTCTTTAAGTTAATCAATTCTTCCAAAAGCGTATCCGAAGTGGTAATAATTCGGGAATTTGCCTGGAAACCTCTCTGGGTGGTAATCATATCCGTAAACTCACTTGCCAGGTCTACATTGGAGCTTTCCAATACACCTACGTTGAACTTTCCGCCGGACATGGTAATATCTTCGCCGATACCGTCAAATTCACCGGAGTTCTGGGATTCGGCAAATAAGCTGTTACCTACCGCCTCCAGACCGGAATTATTTGCAAACTTTGCAACCACAACCTGGCCCAAAAGCTTGCTGACACCGTTATCGTAAACACCGTAAATCTTGCCCGCATTATCAATGGTTACGCCGGACATATTACCGGCGGTACGTCCCTTACCGAGATTATCTAAGTCACCCTTACTTCCTTCGATGGTGGTCTTACCGCTGTTTGCATACATGGTCAACGCGGAAAAATCAACATTGATATCCTTAAACGGATGGTCTCCGTTCATCGGAATATGGAATGTCAGGCTCTGCACGCCTTCTTCGGTACCGATATTTACCATCTTACCGGTGGACGGATTAAAGGAAAGTACCGGCGGCTGGTCACACACCAAAGTCGGAACACCGGTCTCTTCATCCACAGACTGTGCTGAGAATGTATAACTTCCTAAGGTAACATCATCGATTGCCTCGTTTAATTCATAGCTGATGTCTCCGGTAGCTTCATCCTCAATCTTTTTCACGAAAATGGACTGTCCGTTGGAATCCAACACATCGGTAATTGCAACCGTGTACTCGGACTTAATCAAAGAATCCGCCTGGGTATTCTGCTTTACCAGAATCTGTGCGGTATAACTCTGGCCGAGATTATCATAGAACGTGAAATTGGTTACACGACCGGTACCTGCCAAATCCGTATCCGCACTGTCGATATTTCCTTCAAAATGAACCGCTGTGGTTGCTTCCGGCTCGGAGTACATATTGTCCGCACTCATAATATGTAACGGAGAAACCGTATCCGCCTTAATCGCGGTCGGATTCGTCGGGTCAATCTGCCATCCCATCACACTATAGCCGGTGGCGGTACAAAGGGTACCGTTAGCGTCTAAGGTAAAAGAACCGGCCTTCGTAAACAAATTGGTCGTTCCGTTGTTTACAATAAAGAATCCGTCGCCTTCAATCATTAAGTCAAACGGGTTATCGGTTCTCTGGGAACCGCCCGTGGAATCCATTGTGGTTTTTACGGATGCGAAGTTCGCACCGAGACCAACCTGCTTCGGGTTCACACCGGCACGTCCGGTATTTTCATCCGGGCCGGATGCCGCAGCGGATGTCTGGTATAATACATCCGAAAAAGTTACCTGGCTGGACTTAAAACCAACCGTATTTACATTTGCGATGTTATTACCGATAACGTCCATCTTCGACTGATGAACTTTCATACCGGAAACACCGGAATAAAGTGATCTTAACATAAAACTTGACCTCCTTTGTTGCTTCCCCATCTGTCATTCCGGGGAGCACTGCCTCCTCATCAGGTCCGGCAGTTAAGTAATAATTGCGCCGTCTATGTTGGTAAATATTTTATCGTCGCCCTCTCCTACTGCGGTAATCACCGTGCGGTTTGTTATATTAACGATAAATGCCATATTGTCCACCATAACCAGCGAGTCTCTGATTCCCTTCTGCGTCGCTTTCTCTACGCCGCCTTCCAGGCGTTGTCTCTGTTCCGCTGATAACTGAATGTTCCGGCTGGCCAGACGTTCGTTTGCATGTTTCGAAAAACGAAGTTCACCTGTGCCGAATTGTTTTTCTTCCAATATCTGACGGAAAGACGGGCCTGTTTGTTGGGAAACATCCGTAGGTTTCTTCCTGACGGTTGTATCCAGATACTGATTTGTCATCTGCTCGATGGATACGAACCTGCCGTTTTGTAACTGGTTCATAAGCTTCCCTTCCTTGTCCTACGCTTTCGCGTAATCCTCCGTGATTCAGTTATACTGTTTCTTCTTTGTTTTCCGTATCCGCATCCTTTTCCGACTCGGTCTGTACCGGCGGGGTCGGGGTTGACTCTACCGGATTATCCTGTACGAATACATCCGTTCCTTCCTTCGGTGCGGAATTGATAACATCCACTTCGATGACATCTTCCGCTGTGGTATAGTACGGAGCATTGTTAAACATAACAGAAAATGTATGTTTGCCCGGAGTAAGCTGATGGAACACATCCTGATTAATCGTAAAATAGTTCTTATTCTTTCGAATGTAATCCGGATTAATAATCTGTTCTCCGTCCACGATAACCGCAATCTCCGTAGCCTGTGCTTCGTCCGTACCGAAATCCACTTCAAAGGAGAAGTTCTTCGGGCTGGAACCGTCATAAGAGAAATACCCGGATGCCATCTTCGGCATCTTCTGCTCCAACAAATATCCGGCTTCATATACTTCCACCAAATGCTCGGAATCATATAAACTGCCGTCTACCGTAAGGTAAGCTTTTCCGCCGCTGATGGTAACACCTTCTACAATTCCCTGCTTGTAGTTTAATGTGCCGTCTTCGTTTTCCGAGGATACACATACTTCCTTTCCTACCATGGAAAGCATCTGGGAATTCTCGTTGGTTGCCGCCAAATTCTGCATCTGTTCCAACTGGGAGAACTGTGCCAACTGTGCAATATACTCTGTATCCGACGTAGGATTTAACGGATCCTGATACTTCATCTGTGCTACCAGAAGCTGTAAGAACGCATCTTTGCCGAGCTCGGAAGTTCCCTTTGTTTCTTTCTTGGTACTTTCGATTGCGGTATTTTCTACTTTTCCGTCTTTAATCGGTTGAATTAATGCCATAACTTACTTCCTTTCTTACGCCGAGTAATCCACGCTGCTGTCGGTTACATTGAGATACTCTGTCATTTGCGGTACATCTTCTTCCACGTCTTCTACCTGAAAAGTTCCTGCTTTTCTTCTCTTTTCCGGTTCGCCGTTTCCGTTCTGTCTTGCTTCTTCGTCCTGCCGGAACCCGAATTCGGATACCGTAACTTCGATTGCTTCCACTTTAATGCCCTGATTCTGTAAGGACTCACGAAGCGCTGCCATCTGGCTTTCGATAGCCTCCTTTGCAACCTCCGACTGGGTGGTAAACTGAGCGGTCATCGCACCTTCCTTTTCCGTAATGGTAAGGTTTACCCTGCCAAGATGTTCCGGGTTCAACTGTAGTTCCATGTTGGTCTGCTCCGGACGAATGGTGATTTTAATCTGTTCCATAATCTGGTTTGCGATTTCTCTCACCTGAGCCGTAAGCTCTGCATTTGCCTCTCCCGTCTCATTTACCGCGTAGTTTGCAAGAGTATCGATAAATACGGATTTGACATTGGCATCGTTCTCGGACGAAACGGTAATTACATCGCCGTTCTTTCTTGCTGCTGCCTTATGTCCTTCCGTTCCGGACTCGCCGGACTCTGTTTTGGTCTGTTCGGATGCTTCCAAGGTCTTTGCTTCCACGTTTTCCGTTGTTGCTTCCACCGCGTCTTCATCCTGTGTTTCCTGTTCCGGAAGTTTTTCTTCGGTGTAATCTGCCGCAAAATCAATTACCTCCGCATCCGCTTCTACGGTTGCTTCCTCATTCTGCAACGATTCTAACACCTTCCGTACCTCTTCCGGTGAAATTTCTGCCGCATCTACCGTTTGTTCCACGGTCTGTACCAAATCGGTAAATTCCTGAAACATTCCTTCGTTGGTCAGAAATTCTGTCGGGTCAGCCTGATTCAAATTCAGAAAAATCTGCTGTAAACTGTCTCTGTCGAGCAAATCCGCATCTTTTAAATCAAGCGCCTCCATTGTTTCGGTAAGCTGTTCGTCCGTGATGCCCAGTGTTTCACAAATCACCTGGCGGATCTGTACAACCAACGTTGCAACCGCTTCCATCGCTTCTTCCGGAACTTCGTTTGTTTCTTCCGTCACGGTCGTTTCGATTTCTTTCACTTTGTTTTCACCCGAAAACATCGCTTTTGCGCGTTCTCTGACATCCTCCCGCTCACCTGAAGTCTCGTTTACGCTCACTTTTTTCGTAGGCGCACCCGAAATTTCATTCTTTCCGCTTTTGGACGTTTCCATAAACTGTTCAAAAGAACCTTCCTGCATTCCTTTTACGGAACCGCCTACCGCAGGAAACCCGGAAAACATGGCATTCATCGCCGAACCAGCACCGTTCATAATACCTTGTGCTGTCATTTTTTTCCTCCTTTCTCTCGTATTTTTTATAGAAACCCTTATGGGGATTTCACAACTTAATCCGCAAGTACCCAATCATCAAATCTTGCTTCGTCCATTTCCTTCATCTTTCGTGTAATCTTTGCCGCATATAACGGGTCCATACTGGACAGAATATCGGAAACCGACTGCACCTTCATGCAATACAGCATCTTACATACAAATTCCAAATCCGCCGTCATGTTTTCAAATACTTCCGCAGCATCGGATGCCTTCATCTTCTCGTAATATGCCGCCTTTTCTTTAATCGTCACATTATAGGCTTCTTTCTGAATCGCCATCTCGTAAATACGCTCCGCATTTTCCGGAGAAATGGTCTCATACCACTTTATGTATTCGTCAATGGACGGCGCATGCTCTCCGAATACAACCTTACGGTCAAATTCATACACCCGGTCTTCAAAATCCGCCATTTTCTTTTCCAATTCCTTCAGACGATTCACCTGAGAAGTAAGGGCGGTGATCTCATCATCCTTATCTTCATTGTCTATAGTTAATTTATCGACCAAAATCTCCAATTCCTTAATACGTTGATTCGCTTCTACGATATCTTTATATGCCAAATCATTTTCCCAGGCAAGTTTTTCGTCGGAAACATCCGGAAGAATTTTGTTCACCAGCGGAATATCCTTTAACATCGGCCGCAATGTGGTACCGATTCCGCCCACATCCAAATTTATTAAAAGTGCAAAAATCGCAATCCAAATTACAATAATGAGCAATACAATAAAGGCAGTCAGCAAGCCGCCTTTTTTCTCGTCTCCTGCAGTTCCTCTGTCTCTTCTCGCCATTACGCTTCCTCTGCCTCCTGTTTCCCGTATTGAAAGCTGGTTCGTTCATCTATTTCCTTTTGCTCTTCTGCATTCATTTCCTGCCGGTACACTTCAAATGCGTTTTCCCGCAACCGTTCCTGGGTCTTTCGTTCCGTCATGGATTCTACCAAACGCTCTTCTGCCGCCCGCATTGCAAGCTCTGCTTTTTTTACATTCTGCTTCTGTCTTACAATCTGATCATCCGTTGCTTCCACCGCCAATTGCAGACGATTTAACTTCGGTACATCCAGCCGGGTGGCCATGACCTGCCGTTTTTCCTCCACATAAGCTTCTCTCTTACGGTACAAAGCTTCCAACCGCTCCTCTTCCTCGTTTAAACGGAGCTTTGCCGCACCGTAAGCCGCCTTTGCCTGGTCCTCTAATTTTTGTTTGATTACAAGAAGGCTTTGCATGGAATAACGAAACTTTTTCATCTGCAACACTCCTTCCTTCTTTTACACAAACAATTATGCCGGACCGTCCGCAAAAATACTGCTTAACTGTTCTACCGTTTCTTCAAAGGTAAACTTTTCATCCGTCGCTTGACACAAAAACTCGTTAATGGCACTGTTTTTCCGAATCGCATAGTCGATTTCCGGATTGGAACCGGCTTTATAGGCTCCGATATTAATCAAATCCTCCGCATCGGAATAGGTAGCCAATGTACTTTTTAACTTACTTGCCAGTTTCTTATGCTCCTTTGATGCAACCGCACTCATAACTCGGGAAATGCTTTGCAATACATCAATGGCCGGATAATGATTCTTATGTCCCAGCTTTCTGGATAAAATAATATGTCCGTCCAAAATCCCTCTGGCCGTATCGGAAATCGGCTCGTTAAAATCGTCACCGTCTACCAATACGGTATAGATACCGGTAATGGAACCAACTGCACCGTTGCCTGCCCGTTCCAAAAGCTTCGGCATCTCCGCATATACGCTGGGCGGATACCCTCTGGACACCGGTGGTTCTCCCGCCGCCAGACCGATTTCTCTTTGTGCCATGGAAAATCGGGTCAGATTATCTAGCATTAACAAAACATCCTTGCCCTGGTCTCTGAAATACTCCGCAATGGCAGTAGCCGTCTGGGCCGCCTTTTTACGAATTAACGCCGGCTTGTCGGAGGTCGCGATAACCAGTACCGAACGACGCATACCTTCCTCACCCAGGTCATGTTCGATAAATTCTTTTACTTCTCGTCCGCGCTCACCGATCAGCGCAATTACATTAATATCAGCCTTTGTATTCCGGGCAATCATACCGAGCAAGGTACTCTTACCTACACCGGAACCGGCAAAAATACCGATACGCTGTCCTTTCCCCAAGGTCAGCATTCCATCGATTGCCTTTACTCCAAGCGGTAACACATCACGAATCAACACACGATCCATCGGGTCCGGCGGCTGCGCATTGACTTCATAAAAGTTTGTAACATTCAACTCGCTTCCGTTTAGCGGACGTCCCAAACCATCCAGTGCCATACCGAGAAGTTCCTCACCTACCGGCACCTTCAGAGCCTCGGAACAAATCTCCACACTATCCCCGATTCCGATACCGGATACTTCTTCATATGGAGTCAGTAATACCCGGTTATCCCGGAAACCGACCACTTCCGCCCGGATTTGCCTGCTTTTATCCGTAGATGAAATGGTACAGACATCCCCCAGTTTCGCCTCCGGTCCGAGAGACTCTATGGTCAGTCCGACAATCTTAACCACTTTGCCGTACTTCTTAACATAGGACCGCTCCCGCAGTCGTAAAATCTCCTCGGTCAAAAACGCCATCTTAAATCCTTTCTTGTACACTAAGCAGCCGGATGTCCTCTATCAGGCCTTCCAGCTGTGTACCCAAACTGCAATCGATAATGTTGGAGTCTGTTTCAATCATGCACTCTCCTTTTTTTAACAAAGCATCCTGCACGATTTCTAACGTAACCTCCCGTTCGAACATTGCCCGGAAGTTATCCGCTGCACTCCGTACTTCTTCCAAATCCTCTTTGGAAACTTTAATCAAAAAGGTGTTGCTGCGTTCCGCGTCCGCTAACGCTCTCCCCACCAGATAGGTCACAATTCCTTTTCTGGTCTCCAGACAAACACCGGTTAAATGCTCCAACAATTTTATCACAACATCCGAAGCCATTGGCTCCAGTTCTTTTGTCTTCTGTTCAAACAATTCCGTAAGCAGACGTTCTTTTTGCGCATATGCTGCCGCCTGTTCTTCCTGTTCCTGCAAAAGTCTGGCTCTTCCGGATTCATAACCTTCCTGCTTTGCCGCCTCGAAAATCGCCTGTTTCTCTTCCTCCGCAGCCTCTCTTGCCTTGGATTTTAACTGTTCTCCCTGGGCTCTGGCCTGCTCCAAAATCACATCCGCCTGGGTACGAAGCTGTTTTTCCATTTCGATTCGTACCGCCAACTTTTCTGCTTCCGTCAATTCATATTTTAATTTTTTCAGTTCTTCTTCCTTCCACGCTTCAATGGATGCACGGTCAAGAATAAACCGTTCTTCCTGCGACTCTGCCTCGGATTCTCCTTCCTCTCCTTCGCTAACACCTTCCACGGTATCTGCTTCTGAAAGAGTCTCTCCCTCCTGGGCTTCCAATGCAATCGCGCGGATTCCTCCGATAAAAGTAGCTTCCCTTTCTGCCTCTATTGCTTCCGCAATCCGGGAATGTATGACTTCTTCCCGCTCTTCCACATCGATTACCCGCATTTCTTCTTTGTAGCGTATCGAATACGCCTTTATCATATTAGACAACGATCTCGTCACCTCCGCCTCTGGAAATAACAATTTCTCCGGAGTCCTCTAACTTACGAATAATATTAACAATCTTCTGCTGTGCTTCTTCAACATCCTTCAAACGTACCGGACCCATGAAGTCCATATCGTCCTTAATCATAGCCACAAGACGCTTAGACAGGTTATTAAAGATAACCGTCTGTACCTCTTCGTTTGCGCTCTTAAGTGCGGTAGCAAGCTCGTTATTATCCACCTCACGCAACACACGCTGGATGGAACGGTCGTCCAGAGAAAGGATGTCTTCGAATACAAACATCTTTCTGCGGATCTCGTCTGCAAGCTCCGGCTCTTCGATTTCGAGAGTTTCCATGATGTGCTTTTCCGTACCTCGGTCTACGGTGTTCAAAATCTCTACGATTGCGTCTACGCCGCCGGCAATGGTGTAATCCTGGTTTACTAAGGACGCCAGCTTACGCTCCAATACATGCTCTACATCGCGGATGGTATCCGGTGATGTACGGTCCATCTGTGCGATACGTTTCGCAACATCTGCCTGCTTATCCGGTGACAAGGCACTGACAATGGTCGCGGCCTGTCCCGCAGAAAGGTAAGACAAAATAAGTGCAATCGTCTGGGAATTTTCATCCTGAATAAAGTTAAGGAGCTGGCTCGGATCGGTCTTACGCACAAACTCGAACGGACGCACCTGCAGGGAATCGGTAAGTTTTCCGATGATCTCTTTTGCTTTGTCCGCACCAAAGGATTTTTCCAGCAAATCGTTGGCATAGCTGATACCACCCTCGGTTACATACTGCTGTGCCAGACAAACTTCGTAAAACTCATCCAACACTTCATCCTTTACCGACGGTGTTACATTCTTCGTATTTGCAATTTCAAGGGTAAGCTGCTCTACCTCGTCTTCTTTCAGAAACTTAAACACTTTGGATGCTCGTTCCGGACCGACTACAATAAACAAGATAGACGCTTTTTGTATTCCGTTTAAATCAAGAGATCTGCCTGCCATGCCGTTTCCTCCTTCCGACTTTAGTACTCATCGTTCAACCATGCCCGCAACAACATTGCCACAGACTCCGGATTTTCATCAAAGAACTTCTCAATCAAAATTCTGGTTTCGGATTTCTCTCCGAACTCAACATCCTCCAAGGATGCATTGTTGCCGTGCTCTGCCAGAATCTCGGAATAGTTGAGCTCCGGCTCCACTTCCGTTACTTCCACCGGCTTCATGCCACGGAACACCACATAAGCCAGGAATGCCAGTAATAATACCGCAAGAACAATGGTAAGTACAAATTCCCAATCCAACGGCTCTTCCAGAACCTCAACGAACTTATACTGGTCATAGGTGATAATATGTATGTTTTCTCTCGGAATACCGGTTGCCATGGCTACCATCAGATATAAATCCTCCGGTGGCTGGGTCTGCCTCGGCTTCCCGTATAAAAGCTTAAACTGTTCATAAGTCATATCCTCGGTTAAAAGCTCCTTTTCCCGAAGTTCTGCTTCACTCACTTCATCCACATGGGTTGCCACAACACTGATGGAAGACGTCTCCTTATCCACCACACCGGTCTCGTAAATCTCGTTGGTAATCTGCTTATTATATACAAAATCAATGGACTCGGAATCCACGGAAGAACTGCCTCCCATACTGTTTACCAGCATGTAGTCCACCTCGTCGTTGGAATCCGTTCCCGGGATATCCCCGTCTCCCGTAACACCTGTAGCGGAATAGGATTCATAATGCAATTGATAGCCCTGTTCCATGTCCGGATTATCCGGATAATAGCGTTCGGTATAGGTCTCCTTCTGATCCATATTTACGGTAATGGACGGCATAACCTCTGTCAGCTCATACCGGTTTGCTACAAAGCCTGCATAAACAAGGTTCTTATATGCCAAAGAAATCTCATCCTTAAAGGCCTCGATTTCATCCTGGGTCATGTCTTCATCTTCCGGCTTCGGTCCGTCATACAACAAAACACCGTACTGATCTACCACACGAATTTCATCCGTGGTAGTATTTCCCAAGGCATGGGCTACGGCCACCGCAATGGATTCCGGCATAACAGTCTTATTAAACTCTTCGTTAACGGTCAAAAAGACACTGGCCGGCGTATTCTTCTTTCCCGTCAACAAGGTGGTGGAAGAATCCTGCGGTACATAATGAATATCCGCCTCATCTACGCCCACCATGGCTTCGACTTTCTGCTTTAACTCGGACTGAAGATACAAATGATTTCTGGTCAGACGTTCTCCGCTGGTAGTACTGATACTGGTACTTAATAAATCCTCAATGCCGAATCCGTCCTCTTGCAAATCACTCTGGGCAACCAAAACCACCGCATCCGTCTGGCGCTTTTCATCTACTTCTACCGTCAGATTGTCGTCCAACAGCTTGTACTTGATTCCGCTCTCATCCAACAACTGCACCACTCCGGTGGCAATGTTGGTGGTTTCAAAGGTAGACAGCGTCACATACTTCGTCCTGCTTAAAAGCACAATAAGGATAGCAAGAGCCAGTACAACGCAGGAAAACACGCTGATAATAATGGTCTTTTGCTTACTTGTGTACTTATTCCATAACTCCAATAATCGCTTTGGAAGCTCTTTTAACCTCTCCTGCATAATGGCTGCTCCTTTGTATCAATCTATTCAAAACATATTAGAACTGCATTTGCATCAATTCCCTGTAAGCATCCAGCACACCGTTCCGGATTGCTACCGTATACTGTAAAGAAAGATTTGCCTTGTTTTGTGCAATCAACAAATCATGTACATTATCATTCAAACCGAGCATATAAGACATCTGTGCCTCTTCCGCTTCATGGGTATAACGGTTTGTTTCCTCCAATAACCCGATTGCGGACTGATACAGTTCTTCAAACGCTCCGGATTTCTCCGGCTTATCTTTTACCGCATTCACTGTAAAACTACTGTCCAACGGCTTAATTTTATTAATGGGTGCAATTAAACTCATTCCGCCTCATCCTTTCCGCTTACTGACCGGTTACTCTTTATTTCCCGATTTCAAATCCCTTCATTGCCATGTTCTTTGTGGCATTAAATGCCGTCACATTCGCTTCAAAGGAACGGGACGCATCAATCAGGTTCGTCATCTCCGTTACCGTATTGATGTTCGGCATGGCCACATAACCGTCCGCATCCGCATCCGGATGGGCCGGATCGTATACCATCTTTAACGGTGTTACATGATCTTCCGCAATACCGGTAATCTTTACGCCATCCCCCAGCGGATCCGTCTTTCTGGAAATCCCGGTCTGCATGGAACGTAAAATCGACTCAAAATTGGAATCGTTTTTCTCTGCGAATACCACCGTTTGACGGCGGTACACCTCTCCGTTCTCATCTCTGGTTGTATTTACATTTGCAATATTCTGGGAAATAATATCCATACGTGTACGCTGTGCCGACATACCGCTGGCACTGACATTCAAAGAACCCATCAAAGACATAGGCCGCTCCTTTCCGCATAAGATGCCTTATGCACAAACCTTACAAAATCTAATTTATGTACGCCAAAAAGCCGTTACCGCTGTAACACGGAACGGATTCTGGAAAACTCCTGGGTCATGGAATCCAAAAGTGCATAATACTTCAACTGATTATCTGCCAGATATGCGGATTCCGTATCGATATCCACGTTGTTACCGTCTTTTCGGTAATCCAACGTAGCATGATCCAAATATGTAGTCGAACCAAGCTTGGATAAATCCATATTTTTTACCTTCTTCGACAACGCATCTCTGCCGGTCAGTTCTTTTGCCAGATAAGTTTCAAAGGTGACATCGCTACGCTTAAAGTCCGGCGTGTCCACATTTGCAATATTATTGGCAATGACTTCATTGCGCTTCCAGGAGGCATCCGCCGCCTTATCTAACACATTTACAAAGCTAAAAGCATCTGAACCTATCATAAGATACACTTCCTTTCAATACTATTATAGCGAAGTTTTGTAAAAACACAAGATATATTTACAAAAAACCTCATTTTTAGTTATAAAATACTAGAAATTGTGGTGTGTAGGCACGCGCATGCTCACTTTGCCTACCCGGAAATGAACAAAGGGATTTTTGAGCAGACTCAAAAATCCCTTTACCGTCCAACCGGAATCCTTCCCGGTCAATCCCTGATTCAATTGTGAAACTTTACAGCTTCTTTAATTCATCGAACACAACATCGTTCAACACTTTAATGTAAGTACCCTTCATACCGGAAGAACGAGACTCGATTACACCGGCACTTTCGAACTTACGAAGAGCGTTTACGATAACGGAACGGGTAATTCCCACTCTGTCCGCAATCTTACTTGCTACAAGGATTCCCTCATTTCCTTCCAATTCCTCAAAAATATGTGTGATTGCTTCTAACTCGGAGAAAGACAATGTACTGATTGCGGAACGAACAATCTGCACCTTGCGGTTCTCTTCCGCATTCTCTTCATTCACGGAACGCATCATTTCAAGGCCGACTACGGTAGTGCCGTATTCACTTAAAATAATATCGTCGATAGAGTAGCTGGCACCCTTCTTGTAAATAAACAAGGTTCCGAGGCGCTCTCCCGCAATATCAATCGGTAAAATAATCGCCTGATACTTTTCTACCTCAGGAAAAGCAAATCCTAAAGTTTCCAGATTTACATTCTCTTTCGTGGAAAGAACATTCAAAAGACGCTCATTTAACATTCCGTCAATGTATCCGCCCACCGCATCTTTAATCAATTCGCCGATGGTTTCTACATCATTCCGATTTTTGATACCGAGAACCTTACCCTTTTTACTGATTACCAAAATGTTCGATTCCAAAATTTCTCCAAGGACCAGACAAATATCGTTAAACACCACTTTGTGAGAAGTGTTGTTATGCAGAAGCTTATTAATCTTTCTGGTCTTATCCAATAACTGTACGCTCACGGTAACTCCTTTCCGGCAAAAAACAGCCTGACATTTCTTATACGATACCTATTTTCCTATATCATATCACAATTTTTCTTGAAAAGCAAGTACAAATTATGAAATTGACGCACTACATCATAATTTTATGCACAAATAATAAAAATCCGACTATTTCTCACTTATTTCCACATAACCGCATTCTTCCGAATTGCACACCAGCTTGTTTCCTTTTTCTAACAGCGCACCGCCGCACTGCGGACACTTTTTCCCGGAAGGTTTTTGCCATGCCATAAAATCGCACTCCTGATTTGCCTCACAGCCGTAATAGCGTCTTCCCTTTTTGGTCTTACGGACTACCACATCTTTTCCGCACACCGGACAGGATACACCGATTTTCTCCAAATACGGTTTGGTGTTCCGACATTCCGGAAAGCCCGGACAAGCCAAAAACTTGCCGTGAGGTCCGTATTTGACCACCATCTGTCTTCCGCATACCTCACAAACTTCCTCGGAAACCTCATCTTCGATTTTAATATTCTCCAACTGTTCTTCCGCATTTGCCAGAGATTCTTCCAAATCCGGATAGAAATTGCGCACAATGGTTTTCCAGTAAATATCTCCGCTTTCCACCGCATCCAGAAGAGTTTCCATATTTGCGGTAAAGCTGACATCCACAATGGAGCAAAACGCCTTCTTCATGATACGATTTACCGCTTCACCGATTTCCGTTACATAAAGATTTTTGTTTTCTTTTACCACATAACGTCTGGCCAAAATGGTAGTTACGGTCGGAGCATAGGTACTCGGACGACCGATTCCAAGTTCTTCCAGCGTCTTAACCAAAGAACCCTCCGTATAATGTGCCGGCGGTGCGGTAAAATGACGTAACGGGAACACTTCCTCCATGGAGATATCGGAATCCTTTGTTAAGGACTTTAAAAATTCTCCCTTTACTTCATCCGTTTCTTCTTCCTCTTCCGGACAATACACAGCAAGGAAACCATCAAATACCAATTCAGAGGTAGTGGCGGTAAAACGATATCCTCCGCCATCTATCTTAACGGATGCGGTCTCGTACTTTGCCGCCTGCATACGGCTTGCAATGAAACGCTTCCAAATCAACTGATACAACCGGAACAAGTCTCTGGACAAGGAATCCTTTGCTTCTGCCGGAGTAATGGATACATAGGTCGGACGAATGGCTTCGTGGGCATCCTGAATTTTCTTCTTGTCCGCTTTCTTCTGCTCTTCTTCCGTTACAAAGGCCTTGCCGTAGGTTTCTTCCACAAACTGTTTAGCCGCAGCATCCGCTTCTTCGGACACACGGGTGGAATCCGTACGAAGATAAGAAATCAGACCGATGGTTCCGTGTCCCTTCACATCCACGCCTTCATACAACTGCTGTGCCAGACGCATGGTTTTCTGGGTGGAAAAGTTCAATGCCTTCGCCGCTTCCTGCTGTAAGGTACTGGTTGTAAACGGTAACGCCGGCTGGCGCTTCCGCTCTCCCGTCTTTATTTCGGACACCTTAAACTTCGCATTCTTTACGGCAGAAAGAATTTTCTGCGCTTCTTCCTCGGAGGAAACCGTAAGTTTTCCTTCCTTGGTTCCGTAAAACTTTGCCCGGAACGGCTTTTTCATCCCTTTTACGGAAAAATCCGCATCCAGGGACCAATATTCCTGCGGAACAAACGCATTAATTTCTTCTTCGCGGTCACAAATAATACGAAGTGCCACAGACTGTACACGTCCCGCACTCAAACCGCGCTTTACCTTTGCCCACAAAAGAGGACTGATCCGATATCCGATCATACGATCCAAAATTCTTCTGGTCTGCTGGGCATCCACCAGGTTCATATCAATACCACGGGCTTCTTTTATGGAATTGCGTACCGCATTTTTGGTTACTTCATTAAACGTAATACGTTTCACTTCATTTTCCGGAATCTTTAACGCTTCCGCCAAATGCCAGCTGATTGCTTCTCCTTCACGATCGGGGTCGGTCGCCAGATAAATCTTATCTGCCTTCTTTACTTCCTTACGCATTTTCGCCAAAACATCGCCTTTTCCGCGAATGGTAATATATTTCGGTTCATAATCGTTGTCTACATCAATTCCCATCTGGCTCTTAGGAATATCTCTTACATGGCCGTTGGATGCGATTACCTCATAATTGGCACCCAAAAACTTTTTAATGGTTTTTGCCTTTGACGGAGACTCCACAATCAGTAAATTTTTTGCCATTTCCCGACCTTACCTTTCCAAAAATAATCAATTCGTTAAACCCAAACGTCTCTCAGCATACACTATTTTTTCATTTGTTGCAAGTATTATTTAAAAAAATTCATAAAATCTTCATTCTGTTGCCTTAGCATAATATGCCTGTCCTTGTCTTTTGATACATCCTTTTTGCAATAAATTGTCCAATACGGAGGCAAGTTGCCAAGGTAACAGTCCGGTTTTTTCCACCAGTTCATCCATATGTTTTAAATGATAGTTCAAAGAGTCGTATACCTTTGCTTCCTCTTCCGAAAGGTCCGGAGTTGCCGTTTTTGCCCCCTTCTTCTTCCGCTTCACACGAATATCCATATCCTCCAAAAGATCTCTTCCGCAGGTTACCGGTTTTGCGCCTTCTTTTAACAAATAGTTACATCCTTCGCTTAAAACATCGTCAATCCGGCCCGGCACCGCATAGATGTTTTTCCCGAATTCCAATCCGAAGGAAACCGTAATCAATGTCCCGCTCTTTTTTCTTGCCTCTGTCACTAAAATTCCGTCGGATAATCCCGCAATAATCCGGTTCCGTTGCGGGAAAAAGCAAGAAAGGGGCCGGGTCCCCGGGGGATACTCCGAAAGAATTCCGCCGCCGGTAGAAAGAATCATTTCGTAGGTGCGGATATGGTTTTGCGGATAACACACATCCGGTCCGCACCCTAAAACCGCATAGGTTTTTCCGCCTCCTGCCAAGGTTCCGTCATGAGCCGCCTTATCTACACCGTAAGCCAGCCCGGAAACCACACCTACACCCTGCTCCGCCAATTCCTTTGCTATCTTCCACGCTGTATCGCTTCCGTAATGGGAACAATTCCTTGCCCCGATAATCGCAAGCACCGGCTCCTCTCCCGGCAGGGTTCCTTTATAATAGAAGAAACGGGGCGCAGAAAACAGCGTCTTCAACTTTTCCGGATACCCGGAATCTTCCTGTGTCACAAACCCGATTCCGGCCTGTTCTACCTTGTCATATTCTTTGTCATGGTCTCTTTTTAACACTTCAAATATTTTCTCTTTCTCTCCCGACGTAAAACCAAGGGATTCCGCCAGTACAAAGAAGGAATCCCACTCTTTTCCGCTCGACGCCAAAGCACATTCCGGTGTTTCAAAATAAGCCAATATCCCATCCTGCATCTTCGGTGTAACACAAAACGATGCAAACCCGTGCCAAATCTCATGACGTTTTCTTTGTGCTTCCCTGTAATTCATACTTTGTTTTTCCATTTTCTACTCCCCCCAATACTTCCGGTCCGGTTCCCGGTATAATAAAGCCTCTGCCACATGTTCCTCTTCAATACGCTCCGTACCGGTCAAATCCCCGATGGTACGGGCTGTTTTTAATACCCGGTGATAGGAACGGGCACTTAACCGGAAACGCTCATACGCTTCCTCGATTCGTTTCTTTGCCCCCGCTGTCATAACGCAAAAACGTTTCACTTCTCCACCGGACAGCTCGGAATTGCAGGAAATTTCCATTCCGTCATACCGTTCCTTTTGTCGTCTCCTTGCCGCTTCCACCCGTGCCCGGATGTCTTTGGAAGTCTCTTCCTTCGTTTCTTTCTTCAAATCCGCAAAACGAACCGGCAACACCTCCATACACAAATCAAACCGTTCCAAACGCGGCCGGCTGATTTTCCCCAGATACCGTTTTATCTGAGCTTCGGAGCAGTTACACCGGCTGCGGTCCGGGTAAAACCCGCATCCGCAGGGATTCATGGCCGCAACCAACATCCCTCCCGCCGGATATTCATAGGTGGCATCGTACCTAGCCACCGTAATCTTCCGTTCTTCCAGCGGTTGTCGTAAAATCTCGATGGTTTCCCTGCGAAATTCCGGAAATTCATCCAGAAACAACACCCCGTTATGGGCAAGACTGATCATTCCCGGGGTAGCTCTGCGCCCACCTCCGGCCAAAGCCGACTGGGTTACGGTATGATGCGGCGCCTGAAACGGCGGATTTGTCAAAAGCTTTTGGCCGGCAAGCCGCCCCGCCACACTGTAAATCTTTGAAATCTCCAGACTTTCCTCAAAGGTAAGCGACGGCAAAATGGAAGGAATCCGCTTGGCAAGCATGGTCTTTCCGGTACCCGGCGGTCCGATCATGAGTACATTGTGCCGTCCTGCAGCAGCAATTTCTAAGGCCCGCTTTGCCATTTTCTGTCCGTGAACCTCAGAAAAATCAAACCGTTCCCCTGCTTCTTCCCGTTCTCCGGTATTCTCCTCTTTGTAAGGCAGAATATCCCCGTTTCCGTTTAATACTTCCACCACATCCCGCAAATGCTTGACACCGTACGTAAAAAATCCGCCCACTGCCGTGGCTTCCTTTACGTTTTCTTTCGGAACAAACATCTGCAAAAAACCTTCTTCTTTTGCAAGACAAGCCGCCGGCAACACCCCCGGAACGGGATTAATACTGCCGTCTAAGCATAGTTCTCCCAAAAACATACTGTGTTCCATTGTTTTTTCTGAAATATAACCGAAAGCGGTCAAGATGGCTATCGCGATGGACAAATCGAATGCTGTCCCTTCTTTTCTGATATCTGCCGGTGAAAGATTTACCGTAATCCGTTTCACCGGCAGTCGATAGCCTGAATTTTCCAGTGCAATACGCACCCGTTCTTTTGCTTCCCTGGTCTCACAGGCCAATGCCCCTACCATGGAAAAGCACGGCAGACCGTCCTTTACGTCCGCTTCTGCCGTAATCAGCTCCGCTTGGATGCCCAGCACCGCAGCGGAATAAACTTTACCTAACATAAAACCCTTTCCCTTGCGGAAAGAATCCTAATCATTGCTTATTTCGCATCTAAAATCTTCTTAATCTCCTGCATAAAGGTATTGACGTCCTTAAATTCGCGATAAACGGAAGCAAATCGCACATAAGCAACCGCGTCAAGATCCTTTAACTTATCCATAACGATTTCACCGATTTTGCTGCTCGGAATCTCCTTCTCTTCGAGGCTGAAAATAATAGTCTCAATCTCATCTACCAAAGAAGTAATCTGGTCCACGGAAATCGGACGCTTGTGACAGGAGCGGAATACGCCGGACTCAATCTTTGCACGGTCGTAGGCCTCTCTGATATTATCTTTTTTAATTACAACAAGCGGAATAGTCTCCACCTTTTCATAGGTGGTAAAACGCTTGCCGCACTCGTCACACTGACGTCTTCTGCGAATCGAACCGCCGTCATCAGCCGGTCTGGAATCGATTACTCTTGTATTTTCTTTTCCGCAAAACGGACACTTCATAAGTTCCCCCTTCTGTCGCTTTTGCGACCATCCGAATATTACAAACAACCGTAATCTACGAACGCTTCTCTATCTACTATTATAAAAGAAATGTAAAAAAATGCAAGTACACAATTACATAATTTCCGGTACAATATACGCTTTTTCGTCCAATGCGGCCTCAATTTTATCTAAAGTTGCCTCCGAATCCGCCCGTACCGTATGATAATGGTAGCCTTCGGTAATATGCATCAGTTCCTTGGACTTTCCGCTTTTGATGCCGTCCATAAACTGGGCAATGCCCCGTTCCGAAAAAATATTCATTCCGGCTTCGATTTTTCCGTATACTTTGTGCCAGACAAACACATTTACCACCGTTCCACCGAGAGACACAATAGTAGACAACTCATCTTCCGTCTGTTCACTGGTATGGCGAAGCTTAAACACCCGTTCCGCAAAAGGACCTTTTGTAATCACGTATCCCTGATGGGTAGAAAGCACATCATAGCCTTCCGCACGCAACATGGCAATATCCTGTACGATAATCTGTCGGGATACGCCCAAGCGTTCGGAAAGTGCAGAACCGGATACCGGTTCTTCCGATGCCATAATCAGTGCCACGATTTCCTTTCTTCGTTCTTTTCCCTTCATAGCCTTCCCCCTTATACAGCGTGAAGATTTTTTAAGGAAAGGTCCAAAATCGGTGCGGAATGGGTCAATGCACCGCTGGAAATGTAGTCCACGCCGATATCGATAAGGCGTTCTACATTCTCCCTTGTTACATTTCCGCTGCACTCGATTTCTGCCTTGCCTGCCGCCAGGCGTACCGCTTCCCTCATATCTTCTACACTCATATTGTCTAACATAATAATGTCAGCTCCGGCTGCAAGGGCTTCCTGAAACATATCCATGTTTTCCACTTCAATTTCGATTTTTCTGACAAACGGCGCATACTCCTTTGCCATGGCAACCGCCTTTGCCACACTGCCTGCGGCACCGATATGATTATCTTTTAAGAGTACACCGTCGCTCAAATTGTATCTGTGGTTGTGGCCGCCGCCTACCTTTACCGCATACTTCTCAAAAATACGCATGTTCGGAGTGGTTTTTCTTGTATCCAGTAGCTTCGTCTTACTGCCTTCAAACAACACCGCAATGGAACGGGTATAGGTAGCAATACCGCTCATACGCTGTAAATAATTGAGTGCGGTACGCTCTCCGGACAACAGCACGCGGATATCTCCGCGAATCACGCCTAACTTCTGCCCCTTCTTTACTTCGTCTCCATCCTTCGCAAACAGGGCAACTTCTGTCTTTGCGTCCAAAAGTTCAAACACTCTTGCAAACACCGGCAATCCCGCAATCACACCGTCTTCCTTACAAAGAAGCTCCACTTCCCCTAACCGATAGTCCGGCATAACCGCATTGGTGGACACGTCTTCACTGTTTACATCCTCTCTCAATGCGCTTAAAATCAACTCATCTGCGTTCAACATCATACTGATACTGTTCATGGTAATCCTTCTCCTTTTCAATTGCGGCAAGCACCGCTTCTTTATATTTTTTCTCATAACCGGCGTAGACCTTCTCGTCCGTCATTGCCGCTTTCTTTAAAAGTTCTTCGGCATTTTCTGTATCCGCCGTCGTGTAAGTGCCGGCAATCTGTCCCGCCGCCCGTTTTGCAAACACAAGGCTTTCCAATAAGGAATTGCTGGCCAGACGATTTTTTCCGTGAACACCGTTGCAGGCCGTCTCACCTACCGCATAGAGCCGGTCCATGGAAGTTTTGCTGTACTCATCCACTGCTACACCGCCCATAAAATAATGCTGGGCCGGCACCACCGGAATCGGTTCTTTCGTAATATCATAGCCTGCCTCCAGACACTTGGCATAAATATTCGGGAAGTGACTTAAAATTTCCTCCTTCGGAATCGGAGCCAGTGACAACCACACATGCTTTGTGCCTTCCTTTTTCATCTCTTTGCGGATTGCCTGGGTAACCACGTCCCGTGGCAAAAGTTCGTCCACAAACCGTTCTCCCTTGGAGTTTAAGAGTATCGCACCTTCCCCCCGCACCGACTCGGAAATCAAAAACTTCCGTCCCGGCTTCTCCTGATACAGCGTGGTCGGATGAATCTGTATGTAATCAATATTTTGTAACTTTATCTCATAACGTAAAGCCAACGCAAGTGCATCCCCCGTTAAATGTCTGTAGTTAGTGGAATGCTCATACAATCCGCCGATTCCACCGGTGGCAAGCACCGTATAATCCGCCGTAATCGTAGAGTACACGCCATCTTCGTCATGACCTACAATACCGTAACAAGTATTGTCCTTCACAAGCAAATCCACCATGGTATAATGCTCTACCAAGGTTACGTTCGGCAGTGTTTTCACCGTCCTCAGAAGCTTTGAAGTAATCTCTTTTCCGGTCTCGTCCTCGTGAAACAAAATCCGCGGTCTGGAATGGGCTCCTTCTCTCGTATACACATACCCGTTCTCATCCTTTTCAAACTCCGTTCCGCATGCAATCAAATCCCGAATTACATCCTGAGACGAACGAATCATCAGTTCCACGGAACGGGGATTATTCTCATAATGCCCCGCTTTCATGGTATCCTCAAAATACGGGGCATAATCTTCCTCATCCCGCAGCACGCAAATACCGCCTTGGGCAAGAAAAGAATCGCTGTGTTCAAAGGCATCCTTCGATACCACCACAATTTGTTTTTCCTTCGGCAAATGCAGGGCACAGAACAAACCTGCTACTCCGCAACCGATAATTACCACATCTGTTTTTCTGTTATTCTCTGTCATGGTTCTCACTTCTTTCCGCTTACTTCGCAAGCTCTAACATCCGGTCAAGGGGTTTTACCGCCTTCTCACACAAATCTTCCGGAAGCTTCATCTCATTTTCGCCGGTTTTTAGTACATGCAGTACCTTTTCCAACGTATTTAACTTCATATCCCGACACAAATACTCTCCGCCGAAATAAAACTTCTTCTCCGGATTGTCCTCTCTGAGGCGATAGTTTACACCTTCTTCGGTACAAACGATAAATTCCATACAATCACTGTTCTTTGCAAAGGAAATCATATCTGCCGTACTTCCTACGTAATCCGCCAGCTTTACTACATTCTCCTTACATTCCGGATGTGCCATCACAAGCGCGTCCGGATGCTTCTTTTTCAGCTCCTTCACACTTGTCCCGGTAATATCCTTATGAATCGGGCAATAGCCGTCGTTTAATATCACATTCTTCTCCGGCACCTGCTCCGCTACGAAACGCCCTAAATTCATATCCGGAATAAAGAAAATATTTTGATTCGGAAGATTCTTTACAATCTTCACTGCATTGGAAGAAGTCACGCACACATCACTGTAACTCTTAAGCTCCGCCGTGGAATTAATGTAACAAACTACCGCCAAATCCTTGTACTTCTCCCGAAGTTCTTTAATCTTCGCTACATGTGCCATATGAGCCATAGGACAATCCGCCGTCAAATCCGGCATCAACACCGTCTTTTCCGGATTCAGCATCTTTGCGCTCTCACCCATAAAGGAAACACCGCAAAAAACAACCACATCCGCATCGGTACCCTTTGCCACCTTTGCCAGATAAAAGGAATCTCCCACATAATCCGCCAATGCCTGCAACTCCTCATTCACATAATAATGGGCCAGAATAATGGCGTTCTTCTCTTTCTTAAGCTTCTGTATTTCGTTTATTAATTGATTTTCCATAACCATATATGTTGTATCCCGAAAGCTTCCCGGATACAAACTCTCCCTTTTTCAAGATGATGGGCACAGTATAACACAGTATTTTACATCTGTCAAGTTAAGTGTCAAGTTTTGTGCAGGCATTGCTTTGCACTTCCCCCACCTCGTGACTACGTCACTCGGTCGTGGGCGCGCTCGCATTTCAACGATTTTTGCAAGCTGGCTTGCAATTTCGTCTCAATGCTCACTTTGCCTGCACGCAAAAAAAAGCTTGCCGTTACAGCAAGCTTTCTACACTATCTTGTTATCACATACCGGTACTGGTCTGCCACCTCATACCCTTCTACTGTCTCGATTTTAATTTCCCGGTTATAGATATCCCGGATCATCTCCGGTTGAAATTCCTCAATCGACATCTTCTTGGTATGTATATTCGGCGTTTCTCCCACACCCATAAAGATGTGCCAGATTTCCACCTCGTCCGTATGTTTTAAATTCTCTTTAATATATTCGATGACTTTCTTTGCACGTCCTTCCGTATAACGCACCCATTCCAAATACACCGCGTATTTCTTTTCGGTATAAATATCACCAAACCCTTCTACCGGGTATAAAGCATAATCATCGTCATGGTCTCCGTCCTTTATTTCTCTTGTCTCGGTATTAATCTCGATATCACGGTCGGAATATAACATCACATCCGGTTCGTCCTTATCAAATTCCGGGGCCAGATAGTGTTCCGGAATATCCTTTATTCCCATGGCAAGTGCCTCATTTACCGACAGTGTGATGTCGTGGGGATTTTTCTTCGGTTCCAACGGGTAATCCGATGCAATATAGGTACAATAACTCATTTTTATCACCTATTTATGCCTTTCCTGCGACTTCCGCTTTTCTTCTGCGCTTATTTTCATACATTCGTTCATCTGCAATCTTTAACATTTCCTCATAAGACAGTCCTTCGTCTAACATACAATATCCCAATGAGAACCGAAGGGGTACCGTAAGATTTTCGTCAAGACGTGCAGTACTGTGACCCTGAATATATTCAATGGTACGAATGGTATTTGTTAACTCATCCTCCGCAGCGTAATCGTATAAGAACAACACAAACTCATCTCCTCCGATGCGGGCCGACAAACTACTCTGAATACCGAAATTATTGATTACACTACCGATTTTCTTTAAATAAGCATCACCCATCTCGTGACCGTAATTGTCATTGATTCCCTTCAAACCATCCGCATCAATCATAACCAATGCAGCATATCCCATCTTCTCCAGCTTTTGGAACAAAGGAGCTATCTGTGCCTCCATACCTCTGCGATTATATAAACCGGTCAACAAATCCACATCCCGCTCCGCTTCGATTTGTCTGCGTTTGATTATCTCATCCGTTACATCGATTACAACACCGAACACTTCTTTTCCGATTTCCATTTCTTCTAACTTCACATACTGCTCCGGCTCTTCGGAAAGGACAAATACCCCCTGTTCTTCCGCATACGGATTTGTGCGTACCTTTTCAATGAACTCATTAAATAACACATAATCCGAAGTTAACAATCTCCACTCATCCAGTTCCAGGGAGAAAATACGCGGAATGTATTCGGTACAATGTACCGGCTTTGCTCCTTTTCTGTACTCATAAACGCCGATAAACATGTTTGTCTTGCTGAGTACATAAGAAATCTTACTGGTAGAGTCCGAAAGACTGCCTACCATGGTATTGATGTAATCACTCAGTTCGGAAAATTCCTCACTGGTGCGAATATCGATTTTTACATCCATATCCCCTTCCGTAATTTTACTGAGTTCATCATTGATTTGATGAATGCCGTCCACCACATAACGATTCATATAACGACTAACCACATAAGTCATAATGCAGGTAATCATAAGAGAACAAAAGCAAGCAGATAACGCGGTAGGCGGAACACGCTGATACATCCGGTTACAATCCACACAACGGCCTACAAACTCGTTACCTATTTTCTGAAACACACAATAATACAAGTTTCCGTTGATTTTTTCATAAAATCCGTCGGTATCTTCTGTTATCTTTTTCATACGGAATCCCATCTCTTCACAGGAACTACCTAACGCAGACTTTACCGTTGTTCCCAGCACTTTCCCGTCTTCCCCCGAAATCACATAGTAATCCGCATCGGAGTTCACCTGAATCACCGAAAACATATTGGAATATTCGCCACCTTCTCCGGTATCCTTCTCCTCCGAAATTACATGTTCTGTAATAAAATGTTCAATTTGATCCAAAACTTCAATGGATTTCTCATACTCTCTGCGCCGTTCTCCAAATATCTGTACGCCCACAACAAAAGCCAGAATCACAATCATCATCGTTCCGGTCACCTGCAACATATATTGACGAATTCTCTTCTTTAGCGGCTTCATAATATCCCCCTCTTCGGTAAAACCAAACCCATAATAAAACTTTATCACAAAGCGTCCTTTTCGTCAATATTTTCACGAAACAACATATAGTATATATATACTGCTTTTCGGAGGAATTTCCCCATGCGACTTTGCGATTTACGTCAAAAGGAAGTTATCAACTGCAGAGACTGTGCCCGTCTGGGCTTTGTCGGTGACGTGGAGTTTAACCTTTGTACCGGATGCTTAGAAAAAATCATTGTACCGGGACCGGGCAAATTCTTCGGATTTTGGGGCGATTCCTGCGAATATGTCATCCCTTGGTGCAACATCAAGCAAATCGGTCCGGATATTATTCTCGTGGACATCGAATGCAAAACAGCCCTGCGGGATCATCATGGTTGATGTTTACAGGGCCGTCAAAATACTATTTGCTTGTAATCCGGTTTACATTTTTAATCAGCACCGAAATCGTTCCGTCCTGATTGGTAATAAACTCCACATGTTGCTTATTATTATACTCCTCCATCGGAATATTAATCTCGATTCCGCTGTCGGTGGTAAGGAACTGCTTTTCAAACTTCTTTGTGGTCTTCTCGCTCTGGATTTTAATTTCTTCCTTCGGAAGCTTGTACTTCTCAAGCTTCTCCACAAATTCTTCTTTAATTTCCGGTGCCGCTTCTTTAAACACCTTTTCTACGATTTCTTCTACCTTAATCGGGCCTTCGGTCTTGGCACATTCCTCGTGAAGCACACTCTTCGTCTTCATCTTCTGCTCGAAATCGTCGTCATAATACTTCTTGTTAATCTGCTCCACTGCTTTCGTCACAAGATCCAGCTTCGTCTTCTGGGACATTCTGGCGTGGCAATGCAAAAACAGCTCAGAAAGATAGTTGACCTTTTCTCCGTTTACCGGAAACTTCTTCTCCACCAAACGAACCGCATCTCCCTCCAAGTCAATGAGTACCGCCTCCGAAAGCTTACCTCCTGCTAACGGCAGGGCCGCTGTCTGCTTCATGACCTCGTTGATGTTCTCGTCCTGTTCCCCGAGAGACGTATAGTGCACATACACTTCCTTGTAATTCATCTTCAAGATAGCCAGATGTTTCCTGGACTCCACCTGAAAGGTTACAAAAAAAACATCGCCCGCCGGAATATCGATATTGGAATTCATAATCTCGTAAAGCTTTCCCGCAAGCTGTTTGCTGACCGGAATCAGGTTCTCCTCCCGGAAATCCCGAAGCGCCGCATACACCTCGGAAGATTCCGTATCAAACACACAATTCTTCAAATCATCCCCGGACAACAGCTTATAAATATGATTCCGTAAAAAATCACACAAATCCGGACCCATTTCCAGCAGAGAATCCGAAAGTACAGGCATCCCCACCATGGAATCCAAAATATGAATGACCGCTTCTCTGATAATAATATCGTCTTTTTCCATTGTTTTTCTCCTGTTCTTTATTCTATAAATGTTACTCTCCAATCTTTTTCAAGGTATCTTTCCGTATTTCTTTCCGCAGTTCTTTCAGATATTCCGAAAAAGCCACCTTGTCATCGGCATAGGTTTTGTTTAGCTCATACTCCCTCGGTATCCAGGTGGACAAATCGGAAAAATTGTGCTGAATCACCGCTTCCAATCCGTCAATTGCCTTATATACCTTGGCTTCAATTGTTTCCCTCTTCGCCATTTCCTCATACAATGCAAACATTTCGTCAGAATACTTCGGAGGAAGCGTCTTCACCCAGCCGGAAAGCTGTTCTTCTTCCGTCTTCTCATTTTCTCCGGTTTTTTCAAAGGACGGAATATCCCCGGTAAAGGCTTCTCCCAAATCGTGAATAATGCACATCCGAATCACCTTGTCCATATCCACTTCCGGAAATTCATCCCTCATAAAAAACGCCATAAGCGTCATCATCCAGCTATGTTCGGCAACACTTTCATGCCGACCTTGTCTTGTATAACAATGGCGCGTGGTATCCTTTAACCGTTCCGCCACATTTAAGGCATCCAGTAATGCTCTTGGTTCCATAAGACCTCCTATATCAACCAGATATCTACATATCCAAGATTATCTTTTTACAATTCATACAACACTGCGCCGGCAGTTCATTCTGCGTAAAACTCTTTTTACAATCCAGTAAGGTTCCCTTTTTTTCACCCTTTTTCACCCACAGGGGAACCATACGTGAAACCAATGCGCCTTCTTCCATCTCACTACCGCAATACGGGCAATTCATCATAGGCTTATCCTCCGTTTATTTTTTATACATTCCATATGCTTTTTTCCGGGGAACACCACCCCGACACATAATCCAGAATATCCGCAATAAAATCATAAGAAATGTCGTCTTCCAAGCTTTTAAAATACTCGGACAACACCCTGTACACACCGTCTTTATCTACATCCAAATCATGCAATTGTACCAACAGTTCATGGCCCTGTTCAAGATAAGTGCTATATTCTTCTTCCGTGACAGTCGAAGACAATTTCTTAATCTGTTCCGTAATTTCTTCCATACGATTCATTTTTCTCTCCTCAAGTGCCATAGTAAAAAACACCCGCACCCCATCATCCACCGACGTACTTACATCCTTTACTTCCAAATCATAGTAATATTTTCCGGTAGCAATGTCTACCGACAGAGAATCTAACGGAAAGCCTTTCACACGCTTTTCATGAGGCTTTGCAACCAATACAAAAGACTCCGTAGCAATGGACATATCCATGCTGGAATAGTGATGTTCACCGTCCAAAATAAAGTAAATCGCATTCCGGTACCGCCCGGTAATCTTTCCACCGTGCGCTTCTGCCAAAGCAGAATAATACTCTATCATTTCCTCGTCCGTCAGCTCTTTTCCGCCAATTCTACGGACGTGAAGCCCCGGCTGTTCCTCTGTCGTAATCTCCTCAAAATACAGCCCGCTGTCACAGGAAAACACCGGAATATGGAACGCTTCATAATAGGCTCTAGCCTTAATCTCCGCGTTTTGAAGCGGTGTCGTCCCGTCTTCCTTAATCTTCGGAAGCGCCTCTTCCAAATCATTCAAACCGATAAGCTCTATATCAAAATCCTTTAAGGCATTTTTCATTGCCTGAAGCTTGCCGTTATTTGTCGTACCGTATAGCAGTTTCATCTTCCCCTCCGCGTAATACCGTGATTTTCCCTGTTCTTTATCAACTACATTTTACTCCCGGTAAATAAAATGCTGTACCCCTTGATCCATTTGATTTATAAGTTCCACCACATTGGTTGGGTAGACTTCTATATTCTCCAATTCCGGTACCGGAACCCAGTGAAATTCCAAATCAAAGTTTCTTCCTTCTAATTTTTCTTTTCCTAAAAACATACCTTCAAACGGAATGTTATCGGATGTAATCTCCACCATATAGTAAAGGCAGATTTGATGACACGGTTTATTGCCCCATGGGAAGAAAATCTCTGCCACCCACTTTAAATCGCCTACCGAAATATCAACCCCGATTTCCTCTTGAAACTCTCTAAGAAGCGTCTGTGCATTGGTTTCTCCAAAGGCAACATGTCCCCCCGGAAAAGCAAATGCGGTATCGTTGGTAGGCTTTTGCAACAATACCTTCCCATTCTGTATACAAATACCTGCCACCCGGTACGAAAACACATATTCCTCAGTACGAAATAAAATATCCATGCGTTATCTCCCCTCTACAAATTTAAATTTTTGTTTTCTCAGACTCCGGCAAATATCCTCGTCTTCTCAGCATACAATCTGATTCAGCACCCTTTTAAGTATCTATATAAGGTCAAAAAGTGGATTTTTCTTAAGAGAACCATAAAGAGACGTCAGAAAAAGCGGAACGCATCCGTTCCGCTTTTTACTCCGTAGGATGCGCACTCGCGCAAGTTGTAATTGTCGCAAGCGACTGCGCTCGGCGCAAAAGTTTCGCAAGCGAAACTTTAATTTATGAGGTTCTTTCGAGCTTAGTGTCTGCTACGTTTCTGCACGAACGAGAGCGCGTTCACGTAGAAAAACTCCACTTCTTGACCTATATTAATTTAATAGCTGAATCAGATGCCTTTGCTAGAACAACCCGGTGATTTTGCCGGATTCGTCCACATCAATACGTTCCGCAGCCGGAGTCTTCGGAAGTCCCGGCATGGTCATAATGGTACCGGTAATGGCTACCATAAAGCCTGCACCTGCGGAAATATATGCCTCACGGATATTTACGTTAAAGCCCTCCGGACGGCCCAGCTTCGTCTGGTCATCAGATAAGGAGTACTGGTTCTTCGCCATACATACCGGCACATTACCGAAGCCCATGGCTTCGATCTTTGCGATAGCCTTTTCCGCGGACGGATCGTAAGTTACGCTGCCTGCGCCGTAGATTTCCTTTGCAATGGTTTCAATCTTTTCCTTAAGGGAAAGATCATCCTTATAAATCGGCTCAAAGAAGCTCTCCTTGGTTTCCAAGGTCTCAAGTACCTTGTTTGCAAGCTCAATACCGCCTTCGCCGCCCTTTTCCCATACGTCGGAAAGTGCGAACTCTGCGCCTCTTGCTTCACAGAACTCCTTAACGTACGCAAGCTCTGCCGGGGAGTCGGTAATGAAACGGTTTAAGGTAACCACTACCGGCACCTTGTACTTCTGTAAATTCTCAATATGCTTCTCAAGGTTTACGATACCTTTCTTTAATGCTTCTACATTCTCTGCACCAAGGTCTGCCTTTGCCACGCCGCCGTTGTACTTAAGGGCACGTACCGTAGCCACAAGAACCACCGCATCCGGCTTAAGACCTGCCATACGGCACTTAATATCAAGGAACTTCTCTGCACCGAGATCTGCGCCGAAGCCTGCCTCGGTAATCACATAATCCGCAAGCTTTAATGCCGTTCTGGTTGCACGGACACTGTTACAGCCGTGGGCGATATTTGCAAACGGACCGCCGTGAACAATAGCCGGAGTATGCTCTAAGGTCTGGATTAAGTTCGGGCGAAGGGCATCCTTTAAAAGAGCCGCCATGGAACCCACCGCATTTAACTGTGCAGCGGTAACCGGCTTTCCGTCGTAGTCGTATGCCACGATAATACGGCCGAGGCGTGCCTTTAAGTCCTCCATATCCGCCGCCAAGCAAAGGATTGCCATAATCTCGGAAGCAACGGTAATGATGAAGTGGTCCTCTCTCACCACGCCGTCTGCCTTCTTTCCCATACCGATGACGATATTACGAAGGGCACGGTCATTCATATCCAGACAACGCTTCCAAATCACCTGCTTCGTATCGATACGAAGAGCGTTTCCCTGCTGGATGTGGTTATCTAACATAGCCGCAAGTAAGTTGTTTGCGGAAGTAATTGCGTGGAAATCTCCGGTAAAGTGAAGGTTCAAATCCTCCATCGGTACCACCTGTGCGTAGCCGCCGCCTGCAGCACCGCCCTTTACACCGAAGCACGGTCCCAGAGAAGGCTCACGAAGTGCAATGACTGCCTTCTTTCCCAGCTTTCCGAAAGCCTGACCGAGACCAACCGTCGTCGTCGTCTTACCTTCGCCTGCCGGGGTAGGATTGATTGCGGTTACAAGAACAAGCTTACCGTCCGGATTATCCTTTACCCTGTCCCAGAGTTCATCTGTAAACTTTGCTTTGTACTTGCCGTAAAAATCAAGCTCGTCCTCTTTGATACCAAGCTGCGTTGCGACCTCCTTAATCGGTTGTATCACCGCCTCCTGTGCGATTTCAATATCCGTCTTCATGACCTGTCCTCCTTATATTTACGGTGGTGTCTTAAGACACCCCTATTCTTTACTCTTATTGTTTCCCTTGTTTCCCAACAAATGGCTTCTTTGCAGTTTTTCTTCCTGCTCGCTTTTATGCTTGTTCTCTTCTTTAATCTCCCAGTGAATCAGGAAGGTCAGCGCCGCTCGTAAAGCAATAATCGCACCGACCGTCAATATTTCTTCCCACTCTCTGACGATAACCGTCTTTAGAATCTCACTGCCCAGCTTAAATTCCAGACCGATTTCCAGGCCGTGGGCCAACGTCAGTTTCACATTCGGATTCTTGGTTATATAATACACAAATCCCTTAATACCGGAGCATATAATGACACCGATACCGATAAACTCAAAAATAAGGATGGCGATTTCCACCAAGTACTGCATTACAAGATGTAAGTTTTCCAATATGTTCATACACGTTCCTCCTCTGCATCAAAGATTCTACCGTTATGTACACATAAAAATCGTTACACATAGTCCCCGATATACTGCTCAAACTCCTCCGCAGACATCAATACCTTACGCGGTTTCGTACCTTCTTCCGGGCCTACCACACCGGCCTCAGCCAACTGGTCCATAATCCGTGCCGCACGGTTAAAGCCGATTTTATACGCACGCTGTAACATACCGATGGAAGCCTTGTCCTTCTCTATAATCAGTTTGCCCGCATCCGCAAAGTATTCATCATAGCCGTTTGCATTTCCGGAATTACCGCCTCCGGCATCACTGTTTCCGGCCGGCATATTGGAAATCTTCTCGGATATCTCCGTATTATAAGCACTACCTTCGTTATTAGCCTTTAAGAAATCTACAACCGCACTTACCTCTCTGTCGGATACAAAGGCTCCCTGTACACGTACCGGCTTGGAATAACCGGACGGGAAGAACAACATATCACCTTTACCGAGAAGCTTTTCCGCTCCCGCGCCATCCAAAATCGTTCTGGAGTCGATGGCGGAAGAAACGGCAAAAGCAATACGGGACGGAATATTTGCCTTAATAAGACCCGTAATAACATTTACCGACGGACGCTGGGTTGCGATAACCAGATGTAAGCCTGCTGCTCTCGCCAGCTGTGCCAGACGACAAATGGAATCCTCCACCTCACCCGGTGCTACCATCATAAGATCCGCCAGCTCGTCCACGATAATAACAATCTGCGGAAGGTGCTTGTACTTTTCTTCTTCCAAACCCTGCTTTGCCGCGTCCGCTACCCGCTCGTTGTAACCCTTTAAGTCACGAACACCCAGCTCCGCAAACTTTTGATAACGCTCCGTCATCTCGATAACCGCCCAATTAAGCGCCGCGCTGGCCTTCTTCGGGTCCGTTACCACCGGAATCATCAAATGCGGAATCCCGTTATACACAGACAGCTCCACTACCTTCGGGTCCACCATGATAAGTTTCACCTCGGAAGGATCTGCTTTATACAAAATACTCATAATCAACGTATTGATACATACGGACTTACCGGAGCCTGTCGCACCCGCAATCAAAAGGTGCGGCATCTTCGCAATATCCGTTACCACCGTCTGACCTCCGATATCTTTACCTACCGCAAAGGCCACATTGGAGCCGTGACCGGTAAACTCGGAAGACTCTAAAAGTTCACGCAAAAGAACCGTGGAATTTTCTTTATTCGGTACTTCGATACCTACCGCTGCTTTTCCCGGAATCGGTGCTTCGATACGCACGTCCGCCGCAGCCAGATTCAACTTAATATCATCCGCAAGACTGGTAATCTTACTGACTTTTACACCCTGCTCCGGCTGAAGCTCATACCGGGTCACCGCAGGACCGCAGCTTACATTGGTAACAGACACCCTTACACCGAAACTGTCCAGAGTACTCTGTAACTTCATAGCGGTTTCCTGTAAATCCCGCTCGGAAACACCTTTGGTTCCCTTTGGCTTTGTCAGTAAATCCACCGGCGGGAATTCATATTTCTTCACCGGTTCGGACTCTTCAATGACAAGCGGTTCCACCGGCCCGGAAACATTTTCCGTTGCGGTTTTTGTTCCGGTTCTTCGTGCTGCCGGTTGCCCGGAATTTTGTTCTACATCTGTAGATTCGTCTTTTGCCGTAACAGAACTTCGCTCTGTTTTTTCTTCCGTTACCGGAGATACACGGAACTTCTGTCCGCCGGAAGTCTGACGAATTTCATCATCCTCCATGGAATTTAACATATCCGCCACCGTTTGCCCTTTCCGCGGCGTATAGGTAGTTTCCTTGTATTCTCCCGTTTCCGGGGAAATCTCCATCATATGCAATCCCGTATTACGGGTCTTCTTTTCTTCTCCGTACAGCGCATTCACCTCGGAAATCGTTTCCTTCGGCAACGTGTACTGATTGGTCATTTCCATGGTAAACTCTCCGGTAGGCGTTTTCCCACCGAAGAAATTTCTCTTTTCCTTTTTCGGGCGAACCGGTTCTTCCGGAACCGGACTATACACCGAAGGCTCCTCTCGTACTACCGATGTAGAACCCACTGTAGACTCCATCTTTGCTTTCTCTTCCTCGGATAAAAGATAGGTCTTTGCTCTGCGTTCTCCCAGTTCCTTCCGCTTTTCCTCTACCAGACGGGCACGTTCCGCCTGACGTTCTTCATAAGACTCTCTCCGCTCCATGGCATGTACTTTATGAAGGGCATACCGCTCGTTACTGCGTTTAGCAATCCACGCAAAAATCGCCTTTCTGGAAAAAAGCATAAAGAACACCAAGAACAGGGCAATGACAACCACATAAGAGCCCACCTTGCCAAACAGCGGTTCAAAGAAGTAGCAAACCAAACCACCGAAAATACCGCCGCCTTTTTTGTAATCCCTTGCAAGGGTATAATACTGTCCTAATGTAATCTTTGCCCCTTCCCCCGCCGGACTCCACTGTTCCGGAAGATACGTGGTAAGAAGCTGGATAAACGCCGTCAACATAAACAGCATTCCCAGCGCATACAGCATTTTCGCCGTCAAGGTACGACTTCCTCTGTTTGCCAGATAAAACGCGGTTCCGAAAAACAAAAGTATCGGAAAAACATAAGCAACCAAACCGAACAATCCGAACATTACGCCGTTAATGGTACTGCCTACAACGCCCCCCAGATTGAAATGGCTCAACAATAAAAGCACCGCTACCACCAACGTAATCATCAAAATCACTTCGTTTTGAATCTCACCGGATGCCGTACTCTTTTTCTTATTTTTTTGTGTCGCAGAACTTCTTCTCGTGGCGGTACCGGTACTTTTTGTCGTTCTCGGTCCCGTAGACTTTCTTGTACCGTTTCCCGAACGTGTACGGGACGATCCGGTACTTGTACTGCGCCTCGTTCCTGTTCCCTTATTTCCGGATGCCATCCTTATCCTCCCTTATACTAAAAAGTTGAATATTACAGCAAATGCGCCCATGGCAAAGCAGTAATAAGCAAAATATTTAAACTTCTTTCCTCTTACGATAACCAACATGGTTTTAATACAAACATAACCTACCAGCCCCGCAATCACGGTACCGGTTAAATAATTCAGCCAATCGGATGCAGTCAGTGCCTCCGGTGCAAAATCCAAAAGCTCCAACACCAATGCTCCCAAAATTGCCGGAATAGACATGATAAAGGAATACTTTACCGCAAACTCCCGCTTAAATCCGCAGGCAAGACAAGCGGTAATGGTGGTACCGGAACGGGAAATTCCCGGGAATGTCGCAATGCCCTGTGCAATACCAACGATACCGGCCTTTGTATAGGACGCATCCGCCTCGGTCAAGGCTCCGTCCGGCAAACGGTCGGAAATCAACAGCTGAACTCCGTTTATAAGAAGCAAAATACCCGGCACGATTAACGTAGCGGATGCTGCATTAATCGCATCACTGAGTAAAATCCCCATAATTCCCGTAGGAACCGTAGACACAATCACAAGCATCACAAAACGACGATACGGGGTCGTTACCACCGGCTGCCACTTTGCTTTTTTAAATAAACATCCGAACAAGCTCTTAAAAAACTGTCCGATAATGGAAAAACCTTCCTTTATCAATTCAAATATATCCTTGTAAAAAGCTACAAACACAGCTGCCAGCGTTCCTAAATGCAACAACACATCAAACAACAGCCCGGTCTCCGTCTCAAACCCCAACACATGCTTAAAAATCGCCAAATGCCCGGAACTGCTGATTGGCAAAAACTCCGCCAGTCCCTGAATCAACCCTAAAATAATCGCTTTTATTAACTCCATTTTATAACTCCTCTTTTCGATTTCCTATCTTATAATTATATAAGATTGCACAAAAAAACTCAACCCTTTCGGATAAAAACTTTTCCCGGAAGGGTTGAAATTCCATTCATCTCTTTAATTTTCGAACTGTGCCATGTAAAGCTTGTAATATTCGCCCTTTTTCGCCATCAATTCCGCCGGGCTTCCGGACTCCGCAATGCCGCCCTTATCCACTACAAAGATGCGGTCTGCCTTCTGAATGGTAGACAAACGATGTGCTACCACAAAGGAGGTACGTCCCGCAAGCAGGTTTTCGATTCCCTGCTGTACCAGAAGCTCCGTATGGGTATCAATACTGGAGGTTGCCTCATCAAGAATCAGAATCCGGGGTGCCGACACCATGGTTCTTGCAAAGGCAAGAAGCTGTCTCTGTCCGATGGAAAGCCCCGCTCCCCGCTCCTTAATCTTCGTATCGTACCCATCCTCCATCTTCATAATAAACTCATGGGCATTGACGGCCTTTGCGGCTGCCTCGATTTCCTCATCGGTGGCATCTAACTTCCCGTAACGGATGTTATCCCGTACCGTACCGGAGAACAGGAAATTCTCCTGGGTCATAACCCCCATCTGCTCCCGGAGACTGGCGATGGATACCTTTTTGATGTCGTATCCGTCAATCTTAACTTCTCCCTTCTGTACGTCATAAAAACGGGATAACAGGTTCACAATGGTGGACTTTCCGGCTCCGGTAGGTCCGACCAAAGCTATGGTTTCTCCCGGTTTTACCGTAAAGCTGACATCGGATAATACATCCGGGTCATCATCGTAATGGAAGGACACATGGGAAAAGGTTACTTCTCCCTTGATTCTCGGCAATTCTACCGCATCCGCAGCATCCGTGATTTCTGCATCCGTATCCAGAATTTCAAAAATACGCTCCGCACCGGTAATATTGGTTACCAACTGGTTATAGAAGTTACTGAGATTCATAAGCGGCTGCCAGAACATGGCAATATAGCTTCCGAAGGATACCAAAGCACCTACCTGTACTTCTCCCTTTCCGATTAACACCACACCGACCCAGTACATCATCATACCGGCAATTCCCCAACATATGTCCACCACCGGACCGAAGGCATCCGCAAACCGCACCGCCATATCAAAGGAATCGTAATGCTGCTTTAACAAATCGTCAAAGGTCTCCTCCGTCTCCTCTTCCGCATGGAAGCTCTGAATCACACGGATTCCCGCCACATCTTCATGCAAAAATGCATTTAAATTGGAATTCTTCTTCCGGAAAATCTGCCAGCGTTTGTGGGATTTGCTCTGCACAAACCACACACCGATTGCCATTAACGGCATGGCACTCATGGAAGCAAGGCCCAGCGTTCCGTTTTTTGCAATCATAATAATAACCACCGCAATCAACGTTACCGCTTCCGGAATAAACGTAGTAACACAATTTGCCAGTACATCCTTTAAGGAATTAACATCTCCCATCAAACGGGCCAAAATCTTACCCGTCGGCCGACTGTCAAAGAACTGAAATCCTAAGGTCTGAATATGCTCATACAGCTCCCGTCGGATTTTTACCAACACATCGTTGGACACCTTTGCCATCAAATACATACGAAGCTTTATCAAAAGAATCAATAAAACATTCAGCCCCACGCCGCAAAGGCCCAACTTAATAAGGCCTACGGAGTCTTTATTTGCAATATGTACGTCAATGGCCCGTTCCAAAATAATCGGATTTAATAACACAATGGTTGTGGATGCCGCCATCAAAAGCAAAACAACCACAATGGTCTTTTTATAACCGAGCAGATAGCGGAATAACCGGAATAAGGTTTCCCGTTTGGTTTTTGCCACAATCTGTTCGTCTTGTTTTGTCGCATTTCTAGCCATCTAAACTCACCTCTATTCTGTTGCCGCAGCCACTTCCGCTGTTACGGAGTACTCCGGCACATCCCCCATATATTCTCCGTACTGTGCCTGATAGGTTTTGTAGTAATATCCTTTCTTTTGCAGCAGTTCCTCGTGGGTTCCCCGCTCACAAATCCGGCCTTCCTCCAACACAATAATCTCATCCGCATGACGCACGGAAGAAATACGATGGGCAATAATTAACTTTGTAATTCCCGTAATTTCCTTTAAGGTCTTTTGAATCATACGCTCGGTTTCCATATCAAGGGCCGAGGTAGAGTCATCCAATACCAAAATCGGCGTATCCTTTGCGAAAGCTCTTGCCATACTGATTCTCTGCTTCTGGCCGCCGGACAAGCCCACGCCACGCTCTCCGATGACCGTGTCGGCACCGTCCTCCAGTTTAAATACAAAATCCGCCGCCTGGGCCTTTTTAAGCGCCGTTGCCACTTCCGGATCCGTCAGACTACTCTTTTTCCCCAGCTTTACATTTTCGCTGACCGTATCGGAAAACAAGAACACATCCTGCATTACAAGGGAAATGCTTTCTCTTAACTGTCCCAAGGACAATTCCTTTACATTTACCCCGTCTAAGCAAACCGCACCGCTGTCCGCATCGTACAAGCGGAGCAAAAGATTGATTAAGGAACTCTTTCCGGAACCGGTGGCACCGATAATTCCTAACGTATTTCCAGCCGGAACTTTGAACGATACGTCCTTTAAAATCTGCTTTCCTTCAATAGAAAAATCCACATGTTCAAAGGAAATTCCGCCCTTTACCTGCGGAAGTACCACCGGACTCTCCGGATTATGTATCATGGAAGTCTCGTTGTAAATCTTATTAATCTTCTTTCTGGACGCAAAAGCCGCCGCCAGTTCGTTGGACAACCAGCCAAGCATTTCAAGGGGCCATACCACGTTGTTACAGTACTCGATAAAGGCCCCCAGCTTACCAAGCGTGATTTCTCCGTTTATTACCATCACACCGCCGATAATGATGGCACTGATGGGTAACACCTTGGAAATCATCTGAAAGAACGGATAATACCGGATCCAAAGCTTGGATTGCCGCATATTTAAGTCGTAGTACTTCTTGTTATGCTGCATAAACTTCTTAATTTCAAACTTCTCTCTGGCAAAGGCCTTTACCGTCCGCACTCCCGCAAGATTCTCCTCTGCCACCGTATTCATCTCCGCATTTTCTTCACTGATATCTTCGTATACCTTATCTAACTTCCGCTCCAGCACAATGGCCAGCACCGCACAAACCGGAATCGCAATCAACGGAATAATTGAGAGCTTCAGACTGATACGCACCATACAGAATATTACCATAGACATATGGATAACCACTGTAATAATCAACATTCCCACATAACCGAAGGCCGCTTGGATACGATCCACATCATCCTTTACACGGGACATAATTTCCCCCGTATTACTCTTATCGAAGTAATTTACGGAAAGCTTCTGAATATGCCGGAACAAATTTTTCCGGATATCCACGCTGATTTTAAAACTGGTAACATCAAACAAATACTCTTTTGCATAACCAAATACCACTCTGCCCAGTGCAAACACCAGCATCATCAACAGAGAATACTTCAAAAGCGAAATTTCTCCCTTTCCGACCACATCGTCGATAATTCGCACCGTTACATTCGGGTTTAACATATCAATGGTAATCTGCGCCACCATACAGACAAACGCAATCAGATATGCGAACCAATACTTTTTCAAATAATAACTTACCTTTTTCATAACTCCTCCTCATCCTCATTTTGCCTGCTTTATCGTTAATATCGTATTTCATGACACAAACACAAAAAAGCCTGCAATGCACAGACATTGCAGGCTCTCATAATCGCACGATATCGCTCTTTACAGCAAGCAAGATGAGGAACTACCATATGTTCTCTGCACAAATAAACTATATTCGATTGTTCTGTTTACAAGCATCATTTTGTTGTTCATATCGCATTCCTCACTTTCTTTCAAATTTCGGCTCACACCGATTCCTTTTCTTAACAACAGTTGTATTATAGACTTACTGTCATATCTTGTCAATCCCTAAAATTAAAATCTGTTTTTCGTTGTTTTCGATTTTCTATTCTGCGTTCTTTTGAAAAGCAGCCCTGCAGAAATTATACAAGCCGCTGGAAATGGCAGGGTCCCCGTGATTGGAACCCGGAATCTCCCACCAAATATGACTGACTTCGTTGGTGGTCAAAATTTTGTGATAACTAAGCGGGAACTTTCCTACCACGCTGTCCTTGTCACCGCTGCAAATCATAAGGAAATACGGGCTTTCTTCCGCAAATACCAGCTCTTCTTCCTTGAAGGTGCCGATGTGGTCAAGGAACATATCCTTTCCCGGGGTAAGCCCCGGTGCCGGAGCAATAGCTCCCACATAACCGAACAAGTCCGGTCTGGAAAAGCCGAGACAAAGGGACTCACGACCGCCCATGGAAAAGCCCACAACCGCCGTATTTTCCCGGCCCGTAGCCGTGGAATAGTTCTCATTGATAAACGGCATCAAATCATTTGCCATATCGTTTACAAAATTATCGTAAGCCGCCATATTTTCATGGTCAATTCCGCTAAAGCTTGCCTGGGTTGCACTGGAATACATATTCGGGAATACCAGAATCATCTCTTTGGCCTTTCCTTCTGCTGCCAGGTTTGCCGCAATGACACGTACACCGCTGCTGCCGTTTCCGATCATATCCTTTTCGGAGCCGCCCACACCGTGTAACACGTAAGTTACCGGATACTCCTTCTCCTCCGTATAATCTGCCGGAAGCGCAATAATCACATTCTTGTCTCTTCCGCAGGTGGTGGAATAATAGGTGGTGGTAACAATCTCACCGTATGGTACATCCGACTTCATTTTCGTATACTCCGCCGGAGCTTTAATCGATACTTCCGTAAGCAAATCCTTCATACTGTCTCCCTCCCCAAATTCAAACCATGCTTCTTCCGCAAATACCGGTACCGGGGTCGGGGTCGGGCGCGGTGTGGCCGTCGGCGTCGGTGTAGCAGTCGGTTCCGGGGTGGCAGTCGGTTCCGGGGTCGCGGTTGCCTGTGGTCCTGCCGTCGGCTTACTTTCCGGTTTTTCCGTAGTTTGGCATGCCATAAGTCCAAACATCATTCCGCATACACCCAAAACAGCCATACTTCTTTTTAAAATCCTTCTCATGTTCCTTCCCTTTCTTTCCGTAAAACAACCTCTCCCGGGTTGTTTCTTAGCATTCAAACTTACTCAACGTCAATTATATCCCATTCTACTTCCCGCGTCAATAAAAAAGCTTCAGATTCCCTTATTATCCTTCATTTTCTTACAAAACAAAAGGTGCCACATCCTTCGACATGACACTCCTTGTTTTATCCCATCATCTCTTTTATTTTCTTCATTGCTGCCCGGATACCGCCCACTTCGTCGATAAAGCCTTCTCTAACCGCATCTTCACCGACTAAAATCGTCCCCAAATCCTTGGTCAGTTCCCCTTCCTTTAGCATCATTTCTTCAATCCGCTCTTTTCTTACATTACTGTGAGAGGCCACAAAACCGGTAATCCGGTCCTGAATCCGGCGAAAATACTCATAGGTTTGCGGTGCTCCGATGACCATGCCGCTCATGCGGACCGGATGCACAATCATGGTTCCCGTCGGCACAATAAAGGAATAATCCGTAGACACCGCTAACGGAACCCCGATGGAGTGGCCGCCTCCCAGCACAAGGGATACAGTGGGTTTACTTAAGGATGCAATCATTTCCGCAATGGCAAGACCGCTTTCCACATCACCGCCCACCGTATTTAACAGAATCAATAATCCGCCGATATTTTTATCATCCTCAATCTGTGCCAGTTGGGGAAGCACATGCTCGTACTTGGTGGTTTTCATATTCTGGGCAGAGCACTCATGTCCCTCGATTTCACCGATAATGGAAAGCAGGTGAATCCGTTTGCCCGGTTCCTCCACATTCAACACCGTCTGCCCGTATTCGGAAATCTTTTCGTCCCGTTGCTTCTCTGCTTCTCTCTTTTCCGCTCTGTCGTCGGAGGAATTGTTGTTCTTGTTGTCTTCCATACTGTTACCGTTTCCTTCCTGTTTTTTTGGTAACAGTATGCCCGGAAAACAAGATTTGCATACAAGAAGGACATGACTTACTGTCGTGTCCCTGTAAAAACATTTATGCTTGCGCTACACTATCCAATACCGAAGTTTCCTCAAAAGACTCCATAATTGCTTTCACAATATATTGGTTCAATGTTATCTTTTGATTTGCGGCTGCCAATGCAACTTTTCTATGCAATTCCGGAGATATCCGAACATTAAAACTTCCTTTGAATTCCTTTTCCGGAACCTTTCCGATTTTCTCACACAGTTCTAAATAATTATCGATGCACTGTTCAAACATCTTCTTTAACTCCGGAATGGAACTACCATGAAAATTCAAAGAATCTGCGATACCGAATACCTTTCCCACAAAAATGTCATCATCCGCATCAAATTCAATTGTAGCATGATATCCCTTATACTCTAACATTGAATTCATAACCATCACTCCATTCATATTATTTAATCTCTCCGATATCCTTCAAAAACTGTATTGTTTTCTTTACTTGGTAACCATACAACTCATTTCCCGGATGCGGTTCATCAAATTGCAATACTCGCTTTGTCTTATTATGCACAAATCCGATTCCGGAACCACGTCCTCCTGAAAACTTTGTGCAATCACACTTCCCCATTAGTGTATCCAGCTCCCGCTTTGTAAAATTCTTCGGAGTTGGTTTTCTGCATAATTTCTCGATTAACTCCTTTTTCTTTGGCACACTCCACCCTATCCTTTCTTTTGTGCAACTGTTATTTAGTTGCTTTTATTATAACACTTCTTCTTTTTATTTTCAATATTTTTATTTACTTTTCACAAAACAATCGTTCACCCCTCATCCCTTTCCTTAACCCATATGAAAAATCTTTTACCAAAAAGGAGAGATTATATGGGTAAAGACACGAAATCAATTCAACAAACTGACACTAATTTACATTCCAGACAAGTAGAAGCAAACAAAGCTACGCGGGACTACAATGCAAAATATGACCCGCGTAATCGTGGTCTTCAAAAAGGTCTTATAGGTCTAAAATGTACAAGAAACGGTGGTGTTAGCTTCAAAAAAACGCCCTACATATTCCGTATTTTCGGAAGACCTGTCTCTGTTAAAATCAAAGCTACAGGTAGCCGATGGAAAGATTTCAAACATGCAAATGCAAAATTAGGATTTATTAAAACTCCTCCCGGCTACACATGGCATCACCTTGATGACTACAACGTTGCTACAAACACTTTTACCCTAGAACTCGTACTAAGTTGGGCTCACCGTGCAACCACTCCTCACTCCGGCGGCTGTGCAATGTACAAGGCTGCAACCGGTCGTCGATATAAATAGTCCATTGAAAAAGCAACCTTGGTGAAAACACTTACCAAGGTTGCTTCTACATTTCACATATTTAAAATTAAATCCGATCCAGTGCCTGCTGTAAATCCGCAATCAAATCTTCTACATTCTCGATACCTACGGACAAACGAATCAGGTCGGTTGCTACACCTGCCTCCGCAAGTTGTTCGTCGGTCATCTGACGATGGGTATGGCTTGCCGGATGAAGCAAACAGGTCTTGGCATCCGCTACATGAGTCACGATGGACGCAAACTTTAAGGAATCCATAAACTTGATGGAAGTCTCTCTGCCTCCCTTGATACCGAAAGCAAGTACACCGCAGGTACCCTTCGGACAATACTTCTTTGCAAGCTCATGATACTCGTCACCTTCTAAGTCCGCATAGTGAACCCAAGCCACCTTCTCCTGTGCCTTTAAGAACTTTGCCACAGCAAGCGCATTCTGACAATGACGTTCCATACGAAGATGCAGGGACTCTAAGCCCAAGTTCAGATAAAAGGCATTCTGCGGAGACTGAATGGAACCGAAGTCTCTCATAAGCTGTGCGGTTGCCTTGGTAATATAAGCACCCTTCCCAAAACGCTCCGCATAAGTAATTCCGTGATAAGACTCATCCGGCGTGGTCAGACCTGGGAACTTCTCTGCATGCGCCATCCAGTCGAAATTACCGCTGTCTACGATACAACCGCCCACAGCAACACCGTGGCCGTCCATGTACTTGGTGGTGGAATGGGTAACAATATCTGCGCCCCACTCAAACGGTCTGCAGTTTACCGGAGTTGCAAAGGTGTTATCAATAATAAGCGGTACACCATGGTCATGTGCCAGTTTCGCAAACTTTTCGATATCAAAAATACCTACCGTCGGATTTGTAATGGTCTCACCGAACACGGCCTTGGTATTCGGCTTAAAGTACTTTTCAAGCTCCTCTGCCGGCAAAGTCTGATCAACAAAGGTACACTCGATTCCCATCTTCTTCATGGAAACACCGAACAGATTGTAGGTGCCGCCGTAAATTGCGGAAGATGCGATAAAGTGATCCCCGGCCTCACAAATATTGAACAATGCATAGAAGTTTGCCGCCTGACCGGAGGAAGTAAGCATTGCCGCAACACCACCCTCCATAGCACAAATCTTTGCCGCCACCGCATCATTGGTCGGGTTCTGCAGTCTGGTATAGAAATATCCGTCTGCCTCTAAGTCAAACAACTTTCCCATCTGCTCACTGGTGTCATACTTAAAGGTAGTGCTCTGGTAAATCGGAAGCTGTCTCGGCTCTCCCTGGGTCGGCTTCCAGCCCTCATGGATACATTTGGTTTCGATATTAGAGTTCATAAAAGTCTCCTTTCTGTCAGGCGTTCTCTGCATTTTGCTTCCGCCTGTTATGCTCTGCTTTGTTACTGACCTAAGTATACAATATACTTTACGATTTGAAAAATACATAAAACAAACAGCTTGCTATAGTCAAAATCTATAGCAAGCTGTATTTTAGCACAAAACTGTATTTCTGTAAAGATTAACCTCAGTTCTCCGTACCCCGGATATCCACCTTTGTCTTCACCGCCTCTTTAAATCCGGCAATCGCTTCTTCCCGGCTCTTCTCTCCTTGTGCATACTCCCGCACCGCATTCCGCCATAAGGTATCTATCGCAGCATCATACTCTGTAATGTGAATTTTCATCTCTTGATTGTTTGCCTTCGCATAATATTCAAACATATTTTGTCCGCCGAGAAACTCCATACTTCCGTCTGCTTTTTCCATCACGGTACCGCTTACCACTGCTTCTTTTACACCTTGATTAGGCTCATACAGTCCGTTGGCCAATAAGTACTGCAAACTGTTTTCATCATACTCCAGTGTCATCATCCATTTAAGAATGTCGGCAACTACATCCTTCTTTTCCATGTCTGCCACATCTTTGTGTGCTAACACCCATTCCCCTCCCCAGTAAAAGCCCACCGGAGCATTGCAAACCGCCCAGTCACCGTAGGTTCCTTCAAAGGCTTCCGTAGAGGGGTCATCCCCGCAGTAATAATACATAGACATATTGTAGGTAATCAGCCAGAACGGTCCAAAGAACCCGAACACTTCCTTTTCGCCCTCTCCTGCCATATCCGCAAACCACGCATCCGACCAATCCACGGTTCCGTTGCTGTAACCGTTGTCCGTAAGTCTCCCCGAAACATCCAAAAATGCCTCCCTCTCCGGAGATAAATTCAATTCGCCGTCCACAACCCATGCGGCATCCATATTGTTTTTCATGGCATACCACAAATCTCCGTCACCGGACACAGCCGCATACCCCTTTTGCTTTAATTCCTCCGCTGCAGTCCAAAATGCATCCCAGTTTCCAGACCCACCGCCGATTTTCTCCTGAATTACCGCCGGGTCATCCGTCCCCCATACTTCCTTCGCAATGGAACGACGGTAAATAAAACACCCCGCACCGGACATGTACGGAAGTGCAACCACATTTCCGTCACTCGTTCTTGTGCCCACCTCTACCGCATAGGCAGCCGTTTGCGATTCCTTGATTAACTGCTCCGTAAGAATGCCCAATTCATCATAGGTTGCGGCATAGGAAGACAGGGAACCCTTTCCGTATTTTGCCACCTGTCCAGCCTCTGCCACATAAATGTCCGGTGTGGTCTCGTACTCGCCGGTCAGCATATCATCCAAGAGTCCCTCATAATCTATCTCTATCGTCGCATAGTGAGGATACGCCATCTCAACCGTATACCCCAGCTCCGGATGCATATCCAAATAGGTCTGCACCAAGGTCAGAATCCCGTCATTATAGGACATTACACGAATAACTTTCTCCTCCGGCTCTTTTGCTTTACAGCCGCCGAACGCACACACAAGCATCACAAGCACCATTGCAGTTGCCGCTATTCTTCTTTTCATAGGACTCCTCCCTTACTCACACAACACCTCTACCAATGCACCGATTGCATCAATTCTCCACTCTGCCATTCCGCTTTTTTCCGGATTTTTTGCAGACTCCTCCCAAAAAGCTCTGAGTACTTCCTCTCCATCTGGTCTGGACAACAGCTCCCGCAATGCATCACATCCTTCATAAATGCTTTTCGCTGCAGTAATTTTGGGTTCTCCCGGCTTACCGTACAAGTATACTTCCACCAAAAACGGGTATTCCCGTACCGCATCAATCAATTCCTCATTGGACATCTGCTTTAACGTCTCCTCCGGTATCCGAAGGGCTTCCTTCTTATTTTCCTCTGTTCCCAGCTTCATCCACTCCTCGGTCCCCGGCTTAATCAAATACCCCATCCAGGTCCTGCCGGTAGATGCATACACAATTCCGTTACTTCCGAAAAACAGCACCAAGATGACTGCTGCTGCAATCGCCAGCTTTTTCATCAAAGGAACTTTCTTCTTCTTCGTTCTCTCTACCGATAATCCCTGTACCTTCAGACGCAACTCTTCCGGTGTGGAAAGTTTCGCAAATACCTTTTTATATTCCGTTTTCATTGTCAACTCATCCTTCATCTGATTATGCCTCCTTCAGCTTTTCTTTCAGCTTCTGTCTTGCCCGGAGTAACCGTGTTTGGACTGCCGTTTCGGAAAGCGCAAGAAGCCCTGCGATTTCCTTTACACTGTAATCTTCAAAATAATATAAGTGCACCACCTGCCGGTACTTTACCGGAAGTTCACGTACCGCATAGTATAATTCGCTCTGCTCCGGCGTTTCAAAGACCGGCTCCGTGAACAACTCCTCCGTAGAAGTTACCCTTTGCCGCCACGGAGTACGCCATAAGCTTTTGCACTCATTCATCGCCACCCGAATCAGCCAGTACTTTGCCTGGGCATCCTCCGGAAAGCTTTCTTTTCTTTCCAAGAGCTTTAAAAATGTATTCTGTACCACATCCTCCGTGTCTGCATAATTCTGGCATCCGTTATACGCCACCCGGTAAATGCAGTCCAGAAAAAGTGCAGTCAGACGCTCAAATTCCTTTGTATCCAAACTGAATCCTCCTGTTTTGAAAGGCCTTTCTACTCATAAAACGAAGTTACAGGATAAAATATCACAGGAAACTTTAAAAATTTTGTACACTTGTACTTTTTATGTAACTATAAAGCAGATTCTTCCCCTTGCATTCAACACTCGTAACCGTATCCCAATGCTTTTTCCACCAGTTCTGCTGCTTCCTCTACCGTCGGTTTCTCATCTATCACCTCATCCAGTAATTCGATAATTCGCACCAATGGATGAATCGGACATTTCTTTTCACAAAGCAATACCAAAAGCACCCTTTTCAAGAAGGAATAGGACACTCGTTCCGGCACAACCCCCTGTACCACCTTTGGATACTTTCGTTCCACATTTTCCACCAGTTCCGCCACCATCTGACAATGAAACAAGTCCGACAAATGCTCCATAATGCAATGCTCCAAGTGAATCAGCATAAAACGAAGGGGCGAAACCGCATTTTCTTCCTGTTCTGTCCATACTCCCGGCAAATTCAAAACAGGCTCCGTCGCCTCTTTGTCTCCTTCACATCGCGCCTTTTGATTTACCGCAAAATACTTGCCCGGAACTACACTTCCGCAAGCCACTTCCTTTCCATAAATCAAAAACTTATATTCCTCCGGCGCACAGGTAGCCTCATCCGCCAACCGCACCGTCGGAATGCAAAAACCATACTTTGTCGCCATCTCTTTTCGCAAGCCGTGAATCTGCGGAAATCCCTGCTTCTGCTCTGCCAAAAACAACTCCACCAACCCGTACCCGAACCGTATTTCCAGTGCATCCTTTAACAGCACTGCATCTAACTCTGCCCGATATTTTAAATCATCCTGTCTTACCGAAGATTTATTTCCTTTCTCATATTGAAACAAATAATCCGGGGAACACTCCAACACTCTAAAAATCCCGTCCAACAGTTCAATATCCGGATACGCATTTCCCCGCTCCCATTTGGATACCGCCTGTGCCGTTACCCCGAGACGGCGTGCCAGCTCTGCCTGGGTAAAGCCCTTTTCTTTTCTGGCCTCCGACAGGCGTTCTTTAAATAAATCTAAGCTCATAGGTAATACTCCTTTTCTGCATGTCACATCATGATTTTTTCTATACTTCAGTATTGCAAATCCGAATTTGTCACTTCTATCCTAACAGAACGCCCACGAAAAAGCAAACAACGGTTGAGCGTAATTTGCACTCAACCGTGTGTTGTAATCTTATTATTTTCCCACATACCCCTTCAAATACTCCACATACGCCGCCCCGTACCGGCTCAGAGGCATTTCCTTTTGCATAATAATGCCTATCTGCATGGACTCCTCTACTGCCAGAGGCTTCGCAATAATATTCTCACCGTTCAATTCCTTGCTAAGCATCCCGGTGCTGACGGTATAACCGTTCAGTCGCACAATCAGATTCGAGAGCGTTGCACGGTCCTTTACACGAACATTTTTGCTTCGGTCAAGGGTACTTAAGATTTCTTCCGAAAAGTAGAAGGAATTGTATTCTCCCTGCTCAAAGGAAAGGTACGGGTACTCCTCCAGTTCCTCTAAGGTAATCACATCCTTTTTCGCCAAAGGATGATCCGTACAAATGGAAACGTGCGGTTTTGCCGTCACCAACGGCTCAAACTTCAGTCCGTTTTGCTTCAGAAGTTTTAAAATCACTTCCTCGTTTTTGGAGGAGGTATACAAAATGCCGATTTCACTCTTTAACCGACTCACATCCTCAATAATCTCGTAGGTCTGGGTCTCGCGAAGGGTAAAATCGTACCGGTCCTCGCCAAACTCACGAATCACCGCCGCAAAGGCATCCACCGCAAAGGAATAATGCTGGCAGGACACGGAAAACCGCGGTCTCTGCTCCTTCTTATGCAGGAACTTTTCCTCCAAAAGGCTGGTCTGCTCCAACACCTGTCTGGCGTAGGACAAAAACAGTTCTCCTTCATTTGACACCGCCACGCCCTTATTGGTACGGTGAAAAATCGTAATCTGCATTTCTTTTTCCAGTTCGCGGATGGCACTGGTTAAGCTCGGCTGTGAAATAAACAACCTTTTCGCCGCTTCCGTAATATTTGCCGTTTCCGCCACCGTTACCACATAGCGAAGCTGTTGTAATGTCATCTGCCGCACCTGCCTTTCTTCAAAAACGCCTGTTTTGACGCCAAATCATATCACTCGCCAATCCTACTCATCCCGGCAAATTGTTTCCGTTAACCGAGCTGATCAAATTTCTTCATAAGCTTCTGTCCTGCACTTCTCGTCTCCCCCACCAGACATACACTCATCCGTTCCGGACAAAGGACCTCTTTCGCAAACCTCTGTATATCCTCTGCCGTTACTTTCTCTATCTGAACCAGTTCTTCTTCTCTGTCAATCACTCTTCCACGAAGTAATACACTTCTTCCGTTACCCTCCATGCGGCTTTGTACACTTTCTTTGGACAAAATCGCCTCGGTGCGAATCAGTGCCTTATGAGTCGCCAACGTTTCCTCGGACACCGTCTGCTCCCGCATAATATCGCATACCTCCAAGGCGTACTCAAACACCGTCTCTGCCTGGTTCGGAGCCGTAACCGCATCGATATGTACCAGCCCCTCCTTCGCATACGGACATCCGTAGGAATACACCGCATATGCCAGTCCTTCTTCTTCACGAATCTTCTGGAATAACAGGGAATTATTGCTTCCTCCGAACACCGACTGAAACACGGTAGCAACATGTCGCTTCTCATCCAAATAAGAAATCCCCGGAAATACCAGATTCATATGAAGCTGGGAGGTATCCTGATAGGATTTGGAGAAATTTCGGGTGTACTCGGCTGCCGGACGGTCTTGTACCGGCGTATTCTCACCATAATACTTCCCGTACCGTTCATCCGGTGCCAAACCACTCTTCTTCACACTTGCCGCAGCACCTTGTCCTCCCGGACAAAACAGCTCTGTTAAATACTCCATTACCCTCTTTTTATCAAAAGCTCCTGCCACAGAAAGCACCATCCGCTCCGGTCGGTACTCCCTTTTATAAAAGGTCAATATCTTCTCTCTTGTCATTCCCCGAACCACGCCCTTGGTACCGGAAATCTGGAAACTAAGGGAATGCCCCTGCCAGGCCCTCTTCTGCGCCAGTTCATGCACCAAATCATCCGGGGAATTGTTATACATATCGATCTCTTCGCAAATCACGCCTTTTTCCTTACTAAGCGCTTTTGCCTCAAACACGGAATGCTGCAACATATCCGCTAGCACTTCCATGAGCCTCGTCAGCTCCTCCGCAACGGTCACACCGTAATAGGCAGTGTACTCCTTGCCGGTATAAGCGTTAGCCGTATCCCCCAGACGTGCCGTAATATCCGCCAGTTCCTTGGCACTTTTCGTCTCCGTCCCCTTAAACAGCATATGTTCAATCATATGGGAAATACCGTTATTCTCTTTTGTCTCACACACAGAGCCGACGCCCACAAACACGCCAAAAGCCGCCGTTTTCACATATGGCATGGGCTCTAAAACCACCCGGATGCCGTTTGGAAGGCTGATTAACTCAATTTGATCCATATAAATAAACCTTTCTGTTATTTCAGAATAAATCTAAAAATTTTTAGATTTAGAACAACCTTTAATTTTTTAAAATATCCTTACTTGCATTGTACCATGTTTTAATATATTTATCATTCATTAGATTCTTATCATTATCCACAATATCAACAAACAATTTCGCTAATCCGTCCCATTCTTCAAACTTACCAGCCGGATGTAATTCCCAACGAAGTTGTTTTAGCGACCAATTACTTTTTACAGCGTTATTTAGCATAGATGTTGTAGCCCAATTTTCCGGTTCATCTATTCCCCCCATTGCAATTGGATAAATATGGTCAATTGTCGGAAATAACTCCCAATAAGCAATGTGTCCCTCTGTCATTTTCCCATGTGGATGATATGGAAAATCATTTGGAAAATAAAACGAAAATATTTTTAATATTCCCGGATTAATCAATTTTTCACCTGTATATCTATCTATAAATCCATCTTCCTTAAACTTTTTCATCTTTTGCTTAAGTGTATAGGTTCTATGGAATACCTCATACCTCTCAAAAGGATATTCTTGTTGAATAATATGGCAAGCATCTTCTATTTTGCCGTATAATAATTCTTTAGCCGCCTTTTCTATTGTGACAATTTTATCCTGCACTCCATATCCTCCATTAACTATAAAATTACAGCAAACTCATTGGACCTAATCTCCTATCAAGTAATCACACTAGCTCTTTCGCACATAATCACCCAAAACAAAAGTCGAAAATTGAAAAGTTTCAGTAGGGAACCTTAAGCAAACGCCGGTACTTGGCGAAGTATTTTTGAGCCTAGTACCCGCTGCGTTTGTGCAAGAGCGAGAGCGGGTTCCCGTGAAACTATTTCAATTTTCGACTGGTATGGGGCTCTCTATGCGAAAGAGCGGTCCATTACTTTACATCCTTAATACTGAAGCTGATTCTGCCCATCTTGTCCTTGCCGAGGCAAACTGCCTTCACAACATCACCAAGGGTCAGAACATCTTCTACATGGTTGATGCGCTCCTTGGAAATCTTGGAAATGTGAACCATAGCTTCCTTGCCCGGTGCGAATTCAAGGAATGCACCGAACTCCTTAATGCTGACAACCTTACCTTCCAGAACCTGTCCCTCTTCGAAATCGGTAACAATAATCTGGATCAGGTCGATGGCACGCTGCATACCTGCCGGGTCGGTTCCGCATACGGAAACTGCACCGTCATCGGTAATATCAATCTTAACACCACACTCTTCGATAATCGCGTTGATGGTCTTACCTCTCTGACCCACAACCTCACCGATCTTGGACGGGTCAATCTGAATCTGAACAATCTTCGGAGCGTACTGATTTACTTCCGGTCTCGGCTCAGCGATTGCCGGCTTCATGCAATTCTCCATAATGAACATTCTTGCTTCGCGGCATCTTGCGATAGCACCCTCAACGATGCTTCTGGTCAAACCGTGAATCTTAATATCCATCTGGATTGCGGTAATACCTTCATCGGTACCGGTTACCTTAAAGTCCATATCGCCGAAGAAGTCCTCAAGGCCCTGGATATCGGTTAACAATACATAATCATCATCGGTATCGCCGGTTACGAGACCACAGGAAATACCTGCAACCATCTTACGAATCGGAACACCTGCAGCCATAAGGGACATACAGGAAGCACAAGTAGATGCCATGGAGGTAGAACCGTTGGACTCAAAAGTCTCGGATACAGTACGGATTGCGTACGGGAATACATCCTCGGTCGGAAGAACCGGAAGGAGTGCTCTCTCAGCAAGTGCACCGTGACCGATTTCACGACGTCCCGGACCTCTGGAAACCTTGGTCTCACCTACGGAGTAGGACGGGAAGTTGTAGTGATGCATGTAACGCTTGGACACTTCGTTCTCATCTAAACCGTCAAGCTTCTGCGCATCGGAAAGCGGAGCCAACGTGGTAACGTTACAAATCTGGGTCTGACCTCTGGTGAACATAGCGGAACCGTGTACACGCGGGATAATATCAACTTCTGCAGCAAGTTTACGAATCTGGGTAAGCTCTCTGCCGTCCGGACGCTTGTGATCCTTTAAGATCATCTTACGAACGGTCTTCTTCTGATACTGGTAAATTGCCTCACCAAGCACTGCAAGCCACTCTTCGTTATCAGCAAAAGCCTCTTCCAGCTTTGCGGTAATCTGACGGATATTTTCCTCACGAACCTGCTTCTCATCGGTAAATACAGCCTCTTCCATCTCTGCCGGCGGAACAAGCTCCTTAATTGCTACAAATAACTCTTCCGGAACCGCACAGCTGGTGTAGGTGTGCTTTTCCTTACCGCACTCTGCAACAATTTTATCGATAAATGCGATTACCTGCTGGTTAATCTCGTGAGCGGCATAAATTGCCTCAATCATCTTTGCTTCCGGAACTTCGTTCGCACCTGCTTCGATCATGATTACCTTATCACGGGTGGAAGCCACGGTAAGCTTTAAGTCGGAAACCTTGTTCTGGGAAGAATTCGGGTTAAATACGAACTCTCCGTTAATCATACCGACCTGAGTGGTAGCACACGGACCGTCAAACGGGATATCGGAAATCGCAACTGCGATTGCGGAACCCAACATAGCGGTAAGCTCCGGGCTACACTCCGGGTCTACGGACATAACCATGTTGTTTAAGGTAACATCGTTTCTGTAATCCTTCGGGAATAACGGACGCATCGGACGGTCGATTACACGGGACGTAAGGACAGCGTTCTCGGAAGCCTTACCCTCTCTGCGGTTGAAACCGCCCGGAATCTTACCTACTGCGTACAACTTCTCCTCGTACTCTACGCTGAGCGGGAAGAAATCGATACCCTCTCGCGGCTTCTCGGAAGCCGTTGCGGTGGAAAGCACCGTCGTGTCACCATAGTGCATGAAAGCTGCACCGTTTGCCTGTGCGGCAACTCTGCCGATATCTACGGTCAAAGTTCTGCCTGCGAGTTCCATAGAAAAACTCTTGAATGCCATAACTAATCTCCTTTTGTAAGTATATTTTTTCTTTGCGGAGATTGCCGAAACAACTGGAAAACACACCGTAACCGATATGCTTTTCAGAAGTCTCGGGATATATCTCCGCTAAATATATATGATACCACAATATCTTGAAAAAGAAAAGCACTTTTTTCGAAATCCGTGTATCCATACTTCGTTATTCCAAATAAAACTACTTGCATCTTATCAAATCTATGATATAATAAGAGTAGAAAAAGGCAATCGCCACAGAGTGGTTGACCTAAGATTGTGAGAAAAGTCTCCCCTAACCGGTCAAAGTACAGGGGAGGCTTTTTATGTTGCTGTTACTGACAAATCAAATATATGAATGTCAATAATGCCAGAAGGAACATTCCGAAAGACATCAAGTCCTTAAACTCAAAACGATTCTTCATCGGCATCACCTCCATTCCGTTCGAATGAAGGTCACCCACCCTTTACCATACGGTATGTACACGATTGCCGGTAGCCTATCGGCTACTGATATTATTATATCACAAAACGTACCAGAACACAAGTTCTATTTAATATTTTTCAATCTTTATTTGCTTGTTCGATATACCAAAACACCTTGACAGCTAACCGTTATTAGCTTATACTCGTCTTAACAGGCTAACATTTGTTAGCCGCCATCATGAAACATTAACCGATACTTTTATGAAACGAGGTTTCCATGAACACCAAATCACGAATTTTAGACGCAGCGCTAACCCTGTTCGCCGAGAAAGGCTATCATTCCGTCTCCGTTGCCGAGATTGCGGATGCAGTAGGCATCAAAGCACCGTCTCTTTATAAACATTATAAAAGCAAGCGGGACATTTTTGATGCAATCCTCTTAGAAATGCAGACCCGCTATGAAATTCAGGCGAGCAGTTTGAACATGAACGGTAGTAATGCAACTGTTGACGCCGGTATCTTCTCTTCCGTTTCGGAGGAATCCTTGATTCAGATGGGTATCGGCCTATTCACCTACTTTTTGCATGATGACTATGTGTGCCGCTTCCGTAAAATGCTAACCATTGAACAATTCCATGATACAGAATTAGCCGCACTTTACACAAAGCAATATAACGATGATCCGCTTTCCTATCAAAGTCAGATTTTTTCCATGCTTGGTGCCTGCGGACTGTTCCGGCCTGCAAACACCGATGTTATGGCTCTCCACTTCTATGCCCCCCTATACCTTCTGCTGACGCTTTGCGACAGGGAACCGGAGCAAGAACCGGAAGCGCTACAACTTTTGGAACAACACATCCGGCAATTTAATCTAATTTACAAAAAGGAGAACGCACAATGAATATTGTATTGATTCACGGACAAAACCACAAGGGAAGCACCTATCATATCGGACGTATGATAGCTGAAAAAGTAAGTGCAGAAAAAGAAATCACGGAGTTCTTTCTTCCGAAAGATTTGAATCACTTCTGTCTTGGATGCTACAAATGCATCGAGGGAGACCATAACTGCCCGTTTTACGAAGAAAAAAAGAGAATCATGGATGCGGTAGAGGCTGCAGATTTACTTATCTTTACCACTCCGACCTATTGTCTCAGAGCCTCGGCACCGATGAAATCCTTTCTTGATTTGACTTTTACCTACTGGATGTCCCACCGTCCTCGCGCTTGTATGTTTTCAAAAAAAGCCGTGGTAGTCTCTACTGCTGCCGGTGCCGGTGCAAAATCTGCCACCAAAGACATTTCCACCGCATTGTTCTACTGGGGTGTCCCTTACAGAAAGACGCTCGGTGTCGCCCTACAGGCAATGAACTGGGATATGATTTCCGCAAAGAAAAGAGAAAAGCTTAATAAGGTTACAACAAAATTGGCCAAGAAGCTTTCAAATCATACAAAGCCCGTTGTTGGTTTCAAAACCCGTTTTATTTTCTTTGTCATGAGCAAGATGCAGTCCGGCGGAATGGGTTCCTCTCCTATGGAGAAAACCTATTGGGAAGAAAAGGGATGGCTGGATAATAATCGCCCGTGGAAATAACTAATTATATACGGCCACCTCACTCAATGTATAGAGGTGGCTGTATATAATGACGTAAATAGTAAAAAAATACTACCACACCTTCAAACAACGTTCATTTTACTTGTTTTCAATAATATACATGATGATTGCAACCGGGATTAAAATCCATCCAAAGAAAATGCCTGTTGTTAGTTTTTTGGCAATTATGCTATGTATATTTCCAATCATAATATAGTTACGATATATTGTCTTACCTGCTGCCCAATATCCCAATATTCCATACAATATAATCAAAACAAGCATCTTATGTTCCTCCGAAGGCATTTATCTTATAGAATGCACCTAATCTTTCACATCAAAATCAAATCCATGTTTTCGATACATCAGAATCCGTTGTTGCGCCTTCTCTGCTAGAAATAATTCCTGTCTGTCCTCTTTCCCACCATAGTAAGACAATAAACAAAAACCGATTGCGATTAAAATTGCCGGCGGGAACCATGCCGTTGCAATCAAACCCACTACAAGCCAGAATATAATTCCTCTGTTAAGGCTTTTTACCTCATCCTGCAGATATTCAAGTTGATTGGCATATTGTATATCTTTACTTAATTTTTCAACAGTCAAAACATTCAATATTTCAGCCATACGAACCTTCTCATAATCAGGGCAAGACAAATTCGTAATCTTTTTATGTAACTCCAGATACTCTGCTTCCCCATTCGTTTTTAAAATCATTGCCCGCACTTTATCCACATAAACATCACCGGAAGATGTATTCATACCCGTTTGAACCGTTTCTTCCGTTTGTCCGGTCAATCCTATCTCCATATCATATTTCTTTCTGGCAACCGAATCTGTTAACGTCTCATACGCACAATTAATCCATTTTAGCATTTCCTCCGCCTTTGTTTTCATTGACGGTTCAGCATAATTATCCGGATGAAATTGTTTGGTTTTCACTTTGTAAGAAGCCTTTACAACTTCAACAGATGCTGTTGGAGATATCTCCAATAATTCATAATAATTCATAATTTTTATCCTTTAATTTGTAGTTGCATTGTTCCAAAGCTTAATATCACCGATTGTTGGATATTCATAAGTAAAACTGAAACTCTTATTTGTCGGAGATACATCAAATTCTATCTCGTTGGAACGCTTTCCCGATACAAGTCCCCAATCCTCGGTCTTTATCCGAATGTCATGCTTTCCTTCTTTCAGCTCTGCGGATATTTTTATTGTAGAATCTGCAGCCTGCGCTGAATACATCTTTTCGTTATCAATATATACGTCACAAATAGCATCCGAAACCAGACCAAAGGTTTCCTTATATTTTACCGTAATCGTCACATCAATTTCCGTCTTCACCGGCTTCATCACATAAGTAGGCGTAGTTGTACTGTCGTAATTACACCCCGCAATGCAAAAACATAACACTAACAATGCTACAATTAATTTCTTTTTCATTCGTATCCCTCCAAATTGACCTTTTTCTACAGTATATTACCAATTCGGTATTTTGTCAACGCATAATTACCAATACGGTAATATAAAACTGTACAAAATCGTACTATAATGTTATCAGGAGGTGTATCCATGAATCTAAGAATCATCCGTAAACAATTAGGATTGTCACAAAAAGAAGTCGCCGAGCATCTGGAATGTTCTCCCACTGTATATTCCCGCTACGAAACAGGCGAACGACAGCCTTCCATTGATGTTTTAATAAAAATGTCTGCTTTTTTCGGGGTATCAATTGACACTCTAATCGGAAACGCCTCGCATTCCGACACAAAGCTGACCGATGTTGAACATGATTTACTCATGGCATTTCACAATGCAGATGACCGTGCGAAACAAGATGCCTTAACCCTATTAAAAAATCATACTTCATTTTTTTCAAAAAAATAGCCGCCGCTTCGGTCTCCCACACCCGAAACGGCGACTTTCTTCTACATTCTCATCCTACCCCAACCGGTCCACAACCGCAATAACCACCCATGCTATTACCGCAAGACCCGCGAACCGTATCACAAACTCTTTCCACTCCTCTTTCCCCTTTTTCTTTGCAATCAGCCCGATTACAATTAACACGAGACCGATTCCCACCACAATAAAATCCTTTAAATCCATAAACAATCTCCCATCTACATATCCTTAACCACTTACAGCGTCTCGAACTTCTTTCCGCCCCACTTTACTAAAAGTAAGTAGAACAGATACGTAATCAGCGCCAGTGCCGCAGCCATAATGCCCAATACCACTGCACTCATATCCGGTCCCATCATCCCGGTACCCACAAGTCCGCCTCCAAACACAAGGAAAGAAACGAACATCATGGCAAACATAATACATACGACTGCTCCTGACTGCTTACAAGGCGCCGCCTCGGTCGGCCAGTCCATCCGCGGGAAACACATATTAAATACAAGGCCCAATACGCCGCAAAGTACATTGAGTAATGCGGAACAAACCGCAGCAAGCAATGTATCCAAAATCGGACAACCGTACACAAGACAAAGAGCTAACGTTCCGACAAAAGCCATCGGCACCGTTGCAATACAATGGAACCGGAGCTTCCCCCGCAATACCTTTGCACCGGAAATCGGCATGGAACGTAAAATCCAAAGATGATTTCCCTCCAAAGATACCGACGGTGCGGAAATCGGTGTCATAAACGTGATAAATCCCATGATTCCCACAATTACCGCAGGAATAAAACTCTCTAAACCTTCCAGCATATCCTGCGACTGCAACGCATTCATGATCTTATCCTTAAAAATGACCCCGGCAACAATCAGTGCCAACATCATAAACAGGCCCAGTCCCGTATTGACCAAATACGTGGTACTGCTAAAGAACCGCTTGGATTCCTTTCTGCAAAGAGAAGCCTCCGGAGTGCGGATTTTCCGGTCTCTCTTCTGCTTCGTGGCAGACTTTGCTTTTCCGCCTACCAGCATCGCTTTTATAAAAGTCTTCGTTAACACCCACATTACAAGACCGAACACACCAAAGGAAAATACCGTAAACAGCACAAACTGCAGAATATCTCCCATACAAGCCTGTCCCATGGCGTAAAACGGCCATGCGAAGCTCTGCACCGCATTTGCAATCTTACCGCCGTTTTGTGTCAACACCACGGTCAGATTTTCCAAATTACCGATTCCCACAAAATACAGAATCATTACGACAGCCATAAAAAGGGAAGCAAGCAACGCCTTATACTTAAACTTCGCCAACAGGAAATGCAATACCCATCCTAACAAACAGGTCACCGTCTGGGTCACCATGGAAATCATTCCCATCACAAGAAGGAAAATAAGTACAAAGGTCACGGACGGACCGCGCAAGATGCAATACACTGCCGCAGCCGGAAGCATAATAATTGCCGAAAACAAAAAGGTAAGCAAATACAGCATCAGCACACGGCTTCCGATAATCTGGGACGGCTTTAACGGCATTGCCAGCAAAAGCTCATTATCCTTTGCTTCATACATCTGGCTCTGGGTAGTAAATACCGTACCGAAAATACCGAGAGCAAAGGCAAAAATCCCCGCCATGGCAAAATATAACCACGGATAATCGGACTCCAAATACATTCCGAACACAAACCAAATGCCGAACAACAGCGCCATAATTATCAACGCTGAGAAGCCCATCAAAACACCAAACAGTGCTAACATACCCGCAGATTTTGCGCCGATGGATTTTTTAATTCCGGCAAATAAGGATTTAAAACGAATTTTTAACAATAAACTCATTCTGTCTTCTCCTCCAATTCCAGGAATACGTTCTCTAAGGAAGAATCACCCTTTACTTCTTCCATGGTACCGGAGGCAATCAGGTTACCTCCCTTAATAATTGCTACCTTGTGACAAAGCTTCTCTGCCACTTCCAGTACATGGGTAGAGAAGAAAATCGCTCCCCCCTCCTCACAATGCTTTTTCATCAACTGCTTTAACTGATGGGACGCCAACGGGTCCAGGCCGACAAAGGGCTCATCCATTAAAATCAGCTTCGGTGCGTGTACCAAAGCGGAAATAATTGCTACTTTCTGCTTCATACCGTGGGAATACTCGGAAATCGGAAGTGCCAGCGCCTCGGTAATACCCAGCAATTCACCGTATTCATCAATACGCTTGTCGCGGTCTTCTTTGGAAACTCCGTATACATCCGCAACAAAATTCAAATAATCGTATCCCGTCAAAAAGTCGTACAAATCCGGGTTATCCGGAATATAGGCCATCTCCTTCTTACACGCAAGAGGCTCCTTCTGAATGGATTTTCCGTTTACGGTAATGGTTCCCTCCGTAAACTGCAAAAGACCGCTGCATGCCTTTAAGGTCGTAGTCTTGCCGGCGCCGTTGTGACCGATGAATCCGTAAATCTCCCCCGGCGCAATGTGCAGATTCAAATTGTTTACCGCTACCTTTTCTCCGTAGCGCTTTGTATAACCCTCGATTTTTAACATAAAAGAAAAAACTCCCTTGTATGATTGTACTAACTGCTTAATACAAGAATACAACAGAGGCTTTCATTTGTCAATTGTTATTTCTTATGATTTTCTTAATTTTATCTCTGCACTCTTCCGCTTCCGTCACCGCCGACCAAATTGTCAACGTCTGCTCTGGAAACTAAGTTAAAGTCGCCCGGAATGGTGTGCTTTAATGCGGAAGCCGCCACACCGAACTCTAAAGCATCCTTGAAATTCTTTCCGTCAAGAAAACCGCAAATGGTACCGCCTGCGAAGGAATCGCCACCGCCTACACGGTCTACAATCGGGGAAATCCGGTACTCTCTGGAGTGATAGAATTCCTTGGTATCTCTGGAATAGATGCAAGCGGACCAACCGTTGTCCGAGGCGGAATGGCTGACACGCAGGGAGCTGATGACGTACTCAAAGTTGTACTTTGCTACCATCTGCTCGAAAATATCCTTATAGCCCGCAAGCTCTAATTCACCGCTGGTAACATCGGTGTTGCCCGGCTTGAAGCCCAGAACCTTCTCTGCGTCCTCTTCGTTACCGATACAAACATCCACATACTGCATCAGGTTGCTCATTACCTTCTGTGCCTTTTCGGAAGACCACAGCTTCTTACGGAAGTTTAAGTCTACGGAAACCTTTACGCCGGCCTTCTTTGCAGCCTTAAGAGCCTCCTCGGTAAGCTCTGCCGCAGCATCGGACACTGCCGGAGTAATACCGGTAAAGTGGAACCAATCCACGCCCTCGAAAATCTTATCAAAATCAAAGTCAGCTGCCGTTGCGGTAGAAATGGAAGAATGTGCTCTGTCGTATACTACGTTGGAAGCACGCATTGCCGCACCGGTCTCAAGGAAATAAATGCCGAGACGTTCGCCGCCGTAAGCAATATTCTCGGTGCCTACGTTCATCTTACGAAGTGCCGCTACCGCACACTCACCGATCGGGTTCTTCGGAACCTTGGTTACAAAGTGTGCATCATGGCCGTAGTTTGCCAAAGAAACCGCTACGTTTGCTTCTCCACCGCCGTAGCATACATCAAACTCATCTGCCTGAATGAACTTCTCGTTTCCCGGGGTAGAAAGTCTTAACATGATTTCGCCCATCGTTACAACCTTTGCCATAGTCTTAGTCTCCTTTTATTTGTAATAATTAAATCTCTGTTTCTCTCTCCGGCAGATTTACGTTTCCTCTCCCGGAATCATCCGCCCACTTCTTTGTAAGCGTTTACACTTTGATTGTACACATTTTAACAAGAACTGTCAATCTCTTTTTTTATGCATTTTTCCTAAAATTCTTTAAAAGTTTTACTTGCGCCGAATTACAGACTGGTGTATAATGAAATTAAGAACACATTTTTATTTTATTATTTTTTTGTAAGGGCTTTCATATTATGAATATTTACGACGTATCGAAAAAGGCCGGCGTTTCCATTGCCACGGTCTCCCGTGTATTAAACGGAAATCAGAATGTCAGCGACAAAACAAAAGAAAAAGTACTTTCCGTTATGAAAGAACTGGGCTATACCCCGAATGTTTTTGCAAGAGGCCTTGGCCTGAACACCATGCATACCATCGGTATTCTCTGTTCCGACTCTTCCGATGCCTTTTTGGCAAATGCGGTATATTATTTGGAACAGGCACTTCGTAAAAACGGTTACGAGTCTTTCCTTTGCTGTACCGGCTATGAACTGGAAAACAAGAAAAATTATCTTCGTCTCCTGCTCTCCAAGCGGGTGGATGCCGTGATTTTGGTAGGTTCTCATTATCTGGAATCAAACAAATCCGACAACGACTACATCCTCTCCGCTGCGGAAGAAGTGCCGGTGATGATGATTAACGGCTACTTAAACCATCCGAATATTTACTGTACCCTTTGCGACGATTATCAGGCGGTTTACGACACCGTGGAACGTATCGCTTCCCACGGCAAAAAGAACTTTGCCTTTTTGTACCGCTCCGACAGTAGCAGCAGCCGTACCAAGCTCAAAGGCTTCCGGGACGGAATGGCGGCTGCCGGTCTTACGGTAAACGAGGACGCCATCCGTTTATGTCCCAACGACATTGCATTAACGAAAAATATTTTAACCGATTTATATAACAGCGGAACTTCCTACGATGCCATTCTTACGGCGGAGGATATTCTTGCGGTGGCGGCGGTAAAGTTTGCCGGCGACCTGGGGCTTACGATTCCGGAGAATTTGGAAATTGTAGGCTACAACAACTCTCTTCTCTGCAGTTGTACCGAACCGGAGCTTTCTACCGTAGACAACCACGTGGAGACCTTAAGCATTACCACCGTCAATACCCTGATGCGGGTATTACAGGGCGCGGATGTTCCGAACAAAACCATGATTTCCAATGATTTTATTGTGCGGGGTACCGCCCGCTAATCTTCTATTATGTTGTCTTCTCCCGGATTTATTCCGGCTATGATACCATTATTCTTTAGAAAGAAGGAATTTGCTATGACACCGTTTATGGGAAAAGATTTTTTATTAACCAATGATACCGCAAAGACGCTGTATCATGACTATGCGGCAAAGATGCCGATTATCGATTACCACTGTCACATCAATCCGCAGGAAATTGCGGAGGACCGTAAATTTGAAACCATCACCCAGGTCTGGCTTGGGGGCGACCATTATAAGTGGCGTCAGATGCGTTCTAACGGTGTAGAAGAAAAATACATTACCGGAGATGCTTCCGATTACGAAAAATTCGTTGCCTGGGCAGGTACCCTGCAAAAAGCCATCGGCAATCCGTTGTACCACTGGAGCCATTTGGAATTACAGCGCTACTTCGGCTATACCGGTACCCTCTCTCTGGAAACCGCAAAGGAGGTCTGGGATATTTGTAACGCAAAGCTTGCGGAAGCCGGATTTTCTGCCCGCAATTTAATCAAGATGTCCAACGTTACTCATGTCTGCACCACCGACGACCCGATTGATTCCCTGGCATGGCATAAGATGATTGCCGAGGATCCTTCCTTTGACGTGCAGGTGCTTCCGGCTTGGCGTCCGGACAAGGCTATGAACTTGGAAAAACCGGATTACCTCGACTATCTTACGAAACTTTCCGCAGTCAGCGGTGTAAAAATCGAGACCTTCGCTGACTTAAAGGAAGCCCTCAAAGTACGCCTGGATTTCTTTGCTTCCATGGGCTGCCGTATTTCCGACCACGGTCTGGAATATGTGATGTATGCTCCTGCTTCTGAAGAGGAAGTGGCTGCGATTTTTGAAAAGAGACTGTCCGGCGAACTGCCGTCCAAAGAAGATCAGATTAAGTTTAAATATGCCTTCCTGTTGTTTATGGGCAGGGAATATAACCGCCTTGACTGGGCAATGCAGCTCCACTACGGTGTACGCCGTGACAACAATACAAGAATTTATAAGGCAATCGGTCCGGATACCGGCTTTGACTGCATCAATTCCGTCAACTGCTCCGAGCAGCTTGCGGCATTCTTAGATGCACTGGCACAGACCGACGAGCTTCCGCGTACCATCCTGTACTCTTTAAACCCGATTGACAATGCAGCCATCGGCACCATTATAGGCTGTTTCCAGGATTCTACAGCTGTCGGAAAGATTCAGCAGGGCTCCGCATGGTGGTTCAACGACAACAAAACCGGCATGGCCGAGCAAATGACCTCTCTGGCCAACTTAGGACTTTTGGCAAACTTCGTGGGAATGCTCACCGACTCCAGAAGCTTCCTCTCCTATACCAGACACGAGTACTTCCGTCGCATTCTTTGTAACCTTATCGGTACCTGGGTGGAAAACGGTGAGTACCCGGCAGATATGGAATTCCTCGGAAAAATGGTGCAGGATATTTCCTACAATAACAGCTTACGCTATTTCCGTTTCTAATTTTTAAATATACCCCCTCATGAAAAGGAGCTGTCCGATATCGGGCAGCTCTTTTTCAAACTCCAAGAAAAACCTCTTGTCAAAGACACCCTGATACGGTATAATAGATGAAAATGTAACTTCACATTCACCAATGACTTAGGGAGGTATTTATGAAACATTTAATCAGCCCGTTAGATTTATCGCCGGACGAGCTTTCCGATTTGCTCGACCTTGCACAGGAGATTTATTCCTCTCCGGAGAAGTATTCCCATTGTTGCGCCGGCAAAAAATTAGCGACTTTATTTTACGAACCAAGCACACGTACCCGTCTCAGTTTTGAAGCAGCGATGCTGAATCTCGGAGGTAGTGTTCTTGGTTTTTCTTCTGCCGATTCGTCCTCTGCGGCAAAGGGCGAAAGTGTTGCGGATACGATTCGCGTCATGTCTTTCTACGCAGATATCTGTGCTATGCGTCACCCGAAGGAAGGTGCTCCGCTCGTTGCTTCCATGCACGCTTCCATTCCGGTCATCAATGCCGGTGACGGCGGTCACAATCACCCGACCCAGACTCTCACCGACCTTCTGACCATTAAGAGTTTAAAGGGGCACCTGGACGGTCTTACCGTGGGCTTCTGCGGCGACTTAAAGTTCGGCCGTACCGTACACTCCTTAATCCATGCCATGGTACGTTATCCGAATACCAAATTCGTCCTGATTTCCCCGAAGGAATTGCAGGTTCCGGCCTATATCAAGGAAGAGACCCTGGACCCGTTAAATATTCCGTATGAGGAAACCACCAACTTAGAAGAAGCCCTTCCGAAGCTGGATATTCTTTATATGACCCGTGTACAGAAGGAACGTTTCTTCAACGAAGAAGACTACATCCGTTTAAAGGATACCTTCATTTTGGACAAGCAGAAAATGCAGCTTGCCAAAGAGGATATGCTGGTGCTCCACCCGCTTCCGCGTGTAAACGAAATTTCCACCGATGTGGATGACGACCCGCGTGCCGTATACTTTAAGCAGGCCAACTTCGGCGTCTATGTTCGTATGGCACTGATTATGACTTTGCTCGGCATCACTGTAGACTAAGCCAAAAAAGAAAGGAGACGGACTTATGTTAAATATCGGAGGAATTCAACACGGTGTTGTCATGGACCATATCGTAGCCGGATGTGCCATGGACATCTACCACTACCTTGAATTAGATAAAACAGACGCCACGGTGGCGATTATTAAAAATGCAAAAAGTAATGTCATGGGAAAGAAAGACATTATAAAAATTGAAGGATATACCGACTTTGATTTTGATATTCTCGGTGTAATCGACCCGAACATCACCATCAACATTATCAAAGACGGTGTAATTGCGGAAAAGAGAAAACTCAATCTGCCGGAACGTGTTACCAACATTATTCAGTGTAAAAATCCCCGTTGTATCACTTCCATCGAGCAGGAGCTTCCGCACCGCTTTAAATTGACCGACCGGGCTCATGCGGTATATCGTTGCGAATATTGCGAACAGAAATTTAAAAGAAACTAAAATCATGGGACCGTTGCATATCAAATGCACGGTCCCATAAACTTTGCCTGCACGCAAAAAGGACGTTTCCCTGCGGAAACGTCCTTTTCTCCTCTGAATACTACTTTCTCAAGCCCAAACGCTCAATCAAAGAACGATAACCCTCTAAGTCGTTCTTCTTTAAGTACTCTAACATACCACGTCTCTGACCAACCATCTTTAAGAGACCACGACGAGAGTGGAAATCCTTCTGGTTTGCCTTCAAATGCTCGGTAAGCTCGTTAATTCTTGCGGTAAGAATTGCGATCTGAACCTCCGGAGAACCGGTGTCATTTGCGTTTCTTCCGTATGCTGCGATAATCTCAGCCTTCTTTTCCTTGCTAATCATAATAGCAACCTCCTAAAAATATAATAGAATCGCCTGCCACTAAGAAAAGGGTGGAGTATCCGTCCTCTGAGTGGTGGCTCGCCCGAAAGCTTCTCAATTGTAACACATCCGAATCAAAAAGTAAAGCACTTTTTCATGATAAGCTCTATTTCTTATTAAATCATGACTTCTTCAATAGAAATTTCCGGATGATCGGCCAGATTTATAAACTCCGTGCCACAAAGAATAACCGGTCTGGAAAGCTTTTGCTTGTTCAACATAACAATCTCGCCTTCTTTTCCGTTACTTAAGCGAACCCAGTTTTTAATGTAAGTCTGCACAATATTCTCCATGAAAACAAGAATATATTCCGGATCAAACATACTTAAGCCTTCTTTTTCGAACATCTCGATTACCTTAAACGGACAAAGGGCGCCACGATATACACGGGCCGCGGTCATTGCATCGTATACATCCGCAATGGCAACCATCTTCGCATATTTATCAATCTGATTCCCCTTTAATCCCAACGGATAACCGGAACCGTCGCTGCGCTCATGGTGCATCAACGCCGCATTCTGTATACTTGCAATAAAACGGGACTCGAATAAAATATTGTATCCCTCCATCGGATGGGTTTTAATCAAATCATATTCCTCATCCGTAAGGCGGGAAGCCTTCTTTACAATCTGCTCCGGAATACGCAATTTACCGATATCATGAAGCAGACCGCAAACCGTAGCAATCTCCTTTTCCATAGCGGACATATGCATCCAGTCCGCAAATACGTTACAAATCAAAGCAACGTTCATGGAATGATTAAAGGTACTGTCGTCATAATCACGCATATTATGCAGAATATCAAATACATGAATACCGCCTCTGGTATCATCCAGCATGCGGGTCGCCTTCTGGCAAAGCTCGGAGATACCGATTTTCTGGGACTGCATGGAAATAATATCCTCGAACGTAGCCTCCAACTCTTCGACTTCTTTGTCATACGTCTCCTTGAAAACCTTAAATTCTTCCGTTTCCTTAATCTTGGACGGCGTATACACCCGTTCATAAGAAGGTGCCTTCGGCACTTCTACTACTTCATCTTTGATGTACACCGAATAAATACTGTGGAAGGTCAGCTTTGTAATGCTTTCGTCCGTCAGCACGGTATTCTTGCCCATAACTAAAATATTATTTGCATTATGGACATCCTTTGCCACCACCATTCCCGGTACTAAAATCGAAGTTTTTACTCGTCTCACCGAATTACCTCCTCCTTTGTAAACCCACAACAACCGCAACTTTATTTCAGATTTCTGATTTTAAACTCTTTTTCCGCTTCCCTGCGCTGGTCCTTCTTTGCCAGGGTCTCTCTCTTATCGTAGAGTTTTTTACCCTTTGCGAGACCGATTTCCACTTTTACCAGACTCCCTTTCAAATAAACCGACAAAGGAACCAACGTATAACCCTTCTGGGCAATCTCGCCGGAAAGCTTCATAATCTCCCGCTTGTGAAGCAAAAGTTTTCTTACCCGAAGCGGGTCTTTGTTAAAAATGTTACCTTTCTCATAGGGACTGATGTGCATTCCGTATACATACACCTCGCCCCCCTCAATGCGGATAAAAGACTCTTTAATACTACACTTTCCCATACGAAGAGACTTCACTTCCGTTCCGAACAATTCGATTCCGGCTTCATATTTATCTTCGATAAAATAATCGAAGAATGCTTTTTTATTATTGGCAATCAATTTCACTGCCTGTTTCTTTTCTGCCATAATTATCCCCTCTATTGTCGCTACTTTCAGTTTACCGCGAAACAAGCAAAAAATCAATAGTCTTTAACAATTTATCCACCCTGTGAACCATGATTTTTACTTTTTGTCCCAATTGAAACTCTCGATGGGTTCTCTCGCCCACCAAACGATAGTTTTCTTCGTCGAAATAATAATAGTCATCCGTCAAATCCGAAAGCCGGATCATGCCTTCCACCGTGTTCGGAAGTTCCACATACATGCCGTAGTTGGTAATACCGGAAATAATGCCTTCCGCTTCTTCTCCCAGATGTTCTTCCGCATATTCGCACTTTTTCATTTTTTCCAGTTCCCGCTCTGCTTCTTCCGCCGTACGCTCGGTCTTGGAAGAATGCTGTGCCACCTCCGGCAAGATGCTGCTGTAATGGGCTCTTCTTCGCTCATCCAGTTCTCCCCGCAGGTTTTCCTTAATAATACGATGAATCTGCAAATCCGGATAACGCCGGATCGGAGATGTAAAATGACAGTAATACTTCGTCGCAAGGCCAAAGTGACCTTCACAATCCACCGTATACTTCGCCTGCTTCATGGAACGTAACGTCAGTCTGGCAATCAAAGCCTCCTCCGGACTGCCGTCGGACTTTTCCAAAAGTGCCTGTAACACCTTCGGATGCGGCGCGTTTTTCGAGCCCCGCAAATTATAACCGAAATTCTGGATTAAAATTCCCAGACGCTTAATCTTTTCTTCGTCCGGACTTTCGTGCACACGATATACAAAAGGAATTTCCTGCCAGAAAAAATCCTCCGCCACGGTCTCGTTTGCCGCCAACATAAAATCCTCAATCATCCGGGTGGCATCGTTCCGCTCGTAAGGCTTAATTTCCGCCGGTTTTCCGGATTCATCCAGAATAATTTTACTTTCCGGGAAATCAAAATCAATGGCACCACGGGCTTTTCTCTTTTCCCGTAACAATTTTGAAACCTCTGCCATCATTAGAATCATCGGATAAATTTCGCCGTACTCATGTTCAATCTCTTCATCCATCTCCGCTGTTGCGGTTAAAATCCCGTTTACCTCCGTATAAGAGGTTCTGCGGTTTACATGAATCACGCTTTCCGCCAAACGATGTCCCACAATGGTCCCGTTCTCATCGAGTTCCATAATACAACTGAGAGCAAGACGATCTTCCCCCGCATTTAAGGAACAAATCCCGTTGGAAAGCCGGTGCGGTAACATCGGCACTACACGGTTAATCAAATATACACTGGTACCACGCTTCTTTGCCTCTGTATCCAGCATGCTGCCTTCCTTTACATATTCCGTTACATCCGCAATATGCACGCCCAGAATATATCCTTTCTTTGTTTTCCGCAAAGAAACCGCATCATCCAGATCCTTGGCATCCTCACCGTCAATGGTAATCATAATTTCATCCCGCAAATCCAAGCGTCCCATACATTCCTTTTCGGAAATTACCTCCGGCACGGATTCCGTCGCCTGCATTACTTCCTCCGGGAATGTCTCCGGAATACCGAATGCCCGAAGCACCGTTACAATATCGCTGCCCGGATCATTGATATGGCCGAGAATTTCCACAATCTTTCCCATAGGATTTTGCTTTCCGTTGCCGAAATCCGTAATTTCCACAGCCACCTTGTGACCGCTGACCGCACCCTTTGTAAATCTGCTGTCGATAAAAATATCGCTGCCGAGGCGCTTGTCCTCCGCAACTACAAAGCCGTAATCCTTTTTCTTAAAAAACGTCCCCACCACATATTCATTGGCACGTTTCACAATCTTCACCACTCTGCCGGTCCGGCTTTTGCCGCTATACCGTCCGTTTTCCTCAAAGATCACGGCTTGTACGATATCTCCGTTCAATGCTCCCAACGTAGAACCGCCTTCGATATACACATCCGGACTGCCGTCCTCCGGCGACAAAAAGCCGAAATCCCTGGAAGTCCCACGAAATTCGCCCTGAAGCACCACTGCATCCTCTACATGATAGCGGCCTCGGGTATCCATGGTAACACTTCCGTCCTGAAGCAAAAGCTCCAGAATATAGGAAAGTTCCTCCTTTGCTTCCGCCGGCACGTGAAATAAGGCCGCGATATCCCGCTTTCGCATCGGTACATATCCCGGCTCCTTCATAAACTTTAAAATTTGTTCCTTGCGCTTCTTAATTTCTTTTTCTGTCATATACTACCTTTCCCTATATAGAACACAAACCCGAAGAACAGCGTTCTGCAGTGTCCTTCGGGTTCGTTACCATTCGTATTACCAATTCATATTCAATACAAGAGAGATAACAATAAACAATACGGCAAGAATCTTTGTTGCCAATTCCAACTTACCTTCAATGGAACGACCTTTGTTCTTTCCCCAGTAAGTCTCAGCCATACCGCTGATTGCTCCAAGTCCTGCGGACTTACCTTCCTGCATGATAACCACAACTACTAACGCAATACAAATCACTACATATAACGCTGTCACGATAATTCTTAATGTATCCACTTATCACACCTCCAATACCGAGTATTTCCTTTTTCAAAGAATAACGCAAATCTCATTATAAAATATTTTGTCCTCTTTGTAAAGGGTTATTTTTCAAATTGTTACAATTTCTCGTACTTTTCCGTACCGTAACACTTATTTCTTGATTAAAAGAGACTTACCGGTCATTTCCTTCGGCTGCTCCATACCCATCATCTCGATTAAGGTCGGAACGATGTCCGCAAGACATCCACCCTCGCGAAGGGTATAATCCTCATCATAGTTTACAAGAATGAACGGAACCGGATTAGTGGTATGTGCGGTAAACGGAGAACCGTCGGTATCCACAAGCTTCTCTGCATTACCGTGGTCCGCACAGATAAACATCTGACCGTTCTTTTCCATCAAAGCATCGTAAGCCTTGCCTACACACTCATCCACTGCTTCGATTGCCTTTACGGCTGCTTCCATAATACCGGTGTGGCCTACCATGTCCGGGTTTGCGAAGTTCACTACAATAACGTCGTACTTCTCGGACTTAATTGCCTCTACCAAATTATCCGCAACTTCGTAAGCACTCATCTCCGGCTGCAGATCAAAGGTAGCTACCTTCGGGGAATTTACAAGGATTCTGTCCTCGCCCTCAAACTGCTTCTCTTCGCCACCGTTGAAGAAGAAGGTAACGTGTGCGTACTTCTGAGTCTCTGCCAGACGAAGCTGGGTCTTACCGTTCTTTGCAAGGTACTCACCGAAGGTCATGGTTAACTCTTCCGGCGGGAACGCAACGAGAACATTCGGCATCTCCGCATCGTACTGTGCCATACAAACGAATGTGGTATCAAAGAAACCGTTCTTTCTGGTAAAACCTGCGAAATCCTTATCTACAAAAGCTCTGGTAATCTGTCTTGCACGGTCCGGACGGAAGTTGAAGAATACAACGCTGTCGTTCTCCTTAATCATACCATCCTTCTCCACAACGGTCGGAAGCATGAACTCATCGGTTACGCCGTTTGCATAAGAGTTCTTTACTGCCTCTACCGGATCCTTTTCTTCTACACCCTCACCGAATACAAGAACGTTATATGCCTTTTCTACACGGTCCCATGCGTTATCACGGTCCATTGCATAGAAACGACCGGCGATGGTGGCAATCTTACCTACGCCGATTTCCTTAAGTTTCGCTACTGCTTCTTCCATATACTCTGCTGCGGAAGACGGCGGAACGTCACGACCGTCAAGGAAGCAATGAACGTATACCTTATCAAGGCCGTTTCTCTTTGCCATCTCAACAAGACCGTACATATGCTCCGTATGGCTGTGTACACCGCCCGGAGACAACAGCCCCATCAAATGAAGGGCGGAACCATTCTTCTTACAGTTCTCCATTGCTGCAACAAGCGCCTTATTTTCAAAGAAGTCACCGTCCTTGATAGACTTGGAAATCTTAACTAACATCTGATATACGATTCTTCCTGCGCCTATATTAGTATGCCCTACCTCGGAGTTACCCATCTGGCCGTCCGGAAGACCTACAAACAAACCGCTTGCCTCACCCTGTACCGTCGGATACATAGCGGTCAGCTTATCCATAACCGGCTTCTTTGCCAAAGCGATGGCATTACCCTCTGCCTTGTTTTCTACACCGTAGCCGTCCAAAATCATCAGAACCGTTGTCTTCTTACTCATTGTCTTTCTCCTTTTTATGAAAATTTTTTAACAATCTCACTTGAAATCCTTACATAGTTTCTCACACTTTCCGGAAATTTTCAAGTATGTTTTCGAAAAAAGTAGAAATCCTTGTAAACTTTTCCTTCCTCCGCTATAATAGAAACGTACCGAACCAGTCTTTTTCGGTTAAATACGCTTATGATTGCAAATGATTGACTCTGAAATAAAGGAGCTTCCTTATGATAACATTGATTACCGCAATTAAGCCGGAAGCAAACGCTGTTCTGGCTGCTTTTCCCATGAAAAAGAAGGATTTTTCGTCCTTTTCCCTCTATGAATCCGAATCCGGTTCCCTCCGTCTTCTGATTACGGGCTCCGGAAAACTCTCTGCCGCCATGGCAGTAACCGCCTATCTGACCCGGTATACCCCTTCCGCCGACGACCTGTTCTGCAACCTGGGTATTTGCGGCGGCGTTTCCGGAGAGTTTATCGGAAACGGGTATTTCTGCGCTTCCCTTACGGAAGCCACCACCGGCAAATCCCTTTATCCGGAACTTTATACCCATCCGTTCCCGGAGGCACGCCTGATCACCTCGGATGTACCGGTGACCGATGTATCCGGTTATTCCGAACCCCTCGGGAACCTTCCTCTTCTGTTTGATATGGAAGCCTACGGTGTTGCCTCTGCCCTTTTTCACAGCATGATGCCTTCCCGTTGCTTCTTTTATAAAGTAGTTTCCGATGCATGCAACGGTAGTTTCCCTTCTGCAGAGGACGTTACCGGCTTATTACGTCCCCATTTGACTCCTCTGCTTTCCTTTCTGTCCGAAAAAGAAATACAGTTCCGGAAAGAAACGGACCGTTTTGTTGAGATACAGAACCATGTTACTTCTTTAAAAAATACGATTATCCGAGATTACTCCTTTTCCACAACCATGGAGCGAAGGTTAAAAACACTTCTGACCTATGCAATTTCCGTAGGATTTTCGGAACAGGAGCTTCTTTCCGGGCTTCCGGCCCCTACCGGATCTCCCCATAAAAAAAGAGAGGCATTGGCATTCCTTCAAAGCTTAGAACGGGCTGTTTTGTCCCCGCAACAGGAAACGCTTTTGCCGGCTTTTCCTGTTGCGAAAAAGATGTTACGTCCCTTCCGGCATATTTATGTAGAAGAAAGTGTATTGCATCACCCTGTTACAAAAGACCTTGCAGAACGGTTCTCTCACTCTTCTCTGATTCCGATTCGGCATTATAAGGACGTTTTTAACCGAAGCCGTCAGGACTTACATGCCCAGGAAACCGAACCGGCATTGATTTTGGCCGCCAATCGCGGGACCAAGTTTTATCCCGGTGCTCCGGTCTGTCAAAGCTTCGGCGAAGAACATTTTATGTATACCTCCTGTATCATGAACTGTCTCTATGACTGTGATTATTGCTATTTACAGGGAATGTATCCAAGCAGAACCGTTGTAATATTTGTAAACTTGGATGATTATTTCAAGGAACTGAACACCTTGCTTACAAAGCATCCGGTTTACCTTTGTTGCTCTTACGATTCGGATTTGACTGCCCTTTGCGGCATCCTTCCCCATGCGGAAGCCTTTTGCCGTTATGCCCTCTCCCATCCGAATCTTCGTCTGGAATTACGGACAAAAAGTGCTGCACTTCCTTTTATAAAAGCATTGCCTGCGGCCAAAAATATTGTGATTGCCTTTACCTTGTCCCCGCAGGAAATCATTACCCGGTACGAACACTATACCCCGTCTCTGCACGCCCGCCTGCTTACCGCAAAAGAAGCGGCGGCCCGCGGTTTTTCTCTCCGGCTTTGCTTTGACCCGGTATTGGATGTTCCCGATGCGCCGGAACTCTACACCGCACTGATTGACGAAGTTTTTCAAGTATTACAGCCGGAAGACATTACCGACATCAGCCTCGGTGTATTCCGTTTATCAAAAGATTATCTGAAACAACTGAAAAAGGCAAAGCCTCTTTGTGCTTTGTCTCACTATCCGTATGAACTGACCGACGGCGTCTGCCATTACCGTTCCGCCCGTTGTAACGAACTTTTACAGGCAGTAACGGATGCGCTGCACCGTCATCATATTTCGGATGAAAAACTATTTTTCTGGACTCCCGGCGAGTCCGAGGAAGGAGCTTCTTATGTTACAGAATAAAACCGTTTTACTGACCGGCGTATCCTCCGGTATCGGAAAATGCCTTTTACTCACTTTGCAAAAACAAGGCTGTATTCTTCACGGAATCGTAAAAAACGAAGAACGAAAATTGTCTTTACAGGAAGAACTGAAGAATATATTGTCTCCGGAACTACTACCTTCCGTAACCCTTCATGCATGTGACTTAAGAAATCCATCCGCCATAGAAACGCTTTCCCGGGAGTTTCACAAAACACACATTGTTCCGGATATTCTGATACTCAATGCGGGAGTCGGCTATTACGGTCCCCACGAAGAACTCTCCGTAAAAGATATTTCCGAGCTTACCGCGGTCAACTTTACGGCACCTCTTCTTTTGACCAATTTGTTTTTACGTGATTTAAAAAACAGACAGGGACATCTGCTCTTTCTTTCTTCCGTTACCGCGGCAAAAACCAATAACACCCACGGTTGCGCCTACGGTGCCACAAAAGCCGGTGTGTCCAATTTTGCCAAAAGCCTATTTGAAGAAGTCCGTAAATACGGCGTCCGTGTCACGGTTCTTGCTCCGGACATGACCCAGACCGAACTTTACCGGAATGCTTCCTTTTGTGCCGCAGAAGATACGGATGCCGCTCTTACTCCGGAAGAAGTTGCGGAATATGCTTTATTTGCGCTTACGACGCGGGATGGTCTCAACCTGACCGAGCTTACCATGCAACCGCAACGCCATCGTTTGGAACGCAAATGATGTTAAAAAACTTTATGAAAAACCGTTATTTTTTTATAGTGACTTTTCCCTCTGTTCGTGTTACACTGACAGAGTAAGATAATTCAAAAAAAAGGAGTTTCCCTATGAAAATTATCATTGCGGGCTGTGGCAGAGTAGGCTATGCTCTTGCACAGCAACTAAATGACGAAGGACATGAAATTACTTTAATCGATAACAGTGCGGAACGTTTGCAACCGGCCCTGTCCAATCTGGACTTACAGGGCGTGGTTGGAAACGCTTCCAGTTTTTTCACTTTACAGGAAGCGGATATCAAACATGCGGACTTACTGATTGCGGTAACCAATCAGGATGAGATTAATCTCATCTCCTGTCTTCTTGCAAAGAAAGCCAGCAAATGCCGCACCATTGCAAGAGTCCGGAATCCGGAGTATTTCAGAGAAATCAGCTACTTAAAAGAATGTATGGACATTTCCATGATTATCAATCCTGAATTTGCTGCCGCAACGGAAATTGCCCAGTTGATTCAGGTACCGGATGCCATGGAAATCGACTCCTTTGCAAAAGGCAGGGTAGATTTAATGCAGGTAGTGATTACCGAAGATTCCCCGCTCCACAACATGAAGGTACAGGAGTTTTCCAACAAATTTAATCACGAAATTCTGATTTGTATCCTGGTTCATAATCATCAGGTATGTATTCCGAACGGTAATTCCGTTCTTATGGCCGGGGATACCATTTCCATTATTTTACCGAAAGAAAAAATCCCGTCCTTTTACCGGTTAAGCAAACTGGGTACGGTCCGTGAAATCAAAGACGTTATGATTGCAGGCGGCGGTATGGTACCTTATTATCTGGCTCAGGCTTTGCTTCGTTCCGGAATTGATGTAAAAATCATTGAACGCAATCGTGACCGTTGCGATTTCTTAAGCGATGCCCTTCCGAAGGCAACCATCATTCATTCCGATGCTTCGGACCATGATATGTTGTTGGAAGAAGGAATTGAAAAAACCGATGCGTTTGTTGCACTGACAGCCATGGACGAGGAAAATATTTTCCTCTCCCTCTATGCAAACAAAATGAACGCCAACTGCAAGAAAATCACCAAAGTCAATCGCTTGGCCCTGGATGAAATCATAAGCGACCTTCCGATCGGCAGTATTATTTCTCCGAAAAATATTACGGCGGAGTACATCTTGCAATATGTACGCTCCCAGAGCAATTCCTACGGAAGTAACGTGGAAGCATTGTACCGTCTTATGGATAATCAGGTAGAAGCTCTGGAGTTCCACGTAAAAGAAGACAATGCGGTTACCAACATTCCGTTTGTCAACCTGAACTTAAAGAAAAACCTTTTGATTTGTTGTATCATCCGAAAGGGGCGCATCATTACCCCGAGCGGTCGTGACTTCATTCAAACCGGAGATAAAGTTATTGTCGTAACAACCCGCAAGGGGTTGCAGGACATTTCCGACATTATGGAGAACCCGTTAAAATAGGAGTGATTGCTATGAACTATTCTATTATTTTTAAAATTATCGGATGGGTAATTCAGCTGGAAGGCATCTTTTTCCTTCCTCCTGCCCTGACGGGACTTATCTACAAAGAATACAAGGATGCTCTTATTTATCTGATTCTCGGTATTCTCTGTATTACTATAGGCGGCCTGATTCGTCTGCATAAACCGGCTAAGACTACTTTCTTTGCCAAAGAAGGCTTTGTTGCCGTGGCCTTAAGCTGGATTGTCATGGGTACCATCGGAGCCTTCCCTTTTGTACTTACCGGCGACATACCGTCCTATCCGGATGCTCTGTTTGAAATCATTTCCGGTCTGACCACCACAGGGTCCAGTATCTTAACCGATGTTGAAGCCCTCTCCCACGCAAACCTGTTTTGGAGAAGCTTCAGCCACTGGATCGGAGGTATGGGTGTGCTTGTCTTTATTCTTGCCATTCTTCCAATGACCGGTGGTTCCACCATGAACCTGATGAAAGCGGAAAGCCCGGGGCCTTCCGTAGGCAAGCTGGTTCCGAGAATACAACAAACCGCCTTTTTACTGTACGCCATCTATTTTGTGATGACTATCATTACGGTAATTTTCCTTTTGATCGGTGGTATGCCGTTGTTTGATTCTCTTTGTCATGCCTTCGGTGCTGCCGGCACCGGCGGCTTCGGTATCAAAAACGACAGTATTGCGGGATATTCCACTTATTTACAAAATGTAATCACCGTTTTCATGTTTCTATTCGGTGTCAACTTTTCTTTTTATTACTATATTTTAATCCGAAAAGTCAAGGACGCTTTTCGCATGGAAGAAGTACGCTGGTATCTGTTTATCTTCTTAGGTGCCGTTGCATTGATTACGATTTCACTTGTGGCCGAAGGAGGTAAATTAGGTGAAAGCATCCAGACCGTAGCTTTTCAGGTGGCTTCCGTCATGACCACCACCGGTTATGCTACCGCCGACTTTAATCAGTGGCCACAGTTTGCCAAAGGCATTCTTGTCTGCATTATGTTTATCGGTGCCTGTGCCGGTTCTACCGGCGGCGGTATCAAAGTATCTCGTGTCATGATTTACTTAAAGCAGATACGCAAAGAACTGATGCAACAAATTCACCCGAAACGTATCCGGGTATTAAAGCTGGAGGGAAAGGCGTTGGAACACTCCGTTGTCCATTCCTGTAACACTTTATTAATGGCATATATTGTGATTTTTGTTGTTTCTCTTCTGCTCATCTGCTTAGACGGATTTGATATGACTACAAACTTTACGGCGATTGCCGCTACTTTAAATAACATCGGACCGGGTCTGAATATGGTTGGCCCAACCGGCAATTTTTCGGAATTTTCCACCCTTTCCAAGTTTGTTATTATGTTTGACATGCTGGCAGGCCGTCTGGAAATCATCCCGATGATGGTTTTATTCCATCCGGGCACCTGGAGAAAATAAGCTACGAAAGGAGAACACTATGTGTAGCTCAATATACAAAAGAAAACTTACTTTCTTAACCTTACTTGCCTGCGGAACACTGTTTTTCGCAGGTTGTCAAATACAATCCGATATCGAGCAGACACCAACGAAGACTCCTGTTACACAGCCGTTACCGACTTCTTCCTTAATTACGGCTCCTACCGTGGCTCCGTCTCCTACTCCGGAAGTCACTCCGGAACCGACCGCGACGCCGGAGCCTACTGCCACGCCTGCTCCGACCGCCACGCCGACTCCGTTCCCGACTCCGTCCGGCACCCGGGGTGAAGTGCGTTTCTCGGAAGCGGATTACTTTTTTAACGAAGATACGATAATTGAATTATCCCTTTCTTCCAAAAAAAAGAAAGGCTATATTACCTATACCATGGACGGCACCGAGCCTACAGAGACAGGCACACGCTATGACGATCCGATTGTTCTCACCGCAAACGAAGGGGATTTCCCGAGTGCCTACTCCATTCGCGCCAAAGCATGGTATGACGACGGAACGGTTTCCGACACCTATGTACATACCTATTTCTTAAACAAAAATATAGACAGCCGCTACTCTACCCTTATTTTCTCCATTAACGGCGATCCGTCTACTCTTACGGACGGTCCGGACGGTATTTTTTACGGAGAAAATGCTTTTAAACGCGGCCCCGCAACCGAACGTGCCATCCACGTGGAAGCTCTTACTTCTGATGGAACGCTTTTGTTTGAACAGCATGCCGGCGTACGTGTCGTAGGCGGAACCTCCCGAAAGCATGCTGTAAAATCTTTAAAACTGTATGCACGGAAAGAATATCAGGAGGATAAAGGTACTTTCGAGTTCTCTCCGTTCGGTTCTACAATGATCGGAAGCGATGAACCGATTACCAAGTATGATAAACTGGTACTCCGAAACGGCGGTGACGACTTCCAAAGCGCATTCTTGCGGGATGAACTGATGCAGCGTCTGGCGAAAAATGCCGACTTTACCGCTTATGAGGCTGTGGTCCCTGCCGTTGCCTATGTAAACGCCTCCTACTACGGTTTTTATTGGTTGCACGAATCCTATTGTAATAAGTATTTCCAGTATCGCAACGGAAAAAGCGACGGAGAATATGTGGTTCTGGAAGGAACCGATGATTACAAATCTCCGGGCAACGAACCGATCGAGAAAACTGCAGCCAAAGAATATAATACTATGTACAATAAATATGCATACAGTGATTTAACCAAAGATGAAACTTTCGCAGAGCTTTGTGAGAAAATCGACGTATATAATTATCTGGATTATATGTCCTTTAACATTTATGCCTCCAATTCCGACTGGCCGGCCGGAAACTATCGTTGCTTCCGTTACTATGCAAACGACGGCGAGACCTACGGTTCCGGCGAGATGGACGGACGCTGGCGTTATTTATTGCACGACACCGATGTATGTTTCGGCACTTACCGCACCACGCCGGATGCCGGTGCATCCAGAAATGATTTGGAAATCACCATCGGTTCCGCCGAAAACGAATGTCGTGCCCCGCTTCTTGCTTCTTTGCTGAAACGGGAAGATTGCAGAGATTATTTTATTAATCGTATGTTGGAATACATGAATGACCTTATATCCTACGAAACCGTATGCTCCATATTAGATGAAATGTTAGAAGAACGGGACACGGAACTTACTTACTATTTCCAACATTTAGCCACACTGAAAGGAACTTATAGCATCTATTCCACTCCGACCAGAACGGAAACGCATCTCAATAAAATCCGTACTTTCGCGGAACAACGTCCGGAATATATGACAAAATATCTTGAGGATTATTTCGGAGTGGATTTAAACGCCGGAAACGAATAATCATTTGTACAAATTTTTTGGAAAACTTAAAAAAATATCTTGCCAAACAGGAAAAAGTGTGGTACACTATTTCCTGTTCAGCAAGATAATATTGTTGTTATGCGGATGTGGCGGAATGGCAGACGCAGCAGACTCAAAATCTGCCGGTTTCACGATCGTGTGGGTTCAAGTCCCACCATCCGCACGAAAATGAAAAATCCCCTGACAAGATGTCAGGGGATTTTTTATTTTCCGAAGCGGATGGGGTCTGTTCCTTTATTTACTTTCCTTTTGTTCTATGGTAAACTATTTTATATGGTATCGTTTCCGACAAAGGAGGGAGTTTTATGCATTTTTTAAAGAAACATAAAAAGGGATTACTTATTATCTCCATTTTCCTTTTGGTTTTCATCTGTATTTTTGTTTTTGCAAACAGGAAACCGAAGCGTCCGGTTACCGATTTGGAGTTTTGGATCGGGGAGAATGTGGACGAGGTTGATTTTTCCGGTTATGTAGAGAAGTTCGGTTTGTTCGGCGGACGGGAGTTTTACGGTTCGGGGTATGTTCCTACCCTTGATGGCGACCGGCAGATTGACCCGGAACATTGCGTGATTTATACCGTTACGTCGTTTCCGGATTATTCCAGTAACAAACGGCATGTGACCCGTATTACTATCACAGATCCGGACGTTACGTTTTACGGTATTTCTTTAAATTCCACTCACAAGGAGTTTGAACGCCTTATAACGGAGCAGGGCTTCCGGATTACCGATACCGCTGCAAATCACCATACCGCAAAGCGCGGAAAGTATACCGTTATTTTTACCAAAGATTCTATTCGAATTAATGTAAAAGTCCGTAATCTGTTCGGCATCCAATTCTAGGTGACCGTCCCGTTTTATTGATACACGAAAACAAACGACACTGTGTTCCGCTCACAGAAAGGAGGCTCTCATGGTTTCGCATCCGATTCCGCCGGTATTTGACCGGCATTCCAAGGTTTTGATTCTGGGGAGTTTTCCGTCTGTAAAATCCAGAGAAGCACAATTTTTCTACGGGCATCCGCAAAACCGGTTTTGGAAGGTGACTTCTGCCGTATTCGGCACCACAGAACCGCATACCGTGGAAGATAAGAAAGATTTTCTCCTCTCCCACGGCATTGCGGTATGGGACGTAATCGCTTCCTGTGATATCGAAGGAAGCTCCGACAGTTCTATCAAAAATGTGGTACCGAATGACTTGACTGCAATTTTAAATCACGCAGATATCCGGACCATTTTTGTGAACGGTAAAACCGCGGAAAAGTACTACAACAAATATATCAAAGATACCATTCGACGTGAAGCTGTCTGCCTCCCGTCCACCTCTCCGGCAAACGCGGCATGGTCGGTGAATCGGCTGACCGAGGCCTGGAAGCAAATTTTATCATAAGCAGTATTCAAAAGCGGTACTCCGTTTATTTCCGGAATACCGCTTCATTTTACTTGATTACTATATTTCTCTCTTCTCCGTTCTGAAACGCCTTTATATTGTCATATACGCCCCTTACGCAGCGCATACGGGCTTCTACACTGCCCCAGGCCAAATGTGGCGTGATAATAAGTTTATTGCTGTCTTTTATCTTACTGAGAGGATTGGTCAGTTCCAGCGGTTCCTTTTCCAATACATCCAAACCCGCACCGGCAATTTCTCCGGCAATCAGTGCTTCATACAAATCCGTATTGTTTACCACCGGGCCTCTTGCCACATTCACCAAATAGGCCGTCGATTTCATTTTTTCCAGTGCTTCTTTATCGATAAAGTCTCGGGTCAGGTCACTGAGGGGACAATGCAGGGAAAGGAAATCACTGTCCCGAAGCAACGTATCCTTATCCACCCGCGGATACTCTGTTACCGTACTCTTTCCGGTCACGGAATGAAAAATCACGTTGCAACCGAAGGCCGTGGCAATTCGCGCCACCCGCCTGCCGATATTTCCCATGCCGACGATTCCCCATGTTTTTCCTTCCAATTCATAAAAGGGCAGATCAAAGTTGGAGAATCGGTCCTGGGCGCTGTAAGCCCCGGACTTTACATAAGTATCGTAGTACGGAAGGCTCTGGCTAAGAGCCAGTGCCAGTGTAAAGGTATGCTGCGCCACCATAGCGGAACAATAGTCCGTCACATTGGTCACACGAATTCCCCTGGACTTACAATAGGCCAAATCACAATTATCATAGCCTGTGGCCAGTTCACAAATCATTTTCACCTTCGGCGCATCCTGTAAGCTCTCCTCGCACATAGGAGACTTGTTTGCCACAATAATATCTGCGTCCTTTACCCTCTCACGTACTTCTTCCATGGTTACCGTATTCGGATAACAAATCACACAGCCCAGTTCATGGAAACAATCCACCGGAATATCCGGTCCAACGCTGTTTCGTTCCAGTACTACGATATTCATACAATTCAGCCTTTCCGTTTTCACATATTATGAATCAAATAACCGTTTCAAATTATTTCAGCAACTCCGCTACCTCCGGAAACATCGCCACACTCCGTGCAAGAATTCCGTTCATATGGGCCATGGCAATTCCGTAATTGGTAAACGGTACTCGCTCATCCTCTGCGGTTTTTTTCCGGTAGGAAAGCTCCCTTTCCGTCAGCATACAGCCGCCGCAGTGAATGACCAGACGTATTCCGGTCAAATCCTCCGGAAAATCTTTTCCGGAAGTAAACACAAACTCCGGTTCTTTCCCGGTAAACTTCCGAATCATGGCCGGCAACTTCACCGTTCCGATGTCCCCGCACTGTCTATGGTGCGTACATCCTTCGGAAATCAGGATTTTATCTCCGCCCCGTAGATTTTCCAGCATTCTTACTCCTTCTACCGCAGTAGACAAGAATCCTTTATACCTTGCCATCAGAATCGAAAAAGAAGTCAGCGGCACTTCTGCCGGCACCTGCTTTGCTACCTTTCCGAATACCTGACTGTCGGTAATCACCATCGCAGGTTTTTCCTTAAGACTCAAAAATGCCTCATGTAAACCGATATCCTTTACCACCAAAGGCATTCCCTCCGCATCCAGAATATCGCGAATGGTCTGCTGTTGCGGCAAAATCAGTCTCCCCTTCGGCGCAGCCTCATCAATGGGCACCACCAGAACCGCCACATCTCCCGGTGCTATCTTATCTCCGATCAGTCTGCGCTTTTCCTCTTCGGTATGAAGCAATACACCGATGCGCTCCTTCAGCTCGTGAATTCCGGCTCCGGTTTTCGCGCTGGCAAACAGCGCCGACTGCGCTTCCCCGGTTACTTCTTTTTCTTTGACATCCGTCTTATTAAAAACCACCAGATACGGTATCTTCCGTTCCTCAAACAGATTCACCAAAGCCTTTTCGCACTCTCCCATACCAACCGTGGCATCCACGACTAAAATACCGCAATCGGTACGATTTAATACCTGCCGGGTCTTCTTTACGCGGAGTTCTCCCAATTCTCCCTCATCATCATAGCCCGGCGTATCAATAATCACCACCGGTCCGATTGGAAGCAGCTCCATGGTCTTATACACCGGGTCTGTCGTCGTTCCGGCCACGTCGGATACCACGGAAAGTTCCTGCCCGGTCACAGCATTAATCAGACTGGATTTTCCGGCATTGCGACGTCCGAAGAATGCAATATGTACCCGTTCGGAAGCAGGTGTATTCTGCATACTCATATCTATTCCTCCTTAAGAAGGTGCCGAATTTCGGTGGATTTCCGAAGCCTACGACACCTTCCCTTTCATCATCTTCTATTGCTTCCTTAGAACCGGAAATCCCGGATTCCCTCTTCAATCTTCTTTAAATGGTCCTCGCAGACCTCTCTTACCTTTTCCTTCGGAATATTGTTAAGCTCCGCCTGAATTAAGGCTTCGCCGATTTTCTTTGTCTCCTCGGAAGCGTAGTCCATCAAATACTCCTTTAAGGTCATCAGCGCATTCGGATGACAGCAGTTCTGAATCTGTCCGCTCTTGCAAAGGCTCATGAAACGGTCACCGGTTCTGCCCTCACGGTAGCATGCGGTACAGAAGGACGGAATATAGCCAAACTCCATAAGCCAGCGAACCACCTCGTCCAAGGTACGCTTATCGCTGACGTCAAACTGCTCGGAATTTTCATCCTCCGGCTCCGGCTCGGAATATCCGCCTACACTGGTTCTGGATGCACCGCTAATCTGGGAAACGCCGAGACGGATGACCTTCTCTCTGACTTCCTTGCCCTCTCTGGTGGAAATAATCATTCCGGTATACGGTACGGAAATACGAATCAGGGCACACAGCTTTGCAAAAATCTCGTCACTGATACCGTTATCGAATACCGCCGGGTCAATGTCGTCCGCACGCTTAATACGAGGAACACTGATGGTGTGCGGTCCTACGCCGTGTACTGCCTCTAAGTGCTCCGCATGCATAAGGAGTCCGGCAAACTCATACTTATACAGTTCCAGTCCGAACAATACACCGAGACCCACATCATCAATACCGCCTTCCATGGCACGGTCCATAGCCTCGGTATGGTACTCGTAATCATGCTTCGGTCCCGTCGGATGAAGCTTCTCATAGCTTTCCTTATGATAGGTCTCCTGGAATAAAATATAGGTGCCGATTCCCGCATCCTTAAGTTTCCGGTAATTCTCTACCGTAGTCGCCGCGATATTCACGTTTACGCGGCGAATGGCGCCGTTTTTATGCTTGATGCTGTAAATGGTCTTGATACATTCCAAAATGTACTCAATCGGGTTATTTACCGGGTCCTCGCCGGCCTCCAAGGCAAGACGCTTATGTCCCATATCCTGCAGCGCCGTAACTTCCCGTACAATCTCCTCCTGGGTCAGCTTCTTACGGGCAATATGCTTGTTCTTCCTATGATACGGGCAATACACACAGCCGTTGATGCAGTAGTTGGAAAGATACAGCGGGGCAAACATAACAATACGGTTGCCGTAGAACTTCTTTTTCAGTTCCTCCGCCATGGTATACATTCTGGCTACTCTGGTCGGTTCCTCACAGGCAAGAAGCACCGAGGCCTCCCTGTGGTCAAGTCCCTTACACTGCTCTGCTTTCGCAAGGATTTCGTCAATCAGGGCGAAATTCTCCTTGTTCTCCTCGGCATAGGCAAGGGTTGCGGTGATTTCCTCATGGGAAATAAACTCTTCCGCGCGAAGTGATGCTTTGTTGTACATATTCTTTTGTCCTTTCTTTCGGGTCAGAAACCTCTTTCCCGTTAGTAAAATAATTTATTTTGCAAACCCGGGTGCGTCACCGCGGGAAATTGCCACTGTAAAACCTTCTTTTGCCAGCTCCGTACGCAAAGCTTCCAAATGCTCTGCCGCTTCGTTACCGCTATGAACCTTGTTGTCATATAATGCATACTTCTCTCTTACCCTTGCAGGAGAAAGGTTCGGCATAATGACATTGGCGCCGTGCAACAGTCCCTGTAAACGTCCGTCGGACCGTGCCGTCCCCAGCGCTGTGGTAGCCGGTAAAAGCACCTCCGGAAGCAACAGGCGGATAGCGGAAAGTAAAAATAACGTCAACTCACTGCTACCGGCCCTCTCTTCTTCGAAAGGCGTATTCTTTGCGGGTAAAAACGGTCCGATGCCAACCATCTGCGGGCGGAACCGTTCCAAAAACAACAAATCCTCTATGATGCAATCTATGGTCTGATAGGGCGACCCGACCAAAAATCCGCAACCGGTCTGGTACCCGATTTCCTTCAAATTCTTCAAGCATTCCATGCGGATTTTATAAGGCTGATTCTCCGGATGAAGCTTCCCGTAATGCTCTTCGTTTGCGGTTTCCTGCCGAAGGAGATACCGTTCCGCTCCCGCCGCATAAAACCGCTCGTAGCTCTTCTTTTCCCATTCTCCCACCGATAAGGTAATCGCGCAATCCGGATACCTTTTATGTATCTCGCTTATCAAAGCGCAAAGCCGCTCCTCCGTAAAATAGCCGTCCTCTCCGCCCTGCAGCACAAAGGTCCGAAGCCCCGCCTCATAACCTTCCCGACAACAGTCTAATATCTCCTCCTCCGATAAGCGATACCGCTCCACGCAGGCGTTACTCTTCCGGATGCCGCAGTAATAGCAATCCTTCCTACAAACATTGGTAAATTCAATCAAACCTCTTACATACACCTGCCGTCCGAAGATGCGATCCGTCGTCTCTCTGGCATTCTTTTTTATATAATCCGTAAGCTCCGGAGTCTCGTTTTCTAACAAACACGCCCACTCCCCTGCCGACAGCGTATGCCGGTTTATCAGCTTATTTACCACCTGTATCCGGTCACTCATTTGATTTACTTCCTTTTTTCTTTTTCTTCTTTACATTCCGCAAAAAAAATGTTACCATACACATATACTAATGAATATACGGAGGTTCTCCCCCTATGCAGTTAATTCTACGCAATATTATGGAAGAATACGTTATCCTCACTCTAGATGAGATGCTTCCTTTCTTAGACGGTTGCAAATGCGAACGTTGTCGTCTTGATATCGCATCCTACACCTTAAATCGTGTATCGCCGAAATACGTTGCTACCACCCAGGGTGAGCTTATGTCCCGTCTTTGCGAATTCGACAGTCAGTTTAAAGCTTCCATTATGACAGAAATCACGCAGGCACATGCCGTCATCAGCAAGCACCCGCGTCATTAGTTCTATTTGATAATTCCGAAATCCGGTTTATAGCGCAACCACGCTTTACTCCGGATTTTTTCTTTTGCTACGTATTTATTGGTCCATTTCCGGGAGTCGTGAGAATTGTTGCGATTGTCTCCCATCATAAAATAACACCCCTCCGGCACTTCATAAGGTCCGTAGGATTCTTCGTCCGGCGTTTCCTTTAAATAAGGCTCCTCCAATAACTTCTTATTCTCCCCGGTCTCATCTTCCCAAATGTATACTTTTCCGTCGATAATTTCTATGGTTTCCCCCGGCAAACCGATGACACGCTTCACAAATAGCTTTTCTTCATCATCCGGATAATCAAACATTACCACGTCCCCCCGCTCCGGCTCGGAAAATAAATATGCCAGACGAAATCCGAATAACTCGTCACCTTTTTGCAGTGTATTTTCCATGGACCCGGACGGAACCCATGCCTTCAATAACACAAACGAATTGATTCCGGTACCGATTAATACCGCCACTGCAATAACCGCAACCCAACTGATGATTTCACGTAATAACGATTTCTTTGTTGACTTATTCTTCTCGCTCATTTTGAACATTTTCCTCCCCGGTTCCGTTTTTTTGCTTTTCTATACGCTTTGCAATCGTCTCCCGAAGTAATGTATACAATACCGAAGCCGTCGGTACCGCAAACAACATACCGACCACACCGCCGATACCACCACCCACGGTTACCGCCGCCAATACCCACATTGCCGGCAAACCTACGGAATTCCCTACTACCTTCGGGTAGATTACATTTCCTTCTATCTGCTGTAATATCACAATAAAAATCACAAACATCAATGCCTGAAGCGGGTCATTCATCAAAATCAGAAAAGCTCCTACTCCGGCTCCGATAAATCCGCCCACCACCGGAATCAAAGCGGTAACACCCACCAGAACACCGATCATTGCCGCATACGGGAAACGGAAAATCAGCATCCCCAGTGCACAAAGGCTTCCTAAAATCACCGCCTCGATACACTGTCCCGTCACAAAGGCACAGAAAATCCGATGAGAAGTCTCCGCAATATGCAATACCGTACCCCGTACCTTCTCCGGCAAAAACGCCTGAAACAACCGCTTAATCTGGGCAGCCAAACTTTCTTTCGTTAACAATACATAAATCGCAAAAATCAAAGCGATGACAAAATCAATAATTCCGCCGAAGGCACCGATAATACCGAAAAAGGTACTTCCTACGATACCGATGGTTCCGGAACCGATTAAGCTAAGTAATGACTTTGCCGTAGAGTCCCAATCAATATTAATTCCCTTAATTGCCTCGTAAATAAACGGATACTCTTCCGCATATTCGATACACCACTTCTGTACCTTCTCAAGCCAGTCCGGAACACCGTCCACAATCATCATAACCGCATTTCCGATTTCAGGAAGAACCAGTGCCACCACGCCGCATAATATAAGTATAATAATCACGATAGACAATAAAAGACAAACCGGACGACGCAGACAACAGCTTACCTTTCCCAAGGTCACTTCCGCTTTTTTTCCGCCCTTCTTTTTCATCCGTCTCTTCACAAAGAAACCTTTGATTGTCAATCCAATGCTGTCCCACAGTTTTTCCAATCCACGCATCGGAAGGTTCAGAACAAACGCCAGAATCAATCCTACAAAAATCGGTGAAAACACTCCGGCCACCCATTTCACCCCGTCTGCTACCACCGATAACTTTTGCAATACACAATACAGCACAATCAATCCTGCTGCCGCGAAAAAAACACTCCAAAACTTTCTCCGTCCCATGGAATACCTCCTCTATGTGAAAATTACAAATCTTCTCTTGAAATTCCTTTTTTGTTTCTATATAATCATAACATAAAGAGGAGGAAACATCAATGATGAATCAAACAACTACGCAAAACAATTCTGCTCCGCAATCCGGTTTTCCGGCAAATATTTTAAAAATTTTTGCCGCATTAACCATGTTAATCGACCATGCGGCCGTTACCCTTGTTTATGCAAAGATGGCCGCGTATCCGGAGTATGTAAAACTTGTATTTTCCGGAGAAACCCTGACAGAGGAAATGATTGCATCTATTCCCGCGGAATTTTTAAGCTTAAATTCCATCTACAGTGTTATGCGTCTTTTGGGTCGTATTGCCTTCCCGCTGTTTGCTTTTTTATTGTTTGAAGGATTTATGCATACCTCAAATTATAAGCGTTATTTGCTTCGGGTAGGTATCTGTGCTCTTTTAGCGGAAATTCCCTTTAACTTAGTGGTTACCAAGGCCGCTCCGATTTACGGATTATCCGGCGTAGAAACCTCAATATTCTATCCGCAATACCAAAACACGGTATTTACCCTGTTTCTCGGTCTTTTGATGCTGTACGCAATGAGAAAGCTGGAAGCGACGGATATCACACCTAAGGCATCCATGAAACAATGGATCGGGCAAATGGTCTGTATTCTGGTAGCCTGTGTTCTTTCCGTGCTTCTTCGGACAGACTACAGCTATATCGGCATTCTTTTCCTTGCCGTCCTGTACTTATTCCGTACAAATAAGAAATGGCAAATTATCTTCGGCTGTCTTATTTTTCTCAGTACCAATATCGCAGCCCTGTTTGCCTTTATTCCGATTGCCATGTACAACGGAACCCTGTTCCGCTCAAAGAAATTTAAATATTTCTTCTACGTCTTCTATCCGGCACATTTACTGGTGCTGTATTTGATTTCGCTTGTAATGTAAACTTATGTGCAGGCTCGCGCGTTGCGCTTCTGCACGCAGAAAGCGGCCCCACGGAAATTCCGCGGAGCCGCTCTTTTGTTATATTCTGTTAATTCACCGATTACAGCGTGATGTTCTCGCCCTTTAAGCCGTTAAATGCACCTGCAATCTTTGCATCCTCGTGTGCAATGAGCCACTTATTTACAGCGGTCATCAGCTTATCCTCCGGAGTCTTATTCGGCTGCTTTGCAAGGTCGTAGTTTGTTCCCTTCGGGAGAACTACGATGCCGCGGAAGCCGCCTGCCTGGGAGTTACACGGAGCATAGTGAAGGGTGGTTGCGTAAAGCTCTACCGCTACACCTGCCGGTACTAAGAATGCCTCAATCTTGGAAGTATCGTAGGTGAAATCCTCCTCGATATCCCGCTCTAAACCGAGAAGTAAAATCATACCGTCTACGGAAATGTTTACCTCGGAATCTCTGTGGTACTCTACTGCGTTTAACTTATTGTTGTTACCGCTGCAGTGACCTACCTGAATCGGCATACCGCCGTATACACTCTCGCAAAGGTCCTTTGCGGAAGCACATGCCTCAAGATTTGCAAGACCCGGCTCATACACGACATCTGCCGGAATCTCCATCTTCTTCATCTCGGCAAGCATATCGGAAAAATCAATTCCGGTTACAACCTTACCGTACTTCTTGAATGCTGCGTCTGTTACGTTCTGAATCTTCATGTTGTAATACCCCGCTTTCTCTTAATTAAAATCTTTCTTTATGTATTAAAGCGCTGCCGATACAAAAATATCGTAAATCGCCTTAATTGCTGTCTCAAAGTCTTCGTTACGAACACCGATGATGATATTGAGCTCACTGGAACCCTGGTCAATCATCTTGATGTTGATGTTATTGTGTGCAAGTGCCGCAAAGATACGAGCTGCCACACCGCGATTGGACTTCATACCGCGACCTACTACCGCAAGAAGTGCAAGATTTGCTTCCAGCTCAATTGCATCCGGAGCAGCCAGACGATGAATTGCACTCAGCACACTCTGCTCTTTTCCTTCAAACTCCGGCTGATGTACAAATACGGTCATGGTATCGATACCGGACGGTACATGCTCAAAGGAAATACCGTTCTCTTCAAACGCCTGTAATACCTTACGGCCGAAACCAACCTCGGCATTCATCATATCTTTTTCGATATTCACCGCTACGAAGCCCTTCTTACCCGCAATACCGGTAATGGTGTACTCTGGAATACGACAGGTACTTTCAACAATCATGGTACCCTCATCTTCCGGTGCATTGGTGTTACGGATGTTAATCGGAATACCAGCCTTACGAACCGGGAAAATCGCGTCTTCGTGAAGCACGCCTGCACCCATGTAGGAAAGCTCACGAAGCTCTCTGTATGTAATGGTGGTAATCGGCTTCGGATTGTCAATAATACGCGGGTCCGTTACAAGGAAACCGGATACATCGGTCCAGTTCTCGTACAAATCAACCTTCGCCGCTCTTGCCACGATGGAACCGGTAATATCGGAACCGCCACGGGAAAAGGTCTTTACCTCACCGCTCTTCTTTGCTCCGTAGAATCCCGGGATAACCGCACGCTCGGTCTTTGCAAGACGCTTAGAAAGAATGGAATCGGTCTTCTCTGCATCAAAGGTACCGTTACTGTGAAAGAAAATCACCTCAGCCGCATCAATAAACTCATATCCGAGATACTCTGCCATAATACGTCCGTTTAAGAACTCACCGCGGGAAGCCGCATAATCACTGCCGGCCTTTAACTTAAAGTTCTTCTCGATTACTTCAAACTCTTCCTTTAAAGAAAGCTTTAATCCTAAGCCATCGATAATCTCATTATAACGTGCCTCGATTGCCTTAAGCTCCGCGGAAAAATCCTTATCAGCCTCAGCCAACGCATAGCAACCGTATAACATATCGGTTACCTTTGTATCTTTGGAATGACGCTTTCCCGGTGCAGACGGTACTACATACTTACGGCTTTCATCCGCGCGGATGATATCGCCTACCTTCTTAAACTGTTCCGCACTTGCCAGGGAACTTCCGCCAAACTTTACTACCTTTTTCATAATACTTCTTACCAACCTTTCAGTTCAAATAAAATCGGTTTTGCTCTGCTACAAACAAAAAACCCATATTAATAGGAAAACACAAAACCCGGAGATAATCAAGTGTTTTTTTTATTTTTTTGAAAAAAATTTTTATTCCTCTGTTCTTTTTCTCTTTACGGACCCGTTCCCTTATGATAAACTTAATAAAATATACAAAAAGGAATCCAAATGATTCGGAAAGGAGTACTGCACGTGTTAAAAAAAATACTGCTTGACCTCTCGCCTGCAATTGAAGAAATGCAATCGGTACAAGCTTTCTTACAAGGCTTAAAGCGGGTAGCGCCGGAATGCGTTTTTTTCCCTGCAAAGGGACCGTTTTCCTCAGCCGATGTTGTGACGGCAAACCGTGTTACGACCTCCTCTCCCAAACCGGCCCCATCGGACTGTCTTGTCATTACGGACACCGCTTCCGGGGTTCTCTCCGCACAAATTGCGAAGCTTCCTTGCATCGGCTATGCCCCTCCGGGGTATTGTGAAGATTTATCCGGTGCATATGCTCTCTTTGAAGATTTTTCTTCCATCGATATGGGATATTTGCGTCGCACCCACGCCCATGCCATGGGCTATCCTGCAGAAATACTTACCACAGACCGCCTTACGGTCCGGGAACTTTCCGAAAAAGATTTTCCGAAACTGTATGTCATGTGTACCGCACCGGAGACCGCCCCTTTTATGGATGAAAAACTTTCTGATTATGAAACAGAGTTGGAAAAGCATAAGGCTTATCTTCGCAACGTGTATCCGTTTTTTGATTTGGCACTGTGGGGTGTCTATGAAACATCCTCCGGAATGCTTATAGGCAGGGCCGGCTTTTCCTTACCGGAGGATGAAACCGAATTCTTTTCTCTTGGGTATCTTATTGATGTTCCTTATCGGAGAAATGGGTATGCAAAGGAGCTTATCCCGGCGTTACTCATTTACGCAAAAGAACAGGGATATTCCAAAATTTCCGCAAAAATCAAACAAGACAATGTTTCCTCGCAACGTACACTTGCCGGGTGCGGTTTCCCTTATGCGTGCAAAGAAGATACGGTGCATGGAATATTAATCTATACCATCGATTTAACTATGTAAATGCAAAGATGTCTCAAACTTTCCGTAAAGTCCGAGACATCTTTTTTGTGCATGTTTATGGGGATACCCTGTTATCTGGCACCACCTGCAGCGTTACCGCCGGTGGCACCTGCACCGGTGTTACCGTTGGTTCCTGCATTACCGCCGGTCATCTCATCCACACCGTTTCCGATACCGTCGATTACGTCATTTGCACCGTCGCCGATTCCGTCAATCACATCACCGACACCATCACCGATATCGCCGATAACTCCATCATCACCGGTTCCGCCGATTCCGTCTGTATCAGTCCCGCCGACATTGTTACCGTCGTTTTCGTTATCGTTTACAGCCGGCGTATTGGTCGGTGCCGGACTCGGACTCGGAACGGTGGTACCGGTCGGTTGTCCCGTTGCTGCCGGACTCGGAGTTACATCTTCGCTTCCCATGTTCTCTCCGCAGGCACATGCTACCAGAAACAAAGACATACAGCACATTGCCATAAGGCATACAAGCTTCTTTTTCATAAAAGCCTCCTTTTCTGCACATCATACTTAAAGTAAGTTGCTTCATTAGTATTCCGCAGAATGAAAAGCTTATACATGGAAAACAGGCACCGGAAATTCTCCGATGCCTGCCAAAATCTTAAAAAAACTATTAAACTCTCTTCATGTACTCGCCGGTTCTGGTGTCGATCTGAATGGTCTCACCATTTTCAACGAATAACGGTACCTGCACAACAGCTCCGGTCTCTACGGTAGCCGGCTTGGTAGCGCCGGTTGCGGTGTCGCCCTTGAAGCCCGGCTCGGTATCGGTAATAACAAGCTCTACGAACAACGGCGGCTCGATAGCGAATACCTGCTTGTTGTGGGAAAGCATCTTAACCATATCGTTTTCCTTAACAAACTTTAAGGAATCACCAATCTGATCCTCGGTCATAGCAATCTGGTCGTAGGTCTCTACGTCCATGAAGTGATACATCTCACCGTCGGAATACAGATACTGCATATCTGCTCTCTCAATGTGCGCAGCCGGGAACTTCTCCGTCGGACGGAAAGTCTTCTCGACAACGCCACCGTTCTTAATATTCTTTAACTTCGTTCTGACAAACGCTGCGCCCTTACCCGGCTTAACGTGCTGGAACTCAACGATCTGATAAACGTTACCCTCAATCTCAAGGGTAATACCGTTTCTGAAATCACCTGCAGAAATCATAAAAAATCCTCCTTAGAATTCACTACTCTCTAGTGTATCGCACTCTGACAATTTTTTCAATACCAAATTTTAAAAAAATAGCACGGATTTACTCAATTTTTTACTTTTTCGTAAAAACTCTCCGAAAATCCTCTAATTTTCCTCATGTAATGCATCCATGGCCAGTAAATATCCGTCGGTGCCCATGCCCACAATCTGTTTTTGACATACATCCGCGGTAACGGAAACATGACGAAACGCTTCCCTTTTATGGATATCGGAAATATGTACCTCTATCTTCTTCATAGGAACCGAAGCCAGTGCATCCCGGATTGCATAACTGTAATGGGTATATGCTCCCGGATTGATTACAATCCCTTCCGTTCCGTCACTGTAAGCTTCCTGAATCCGGTCGATAATTGCTCCCTCACTGTTGTTTTGGAAGATACTTACCGTATCCCCCTTTTCCTTTGCGTACTTCTCTATCTTTTCGCAAAGAGTGGCATAGTTTTCCGTTCCGTAATGGGCCGGTTCTCTGATTCCGAGAAAGTTTAGATTCGGTCCGTTAATCACTAAAATCTTCATTTTTCTTCTCTCCGTTATTCTCTGTTTTTCATAAAAGTTTCAATTTCCTCAATCATTTCGGAAAAAGACTTTCCCTCCGTATGCAGGCACAAATCCGCCGCATTACGATATATCGGTAACCGCTTTTCATAAAGAGGTCGAAGTTTCTTCTCTCTGTCTTCTCCGTCTGCCAAGGGACGCCCGGTGTCCTTTTGCAAACGCATAAGAATGGTTTCAATTTCTGTAGAAAGAAATACCACCGTTCCGATTTTCTTTAACAGGGCAACATTTTCTTCCCGCATAGGCATGCCACCCCCGGTCGCCAGAACCACACCGTCCGCCTCTTTTTCCAATTTCCTTAACACTTCGGTTTCCGCATCACGAAAAAAAGCCTCTCCGTCTTCTTCAAACATCCTTGCGATTGTTTTCCCGTAAGTTGCCTCGATTATCGCATCCGTATCCAAAAAATCGTAAGATAGCGCACTCGCCAACTTTTGTCCCACCGTACTTTTTCCGCACCCCATAAAACCGATTAAAACAATATTCCGACTGTTCATTCTATTTCACCTTTGCTTTTCTTTTCCGATAAAAATATAACACAATCCGTTCCAAATACCGCTTCAGTACAATCTGAATTTCTTCTTTTTTCCCGATTTGTTTTACCAAAACGGAATACACGCCGGCCCGGTTTGCTCCCCACATATCCGTAAATATCTGGTCTCCGACAGACACCGTCTGTTCCTTCGTAGTTCCGATCAATTCCATGGCAGCCCCATAGCCCTTTGTTCCCGGCTTTCCGGCTTTATAAATATACGCCGCATCCAGCTTTTTACAAAACGAGCTGACCCGTTCTTCCCCGTTATTGGACAAAAAGCATACCGCAAATCCCATTCTGCGCAGTTTTTCAACCAATGCAACCGCCGCTTCGTTTGCCGGTGCGCCATGTTCTACCAGGGTATTATCGATATCGAAAATAATCCCGCGAAATCCGTTGTCATACAAATACTGATATTTTTGCTCTTCATAAGCCGAATCCCAATCTTCCATCGGATAAAACTTTTTAAACATGGATACCCTCCCTTTGTTCTCCTCTGTTTGAACCGTTACTTGGTTCCCTTCTTTTTGTGCACATTTCGTATGGTCTTTTTCTTGGTCGGAGCCGCCTTGTGCGCACCTTGCCCCGAAGCAGGACCGGTATTCTGCCGGCTTCCGTTTGCCTTACTTCCTGCCTTTCCTGTACTGCCACCCTGCTTACCTGCCGTTTTTCCGGAAGTGCCGCCTCTGCCGAAATCTCCCGGTCGGCCCGTTCCTCTCGGACGAATGAGGCATTTCTTATCAAAACCGATTAAATCCTCTCTGTGGGCAAGTTTAAGTGCTTCCTCCACCAGTTCGTAGTTTTTCGGATTACGGTACTGAATCAGCGCACGCTGCATGGCCTTCTCGTGCGGAGACTTCGGTACATACACCGGCTCCATGGTCCGCGGGTCCAATCCCGTATAATACATACAGGTGGAAATCGTCGACGGCGTCGGATAAAAGTCCTGTACCTGCTCCGGCATATAGCCGAGATCCCGTAGATACTCCGCCAGCTCCACCGCTTCCTTCATGGTAGAACCCGGATGGGAAGACATAAGATACGGCACCACATACTGCTCTTTTCCCAGTCTTGCATTCATCTTCTTGTATTCCGTAATAAATGTATCGTAGACGCCCCTGCTCGGTTTTCCCATCTTGGACAGTACCGCATCACACACATGCTCCGGCGCCACCTTTAGCTGCCCGCTGACATGGTGTTCGCACAGTTCACGAAGAAACGTGCGGTCTTTATCGTAAATCAAATAGTCGAACCGGATGCCGGAACGAATAAATACCTTCTTTACTTTCGGCAATTCTCTTAATTTTCGGAGCAACGCAAGGTAATCCTCGTGATTGACCTTTAAGTTCTTACACGGTGTCGGGAATAAACATTGCTTATTCGGACAAACACCCTTGGTTAACTGCTTATCGCAGGCCGGGGCGCGGAAGTTTGCCGTCGGTCCGCCCACATCGTTAATATACCCCTTAAAATCCGGGTCCCAGGTCATGAGCTTTGCTTCTTCCAAAATGGACTCATGGCTTCTGGTCTGGATAATCCGCCCCTGATGGAAGGTCAGCGCACAGAAGCTGCAACCGCCGAAGCATCCACGATTACTCACCAAACTAAACTTTAACTCATCAATTGCCGGAATACCACCTGCTGCTTCATAGGAAGGATGATAATTCCTCATATAAGGAAGGGCATACACCCGGTCCATCTCCGCCTGGGTAAGAGGTGCCGCCGGAGGATTCTGTACCACATACTCCGTGTCACTGTACTTCTCCACCAGACGCTTTCCGGAAAACGGGTCCGTATTACAATACTGAATATAAAAGCTTTTCGCAAAGCTCTTTTTGTCTTCTTTTATCTCAGGAAAGGTCGGAAGCATCGTTGCATCATACACCGACTCCAACGACGTCGCCCGATACACGGTACCTGCCACAAAGGTAATATCCTTTACCGCAAGCCCGGAATCTAAGGCATCCGCAATCTCTACAATAGACTTTTCTCCCATGCCGTAGGACAAAAGATCCGCTCCCGAATCCAGTAATATGGAACGCTTTACCGTATCCGACCAGTAATCGTAGTGCCCCAGGCGACGAAGTGACGCCTCGATACCGCCGATAATAATCGGCTTCTTTTTGTACACACGACGAAGCAAATTACAATATACAATCGTCGCCCGGTCCGGACGCTTTCCGATAACACCGCCCGGTGTATAAGCATCCTGAGAACGACGTTTTTTCGCCACGGTATAGTGATTTACCATAGTATCCATATTTCCGGCAGAAACAAGAAAGCCGAGGCGCGGCTCGCCTAAAATCTGCACACTGTTCTCATCCTTCCAGTCCGGCTGGGAAATGATTCCCACCTTATAGCCGTGACTCTCCAATACACGACTGATAATGGCCGGCCCGAAGGAGGTATGGTCCACATAGGCATCTCCGATAATATATACAAAGTCGCACTGTTCCCAACCGCGCTTTTCCATGTCTTCTCTGCAAATCGGCAAAAAATCTTTCATTTTGCGTCCTGCCTTTCTAAACTACATTCCTTTAATACTCAATCTCCCGTAACACCGCATCCATAAGCTTTGCATTACGCAAGGAAAACTCCGGTGTCACAAGCAAGCTTCCCGTTCCTTCAATGGCCCGGTTCATCTGCTCTACCTCCAGACAATAATTCTGACGTGCGGTCACGGTCTTTGTCTCCTCTTTTCCGTTTGACACCACACGATAGCTCAGTTCTCCCTCCTGATTATACTCCACCTCGGAACGGATGTATCCTTTGGTTCCGTGGATGTACAACCGGTCAAAGCGTCCATTGGCACCCTTTCCGAAAATCATACCCACGTTAAAGGAAGCCCGTACACCGTTTTCAAACCTTACAATGCCTGCGGTATGAAAATCTACGTCATCTCCGCCAAACTCCGCACAGGCCTTTACAAAGGACGGTTCGGAATCCACGAGAGAGAGCATCATGGTGGTACAATAGCATCCCAAATCGTACATGGCACCGCCGCCGAACTCCTTATGCAGGCGGTAATCCTCTTCATACCCCTGGGTCACAAAGGCGGTTTCGATATAATCCACCTCACCGATACTGCCGCTGTCTATCACTTCACGCAAGGATGCCACATAAGGACTATGAAGGTACGCATAGGCCTCCGCAAACTGCACACCCTTTCTTTTAGCGGCACGGAACATTTCCTCCGCTTCCACTGCATTTAACGCCAAAGGCTTTTCACACAGCACATGCTTTCCGGCTTCAATCGCTTTCATCACCCATTCGTAATGCAAATGATTCGGAAGGGGAATATATACCGCCTGTACGTCCTTATCCGCCAGTAATGCATCATAGCCCACATAGGCCTTTTGAAAACCGAATCGGTCCTTAAATTCGTTTACTTTTGTTTCGTTTCTGCCCGCAATGGCATACAATTCACACCCGTCTGCCTGCTTCATTCCGGGAATCGTCCCCCATGATGCAATTCCCGCAGTACCTAACACGCCCCATTTTATTGCCATATTATCCGTACCTTTCCCTTTCTTATCGCAGAACACTCTGTATCACTTTACATCATATCATATTTCACGAAAAAAAGAAAGACTACATTCCCGCAGTCTTTCTCTTTCTTATTATCTCTTATCGTTTACGGCTCCGTTCCGTCCGGTACCGTGATCCGGTCGGATTCTATCGCCTCTACCTCATAACTTGCTCCGGAAGCAGCCCCATCCAACCTCCAACCGGAAAGATTTCGCTCGTGAACATACCCGTATTTATCCTCACCGGTCAACCAAAATTCAAGCTTTTCTCCCTGTTCCACCGAATAAGTACGTTCCAGTTTCAGAGAACCGCTCTGTACCGAAATCTCTTCGATTATCGTATTTCCCTTCTTTACAAGTAATTTCAGATTTTGAAATGAGGATGCCGTTTCCTCCCCTGACATAATATAAATATCTCCCTTTACCGTTACCGTATCTTTCTTTTTCCCCCATCCTCTTTCATACCGGAAGGAAGATTCTTCAATACAAAAATCCGGCAAACAACTATCCTTTAACGCTCCCCACACAGTGTCTTCCCAACGTTCCGTCTTTGTCACACCGCCCTCGGTGATGCAAAACAAACCGTCTTCATAAACCTCATCAAATATCGGAAATACGGCACTTCCCGTAAAACTACCGTCACCGTTATTGGTAAACATAATGGTCTGTCCGCGGTAATTTAATGACATCTCTGTTTCCGCACTGTACTTATTCGGCACCACGCGAAACTTCATCTCCACCGTATGCTCCCTCGCATCGATTTCTCCGAAGTCATAAAACACCGTATTGATAACAGAGGCTTCTTTTTTTGCCGCCTGCTGCATTTCCTCCAATGCATAACGCAATTTCCAAATCTCGTCATGCAACCGGTTGGTCGTATTCTGTAATTCACTCTGTAAATTCATGATTTTGGAATTTAACGAACAATAAATCACAACGACTCCGATGACGGCTACCAACTTCATGACCGATTCCATAGATGCCATCGGCACATGGGCACCGCTTTCCTCCGCCCGAAGCTTCCGGTTAATGGCCGCCTTATAACAAATATAATACACCAATACTCCCAACGCCAACACTGCTAAAATAAGTATCGGCACAACAAAAACTGCCACGCTCATCTCTCATCCTCCTATATCTGAAAAAATGTCCGAAAACTATTGTAATAGCTTCGTGTTACATCCACCAAGGCACCGTCTGACATCACCAATACAAATTTCATGGAAATGGACGGCTTAATCTTTTTTACATGGGCTTTCGCAATGATTGCGCAATTGCTGACCCGCAAAAACTTCGTATTATCCAGTACCGTACACAGCTGGTACAATCGGTCGTAAGCATAATAGCATTCCCCGTCACTTCCGTGTACCAGTACATCATGACCCAGACTTTCGATATAAACGATTTCTTCTATGGCAAGCTTTAATTTCTCGCCCTCCCTCGTTTTTACCGACAAATGCCCGGCAAAACGCCCCTGCTCCGTCAGCACAAGCTCCGCTTCGTCATCAATTACAAATCCGGCTGCCAAAAGCTTTTGTTCGATTTCGTCGTAATGCTCGTCACTGACATTCAGTCGTATGTTCAACTCCCACTCCTCCTTTCGATTTTCATCGAGCTCGTTAAGTTTATCATACACAAAAAAAATTTTTTCGCAATAGGTTTCGCATACTCTGCAACAATTCCCTGCATGAATTGCACAGTCCTCTTATTTTCTTAGTTTTCCTTTATTTTTATATATTTTCGCTTTAAACCGTTGCGCTTTAAAGTAAAAAAGCGTTGACAAAACGCAAAACAGGGGTTAGAATATTTTATAGCATCATACTTTGTCCTTTTTTCACACGAAAGGGCAAGTAACTTTTTTTAAAGGAGTTTTTTCATGGATATTCAGTTTGGATTTATCGGTCTCGGTTTAATCGGCGGTTCCATTGCCCATGCTTTGCGTGAAACAACCTCCTCCTGCAAAATTTTGGCCTACTCCCGTAAGTCTGTGCTTTCCGAGGACTTACGCAGTGCGTTGGATGCCAATGTGCTGGACGACGTTGTCTTCTCCCTGGACAAGCTGTCCGATTGTGATTATATTTTTCTTTGCGCTCCGGTGGATTGCAACATCGCTTATCTTACGGAACTTGCGAAAATAATTTCAAATAAAACAATTCTTACGGACGTGGGCAGTGTAAAGTCCGGCATTCATACCGCTGCGGAAACCGCAGGACTTTCCGCACAATTTATCGGCGGGCACCCGATGACCGGTTCCGAACGCACCGGTTTTGCCAACAGCAATGCCCTTCTTATGGAAAATGCTTATTATGCAATCACCTTAACCGAAGATTGTCCGAAAGAACGGGTAGAGCGTTTTCTTGACCTGGTAAAGCAAATGAAATCCATTCCTGTAGTTCTCTCTCCGGAAGAGCATGATGATGCGGTTGCTGCAATCAGCCACGTTCCGCACCTGATTGCGGCACAGTTGGTCAATCTGGTCCGTACTTCCGAGGATGCGGATACCATGCGGCTTTTGGCGGCCGGCGGCTTTAAGGATATCACCCGTATTGCCTCCTCCTCTCCATCTCTTTGGGAAAGCATTTTATCTGCCAATACCGACTTTGTCCTTCCGACCCTCCGTCGCTACATTTCTTTGCTTACGGAAGCGGAGCAGGCCCTTTCTTCGGAAAACAAAGCCGAGATTCGTTCTCTCTTCTCCGAAGCCGGAGAATTCCGCAGTTCCTTACAGGAACGAAAAGGTGTACTTCCCGAGTCCTTTGTCTTACATGCGGACCTTCGGGACGAGGCAGGTGCCATCGCCACCTTTGCCACACTTTTGGCGGTACACGGCATCAGCTTGAAAAATATCGGTATCGTTCATAATCGTACCTACGAACAAGGAGCTCTCCGTATTGAGTTCTACGACCGTGATGCATTGGAACGTGCCTACACCTTATTAAATGATAATCTCTTCACCGTATACCGATAATCAAACCATCTGTCTTTCGATTCGGTATCTTTCAGACAAAGAAAACCTCCCGTATACTTTCCTGTCATTTACAAATACTATGACAAAAGTGATACAGGAGGTTTTTTATGCATTTTTTACGTCCAATGGGCCGGTTCGGCTCCGATTTTATCCGCTGCGGTTTTATCGGTTGGTGTATGGAGTGTTTTTGGACCGGTATCGGTTCGTTTCGGGAACGCTCCAAGGACAAACGCCTGCTCTGTCGTACTTCCGTGTGGATGTTCCCGATTTACGGTCTCGCAGCCTTTATTCCGGCGGTTTACAAACGAATCAAATCAAAACCCGCATTTTTCCGTAGCATGATATATGCCTCTGCGATTTTCGGTTGTGAATATACCAGCGGCCTTCTTTTGAAGCGCCACAATGCCTGCCCTTGGGACTACAGTAAAGCAAAATTAAACTATAAAGGTGTCATCCGCCTGGATTATGCACCTTGCTGGGCACTGGCGGGACTCCTGTTCGAACGAATTCTCTGTAAAAAGGAATTATAACGTCACCACTAATGTATCATACCCCAACTGCTGTAATTCCTGCTGTAATGCCACTGCTTCGTTTAAACTCTCGGTTCTTCCGGCCCGTACCGCATAAAAGCTTCCGCTTCTTGAAATATCTGCAGGAATTCCCAGTGCTACCAACTCTCTGAACATGTTATCCGCATTTTCCGGATTCCGGAACAAACCGACTTGTACTGCATAAACCTCAGACATCGGCATTTCCTGATTCTGACCCGGCCCGATTTCATCCCCGATGGTCTGTAATACCCCGTTTGCGATTGCCTGTGCCACATCCGCAAACCGTGCATCCAAAAGGGCGTTGTCCGCATCGGTATTGATAAAGCCCAGTTCCACCAAAAGAGCCGGCATCTGGGTCCGGCGAAGCACTGCCAAATCCCTGCGGATATTTAAGCCTAAATCCCGAAAGCCCACCTCTTCCAGTTCGGAATTGATTGCCTGTGCCATCTCCGCCTTAATTCCGTTTTCATCGTACAAAAGCGTCTCCACTCCGGAATACCGGTTATTTGCAGGACTGGAATTCCGGTGAAAGGAGATAAAATAGTCCGCTCCCGCTTCGTTTGCAATCTGAGCCTTCCGCACCGGAGAATCATACACATCCTCGGTTCTCGTATACACAACATTTACACCGTTTCGTTGTAAAATTTCTCCTACAGCCAACGTAATGGCAAGATTATCATCCTTTTCTCTTCTTCCCTCATAGGTGGCACCGCCGTCATATCCGCCGTGTCCGGCATCCAATGCTACTGTTACTGCCATAAAAACCTCTGTTTTACGTTCTCCCTTTATCATACGGCGTTTTCCCTCAATGTTGCATTGTTTCTTCCAAAACATTTCTTGCATAGGCCGGTCGGTCCGTAATCACATTATCCACTCCCATTTCCTTCATTTTCTTTAATTCATGGGCTTTGTTCACGGTCCAGGCGTGTACTTCTTTTCCCTGCTTATGTGCCTGCTTTATCATGGATTCCGTTACATATCCGGAACGAACACTGAAAAAATCCGCCGCATCGTACCCGTAAATTTCACCATATACCAACGATAAAATGTAGCCTGTTTTTATCCTTGCATTCACTCTTTTTACCTGTTCCAATTGTACATAGGAAGCGGACGTCACCACACAACGTTCCTCCAGACCATACAGTTCGATTAACGCCACAACGGCATCCACAAGCCTTATATCATCTCCGTTCTTTAATTCAATATTAAAGCTGGTTTTCTTGCCGTATGCTTCTAAAATTCCTTTAAGATCCGGAACGGTTTCTCCGGCATATTTTTCCCCGTACCTGCCTCCCGCATCATACGTAGCCAATTCCGCATAGGTCACATGATCAATATAATTTATAATTCCTGTCGTACGAAACAAAGCCCGGTCATGCAGTAATACCGGAATACCGTCTGCTGTCATTCTCACATCAATTTCCACATAATCCGCCCCTTCTTCTATCGCCAACAACACTGCTGCTTCCGTGTTTTCCGGTGCTCCGTAGGAAGCGCCCCGGTGCGCCGTAATCCTGATTTGCTTCCGTTCTCCGGAAAACCTTACCCCCTCACTACGAAATAACGTTACAATAAGAATTCCCACCACACACAAAAACAGACAGGCCGTTTTCAGGAAATGCCCCATCGTAACAACCGTACGAACATTTCTCTTTCTGCCTGTCTGTTTAAAAATCATAACCTCGCTCCTAATTCATATAAATCAGGTGCTCCTTCGGTTTTGCAGTATGCACCATGTCCACAAGATACAGGACAGGACCTTCCCCGCCGTATTCTCTCTGGTACTCTACCGCAACCTTCGCCGTTACCTTAACCCAGTCACGTAATTTAAAATTGTCAGCCTGCGAACCTTTACAAAGCATACCCACAAAGCCGATGTCGTCCGCACAACAGGTCATGGCAAAACGCCCCGGTACAAAAAATCCCTTCGGAATATCCCTTCCCTTGTACACCATGGCCGTAAAACGAACCGTCTTGCCGTTATACTTCTGCGGCTGATCCAAGGCATCCAGATAAAAGATACCGTAGTCATCATCCTCAATCTCGATGATATCCGCATTTAAATCGTACGGCAAATCAATTTCATCGTCAAATCCGTCTTCTCCGTCCTCGGACTCAAACAAAACCTGGGCACGACGGTTTAATGCACGCACTGCCTTACGGAAGGTATTGCGCTTGGTATCTGCGGTACAACGGTTAAAAATCACCAGCTCCGTGAAATTAATCTGCTCTGCCATCATCTGGCGCATATTACTCATATACACCTCGAAAGTGCCGGCATCCGCCATGGTAATCATCTGGGCCATTTCCCAGCCTCGCGGCATGCCCCGCTCAATAAAACCGGACATGCTCCAAGTGCCGTTAAACTCAATCATAACACGCTCCGGACGATAATCGGTCTGACACTTTTTCAAAAATGTAGGAGACAAATCCTCCTCGTTTTCCACCGGAATTACAAAGATATTGTTCTTCTCCAACGCATCCGTATCGTACTCTTCCATTCCTTCCTCACAAAGTAAAAGAATGGTCTTTTCTCCGGAGGCAAAGTTCGGGTCCTCCAGCGTATTTTTAATAAATGTGGTTTTACCGCTTTCCAAAAAACCGGTAATAATATAAACAGGTATCTCCATTGTGGAACCTCTCTTTATTTTCGATTATGCCAGCTCAAATAAAGCTTCCAGCGCATCTTCCTTAATCTTGGAACCGATGACACAAAGACGTCCGGTATAATCCGGCTGCCCCTCACGAAGCTCAAATTCACCCGGAGTCAGGTCAAAGTAAATCCAGGTGCCGTCCGTTGCCGGTACCATACCCTTGGCACGTAAAATTACGCCGTATTCTTCGGTATTGGCAAGCTTATTTAAAATCTCACGCATGGTCTCACGCTCATACTTGTGCGGTGTTTCCTTGCCCCAACTGGTAAATACCTCGTCCGCATGATGATGGTGATGATGATGCTCGTGGTCATGGTCATGACAACCACAGGTGCAGTCCTCACCATGCTCGTGGTGATGATGCTCATGCTCCTCATGATCGTGATGGTGATGCTCGTGATCATGGTCATGACAACCGCAGGTGCAGTCCTCACCATGCTCGTGGTGATGCTCATGGTGATGGTGTGCTTCCTCCAAAAGCTCCTTCTCAAAGGAAGTCTGCTGCTCCATTGCGGAAAGAATTACCTTACCGTCAATTTCATCCCATGCCGTCGTAATCAAAATTGCCTTCGGATTCTGGGCACGAAGCTTTCCAACCACCACTTCGGTTTTTGCCGCATCGTACTTTTGGGTACGGCTTAAAATAATGGTCTTGGCGCTCTCTACCTGATTGTTGAAAAATTCACCGAAATTCTTCATGTACATGGCTGCCTTCGAAACATCTACAACTGTAGAAAAGCTGTTCAGCTTCGCATCCGGCAAATCTTCCTTAACATCCTGTACCGCCTTGATAACGTCGGAAAGCTTACCCACACCGGACGGCTCGATAATGACTCTGTCCGGAGAGAAGCGCTCCAACACTTCCTTTAAGGACTTACCGAAATCACCTACCAAAGAACAGCAGATACAACCGGAATTCATCTCCGTAATCTCCACGCCGGCATCCTTTAAAAATCCGCCGTCAATACCGATTTCACCGAACTCGTTCTCGATTAAAACTACCTTTTCTCCCTTATAAGCCTCTTCCAACAATTTCTTAATCAGGGTCGTCTTTCCGGCACCTAAAAATCCGGAAATAATATCAATCTTTGTCATGTTAACTGCCTCCAAATATTATTCTGCCGTCGGCTGCTCGGAAGTACAATGCGGACAACGGGTTGCATCGATTGCAATTTCGGACTTACAGAACGGACAAACCTTGATCGTCGGTGCTGCCGGTGCCGCTTCCTCTTCCTTCTTACCCAAATCACGAAGCTTATTCATCCACTTCACAAACAGGAACACCACAAATGCCATAATGACAAAATCAATCAATCCTGCAATAAAAGAACCGTACTTAAAACATGCCACACCCAGCTCTTCCGCTTCCGCAAGGGATTCGTACTTATTACCGTCCAACGCAATGTACAGCTTTGCAAAGTCAATCTTACCGGTCAATAAACCGAGAAGCGGCATAAACATATCATTTACAAGAGACGATACCAGCTTGTTGAATGCGGTACCGATAATCATGCCGACTGCCAAGTCAATCATATTGCCTTTCAGTGCAAACTTTTTAAATTCCTTTAACATAGTATATCCTCCTTAGCACCTTTTTACATCGGAAAACGAATTTCTTCCGTTTCTCCGACACATTTTATCTTACCAGTCAAGTATAGCACATCTTATTATTTTTTCAAGCCTTGTTCCAATTCCTCATAAGAAATTTCACACTCTATCATACCGTATGCATAGGCGGCAATCTCATAAGGATTCGCAAAAACGACCAGTCCCTTATCGTTAAAATACCATTGATTCTCCTGCACAAACCGATAAACATCCGTTTTAAAATTACCGGCATCATCATAGTCAAATAAATCCTCCCCATGCTCTGCCAAAAGCTTTTCCGTCACATAGTCTACAAGCATATCCGTTGTTACTCCATACGGTTCCAGCATCTGCTCCATGCATACCCGGTTGCCGTCTGTTACGTTTACCACATAGGCCTGACAATAAACATTCGGATGTGCTCCGCCGGTATTACTGATTCCTTTGGCAAACAAGGTCATATACGGTTCCTTTTCCCATAAACAGTTTACGGAAAGCTCCTCTTCCTCCGGAAAAATCGGGACACCAAATTCTCCTGCCACGAAATCCTCATAATCATACTTTGCATTTTCTTTTGCTTCCGGCAAAGCTTCCCGAAACGGCTCCGTCACCGAAGCCACAAAACGGTTCATGTTGTCTGCGTATTGCCCTTCAAACACCGGATAAAAAATCGATGACCTAAAATAAACAAAATCTCCGTCCCTGGCTTCCTCAACCTCTTCCTTTTCCGTATATTTCAAAATATCCGGTTGTTCTTCTTTCACTTCCGGTGTTGTCTCCGCAGGCATCTCCGTTATGTCTGCTATCGGCGTACTTGTCACATCACTTTTGGGTTTATCTGCTGCGTCGTTGCATCCTGCCGCAAACAACATTACAGCTACACCCAATAAAACAATCCTGCCTCGTCTCATCATGGTCGCTTCTCCTTTCCTATTATTGTAACTTTATATACCGAAACAGTGCTTCTCACTTACCACGCACTTCGCCTACATGCAAGAAGACGGAGAGCAAACGCCCTCCGTCCATACCACTCTTTACTTATGCACTTTACAGGTCGATGCTACCTGCAGCCTTTTCGTTAATTACATAATAAGCCTTACGTTCTTCCGGCTTGATGTACAAACGAACAGACTTAATAGCTGCTGCTCTGTGACCCTCTGCAACGTATGCAGCCTTTGCCTTATCCATTACATCTTCTACGCTGTACTCTTCTCCCGCAAACTGAACAAATACTTCGTCCTTCTTCTCGACTTTCTTTGCTTCTTCCTTTACAGCGGTCTTCTTATTTGTACTACCCGGCTTTCTGCCCGACTTCTTCTTCTCCGTAACTGCTTCCTCCACTACCGGCGCAACTTCTACTGCCTTTTCTTCAACAACCGGTGCCTTAACTTCCTTTACTTCTGCTTCCTTTTTCACAGTCGTCTTCTTTGCCATAATCAATCCTCCGTTAAGAAATACTTGTTATTGCAACTTTACGTAGTTGAATATATCATAAATACTTGCACATTGCAAGTATTTATCTTTCACCGCCTATTTTTTTCTGCGGAATACCCATTCCCGTTGTACCAAAAAACTGATTACAAATAAGGCACAATCTACCGGAATCTTTACTACGGTTTCGTGTACCGGCAACACCTTACACAAGCCCCAAACCGTCAGAGCAGAGGCAAGCATCTGTATCAATGCAAGCACATAATATTTCACAGCGGTTTTCACCCATGCTTCCTTACTTTTAAATACACCTTTCCTGTTCATACAGAAATTATAAACGGAAGATAATACTCTTGCCCCCACGGTGCTGATTACAATATAATACGCCGGGAATATATCCCGTAAGAAAAATACTCCGCAGGAAAACAATACAATATCCACCAAAAAGGAAGAAAAGGACGCAAACAAATACCGAAGAAAAAGCTTATATATTTTTATAGAATCTATCAGCGGTCGGAAATGAGAGCTTTTATTCTGTTCTAAATAAATCGTCTCTATCGGCACTTCCACCATCGGAATCTCTTCCTCTTTGCTGTAAAGCAATACATTGGTTTCATACTCAAACCGTTCCCCCGCCACATCTAAATATTCTTTCATCCGGTCTGCAGAAAAGGCACGCAACCCAGTCTGAGTATCGGACAACGACACCCCTACAAACAGTTTCATAATAAAGGAGGTACAACAATTTCCAAAGCGGCTGCGAAAAGGAACCTCATTCTTACGAAAATCCCTGCATCCCATAATCAGTGCATCCCTGTTATTCTGCAGCGCATCCCTGCACTTTAACAAATCATCCGGCTTATGTTGTCCGTCCGAATCCGCCGTGATTACCCCACAACAATCGCGCCACTCGGATAAAATATACTTGAACCCTGTTTTTAACGCGCGTCCCTTTCCCTGATTTACGGCATGACGCAAAACGGTTGCACCCAGTTCTTTGGCAGCCTCGAAAAACATATCGTATTCTTCTGTACTTCCGTCATTCACCAGCAGAATTCTGTCAAACCCCGCTTCTTTGATTTCCCGCACCGTCTGTACCAATTTCTCATCCGGTGAAAGGCTGGGAATCAATACCGCAATCTTTTCCTTATCCATCTTTCGTTAATCCTCATCAAATCCGTGTCCGATTATGTTGGTCACGATATTTTTTATCTGTAGTTCACCGATAATATTATTTTCTACCCGACTGATAATGTAAGATCGGGTCGGCGTTTCCGCCACTTCGATATAAAATACAATCCAGCCGAAAGGCTCCAATATCCGATCGAACTGTTCCAAAAGAAACGCAGTAATGCTTTCCAACGTCGGATTCCGCTCATCAAAAGGAGAAATCTCATTCAGAAAACTGTTTTGATAGGGACTTAAAAAGTCTTCTATCGCCTTTTCGATTTCCTGAAATAAAAGAAAACCCTTTTGACTCTTTATTGTTTTAATCACAATTTCCCATGTATGCGGGTGAGGTTCTCCTAATTCTCCGTTAATATAAATCGCATGACTTGCATTCAGATAAAAACTGAATTTATATTGACTGTATCTCATCTTTTTCTCCTATAACCGATCTATGGTAATCCGAATTCCGTCAATATCCGCCTGATACATATCTCTATACTGTACCAGCACCTGCTTTACAATATTTTCCACAGTCTCATTTTCTGCGTTTAATACTACAATCTGATATTCATCTTCTGCCCAAAGGCAAAATATTCCTCTTCCGTTTAAAATACGTTCAATCAAAACCGCCATACGTACCATCATCAACTGGCTGTTCTTTTCACAATATATCATCGCTTTGCGACTGTTTCTTCGCTGCTCCCTGGTCAAATTCGCAAGCACCCGTTCTACCACGCTTCGAGGATAATAACTACCTTCACCGCCCATAACATCCCCCTTTTCATGGCGTTCCAGATGTCTGCTCATCTTCTCAATCAGCACTCTGTCATTTGTAAGCTGCTCCGCTAAAGAAGCTTCTCTTTGTATTTGTTCCCTTACCTTCATTGACAAATATGCCACAAAAATAACGAAAGCAATGGCCAGTAACCCGATATATACCGATAAATGTTGTAACAACATATCAAAATTACCGGACTTCAACAAATAACTTTCTTGTGTGCAGACGGCCACGGTAAGGATGCCTTGCCCGGTCTCTTTATCCATTCTCGTAATCACATACCGGTCCTTCTTCTGCAAGTACGATACGGTAGAATTTATTTTGCCGCTTCTTATATTTTCCGGCTCTCCTGCCCCGATATAATCCGCAACCGTTACATCGTACAATTCCGCGGTTCCGACCTGATCCCGTAAGAATAAAATATCATTATCCATTCCGACCAAACAAAACATCCGGGCAGACGTAGGAAATTCTGTCTCAATGATCTGAATGATTCCCTCCGCAAGGTCCGTATTCTGTTCCGTTGCCCTGTATTGTCCGTTTAACAGCAGGGAAGCCAAATACAGTTCCGTATTCTTTTCATATTGCTTGATGTAACTTTTTCTGCTGTTATAAATTTCCGCTAACGATAATATCACACAGGCAATACTTAACAAAACCGCGGAAAACAGCAGTTTCTTATTTATTTTCTTTTTCATTTTTTTCATCTTTATAAATCATCTCTTTTACTTTTTGAATTCCTCGTGCGACTCCTGAAAAATCCTGCTTAATAATTTCTCGCGCAACCGCCACTTCTTCATCAAAGCCTTTTGTACGCCAGGAACTGGTTCCTTTTATACTGTTAATAATCCCTGCCAGACGAAACCAATATGCCAAAAAGTTTAACATCGGCAACAACAGTACATACCCCACCTTTTTACGGTAAAAGCGCTGCAACTCCTTATCCCACTTTAAGAAAAGACAGACATTGATATAATAAAAAAAGGCGGATATGACATACAAAATATAAATCAAAATAAAGGATATGGCAACATACCGAAACGGGTACCCGATTAAACTCAAACACAACAACGCCATATACCAAATCATACGCGGAAATGCAAAGGTGTGGTCAAAAATCAACATTTTGGACATAATTCCGGAGGAAGAGAATTTCCTTTTTCTCTGTTTTCGGAACATATGAATGACTTCCAGTTCTCCACGTTGCCAGCGTTGACGCTGTACATACAGTTTTCCCAGACTCTCAATAGGTTCTACAAAGAAAACCGCATTCTCGCAAATATCGATTTTTTTCTTTAAATTGTAGCGAATTTGAAACGTTACATGGGTATCCTCACATACCGTTTCCGTATTATACAACTGCGTTTTTAAAATCGTTGACTTTCGAAAGGCGGAAAAGGCCCCGGATAACGTAAAAATACTGTTGATCTCCGCCTCGTAATTCCGTCCCGCCAAAAACGCCTGGGCATATTCAAAAAACTCTGTTTTTTGCAAGATCCGTTTCCAAAAACCCGTTTCTTTTTGAATTGCCTCCGGGTCCGTTAAAATCGAACCAGTCATACAACTTATTTTCTCATCGGATTCAAACCGTCGCACCATGTTCATCAGCGCATCTTCGTGCAATCTTCCGTCACTGTCGATATGAATAATATATTTTCCGTCACTGTGAAATAAAGCCATATTCAAAGCGCGGGACTTTCCCTGCTTTGCATTCATCCATTTCGTATTCATATCCGGATGCCGTTCCTGATACTCTTGATAAACGGAAAAGCTGTTATCTTTGCTGCCGTTATCCACTAACATAACAGTGATTGCGGAATTCGGATAGGTGGAATGATATACCGATTCCAAACACCCTTCCAACGTATCCGCGGAATTATACACCGGAATAATCAATGTAATTTCCGGAAAGTACACCAATTCTTTCTCTTTTCTATGGCGAATCCGCTTAAAAAACAGCAGAAAAATCCCGAAAAATGCCGGTATAATTTCCATGATAAGCGGAATAATGACCCATGCCATCCAAAAAACAATTTCATTTCCCAGAGTGTTCATTAGGCTGCGCATAGCTGAATCCTCCTACCTTCTGCTTCTTTATCTGGGCATATGTAAATACATAATAATACAACAAAACAGCCAGCACATAGAAGAACAAACGTCCTACAATGGTATGTGCAAAATAATAGATATCATTTCCACCGATTTTTATCATAAGACAAATAATAAAAATCCGGCATACATTAGAGAAAAAGATTACAATGCAACCGATAATACCAAGGATAACTCTCTGCCAAACTTCGTATACCTGAAAAAAGACCAACAAAGAAAGAAAAACAAGCATCTCGATCACACCGGAGCACTCATAATCCACATAAAGGGATATCGCTTCTCCCGTTACTTCATTTTCAACAAATAAAATACTATAATCCCGGTATGCTTCAAAAACACCCGTCATCTTCCCAAACACACCGGATACGGATGTTACTAACTGAATCAAGGGTTTGGTCACAAAAGGTTGCACCCCTATCATCATAAAAATAAACACACCGACACTACCCATAATGTATCGGAAAAAATCCAGCTTTCCCCGTTTAAATACATTCAGTAAATATATCCATAGAATAAAAGCAACGATTACCAGAAAATTCATTACACTCTCTGCTTCCTTTTCCTGTTAAAAAACCAAGCCGCGCCGACACTTGCCACACACAACACCGTCCCCGCAATCACACCGGTAGACGTTCCTGCCAACTGAATACTCTCTGCTCCCAGATTCGGGTTGCGAAACGAAACTTCCGCACCGTTTTTTATAGCACCCTCCGGAAATCCAAGCAATTTCTCCAGCACAGACAGCTGAATGCGAAATTCTAATGTATCATTCGGACTTCCGTCTGTCACGGTCAGGGCGACATCTCCGAGGGAAACAACGGCACGTTCCCGTTGAAACAATCCGATTTCGTTCAAATAGGTCCCGTTAGCCAGCTGATACGGGTCAAACTCCGGATTTAAGTTTCCTGCCTCATCCTTTCCCAATATGTAAAATACCAACGTTTCACCGTTCACGGTAATATGATATTCGTTTACCGGTATTTGGGAGGCGTACAGATCACTTAACCGTACATACCCGTAAAGATACTCCTCTCCCATCACTATGGCACCCTCATGCTTCTCTTTTGCATTATGACTTCCGTACGTCAACGTCGCCTTCGGAATCCGTTCCCAGTCATCGTAATATCCGTCTATTCGTATCTCTTCTTCCGCATGCACCGTTCTTGCCGGTACCACCAAAACCGATAAAACAAAAAGAATACCGAACCATTGTATTTTCTTCATTTTATCCTTCCTCCTTCTTACTTCCTCCGTATCTGTTTCTCCGATAGATATAAATCACATAACAGAAAAACAACACCATTCCTAAAAACGAAACCGCCAACCCTTCTCTGAAATACGGATAATTCATAGAAAGGACTGTCGTTCCCTTTCCGACCGTAATCAGATGATTGGTCTCTTTTACTTCCCTGTCGCTACGGAAAATATCAATATTCGCCAATGCGGTATTTACAGCCTCATATTCACTTTGAATGATAATCCGCTTGTCTTCAAATGCAACCGAAAGAGGTACTAAGCTGCGTTCCGGCAGTTCTTCCTGTGTCACGTCAAAAATATCCGCCAAAAGCTCGACTCCCATTATATCACTACTCACCTCGGCATAGTATACAAAGTTATACCCTAAAAATACAATATTTTCATGATTCTTTACACCGGCAAAGGGTAAACGGACGCCGTTTAACTCACCGATACCGGTAATTTCCGAAAGACCGATTAAATAATTTGCCTTCCATTCTTCCATACCGGCTACAAACCCTCGGGAATGATACCGCTTTCCGTTATACTCTATATCCGGGAAACTATCCTGAAAGGTAACCGTCTGTATCCCTACGCCGAACAGTTCCTGCAAATTTGTCTCTACATTAACCGGCACCTTATTCATATCAATAAAAATTTTCACGCCGCGTTCGGCAAGCTCTGTAAGCATACGCTCCGCTTCGCTCTTATCGTCATAGGTAAAGTCCGCCAAAAAAATCCGTTTATAGGCCGACAACTCCTCAACGGTGTAGTCACTTAAATTCGCCGACCCACCTTCTTCAAACACCGGATATAACAAAGCAATATCCGTTGCGGCGGTGCCGATTGCGATATTTTCATAAGAGGAACAAATACCGAAGCATTCCGGAGTTTCTTTGTGAAATAACAAATTCTTATTTGTCCGCTCCACAAGTTCATACCCCTGACGCTTCCCTTCCGTCACCAGTTTTTCCACATCGTTTTCTTTATTCTTTAGCACCGTAACATCAAACACCAGCGTATCCGTTCCAAGCTCTATACTACGATCAAACACATAGGCATAGTACCCGTTCTCAATGGCACTGTTTAACTTTACAATATTACTTGCGGTTCTGGCACCTTCCCAACCCGCACCGAAGGTATACGGAACTTTTTTCCCCACACCGGTAACATAATAAGGCGCAAAAGCCCCGTAAGTACTCAAATCAAATACCGCCATGCGTTGTGTTGTAATTTCCTTTGCCTTGTTTAACAAAAGACTTTCTCCGAGAGCATAATGATTTGCGGATACGTCTGCCACCCGGTTTCCTTCTTCCTCGTAAATATAACGGTAAGAAGGAATACAATCCAACAACAACATTCCGCACAACAGCACAACCACACCACGCTTTAATCCCTTCCACAACAACAACGAAAACAGAATAAACGCCATGGAAATCGTAACAAAACGAATCATCCATAAAAACTGACTGAAGGGAAGCTTCTCAAATAACTGATAAACCGATTTTGTGGTACACACAAAAATAATTACACCGGTGGCAAATCCCGGTAACGTCTTCTTCGTTCCCAATACAATTCCGATAACGGAAATCACCAAAACAGACAAACCGTAATAAAAAATCGTCAAATTACCGTTCCACCGGGGTACCGGATTCAGCGAAACAAAGGCACTTTCAAAAAAGTACTGCATTACCTGATTGCCGCCTGCGGAATTACCTGCTCCGCTTCCGTGCAGAGACGGAATCAACCAGATTCCCGTCATCAGCATTCCGATTACGGCTGAACTAAGAACCATCCGCACTTCCGGCCATGCTTTATTGGCTTTCCCGTAAAAACATAGAAAAATCACTAAAGTAACGATTGCCATCAATGCGATTCCCACATGACACAGTCCGATAAAAGAAATCAAAAACGTAAGCGGAACAATACTTCTCAGCCGTTTTTCCCCCACAACATTCCAAACAGTCAATAGTAAAAACGGCATTACCGTATTAATTACAACCCGGGGCAGATTTCCGTCTAAAATAATCAGACGCATATTTTCCGGCAGAAAGAACCATATCACACCCACAAATACCGACAATCCTACCCGGTTCAGCTTAACTCCCAATAAAAGCCAGCCCATTGCTCCCACAAAAAATACAGAGGCAACAAACAAAAGATAGCCTCCCAGCATAGACCCCGAAACCGCCTCAAAGCCTGCCAGAATATACAAAGGAACCGGTGCCCAATAACGCATAATCTCCACACCGTTGTACCACATATTATCATATAACGGATAAAAAACACCGTTTTTAATGCTGTTTAACAAGACATCCGCCCGATACAGATGACATAAAGTATCCGACCCTTGCGGATAATTTCCGCTTATTTTCATGGAATACAAAATACCTGTCGCAATCGCCGCAAAAAATAATATCGCCGCACATACCTTTACTGCCGGCCATCCAACCTTCTTCTCCAAAGTCTCCGTGCAATCCGTCACTACACGTTCTTTCTCCAGCGAAGGCCATATTTCCTCCAAAGTTACCACAGGCATCTCCCCTGCGTTTACGGTTACCGCCGCTTCCTCTATGTATTCCTCATATGCCTCTTCTTTTTTCTCTACCGTCAATGCATCAGAAAAAACACATGGCATTGCATTAATCTCGTTTACCTCATCGTCCAATAAATAATCCGAAGCGGTGTAGGTCCGAACCGGATTCTCATAAACATCCAAACGAATCAAATCATAATGAATCGCTGTTGCCTTTTCCTTCCACGCATCATAAAATATATCGCCGATACTCTCTAAAGATGTGGACTTTCCCCGAAACAATTCCGTTTCCGATAATACCTTATTTTGAAACGGTTCCAGCCATGCCTGGATTTCCTTTTCGGTATTAAAAAAAAAGTCCATATTTTCATTCAAATCTTTTAAATATAAAACCAGTGTAAACGTGTGAAAATGTGAATTTTCCGCACTCCCATTGAGATTCGAATGCGCGGCATACAATTTGGCTTTTAATTTATATCCCTTGAATGACATACATGTACTCCTTTTCATTTTACCCTAATATTGCCGGGACAAATGAAACAATCTTCCTTTTCCTCACCATTAAAAACAATAGTGCTTATTACCTATTATAGCACATTTTTCTTCCACTGGCAATCCGAAAAGACATGCATGTTTTTCCATTATATAAAAAAATGAACCCTGCAAAGCTGCAAGGTTCATTTCAATATCAAATCAAACTATATTCTCTTAATTTCTTAGAATACGCCCTGCGCAAGCATAGCATCCGCAACCTTTAAGAAGCCTGCGATGTTCGCACCTGCAACAAGATTGTAACCAAGACCGTACTCAGCAGCAGCTGCTGCGGAAGAATCATGGATACCGATCATAATCTGGTGAAGCTTTGCATCAACCTCTTCTGCGGTCCAGCTGTATCTCTCGCTGTTCTGACTCATCTCGAGACCGGAAACAAGTACGCCGCCTGCATTTACAGCCTTAGACGGAGCTACGATTACGTTATCCTGCTCCATTAAGAACTTCAGTGCATCGTTGGTGGTCGGCATGTTAGCTACTTCGATGTAGTACTTCACGCCGTTGGCAACAATCTTCTTCGCCTCGTCAAGATTTACATCGTTCTGGGTTGCACACGGCATAACGATGTCAACCTTCTGACCCCACGGCTTCTGGCCCGGGAAGAACTGGCAACCGAACTTATCAGCGTAATCCTGAACCTTATCACGGCCGGAATTTCTCATCTCAAGAAGGTAGTTAATCTTTTCTTCGGTTACAACACCGTCCGGATCGTAGATGTATCCGTCCGGACCGGAAAGGGTAACTGCCTTACCGCCGAGCTCTGCAATCTTCTTTGCAGCGCCCCAAGCTACGTTACCGAAACCGGAAATGGAAACGGTCTTGCCTGCAAGGGTCTCACCCTCGTGCTTTAATACTTCGCACAGATAGTAAACTGCGCCGAAGCCGGTAGCTTCCGGACGAATTAAGGAACCGCCGTAGGAGCGACCCTTACCGGTTAAAGTACCGTTCTCAAATGCACCTCTGATGCGACGGTACTGACCGTACATATAACCGATCTCACGTCCGCCTACACCGATGTCACCTGCCGGAACGTCTACGTCCGGACCGATGTGACGATATAACTCAGTCATGAATGCCTGACAGAATCTCATAATTTCAGCATCGCTCTTACCGCGCGGGTCAAAGTCGGAACCACCCTTTGCACCACCCATCGGAAGGGTCGTTAAGCTGTTCTTGAAGGTCTGCTCGAAACCGAGGAACTTCATAATGGATAAGTTTACGGACGGATGGAAACGTAAGCCTCCCTTGTACGGTCCGATAGCACCGTTAAACTGTACACGGTAACCGCGGTTTACCTGCGTCTGACCATTGTCATCAACCCAAGCTACACGGAACTCAATTACTCTCTCCGGCTCACACATTCTCTCAAGAAGTGCTGCCTTTCTGTAAGTTGCCTCATTCTTGTCTACAACCGGCTTCAGGGAGGATAAAACCTCTTCTACAGTCTGAAGGAACTCCGGCTCGGTAGCGTTTTTCTTAGATACTAACTCGATTACTTCATCAACGTATCCCATCTTAAAAGCTCTCCTTTCGTCCTCGAAAAAATAGTGCACGGCTCACCTCATCCCCCGGAAATACTTTCCAAAAAAAGGTATTACCGCCGTGCTTCTTCGCTATTATACACCAAGATTTTCTATTACGCAAGTGTTTTTCTAAAAAAATGTATAATTGTATACAATCTCTGTTCTTCATTGCTTTTCACATAAAAACGGCAGCCTCATTCTATGATACGACTGCCGTTTCTGTTTTCTGCTTTTTCAACACTGTCCTGGATGTTTTATGATACGATTTTTCTTGTACGAGAACCAATATCATACTTTTTCGTATATCCGTCGTCCTCATATAAGTCATACTCCGCTCCGGCATATCCCAACAATTTTAGTGTAGAAGCATCCAGCAGCTCCGTATTCATAGCCGCTGCCCCTACCGGGATTGCTTTTCCCTTTCGTATAAAGAACACAAGCTCGGGAAGCTCTGCCTTTACATAATGGTGTCCCGCTGCCAGTACCTCGGTTTCATAATCGGTAAGACTCCGCATCCGCACAAGCATCATTTCCTCCGGAAGATACACATACCGCCCGGTAGCATTCTGGGTATACACCGGCGCTATCATCAGCTCGTTACCGAGAAGCAACTGGTCCTCCACACCTCTCGCAGTCTCATCCTCCGGAAAATCAAAGGCAAGCGGCCGGAACATCATCTCATCCGCCAAAACCGCTTTCATATACTCACTGTATAAATACGGAATCAGACCGTAACGAATTTCAATCATCTTCTTGCAATCGTCACAGTTATCAAACCGATAAAGCTCCTGCTCCCTTGTTCCTCTACAGGAATGATTTCGCATCAGTGGCGTAAACACAGCAAGCTGTAACCAACGAAGCATCAAATCCTCCGTGGTATCACTGCCAAAGCCGCCCATATCCGCTCCTGTATAAAGGAAACCTGCCATATTTAAGGAAGGCATCATTTGCAGATTCATAAGCAAATGGGACCACCAGGACTTATTATCTCCCTGCCAGATACCACCGTAGCGGTGTGCTCCGATATAAGACGACCGTGAAAACATCAGAATCCGCTTCTCCGGCGACAGCTTATCAAACGCTTCTCCCGCTGCCTTCGTCATATTGTAGCCGTAAAGATTGTGCACCTTGCTATGTGCTACCTGCGTTCCGTCTATGTCGTGAAAGAACGTGTCATAATCTCCTACGTTATTCCCGATACCGGCCACCAATCCCGTAAACTCAAAGTAACTGTTCACATCGAGATTTTCCTTACTGAGCTCACTAATTCGCTCCATCACACTTGCAAGACGCTCTTCCGTATAGAAAATCGCCGGCTCGTTCATATCGTTCCAGAACCCGTCGACGCCCTTCTCCAGTAAAAATGCATACTTTTCTCCGAACCACATTTTGGTCTCAGGCTTCATAAAATCCGGAAAATGCACCCTTCCCGGCCAAACCGCACCCACAAAGTCCTTTCCCTTCACGTCCTTACAGAAGTAATCCTTCTTCACACCTTCCTCATATACATCATAACCCTCTTCTATCTTTACTCCCGCATCAATAATCGGCACCAAATGAATCCCCTGCTCCTTCATTTCGGCACAAAAATTATCAAACTCCGGGAAAGCCTCTTCGTCGATGGTAAAGTCCTTGTACCGCTCCATATAGTCGATGTCCATGTAAATACTGTCAAGCGGAATCTCTCTCTTTCGATACTCCGCTGCCACCCCACGGATATCCTTTGCATCCTTATAGCCCCAACGGCTCTGTCCGTACCCGAAGGCCCACTTCGGTGCAATATAGCTCCGTCCGATGAGCTTACGGAACTGCTTTACGATATTCTTCTCACTTTCTCCGGTAATCACATATACATCCAGATTCCAATCTTCCGGTGTGATGCGTAAAGTATCCCGATTGGTATATCCCACGTCAAAAGTAATATTTCCGGCATAATCAAAGAACACGCCGAACAGTTCCTCTCCCGACACAATGAGGAAATTATGGCTTCCGTATAAGGACTTGGTATCCTCCTGATGGTGCGGGTCGTCAGCATTACAGCTTGTATAAATCCAGCCCCGCTTATTGATACCGCGGACCTGTTCGCCGAGACCGTAGACGATGTCCTTGTCTGACAGTTTACATCTGAACACTGCACTTTCATTTTTATTAGTAATCTCAAAAAAAGGAAGCTTTCCTTCCGTAACAGGAAGTTGCTCTATTACTGCACAAGTCTCTATTGGGGTTCCGAATCTGAATCGTTGTATCATAGTCACATCTCCTTTTACTTTTCCTTAGGAATAAACTCTACTTTTAGCACCATTCCCATCCCTTCCGCCAATCGCTTCAATAAACTTAGAGATGGATTCCTTGTTCCGTTTTCCAGCTTACTGATATCCGCCTGATGAATTCCGGTACGTTCCGCCAGTTCCTTTTGCGTCAGATTCTGAGAAGTTCTGGCTGCAACCATCGCCTTAATCACATCAAATTCCGGTTGCATACTCTCATATTCTTTCCGAAATTCCTCATCTTGTAATTGTTTTTCTAAAAAATCATCAAAGTTTTTCATTAGACTCGCACCCTTTCCTCATCTGTACTCCTCTGATTTATTATATGGTATATATGCCATATTGTCAACTCTTTAAAATCTCTTTGGCAAACTGCCTTGCCCCTTCCACTGCCTCCTCTGTCTGGAAGGACGCTAAATTATCCGTATCCCGTACGGAATACATACCGAGGTACTTCAGATGAGAGTGCTCGCAAAGTCTCTTGATACCGGTTTCAAAGGGTTCTGTGGCATATGCCCTTTCATAAAGTTCCTCCTTTTTTCATCTACTCCTATCCCACCTCATAATACTGTGCCTGTACCGTCCAAAGTGCATGATACAGCCCTTCCGCCTCTTTCAGCAACTCATCATGGTTTCCTCTCTGTACCACCGTACCATCCTCAAACACCGCAATCTCATCACAGAACTTACAAGAGGATAACCGATGGCTGATATAAATAGCTGTTTTATCACCGATTATCTCATTAAACTTTGTATAAATCTCCGCTTCCGCAATTGGATCAAGCGCTGCCGTCGGCTCATCCAAGACTACCACCGGTGCATCCTTATACAATGCTCTTGCCAGAGCCACCTTTTGCGCTTCGCCGCCGGAGATTTCCACGCCTTCTGATTCAAAGTCCTTGTACAATGCAGTATCCAAGCCTTTCGGCATAGTCTTTAACCGCTCAGATAAGCCTGCTTTTACAAGACACTGCTCTGCTTTTTCCCTGTCATACTCCATGGCGGTTGCCACATTTTGCCCCAAGGAAAAGGAAAACAGCTTAAAGTCCTGAAACGCCACGGAAAAGATGCGTAAGTACTCCTCATAATCATACTCCCGGATATCCACGCCGTTTAACCGGATTTCTCCCTCCGTCGGGTCGTACAGTCTGCATAGAAGCTTGATAAAGGTAGACTTTCCGGAACCGTTTTTCCCCACAATTGCCAATCGCTTTCCAAGCTTAAACTTCAAGGAAAGATTCCGCAACGAATACTCCTTCGCCCCCGGATATCGGAAGCTGACATTGCAAAACTCGATTTCGTAATCGCTGACCTCTTTTTCATCTTCATCCCTTAGAGTATCTGCCTTACGGACCGCATCCATATCCACGTTCAAACTTCCCTCTTCCTTCCGGTTCGGAATATCCAAATACTCATATAATCCTTTCAAATGCCTGCAATACACCGCATTATCCGCCAGTACAAACATCATATCCTGTACGCCGGTGCTAAGCTTTCCCAGTGCACCAATGTACTGCACAATGCTTCCTACACCGAAAGCACCTAAGGAAGCCTTTAAAACAACAAACACCCAGCATACCACCGTTCCGATACCCACCACCACCGATGCCAGTGCCGGATAGGTTGCCATGGCACGCAGAAGACTGCCTACCGCCTCATCCCGCTTTTTCATTTCGGCAAATGACCGCTTTGCCGCTTTCTGTTGCTTGTAAATCCGCACATCCTTTGCCCTCTCCGGCGATTTCGCCAGTTCGTGCTCGTAAAACACGAACATCCGGTTAAACCATACGGTTTCCTTACACCATTTCTCGAATACGGCACTCTCCTTCCCTGTTGCCTTGGCATTTGCCATACCGCCAACCAGTACACAACCGCCGATTCCCACAATCCATAAAGGCGAATCCATCCATTTGGTTCCTGTATGGGATACAAACAAGGTAACCGTAAGAGACAGGGAAAGCACAATACTCGCCGCTGCATTTACCAGACTGTTCATGCCCCACACAAGCTGCCCCAGCCCGTTTCCGAACATAAACAGATTCTCCGACGCCTCCTGCTTTTGCTGAAGTATCTTTGTATCTTCTAAATCCGCGTAGTCCATGGTCATGGCTTTATCCGCAAACACCATTCCGAAAAAGTTCCACATTTGGGCTTCCTTTTCCTCCGTGATCCGGTCCACCATACTCTTTACGAGAAGTAAAAAGAAATTGCAAAGTACCACCGCTGCCACGTAAAACAATATCTGCTTCATCCGTCGCGCCCCGGCTAACTCATTGATAATCCTCGCGGAAATCCACACAGAAAGAAGCGGTTGTACCGCAGCAAGCACCGCCGATACCGCTTTTCCCCCGGCCAGTCCCGGACAATACTTTCGCAAAATACCGATGCCTCGTCCCGTGATTTTAATGCGCTCCTTTAACGTAAGTCTGTCTTTCATTCGGACACACCCCCTTCCACTTCAATCAGCGTTTCCCTATAGTATTTCGCCTGGGTCTCATACAGCTCATAATATCTTCCCCTCTTTGCAAGAAGCTCTGTATGAGTTCCCTCCTCAATGATTTTTCCTTCCTCCATCAGTACAATCCGGTCACAAAACCGCGTAGATGCCAACCGATGGGAAATAAATACGGTGGAACAATCCTTCATTACCTCATGATACGTCTCGTACAGATTGCTTTCTGCGATAGGGTCCAGTGCCGCCGTCGGCTCGTCCAGTATCATAATGGGCGCCTTCCGGTACAAGGCTCTTGCCAATAACAGCTTTTGAATCTGTCCGCCGGAAAGTTCGGTTCCCTCATCATTTACTGCTCTGCTGTATTCGCTGTCCATGCCATTCGGAAGAGAATCTATCTTTTCCCAAAGTCCGGCGATTTTCAGACACTCCTCTACCCGTTCTCTGTCAATCCGAGCCGGCTCTTCCTCTGCCACCGCTTCGGCAAAGGTTACCGGCAGCAGGGAAAACTGTTGGAATACCGCAGAAAACAATTCATAATAACTATCTCTGTTATACTCTTTTACATCCACACTGTCATATCGGACACTTCCTTCCGTCGGATTGGTAAGTCCGCACAAAAGCTTTACAAGGGTGGTCTTTCCCGCACCGTTTAAACCTACAATCGCCAGATGCTCTTTCGGTGCAACCGTCAGCGTAAGGCCGGATATCGTATCCTGCTCCGCACCCTCATAACGATAGCTTACATTCCAAAGAGACAATTCCTTCGGTCCATCGGATGCCTTAGGGAGCTCTCTTCCCCCTTCACGGGTATAGGTAGCCGGATAAGCTAAAAAGGTACGCACGTAATTTACGGTACTGCTGATACGGGATAGCGCCGTCACCTGCCCGAACATGCCGGACAGCCATGCGGAAAATCCGGTAATCACACCGAAATACAATACAAAATCCGCCACACCCATGTTTCCTTCCATTACCATGTACAGCAAATACGCATACGCCGCAATTTCCCTTACCAATGCTAAGGCGGAGTCCCCTGCCGCCACACCGAACACGGTCTTTGTATATCTGCGATACCAGCCGTTCAGGCCTTCTACATTTTTACGATATACATCCGAAAGCCACCCGTTCATATGGTACAACCGGATGTCCTTTGCGGACTTTATGTCTCCCGATACGCTTGCCAGATAATCCGTCCGCTGCTGATACCGCACCTTTTCGTCCCGATGCTTTTCCGTAAACCGGATTGCCTTGTGATTTAAGATACAACTGCAAATTGTCACACCGATCAGAAACACGACCAGCACCACACTTAAACGTGCCAGTATTCCGAAGTACAACACAAATCCCAAGCCACTTGTGCACAACCCGATTCCCACATCATACACCTGAACCATGGGAGAATAATTTCCGTTACAAGCCCCTGCACTTTCCGTATGTAATTTACGAAATCCTTCGGTCTCCTGATGACAGTAATCAGCCGTCATTCCCTTTATGGCGACAAGCTCCGTATAGTGGGTATTCATGCGAATCTTCTGAAAATACAACAGTTTTTCAAAGAATACTTTACCGCCGGCACACAAAGCCAGTACTCCGGTACCTGTTACTGTTACAAGCAGAATTTCCTTTATTGCCGCTCCCGCTGTAATCTGTTCAATCACAATTTTGGGCAAAAACGTAGTAATGACCGGAATCACAATCCCTATCACCACAGAAATAACGCACAGCACCAAAAGAAACGGATAACATTTCATCGTTTCCTTCAAAAGATAACATGCATTGGAACCGATTCCGTACCGTGTCACCTGCAATGCGTCTTCCTTGTTTTCTTTTTTCATAACATCACCTTACTTTCACATTAAGAAACCGCTGAAGTACTTAGCGCTTCTTTCCATTTATCCCTCGTGCAATGCCTCATAAAAGGAATAGTCCACCAATCCCTTTATGTGGTCCAATGCACCTTCCTTCAGTTCCTTTATCATCAGACAATCCGGATGAGGCAGTTTCAGATTCGGTCCCGCTTCCACGCCGAATTTATAGCTCGGCAGAAAACCTCTGCTGTTATAATTGCGCGGATTTCCTTCTACAAGAATCGCCTTAAATCCTAACTGTTTTGCAACCTCAAATCCATATTCCAAAATGTCCTTCGAAATATGCTGCCGTTGCAATTCGGTCTTTACCGCCACCGGTGTGAGAATCAGAAGTTCGTCTTCATACTTTCCTTCCAGATGAAACCGGGAAAACATGGCATAACCGATGACCTCATCCGCCTCATCTACCATAATAAGTTCCAGTTCCGGAATATAATATTTCTTCGCCCGAATCTCTTCCAACAAGCTTCGTACCGTCTTTCCTTCCTCCGGACTGTCCCATTCAGTGAACACCGTCTCCACCAATTGAAGAGAAGGTAAAAGATACTTCGGTTCCATTGTTTTTATAATACCTACCATTTGATTCGCCTCCGTTATTTTGTTGCATCTGTATTCTTTACTTGTTCTGCTTTCCCAGCCATTCAGCCCGTTCTGCCTCAGCCCCGGTAAGTTCCAGTGCTACACCTTCCACATGCTTCCGTTCCATATCATGGCGCAGTTTCCTTGTTTCCACGCTGTCAAAGATAATGGAAAAATCATAGTCCTCCGGATATAATTCCTCCGCTGCCACATGAAGCTTTACCCGCTTGTGATTGATCCAGATTTTCTTATTCGGCATCTGAATCTGCAATACACCCTTTTCATTTGACCGCTGGCACACGATACCGATTTTCTTGTCTGGGTAGATCATGACACTGTCACCGATTTGGAACTCTCTTTCCTTTACTTTCTTTACGGTTGGCTTCTTTTTCTTTACGATGCGGGGGGAAAATTCCTTCTGCAAATGGTCTGTATCCGTTTCTTCCTGCGTCGCACCGTACGCCGCCGCTTCCGCTCTCTTTAGCATCCCCGCCGGCATACCGAGCCTCCTTGCAATATGAAACGCACAGCTTTCCCCTGCCTCTCCGATCACCATTTGATAGGTCGGTTTTAAGTTTTCCTTATCAAAGGTCATACGGGCATTTACGATGCCTTCCGTCTGCTCTGCGTATACCTTAACCTCCGGGTAATGGGTTGTTACAAGAAACAGTGCACCGCTCTTTTTCAGTTCCTCCAAAATCGCCACTGCGATACCCATTCCTTCCAACGGGTCCGTACCGGAGCCAAGCTCATCCATCAGCACCAGGCTTTGGTCGTTTACCTTGCGAAGAATGTCCAGCACATTGGTAATATGGGCCGAAAAGGTAGACAGGTTTTCCGACAAATTCTGCCCGTCTCCGATATCGCACAGGTAATTGCTGTTCATACAGATGATTGCTTCCTTACAGGACACATGAAGTCCGCATTGTGCCAATATACAGTTTAATGCCACGGTCTTTAGTGCCACCGTCTTGCCGCCGGTATTGGGGCCGGTAATTACGATACCGATAATCCCCTTACCGATGGAAAACTGTAACGGTACACAGACTTCCTTTTTCATCAACGGATGTCTGGCATCCTTAAGAATAATTTCCCGCTCCGTTGTAATCTCCGGCTCTGCGCCGTCATAGAGTAGACTTAACTTCCCTTTGGAAAAGATGTAATCCAGTTTTTCGATATACTTAATATTCTCTTTCATTGCCGTCCCGTGGTAATCCACCTGTGCCGTCAGCTCATACAGGATTCTCCGTACTTCGTTTTCCTCGTCAATTCGCAGACTTTGCAACATAGCATAATATTCGGCGCAAGCCGTCGGTTCCATAAACAATGTATTTCCCGTGGAGGACTTATCAATAACGCTTCCGGAAATCTTAAACTTACAATCCTTCTTTACCGGCACGCAAATCCGACCGTTCCGCATGGTACTGAAACTGTCGGACATGCAGTCCTTATGGGTACGCATCACCGCATCCGCCTTTTCCCGCATGCGGCTCTCGGTCTGGGCAATGTCCATACGTAGCGATTTCAACAACTTCGACGCATTGTCCGCCACCTGCTCATTTACAATCTGGGTATAAATGCTTTCCCGAAGTTCCTCCAACGGTTCCAAATTCTCTTCATACCATGCAAGGGAAATCTCATACTGCTTTCCGCCACACAAATACTTTTTCAACCGTTGCACCATGGTAAGGAAAAGCTGTACCGAAAGCAACTGCTCCACGGAAAGACAATCGCCCTTTCCCGCAATATCCACAATTTCAGAGAGTCCCTGAATGGAGGATAACGGCGGATTTCCCAAAAGCTCTATCATCCGCTTTCCCTGGCTGGTTTCCCGTTGCATTACCGATAATTCCACTTCGGAAAGTACCGGATGTGCATCACGAATCCGTGCTTTTGCCGCTTCTGTCAGGGCGTATTCCTCCCAAAGTTCTTTTATCTTATCAAATTCCAATAAATGTTCTGCTTGATTCATTTCTGATACTCCTTGTATTCTTTCTCTTCTAATGTTTTGTCTCACACGCTACTATTTACCTGAAAGAACACCGAAGGATTTCCAATAAAAAAACCATGGATTTCGCCCTAAAAAGCCGATAAATCCATGGTTAAAAAGTCGTTTTTCAAAGATAGTTCGAGTAGGCGGTGCTATGCTCACTTGGCCTACTCGGAAAAAGAGCAGAACCGTACAGTTCTGCTCATAACCTCATCATAACGAATCCTATGAATAGATTTATGAAGCATTTGTAAGGCAGATACCTCAGGGCAGACTTCTAGCGTAAAAGTCATCCCCGCAACTGTTTCGTTGTCGGTGTCTTATCTTGCTCTTCCTACAATGCTATACATAAAATCCTCTTTTCTTGAAATAAAAATGTTATTACTACGCCCTCATATTATCACGCACGGAAAAAAATGTCAACCCTCAAGCTGTAACCAGTCAAACGGCTTTGGGATATTTTCTTTTTCTTAGTGACAATCCCCCCTTTTTCGTGGTACACTGTATTCTGATGGATTCGCTTTCAGCGAATATGATTTTATCGAAACACCTCACTGTAACACCGAGGAACAGAAAGGACAGTACCATGGCATTTGACGGACTTATGACCGCTGCTCTCGTGAAAGAGCTTTCCGACACCTTAACCGGCGGACACATCGTAAAGATTGCCCAGCCGGAAAAGGACGAACTGCAATTACAAATAAAAAACTATGACACCTATAAGCTTTTGATTTCCGCGGACGCTTCTCTTCCGCTTCTTTACCTGACGGAAGAAGGCAAGCAAAGCCCGCTGACGGCGCCGAATTTTTGTATGTTACTCCGTAAGCACTTTAACAGTGCCCGGATTCTTTCCGTAACCCAGCCGGGTCTGGAGCGTATCGTGGACTTTACGGTGGAGCATTTAAACGAACTGGGGGATGTGTGTCAGAAGCACATTATGGTGGAGCTCATGGGCAAACACAGTAACATTATCCTGGTAGACGAAAACGGCATGATTCTGGATTCCATTAAGCGTGTGTCCGGTATGGTCAGTTCCGTTCGTGAGGTACTTCCGGGCCGCCCGTACTTTATTCCGCAAACCCAGGAAAAGCTGGACCCGTTGACGGTTACATTTGAAGAATTCTTATGCCTAAAAGAAAAACCGATGGAGCTTTCTAAGGCTCTGTATGCTACCTTTACCGGCCTCTCTCCGCAAACCGCCAATGAACTTTGTCACCGTGCAGGACTTGCTCCTGACATGCCGGCAGGGGAATTTTCCGAAGACTTTATGCTCCATTTGTTCCGGGTATTTACAGAGCTTACCGACGATATAAAAAACGGAGAATTCACCCCGAATCTGGTGCGTAAGAACGGTGAACCGGTGGCCTTTTCCGCCACTGCCCTTACTCTTTACGAGGAAGAACCGTACGAGACAGAGGACTTTGTTTCGGTGTCCGCACTGTTACAGGACTTCTATTCCGAGAAAAACACGGTGACCCGTATCCGTCAGCGTTCCTCGGATTTGCGCCGGGTATTGCAGTCCGCATTGGAACGTGAAGTAAAGAAATACGATTTGCAAATCAAACAGTTAAAGGACACGGAATCCCGTGATAAATTTAAGGTATACGGAGAACTCCTCACTGCCTACGGCTATGGCGTGGAACCGGGTGCCAAGGAAGTTACCGTCACCAACTACTACACCGATGAACCCATGACTATTCCCCTTGATGAGACCATGTCCGCACTGGACAATGCGAAGCGGTATTTCGAAAAATATAATAAATTAAAGCGTACTTATGAAGCACTGACAGAACAGGTAGCAGAGACGAAATCCGCTATCCTTCATTTGGAATCCATTAAGAACTCTTTGGAAATTGCACGCCATGAAGAGGATTTGGTGCAGATTAAAGCGGAACTCACCGAATACGGCTACTTAAAGAAACACATGGTGGCAAAGAACGGCGGTAAAAACAAAAAAGAGAAAAAGGTTCGCATTACCGCGAAACCGCTCCACTATCGTACCGAGGACGGATTTGACCTTTATGTAGGCAAAAACAACTACCAGAACGATTACCTGACCTTTGAGTTCGCCAACGGCAACGACTGGTGGTTCCATGCAAAGGACTGTGCCGGTTCTCACGTGATTTTAAAGAATGACGGCAGGGACATTCCGGACCATGTGTTTGAAGACGCAGGCGCTTTGGCAGCCTTTTATTCCAAAAATAAAGATGCAGGAAAGGTTGAAATCGACTACGTCGATAAGAAGCAGGTGAAGAAACCCAACGGTGCAAAACCGGGCTTTGTGGTGTACTACACAAACTACTCACTGATGGCAACGCCGGATATTTCGCATTTAACAGAACTCGCCGATTGATTCGGTAACGGTGTAATACCGGATTTTGAAATCTAACCTTGAAAGGAGGAGGCTTCCATGCTATTAGCCGATACCCATACCCACACGAAGTTTTCCAGTGATTCCAAGGCAGACCCTCGGGAAATGCTCTCCGCCGCAAAGGCAGCGGGACTTACCACACTTTGCTTTACGGATCATATGGATTTGGACTTTCCGGGAGACGATACCCTGTTTGTCTTTGATACCAAAGAATACTTTAAAGAATTACTCCCGTTAAAGGAGCAGACCCGGTCTGATCAAACCATGCCGGAACTGCTTCTCGGCATTGAACTGGGACTTCGTCCGAATCGCCCGGATCTGCGGAACCGGATGGATGCTTTACTGGCAGAACATCCCTATGACTTCGTTCTTGGTTCTACACATGTAGTAGATGAACTGGACCCGTATTACCAGGAATACTGGGACTTACCGGGAGACCGTCTTCTACGCTACTTTGAAGACATCCGTACCAACGTAGCAGAGCATAGCAACTTTGATTCCCTCGGTCACTTGGACTACATCATCCGCTATTTACCGGACTCTTTTTCTCTTGTGAAAGACTATGCAGTACGGGACTATGCGGACTTAATCGAAGAAACCCTTCGTACCCTCATCTCCCGTGGACAGGCTCTGGAAGTAAATACTGCCGGCCTAAGGAAAGGCCTTTCCTTCCCACACCCGAAGGAGGACATTCTCCGCCGTTATAAGGAACTGGGTGGTGAACTGTTAACCCTTGGCTCAGATGCCCACTACCCAAGTGATGTAGGTGCGGATATCAAACGGTGTGCAGAGCTTATAAAAGACCTTGGGTTCCGGTATTATGCGGTGTATAAGGAACGGAAGCCGGTGATGGTGAAGTTGTAAATAACAAAGAGTCTCCTATGGTTGACACCGTAGAAGACTCTTTTTCTATTATAGGCATAGCCTATATCAAATCACATAATATCCTCAATCCGACACTGTAACCCATCGGTCAGCCGCAATACAATATCCATCTGCGCCTTTCGGATGTCCTTTGCTTTTCGTTCATAGGCACGAATGGTGTTTAAAGATACCCCTGACCGTGCAGAAAGCTCTTCCTGGGTTAAGCCGCAACGCTTTCGGACCGTTTTTAACTTGCTTTCCTTCTGCTCCATATGCGCATCCAGTACCTCCAGCGCCTTCTGTACATCCGCTTCATGAAGGGTATCATACCGTCCCAGCAACTCCTCATAAGGAATTGTCTCCAATATATCGCGAAAGCTTCTTCCGGAATACCACTGGTAATATGCCAAAATCCAACCGGTCCAGTATACATCGGAGCGACTTTGTGTCTCAATCACAATCGGTTCCGCTTCCTTACCGCTGACTGCTTCCACCACATCCGCATACAACTCCGCTCCACTCTTCCCTGCAACATATTTCGGATTTCCGTCTTCGATTTGCTCCGCAATCCCCGACTGCAGAAACTTTTGCAAAAACTGCCCTCCGTCTTCTCCGTATTCATAAACCGCATCATGGAGCATATTTCCCACATTTTTTGAGGCTTTATCCAAATAAATGACATTGTAAGCGTTCGTCATCCGGTCTCATCTCCTCTCGCAAAATATCCAATACAAACAAATCATCCTTTAACACAGACAAATCTTTCTTCTGCCTACGATAAACTTCCCGTGCCCGGGTATCACGTTCCATCCGCTTATAATAATATTCTCTGTAATCCGCCGTCTCATAACCGTCAAACATAATCTGACGAAATGCTTTTTCCGAAATCAGAACCACCTGTTCCCCCAAGGTTCCAAGTTGCATTGCCTGATTCAAATCCCGTACCGAAATCGTATTATTTACAAAATCCTGAGCAAAAGAAAAATAAGAATCGTCCGCACGATACCCGATAATGACATCCACATCACTGATATCCGGAAGAAAGTGGGAAAGAATATACTCTCTGGCATTACTTCCCACGCTATTGTTAATGTCAAATCGTCGGTTCTGAAGGAGCAACGCCATCCAGTTCAAAATATGGAACTCGCCTCTTGTGAGGTACATCACCTTTAATCCATCCAGTGATAACACATATCGATTCGCATAGCCGTCCTTTTTCGTAGGACAGGCCCACTCCTTTGCCAGTTCCGCACTCTCCGTACAATAAAAGCCCTGCCCGTAATCATTATATTTCTTCCCGACACCGTATTGCGGAACTTCCACAATCTGCTCGGAGCCGTGATAAAGTATGAGACTGTTTTCCATAACGCCCTCCCAAAGTAATACTTTAGTAGCATTGTTCTATTACTTTTTATGCTATTATAGTAGCATTGTGGTATTACTTTTATGCTATCATAGTAATACTGTAGTATCACTTTTATGCTACTATTATAATACTGTAGTATTACTTTCGTCAACATACAAATAAAAGTTATATCATCTTATACCCTATCCTCACCTGCTCTCCTTCCTCACAAAGCACCTCTCCACCCATTACCAAATAAAACTTCAGCGCCTCATAATTTCTCTTGTTCACAGATAAAAAGAACTCCTTGTATCCTCGCTCTGCAACCAGCCTTTTGGCGATATGAAAGAACGCCCTGCCAATTCCCTGCCTCTGGTATTCCTTTAAAATATAAAGCAATCCGATTTCCTGTCCATACTCCCGAAACGTTTTATACGGCTTCCCACAGGTCATAAAACCGACTGTCCTCTCTTCATCTGTTGCCACATATAACGAAATCTCCGGATTCTCTACGATTGACTCAAAGATCCTTTTATTCTTTTCCACATCGTATCCCGTCAATTTCTCCTGTGGGTAAATCCCCTGATAGGTGGTATTCCAGACTTTTCCTTTTAACACCGCAAGGTCGTAACAGTCTGCAAGACAAGCCTCACGAAAGCTGATGTTTTTCTTATTCTCTGTCTGCATATTTTTCACTCCTTTCTCTCACTTATTGCGTAATCATGTGAAAAATTCTTCCGCTTCTTTACTTCCGAACCAAATACAGCATCACGTGTTGCGGCAGCTCAACTCGGCCTCCGTTTACTACTATGTATTTTCTTACCTCCTCCAAATACCTCTGTCTCTTCTCCTCGGAAAGTGTCTGCGTCCCGGAATAGGTATTAAGAAGTGTCACATATCGCTCCGCATCGTAGGTATCCGTCCACCGATACTCATAAATCTCCGGCGCACCGAAGCATCCGCCCGACTGTATCTGCGCAACTCTTCGCTCTTTTACCTTCAAAATCCCCTCCGCATCAAATCCAAGAGACTCCCCCGGTAGAAACTTTTTCTTTAACGCGTTCAATCCGTCAAATATTCCTCCCTCATAATAGGTTACCGAGGACATATGCCAGAACACCGCCAAGGTCCCGCCCGTATTTAGCATTTCCCAGGCTTTCGGATACCCCACCCAGCTATCCACCCAGTGAAACGCCGTGGCGGAATAAATCAAGTCATACTTCTTTTCCGTTTCATACTGCTCAAAATAGTCTTTTACTACCGTCACCTTGGGATTGTTTCCGTACTTTTGTTTCAAAAAAAGCACCTGCTCCTCACTAACCTCCAGTAAATCAAACCGGAAATCCCCTTGCAAAAACAGGTCCGTTGCCTGTCCCGTACCGGCTCCCACTTCTAATACCGCGGCATCTTTCCCGATACCAGAAAAAGACATTACCTTGTCATACAATTCCTTCGGATAGCCCGGTCTTGCGGTGTCGTAATCCTTGATTACCTTTGAAAATGTGTTCTTTAAAAACTCTGTGTTCATAGTTAACCTCCTTTGGATAAATATATCGTGTAGGCTTGCACAGAAAGAAAAAGAACCGTAAGCAAACTCAGCTTAAAGCCGAATCTGTTACGGTTCTGCATCTCTATGATTTAAACAGTGACCGCACAGAAACAAGACGTACCTCTTGTAACCATGCGGATTGCAGTGATTACAAGAGCCTACGTTCTTCTTCTCTGCGTTCTAAACTGTTCAACATCTGGTTCATCATAGAGTTTCCTTTCCGATTGTTTTTCACATCATAGCATAAGTGATAAAAAAAAGCAACTATTTTATTTCCACCAATTCCTCCGGCTTCTCCGCCCCGGCATCATCCCTCGGCAGTGCATCGATTCGCGCCATATCTTCCTTGTCCAATGCAAAGTCATACACATCCAGATTCTCCCGCATCCGTAGCGGATTTGCGGACTTTACAAGAGGCGTAAGTCCGTGTTGTAACACCCATCGCAAACAAATCTGTGCCGGTGTTTTTCCATACTTTTTAGAAAGCTCTATCATTAATTCTCCGTTTAACGCTGCACCCGCCCCCAGCGGTCTCCAAGCTTCCGGCACGATACCATGCTCCTGACACCACGTTGCACATTCCGTCTGCGGATACCCCGGACGAAACTCCATCTGATTCACCATCGGTACGATTTCAGCGGTTCTCAAAAGCGGCTCCAAATGATGCGGCAAAAAATTGCTGACACCGATGGCCCGCGCCTTACCTTCACGATAAATCGTCTCCATGGCGCGCCAAGTCTCCGCATTTACTTCTTCCCAATTCTCGTAATTGTTCGCCACTGCCGGCCAATGAATCAGGTACAGATCCACATAATCCAGTCCCAAATCCTTTAATGTGGTGTCACAAGCTTCTAACACCTTCTCATAGCTTCTGTGGGTAAACCAGACCTTGCTTGTCACAAAAAGTTCCTCACGGGCGATACCGGACTTTCGGATTCCTTCTCCTACACTGCCTTCATTCTCATACCTGGCCGCACCGTCAATATGTCGATAGCCCGCCCGGATAGCTTCTGCCACCGCATCTGCTCCTGCAGGACTATTTTCCACCTTCCAGGTTCCGTAACCGATAGTCGGCATTTCTACACCGTTTGTCAACCGAACAATTTTTTCACTTCTGCCATGTCAAATCCTCCATTTACCTGCATTTCTGCCGGTTCTACTTGTTTAACCCACAATACCGAAAGCTACTCGCTTCTACACCAACTCCCGACAAATCACTGCGCCGCCTGCTACCACTAGCACCTTTGTCCCGTCCTCAATCTCTTCTTCCTTGTAAAACACCACAGCTTGTCCCGGAGTGGCGGCCCGCTGCGGCTCATCAAACTCCAAACGCAACCGTTCTCCTTCACAATTCACCGTACACATAGCACCCTTATGACTGTAACGAATCTTCGCAAGTAAACGCATTCCGTCCGTCAGCTCCTCCAAAGCCATTCCGTGATACTCTCTGGCATACACTGTTCTGCTCTGCAATGCCTCGTTTCCGGACAACACCACTTCATTGGTTTCCGGACGCAATTCCTTTACATAACGCGGCTCTCCGAAGGCAATCCCCAGGCCTTTTCTTTGACCTACCGTATAGTAAATGATACCCTGGTGGGTTCCCAATACGTTTCCGGCTTCATCTACAAAATTGCCCTGTTCCGGTTCTATGCCTTCTTTCTTCACCAAATAATCAGTATATACTTCTCCCTTCGGCAAGAAACAAATCTCCATACTGTCCGCCTTTTCTGCCACGGAAAGACCGATGCTTGCCGCAATCTCACGGATCTCCTCTTTTTCGTAGGAAGCTAACGGCATCACAGTCTTCGAAAGCTGTTCCTGGGAAAGGCCATACAACACATAGGCCTGATCCTTTGCCGCAGACTCGGCACACCGGATGGCATATCGGCCGTTTAAAATGCGTACTACACCTGCATAATGTCCGGTTGCCACTCCCTCCGCTCCTTCTTCTTCCGCCACAGAAAGAAGTGCCGTCCACTTCATCAGCGGATTGCACACCATACACGGATTCGGGGTTTCTCCTTTTTTATAAGACTCCGTAAAATACCGGATAATATTCTCCCTAAACTTCTCCTTTAACTCCACCACACGATGTTTGATGCCGATACGCTCCGCAACCTCTGCCGCATCCGCCACTTCCTTGTCCGCATTTCCATGCATACAAAGGGTAATACCGATGACTTCATACCCTTGTTCCTTTAACAAATATGCCGTCACAGCGGAATCCACACCGCCGGACAGGCCTACTACAATTCGCTTCATAATTCAGCCTTTCTGTTCCTGTAAAATGTCGTAATTTCCAATTCATAGCCGTCCCGACCATCTCTCACATCCACATCTATTCCCGTCCGTCCCGCGCTGCAAACTTCGCATAGTACGGGGACATGGCTCTGATTTTCCCGATAACTTCCTTCATCCGGTCTATGGTAAAATCAATGTCATCCTTCGTTGTATTCCGGCCTAAGGTAAACCTAAGTGCCCCATGGGCCACATCCTCCGGGAGGCCGATGGCGGTGAGTACGTGGGACGGTTCTGTCTGCCCTGTGGTACAAGCCGAACCGCTGGAACCGCAAATTCCATCGGAATCCAACATAATAAGCACCGTCTCCCCCTCAATAAACTGAAAACAAAAGCTCACATGCCCGGACAACCGGTGTTTTACCGAGCCGGTCACTCTGGCATAGGGAATTTCTCTTAGTACCCGCTCCATAAAATAATCCCGAAGTTCACGCTCCCTTGCTTCCGTCGCCTCCTGCGACGCAAATGTCAGCTCCGCTGCCTTGGCAAAGCCTACGATACCCGGTACATTTTCCGTTCCGGCGCGACGTCTCTTTTCCTGCGCTCCACCGTGCAAAAAGGATTGTAACCGCACATCTCTTCTTACATACAAAAATCCCACACCCTTCGGCCCGCCGATTTTATGGGCGCTGGCCGATAACATGGCGATATTACCGTCCTCTACGGAAAGCGGCAGCTTTCCGTATGCCTGTACCGCATCCGTATGAAACAAGATCCCCCGTTCCGTTGTTATCTTTGCCAATTCCTCTATCGGCTCTATGGTTCCGATTTCGTTATTTGCCGTCATAATCGACACCAAAATCGTATCCGGCGTCAACACCCGGAGCAAACTCTCCGGGGAAATAATTCCGTCTTCATCCGGGGAAAGATAGGTCACCCGATACCCTTCCCGCTCCAGAGCCTCACAGGTATGCAGCACCGCATGATGCTCGATTTTCGTTGTAATAATATGCCGGCCCTTATCCCGATAGGCATGTGCAGCCATCTTAATCGCCCAGTTATCCGCCTCGGTCCCGCTGCCGGTAAAATAAATCTCCTCCGGTCTGGCACCTATTGATGCGGCAATCTGCTTTCTGGCAGTCTCTATGGCCCGTTTTCCCTCATTTGCCAAGCTGTACTGGCCGGATGGATTCCCGAACTTCTCCGTAAAAAACGGAAGCATGGTCTCCACCGCCTCCGGGTACATAGGCGTGGTTGCCGCATTGTCCAAATATATGATTCGTTTTTCCATGTCATTATCCTCGCACTGCTATATCTATATTCTATGCGCATCATTTTTCTTAGTTCAATCTATCTTATTCTGCAATTAATTCTTACTCGTTAAAAGAAACCGGCTTCCTTTCCGAAACCTCCCGCTTTAACTTTCCTATCTCCACATGAAACAGTACCGTCCAGACCAACGGTAAAACCGCTACAATTCCCCATACAATACTTTTTCCTGCAACAGCCAATGCCAACGCAAAAACAAGCCCGATAATCCCCCACAGCCGCAATCTACTGTAAGACCCGTAACGCTGTTCGAAAGTCGCACAAAGTTCAAACTCTGTTCCGTCATTTTCTTTCTCGACTATCAGCAGTTCCTTATGCAACGTCGTCTTTTCGGTAGCGACACGGCCTCCCTCTTCCGCCCACGGGCGATACTCTGCCTTTCCTGTGGAATAATTTAAATTTGCATTCTTAAACCATACCCGATATCCGCACGCCTCCAGAGCTCTCGCATACTCTTCCGCACTTTCCTTGGAACGCTGTGCGATATAGGCTACCTTATACCGATATTTTCCTTTTTCGCATTTTTCAAACTCATAACCGGATATTGTAGTCCCTACCAGACGCCATCCCTCGTCAGACATCTTATTCAACCACTGCTCCTGAGACGTAAAAAACAACCAGAAAAACTTTCTTACACTTTTTTTCATCAATCCTCTCCACCTTTCTGCCAATTTACTCTCGTCATATCCCACGAAAAACAATCATAAGCTAATAAAAAACGCCCGAGGTACCTTCTTGAAAAACGCCATCTTAAAGGGAACCATCCTCCTTACCATAACCGGTCTGATTACCCGCATTCTCGGGTTTTATTACCGCATTTGCCTTGCGGACGCACTGGGTGCGGAATATCTGGGCATCTATCAGCTTGTATTTCCGGTCTACGGAATCTGCTATACCCTCTATGCTTCCGGCATTCAGACTGCCGTTTCCAAATTAGTGGCTGAAGAAAACAGTCGCGGGAACGTAACGCTGACCTCTTGCCTCATGCGTCGTTCCATGCTTCTTTCTTTCGGAATTTCTTTGTTTTTGTCCGTCCTTGTATATTTCGGCGCAGAACCTTGTGCACGCTACTTTCTTATGGAAGTCCGTGCTGCCGACTCCTTGCGGATTCTTTCTTTGGTATTCCCGTTCTGTGCCATAACTGCCTGCATCAACGGATATTATATCGGATGTAAAAAAACCGCTGTTCCTGCCTTTACCCAGCTTTTGGAACAGGTCATCCGTATCGGTTTTGTTCTTTATCTTGTAACCCTGCCTTCCTTTTCCAACGAAGAAAGCAGGTGTCTTGCAGCTGTGATCGGTCTGGTACTGGGAGAAGTTGCTTCCAACCTCTTTAACTGTATCGCCTACCGGATGCACCGGAACAAGCTTCTTCGTCATGCCGTACCGTGCGACACCACCGGCATAATGAAGCGTTTACTCCTTCTTTCCATGCCCCTGTCTCTTAACCGTCTGGTCATTAATATCCTACATAGCGTGGAAGCAGTCTTTATTCCGGGGATGCTCCGCTTAAGCGGCCTGACAAACTCCGATGCGCTGAGTCTGTACGGTATCTTAAATGGCATGGCCATTCCGTTTATTTTATTTCCCTCCGCCATTCCGAATGCCCTGTCCGTTCTGCTTCTCCCGGCGGTATCGGAAAATCTGGATGAACAGAACCGTCCACGTTTACAACAGTGTGTGGGCAATGCCGTAAAATACAGTGTAGTCATCGGTCTGTTCTCCACAGCGGTATTTTTCTTTTTCGGCCGGGACATCGGTGAAGCCATTTATCATAATAACTTAGCGGGAGAATACATCCGGGTCCTCTCTCCGCTTTGCCCGCTGTTATATTTATCTACTACGTTATGCAGTGTAATCAATGGCATCGGAAAGCCTCATTTGTCCTTTTTCACCACCGTATCCGGTCTCTTGGTACGTCTGGCCATCCTTGTCTGTTTCGTGCCGAAAACAGGAATCTACGGCGTTTTAATCGGGCTGCTTGTGAGCCAGCTAATCAGCACCTTACTTGAAGTGTTTTTTGTATTAAAACACTGCGGTGCCTTTCCTCCGGTTTCCCAGTGGCTGGTTACTCCTGCCCTTTTTGCCTTTGCCACCGCTCCGGTCTTTGTATTGGTTTATCGTTTTCTGCAAAAAGAAACACAATTTTCTTCCCTTCTCCTCTTGTTGGGGATTTGCGGAATCTACTGTGTTTCTTATATCGCACTTTTATTCTACGGAAAAATCATCCGGAAAGAAGACTGGAAGGAATAACCTTATTCCTTCGAAGAATAAATGGCAAACTCTCCCTTCTTGGTTGCCTTTACATTATACAATGCACTGTCGGCACAATACAACAGTTCTTCGTAGCAGGCTCCGTCCTCCGGATACATTGCAATACCGATGGATGCACTGACCGGCATCACCTGCTTATCTTTTACATACGGGCGATGTAACAACTCATGCAATTCCTGGGCCTTTTCAATTAACTGGTCTTTATCCTTTACTTCACCGATAAATACCACAAACTCATCCCCACCGATGCGCCCGATTACTTCATCGGAAACGTAGGTTTTACGCAAATTATCAATTACGTAAGTAAGTACTTCGTCTCCGCACTGATGACCGTAGGTATCATTTACCTTTTTAAAGTCGTCCACGTCAATCAAAAGCAACATATGGGCTCCGGACTCGTGGGTCTGAATATAGGTATCAATCATTTGCTTGGTCGCCATTTTATTGTAGGCGCCGGTCAATGAGTCGGTCTTGGACTCATGCTCCAGCTGCTCGATTTCCTTTTTAAACATGTTGATATTGGAAATCTTACCGATGGCCCGGGACGGACCGCCGTTTTCGTCACATACGGCACGATACAAAACACGACACCATTGATATTCTCCGTTGGCATCCAACAGACGAATCTGGATATCATTGGCTCCGATACGTTTGGTATGTAAAAACTGCTCCATGGCACCGGCCCGATCGTCCGGATGAATGATTTGCATATATTTGTTAATATCTTTCCGGAAATACCCGATGACATGGTCTACACCGTAAATCTCCGTAAACTGCTCCGACAGACTCAGTACATCCTTCTCGTAATCGTATTCAAACATCACCTCGTTGCTGAGTTCCGTGGCAATGCGATAACGTTCCTGCTCCTTTATCAACTTGTCCTGCACGGACTTCAGCGCGGAAACATCTACAAACACGGCAGAAACCGTCTCTTTTCCACCGTGCATACCTTTGGTCAGCGTAACCTGCATCCAATACTTCTTTCCGTTACTGTCATGCATTTGTATGGTTTCCTCCGCATAACCGTCCAACGTTAAAGAAGCGGTATCCAAAAAGAATCCGTGATACTCCGGCGGAATAAACCCGAGAAGGCTGTTCTGGTATACCTCGTATAAGCCGGTCCGGTCCACGCCGATAATCTCATAATACCCGCGACTGGCATATACAATCTTACAAATTCCTTCCGGAATATAATTTACCACACCGGCGTGGAGATTATTGGTGACCTTTCGTACTTCCATGGCTGCTTCGGACAATAACTTCTCTCTGTCAAAAATCATCTTAATCAGCCAGAACAGAAGGCCGATTGCGCAAACGCCAACCACAACAATCAACCACAACAAAATTACCGGATTGTAGTTAAACGCTTCTACCAGGGACGTCCCACGAATGGCCTGCCGATATTCTTTTGTCATTAACAGCAATACCGCGAATAAAAGAATTACACTTCCGATAATTGCCGCTGATTTCATCCAAAAGGAATTTCTTTTCATCATTTACTCATTTTCTCCCGTTAACTTTACCGCAAGTTTACGAATCTGACGCAATTCATGATTGACACGCTTTGTACTCTCTACCGCATTGGCGGATACACTTGCACCTTCCTGGGACGATGCGGCAATCTCTTCACTGACGGCGGACAAATCACTGATGCTTTCGTTAATGGAACCGGTTGCTGCAATAATCTCCTTCATAAAAGCTTCGGTTTCATTGATATTCTGAATCAATTCTTTTACTTCCGCCTCTATCAAATCAAACTTATCCTTCGTTGCCGCAATCATCTGTCCCTGTTCCTCAATGGTCTTACTGGAAACCTCCATACTGGAATTGGTCACACCGACGTCTGCCACCAAATCTCCGATAATTCCCGTAATCTGGTTTGCAGACACTCTGGTATCTTCAGACAATTTACGAATCTCATCCGCAACCACCGCAAATCCCTTTCCGGCTTCTCCTGCTCTTGCTGCTTCAATGGAAGCATTCAAAGCCAATAAGTTGGTTTGTTCGGAAATGGTTAAAATCGCATTGGTAAAATTCTCTACTTCCGCTACCTTTTTAGACAATCTTGTAATTGCCTCCACCGTACTCCTATTGGAATTGTTTACGGCATCTGCCTGGGCCTTCAACGCCGCAACAATTTCCGCACTTTCCGCAATGGTTTCTTTTACCTTATCGGAAGATTCGATCATCTCCTTGGTTTCTTTCTCCGCACCGTTTACATTCTTCTGAATGGAACTACACATTCCAGCTTCGTTCTGGATGCTTTCCGAAACACTTGACATGCTGCCTGCAATATCCTGCATGCTCTTGTCGTTAATTCCCAATGCTTCTTCCAACTCATCCATACGCACGGTCGCTTTTACGAATCTGCTGTTAATCTCCTGTGCAACGCCCAACATTACATTTGCAGCCGCTTCCTGCTCTTCAGCCTTCTTCGTAATGGTTTCCACGCTTTCTTCGTTATACTTTAAAAGCAACGTTACCGCCTTAACGGAGGCAAAACAACACAAAATAACGGAGATTGCACCGATTGCCACCAGTTCAAAATCAAACGAATCTATCCCGTTCAACATCCGGATACAACGAATCAAAAAGCCGATTACAATAAACAAGTTCCCCCACATAATCAGCCGCTTATTCATATAAGCAATACAACAGAACAGAATAGCGAAACCGTACATAAAGGAATACGGACTGCCGTTAAAAATCGATACCGTCAAATACATCAGCGCTCCCGCACCTGTAATAAGTATCATCCCACGCTTTGTATAATCCTTTCGCAAATACGTTACCGTCGCTACAGCCATGGCAATGAAAATCACAATTCCCTGAATTACGGTTCTTGCATACAATTGCTCCCGAAATACGGTTACAAGCAATGTAATCAATACCATGGCACTGGAAACCATTACCACCGGATAGGCCACATTCCCCGATCTTCTGTACTGTTCTTCCGTCATACTTATATCCTCCTCACAATAGAACTTCTGATAAAAAACTATACTATTATTTTACTAGAATTTCATAATAAAGTCAATTTTTTTCGCACACTTTCACTTCAACACTTTTATTTTTTTGAATAAAAACCAAAAGAAAAAAGCGATTGCACATACAATCGCTCTCTTTCTTTAGAAATACTTCTTACTGCCCCAGAGATTACTCTTCTTCAAATCCACATACTCGTTATACGCCTGCTCCAAAATCTGTTTCTCGTTTGCGAACTTTAACATATGGTATGCTTCATGAAACTTGTAATATCCGGAATCCATGAAAAATTCTTCACGCTGCGGTTTGCTATAATAGCTGTCAGACATCATCAAATACCAATGTACATCTTTTAAAACAGTATTCTGCGGAGTATTGAAAGTATACTGGCTCTTGCCCACATACTTAATAATCTGTGCATCTACGCCGGTCTCTTCTTTTACCTCACGAATCGCCGTATCCTTAAACTCTTCGCCTTCCTCTACGGTACCCTTCGGTAATACCCAGCCCTCGTACTTGTTCTTGTAATTCTTGTACAAAAGTAAAATCTTGCCTCTGAATATAACTACACCGCCGCAGCTGGTCGCTTCTACCATTGCAATACCTCCTGCTGGTGTGCCATCAATAACTGAGTATTAGTATACATCATTTCCGGCAACTTTGCAACCGTTCTTCACAAGGTTTCTGAAATTTCCTGATTTTCCTTTCTTTCCCGGAGATATCAAGGCTGTATTGCCGCTTCGGCGATTTGCTCCGCAATCTCATTTATGACACCGTTTTTCACACCGTTCTGCTGCTCCAATACCACACTGACTGCTATCGTCGGATGATCTGCCGGTACAAGTACCATAGCCAGACAGTGCTTTTTCCCTGCGGTTCCGGAATATACCTCTGTCTCCGCATAACGGTAGGTCACGCCTGACTCTGTCTCCTTTACGGAAAACTGTTCAAAATACTCTTGCGCGGCTTCTTCCGTTACTAACCGGATTTTCTCCGATTCCGTCCGGTAAATCAGTTTTCCTCCCGCATCCGTAAGTTTGGTCACCACATACGGTGTACGGTAAACTCCACCTTGTCCGCAGGCCTCCGCAAACAACGCTGCTCCCACCGGAGTCAACAGATTATCTTCCGCCCTTACATACTCCCCAAACGGTGTCGGTATTTCATTTTGAAACGATTCCGCCGCTGCACGAAATAGCCGGATGGCATCTTCCACCGGATATTCTCCGTAAAATGCCCGGTTAAACAACGGCCCGCTCTCCGCACTTTCATAATCTTCCGTTCCTTCCGGCGAAAAATCCGGCAAGGAAACCGAGGAAAGCAAAGCACCGCTTTCCGTATCCAGTACCACCGCCGCACCGTTTTCTCCTTTTAATGCCTCATAGACCTGTTGCTGTAAATCCGTCCGAAGTGTAGTAAACAAATTATTTCCCGGAATTTGCGCATTCCGCATCCGGTACAACAGCTTGGACAGTTCTCCCGCAGAGGAAGACAACAAATCAATTTCTTTTACGGCCTCCAGACCGCTGGAACCGTTCTTTACCTGTCCCACCACATGGGAATACAGATTCCCATAAGGATACTTTCTGATTTCTTCCGCATCCGATAACATGGTAAACGCTAACGGATTTCCTTCGGAATCGTAAATGGTTCCTCTGGCGTTCTGCTCCTCCAACTTCGCCTGTCGCCGGTTATAAGAGTTAAAAATCACCGTCCGGGCTTCCGTACAGATAAAGCCCGTAAAGTAAACTGCCACCAAAGCAAGTACCGCCAAAAAAGCTATCGAGCTCTGTCTTAATGCTTTTCGCGCCTTCTCTGTTACTTTCCCCGGTACAAACCCGTCTTTGTACTCCCGCAGGGTGCCCGGTTCCCCGTTTTGTTCCTGCATGCCCTGTATCAACATAAACATCAATACCATACTGGCCGCCGAGCTTCCGCCTGCACTGACAAAAGGAAGGGGAACGCCCGTAGACGGCAGCATACGGATTACTCCGCCCACGTTCAAGAATACCTGAGTGGTAAACATCGCCGCAAATCCGGTAAACACCAACCGGTAATAGTCTTCCGCAAACTTCGCCGCCATCCGGATTAACAGCCACATACACTGCAAATATACGCCTAACAGGCCAAGGGCAAACAAAGCCCCCAGTTCTTCACATACCGCCGAAAAAATATAATCCGTGGTTACCACCGGAATCTGCTCCGGGGCTCCGTTATACAGCCCGGTTCCGAAAAAACCGCCGTTTCCGATGGCAAATAGGGATTGCGCCAACTGATAACCTTCGTTGTCCACCACCGCAAAAGGATCCCTCCATGCAAGCACCCGGACCTGTACATGGGAAAACAATTGATATGCCGCAACACAGGCAACACCTGCCGCACCGATTCCGCCGATAATCCACCATCTGTTCCCGCTGGTACAATAAAGAAGCACCCAGAATACCACCGCAAACAACAACGCTCCTCCCAAATCATTGGAAGCCGCCATTAACAATACATGAACGCCCGCCAGAGCGCCACCGGCAAGAATTCCTTTCCATGATTTTGCCCGCAGTAACACTGCCGCACAACCAAAAATAAACAAAATCTTTACAAACTCAAAGGGTTGCATGGCCACACCGAACAACTTCACCCAGATGCGAGCTCCCAGCCGTTCTCCCGCGAAGAAAAAGACAAACAAAAGAACTCCGATTCCCAGTCCCAAATACGCATAACCGTAACGTTCGATACGATGCATGGCCCGGATAAATGCCGGAATAAACAACGCTGCCAAAAGTGCTGCCGTCACAATAATAAACTGACGTATGGCTCCGTTAAAATCCAGTCTGGTAAGTAAGACGGAACCGATACACAGTAACAGCAGCATATGATTAAATAACAGCTCTGACATCCGGGGATATAACTTTTTATAGACGAAGGTAATCACGCTGTAGGTTGCCAGCTGTATCAGAAAAAACGCTCCGATTTTTTCCTCACCGGTTTTCAGGTACAACACCAGAAAACACAACGTAAAAATCATCGCAATCTCCGCCTTCATGGCAATCCGAACCGCCATTCCGCGAAGTTCTTCTTTTTTTCGCAACACAAGAAACGCCTGCACATTGTACGCAAGCAAAAGTCCTGCTAAAATATAGTTAACCAAGGCAAGAAATGCCGTTTCCATTATTCCACCCCTCTTTTAAAGTGCCCGCGGGTATAGCCGGTTCCGGTGATTGTGCTTCCGTTTCCTGCGGCACTTTGTAAAATCTTTTCTGTCTCGTCCTTTGTTTCAAAGGTAAAATCCAGTCGGATTGCCGCCGGATGCAATTCCTCAAGCACTTTGCCCCCGTCCAAAAGAGACAAGCACTCCGGATTGTAAATCAGATTATAGCACTCCTTACAGTTCTGCAGTACCGGCAACTTCTTTCCTACCCGGTCGGTGAGAACAAGCGGTTCCGTCTCCGTATCGCACCCGTTCTCTTTTCTTCCGGTACAAACTCCCATGGTTTTCTTTGCGCAGTGGGCCGATACCATAAGAGGAATTCTGCCGTATACTACCAGTGCCATATCACGCACATCAAGCCCTCGTAATTCCTTTTCGGAAAGTTCCGCCGGTGCCGTAAATCTTCCTTCCTGTGTTCCGAATAATCCTTCATAGAACTGCTTTGCCTGACGATTCATCACATACATGGTATAATCCAGCACACAGCGGGACTGCCAATCCGCATCCAGCTCCTTCACCAGAGACAAGGTCTCATAATTTCGAATCAGATAGCCGTCAAACTCTTGTTTCAGCAAAGAAAAGTCCTTTCGCAATCCCGTAGTCGTCTCTTTTCTGCAAATCCGCGGAAAACAGAACCAAACTTCCTTTCCCTTCTCCTTTAACCCCTTTGCACAAGCACATACCGCTGCTATATTCTGCCCGATTAAATCCAAATAAGCACGACGAACATTCGGATTCTCTCCTGCCGCCTCTGCCTGGCCTCTTGTACTTACCACGCAATCCATCGGAATCGGAGAACTATCGTCTCTGTATCCGTTCTCGTTTCTGACTTTCTTTGTTTTTACCTCTCCCGAACGGTTCACCGTATTCTTTGTTTCGTCCGGTGAAAGAACAATGCTTCCTGATTCAGCCTCCGCATCCGTCCCCCGCACAAATCTCTTTTGTATCTCCTCTGTCAGCTTCGCCAGTGCGGTTCTGCGCAGTTCGTTTAACAAACCGTTGGGCAAAAACACATCATCCGCCAACGTAACGGACAACTCCTCAAAGAAAAACGCTTCGTTTCCGGTCTTTGATAATTGCTTTTTCACCGCATCCTCTGTCGCCGGCAACTTTCCTGCCTTCTCGCACACAAAGCCTTCGCATACTACGGAAACACGTTCCATCTTCTGCTCAGGGAAAGCCACCGGAGGAAGAATGCTCTCGGAAAGAGTTGAAACCTCCAAACGACAGCTTTCCCCCGCTTTTGCATAAAAAGCCCCCGTTACCGGTACCTTTACTTCCTGCTTTACATAAGCATTCGCAAGATTCTCCAAAAGCACCGCATTCCGCATCCGGTATACCGTATCTCCCGGTCTTGCGGAAAGCTTCGGGAGCAATTTTGCCTTTATCTTTTCCCCGGCTTTCGCGCCGGTTCCCAAGGTATATTCATAATACCCCGGCTCCCCGGAACCTTTCTTTGTCTCCCTGCGAAGTTCCAATACATCCTGAGGCTGTACCTCCTTTGTCAGGCGAATCAAAGCTTCTCCTTTCCCACCGGACACCACCTCGCCTACCGGCACACCGAAATGTCCCGGCCGATGCACCGACATCATATCCTTTCCGTTATGACGTAAAAACAAACCATCCGTAAAGTTTCCTCTGTTATATACATCCGCCAGCCGCTCCGTCTCCTCCGTAAGCAGAGTCGGATGTTCCCGCAAATAGGCACAATAGCCTTCCTCTCCGAGAGAACAATACAAATCCGTAAACTTCCGGTACGCCGCCGTCACCGCCGCCGCATATTCCGGACGCTTCATTCTTCCCTCAATCTTAAAGGACGCCGCTCCGGTCCCGATTAATTCCGGTAGCAAAGAAAGTCCGCACAAATCCTTGGGACTGAGCCAGTATTTCTTTCCGGCAGACTCACTTTCGTATTCCATCCGGCAAGGCTGGGCACACCTTCCACGGTTGCCGCTTCTGCCACCGATCATACTGCTCATGAGACATTGACCGGAATAGCAATAACATAAGGCTCCGTGAACGAAAATCTCCACTTCCTTCCCGGAAGTTTTACAAATATCCGCAATTTCCTGTAAAGACAACTCTCTGGCCGGAACCAGGCGCGTCACCGGATACCCGTCAAATAGGCGGATTCCCTCCGCTCCCGTCAAAGTCATCTGGGTGCTGGCATGCAAAGAAAGGTCCGGAAACTCGTTTGCCAAAAAGTGCAACACACCCACGTCCTGCACAATGGCCGCATCCAGACCCGCCGTATAATAAGGAGCCAGAAACTCGTACAATGCGCCGAATTCCTGCTCTTTTACCAAAGTATTCACCGTAAGGTACAACCGCTTTCCCCGCAGATGTGCATACCGGATGGCCTCAATCATCTCGTCTCTATCCGGGTTCTCTGCGTACGCTCTTGCACCGAAACTACTTCCACCCATATATACCGCATCCGCTCCCGCAGCAAAAGCCGCCTTTAAAGCAGCCATACTACCTGCCGGAGCAAGAATCTCAGGCTTTTCCATGATATCCCTCTAACTCGGTTTCCAACCGTATAATTCGTTTCTGCGCTTCGATGTTCTCTTTCTTTAACACTTCGATTTCTCTTTGTGCCGCCTCAAGCTTTGTCTGAGCCGTAATTACCTCATGCTTTAAGTCAAAAATCTCACCACTTTTGGCAACAGAATCCCCGCTTGTCTCGTCCATCTGCTTTTTTAACTTAAAGTAATCATCTGCCAGATTCAGCTGTAATACCATATTCTTCATTTCCAAGTCTAACATACGATAAGATTCCGTATTCTTTAACTCCGTGTACTTTGCATTCAGGTACGATGCCACACGCTGTAAGTATTCTTCACTTTCATATCCGGCAAGACTCACACGCTTCCCGTTGATAATGACTTCAATTCCGTTTTTCTTATTCATCCCGCATCCTCCTGTTATTCCTTCGTATCCGGCTCCGGCAGTCCCACATGACGATATGCCTTCGGTAAAACTACCCTGCCTCTCGGTGTTCTGGCCACAAATCCGTTCTGCACCAAAAACGGTTCGTACACTTCTTCTATGGTACCCGCATCCTCTCCGATGCTCACTGCCACGGCCTCCAGTCCCACCGGACCTCCGTGAAACTTCTCTATCATAGCGGTCAACACTCTGCGGTCAATGTGGTCCAGTCCTTCCTTATCCACCTCTAACAAATCCAGTGCCTTATCCGCAATCTCCTTTGTAATGACACCGTCTCCCACCACCTGGGCGTAATCACGCACACGCTTTAAGAAACGGTTGGCAAGACGCGGCGTTCCTCTGGAACGACGGGCAATCTCCAAGGCTCCGTCTTCCTCAATCTCCACCTGTAATACTCCCGCGGAACGCTTCACAATTTGCGTAAGCTCCGCATCCGTATAAAACTCCAAACGTGCAACCACACCGAACCGGTCACGTAACGGCGCCGTCAGCATACCCGCACGGGTCGTCGCTCCAACCAGTGTAAAATGCGGCAGGGAAAAGTGCTTCGACACGGCGCTGGCCCCCTGTCCGATGAGGACATCCATGGAAAAATCCTCCATGGCGGAATACAAAAACTCCTCTACCTGACGGGGAATCCGGTGAATCTCGTCTATAAAAAGTACATCCCCTTCATTTAACTTATACAAAATCGATGCCATATCTCCCGGCTTTTCGATGGCAGGGCCCGCCGTGGTGCGGATATTTACCCCCATCTCATTGGCAATAATCCCGGCAAGGGTAGTCTTACCTAAGCCCGGCGGACCAAAAAACAGTACATGGTCTAAGGTTTCCTTACGTTCCTTTGCCGCTTCGATATAGATTTTCAGCATTTCTCTTACTTTTGCCTGTCCGATATAATCCGTAAGTAACTGAGGGCGAAGCCCGACTTCGGTCTTCTTTTCATCCCCCATTGCCTCGGTTGTAATAATCCGTCTTGCCATACCCTTTGTCTACCTTCCTCATCAGCCCAGCTGTCGTAAGCTCAGGCGCACCATATCGTCGTCGGTCATGCCTTCGGTAACCTCTACTTCCTTTACTGCCCGGGCTGCTTCCTTTTCCGCATAGCCCAGCGCCACCAATACCTGCAGGGCATTCTCCCGAAGCTTCTTTGCTTCCTCCGTTTCGGAGCCCTTTGTCACTGCGGTCTTTTCTACAAAATCCTCCGCAAACTCCGTTGCCAAAGCCATAATCTTATCCTTTAACTCAATCACCAACCGGCCTGCGGTTTTCTTTCCGATGCCCGGTGCCGCTGCCAGACGGTCTGCATCCTCCGCAATCACCGCCATCCGAAGCTCCGTCGCGCCGATGGAGGACAAAATCCCAAGGCCTAACTTCGGGCCGATGCCACTGACCGTAATCAAAAGCTTAAATATAGTCAAATCCGCTTTGGAAAGGAAGCCGTACAATGCCACACCGTCTTCCTTTACCTGCAGATACGTATACAACTTTAACTCCTCCCCCTGTGCCGGGAGCTTATCCAAATCGGAAGGCATCACTGCCACTTCGTAAGCGATTCCCCCTGCCGTCTCTATCATTACCGCATTGCCGTCCGCTTCCGCGAACACTCCCTTAATATATGCAATCATATGTCACCTCGTACCGTATTATTTCAACCGTTCAAACTTTCCTCGGGAAAACTGAAGCCTTCCTTCATCAATAAACCGCACCACCTCAAAGGTCGGAATCTCCAAGCCCTCCGCTATCTGGATTGCATTGCTGTTGGGATACTTTTTCAAATAGTCCTCAATGCTGCTGAACAACGCTTCATCCAAAGGCTTGCATTTGTCGCAAACCACACGGGTATCCGGACTCTGAAACATGTTAAAACAATATTTACACTGATTCAGCTTCATGCAATCACCCCCTGCGGATAAACTTTCACATATCTAGTATAGCACAACACGTTCCCGGATGGAATAGGAATTTTTCTTTTTCCTCTACTATTCAAAACCTGCAACTTATGATACACTGTAACTATCCTTACAACCCGGCAAATCGGTTATACCCCATTACAAAGGAAGTGTATTTATGATTACCTTAACCACTCCGTTTACACCGGAATTTACCCCTTACCTGCCGACCGAATACCGGAATATGCGGGCCATTTATTTTGATATCGAAACCACCGGGCTTTCCGCCCAGAGTTCCTACGTTTACCTCATCGGCTGCGCCTATGAGGAAGAAGGGGCTTATTTCCTGACCCAGTGGATGACTACGGAGCCTGCGGAGGAAAAGGAATTGTTGCGTCTGTTTTTCGAAAAGGTGAAGGACTATGACCTGCTTCTTCATTACAACGGCACCGGCTTTGATTTGCCGTTCCTTGAGAAGAAAGCGAAGCGTCATTGTCTTACCTGTCCTCTCTCCGATTTGGAAAGCCTGGACCTTTACGCCGCAGCCCGGAAATTAAAGGATTATATGACAACTGAGGATTTGAAATTAAAAACCATGGAGCGTTTTTTCGGTTTTACCCGTACGGACACATTTTCCGGCGGTGACTTAATCGAGGTCTACGCACAGTTTTTGGGACTGTACCGCTTAAATGAACTGACCAACCACAGCAAGGAACGGGAGGTCACGGCCCTCGGTCATGTTCTTCTGTTACATAATGCGGAAGATATCAAAAGTCTTCCGTCCCTGACGATATTGCTGTTTTTGCAAAATCTTTCTGCCGAACTGACAGAGGAACGCTTACAACCGCCTATGCCCAATGCCCTGGCAGATAATCCGGAGCTTCGGGACGCCCTAAGTAAAATCAAACTAACTCCAAAGGCGGTTTCGGTGGACTATGTATTTCCGTTTACTTTGCCGTTTCCCTGCGAATTGCATCTTCCCTTCGATGACCGGAACATCATCATTAATTTAAGCAAAAGCGGACAAGTGATGGTGCTTTTGCCGGTTCATTCCGGTGATCTGAAATACTTTTACCCGAACCCGGCAGACTACTACTACCTGCCGTTAGAGGACTGTGCCATGCACAAAAGTGTAGCCTCCTTTGTGGAAAAGGAATACCGGAAAAAGGCTACGGCAGCCACCTGCTACACGAAGAAAACCGGTGCCTTTGTTCCGTTCTTTGTGAAAAACGCAAAAAAAGAAGCACAGAAGGAAAAGTCTCTTCCATGCTTCTACTCCGATTACAAAAGCAATTTTTGCTATACCGTTTACGATGACGAACTGAAAGCAAACGGCCTTACCCCGATAATCCGAACTTTGCTTGACTCCTTATTATGATTCTGCCGGAACACCGGTAATAAACTCTGCGTACGGCAACGTCTCCACCCAGGCACAGAACTCACGCCACTCCGGCAGTCTGTGGTTTTTCCGCTGGGCATAAATGGTCTTTAACTGGCGGTAATTGGTGGTCATGGCTGCCGTCAGTTTAAAACCGCAGGGATTGGAGTACAGAAGGCGCAAATAGTCCTCCGGATCTCCCGTCTCGTTATATTTATCTTTCAACTCATTCATAATGGCAATCATACGCTTGTCCGTATACTCGCTGTACTGATTGTCCAAATCAAACTTCGCAATCCGGTGCATGGTAGACTGGCTGGAAATAAAATCAAGGAAATGATACCGCTCCGCCTCCGTCCAGGCTTTTACCGTAAAGGTTAAATCAAACTGCACGATAATACCGGTCATAAACTGGTCGTGTCCGCTGCCCCGCTCACAAGTCGCAAGCTTATAAGTGGTCGGCACAATATCACTGTTTAACTCTTCCGTCTTTGTGGCCATCGGGAACTTACTGCCCCGTACCGCACTTTCCAAACCGTATACTTTTACATTACTGACTACCATCACATACTCCTCCGTATTCTATAGTTTCCTTTGTTCCGTTCTACTCCGTTACATCTTTTGTTTCAGCCTTAGCAATTTCCGCATTTTTTTCCTTGCGAAGTCCAAAGAACAGTACCATTCCCACGCCTGCCGCAAAAATAAACAGGGAAATAAACTGGGATGTAGAAAGAATCCCCACATCGCCCCGCGGGTCACTTCGTAAAAACTCAATGAAAAATCTGCCGATACTATAAAACAGTAAATAACAACCTGCAATCACACCGTCTTTTCCGGTTTTGTATACTTTGTTTGCGATATATGCCAACAGGAAAAAGTGTGCAAAATCCGCCACACTCATAATCAGCTGGGTCGGAATCACCTTAACACCTACCATATTCTGATACACGGAATGATTAAACTCCATGCCGTACCAGGCATCCGTTTCCCTGCCGTAACAGCATCCCGCAAGAAAACAACCGATACGTCCGAAGCCCTGTGCCAGCGCAATGGACGGCATAACAATATCAAAGTACTTTAAGAAATTCAACTTCTTAACTTTACAGTACACATATCCCGCAAGTATACCCCCGATAATACCGCCGTATACCACAAACCCGTACATCACATCCCGGAACGACATCCGGCCCGCAAACAACTTCTCGTATTCCGTAATTACATACAGCACCTTCGCGCCTAAAAATCCACCGATTGCACACCAGATACCAAGGGGAAAAATCTGCTCTGCATCCAGTCCCTTTTTCGGTGCACGTTTCTCTGCCACATAAAACGCCATAACAACTCCGATGGCAATCATAAGACCGTAGCTGTATATCTTAATCGGTCCGATTTCAAACAAAATTTGTCTCATACCTAATTCCTTTCTTTTATCTCCCACATACTATCTATTTTAGCAGAGGTTATTTTTTTGTGCAAGGGTTGTCCCAAAATATTCTACGCTTCTTTCTGTCCGTACTTCTTTGCCAACAACACCAACAGCTCCACCGTCTTTTCCATGGCATCTACACTGGCATATTCGAACCTACTGTGGAAGTTTGCACCACCGGTACAAAGATTCGGACACGGAAGCCCCATATAGGTCAGTCTTGCACCGTCAGTACCGCCGCGAATCGGCATTACCTTCGGCTCTATTCCCAGTTCTTTCATAGCATCACAAGCAGACGTCACCAGATGCATATGGTCCGCAAGCTTTTCCTTCATGTTATAATAAGAATCTTCCAGTTCCACTACAACCGTACCCTCGCCGTACTTTTCGTTAAGGAACCGCACCGCATTCAAAAACATTGTTTTCTTCTCTTCAAACAAGGCTCTGTCATGGTCACGGATAATGTACTCTGCTTCCGCTTCCTCCACCACACCGCTTAAACGATCCAGATGGAAAAAGCCCTCATACCCTTCCGTATACATTGGGTTCTGTTGTACCGGAAGAAGGCTCTGGAACTCCTGGGCAATGAGGAGTGCATTCTTCATCTTGCCCTTTGCGGAACCCGGATGCACATTTCTGCCGTAAATGTGTACCGTAGCCCCGGCTGCATTGAAATTCTCATACTCCAGTTCTCCCAAAGTTCCGCCGTCCACCGTATAGGCGTACTGCGCTCCGAACTTCGGAATATCGAAAAAGTCCGTGCCACAACCGATTTCTTCATCCGGTGTAAACCCGATACAAATCTTTCCGTGAGGCACCTCCGGATGGGCAAGCAAATACTCCGCCATGGCCATAATCTCCGCCACACCGGCCTTATCATCCGCACCTAAAAGTGTGGTGCCGTCGGTTACAATCAAATCCTGCCCCACAAGCTCCAAAAGTTCCGGGAACTCCTCGGTGGACAGCCAAATATCTTTTTCCTCGTTTAACAACACATTCTTGCCGTCATAGTTTGCTACTCTCCGTGGCTTCACATTCTCGCCTGACACCGCCGGAGAAGTATCCATGTGAGAAATAAAGCCCAACGCCGGAGCCATCTCACAGCCCGTACTTGCCGGAATACTTGCATATACATAACAATGCTCCGTATCATAGGTTACATCCGCAATTCCAAGGGCTGTAAGCTCCTCCACCAGCACTTTAGCAAGATTGTGTTGCTTTGCGGTACTCAGGGAAGTCCCCGTATAGTCATCGGACTTGGTATCAATTTGTACATATCGTAAAAAACGGTCGATTACAGTGGTCATAATTTGTTCTTTCCTTTCTTTTCCTTAATTGCTTCCTAATGGAAATACCTGATATTAGTGTACCATATTGGCAGGGAAATGTCACGAAAAAAGCACAGAAAAAGGGTTGTACACTTTAGATGGGGGTAAATAAAAAATAGAATAGGCATAGGACTTCAATTCCTGTATAATTAAGTCACCACAACAAAACACACAGAAAGGATTGAAGCCTATGCCTATATATGATTTTATAACAGAACTCCT
>JAGBBP010000045.1 GCA_017938405.1 Lachnospiraceae bacterium
ACCCGGATGAAACTGGACGGGCCATTGCTATCCGCGGCAACGGAAGCACCAATACGATCTATTCCATTACGGCAGAGGGCTGTGAGAGCCGGACGATGGAGCTTCCGGAAGGAATCATCGCCCGCAGGTTTGACTTTGTGGGAAACTATACCTGGGCAGATATTTCTTTAAGCCGGGGCTGGGTAAAGGTATATGTGGCGGATGTAAAGCAAAGCTTTTTAACGCAGAGGCAGCAGAGCTACTATGCATTTTTGAATGTGAATACCCTGGAGCTGGTACCGTTTCCGGAAGAATACCAGGATTACTTTACGGTATATAACAAGGGCTACGGGGATACCATGGCTATCCGTGTAAATACGGAAGATGACTCAAAGGAACTGTATGCCCTTTGTAAAGGCAACCGGAAACTGACAGAGGAGCTGTATACCGGAGTAAGGTTTGATGAACGGTATATTTTTGCATACTATAAATCAACCGGAGTAGATGTTCTGGATTATGAAGGAAATGTTGTGGCAAGTTACTCGGACAGTAACGGAACCTTTTTCAACGGCAGACTTTTAGTACTGGATGAAGCAGGCCTGTACTTTGTAGATGAAAACTTTGAGCAGTGTTCTGAATTTCTTCTGCCGGGAATAGAGGTGGACAGCTGTCTGGCGCGTGGCGTGTATGTAGACGGAAAGTATTATTTCTTACCGGAGATTGCCATGGAGGAGCTGCCAAAAACCAGTGTAACAGAGCAACCGCAGTCTACCGAAGTACCGGTGCCTACCGAAGTTCCGGTAAAGCTCGTACAAACCGAGTATGAGATTACGGAATTTAAGTATGAAGTGTACCGCTATCTGGGAGATGTGTATATCATCCGGAATGGGAAATATTTTGGCATGGCGGATACACAGGGAAATATTCTCGTGGAACCGGGCTATGAGCAATTGGTGTATGAGGATCAAGACTGGGTCAGCTTTGAGGATTCCGGTGCGGTTACCCATGTGTTTGACCGTAGTACCGGTAAGGAATTGTATACGTATAACTATTATGCCGGCACTATGACTACGGAGTCGGGACAGCAGTTTGACCGCACGGTTTTCTACCGTCAGGGTATGCGAATTGAATTTGACAGTAACGAACCGGATTTCTATTACGGAATACATTACTATAACGCTGAAACGGGAACACTGATTTTTGAACTGACGGATGAAATGTGTCTGACAGAAGAAAATCCGAAACCGGATTTTCAGATTGCTACAATGCCGGATGCTACCGGAACAGCGGTGGTAATCGGCGGCAGCGGATTTTATAATACCATGTATCAGATTACAAAAGACGGTTACACGGAAGAAACCTATAGGGAAGAGTTTTTGGAACGACGGTTCTTTTACTTCAGTGACCACAGTGTATGGAACCGTACCAATTTATACGACGGATGGCTGATTACCACCATTTGCGAAGAACGGGGAGATTTGCTGGATTACACGGTGGAATGGATGGATATTTTGTATAATGTCCACACCAAGGAACGGTTGATTCTTCCGGATGATTATCAGGAATGGCGTGGCGAGTTTTACCAGCATTCCGCAGGAGTATATTACGGAATTTCCGGAGAGAGCAGCTATGATAATGGTGGCGGTGTTACTGTTAATAGGATTGAAAGTGTTTGGCAATCCCTTTAGACGAGGAAAAAACAATGACTAAAACTATGGCAAAAATATTCAGTTTCGGACTTTTGGTATTGGGATTGATGA
>JAGBBP010000046.1 GCA_017938405.1 Lachnospiraceae bacterium
ACATCGAACCGGTCGTCCCGCATGGATAAATCCAGTGCCTCGGCGACAGTCAGGTGTGATGCTTCCACGGTTTTGAGATATTTTTCCGCGGTCTCTTTTGCCTCTGCCATCTGTTTTTTCGTGGGCCGTTTCCACGGCTGTCCCGGAACCGGGATGTATCCGGAGATACGTAAAGGAATGGTATCATCCAGTCCTGCAAGGAATCCGCACAGCCCTTCCAGTTCGTCAAGTCCGACAAAACCCGGGATATAGACAAGGTTTGCCTCCATCTGCATTCCGCTTTCCCAAGCGTTTTTGAAGTTGGTGTAGATAAGGTCCTTTGGTTTTCCGGTAATCCTGTAGTGCAGGTCGCGGCTCCATGCTTTAAATCCGACATTGGCATAATCCAGATTTTCTGTTGGGATTCGTGTCCCGTTGGTGTGTCCGAGTTTGGTTTTTGCTCCAAGCTCCTGTTTTGCAAATGCCAGAAGTTCTTCCAAATCCGGTGCAAGCGATGGTTCTCCACCCATAAGAGATACCGTTTTCGGCCGCTGTCCGGCAAGGACGGTTTTTATCTCTTCTGTTGTGAGAAAGGACGCAGGCTTTGGAGTCATGAATCCGGGTTTGGAATCTGCGCCGCCTCTGAGTTTGTAGGAACAGAATGGACAGCGGAAGGTGCATCCCCAGTTGTGGAGGGTTGCGAAATCATACTTTTTGTTGTAGGTAATCTGGTAAAATGCCATGAGGGACTCCTGCGTTATCAGCATAAACAGATTCAATTTCATATGTATATAATGTTACGATAATTATATTCGTAATACTAATGTGGTGTGAATGTGCTATTTGTGTTATTTGTGTGACTGCAGGGGGCTTCTCTCCTCAAAATATCATACGCGGTTTTCGTGAGTATTGTGTCTGGTGCAACGAATACCAAAGCCGGGTAATACTTTGTGCGTCTTTTTCCAGAAGAGACTTTTTTTCTGCATTGCCCCTATGGGGAGGGATTTGGTGCAAATGGTTTCCGATGCGGAAATCGGGGAAAAAAGATACGGGGTTGAGGATTTTTCCGGATATCCTTAAATCTCTACCAGATTATACTCGCGCCGTCCGACGTTCATTTCCTCGGCCGCTTCGAGCTGGAGTTCCGGGTTGGTTCCCGGCCAGACGCGGGTGAACTTTTCTTCGCCCGGATCGTGGTGGTCCGGGAGAAGCGAGCCCTGCACGCCTTCTGCGGCGTTTACTAAATCATAGCATGCCTTGTCGAGAGCCACCGGGTCGCGGGATGCGAGAATGCCGATATCTTTGACGAACGGAATGTCATTCCAGGCCGTGCAGTCGCAGTGCGGGGTGATGTTGGTTAAGAAGTTGATGTAGAATGCTTTTCCGGTCTTGTTTGCCACAGCGCCTGCCGCGTAGTCCGCCATCTTTTCCACGAACTCTGTTCCGTCGTCCTGCCAGTCCAAATCAATAGCATGCTCCGGGCAGACGTTCATGCACATAAGACACCCCACACAGTTGTCATAGTCGATAACAATCGATGGACCTTCAAGCCCGATACAGAACTCGCCGCAGGCGTTCATACATGCCCCGCAGGTGATACATTTGTCCGCTAAGACAAAGGGACGCGTCTTATGCTGTTCCCG
>JAGBBP010000047.1 GCA_017938405.1 Lachnospiraceae bacterium
CGGTATTATTATCAGCCCACACCCGCGGGCAAAGAATTCCACCATTGCGGCAGCAAAGATTGTGCTGGAAGCAGCGGTTGCGGCCGGTGCTCCGGAGGATATTATTGCCTGGATTGACGTGCCGTCTCTGGAGATGACCAATACGGTAATGAAGGAAGCGGATATTATTCTTGCTACCGGTGGTCCGGGTATGGTAAAGGCTGCATATTCCAGCGGTAAACCGGCTCTCGGTGTAGGTGCGGGTAATACACCGGCTATTATCGACGATACGGCGGATGTTTTACTTGCGGTGAATTCCATTATTCATTCCAAAACCTTTGATAACGGTATGATTTGTGCATCCGAACAGTCCGTGATTGTTTTGGATAAGGTATATAAGGCAGTAAAGGAAGAGTTTGCGAGACGCGGCTGCTATTTCTTAAAGGATGAGGAAATCGAGAAGGTTCGTAAGACCATTATCATCAACGGCGCGTTAAACGCAAAAATTGTGGGTCAGAAGGCCACCACCATCGCTGAGCTTGCGGGTGTTAAGGTTCCGGAAGGCACGAAGATTTTAATCGGTGAGGTGGAAAGCGTAGATATTTCCGAGGAGTTCGCCCATGAAAAGCTTTCTCCGGTACTTGCCATGTACAAGGCAAAGAACATTCAGGATGCCTTCGAGAAGGCAGAGCACTTAATCGCGGACGGCGGTTACGGCCATACCTCCTCCATTTATCTGAATGCACAGACCGAGACCGCAAAGCTTCATGAGTTTGCGGAGCGTATGAAGACCTGCCGTATCCTTGTGAATACCCCGTCCTCCCAGGGTGGTATCGGCGATTTGTATAACTTTAAGCTGGCTCCGTCCTTAACCCTCGGGTGTGGTTCCTGGGGCGGAAATTCCGTGTCCGATAACGTAGGCGTAAAGCACTTGTTAAATATAAAGACCGTTGCAGAAAGAAGGGAAAATATGCTTTGGTTCCGTGCACCTGAAAAGATTTACATGAAGAAGGGATGCCTCCCGGTAGCTCTGGATGAGCTTGGCACCGTAATGGGCAAAAAGAAGGCGTTTGTGGTAACGGATGAATTCTTGTATCAGAACGGTTTTACGAAGGCAATTACCGATAAGCTTGATGAAATGGGTATTTCCCATGCGGAGTTCTGGCAGGTAGAGCCGGACCCGACTCTTGCCTGCGCAAAGGCAGGTGCCGCACAGATGGCAGCATTCCGGCCGGATGTGATCATTGCTTTGGGTGGCGGTTCCGCCATGGACGCTGCAAAGATTATGTGGGTTCTTTACGAACATCCGGAAGCAGACTTCATGGATATGGCAATGCGTTTTGTAGATATCAGAAAAAGAATTTATACCTTCCCGAAGATGGGCGAGAAGGCTTATTTTGTGGCAATCCCGACTTCTGCGGGTACCGGTTCCGAGGTGACTCCGTTTGCGGTTATTACCGATGAGAAAACCGGCGTAAAGTATCCGCTGGCTGACTATGAGCTTCTTCCGAATATGGCAATTATCGATACGGATTTCCATATGTCCGCACCGAAGGGATTGACTGCCGCTTCCGGTATTGATGCGGTGACCCATGCACTGGAGGCATATGCTTCCGTGATGGCGACGGATTACACCGACGGCTTGGCATTAAAGGCGCTGAAGGTGATTTTCGAATACCTGCCGCGCGCTTACGAGAACGGCAACGATGTGGAAGCCAGAGAGAAGATGGCCAATGCGGCAACCATTGCAGGTATGGCCTTTGCAAATGCATTCTTAGGTGTATGTCATTCCATGGCACATAAGCTGGGTGCATTCCATCATCTTCCGCACGGTGTTGCAAATGCGTTGATGATCAATGAGGTGTTGTTATTTAATGCCAGCGAGACTCCGGTGAAGATGGGTACCTTTTCCCAGTACGATCATCCGCATACGCTGGCTCGTTACGCAGAGGTTGCCGACTATCTGGGAATTAAGGGTAAGAATAACGAAGAAAAGTTAAAGAATTTAATTAAGGCAATTGATGACTTAAAGGAGAAGATTGGCATCAAGAAGACCATCAAAGAATATGTACCGGATGAGAAGGATTTCCTTGCAAGACTTGACGAGATGACCGAGCAGGCATTTGACGACCAGTGTACCGGTGCAAACCCGAGATATCCGCTGATGAGCGAAATTAAGCAGATGTATCTGAATGCGTACTATGGCAAGCACGAGACGGTGTAAAGGAGGGCAAAGACTATGAAACTGGATAAGGTTGTTGCAGTAAGAGAGAAAAAGACCGTATATTTGGACGGTGACCGTGTCATTAAGGTGTTTAACGAGGATTATTCCAAGGCAGATGTTTTGAATGAAGCGCTGAACCAGGCCAGAGTGGAGGAAACGGGGCTTTGCATTCCGCAGCTTTACGAGGTGACAAAGATTGACGGCAAGTGGGCGATTGTATCCGAGTATATCAAGGGCAAGACCCTGGCGCAGCTGATGCAGGAAAATCCGGAGAAGAAGGATGAGTACCTGAAGATGCTGGTGGAGCTTCAGATGGAAGTGCATGCAAAGCGCGCACCGGGGCTTAATAAGTTAAAGGATAAGATGAATCGTAAGATTTCCGAGGCAGAGTTAGACGCCACCACCCGTTATGAATTGCATACCCGTCTGGAGGGGATGAAGAAGCATACGAAGGTATGTCACGGGGACTTTAACCCGTCCAATATCATTATTTCCGACGAGGACGGCAAGGCGTATATTATCGACTGGGCACATGCAACCCAGGGTAATGCTTCCGCCGATGTGGCAAGAACTTATTTGTTGTTCTGGCTGGCAGGGGACACCGAGGGGGCAAAGAAGTACATGGAATTGTTCTGCAAGATGAGCGATACCGCAAGACAGTACATCGAGCGCTGGCTTCCGATTGTAGCGGCTTCCCAGTCCGTAAAGGGCAAGCCGGAGGAAAGACAGTTATTGCTGTCCTGGGCAAATGTTGTGGATTACGAATAGGACTTTTGGTTATGAAAAGGGCTGTCACATAGGTGACAGCCCTTGTTTGTCAATAAAACTATTTGGCGTTTTTGGAGGCGGAACGTCGGCTTTCGGTGTTAAATTCCTTGAATTCCGTCGGCGTACATTCCTTGAATTTTTTAAAAACCCGGTTAAAGGTGGAGATGCTGGCAAAGCCGGACTGCAATGCAATTTCCGTAATCGGAAGATTCGGGTCCAAAAGTAAGGTTTCCGCAGCTTTAATTCGCCTTGCGCACAGGTAGTCGTAAAACGAGGTATCGGTAAACTGCCGGAATAACCGGGAAAAATGAAACTTGGAAAATCCGATTTGTGCCGCAGTGGATTCTAATGTAATATCTTCCGCATAGTGGGTTTCAATGTAATCAAATACCGTATTGAATTTTTCGATGTACTCCCGCTGCTTGGTAGGCGGTGTGGCCGGAAAGGCGGCCGGCAGGGTATCGTCATTGTTTCTGGCCAGCAGAACGAAAAATTGAATTAACATGGAAAGAATGGCGAGCTCCGACATATCTCCGTCAGCGGCATATTCTTCCGCGATCCGTAACAGCAGGGCCCGTTCTTTATCGTAAATATCCGGCTTTGTTTCTTCGGTAATCAGTCTCGGAAGAGAAAACAAAGAAAACAATCGCGGAAAGCCTTTGCATTTGTTCAAAATGGACAAATCAAACATGAGTACCATACGGTATCCGGAGGCCGGAGGGGTCAGTTCGTGCAGTTCCCCGGGCGGTATCACAAGAATTTCGTTTTCTTTCAGGTGATAAGTGGTTTTGTTCATTGTGACGGTATAACCGTTTTTGATGGGCATAATGATTTCCGCGGTGGAATGCCAGTGTAACGGGAAACTGCCGGGTTCTTTATTAATCCACAGAAAAACCGGGGTGTTTTCTTCCGCATAGGTGAGCTTTTCATGGGTGCCGGCTATGATTCTGTTGTGAAAAGCGGAATTACGGTCACAGGACTTTTGACGGAGCTCCATCCAATGCGCGTCATCAAAAGAAAGTGGTTCATTCGTCAGCATAAATAATACACCTCCATAGAATTGTTGTTAAATTTGACAAAAACAGTATCGGAAGGAAACAATAAAAAAGAAAAACACCTAATTTGTCAAAAATTGCTATTTGTTTTAACCGGATATGAAAAGGTAAAATGCATAAAAAAAGTTACTTAAAAGCCTAATTTATACTTGAAATTATACAAATATCATAATATAATTGATTTAGGTTGTAAAGAGCCGATAAAAAAATAGTCATGTTTCTGCGTATTGTGCCAAAACGGAGCAATAGGTGAAAGTTCGAAAAGCAATAATTGATAAGCGCTTTTTGAAAAAAGGGACTATAATGGCACTATACGCTACAAAAAAGTCTTTTTCTGAAGTCGCCTTTTTTGGTGATTATGTACAAAAACGGAGAAAGAGCCCCTTTGGTGATTTTTATCAGAGGGAAGAAAGCCGATTCACATTTTAGAAAGGTTGTTGTATGACAGCCTGGTTAAGATGTGCTCCGGCTTTGGTTTGTCGTAAAGACAAATCGTTGTGCAAAAGGGAAATATGCACAAAGAAAGGAGAAAACTATGTCAAAAGGAAAGAAAAGCTTCCTTGCTGTAGTTGGAGTCGTGGCAGTTGTGGCAGTGGTAGTATTGCTGATTACACTGCTTGGCGGCGAGCAAAACTTCAGCGAAAAGTATGAGGGAACGAATCTTGCGACATCCGGCGAGTTTGAACGTACGGATACCTATGCCGCATATCTTGAAGAGCATAAAGGTTCGTCCAGACCGCAGGGTGAAGAGATAGTGGTAGATCTTGAAAAGTATGTTGCGGAAACTGCTGAGAACACCGAGATTCTGACCGACTATCAGGGTGAAGATGTAGTTCTTTACCAGGGAGACAACGGATTTACCGAATGGCAGGTGAACGTTCCGGAGGCCGGATTGTACCGTGCATATATTGAGTATTATCCGGTAGAGTCCAGAGGCGTAAGCATGGAGCGTTGCTTCTTAATTAACGGTGAGATGCCGTTTGTGGGTTCGGATGCTTTGACGTTTACCAGACGTTGGGCAGATGCAACCGCAGTTATTACCGATAATCAGGGTAATGACCGTCGTCCGACCCAGGTAGAGAAGCCGGATTGGTCTTCTGCTTACTTTACGGATTATATGGGATATTACACAGAACCGTATGAGTACTACTTCAATGCAGGTGTAAATACAATTGCATTGGATGCGGTGAATGAGCCGATGGCAATTCGTAAGATTTCCATTTGCCCGGTAGAAAAAGCGTTGACTTATGCGGAGTATCTTGCGGCTTGTCCGCAGACTTCCGGCGGAGCAGACCATTTTGATGAGATTCAGGGTGAGGCTTCCGTGGCACGTTCCGCACAGTCCTTGTATTCCCGTTCGGACCATGCTTCCGCAAATACGGTTCCGTACAGCGTAACCCAGTCTAAGTTAAACTACGGCGGCGGTGAGCAGTGGAAGATTGCAGGACAGTGGATCGAGTGGGAGTTTACGGTACCGGCAGACGGTTTCTATAACCTTACCGTAAAGGCTCGTCAGTCCTATAACCGTGGTCGTGTGTCCAACCGTGCGGTTTACATTGATGGTGCAATTCCGTTTGAAGAGCTTTCCGCAGTGGCATTCCCGTATTCTTCGGAATGGATTAACGTGGCTCTGGCAGATGATGAGGGTACACCGTACAATATTTACTTAACCGCAGGTACCCATACCATCCGTATGGAAGTTGCCATGGGTGACATGGGTGATATTTTAAATGAATTACAGGATTCCGTAATCCGTATGAATGAGATGTACCGTACCATTCTCGTATTGACCGGTGCAACTCCGGATAAGAACCGTGACTACGATTTAGACAAGGTTTATCCGGAAGTAATCGAAGCAATGGATGTGGAATACAGACGTTTGTATAAGGTTATTGATGATTATGTGGCATATACCGGAGAACTTTCCGGCGATATCGCAAACGTTCAGAAGCTGGCGAAGCAGATGGAGATTTTCGTAAAGAAGACCGAACGTATCGCAAAGCAGTTCGGAACATTTAAGAGTAATATCAGTTCCGTCGGTACTTCTATTAATACCATGTCCGAATCGCCGCTGGATATTGACTTAATTACCGTAACCGGCGTGAATGCACAGCCGAAGGAAGTGAAGTCCAATTTCTTTAAGAGCGCAGGTCATACCATTCGTTCCTTTATCGCATCCTTTACCGTAGACTATGATGCCCTCGGTAACGTATATGATGACGAAGAGGCAATTACCGTTTGGATTGCCAGCGGTCGTGACCAGAGTAATGTATTAAAGACTTTGGTGGATGATGTATTTACTCCGCAGACCGGTATTCCGGTAAACGTAAAGTTGATCCAGATGTCCAGCATGGTATTGAATGCAACCTTGGCAGGAATCGGCCCGGACGTTGCGATTCAGATGCAGCAGGGTGATCCGGTCAACTACGCGTTGCGTGATGCGGCACAGCCGTTAAATGAGTTTGCGGGATGGGAAGATGTAATTGCCCAGTTCCCGGCCAGCGCAATGGCACCGTATTATTTTGAAGGAGATTTGTACGGCCTTCCGTTGACGCATGTATATAATGTTATGTTCTACCGTAACGATATCTTGGAAGACTTGGGCGTAGAGGCTCCGGATACCTGGAATGACTTGATTGACATTCTGCCGACCTTACAGCAGAACAACCTGGAGGTAGCGGTTCCGTCCACCGAGCGTTTGATTAACGGTACGGCAAACCCGGACTTGTCTACTTATGTTGCATTGTTGTATCAGCATGGCGGAACGATGTACAACAACAAATTAACCGAATGTACCATTGCAAGCGAATCCGGTGTAAAGGCATTTGAAATGTACACCAGATTCTACAGCCATTACGGACTCCCGGTTGCATTTGACTTTGCAAACCGTTTCCGTTCCGGTGAGATGCCGCTTGGTATGCAGGACTATGATACTTACAATACCTTAGCTGTATTGGCTCCGGAAATTAGAGGTCTTTGGGAATTCTCCCTGATTCCTGGTACGGAGCAGGAGGACGGCACCATCGACCGTTCCGTTTCCTCTTGGGGCTATTCTTCCATGATTTTAAAGAAGGAAGATCGTTCCGAGGAATTGACCCAGAATTGTTGGGAATTCATGAAGTGGTGGGCAGATGCCGATACGCAGGCCAGATACGGTCGTGAGCTGGAGGCGGTTATGGGCTCTTCCGCAAGATTCCAGACCGCAAACAAGATTGCGTTTGAGCAGCTTCCGTGGAGTGCCGACGAGATGGCAATCTTAAAGGAGCAGTGGTCCTGGGCTGAGCAGGTTCCGGAAATTCCGGGTGGTTACCTCGTAACCCGTAATATTACCAATGCGGCTCGTAAGGTTTACAACGAGAAGCAGGACCCGCGTGAGACACTTCTTGACTACGCAGACACTATTAACGAAGAGATAACGAAGAAACGTATCGAATTCGGCTTACCGGTTGAATAGAAAGGAGGATGACATGAGTAATACAAATAGTACCATTTCGCTGTATTTGCGTAAGAAAAAGATGGAACGTCAGATTATGTGGAAAAAAGCGAAGGCCAATAAGAACTGTTACCTGTTCATTCTGCCTTACCTGCTTTTGTTTACACTGTGTTACATCGTACCGATTGCAATGTCCTTATTCTTAAGCTTCACATACTTTAACGTATTGGAGCCGCCGGAATTCCGTGGCATGCAGAACTACATTAACTTGATTCTTGCCGATGACGTGTTCCTTACTTCCGTAAAGAATACCTTCGTATTGGCAGGTTTGATCGGACCGATCGGTTACCTTGCATCTTTCCTGTTTGCATGGATGATTAATGAGTTGCCGCGTTACTTAAGAGCGGTTGCGGTAGTAGTATTCTACGCACCGTCCCTGGCGATGGCTTCCACCATGGCAATTTGGAAGATTATCTTCAACAACGACCCGTACGGTTGGATTAACTCCTTCTTACAGGTGCTCGGTTATGAACCGGTGCTGTGGTTATCCAATCCGCAGTACATGTTAATCGTAGTAATCGTTGTTTCCGTATGGTCCAGTTTGGGTGCCGGCTTCCTCGGTTTCGTAGCAGGTTTCCAGGGAATTGACCGTTCCCAGTACGAAGCTGCTTACGTAGACGGTTTGAAGAACCGTATGCAGGAGCTTTGGTATATCACCCTTCCGAGCATGAAGCCGATGCTCATGTTCGGTGCGATTAACTCCATTACCTCCGCATTCAACGTATCCGATATTCCGGAGCAGTTGTGTGGTAATCCGAGTACGGACTACGCGGTACATACCGTTGTTACACACTTAAAAGACTATGGTAGTGTTCGTTTTGAGATGGGTTATGCATCCGCAATCGCTACCGTTCTCTTCCTTGCAATGCTTCTTTGTAATAAGTTGATTCAGAAGTTATTGATGAGAGTCGGAAATTAACACTATGAATGACACAAAAAGAAAGAAGACAGTTTTTTATAAAACAGGAAAAGGAGAGAAGCGATGAAAAAGAGAAAGTTTAGATTAAAGCGCAGACAGCCGGGCCGTTCCCGCGGTGGCGACCTTGGCGTATACATTATTTTAACATTGTTCGGCGTAATGTTTGCGATTCCGCTTGTTATGGCGATTTGTCAGGCATTTAAGCCGTTAGACGAACTTTATAAGTTCCCGCAGACCATTTTGGTATATAACCCGACCTTAAACAACTTCAAGGATTTGTTTGTAATTATGGGTCAGTCCTGGGTACCGTTCTCCAGATACATATTCAATACGGTATTCATTACGGCAATCGGTACCGCAGGTCGTCTTTTGATTGCATCCATGGGTGCATACGTACTTGCAAAGTATGATTTCCCGGGCGGAAGAAAGTTATTCGCCATGATTACGACGGCAATTATGTTTAACGGTTACGTAACGGATATTCCGCGTTACCTGGTTATTTCGGGCTTTGGTTGGATTGATACCTTCCTTGCTCCGATTGTTCCGGCCCTTGCGGCTCCGATGGGTCTCTTCCTTATGAAGCAGTTCATGGAAGGTATCCCGGATTCCCTTCTTGAGGCAGCAAAGATTGACGGTGCAAAGGAATGGGGTATCTTTACGAAGATTGTCATGCCGAACGTTAAGCCGGCATGGTTAACCCTTATCATTTTCGCAGTACAGGAACTTTGGAACAACCCGCAGTCCACTTACATTTATTCTGAGGAATTGAAGACACTTCCGTATGCACTTTCCCAGATTACCGCAGGTGGTGTTGCTCGTGCAGGTGCAGGTGCAGCGGTAGGTTTGTTCATGATGATTGTTCCGATCGGTATCTTCATTTTCTCCGAGAGTAACATCTTAGAGACGATGGCTAGTTCGGGTATTAAGGAATAGGAGGAGAGAATTATGAAGCTTAGAAAGAAATTTGCAGCGGCTCTCCTTGCTATGGCGACAGTAATTGCTGTCTGCCCGGCCGGAGTTGCCAACGCAACAACGGTAAACACCTATACGTATAATTACGATTATTGGGGATTGGAGTACGAGTCTCCTGATGCGTATCAGCCGATGTCCTATACGGACGGCAGAACGTTAGGAACCACTGCATTAAAGACTCCGCAGAATTTGTTTGCAAGAGACAACAGTCTTTATGTGGTAGATACCGGAAATAACCGTATTTTGGAACTTACGGAAGAAAACGGAACACTGACTCTGACCAGAGAAATCGTAGAATTCACCGGCGACACGGAAGTTTTGACACTTTTGGCTCCGCAGGATATTTATGTAGATACCAACGGTGATATTTACATCACGGATACCGGTAACTACAGAGTCCTTCATTTAAATAAGGATTTGCAGTTAATCAAAGAGGTTTTGAGACCGGATAATCCGTTGATTGATCAGGAAAATCCGTTTGAACCGACCAGAATCGTTGTTGACCGCGCAGGCCGTATGTTTGTGCTTGCAAAGAACGTCAACATGGGTGTAATGCAGTTCGAAGCAGACGGTAACTTTATCGGATTTATCGGTGCAAGTGAAGTTGTTTACAGCCTGGCAGATTTAATTAAGAAGAAGTTCTCCACCAAGGCACAGAGAGATCAGATGGCAGACTTTGTACCGACCGAGTACAACAACTTATATATTGATCAGAAGGCATTTATCTACTGTACCACGGATAATTACACTGCAGAGGATTTGGATGCGGGTACCGCAAAACCGATTCGTAAGTTAAATTCTCTCGGTGGCGATATCTTAATTCGTAACGGGGAGTGGCTCCCGATCGGTGACGTGCAGTGGGAAGACTTCGGTGGTATGACCGGCCCGTCCAGAATCATGGACGTTACCGCAATGGAAGATGAGACCTATTATATGGTAGATCGTATGCGTAGCCGTATTTTCGGTTATGACGAGCAGGGCCATCTGTTGTATGCCTTCGGTGGTCCGGGTGCACAGTTGGGTTACTTTACGCAGCCGATTTCCATTGAGCATATCGGTACCGACCTGTATGTGCTTGATAACTCCACCGGCGGCATCACCAGATTTGCAAGAACCGAGTTCGGTCAGTTGATTCATGATGCTTTGGATGAATATTCGGTTGGTAACTACGAAGCTTCCGCAAAATATTGGGAGCAGGTGCGTGCCATGAACGGTAATTACGAATTGGCATACATCGGTATCGGTCGTTCCCTTCTTCGTCAGAAGGATTACGAAGGCGCAATGGAATATTTCGAAGTTATGCGTGACCATGAAAACTATTCCCGTGCATGGAAGTATTACCGTAAGGACTGGATCGAAAACAATCTCGGCTATGTGATTATTATCCTGGTTGTACTGGGATTCATCCCGGTTGTAGTTAAGAAAATCAAAAAAATCAGATGGGAGGCGAAGATGCAGTATGAATATGAATCTGAAAGTAAAAATAAATAAGCAAGCTGTAACAAGATATAAAGATTCGCTTCGATATGCTTTGTATGTTATGACGCATCCGTTTGATGGCTTTTGGGATTTGACCCATGAAAAGAGAGGTTCCATGGCAGCGGCTCATACGTTGTTGATTCTTACCTTTTTAACGAACCTCTGGAGCATGCGATTTACCTGCTTCCTGTTTAGTGATGTGCGTTGGGAACGTGTAAATATTTGGACCGAGATATTAGGTCTTTTAGCTCCGCTTCTTCTTTACGTTGTAGCGAACTGGTGTCTGACCACGTTGTTTGACGGTAAAGGCCGTATGAAAGATGTATATATGGGTATGTGTTATTCCCTTACCCCATATATCTTAATTATGAACCCGATTACGATTATCAGTAACTTCGTAACGGAAGAAGAAGGTGCATTCCTTGTATACTTCAATTATTTGGCTCTTGCATGGGCTGGAGGATTGATTCTTGTTTCCGTAATGCAGATTCACGATTATTCGTTAATGAAAGCAATTCTTGCAATTGCGTTTTCTGCTGCCGGAATGATGATTATCGTATTCTTAATCATGCTGTTCTTTAGTTTGGTAAGCGATGCGGTAGCATTCTTCATTTCCCTTGGTAAGGAAATCATGTTCCGTGTATATTAAGCGAAAGGAGGAAAATTAAGTGAAAAAGTTAGCAAAATTACTGGTATTCCTTCTTTTGGCAGGCGTGTTTGCCGGCTGTACCGAAGAAGTTGTTGAGGTGGAAATCCCGATTCGTGAGTACAGAGAAGAGGAATATGCGAACAAAGAGTTCAAGTTAGAAAACGACGATTTGATTTTTGAACTGGATAAGGCAACCACACAGTTTACCGTGACCCAGAAGTCCACCGGTAAGGTATGGTACTCCAATCCGGTGGATGCTGCCAATGATGCGGTGGCAGACGTAGTAAGTAAGCGTCACCTGCAGTCCTTACTTGTTTTGGAATATTCCAACGTAAATGAGTTAACCACTACCCTGGATACGTTAGATCACAGTGTTACAAACGGCAACTATACCTTAGAAATGCCGGATGCCAATACGGTAAAGGTAAATTATTCCATCGGTAAGATTGCAAAGACGTTCATCATTCCGCCGTCCGTTCCGGAGGCAAGAATGATGGAGTTCTATGAGAAGTTGGACAGAGCAGGTCAGAGAAGAGTAGATAATGCATATCGTAAGATTGACATTAACAATCTTCTCGCAAACGATGACAAGTCCGAGCTTCTTGCAAAGTATCCGGACCTGGAGACAACCTGTGTATATGAGATACGTCCTGCAACCAAAGATCATATGAAGGAAACCTTGCAAGGTTTGTTTGCGGAAGTGGGTTATACCGAGGAAGATTACAGAGCAGACTTGGAGATTTACGCGGTAGATTCTGCGGATGATAAGCCGTATTACAATGTTTCCATGTTGTATCGTCTGGACGGGGATAAACTGGTAGTTGAGATTCCGTTCGGAGAGATGCAGTTTAAGGAAGAGTATCCGATTACGGACCTTATCGTACTTCCGTACCTCGGAGCAGGTTCTTCTAAGGAAGAAGGCTTCCTGCTTGTTCCGGACGGTTCCGGTGCAATTATCAACTTCAACAACGGTAAGACCGGTTTTAACAACTATTATGCACAGATGTACGGCTGGGATTACGGTATGAAGCGTGATGTTGTGGTGAACGAGACCAGAGCGGCATTCCCGGTATTCGGTATTGCGCATACGGACGGTGCCATGGTTGCCATGATTGATGAGTACAGCTCCATCGGAACGATTCAGGCAGGTATTTCCGGTAAGAGACACAGTTACAACTTCGCATATGCAAACTATGAAGTGGTACATGGTAGCCGGATGGATATTTCCGCAAAGAGTGATGCTGCAATCGTTTCCTATGAAAAGAAATTGCCGGAGGGCAGCATTGTCCAGAGTTACAAATTTATTGAAGGAACGACTTACTCCGATATGGCAAAGGCCTACAGAGAAGAAATGCTTGAGAAGTATCCGGAGATGCAGAAGACAGAGAACGCAAATGCGCCGGTTTCCGTTGAATTAATTGCAGCGGTAGACAGAGTAAAGCAGGTTCTCGGTATGCCGGTTACCCTTCCGGAAGTATTAACCGATTTTAAGGGTGCCCAGGAAATCTTAAATGATATGGCAGCTGAAGGATATGAGAATCTTTCTCTTCGTTATGTAGGATGGATGAACGGCGGTCTGAATCATTCTATGCCGAAGGATATTGATCTTACCAGCGGTATGGGCGGTAAGAAGCAGTTACAGGCCCTGGTTGATTTGGCAAAGAACCTCGGTGCGGATATTTACTTAGAGGGACATACCCAGAATGTATACGACAGCGGTATTACGGATGGTTACATAAAGTCCAGAGACGTGGCGAAGTACATCAGCCGTGAGGCAATTGAAATTCCGGAGTTCTCCAAGATTTGGTTCGGTGATATTAACGAATCCAGATTAGAGCACCACTTCTTATTAAGACCGAGCGTATGCATGACGTTGATGCAGAGCCTTGCGGATTACTCCGCAGACTATGGTGTAGGAGTCGGCTTTGTGGATACCGGATATTTGTTAAGCGGTGACTACAATCAGAAGAGACCTACCTTAAGAGAAGAAGCAATGGATATGCAGGCAGCTAAGCTTGCAGAGATTCAGACGGCAGGAACGAAGGTTTCCGTAACAGCCGGAAACGATTACGCAATTCCGTATGTGGATTTGGTAACCGAGATGGATTTATACGGAAAAGGCAACCTGCTCTTTGATGCGGCAGTTCCGTTCTATCAGCTCGCATTCCACGGCTTGGTGGATTATGTAGGAAATGCGGTGAACTTAAGCGGAGATGCTTGGGGTTCTGTATTAAAGGCTGCGGAGTATGGTGCAGGTCTTAACTTTGCATTCTATACGGAGTCTGCGGATTTGTTACAGGGAACCGAGTACATGGATTTCTTCGGCGCAAACTACGACGGTTGGAAAGCGAAAGCAAAAGAGTACACCTCCCGTTACGAAAAAGAAATGGCAGGCCTAAATAACCAGTATATTACCGAGCATCGTATCCTTGCAGAAGGTGTTACGGCGACGGTTTACGAGGACAACACGGTTGTTTATGTAAATACGACGACATCGGCATATACAGACGGAACGGTTACGGTTCCGGCAAGAGATTATCTGGTAGAAAGGAGTGGAAAGTAAGTGGCAAGAAAGAGAAAACCTAGGAATTTGCGTAGACGAAATGCTATCACAGGTTATTTGTTTATCGCTCCGTTTATTGTCGGATTTCTGTTGTTCTTATTGAAACCGATGTTTGAGTCCTTCCGAATGAGTCTCAGTGAAGTTACCATTGCGGCAGCATCTCAGAAGGGCGGTAAGGGATTTGTCATGGAGACCATTACCACATGGAAAGAAAGTAACTACTACCAAGCATTCTTCTTTGACCCGCAATATAAGACGCAGTTGGTTGACGCGTTAAAGGAAATGGCAATTCAGGTTCCTGCGATTATCGTATTCAGTTTCTTTATCGCATTACTTTTGAACCAGGAGTTTAAGGGCAGAGGGTTTGTAAGAGCAGTCTTCTTCCTGCCGGTAATTCTTTCTTCCGGTGTTATTGTCGGTTTGGAGTATAACAATGCACTTATGTCAAGTATGAAGGGTGCAATCGAAGAAGCCGGTAGCGGAATGAATATTACGGCTACTTTGGAGACTGTGTTGCGAACCACAGGTTTGGGAGGTAAACTCCTGGACCCGGTATTTAAGATTATTGAAGCGGTGTACGATGTGGCACTGGCTTCCGGTATTCAGATTATTATCTTTATTTCCGCGTTACAGACCGTATCACCGAGTATGTATGAAGCGGCAAAAATCGAGGGCTGTACGGCATGGGAGAGCTTCTGGAAGATTACTTTCCCGCTGGTTAGCTCAATGATACTCGTAAACTTAGTTTACACTACAATTGACTTCCTTATGCGAACAGATAATCAAGTCATGACCACAATCACCCATAAGGTAACTCCGGAAATGGAGTACGGCTTGAGTGCCGCAATGGCATGGAGCTACTTCGCGATTGTCGCAGTGGTTTTGGGTGTTTTGGCCGCCATCATTTCAAAGAAGGTGTACTATTATGAGTAAAGAGAAGAAGATAAAAGTAAAAAGCAATATCAGCTTTAGAGAGAGAAACAGTCAGACTCACGGATATCTCCTCCAGAAGAAAATCGGAGACATCGGATATCGTGTGATTCGCGCAGTGCTTCTGTTCGGCCTGTGTTTCCTGATTCTCCAGCCGCTTATCAATAAGCTTTCCGTCAGCCTTATGGCGGAGGAAAACCTGTATGATGCAACGGTTATCAATATCCCGCGTGACTGGACGCTGGTAAACTTTAAAATGGTGGATGAGTTAATCGACTACTGGAAGTGTCTGTTTAACTCCGCGTGGGTATCCTTAGTAGTTGCGGTACTTCAGGTAGCTGCAGCAACGCTGGTTGGTTACGGTTTTGCAAGATTTAACTTCCCGTTTAAGAAGTTCTGGTTCGGTTGCGTTATTTTGGTAATTATTGTACCGCCGCAGACCATTATGAGCCCGTTGTACTTAAACTTCCGTTACTTTGATATTTTCGGAATTTTCCAGGCAACGTTAAAGCACAGCTTGAATCTGCAGAAGACCATCGTTCCGTATTTGATGATGTGTGCTACCTGTATGGGTCTTAAGAGCGGTTTGTACATCTTCATGCTTCGCCAGTATTTCCGTGGCGTGCCGAAGGAACTGGAAGAGGCTGCTTACGTAGACGGTTGCGGCAATCTGCAGACCTTTATCCGGATCATGCTTCCGGATGCAAAGTCCATGATTGTATCCTGTTTCCTGTTTGCATATGTATGGCAGTGGACCGATTCCCTGTACTCCAAGATGTTCCTGGGAGACATGGATATGTTACCGAAGGGCTTAAATTCCATTTCCGGTAGTATCGATGCATTCGTAAGATCCACCGGTTACGGTACAAAGGCAAGTGCCGGCTTGTTAAATCAGATGATTTCCACCGGTACTTTGATGGCAATTTTCCCTCTTTTAATCCTTTATTTGTTCGCACAGAAGGGATTTGTGGAGAGTTTGAGCCAGACCGGTATAAAAATGTAACAAATTTTTTCAAAGAAATGAAAAAAAAGCTAGCATTTTGTAACAAAATGCGTTATAATGTGTTTGGAAGTATTTTGATAGTGGCGCGGACGCGTTTGCTATAGAAAAGAGGAGCGACGATATAATCGTCAAATGGGACACCAAACCCAAAAATCAAAAGGAGGAATTTTGGTATGAGAATTAAGAAGTATGCTGCAGCTTTCCTTGCTGCAACGACCGTTCTTGGTAGCCTTGCAGCTTGTAACAAGACTGATGAGCCGGCAGTAACCCCGACTCAGCCGGTTACCGACGAAACCCCGACGGAGGCTCCGAAGGAGCCGGATGCAACTCCGACCCCGGCAGCAACCCCGATCCCGTTCAGAGATCTCGGTGGTATGGAAATTATTATCGGTGACCACTGGTCTCCGGAAGAGCCGGCAGCTCCGACGAATGCACAGGAAGAAGCTACCGCAAAGTATCGTCAGGAAATTATGTCTAAGTACAACTTCAAGATTCAGTCTAAGGCTGTTGCTGGTTGGGGCGATGACATGATCAATACTTGTGTAGACTCCATTACCGCTAACGAGCCGGCAGCTCAGTTGTTCGAGCTCGACTACAGATTCGTTGCTAAGCCGATGGTTAACGGCGTATTCTATGACTTGGCTACTCTTGATGAAATCGATTTCGACGAGGACAAGTGGAATAAGGACGTTCAGAACATCATGACCATGGGTAGCGCTATCTATGGTATGAGAGCAGCAGTAGCTGAGCCGCGTGGTGGTTTGATTTGGAACAAGAGACTCTTCGAAGAAGCTGGTCTTGATCCGGATCTTCCGTACGATTTACAGGCAAGCGGCGAGTGGACTTGGTCTAAGTTCGAGGAACTTTGTAAGACCTTGACCCGTGACCTTGACGGTGACAACGTAACTGATATCTATGCAATTGTTGGTCAGGCTTCTGCTACCATGACTACTTTAGTTGCTTCCACCGGTTCTGACTACTTCTTGAAGGATGAGAGCGGTGCACTTTACAACAACTTAGGTTCTAAGGAAGTTCTTGATGCGATTACTTTCGGTAAGTCCCTCTATGATAATGGTTATCATAAGCCGGATCCGGAAGGCGCTAACTGGGACTGGTTCATCGGTGAGTTCCGTGAAGGTAAGGGCGCAATGCAGTTCAACGAAGAGTACAACTGCCAGCCGGGTAACAACTACGGCGATCAGATGGAAGATGCAGTTGGTTTCGTAATGCCGCCGAAGCCGGAAGGACAGGCTGACTACAAGTCCTACGTATGTGATAACATCACCATCATCCCGGCTTGCTACGATGATGAGATGGCTGGTAACGTTGCATTCGCATACAACCTTTACACCATGGCTACTCCGGGCTATGATGATCCGGAAGCTTGGAAGGAGCAGTACTACGCTCACTTCGAGGATGAGAGAGCAGTTGATGAGACCATCGTTAGATTTAACGACGGCGTAAGCACTCACTTCCTTAACCAGACTCTTGTTGTAACCAGTGAGCAGGAGTGGGGTAATGACTTCTTATGGCAGTTCCCGGCATTCGGTGGCGGTACCGCAGCTGATAAGATTGCATCTATCAAGGATACTTGGGATGCTAAGTGTGCTGAGGCTAATAAGAACAGAAAGTAATTTAAAACATAGGATATGTTTTCTACATAAGGGGTGGCTTGCCTGCCCCTTATGTGTTATCCAAAAATATTTTTTTCAGGTGTGAGAGTACTTGGAAAGGAGTGTTGCATATGAGAAAAGGGAAGTTTGTTTGGTTGTTTGCAATTGCCGCCGCTTTTTGTTTGGCGGGATGTTCCGGCTCTGTAGAAACCGGTCCGGTTCCGACGATTACCCCCCGCGCGACAGTAACGCCGGCTCCGACTCCGACTCCGGTTGTGGTAGTGGAGACTCCGGGCGAAGATGATAAGAAGGAAGAAAGTGTATACGACACAAAAAAGTTTAAAGAATATTATGAAAAAGAAAATAAGTTGCCACAGCTGAAAGTTGCTTATCAGGACTACTTTGAGTTTGGCTTAGATGTATTACAGATAGATGTTACGGACGAAAAACGGAAAGAGCTCGTGTTGAGCCAGTTTGGTGCGCTCGGAGTAAAAGAAGATCTTTCTGCAAATGTAATTATGGACTATGAAGCTACAAGAGCTTCCGGTGATTTATCCCGGATTGCCCTTGATTTTTCCGGTGCGGATGTGATTTTAAAGTTTGCACAGGAAAATAAGCTCCCGGTGCGAGGCCCGATTTTGATTGCAGCGGAGACTCCGGAATGGGCATTTACCAAGGATTTTGACGAAGCCCAGGTAACGGAAGGTACGGATGAAGAGGGAAAAGCAATCACGGTAATTGAGTTTGCGGATCCGGAAGTAGTAGCGGCACGTATGGAGAATTACATAAAGGATGTAATCGGATATTGTAACACCAATTATCCGGGAGTCATTGTTTCCTGGCAGGTATTGGATAATCCGATTAATTTCAATGAGCAGAATGCGCAAAGATATACTTCGAATAACTGGTATCAGGGAGTTGGAGAAGATTATTTAGTGAAGGCGTTTGAAGCAGCCAGAGCCGTTGCTACGGCAGATCAGAAGTTACTCTTTTCTCAAGATTCGCTGGATGAGGCAAATACATTGAACCCTTCGGTTGCGTTAATTAATCTGCTGAAGGAAAAGAACCTGATTGATGCAATCGGTATTCAGGGACATTATAGTGTAAACAGCCCGAATCTTTTCGGTATGGAAGATATGATGAAGGCTTTAAACGAAACCGGATTGGAACTTCATTTTACGGAATTTTATGTGGATTCCAATGAAGGTAGTGACGGAGATCTGGATAAAACGGATGAGGAACGTTTTGAGAAAGGCGTGAAACGTTACAAGAATATCATGAGCCGTCTTTTAAACTACGAGACAAAGAATTCCTATGATATTATCAGTGTCACGTTTGATGGTTTGACCAATGATACCAGTGCGGCAAACCAGCCAAAAGAGTATTATGATTCCGCAACCGGCGGTATGGTAGTCGGGGTAAGAGTAGCAAGCTATCCATACTTCTTTGATGCGGAGCTTAATGTAATGGAGATGTTCTTTGCGGCGCTTGGGGATGTTTCAATCAAGGCATATTAATCGGAGGCATGAAATGAAGGCATATCAGGATGAAAGTTTATCCTTTAAAGAGAGAGCAAAGGCGTTGGTTGCGGAAATGACCTTGGAGGAAAAGGTGTTTCAGACCTTACATTGGTCTGCGGCCATTGAACGCCTGGATATTAAGGCATATAACTGGTGGAATGAGGCGCTGCACGGTGTGGCAAGAGCCGGTGTTGCTACGGTTTTTCCACAGGCCATCGGATTGGCTGCTGCGTTTGATGAGGACATGATGGAGGAAGTGGGTGACCATGTTTCCACCGAAGGTCGTGCGAAGTTTAATATGCAACAAAAATACGGTGATACGGATATTTATAAGGGCTTGACGTTCTGGGCACCGAATGTAAATATTTTCCGCGATCCGCGTTGGGGCAGAGGACATGAAACTTACGGTGAGGACCCGTATTTAACTTCCCGTCTCGGTGTACGTTTCATCGAAGGTATGCAGGGCAAGGACGAAAAATATTTGAAGGTAGCGGCATGTGCGAAGCATTTTGCGGTACATTCCGGTCCGGAAGATGTACGTCACAGCTTTAATGCGGAGGTGTCTAAGCAGGATTTGTACGAGACCTATCTTCCGGCATTTAAGGCATGTGTAACGGAGGCAAAGGTAGAAACGGTGATGGGCGCTTACAACCGTACCAATGGGGAAGCATGTTGCGGAAGTAAGACCTTGTTGCAGGATATTTTGCGCGACGAGTGGGGCTTTGACGGTCATGTAACCAGTGACTGTTGGGCGATTAAGGATTTCCACGAAGGTCACGGACTGACCAATTCTCCGGTGGAGTCCGTAGCGCTTGCTATGAACAACGGTTGTGATTTGAACTGTGGTCATATTTATGTGAATTTATTAGAGGCGGTAAAGCAGGGGCTGGTGAGTGAAGAGACCCTGACCCGTGCGGTAGAGCGTTTGTATGTTTCCAAGATGCGTCTCGGTATTTTTGATGCACCGGAACATGTGCCGTACAATACCATTGATTATTCGGTAGTAGACAGTAAGGAACAGAAAGCATTTAATTTGGAAGTCGCAAAGAAGACCCTTTGCTTGTTGAAGAATGAGAATGCGACCCTTCCGTTGGATAAATCAAAGTTAAAGACCGTAGGTGTCATCGGTCCGAATGCCAACAATCGTAAGGCATTAATCGGTAACTATGAAGGAACCGCTTCGGAGTATGTAACGGTATTGGAAGGTATTCAGGAATATCTTGGAGATGACGTACGCGTGCGTTATTCCGACGGTTGCCATTTATTTAAGAATAAGGTATCCGGTCTCGGACAGGAAAATGACCGTATTGCGGAGGTTCGCGCGGTATGTGACGAGTCCGATGTGGTAATTGCGGTTATGGGTCTGGATTCCGGACTGGAAGGAGAAGAGGGCGATCAGGGCAATGAATTTGCCAGCGGTGACAAACCGAATCTGGAACTTCCGGGGCTTCAGAACACGGTACTGCAGACAATCTATGAAAGCGGTAAGCCGGTAGTATTGGTACTGTTATCCGGTAGTGCACTGGCATTCCCGTGGGCAGAAGAGCATATTCCGGCAATCGTGCAGGCGTGGTATCCGGGTGCCCAGGGCGGACGTGCGGTTGCACAGATGTTATTCGGTGAGTACGCTCCGGAGGGCAAGCTTCCGGTAACCTTCTATCGTACTTCCGAGGAATTGCCGGCTTTCACCGATTATGCCATGAAGGGCAGAACCTACCGTTATATGGAAAAGGAAGCGTTGTATCCGTTCGGATACGGCCTCAGCTATACGGAGTTTGCGTTAAAGAATGTTGCGGTTTCCGGTACAGAGATTACAAAGGGCGGAAGCCTTACCGTATCTGCTACGGTGGAAAACAAGGGTAATTATGACGGTGCCGAGACAGTACAGGTTTATGTAAAAGCAAAAGATGTTGCGGGGGCACCGTGGTTCCAGTTAAAGGGATTGAAGAAGGTACGTGTGGCAAAGGGTGCCGAGGTGAATGTAGAACTTACCTTAAAGGATGAGGCATTTGCTTTGTATGATGAGGAAGCAAACTTTGTGTTGAACGAAGGTGCTTACGAAGTATTTGTGGGAACCACCCAGCCGGATAGCAGAAGTATTGCATTGACCGGAAAGAAACCGCAGAGCTTTGCGGTAGTATGTAAGAAGACGGAAACGTTATAAGAGCTTCTTGCGTAACGGAGTATAGTAAGAGTCAGACAAAATAGAAAACAGCCGGGGCAAAAGCTCCGGCTGTTTTTACGCCCAAGGGCGAGAAAATCTGCGATACAGGCGAACAACAAAAAGTTTAATCCTAATTTAATTTTGCTAAGGTGTCCAGAATATCGCCATCCCCGACCGGGAGGAAATGTTCTTTGTAATAAAGCAATGCTGCATTTCCTGCCGAAACAGATTTACCGTATTCCGAAGCGATATTACAGAGTTTATTAAAATCCTCTGCGGTATGTCCGGCTATGCTAAGAAGCAAATAGTATGCATCGTCGGACGGATTCTTATAGAGATTTGCAGAGCCGTGATAACGAGGAGCAACGACTGCGGCAAAGCGACTGACTGCCTGCAGGGAACGGAAGGAGTAAACCTTGGTAAGGGTATCCGCCTGCGGTTCGGAAACCGGTTCCGTTGTTTTTGCCGGTTCATCCGCTTTTTTGTTTAACAAATCCTTAAACTGTGAAAAGTAATTCAATATTTCGTCGGCAAAGGCCGGAAGCGGTGATTTGCCGGTCGGCGCTTCTTTTTCCGTAAACGGAGTGAAATTGGAAAATCTGGAATCCAATTCTTCGGAATCCTCCACCTTGGTAACTACCAAAACAAGGCAATCGGCATCCACCGGAATTGCCTCAATCATAAGAGGCATATCTTCGGTTTCAAAACCGCATTCATAAGAAGCCATTTGTACTAAATCACGGAATAGGGCTTTCGCTTTTTCACTGCCGTATAACAACTCGCTTAACTGCAATTGACGCTCTTGCAAATCCTGTTTATTCAACGTACAACGAATCTGTGTATCGCTTAAACGTTCGATTGTCATGAGTATGCACCCCCTTCTTCGTGTTATACAAAGTATATAGTAAATTTACACGAAAGTCAATAACATAAATTGTGAAGTTTGTATAAAGTAGGTAAGGAAAAATCAGGGGTTTAGCATTGGTAATTCTATACAAAAAACGGGGAAAAATTTGTGAAAAATGCGAAGAAAAAAATGCTTGCGCAGGAGAGCACCAAGGGGCTATAATAAATGCAGGTGAAAAACTCACCGGCAATCCGACAGAACAAAGGACAAATTCGCCTGTGCTTACAGGCAGAAAGGAGAAGATGAAAGAAGAAGTTTTATTCGGGAAATACCGTGTATTTAAGCTTTTGGCAAACGGGAGCGGAGGAGAGGTGTTTCTGACAGAGCATATCGTACTTGGAGAACAACGTGTGATGAAGCGTCTTTTAAAAAACAGACCCTTTTACGCGGAGCGCAGACAGGAAGCGCACACGTTACAGCAACTGCAACATGCGGCGATTCCACGGATTTTCGATATCGAGGAAGATGATACGGCATGTTACATCATTGAAGAATATATGGGTGGGGAGACTCTATATGATTTTCTAACAAGGCAGAAATGCCTTCCAACGTCTTTTATTTCGCAGTATTCCATACAACTTTGTGAAATTATTGAATATCTACATCAAAACGGCATTTTATATTTGGATGTGAAGCCGGAGAATATTTTGATTCGGGAGGATAAGCTTTCCTTAATTGATTTCGGTGGTGCAATTCGGAAAAAAGAATGCGGAGGTGTGGTATTCGGCACGCCGGGATATGCCGCGCCGGAGCAATATGACGGTTTGGCGGAAGAACGTTCCGATGTTTACGGCATCGGATGTGTGTTGGGCGTTATGTTGGGTGAGGAAAACAAAGGAAGAAAAGAACTGGTAAAGATTCAGGAAAAATGTGTACAGAACCTGCCGGGACGGCGCTATGAAAGTGTTGCCGCGGTAAAACAGGCATTAGAAAAGGTTGCATTCGGAACACAGAAAAAGAGAAAAACCAAGTATGAAGCATCTTTTCGCAGCATCGGCATTGTCGGTGTACACGAAGGAGCGGAAAGCGGTGCGCTTTGTATGATGCTGGCCGCAAATCTGAATGAAAGAGAAAAAGGACGGATTGCATGTATTGATTTGTCGGGACAGCATATTTTCGGACGGTTGTATGAGAATCTGTTCGGAAAACAAAAACCGATACCGGAACAATTCTTTTTACAGGGAGTCTGTTATGTAACGGAAGGAAATATTTCCACGGTCGGCAGATATGCCCAAAAAGAATACAAAACCATTCTGCTTCATATCGGAACCCGCCTGGATCAATATCGGGACGAGTTTTTTCGTTGCGATAAGCGCTTTGCCTTGGGCAATGCGTTTCCGTGGCGGTTGGGAGAATGGGAAGCATTGTCAGAACGCTTGGACGGTTTGAATCTGCGACAAGGATTGACAGCGGTTGTAAGCGGAGGAGAAAAACAATTACTGCCGAAACGATTTTGTAAGGTCATCGAGCTATCGTTTGCGGGGGATGTTCTCTTGCCGGACCGGAAAACAGAAAAAGTGATTTGTCGTAGCCGATAACCGGAAAAGTACTTATCCGGCGGTGTAGGCCGCTAACCGGAGGTTGTTTTGCATATCACACAGGTTCTGCCTCCGAAATAATATTTGATATTTCAGCGAAAGCGAAAAGAAAATGCACAGGATAAGAAAGACGATGGCCGGAATATTGGTCCCTGATTTGCCGTTGCGGGAAAGTGGGAAGCAAAGGATCTGTTCTCTCAGGAAAGATGAATGCGGAAGATGATCCGTAACGGCAAAATGGGGTTGATTATTTTCTGTATCTTGTATATACTAAAATAGAGTAGGTTTCAGCAAATTACAGCAAGATACAGAAAAGAGGAAACGTTTGTGAAGAAAAAAACCGGAGTTACGATTGTGGGAGTATTTGTGGCACTGCTGTTGATTGCAGCGGTACTTTGTGTTGCATTGGTAAAGAAATATACCCCGAATAAAGAATATGTTGCGGGAGAGGAACATGCTCCTGTGGCGGAAGGGGAAGCCCATGTCATTTTTTGGCAGGAGAAATACGAGAAAAATGCACTGCTTTTAAACGGCGGAATTTATCTGGATTTGGAAACAGTGCTTTCCTATATCAATGAAGATTTTTATTATGATGAAGAGGAGTTGGTGTTGTCCTATACGACGCCGACGGAAATCATCCGGGCGTATCCGATGGAACCGGTATATTACAGTAATAAAACGAAGAATGCCCTTTCCAATGATCCGGTGATTACAAAGGGCGGTGTGCCTTATGTGTCTTTGGAATTTGCGGAATTGTTTTCGGATGTCAGTTATACCTTTTTAGAAAACCCTGCGCGGGTTCTTCTTCGTACGGGAGCAAAGGATGTGTTGTCGCTAAAGGCGAAAAAGGATACGGCAGTGCGGGAAGCGGCGGATATTAAGAGCCGTATTGTGACCGATTTGAAAAAAGATGCGGTTGTATGGTATGTGGATGCCGGGACAGAAACCAGTACGAAGTTTGTAAAGGTGATGACAGAGGACGGACAGTTTGGCTTTGTACGGAAAAAGGAATTAAGCGAAACTTATCATGCGTCTTATGCTTCGGACTATACGGAACCGGTGTATCCGCACATTTTGTCAGATAAAGAAGTAGTGTTAGGGTGGCATCAGGTGACCAATGCCACAGCAAACGGAGGGTTAGAAAATTTGATTCGGAATAACTCCAAATTAACGGTGGTTTCCCCGACCTGGTTCCGGGTAAACGTTCCGGAAGCGGAGAATCCGATTCTTTCCCTGGCGGATGCGTCCTATGTGGAAAAGGCAAAGTCTTACGGCCTCGAAGTGTGGGGGTTGGTTGATAATTTTGATATTGCAGGTGCGGAAGGTTTTTCGCCTACGGTTAATTCCCTTGCGGTGCTTTCTTCCACGAAGGAACGGGAGGAATTAATGAATGCTTTGGTGGCGGAAGCGATTCGCTACGATTTGGATGGACTGAATATCGATTTTGAGATGCTTTCTTTGGAAACCGGCCCGCATTTTATTCAGTTTTTGCGGGAATTGTCCGTAAAGTGCCGTGCCAACGGGCTGGTGCTTTCCGTGGACAATTATGTACCGTCGGCCCATGCGGCGTATTATGACTGGAAGTCTCAGGGTGAGGTTGTGGATTATGTGGTGATTATGGCCTATGATGAGCATTATGCCGGTTCGGAGACTGCCGGTTCGGTGGCATCCTACGGGTATCTGACTGCGGCGGTGGATAACATTCTTACCATGGTACCGAAGGAACAGGTGATTATGGCCGTGCCGTTTTATACCAGACTTTGGACCGAGACAAAGGAGAACGGCGGAACGAAGCTGACCTCGGAGGCGTTGGCGATGGTGACGGCAGAGGCGGAGTTGTCCAGAAACAAAGTGACACCGGTGTGGGATGAGACCACCAGACAGTATTATGCAGAATACGAAAAGGATGGGGCTACCTGTAAAATGTGGCTGGAGGAGACCCAGTCCCTGCAGGAAAAGCTTTCCTATATCAGAAAGGCGGACTTGGGTGGTGTGGCTGCATGGCGGTTGGGCTTTGAGTCGGAGGAGGTATGGGAGCTGTTCGGTACGGGAGTTCTCGGAGAATAGGGGTGTGCATATACTTTCTAAAAAAGTAAGCTAAGGTGCACCATGGGAGAAGAAAAGGGGAAACGGTTCGTTTGTTTTAAAAAATATAAGCATATCTGGATGTTGGGACTTCTTTGTGCAATGGTTTTGTTTGCGAAAAGTAAAGCGGGAGAACGTCTGGTGGCGGCATTTTCCGAAAAGGATAACGGGAAACAGGCTGTAATCGTAATCGATGCGGGCCACGGCGGTGTGGATCCGGGGAAAGTAGGAGTATCCGGAACTCTTGAAAAGGATATTAATCTTGCTATAGCAAAGAAACTGCAGGCGCGTTTGGAACAGGACGGTATGCAGGCAGTAATGACAAGGGAAGAGGATGCCGGGTTGTACCGGGAAGGAGCAACCAATAAAAAAAGAGAAGATATGGAGGCACGTGTCCGTTTGATTGCGGAAGCGAAGCCGGAGCTTGTGGTGAGCATTCATCAAAACAGTTTTCCGGATGCATCCTGCACGGGGGCACAGATGTTTTATTATAAAGATTCGGAAGAAAGCAAAAAGCTTGCGGAAACTTTGCAAAAAAAGTTTCCGGAATTGCTAGGGGACGGAAATACCAGACAGGCAAAAGCAAACGGTGACTATTATTTGCTTCGAAAGACTGCGTGTCCCATTGTGATTGCGGAGTGCGGATTTTTGTCCAGCCCCGAGGAGGAAGCGCTGCTTTCTGCACCGGAGTATCAGGAGAAAGTAGCGGATGTGCTGTATCAGGGCATTAGGGAATATCTGGCCGGACAGGATGCCGCGCAATAATGCAGGGTGTGGAGCGGAACGGAAGGAAGGTTTAAAAACCGGATGAAGACAGAGCTTGTAAAAATAAACAGAGATAATTTTACGGAAGAGGAGTTTAGCTTTGCTGCACAGTGTTTGCGAGAGGGAAAGCTGGTAGCGTTTCCGACGGAGACGGTATACGGTCTGGGCGGCAATGCCTTTGACGCCACTGCTTCGGCACGGATTTACGAGGCGAAGGGACGTCCTTCGGATAATCCGTTGATTGTGCATATTGCGGAGGTGTCTGCCCTTGCGGAACTGGCAAGCGAAGTACCGGAGTCTGCCTATGCCCTTGCGGACGCGTTTTGGCCGGGACCTCTTACCATGATTTTAAAAAAGAGTGACAAGGTGCCGAAGACCACTACGGGAGGTCTGGATACGGTGGCAATCCGTATGCCGGCGGATCCGGTGGCAGCAACACTCATTCGCCTTTCCGGGATTTATGTGGCGGCACCCAGTGCCAATGCATCCGGCAGACCGAGTACCACAAAGGCAGAGCATGTCATTGAGGATTTGGACGGAAAAATCGATGTGATTATTGACGGTGGCGCATCCGCTATCGGGCTGGAGTCTACGATTGTGGATTTGACCGGCGAAGTACCGCTGATTTTGCGGCCGGGTTATATCAGTGCGGAACAGCTGGCGGAAGTTTTAGGCGAGGTACGGTTTGACGAGGCAGTGTTAAAACGCAGTGCTTCCGAGAATATCGTGGCAAAGGCACCGGGAATGAAGTACCGGCACTATGCCCCGAAGGCACCCCTTTATATTGTGGAAGGAAAGAGTGAGGAAGTCATCCGGTATATCAATGCGGAGGCGGTAAAAAATGCCGCAGAAGGACGAATTACCGGGATACTTGCTACGGAAGAAACGAAGAAATCCTATACCGGCGGCATGGTGTTTTGTGTCGGAGAACGGGCCAATGCCGAGTCTATTGCGGCAGGCTTGTTTGACACCTTGCGCAGTTTTGACGAAACCGGTGTCAGTGTGATTTATTCGGAAAGCTTTGCGGATAACCCGTTGGGGACGGCGATTATGAACCGTCTTCTTAAGGCAGCGGGATACCATATCATCCGGTTACAAAAGGATGAAGATATTTAAATTTTTTCCAAGGAGGAAACAAACATGATAGCGTTAGGCTGTGACCAGGGCGGTTATGAATTAATGCAGGAGGTAAAGAAGCACTTAGTAGAGAGAGGGCTGGAATACAAGGATTTCGGCACCTATTCTGCCGAATCCGTAGATTATCCGATTTACGGAAAGAAGGTGGCTCATGCAGTGGCAAACGGCGAGTGCGAGAGAGGTATTTTGATTTGCGGTACCGGTATCGGCATTTCCATTACCGCAAATAAGGTGAAGGGCATCCGTGCGGCACTTTGTCACGATGTATTCAGTGCGGAAGCTACCAGACTTCACAATGATGCAAACATCCTTGCCATGGGCGGAAGAATCGTAGGTCCGGGCTTGGCACTGATGATTGTGGATAAGTTTTTGGATACCCCGTTTTCCAATGAAGAGCGTCATGCAAGACGTATCGGTATGATGGAGGACTAAACTACAACAGAAAAGGAGATTACAACTATGGGAACCAACAAGTATGCAGGTACAAAAACAGAGAAAAACCTTTGGGAGGCATTTGCCGGAGAATCTCAGGCAAGAAATAAGTACACCTATTTTGCTTCCGTGGCAAAGAAGGCAGGCTATGAGCAGATTGCGGCACTGTTTTTACAGACGGCGGAGAATGAGAAGGAGCACGCAAAGCTTTGGTTTAAGGCATTGGGTGAGCTTGGCGATACCGCAGAGAATTTACTTCATGCGGCAGAAGGTGAAAATGCCGAGTGGACCGATATGTACGAGCGTATGGCAAAGGATGCGGAGGAAGAAGGTTTCCTTGAGCTTGCAGCTCAGTTCCGTGGTGTGGCTGCCATCGAGAAGATGCACGAGGAGAGATACCGTGCATTGTTACATAATGTAGAGGCAATGGAAGTATTTAAAAAGAGCGGTGTGACCATGTGGGAATGCCGGAACTGCGGTCATGTGGTTGTGGGCCTTGAAGCACCGGCGGTATGTCCGGTATGTAAGCATCCGCAGGCTTATTTTGAAGTTAGAAAAGAGAATTATTAAGAGATACGCGAATGCAAGAAACAGAAAGGGCTGCGAAGTAATTACGCAGCCTTTTTGCGGAGGATAATCTTTATGGCTACTTTATTATTAGCGGTAATTTACATGGCTTTTATCGGCCTCGGTTTGCCGGATTCTTTATTCGGTGCGGCCTGGCCGGCGATTTATACGGAATACGGATTGCCGTTTTCTTTCGGTAGCTTTGTGACCGTACTGTCCTTTTTGGGGACGACGATTTCCAGCCTTTGCAGTGCAAAGGTGATTAACCGGTTCGGTACAAATAGGGTAACGGCGTTCAGCACGGCGTTGACTGCCATGGCGCTCCTTTGTATGTCCTTTACCGGAAGTTATTTGCCGATGTGTTTACTGGCGCTTCCGTTGGGGCTGGGAGCCGGTTCCATTGATACGGCACTGAATAATTACGTGGCACTTCATTATTCCGCCACCCAGATGAGTTTCTTACATTGCTTTTACGGTGTGGGCGTTTCCGTCAGTCCGTACATTCTGTCTTTGGTGTTAAACGGAGAGGCCGGATGGAGGGGAGGTTACCGGATTGCGGTACTGATTCAGGCGGTGATTGCAATTGTTCTGTTTTGTTCGCTACCGCTTTGGAAAAAGGTACACGGAAAAGAAACCGGAGAGGATGAGCCGGAAGTAAAAGCCTTACCTTTAAAGGAGATCGTACGGATTCCGGGCGTGAAGGTAATGTGGAGTCTGTTTATTTGCTCCTGTACCATTGAGTGTACCTGCGGAAGCTGGGGCAGTACATTCCTGGTAGAACATAAGGGATTGGCAGCGGAACAGGCAGCGGGGATAATCACGTTTTATTATGTAGGAATTGCCCTGGGAAGGTTTTTGTCCGGCGTGGTGGCAACAAAACTGCACAGTTGGGCGATTATTAAGATCGGTCAGGTTGTGATGGGAGCGGCATTGATTTTATTGTGCCTGCCGGTCGGCGGTTCCCTTTCCGGAGCGGCATTGTTTCTGGTGGGGTTGGGCAACGGTCCGCTGTTCCCGAATTTCAATTATCTGACGCCGGAGAATTTCGGAGAGGAGTTATCCCCTTCCGTTATCGGTACACAGATGGCGGTATCCAGTGTTGCGATTATGACCACACCGGTGCTTTGCAGTATATTGGGACAAGTATTCGGTATGGGGATTTTCCCGTTCTATTTGCTGGTATTCTTTGTGCTGATGGTATTCACTATGTGCAGGGCGCGGAAGGTGTTTGCAAAGACCTATAACCGGGTAAAAACCGGTCAGAAGACAGAAGAGTAAGAAGATAAAACAAAGGGCTTAAAGTGATTGCAGGGGCAACCGCTTTAAGCCTTTATGTATTGTTCCACAATCTTTTGATATTCCACAAATTCTCCGTTTCGGATAATTCGGAGCAGAGCATCGGCAGCATTTAATGCCAGTGTCAAATCTGCGCCGGTAATCAGTCCTTTTTCAAAGGCTTCCGCAGCCTCGTCCAAATCCAGAACATGAACCGAGCCGTCCGGTTCGATGACAATGTCAATCAACAGGTCCTCCATTAAGTAGGTGGAGGTGTTTGTTTCCTTTTCTTCTGAGATATGTACGTTCATAATGTCGCAGTACCAATGGTAGAGACTGCCGTCGGCCTTGGCTACACGGGTAATTTTCCAGTGCTTTTCAAAGTCAAAGAGGGAGATGCCGGAAGCAAAATCCGACCGGGGTTTTAACACGTTCCAGGCGGTGACAAGACGGGAATCGTCAAGGAAAAGAATCCGGTCGTTTTTTAATGGGACGCATTCCTCCGGAATGTGACGTTTTCGATATAACGTAACGGAAGTATTCATAAAATCCCTCCTTTCTTGGTGACAGTATACCACTTTTTCGGGAAAAATGGAAGCGAATTTTGGAAGACCGAGTGTGAAAGTTTTGCCAATACAATTAGGGAAAATAATATAAATTTTGTGGTAAAAAAAGCAGAAAAACCTATACAGAATTTGAATTTTGTGGTAGAATATATGTGGTGTTTTTTTACTTGCCTATTATGAATCGGACAAGGAGTATGGGATGAGAAACAACAAGGTTATCAAGGCGTTGATGCTGATTACGCAGTTGGGAATCAGTATGATGGTTCCGATCTTTTTGTGCGTGCTTGCCGGTGGATGGATTGATAAAAAAGCCGGTACCGGATGGGTAATGCCGGTGCTTTTGTTTCTCGGAATTGCGGCTGCCTTTCGCAATGTATATTATCTGTTGAAGCCTTTTTATGCAAAGGATAAGGAAAGAGAAGATGCGGAGCTTGCCTATATCGAGCGTCTGAAGGCCGAGGGCAGACAAGCGGCGGAAGAGAAGACTTCGGAGCGGAAGTAGACCGGACAAACGTGACGGAGGATAAGAGGCGTCAGAGCCGAAAGATGAAAACATCGTGTCAGTGAGGAGTTTTCGGTACATGGAAATGGAAGAAGAAAAGAAAGAGCATTCCGTAGGGTGGAGTTATGATTTCGATGAAGAATATGGGGAGAATAACGAGTTTGTGGAAGAGACTCCGGTGCTTACCAGAGAAGAGCAGGAGGCACAGGTAAAACAAACGTTAGTTGATTTATATACGGGAATTGTTTTGGGAGCGGTTCTTTTGCTGGTTATCGGCAACTTGGTTTTAGGGGGAGATTTGAAGTTTACTCTGGGAGCTTTGGCGGGAGTGATAACGGCAGTATGCCTTGCCGGATATATGTATCATTCGGTGCTTGTAGCCACGGAGTATCCCGAAAAGCAGGCGTCTGGCTATATGAAACGTTCGTCTGCAATACGTATGGTAATTATGATAGCGGTCATCGGCGCTGCGGTATTCTTTTTGGGAATCCGCGGGTTGTTCGGAGCGGTTTTGGGTACACTTACCCTGAAGCTTTCCGCGCTGCTTTGGCCCGTCGTTCATAAATACAACCCTTTTACGAGGGCAAAATAAATCGCGCGGAAAAAGCGTAGAAAGAAGGAAAGGAGTGTGATAAAGTGGGAACTGGAATGGTATCCGGTCGCGTTTTTCTCGCTCAGGAAGTGGATATCGGGATTACCGGCTATTTTCATTTTGAAATCGGCGGACAAACGCTTTGGATTACAACGACCCATGTCAGTCTTTTGATTGTGATGATTGCACTTACGGTATTTGCACTGTTTGCCAATCGTGCAATTAAAAAGGCGAATCCGGAAGATGTACCCGGTCCGTTTTTAAACGTGCTTGAGCTAATTGTGGAATTAATCGATGGCTTGACAAAGTCCAACATGGGAAAACGCGGTGTGAAGTTTTCAAACTATATCGGCACGTTGTTTGCAGTAGTGCTTTTATGTAACATCAGCGGTTTGTTCGGTCTGAGACCGCCGACTGCGGATTACGGTGTAACATTGCCTCTTGCATTGATAACCTTTGTACTCATTCACTACAACGGTTTCAAATACGAGAAGTCCGGTCATGTGACCAAGCTGTTTCAGCCGGTATTGCTGACCCCGATTAATATTATCGGTGAAGTGGCAACGCCGCTGTCCATGTCCCTTCGTCTGTTCGGTAATATCTTATCCGGAACGGTTATGATGGGCTTGCTGTACGGCTTGATTCCGAAGCTGATTCAGGCGTTCTTATGGCCGGTGTTCGGTGTACTGCATGTGTATTTCGACGTATTTTCCGGTGCAATTCAGGCGTACGTATTCTGTATGTTAACCATGGTATTTATTGCACAGAATTTCCCTGAGGACGAAGTACAGGGATAAGTAACATCACAGTGTAAAAATTTTGATTGGAGGATTTATTTATGATGAGTCAGATTACGAATGAAGGTTTAATTTTGGCATGTTCCGCAATCGGTGCGGGCATCGCAATGATTGCCGGTGTAGGACCTGGTATCGGTCAGGGTATCGCAGCAGGTCACGGTGCGGCAGCGGTTGGTAGAAACCCGGGTGCAAAGGGTAACATCATGTCTACCATGCTTCTCGGACAGGCGGTAGCAGAGACCACCGGTCTTTATGGTTTTGCGGTAGCAATTATTCTTCTGTTCGCTAACCCGTTACTCGGTAAGTTATAAGAAGATAACGAATAAATCATAAAGGAGGCCGGAACGTGAACGGACTTTTAACGAAGTGTTCCCAGCTTGCTTTTTTGGAGGCAGAGGCGGAACCTAAGATGGAAGGTTACATTTTCGGACTCAGCCCGCAGCTTTTATTGGATTCTATTATTTTAATTCTGGCAGTCGGCTTTATGTTTTTCCTGCTGTCCTATCTCCTTTTTAATCCGGCGAGAGATTTGTTAAACAAGCGTCGCGAAAAGATTGCAAACGAGATGGCGGATGCGGCAAAGGAGAAGGCAGACGCAGAAGAGTTTAAGGCAGAATACGATGCCAAGTTAAAGGCAGCGGACAAGGAAGTAGAGGCCATTCTTAGCGAAGGCCGTAAAAAGGCATTAAAGCGTGAGGATGAAATTGTAAACGAAGCAAAAGCGGAGGCATCCCGTATTATGGATCGTGCCAGCCGTGAGATTGAACTTGAAAAGAGCAAGATGAAGGATGAAGTAAAGCAGGAGATGGTAGCGGTGGCAACCGCTATGGCCGGCAAGTTTGTGGCATCCTCTCTTGACAGTGAAAAGCAGGCGCAGTTAATTGACGAAGCATTGAATGAAATGGGTGATGACACATGGCAAAATTAGCGGCTGAGGTATACGGAGAAGCGTTGTTTGACCTGGCTGTTGAAAGTAACAATGTCGACACCCTGGCTGAGCAGATTAAGACAGCAGAGCTTGCATTTGCGGATAATCCGGAGTTTTTGGAGCTTCTTACCCACCCGAAGATTACGAAGGAAGAAAAACTTTCCGTGGTGGAAGCGGTATTTAAGGACCGCGTGGATGACGCGGTAACCGGACTTCTTACCGTAATTGTGGAAAAGGGCAGATGCGCGGAGATTCCGGCGGTGTTTACACTCTTTCTGGATAAGGTAAGAGAATACCGCAAAATCGGTGTGGCAAGCGTTGTTTCCGCAACGGAGCTTAGTGCGGAGCAGAAGAAGCGTATCGAGGACAAGTTATTGTCCCAGACAAAGTATGAAAGCTTCGAGATGAGGTATGACACGGACGCTTCCTTAATCGGAGGTATGGTCATCCGAATCGGTGACAGAGTCGTAGATGCAAGTATTAAGTCAAAAATAGAGCGCATGGCAGCCAGCCTGTCAAAGCTGCAGCTTTCCGTATAGTATACGAAATAAAGACTTTGTAGAAAGAAGGTGCTTTTACCTTGAATTTAAGACCGGAGGAAATCAGTTCCGTCATCAAAGAACAAATCAAGAATTACAGTACAAAGCTTGAAGTGTCCGATGTCGGTACGGTAATTCAGGTCGCTGACGGTATCGCGCGTATCCATGGGTTACAGAAAGCGATGCAGGGCGAACTTTTAGAGTTTCCGGGAGAGGTTTACGGCATGGTGTTAAACCTCGAGGAAGATAATGTAGGTGCGGTACTTCTCGGTGATATGGGTAATATCAGTGAGGGTGATACCGTAAAGACGACGGGCCGCGTTGTAGAGGTGCCGGTAGGCGATGCAATGGCAGGTCGTGTCGTAAATGCACTGGGTCAGCCGATTGACGGCAAGGGCCCGATTGAAACTACCAAATACCGCCAGATCGAGCGTGTGGCCTCGGGCGTTATTTCCAGAAAATCGGTAGATACTCCGCTTCAGACCGGTATTAAGGCAATCGACTCCATGGTACCGATCGGAAGAGGCCAGCGAGAGCTGATTATCGGCGACAGACAGACCGGTAAGACTGCAATCGCCATTGATACGATTATTAACCAGAAGGGCCAGGGCGTGAAGTGTATTTACGTTGCCATCGGCCAGAAGGCATCCACGGTTGCTTCCATCGTAACGACGTTGGAAGAGCACGGTGCAATGGATTATACCACCATTGTTGCGGCAACCGCAAGTGAGCTGGCACCGTTACAGTACATTGCTCCGTATTCGGGCTGTGCCATCGGTGAAGAGTGGATGGAAAACGGGGAGGACGTGCTTATCGTTTACGATGACTTAAGTAAGCATGCAACCGCATACCGTACCCTGTCCTTGTTACTTAAGCGCCCGCCGGGACGTGAGGCATATCCGGGTGATGTATTCTACTTACATTCCCGTTTACTTGAGCGTGCGGCACGTTTGTCCGATAAGCTTGGCGGCGGTTCCCTTACCGCACTTCCGATTATCGAGACCCAGGCAGGCGACGTTTCCGCTTATATTCCGACCAACGTAATTTCCATTACGGACGGTCAGATTTACCTGGAGACCGAGATGTTTAACTCCGGTTTCCGTCCGGCAGTTAACCCGGGACTTTCCGTATCCCGTGTAGGCGGTTCCGCACAGATTAAGGCAATGAAGAAGATTGCGGGTCCGATTCGTATCGACCTGGCTCAGTATCGTGAGCTTGCTTCCTTTGCACAGTTCGGTTCCGATTTGGATGCCGACACGAAGGAGAAGCTTGCACAGGGTGAGCGTATCCGTGAAATCTTAAAGCAGCCGCAGTACAAGCCGATGCCGGTGGAATATCAGGTTATCATTATCTACGCAGCAACGAAGAAGTTCTTACTTGACGTTGAAGTAGATGACATTATGGAATTTGAAAAGGGTCTCTTCGAGTTTATCGATACCAAGTATCCGGAGCTTCCGGAAGGTATCCGTACCGAAAAGCAGTTGACCGAGGACATCGAGAAGCTTATGGTAAAGGCAATCGAAGAGTTCAAGAAGGAATTTAAATAATACGCATAGCGCAAAGAAAGTGTAGGTGATACGTTATGGCATCCATGCGTGATATAAAGAGACGCAGGGAAAGTATTCAAAGCACAGAGCAGATTACGAAGGCGATGAAGCTTGTCGCTACCGTAAAGCTGCAAAAAGCAAAAGCGCGTGCGGAGGAGTCGCAGCCGTACTTCAATGCGATGTACGCTACCGTAAAATCCATGTTGAAAAAGTCCGGTAACATCAACCATCCGTATCTGGACGGTGCAGGCGAAGGAAAGAAGGGAATCATCGTGATTACCTCCAACCGTGGTCTTGCGGGCGGATATAACGCCAACGTCATGAAGCTCGTAACGGAGAGCGGAATGAAGAAGGAAGACGTGGTGATTTATGCCGTAGGCCGCAAAGGACGTGACGGACTGGCAAGACGGGGCTATGAGATTGCGCAGGATTATTCCGAAGCAATGAACGAGCCGTTGTTCTCCGATGCTTCCGAAATCGGTAAGCAGGTATTGTCCGACTTTACGGAAGGTAAAATCAGTGAGATTTATCTTGCTTATACCGTGTTTAAGAATACGGTAAGTCATATCCCGACCTTTATACGTTTGCTTCCGGTGGCCTTTGAGGAATCGGAAGAAGAGGGAGTAAAGTCCGAGGATGCGCTGACCATGATGAATTACGAGCCGGAGGCGGAAGAGGCGTTAGAGCTGATTATTCCGAAATACATTAACAGTTTGATTTACGGCGGTCTGGTGCAGGCACTTGCCAGTGAGAACGGTGCAAGAATGCAGGCAATGGATTCGGCGACCAGTAATGCGGATGAGATGATTGCTGATTTGGGCCTGAAGTACAACAGAGCCCGTCAGAGCTCCATTACGCAGGAATTGACAGAGATTATCGCAGGCGCAAATGCGATTGGATAAAACGATTGAAATCGTTTTATCCAATCGAATCCGCTCCGCGGAGGATGCGCACGGATTCGAATTGAAATATGTCAGCGGACGCTGACCGAATCCGGCGCACAAGACTCGCAAGCGAGTCTTGATATTAGACTGTGGAGTATACAAAATTTTTAGAAAAGGAGTGACAGAAAAGTTGGCAGAAAACAAACTTGGAAAAATCACTCAGATTATCGGTGCGGTTTTAGACGTTAAGTTTACGGAGGGCAATCTTCCGGAAATATACGAGGCAATTAAGGTAACCAAGCAGGACGGCGACGTTCTGGTAGTTGAGGTTGCACAGCATCTCGGTGACGATACGGTTCGCTGTATCGCCATGGGACCGACGGACGGTTTGGTGCGCGGTATGGACGCGCTGGCAACCGGTGCCCCGATTTCGGTTCCGGTAGGTGAGAAGACCCTCGGCAGAATGTTTAACGTACTCGGTAATCCGATTGATGAGAAAGATGCTCCAGAAGGAGTGGAATATTACCCGATTCACAGGCCGGCTCCGAAGTTTGAGGAGCAGTCCACACAGACCGAAATGTTAGAGACCGGTATTAAGGTCGTTGACCTTCTCTGCCCGTATCAGAAGGGTGGTAAGATCGGTTTGTTCGGCGGTGCGGGTGTAGGTAAGACGGTTCTTATTCAGGAACTGATTACCAACATTGCAACGGAGCACGGCGGTTATTCCGTATTTACAGGTGTAGGCGAGCGTACCCGTGAAGGAAATGACCTTTATTACGAAATGATTGAGTCCGGCGTTATCGAGAAGACCACCATGGTATTCGGACAGATGAACGAGCCGCCGGGAGCGAGAATGAGAGTAGGTCTCACCGGCCTTACCATGGCGGAGTACTTCCGTGATAAGTCCGGAAAGGACGTCTTACTCTTTATCGATAACATCTTCCGTTTTACCCAGGCAGGTTCCGAGGTATCCGCGTTGCTTGGACGTATGCCGTCCGCAGTAGGTTACCAGCCGACCTTACAGACGGAGATGGGTGCGCTGCAGGAGCGTATTACTTCCACGAAGAACGGTTCCATTACTTCCGTACAGGCAGTTTACGTGCCGGCGGATGACCTTACGGACCCGGCTCCGGCAACCACTTTCGCACATCTCGATGCAACCACGGTATTGTCCCGTTCCATCGTAGAGCTTGGTATTTACCCGGCAGTAGATCCGCTTGAGTCTACCTCCCGTATCCTTGACCCGCGTATCGTAGGAGAGGAGCACTATCAGGTAGCCCGCGGTGTACAGGAAATCCTTCAGAAGTACAAGGAATTGCAGGATATTATCGCAATTCTCGGTATGGACGAGCTTTCCGAGGATGACAAGCTTTTGGTAGCAAGAGCAAGAAAGGTACAGCGTTTCCTGTCTCAGCCGTTCCATGTTGCGGAGCAGTTTACCGGTCTTCCGGGACGCTACGTACCGATTTCCGAGACCATCCAGGGCTTCAAGGAAATCCTCGAAGGAAAGCACGACGATATTCCGGAGAGCTTCTTCCTTAATGCAGGTAACATCGACGATGTGCTTGCTAGAGTAAACAATAAATAAGGCGACTTTGCACGGAAAGGAGAAACTATGGCAGATACAGGCAGACTGTTTCGATTAAAAATAATTTCTCCGGACAGAATCTTCTACGATGCTGATGTGGAAATGGTAGAGCTTCGGACCACGGAAGGCGAGATGGGTGTGTTAAAAGACCATATCCCGCTGACCGCCATCTTGGTACCGGGCGTATTAAACATCAAAGGAGGCGCAGAGGGCGACCGTCAGGCAGCCATGCACTCCGGTTTTGTAGAAATTATGCAGGACCATGTCACCATTCTCGCAGAGTCGTGCGAGTGGCCGGAAGAGATTGATTTAAACCGCGCAAAGGAAGCGCAAATCCGCGCAGAACGTCGCTTAAAGAGCGGCGATTCGGACGTGAATATGGCAAGAGCCGAGCTGGCTTTACGCCGTTCTTTGGTTCGAATCGGACTGGCGGAGAAGAGACTTTAGAATTTACGGGGGCTGTCGCACTTTGGTGCGGGGCTCCCGTTTCTTTTGCGTGCAGGCAAAGTGAGTATGCGAGCAAACTGCGTGAGCTTGCTCACTGGCAGTTGCGTAGTCATACGAGCGCGCCCACGACCGAGTGGCTTTGCCACGAGGTGTGGGTGAGATGCGAAGCACCGCCTGCACGCAGATACTTTCTTTTCATGGGCTTCGGATGAAGTCGTTCTAATTGTTTCGTGAAGTTTTTTAGAAAGGGACGCAACCGGTCTGACGCAACCTCCTTGTTGCGTGGCGCCCTCGCCCGGACGTCCTGTCCGGGCGTTGCTGTGGAAAGAATGAAACAAAAAGAACGACTAACATCCTGCGCAAAATTCAAAAATCGCATGGATGCGCAACTCGTCCCCTAGTGACACAAAAGAAACGGGTAGATGCAGAAAAGGGTTAGACAGCCTTGTGGAAGAGCGGAGATATAGGTGGAATGATTAAAGGTGTTGTGATATAATGGGGAGAGGAAAATCTTGAAGTTTACGGAGGGAAATATGAAGAGGATTTCGGTTGTTGTTTTACAATGTGTACTTTGCATGATATTTTGTTCGTGTGGAAATGATAGAACGGAATATTATGAGGAAAGAATCCGTTCATATGAAGCAATTGCTCAATATGCATTACAAAATTATGCTAGTCCGGATGGAAGTAGGGTGTGCGTTGAGTTGGACGACATTACAGATAACGGATTGTTACAAAGTGTATTGGTTGCAGAAGAACAATTTACATATATTTGGGTAGAAAATAGTGGTGTAATATTCTGGAATGATGAGACGAAAACATTAGGTCTTGTATATTCGGACAATGCAAAAAGTGCTGTAAAAGATATCGAAGAATGGTATAATGGTTTAGATAAAGAAAAAGTAAACAACAACTGCTATTTGATAGGACAGTTGAATGCTATTTGATAATAATATTCAGTTGTTAAAGGCTCACCAAACTTTCAGTTTGTCTGAACGATAAACTTCCAATTTGTGCAGAAGGGAGCATACGAAATGATATATAAATACAACGAAATTATATCAGCCAAAGCTTTATCGGATTTGCGTGAATCGGTAGGTTGGAACAGGATGGAAGAGGAGTATGGAAATCCGTTGCTTACATCCTATTATCATATTGCGGTTTATGAAAAAGATAGCCTGATTGGGTTTATTGATTGTGTGTCAAACGGTGTGACAGATGCTTACATTCAGGATCTGATGGTTCATCCAGAGTATCAAGGGAAAGGGATAGGCACCGAATTGATGAATCAGATGATTGCATATCTGAAAGAAAAACGCATTTATATGATTTCTGTTGTTTATGAAGAAAGTTTAAAGCCGTTTTATGAGAAATTCGGGTTCTATCAGATGCTTTGCGGACAAATGGAAACCTTTCGGAGTTAGTTTGATGAGGATGGTCTTATGAGGAGGGTATGATGCACAAAATTTTTGGAGTGAAAGAAAAAGCGGAATATACAGATCGGGAAGGGGCGTATCTGATTCCATTTTGTGGTAACTTGGTCGGTGTGATACAAACGTCGAAGGGCTATTTTCTCTTGGGTGGTGGATTGGAAGCAGGGGAGAGTCATTCGGCATGTATTGAACGAGAGTGTATGGAAGAAGCCGGGTATTTGTCTTTTGTGAAGGATAAAGTGTGTTCTGCGGAAGCCTATACTACCCATCCGACCATTCCGTATTTTCATCCGATTCAGACCTATTATTGCGGAGAGTTGCTTGAGAAAGTGGCAGAACCCACAGAAGAGGACCACAGGCTCTGCTGGATAGAATATGACCGGTTAAAAGGAAGATTGTTTGTTGAAATGCAGAATTGGGCGTTAGAGCAGGCGGCAGCGGTTGTTTTTTAATTATGGCGAATTCGCCATAATTAAAACTGGGACAGGAGAAAAGCGGATGGCTAAGATTACTGTAAAAGATACTGAAATCAATATTACGAAGATTAATGATGCAGATTATATTTAGGGGGTACAGTATGACAAAAGAGGAATTTCGGAAGCATGCATTAGCATTATATGAGTTTTGTGAGTATCCTGCTGTAAGATACAATATTTTGTTCTCATTATTAGATACCCCTTATGATGATAAAACATTGACAGAACTGCGTAAGGAATTTCTGAAAAGTGATATTGTGGAAGAAATGTATCGGTTGCAGGATGAATATGGCGGTTGGGGACCATTACGCTCCAAAGATTATTCCGTGAAAGCGAAAATACCAACATCTGTTACGGGTATTGAAAGATGCCGGTATATCGGTCTGACAGAAAAAGATCGAGACATTTTATTTATGGCAAAGGAATATTTGCTTTCCTTTTTGGATGGAACCACCAGGGAAAAAGTTTTTGAAAAGAATGAGCGTGCATTCCCTTGGCAACAGGCAATCGTATGTAATCTGCTGGAAGGTATTTCTCCGTACACGGCGGAATGTGACGATACCTATAAGCAGTGGCATTATATTGCAAACAGAGCATATGACCGTGGTGAGTATTGTTATGAGGAAGATAAGGCTGCACAGCATGAAGTGTTTCTTACAAGAGAAGCCAGATTGGTACCTATGCAGAGCGAACTGATATTGAAACGTCGTGAACAGGTGTCGCCTGAGATAGAAGATGCAATGCTTCGTCATTTGGGCGGACATGCAAGTGTTCATGGCTATTTCTGGGATAAAACACCTTACGATTTGCCGCAAGAGTTTCGGGATAATAAGATGCGACGTTGGTTTCACACATTCAACTATATCAACCAATTTAAAGGGTCTAAGATTTACCTGGAAGGTTCAGTGAATTGGTTGCTGGAGCAAGCAGGAGAAAATGGTTTGTGGGACTGGGGCCCACAGGTGAAGGATCCATGGGGGTATTTTGGATACTTTTCCTGTAATCGCAGTTATGCACACAACCGGGTGGTAGATTGCAGTATGGAAATATTGAAGTTTTTGAAAGCATATTTAGACAATAATATGTAATGTAAACTTCCGGTTTGTTGGAGCGACAAGGATGTAATTTGATGAGTTCTGCGTGGCTTGTAAAATCTATATTTAAAGGACAAAACAACAATGGGAAAACAGATAATATTGCTGAATGGTTCTTCCAGCAGTGGGAAATCTACGCTGGCAAAAGTATTACAACATTTGATAGAAGAAAAAAGAAGTGAAACAAACGAAATTGTTTCCATAGATGATTTTCTTAAGATGACAACAGAAGAGGTAATATACGAAGATGACGTGTTTGAGATTTCCGGTTCTCTTTGTAAAAAAGTCATGCAAGTGTTTGACGAAAACAAGGGTGTGATTATTGACCATGTGATTACCAGTGAGCGGATTTTCAATCAATTAAAGGAGACGGTGAGCCCCAATCGTTTATGGTTGGTAAATGTAACATGTCCTTTGGAAATCATTCGAAAAAGGGAGCAAGAGCGAGGAAACCGGTGCCCGGGTTCTGCCGAAGCATCGTATACTTATTTGTTTCCGAAAGAGGGGTATGACTTAGCGGTGGATACCCATTTTATGACGTTATCAGAATGTGCAAATAAGATTTATGAGATGATATTTTAGGTGAGAGGATAACAAAATAGTGGCTAGTTGTAATTTGTTGACCGCAAATTCATTCGACAGTGTCGAATGAATTTAAATCGAAAGAGCTTTTGAAGGGGAATACATTTTAAATGACAAATTCAATTTATTTTGAAACCGAGCGAATGATAGTGCGTGCGTGGCAACTGGAGGATATTACCGGACTTTATAAAGTGATGTCTGATGTCCGCGCACATACCTATACCAAAGACAAAAATAATCCGTGGGATAGAGAGAGAACGGAAAAGTACATTCGTTTCATGATAGAAAAAGATTTTAATACGTTGGATAATTATCATGGAGCAGTCATAGAGAAAACGACAAACCAAGTAATCGGGTTGTGTGGATTAAATCCATATAAAGAGAAAGAACCTGAAATTGAATGGAAGTTAGGCGTGCCTTTTTGGGGCAAAGGCTATGCCACCGAACTTGGGAAGCAAATGATAAAAGAAGCATTTGCCGGTACGAATGTTAAGGGAATCTATGGAATGGTGCAGCCGGGAAATGCGGCATCCAAAAGGGTGTTAGAGAAGATTGGGATGGAGTATATAGGAAATCAAGTGTTTCGAGATTGCGAGGATGAGTTTTATTATATATCAAATCCATGTTGGCTTGCGGAAGCAAAGAATGCGTTTTATGCATTGCGAGAACAGGTAGCGGATTTGCCGGAGATGCCGTTGGAGGAGATTAATGCCGAGATTAAGGCAGCCAGAGCAGAAAGAAAAAGGTAAGTTTAGAAGAATATACAAGGCAACTGGGGGCTTCCGGTTGCCTTGTTTGTTTTGGATTTCACATTATTATTAATAAAAATGTGTTTGAAATCACACTTTTATTAATAATAATGTAGAAATCGATGGATGTGTGATATAATGAGATTAGTTTTTGGGGGAGGCAACGCTATGGATTACATAATAAAAGAAGAACGCTTAACTGCAACGGAATATATCGAGTTTTTGAGGCACACGGATTTGGGTTCACAGTATCCGAAAGAACGGTTTGAAGAACGAATAGAGACGTTAGTGAAGAAAGCTTCTATCAGTCTTGTTGCACGGAATGAAGAAAATGAGATCATAGGAGTATGTTTCGGAATCACCGATTTTGCATATTGGCTTTTTATCACCGATCTGGGTGTGGTTCGCGAATGTACGGGACAAGGAATCGGAAAAGCATTGGTTCGCAAGTTGCACGAGCTGGCAGGTGGAGAAGAAAACATCATAATGTACACTTGTGCGAATGAAAATGCGATTCCTTTTTATGAAAAAATCGGAATGAGAAAGCCGGATGATGTTATGGTATATAACCATGTGGAATGGACGGATTTTGTGGTGTAAAATATGCAGGAGAACGGTATGACAGAATTTATTATGGTAAGGCACGGAGAACCGGACTACAGCGTAGTAGAGGATTGGGCCGGTATTGCCGTGGCAAAGAATTTCGCCCCCCTGACAGAACAGGGGGCCAATCAGATACAGGAGACCATTGAGGTGTTACGGGAGGAGAAGGCACAGATTATTTTATCCTCGCCTTTTACCAGGTGCATGCAAGGGGCCTGCATGATGTCCAAGGAATTAGGTCTGGATGTAAAGGTGGAGCATGGCTTGTATGAATGGCAGCTGGATAAAACCCATTCTGTTAGGGCAAAGCTCCGTGAGAAGTTTCTTTTATGGCAATTTAATCATAGGAAGTGGAATCGTTTTCGTAAGTGGGAACATCCGGATACCGTAAAGGAACGGGTGCTAAAAGTATTTGATAAGTATCTTTCATATGACAAGGTAATTGTTTCCTGCCATGCCATGATGATTTTATATACTTTAGGGGATGAAATCCCGACACAATACGGTCAGATTCGTAGAATTCGATACGACGGGAATACGTTACAGGAGGTACGATGAGGTTGTTTAAGAATAAAAAAGAAGCAAAACGATTCAAGAAGATATTGAAAGGCTATGCGTCGGGTGGAAATCCAGTATCTGCTACCCACTCTTTTGTAAAGGATTTTCTGAATCCGCAACCGGACCGTTATGATTTGACGTATCGGTATGAGCATTCCCTGCGCGTGGCTCTTTGGGGGAAACGGATTGCAGAGGCGGAGGGCTGGGATAGTGAGCCTTTGGTAATGGCGTGTCTTTTGCACGATACAGGTTATCCTTTTTGTGAAACCATGGAGGAGTGGAACATGCACCCTACATACGGCGCAGAGGTGGCGCGATTGTTTTTGGAGAAAATCGGCTATGACGAGGAACTGACGGAGCGTATTTGTCAGGCCATCCGAATTCACGATAAATGGAATGATGTGCCGGAGGATGCCACGCCTTTTGAACTGAGCGTCCGGGATGCGGATGATTTGGACCGTTTTGATATTATGCGTGTTTGTATGATCGGGCGGAGTGATATCGGGGAGCGCAGCGCCCGAGAATTAATCGAAGTTTGTGAGAACCGTCAGCGGACATTGACGGACTGGCAGGATAGAATCTGCGGTACGGATGTCGCGAAAGCCTTTTGGGAAGAGAAGCTACAGATGAGAAGGCAGTTTTACGAAGCCTTGCAGGCGGAGATGCAGGGGACATTGGAGATGGAAGATTTTTTGAAGAAGGAACAGAGGTAACTTAGGATTTGAGAGGTGACGAAATGTTATACAGACTTCCGAAAATGAATGATAAACGCATCTTGCAGGAATACATGCAGGAGCACTACGACAAAGAAGAAACCGGCATCAGTGCAAGCCATGGATTACCGGCTTCCGAGTATGCCGACTGGGTAGAAAAGATACAAAGAAGCGCTTCCGTCGGGGAAGAAGGATGGGGCAGATACTTGTTGTATCTTTGCTTTGAAAATGACAAACTCATCGGCTTATTAAGCATCCGGTATGAGTTGCCCCAAAATCTTACGGAAGAAATCGGTGATATCGGGTATGGAGTAAGACCGTCCGAACGAAATAAAGGGTATGCTACCGCTATGCTTCGTTATGCATTGTCTGTCTGCAAAGAGAAGGGAAAGGACAAGGTGTTGCTTGGGTGCTATAAGGACAACCTGCCATCCGTAGCTGTTATCAAAAAGTGTGGCGGAGTGCTTGTGGCAGAAAACGATAACTATAACGAAGGCAGAATCAGTCAATACTATGAGATAAAGTTGTAAATTACCGATTCTTGTTTAAAGGAAGGGCATTTATGAAAAAGAAGATTGTTCATGAAATAAAAAGCTTACTCTTAATTACGGTAGCAACACTGATCTACGCCGTAGGAATCAGTTTGTTTTTGGACCCGAATCAGTTAGCTCCGGGAGGGGTTACCGGTATTGCGGTGATTTTGAATCGTCTGGTAGAGATTGAGACCGGTACCTTATACTTTTTGCTGAATTTGCCTCTTGTTTTGCTTGGAATTTGGAAGTTTGGGATTCGTTTCATTGCAAAAACCGCTTATGCCATTTTGTTGGTATCTGTGTTTACAAACCTGTTAAGTCCCATCGGGGCATTGACGGATGATTTGCTGATTGCGGGTGTCATCGGAGGGATTCTGATTGCTATTGGAGTGGGATTGATTTTCAGAGCCGGTGCCACAACCGGCGGTACCGACATTATTGTGAAAATTCTCCGCCGGAAATATCGTCATTTGAAAACCGGGTTTCTGTTTCTGTGCACGGACATTTTGATTGTGAGTCTTTCTGCCCTGGTGTTCAAAAACATCGAGGTTGCATTCTATGCTTTGTTGACAGTGGTGGTCTGCGGAAAGGCATTGGATTATGTGCTGTATGGCGGAGATGTGGCGAAAATGTTGTTTATCATTACGGAAAGACCGGAGGAAATCGGAGCCCGTTTGATGGCAGAGCTTGATGTTGGCGTGACCTACTTGCAGGGACAGGGAGGCTTTACCGGAAAGGAAAAGAGAGTGGTATTTACGATGGTTCCGAATCGTTTGGGAGCGGTAGTCCGGGACATTGTAAAGCATGAAGATCCGGTGGCGTTTATGGTTGTGACAAGTGCCAATGAGATTTTTGGAGAAGGATATAAGGATATTTTTAAGGAAGAGATATAGAGGGGCGAAACTATGATTCATGTAAATGTTAGAGGTATCGTTGTCAGACAATCGGAGAACGGAAAGCAGTTACTGATTCAGTTACGAAAAAGAGCGGGAGAACCGGAAAGTTACGAACTACCCGGCGGCAGAATCAACGAGTATGAGAAAATGTTGGACGGTTTGAGAAGAGAAATTATGGAGGAAACCGGTTTGACAGTGGAAATGATTCATGGCGAGCAGGATTCCGTGATTACAACGGGCAGGAGCTTTTCTATGGAGTGTATTAAACCCTATGCTTCCTATCAGACCATAGAAGGGCCTGTAGATTCCTTTGGTGTTTATTTTCTTTGTGAGGCGGAAGGAGAACCCCAAAGGGAAGGCGATGACAGCGCAGATGTGCATTGGGCGGGGTTCACGGAAGTTCGAACGCTGATTAACGAGAAAAGGTTTTCGGAAATCGATTTGCCTGCGGTGTTGATGTTTTTACGGGATGAAAATTAGGGAGATAAGGAAATGGGACAGATAGCGAATCAGAAGGTGTTAGAACTCTTTTTTAAGGCCAAGGAGAAACTAAAGGAGAAAAAGCAAACGAAAAAAGCAATCTTCTGGGATTGTGACGGTACATTGGTGCGTGATAATAAGTCTTTTCAGTGTTCCTTATTGAGAGCGCTGAACGAATTCGGTTATTCGGTTGCGGAAGAAGAAGTGAAGCGCTTTTTGCGGGGTGCCTGCTCATGGAATAAGCCGGAGGAGGACCACGGAGATGCAAACGGAGAAGAATGGTGGGAACGGCTGCTTAACGGAATGCGCAAGTTTTGCAAGGAACAGGGCGTGAGTCCGGCGGATGCGGTATCTGTGAGTAATGCATTTCGGAAGAACGTAATCAGTTATGAGTACGAGCTCTATCCGGATACAAAGAAGGTGCTGCAATATTTCGGCGAAAAGGGATACAAGCATTATATTATTTCCAATAATTTTCCGGAACTTCGGGAGGTGTTTCTGCGTCTTGGACTGGATGAGGTAATATCGGGTTATTTTATTTCTGCCAGTGTGGGATATGATAAGCCGCGGAAAGAGATGTTTGAATATGCCATGGCAAAAGCAGGAAATCCGAAAGTGCGGTATATGATCGGGGATAATCCGGTGGCGGATTATGAGGGTGGCTTAAATGCCGGAATGAAGCCGGTGCTTGTTCATAAGAGGGTAGAAGGCAAAGTATGCTGTGATGAACTGACAGATTTGTTTGATATTATTACAGAGTGAGATACTATATTAAAAAATTCCATTCCCCTCTTGACTCTCCACCTTACTGTAATGATACTATGACAGTGCAAGGTACCTGCAATGTAGAACAAAGGAGTGATGGGATGTATAAAATCGGTGAGCTTTCAAGGCTGAGTCAGATTCAGGTAAAGACGCTGCGATTTTATGATGTGGAAGGGATTTTGGTTCCGGATGAGATTGATGAGTTTACGGGGTATCGGTATTACGGTGCCGCGAAGCTATCGGATTGTTACCGGATTGTGGCCCTTAAAGAGCTGGGATTCAGTCTGAGTGAGATTAAGGAGTTTCTTTCTTTGCCGAAGGAAAAGGTTTCGGAGCTTGTGACGGCAAAGGAGGCGGAATTAAATAGGTTAAAAGCGCAAACCGAGGCACGCATCCGGGTTCTCCGTAACTTAAATTCGGCGTTAAAGGAGAGTGCTTGTATGTTTGATATCATTATCAGAAAAAGTGATGAAATCCGCTTGCTGTTTGACCGCAGAGTGATTTCGGACAAATCCGAGTGCGATGGTGTTTTGAAAGAGCTTCGGAATGCGGTTCCGGCGGGGGCGCTGGGCGACAGAGAAGTGATTGTGGATTATGAGACGGAGTATGTCAGTGAGAATTTTGATACCGGTTTCGGTGTGGAGCTGACGGGGAAGGTTTCGAATTTACGGGATTTTACGGAAAAGACAGTGTGCTTTTCGGGAGAGACCGCCGGGCTTGTTTGCAAGCCGGAGGAGTACGACGAGGCGGTACGGGCGTTGCAGCAGTATGTGCTGGATAACAACTATCAGATTGTGGGCCCGACCTACCAAATCCGGTACGGAGACGGAACGGTAGAGGTAAAGCTTCCGGTGGTGAAGCTCCGTGAGTTTAATCCGGAGTTTAACGAGGAGATTGACGTGCCGTTTGAGAACGATGAGGAGGTTATCGGTCGTTGGGAACTGCTGGACCATCTGCCGTGTAAGGAGATGTTTCTTCCGGAGAAGAGGAAGTCTGTGGAGCACGGCGACCGGGTAAAGGAGCTTTATTTCCTGCCGGGTGGAGAGCGGTATTGGTGCTTCGGTTGGACGAAGGGCTATTTGCTATCCGACTGCGGTTATCCGCACCGGAAGAATCAAAATCCGTACACCATCGAACATATTGGAGAAGAAACGTACCTGTTTTTAGAATTTAAGGGTCACAATTACTTTGAAGGCGGAAAGCCGGAGGTGTGGGTATTTCGAAAGGTGGATTCCAAGGAGTATACGAAGAAGGAAATCCGGATTGTGGACGAAATTCCGCAGGTGTCGGCAGACGACAGTGCGGTAATGGGACTGTGGAATGTATGTGACCTTGTTCGCAGTGTAGAAGCCTTTGACCCGCGCAATATGTGCGCCTTCATTCCTCATGAGGCACTGTACTGGAGAAGTGCAGAGTTTCTGACCGACGGTAAGATACGGAATGGGTTCTTAAACTCCAAAGACAGCAGCGTAACCATTGATAAGGACGAGGTTTGGCGATGGGTAAACGGCTACGTGATTTGTAATCCGCGAGCCACCGCAAGTAAGTATGTGATAGAGCTGCATGAGGGTACGGAGTACTTGTTTGTGCAGTGGAAGAGCGGGGATTATTCCTACGGCGGAGAGCAGCCGTTCTGGTATGTGTTTCAGAGGTAAATAATTTTAAAACAAATGAACGAATAAATTTAGGGAACATTTTGATACATAAGAGTATTGAAAAGTTCCCTAAATTTTTCTTGCTAATTAGGGAACTTTTGCGTATAATATATTCTATAAAAGTTCCCTAAAAGAAAGAGGTGTCGCAGAATGAGTGCAAATTATACGGAAATTCAGGAGCTACTGCAACAAAGGGCTGATATACAGGCGAGACTTAATTTAATGCCTTATGACGGGAATCCTGAGATGAAAGAAGTAGGTGGCATGAAATATTTATATGTTCGTAAAAGGGTAGCCGGCAAATTGACCTCGACTTATGTGGATGTATATTCGGATGAGTTGTATCAGTTGTTGCTGCGTAATGCCAGGGAACAAAGAGAATTAAATAAAATCATCCGTAAAATCAACAAAGAACTGATTAGCCGTGGGTATGAAGATAGAGAACTTTCTGCCAGAGTACTGCAGAATTTAGATTTTACCAGAGCAAATATGAAGGCAAATATTTATGATCAGGCAGTATTGGAAGGTGTAGCGACATCCTTTCCGCAGACAGAGGATATCATTGAGAACGGAAAGGTAAACGGTGTATCTGCAACAGACGTACAGAAGATTCTGAATTTGAAGCATGCATGGGAATTCATTCTGGATAGAGATGTCATTCAAAGTGAAAGTAACTATCATATGCTTTGTCATATTGCAAAGCTGGTAAATGAAGGCTTTTTTTATGACGGTGGACGTATCCGGGGGATTCCGGTACAAATCGGCGGAACCAGTTATGTACCACCGCTTCCGATAGAGTCAGTGGTAATTGAGCAAATCAACGAGATTGCCAAGCAGGAAAAAGAGCCGATTGATCTCGCGATTGAGTTATGTATGTATTGCATGAAAACGCAGGTGTTTAAGGATGGAAATAAAAGAGCGTCTGTTATCTTTGCAAATCACTATCTGATAGCACATGGAAGCGGATTTTTAGTAATCCCGGAAAAGGAAGTGCCGGAATTTAAAAAGTTGTTAGTGGAGTATTACGAGGGTGCTTCTTTAGAGATTATCGGTACATTCCTGCGTGAGAAATGTTGGAAGAATTTTTAAAATAATAATTCCTTAGTGCAACATTCCATTGCTTGATTTTGGGGCTGTAAAAGCGTATATTTGTATGTAAGAGGTCCGGTCAACCGATGGTTGGGTGAAAAAACAACCGACAGGGGAGAAAAAAGGCCGATTTTCAACCGTTGTTCCATGTTTTTTAGGAGTATTGCATGGTAAGATGTGGACAAGAGCAGAGGGAACAGATTGCAAAAGCTCTTGTGGCCACGTAACGAAAAACAGGAATAATGTTAAAGGAGGATTTAATTTATGGAAATGACAATCGGAAAAAGAATTGCAGCTCTTAGAAAAGAGAAGGGGATGACACAGGAAGAATTATCTCAGAAGATGGAGGTAAGTGCACAGGCAGTAAGCAAATGGGAGAATGACCAGACCTGCCCGGATATTACTTCTCTTCCGAAGCTGGCAAAGATATTAGGGGTAACGGTAGATGAACTGTTATCCGGCAAAGAAGAAACCGAACCGGTTGCAAGAGTCCTTGCTCCGGAAGAGCGCAAGGATATTAAGGAGATGATGCTTCGTCTTGTAGTTGAAAGTTGTAACGGTGACCATGTCAGGATGAATATTCCCATGGCGCTGGTGTTGGTTGCAGTGGAAATGGGCATGGATCTTCCGCAGGTTTCCGGAAACTCTGCATTGAAGAACATTGATTTGGAACAGATTGTGAATATGGTACATCATGGCGTTATGGGAAATCTCATGGAAGTGGAATCCGGTGAAGGTGATACCGTACGCATCTTTGTGGAGTAGCTTATGAGAATATACATAAAAGAAGAGTCAGGGAAGAAATGGAAGTTCAGGATTCCTCTCGGATTGGTTTTCAATAGGATGACGGCAGGTTTTATAGCAAGAAGAGCTCAAAAGGAAGGAACGAATATTTCCAAAAAGCAATTGCGGGCGTTAATAAAAGAGGTAAAAAAATACAAAAAGAGCCACAAGACTTGGAAACTCGTAGAGGTTGAAAGTGCAGACGGAGCTCATGTGGAGATTGTTTTATAACGGTTTTGTACAATCAATGTGTAATTGTTCTTGCATTTCCGTAACATCGGGTGTATAATAACAACGAAATAAAAACAGGGGAGCTTGTGATGGCAGGCTGAGAGGAAGTAATCAAACTTCGACCCTATAACCTGATACGGATAATGCCGTCGTAGGAAGTCATACACAAGGATTTTTTACAGGAGATATCCGCGAGGGTATCTCCTGTCTTTTTTGCTCTAAAGAGCAAAAAAACGCTCCGCGTGGATGCGCACTCGCGCGATTGGAAGATGTCGCAAGCGACCGCGCTCGGCGCAAGAGTCCGTAAAGCGGACTCTATATATTTTATAACTTAAAAACGCAGGGGAGCTTGTTTTGACAGGCTGAGAGGAAGGTGTAACCTTCGACCCATGAACCTGATTTGGATAATGCCAACGTAGGGAACTTTGAGTATTACGGGAAATTTCCAAATCGGAAATTTCTTTTTTATTTTAGGAGGTGAAATGATGGTAAAGGTAAACGGTACTGAGTTGGATATTGCGGGAAAGACAGTAACGGAGTATCTGGCGACGACGAATTATGATCCCAAGCGCATTGCCGTGGAACGAAACGGCGACATTGTGTTTAAGTCACAGTATGATGTCACCGTTCTTGAAGAAGGTGATAGCTTGGAAATCGTTAGTTTTGTAGGAGGTGGTTGATTGATACCGTCAAAGAAGGAATGGATGGATGCGCTGGTGGCACGGCACGGAACGGAGTTACAGAGGCGGTTTTCCGAAGCTACGGTGGCTGTGTGCGGCTTGGGTGGTCTTGGGTCAAATATCGCAATTGCTTTGGCGAGAGTCGGTATCGGAAAATTGCTGTTGATTGATTTTGATAAAGTAGATATCACGAATCTCCACCGTCAGCAATACAAGGCAAGCCAGATCGGCCGATACAAGACGGATGCCTTGGCGGAGAATCTTTTTGAGATCGCACCCTATACGGAAATTAAAACGGTTACTGCAAGACTCTCGGAGGACAACCTCACAACACTTCTTAGTGATGCGGATATTATCTGCGAAGCCTTTGACAATGCGGAAGCCAAGGCGATGCTGGTAAACGGTGTGCTGGAGCAGTTGCCGGGCTGTTTTCTGGTGGCGGCCTCCGGTATGGCCGGGATGGATAACCCAAATACCATTAAGACACGTAAAATAGGGAAGCGGTTTTATCTTTGCGGGGATGAAGTCAGTGATGTGGCTGACACCATTGGGCTGGTTGCACCCCGGGTGATGCTTTGTGCCGCACACCAGGCGCAAACGGTCCTGCAGATTCTGGCAGGCGAATACGAAGTGTAAGAACGTATAAGAAACAAGAAAGTAAAAAAATGGAAAGCATAAGAAAGAAGGACAAAGTATGGAAAACAAAGACAAATTAATCATCGGCGGACATGAATTTCATTCACGTTTCATTTTAGGCTCCGGCAAGTATTCCATGAAGCTTATTGAGGCAGCGGTAAAGGATGCCGGTGCAGAAATTATTACGCTGGCGGTACGCAGAGCCAACACGAAAGAGCAGGAGAATATTTTAGACTACATTCCGGAAGGGGTTACGCTTCTTCCGAATACCTCCGGTGCGAGAAACGCGGAGGAAGCGGTTCGCATTGCCCGCCTTGCCAGAGAACTGGGCTGCGGAAATTTTGTGAAAGTAGAAATCATGCGTGATACCAAGTACTTACTTCCGGACAATCAGGAGACGATTAAGGCAACCGAAATCCTTGCAAAAGAAGGCTTTGTGGTTATGCCGTATATGTATCCGGACTTGAATGCTGCCCGTGATATGGTAAATGCGGGAGCGGCTACCATTATGCCGTTGGCTTCCCCAATCGGCTCCAATAAGGGGCTTGCAACCAAGGAGTTTATTCAAATTCTGATTGATGAAATAGACCTCCCGATTATTGTAGATGCCGGCATCGGACGCCCTTCCCAGGCTTGTGAGGCCATGGAGATGGGAGCTGCCGCGATTATGGCGAATACGGCCCTTGCTACTGCCGGTGATTTGCCTATGATGGCGTCTGCCTTCCGTCAGGCCATCGAAGCAGGCAGATGTGCATATTTGTCCGGTCTGGGACGGGTGCTGACCCGTGGTGCTTCCGCTTCCGATCCTTTGACCGGTTTCCTGCGGGATTAAGGGGGAGAAGCTATGGAAAATCAATTTTTTGTAGACTCCGGGCATCTGTCATCGGAGGCTTTAGAGAAAAAGCACCGACTGGAAACAGACCCGTCCTGTCGGAAAAATCATATGGAATACTTGCCGGGCATGGAAATTATCGAATCCGATGTCTGCCGGCAGGTGATGGAACAGAGGAACTCCTTTGATTATTCGGTCTACACGGCCCGGGATGTCCGGGCGGCCCTTGACCACGACACCTGTTCCGTGGAGGATTTCAAGGCACTTCTTTCTCCTGCAGCGGAGCCTTTTTTGGAAGAAATGGCACAGCGGGCGCGCATAGAGACCAGTAAACATTTCGGAAATACGGTATATCTTTTTACACCGCTTTATATTGCCAATTACTGCGAAAATTACTGTGTGTACTGTGGCTTTAACTGCTACAACCATATCAACCGTATGAAGCTGAATCCGGAGCAGATCGAGCACGAAATGAAGGTGATTGCCGATTCCGGCATGGAAGAGATCCTGATTCTTACCGGTGAGAGTCGCGGGCAGAGTGATGTGGAATATATCGGTGAGGCCTGTAAACTGGCGCGGAAGTATTTCCGTATGGTGGGATTGGAAATCTATCCGGTCAATACCAACGAGTATCGCTATCTTCATGAGTGTGGTGCGGATTATGTGACGGTATTTCAGGAAACTTATGATACGGACAAATATGAAACGCTTCATCTGCTCGGTCATAAGCGTGTCTGGCCGTACCGCTTTGATGCACAGGAGCGTGCTTTGCGGGGCGGCATGCGTGGAGTGGCGTTTTCGGCGCTTTTGGGCTTGTCCGATTTCAGAAAGGATGCGCTGGCAAGTGCGCTTCATGTGTATTACCTGCAGCGGAAATATCCTCATGCGGAAATGTCTCTCTCTTGTCCGAGACTGCGTCCCATTGTCAATAATGATAAGATAAGTCCCTTGGATGTGGGGGAAAAACAGCTCTGTCAGGTGCTTTGTGCCTACCGTATTTTCCTTCCTTTTGTGGGGATTACGGTATCCTCCCGGGAGAGTGCGGAGTTTCGGAACGGTATCGTAAAAATTGCAGCCACTAAAGTTTCCGCAGGAGTATCTACCGGTATCGGAGACCACGAAAGCAAATATACCGGAAAGGAAGATGATAGCGTCAAGGGCGACGAGCAGTTTGAAATCGACGACAATCGAAGCTTTGATGCCATGTACCGGGATATGTCTGGGGAAGGATTGCAACCGGTACTCAATGATTATGTTTATGTGTGAGGGAGAAGACATGAGAAAATTTGATTCCAGTTTATATTTTATTACCGACAGTACGAATTACAGTGAAGAAGAATTTCTTTTTCGTGTGGAGCAGGCGCTCAGGGGCGGCGTAACCCTTCTCCAGCTCCGTGAAAAAGAAAAATCCACCAGAGAATACATAGAACTTGCGGAAAAGGTACACGAACTAACAAAGAGATATAACGTGCCGCTAATCATTGATGACCGTGTGGATGTGGCACTTGCCGTTGACGCGGAGGGAGTTCATGTAGGGGCAAGCGATATGCCGGTTGCCACGGCAAGAAAACTGATGGGAGAAGATAAAATTGTGGGAGCCACCGCAAAGACCGTTCCCTGGGCAAAAGAAGCCTATGAACAGGGTGCGGATTACCTCGGTGTAGGGGCAATCTATCCCACCACCACAAAGGTGAAAACGGTTTTGACCTCCACCGATACCCTCCGTGATATTTGTAATGCAGTGCCGATTCCGGCAAATGCAATCGGAGGACTAAACAAAGATAACATTGATGTTCTGAAAGGCATTCCTGTTGCAGGTATCTGCGTTGTGTCGGCCATCATGAAGGCGGACAATCCCAAGACGGCAGCGGAAGAGTTAAAGGCAAGAGCCCGGGAGCTGGGCTTATATAAAAGCTGAATAAGCTGACAGAATTAAGCGGCATATTGGGGGCACCACCTTATGTCGCAGAAGAAAACGATGCTGAAAAGAGAAAGGAGCATGATTATGAAAACAGCATTGACCATTGCAGGAAGCGATTGCAGCGGAGGCGCCGGAATTCAGGCAGATTTAAAAACCATGACCATGAACGGAGTGTATGCCATGAGTGTACTGACCGCGTTGACTGCCCAGAACACCACCGGAGTCCGAAGTATCACGGAGGTAACGCCCGCATTTTTAAAGGACCAGATGGACGCGGTATTTGAGGATATCCGGCCGGATGCCGTGAAAATCGGAATGGTAGCGTCTGGGCCGCTCATTGATACGATTGCGGAGCGTCTTGTGTATTACAAGGCGGAGAATGTTGTGGTTGACCCGGTTATGGTGGCAACCAGCGGTTCCAAGCTGATGGCAGAGGACGCACTTGCGGTCTTGAAGGAAAAACTGCTGCCCCTTGCAACGGTAGTAACTCCAAATATTCCGGAAGCGGAAATTCTTGCGGAAACAAAGATTGAAAACGAAGAGGATATGCTGGCAGCCGCAAAACAAATCAGCGAAAATTATCATTGTGCGGTACTTTGCAAAGGAGGTCACAGCATCAATGATGCCAACGACCTTTTGTACGTTGACGGAACGCATCAATGGTTTTACGGAAAACGTATCGATAATCCCAACACCCACGGAACCGGCTGCACCTTATCCAGTGCCATTGCTTCGAATTTGGCAAAGGGATACGGCCTCGCGGAAGCGGTAGAAAGAGCAAAGGAATATATTTCGGGAGCTCTTTTTGCGCAGCTTGATTTAGGACAAGGTTCGGGACCGATGATGCACAACTTTGATTTAAACTCCCGTTTTGCCGAGGAAAAAATATCTGACTGAAAGGAACAAAGAAAATGAGAAATTATACAACCCAAATGGATGCCGCAAAGCGCGGTATTATTACCCCTGAAATGAAGGCGGTTGCCGCAAAGGAATACAGAACCGAGGAAGAAATTCGCGACCTTGTTGCCAAAGGACAGGTTGCCATCTGCGCCAATAAGTTACATACCTGCATTGAACCGAACGGTGTGGGTTCGATGCTTCGCACCAAGATTAACGTGAATCTCGGTGTTTCCCGCGACTGTAAGGACTATGACATTGAAATGCAAAAGGTTATGGCGGCGGTGGATATGGGAGCAGAGGCCATTATGGACCTGTCAAGCCACGGAAACACCCAGCCCTTCCGCCGGAAGCTGACCGCAGAGTGTCCGGCCATAATCGGTACGGTGCCGGTGTATGACAGCGTGATTCATTATCAAAGAGACCTGGCAACCCTGACCGCAAAGGACTTTATTGATGTGGTTCGTCTGCATGCGCAGGACGGTGTGGACTTTGTAACGCTTCATTGTGGCATCAGCCGAAAGACCATTGAACAGATTCGTAAGCACAACCGAAAAATGAATATCGTTTCCCGCGGCGGCTCTCTGGTGTTTGCGTGGATGAGTATGACCGGCGAGGAGAATCCGTTTTATGAGTATTACGATGAGATTTTGGAGATTTGCCGTGAGTATGACGTAACCATTTCTCTCGGTGACGCCTGCCGTCCGGGTTGCCTCGCCGATGCAAGTGATGTATGTCAGATTGAGGAACTGGTTCGCCTCGGCGAGTTGACGAAGCGTGCCTGGGCGAAGGATGTACAGGTCATGGTGGAAGGTCCGGGGCATATGCCGTTGGATCAGATTGAAGCCAATATGAAACTGCAACAGACTATTTGCATGGGGGCACCTTTCTATGTACTCGGTCCTATCGTTACGGATATCGCCCCGGGATATGACCACATTACCTCTGCCATCGGCGGTGCAATCGCAGCCGCTTCCGGTGCGGCATTTCTCTGCTATGTGACGCCGGCGGAACATTTGGCTCTCCCGAATGTAGAGGATGTAAAGCAGGGCATCATCGCCTCCCGGATTGCGGCCCACGCAGCGGATATCGCTAAGAAGGTACCCCATGCAAGAGATGCGGACGATGCAATGGCGGACGCCAGACGGACCTTTGACTGGGAGAAGCAGTGGGAATGCTCCATCGATCCGGAAACCGCCAAAGCAATTCGTGACAGCCGTGCTCCGGAACAGGAAGACAGCTGCTCCATGTGCGGAAAGTTCTGCGCCGTCAGAAGCATGAACAAAGCTTTAAATGGAGAATATATTGACATTTTGTAAGGTGAGAAGGAAAAAAGAAGTTTTCCCTTGGAAGACTTCTTTTTTGTGTGTCGGGTTTATGTACTTTCTACTTGCTTTTCTGTTAATTTCATGCTATGCTTTATACAAAGCATATTTTTTTCTTTTACTCTGATGCAGGGAAAGAGACTCTGCGTTCTGGATTTCATTTTACGGTGGTGCTGTTTGTAGAATACACACCGTCTCTTCGGAAAATTCATGCTTTTAATCACGATTTGAAAGCAGGAGTTTTTTCGGGGAAGGAAAACTCCTGACAAAGAACAAAGGAGGTTTCATGAAAGGACAAAACAGAACAAAAGGGACAGAGGAGTTGTTGCAATGGCATTCTGCGTTCTATGCAGGAATTCAGATTGAACTGGAGGCGGAAGCGCGGTACTTACAGTTTGAAAATGAACATATGCTGAGTTCAAAACCTATGCAATTGGATGTATTAATTATCAAGAAGTCAAAGTACCGGCAGATTAAAAAGAATATCGGTCGGATTTTTCGAACCTATAATATTGTAGAGTATAAAAGTCCGAAGGATTATTTAAGTATTGATGATTTTTACAAAGTGTATGGATATGCTTGTTTTTACAAATCAGATACGGGAAAAGCGGATGAGATTAAGAGTGAGGAAGTAACGATATCTTTTGTGTGCAGAAGAGAACCGAGAAAATTGATGACGTATTTGGAAGAACAAGGACGTAGCATAAGAAAAGCTGAAAGCGGAATCTATTATATATCGGATGCTTTGTTTCAAATTCAGTTGATTGTACAGAAACAGTTAACGAAGGAGGATAATCTGTGGTTAAAGAGTTTGACGGATGATTTGAGCAACCGTCAGGATACAGAGAGGTTACTTCGGATTTATAAGAAACATGAAAGGGATAGTTTGTATCAGGCGATAATGAATGTGATTGTTCGTGCAAACGAAGAAAGGTTCAAGGTGAATAATATGTGTGAGGCATTGGATGAAATTTTAGAATATCATTTTAAAGGAAAATTGGAAGCGGGATTTCAGCAGGGAAGAGAAGAAGGAATGAAGGTCGGTCTGGAAGAAGGACGAGCAGAAGGACGAGCAGAAGGACGAGCAGAAGGACGAGCAGAAGGACGTACACAAAGTCTGTTATCACAGATTGCAAAGAAGATTGCAAAGGGGAAGTCTGTGAATCAGATTGTAGAAGAATTGGAAGAATCAGAAGATATAATTCTTCCGTTGTATAATCAGTTGCTAACAGAGGGACAATAATAACAAGGGAAAATGTTGCCGCAGGGAAATGTGTCTTTGCGGCAATCTTTGTTCATAATAAAGAGTATCGGTATATAGTACAGAGATTCAATAAACAACGGAGGTGCCTATGTTTTATACCATGACTTTAAATCCGGCTTTGGATTACAATATGACGTTAAAAGAGTTTGAAGCAGAACGGGTGAACCGTTCCGTAAAGGAGGAACTGATTCCGGGCGGCAAGGGATTGATGGTATCCCGGATGCTTAAAAATCTCGGAATTGAGTCCACGGCTTTCGGACTGGTGGCCGGATTTACCGGAACAGAATTGACCAGGATGATACATGAGTTGGGAGTGCGGACAAATTTTGTTAGTTTGCCGTCGGGCATGACCCGCATCAATGTAAAACTTTGGGGTGGCCTGGAAGGCGAGATTAACGCAAACGGTCCGGCGTGTGATGAAAAGAGTCTGCAGGCGCTTTTTGAAAAGCTTTCCGTATTGGGAAAAGAAGATACCTTGGTTTTGTCCGGCAGTGTGCCGTCTTCCCTTCCAAAGGATGTCTATGTAGATATGATAAAGGTGGTGAAAGATAAGGGAACCCGTTTTGTGGTGGATGCCACGGGAGAACTTTTGCGCAGTACCCTTTCGTATCGTCCGTTTTTAGTAAAACCCAATCATCATGAACTGGGGGAATTGTACGGAGTAACGCTTACTACCAAAGAGGATGTTGCCCAGTATGCGAAAAAGTTGCAGGACGAAGGCGCAAGGAATGTACTGGTGTCCATGGCCGGAGACGGAGCCGTACTGGTTGCGGAGGACGGCAGTGTATGGTTTGGAGAAGCTCCGGAGGGACAGGTGATAAATACCGTGGGTTCCGGGGATTCCATGGTAGCGGGGTTCCTTGCCGGATATGAAGAAGCACATAGCGCGGAGCAGGCATTTCGGACCGGAATCGCATCCGGCAGTGCCAGTGCGTTTTCGGCAGAATTAGGCACAATGGAAGAGGTAGAGAACTTGTTACAAAGGGTGCAGGTGAAGCGGGCACAATGAGTGTGGTGCTTTAAGAAAGAAGCACGAATGTATTTCGTGCTTTCTTTTGATTTTTAGGCGTTTTATGTAGGAGTTTCACATTGACAAAAATATGTCACTGCAATATAATGGTAATAAGTGATTTTATGCTCTGAAAGGGAGGCTGTGACATGGAAAAGGTGATTTCTACAGCAGTAATTAAGCGGTTGCCACGCTATTACAGATATTTGGGTGAGCTGAGAAAGAAAGAAGTAGTTCGTATTTCGTCCAAAGAGTTAAGTGAGAGAATGAATGTGACGGCATCTCAGATTCGTCAGGATTTAAATAATTTCGGCGGATTTGGGCAGCAGGGTTACGGTTATAATGTGGAGTATTTATATACGGAAATCGGTAAGATTTTAGGCCTTGATCAGGAGCACAGAGTAGTGATTATCGGTGCCGGTAACCTGGGACAAGCCATTGCAAATTATGCGGATTTTGCCCGCCGCGGTTTTGATATTACGGCAGTGTTTGATGTAAAGCCGGAGTTAATCGGAAAGGAAATCGGGAATGTTAAAATCCGCGCCATGAGCGAGTTAAAGGACTATGTAACAAAGCAAAAACCGGATATTGCGGCACTTGCTTTGCCGAAGGAGTATGCGGTACAGGTGGCTAATGATGTGGTTTCCTGGGGCGTCAGTGCGATTTGGAACTTTGCGCCGGTGGAGCTTCGTCTGCCGAAGCATGTGGTAGTGGAAAATGTACATTTGACGGAGAGCTTAATGCGTTTGTCTTATAATATTCGTGCGGCGCAGATTAAGAAAAACGCCGATACGCAGAAGAACGGTAAGGACTCGGAATGTGCGGCAACGACGGAATAAGGAGAATGAGATGATAACCGGAATCGGTACGGATTTGGTTGAGATTGCCCGGGTGCAAAAAGCAATCGGGCGTTCTTCTTTTTTAGAAAAAGTTTATACGGAAAAAGAACGGGAATTGATTGGGGCACGCGCGAATCGTGCAGCAACCAATTTTGCCGCGAAGGAAGCGGTGGCAAAGGCTCTGGGGTGCGGTTTCACTGGGATTGCGCCGGTAGAAATCGAAGTACTGCGACAGCCTTCCGGTATGCCCTATGTGGTACTTCACGGCAGGGCAAAGGCAAAGGCGGAAGCACTTGGGATTACAAAGATTCAGGTGTCGTTAACGGATACGGCAGAGTATGCCCAGGCTTATGTGATTTGTGAAGGAGAAGCGGGGCCGGAGGGATTGTACCGGACGCATGTGCCGGAGATGGAAGTTTCCTTGGAGGAAGCCGGGTTACCGGTTCTTACTGCGGCAGGGATGAAAGAAGCAGACCGCCGGACCATAGAAGATTTCGGGATTCCTTCTCTTGTTCTGATGGAACGGGCAGCCCTTGCCGTGGCAGAACGGGTAAAGGCCTATGCAACAAAGAAGAGCCGTATCGGTGTGCTTTGCGGCACCGGAAATAACGGCGGTGACGGCGTGGCGGTGGCACGTTTGCTTAGAGAAGCGGGATATGATGCCACGATTTTGTTAAAGGATGCTCCGTTGTATGGGATGGAAACCGACAGAAAGGAAGATGCTTCGAAACCGGGACAAAGGTTGTCCGGGACACCGGAGTTTTTGCATCAGATGAAAATTGCATCGGTTTGCGGTGTGACTGCTTGCGAGCCTTTTGATACAAAGCGTTTTGATATTATAGTGGATGCCCTGTTCGGTATCGGTTTGTCAAAACCGGTAGAGGGTGAATACGCAAATTTATTGGAACAGATAAACAAAGAATCGCATATTGTAATAGCGGTGGATATTGCATCCGGAATTTCCGCATCTGACGGAAAGGTATGCGGGACTGCTTTGCGTGCGGACGAAACCGTAACCTTCGGTGCGGCAAAATGGGGTCATCTGTTGTATCCGGGAAAAGAATATACGGGAATACTGACGGTGGCGGATATCGGATTTCCAAAGGAAATTTTGACGGAACAACAGCAGGGAATGCGACTTACGCCGGAAGGCGCAGCGAAGCTTTTGCCGGCTCGACCGGCCTATTCCAACAAAGGAACCTTCGGAAAAGTAGCGGTAATTGCCGGCAGTAAAAATATGGCGGGAGCAGCATACTTCGCGGCTTGCGGGGCATATCGAACGGGAGCCGGGCTGGTAAAGATTGTATCTCCGGAATGTAACCGGGAGATTTTGCAGACTCTACTACCGGAGGCAATGCTGACCACGTATATGACGAAGGATGAGTTGCCGGCGGTGGTGGAAGAAGCGGTAAGTTTTGCGGATGCAATCATAATCGGTCCGGGACTTTCACAGAATGACGAGGCGGAGGCATTGGTTTCTTTGCTCCGGGATACGTTGATTGGAAGAGAAAAGGTGCCGGCAACCCTGTGGGATGCGGATGCACTGAATTTATTGGCAAAGAAAATGGATGAGGACGGTTTGGTAAAAGAGGCGGAACGGTTGGCCTTTTTGAATAACTATTTGCCGCAGGATGCGGTACTGACGCCCCATCCGGGAGAACTTTCCCGATTGCTGCATATGCCGGTAAAGGAACTGACCGGGGACTTTTTAGAAACAGCAAAACGAATTGCGGGAGAAAGTAACCGGGTCTATGTATTAAAAGATGCGGTGACATTGACGATAAAAGATACGAGATGTATTGTGAATACCACCGGAAATAACGGAATGGCAACCGGAGGCAGCGGAGATGTTCTGAGCGGTATTATCGGAGCGTTGCTGGCATCCGGAAAAGACACTTTTACGGTAGCGGCACTGGGCGTTTGGCTTCATGGTGCAGCGGGGGATACGGCCCGGGAAACGGTGGGAACGGCACCGATGATTGCAAGGGATTTGTTACAGGCAATCGGTGGACTTTTTGAGGAAAAGAGGAAGTGAACATGATGGGGTATGAACTGCAGCAGGTAAAAGAATATTACCGGGTGAAGGCGGACATTAATCTGGACGCGATTACCCATAATGCGAAAGAAATAAAAAATTACTTACAGCCGGGGGTAAAGATGGCGGCGGTGATTAAAGCCGACGGTTACGGACACGGTGCGGTTCCGGTGGCGGATGCGGTGTATGAGCTGGCTGACTGGTTTGCGGTATCCAATATTGAAGAAGCGCTGGAACTGCGAGCAGGCGGAATCGAAAAACCGATTCTGACTTTGGGTTATACGGCTCCCCTGCAGCTTGCGGAAGCAATCAAAAACCGGATTACCCTGACCCTTTGCGACAGGGAATCCGCAGAGGAAATCAGCGAGGCGGCAAAGAAAATCGGACTTACCGCAGAGGTGCACATTAAGGTGGACACGGGGATGGGACGTATTGGTTTTCCGGCAGAAGTCAACATGGCGGAACAGGTGGCAGAGGCGGTAAAATTACCGCATATAAAGGCTACCGGTATCTATACCCATTTCGCCAGAGCGGATGAGACGGACAAGGCTGCAACAAAGCTTCAGTTCCAAAAGTTTCTTGCTTTTATTCATGGGTTGGAAACATGTGGAGTTACGGGACTTTTAAGACATGCGGAAAACAGTGCGGCGATTTTAAGTCTTCCGGAGTATCAACTGGATATGGTACGTCTCGGCATCAGTCTGTACGGTATGTATCCTTCCGATGAGGTTACGCCGGCGGAGTTTTCGTTGCAGCCGGCTATGGAAATCAAGTCTCATGTGGCCTTTGTAAAAACGGTTCTGGCAGGTACTGCCATCGGTTATAATGCTACCTATGTGACTTCGGAACAAAGACGGATTGCCACGGTTCCGGTGGGGTACGGTGACGGATATCCGAGAGCTTTGTCCAATTGCGGGCGGGTTCTGGTACACGGACATAGCGTGCCGATTGTAGGCCGGGTTTGCATGGATCAGATGATGATTGATGTGACGGAGGTGCCGGAGGTAAAGCGCGGGGATACGGTAACTTTGATGGGAAGAGAAGGAGAAGAGTTCATTACTGCGGAGGAAATCGGAGCATTGTCCCATTCCTTCCATTATGAGATGGTATGTAACGTGGGAAAGCGTATCCCGCGGGTTTATTATAAAAAGGGAGAAGCTGTCGGAGCACGCCATTTCGTCTGACGCATAGAATATAGCAAACGGTATCGGTATAAGATGTTCTTTCCGGGGAATACTGTTGCTATAGAGTAAAGCGGAGTGTGAAGAAATGGTAATTCGACGTGGAGATATTTTTTATGCGGACCTGCGACCGGTAGTAGGTTCGGAACAGGGTGGAATCCGACCGGTGCTGATTATACAAAACGATATCGGAAACAAGCACAGCCCGACGGTTATTTGTGCGGCAATCACTTCGAAAATGAACAAAGCAAAGCTTCCCACCCATGTGGAAATTACCGCAAATAAATACGATATTATGCGGGATTCGGTGATTTTGCTGGAACAGGTACGGACCATAGATAAGGTACGGTTAAAGGAAAAGGTTTGCCATCTGGACCGGGATGTGTTGGAGCGTATCAACAAGGCACTTTGTGTCAGCCTTGCGTTAGATACATAACAAAAGAGAGAAAGGGGATTAAAGATCCATGCAAGAGTATCCCATATTAGGTATCGGAATTATTCTTGGACTTTTTATTTTGAATGGTATTGCGTCGGCGGCGGAGACCGCTTTTGACCAACCGCTCAGTACGGTGATTAAGAAACGTGTTGCCGAGGGCGATAAGCGTGCAAAGAGGGTTTCTTTGATTTGTGACCGCAGAAAACGTTGTACTACGATACTGGATTTACTTCGTACCGTGACAGTGTTTCTTTGCGGTATTACATATGCGGAGCTTTTAAAAAACGAGACAGTACCGGCGCTCCGGGCGCTTTTTGCACCGTACAAACCATCAGAAGTTTATGTTTGGGGGAGTTTGATTTTAATTACGGTAGCGGTGGTATGGCTGGCGGAACTGCTTAGTATAAAGGTACCGAAGAAATTAGGCTTTAAGTATGCGGAACGGTTCGTATTCCGAATTTCCGGTTTCGTACGTTTCTTTATGATTTTGTTTGCACCGCTTGCGTTCCTTGCGGAAAGGATGGCAAGGGGAATTGCGGCGATGTTTGGTGTACATCCGGGGGATATTGCGGAAAATGTAACGGAGGAAGAAATCATTTCCATCGTGACGGAAGGTCAGGAACAGGGCCTTTTGGATGAGGAAGAAGCGGAAATGATTACCAATGTTATGGACTTTGATGCCAAGGCGGCACGGGATGTCATGACCCGGAAAAAGAAGATTATCGGAATTCGGGAAGAGATGAGCATCGAGGAAGCATTGGAATTCGGATTAAAGGAGAATTATTCCCGGTTTCCGATTTACGCGGAGAATTTGGACAATATTACGGGGATTCTGCATTTAAAGGATTTGATGCTTTATTTCATGGAGTATCGGAATGAACCGGAGATATTACGGAACACACCGCTTTCTGATCTTGCGAGAGAGCCGTATTTTGTGCCGGAAACCCAGAATATCGATGTGTTGCTCAATGATATGCAGGAAAAGAAGATTCATATGGCGGTGGTCATTGACGAATACGGCCAGACAGCCGGGGTTGTGGCCATGGAGGACATGCTGGAGGAAATTGTAGGTGATATTCAGGATGAGTACGATGATGAGGAACAGGAGATTGTTCCGCAAAACGACGGTACCTGGCTGGTTCGTGGTTTTACGATGTTGGAAGAATTGGGAGACGTACTGGATGTGGATTTTTCGGAGGAAGAGGCCGATACATTAAACGGGTTTGTGATATCAAAGCTGGGACGCCTTCCTTCGGAAGAAGAAACGGAATATCCGGTGGTTACCGAATACGGATATTGCTTTGAAATCTGTAAGGTAAAAGGAAAGCAGATTGATACCGTAAGGGTGTCGACGGTGGTAGAACCTATTGTTGAAACGATGGAGCAATAATTAAAACAGGAATTAACAAACGCACCTGCAATTCGCAGGTGCGTTTTATGCATCATAAGATTTAGTTTTCGATATCACCATCGTCGTCGAAATCACAATCCGGATCACTGATAAACTCACGATTGGAAACGCGCTTTTCCATACGTTCCTTTTCGATTAAATCCGAAAGAAGATTTTTCACATCATAAGAGTGCTTTACATTGACAATGTTAAAATGGCCCATGGTTTTATCGCTGGAATGGCATTGAATGGTTCCGAGGCCGAACATCTTTTGAATCAGGGTTCTCTTTAACGAGATATCTAAAATACGGTATAAACGTACTTCGTCTTCCCTGGTAGTGAAGAAGCCCGTTTTAATAAGTAAGCGGTCTTTGGTTAAGCGGTAAACGGTAAAGGTCCAAGGTAAACCGAAAAAGGTCAAACGTTTCCGCGCTCTCCATAAAATCTCATTTACACCGGTCTGCGGTAATTTGGAATCTGCCATAACACCCTCCTCTAATCGTATACTTTACATCGGAATGACAAATGCTATCCGTATTCTTACATTGTTAGTGTAGCATAAGAATGTCAAATTGACAAGGAAAAGAATAGGTGAGTTTTTACGGCGTTTTTAGAGTGTAAGAATTGACTTTATATTGAAATCCGTTTATACTGAATATAACGTAAATGCAGTGAAGTGACAGGAAAGGAGTATACTATGGCAGCAGTACCGACCGCTCATAATGCGGCAAAAGAAGGCGAAATCGCAAAAACAGTGTTATTACCGGGAGACCCGCTTCGGGCAAAGTTCATTGCGGATACCTATTTGGAGGATGTAACCTGTTTTAATACGGTCCGGAATATGTTCGGTTATACCGGAACTTATAAAGGAAAAAGAATATCGGTGATGGGCAGTGGTATGGGTATGCCGTCCATCGGGATTTATTCCTATGAATTATATCATTTTTATGATGTGGACAGGATTATCCGTATCGGTTCCGCAGGAGGTATTTCCGATAAGGTAAAACTTCGGGACCTTGTCATCGGTTTGGGAGCGTCTACGAACAGCAATTATGCAGACCAGTACAATCTGCCGGGTACCATTGCACCGATTGCGGATTACGAACTTTTGCGCCGTGCGGTAGAAGTTGCGGAAGGAATGAAGGTGCCGGTTGCGGTAGGCAATATTTTATCCTCCGATGTGTTTTATAACGCAGATCCGACCTTTAACGACCGTTGGAAGAAGATGGGGATTTTGTGTGTAGAGATGGAAGCTGCGGCGCTGTATCTGAATGCGGCTTATGCAGGGAAGCAGGCCCTTTGTATGCTGACCATTTCCGACCATTTATATACCGGTGAGGCACTTTCCTCCGAGGACAGACAAAACAGCTTCCATGAGATGATGCAGGTGGCGCTGGAATTGGCATAAAGGAGAGTTAAAAATGGATCAGAATGTAGTGAAATATGTGGATCATACACTTTTAACCCAGACAGCAACCTGGGAAGAAATCAAGCAGATTTGTGATGATGGGTTGGCATACGGAACGGCCTCTGTATGTATTCCACCGTCTTTTGTAAAGAGAGCAAAGGATTACTTGGGAGACAAGCTGCCGGTATGTACGGTCATCGGTTTCCCGAACGGCTATAATACTACTGCGGTAAAGGTGTTTGAGACCAGGGATGCGGTGGCAAACGGTGCGGATGAAATCGATATGGTCATTAACATCGGCATGGTAAAGGAAGGAAACTTTGCCGGTCTGACGGAAGAGATTAAAGCAGTGAAGGAAGCCTGCGGCGGCAAGCTTTTAAAGGTGATTATCGAGACCTGTCTATTGACGGAGGAAGAAAAGATTGAAATGTGCCGCGTGGTTACGGAGGCAGGTGCGGAGTTTATTAAGACCTCCACCGGATTTTCCACAGCCGGCGCGACGTTTGCGGATATTGAACTGTTTGCAAAGCATATCGGCAAAGGCGTACAGATGAAAGCAGCCGGCGGCATTTCTTCCTTAGAGGACGCAGAGAAGTTTGTTTCGCTCGGCGCCACCCGTTTGGGAACCAGCCGTATCGTAAAGATATTAAAAGCAAACGGCGAAACGGTAAAAGAAGGGTATTAAGGCCGGAAACACGGAAAGGAAGGTGCTTGTATGGGAGAGAATAATACACAGTTACAGCCTTACGGAAAGAAAGTACCGGCGGTACAGAATATCGGAAAGAAGTTGCCGGATGCTATGAGCGATGCGGTATGTAGGAAATTGATTCGTGTTGCAATGGAGTACCGGGGAAAGGCGTATACCCCATATTCGGGATTTAAAGTGGGGGCGGCACTTTTGACAAACCGTCACGAAATCATCGGCGGTTGTAACATCGAAAATGCAGCCTATACCCCGACGAACTGTGCGGAACGTACGGCGTTTTTTAAGGCGGTCAGCGAAGGGAAAAGGGACTTCCTTGCCATCGCAATTGTAGGTGGAAAAGGAGATACCTTAGAAGAGTTCTGTGCTCCGTGCGGCGTGTGCAGGCAGGTGATGACGGAGTTTTGTGACCCGAAGACCTTTTTGATTATTTTGGCAAGGTCCGAGGTAGATTATATGATTTATACCTTGGAAGAGCTGATGCCTTTCGGGTTTTCCGGGAAGAACCTGGAATAGAAAGTAACAAAGAGTAAGAGAGGATTTGTATGAGTAATTATCAGGATTACATTGTAAGAGCAAGTGCGGCGGACGGACAGATTCGCGTGTTTGCGGCAACGACCAGAGACTTAGTGGAAAAGGCAAGAAAAATTCACGGGACCAGTCCGGTGGCAACAGCGGCCCTTGGCCGTCTTCTTACCGGTGCGGCCATGATGGGCAGCATGATGAAAGGCAGAAGCGATGTGCTGACGGTACAGATTATGGGAGACGGACCGATTGGGTCTTTGACCGTAACCGCAGATTCCATGTCCCGGGTGAAAGGTTTTGTACAGAACCCGGAAGTCATGCTTCCGGCAAGCAAAGAAGGGAAGCTTGATGTGGGCGGTGCGGTCGGTATGGGCATGCTTCGTGTCATTAAGGATTTGGGATTAAAGGAGCCGTATGTGGGAGAAACCGAGCTGATTTCCGGAGAAATCGCAGAGGATTTAACCGTTTATTTTGCCACATCCGAGCAAACTCCATCGTCCGTAGCCCTTGGTGTGCTTATGAACCGCGACAATACGGTAGCACAGGCCGGCGGCTTTATTATCCAGCTGATGCCGGATGCGACGGAGGAAGTGATTTCCCATCTGGAGCAGAAACTGACGGAGGTAACGTCGGTGTCCGGACTTTTAGAGGAAGGAATGACTCCGGAGGAGATTTTGGAGTACATATTCGCAGGCTTTGACTTAAAGCTTCTGGATAAAATTCCGACCTCCTATTACTGTAACTGTTCCAAGACTCGTGTGGAAAAAGCATTAATCAGTATCGGTGCAAAAGAATTAAATGCTATGATTGCGGACGGTGAGCCCATTACCATGAATTGCCACTTCTGCGATAGCAGCTATACGTTTTCGGTGGATGAGCTAAAGGATTTGGTACAAAACTGCAGATAGCGGAAAAAGACAAAAGAGAAAACGTTGTGAGAAAATGAAGAACAACGGAAAATTGATGTATGGAAAGGTAGGAAAGAGAATGAAGAAATGCCCGCAGTGTGAGGGGAAAGGGATCTCCGTTTGTGTAGTCTGTTTCGGAGATAAAATCAATCCCATTCACAAAAACAAGGTGTGCGGTTTTTGCGGCGGACACGGAGAAACGAAATGTATTATATGTGAAGGGAAAGGAGAGCTTTCTGACGATGACATTTTTGCCGTAGACGGAAAGCTGCCGAATTACCCGGCGAAACTTAGTAAAGATTAGACGAAGGGCTGCCTGCTGTGAAGCAGGAGCCTTTCTTTTTCTGCGTGCAGGCAAAGTGAGCATGTTATGCAAACTGCGTGAGCTTGCTCATTTGCAGTTGCATAATCATGCGAACGTACCCACGACCGAGCGACTTTGTCGCGAGGTGTGGGAGATTGCGGAGCAAAAAGCCTGCACGCAATATTTGTACTAAAATGCCTTTTCTCTCGTGATACGGATATAAGTCTTTCTAATTACTCCGGGAAAGTATGTGATAAAGTGACGCAACCGCCCTGATGCGGCATCCATGCCTTATGGCGGGCTCGCTCAAACTTCCTGTTTGAGCGTTGCTGACAGACAAGCGGAGTAATAAGAAAGTCTAATATCCTGCTCAAAGTTCGAAAAGGCATTTTAAAGCGGACGGTTCTATCGGACAGAATACAATGACGCAGAAAAAGAAAGTAATCCGAAGAAGGGCGGGCAGCCCTTCTTTTTTTCTTTCGAAATTCTTCTGTTTTTTTTGAAGTTGCTCTTTTGATTTACCTGATAGTCTTAATTAGGGATGAGGAATATGGCAGTAGTGAAGTGTTCAGAATTTACCTGAAAGGGAGGAGTTTTACCATGAAAAGAGATTTGAGAAGGGGTTTGAAATGTAATTCGGTAGGTATGAAAAGAAGCTGCCTGTTTTTACTTTGTGGTGTTTTGTTACTTGCCGGGTGCCAAAGCACCCCGCTGACTAAGATACAGAAGCAGGGGCAATCGCAGGAGAAGATAGACATCTCCTCACTTACGGTTGAAAAAGGAAACTATTCCGATTATGAGAATGCCTGTATCTATTACACGGCGGAGGAAGCAGGTGCCATTGTGTCGGAGTCCACGGATTTTGTTTTGCAGGAGGATTGTTATTTTCAGGTGCCGAAGGGAATTGACCATGTCAGTACTTTTGTAAAGAAGTATCCGGAGGAGGACAGTTTGTACGATTTCTATCGAGACTTTCTTTCGATGTATGCGTATTTGTTCCCGGGTGCGGATTTTGACGATAATCATTTGTTTTACTACGGTACAAATTCCAATAATCAGGAAGGCGATGATAAGGTAAAGACCATCGGACGAAATTTCGATGAGTATTTGGCAGAGAACAAAGAGGATGTCTATTATCTGTTTTACAGTCCGTACTTTTACGAGGGACAACCGGTAGAGAAAGGGACGCAGAATCGCTTTTTGGCGCTATCTTCTCCGGTAGGAACGATTATGACAAATTTTAATAAGGGTTATTTGGCACAGTATATTTCGGATAGGAGACAGATGCCGAACCGGTATTTCCTCGAAACGTATACGACACCGCGGTTTTATTCGCAAAACGGACAGTCTTTCGGCTTTGAATCCATAGAGTACCCGACAGATTCGGAGACATTACACAGAATGCTTGACGGAAGGGAATTGTCGGTACTGGATGCGGTACATTTCTTTGAAGATTATATAAACACTTTGCCTTGTCGGGAACAGCCGAATCTGGATGTAAAAGTGACACGTGTTTCGGCGGTGGAAATAGAGGAAGGGAAGTATTGTTACGCCTTTGAATGTACCGTTACTTTCGAAGGAATTCCATTTGACTCGGTGCCTTACGGTACCATGGTTGTGGGTGGAGGATATGAGTGGCCTGTACGGATGGGGTATATGGCAGTGACGGACGATGTGGACGCCGCTTATGGCTTTTGCCGTTCGGTAGAAATCTCCGAGAAGGAGGAGATAGAGCAAATCGTATCCTTTCAAAAAGCGCTAAAGTGTTGTGAAGAGAGCCTGGCCGGACTTTCAGGCATGGAACTTTGTTCTGCGGAGCTTGTGTACTGCGCGGGAGAGGGAAGAACAGCGCAGGAGCCGTATCAGAATATGGAATATACGGTTTCTCCGAATTATAAGTTTGTTTTATACAGTCCGGAGGAGAAGCTATATTATTTCTCCTATGTGGATGCCGTTGACGGAGAGATTGTACGAGGTTTTACGACGAGAATGGGAGAAAGAGAAGAGGAAGCAGGTACGTTAGCTTAAAAGGAGGAGAGACAATGAAGAAAAGAATTTTAGGTGTTGTTATGTTGCTATCTATGTTACTTATGTGCGGCGCAGGGGCTTGCGGGAAGAAGGGCGGGGACGATTACCCGTTTCCGACCCTGGCGCCGGATTGGTCCAACTGGGCGGATGGTTCCATGCCGGGAGGATACGGAGGAGGAATTGAATTATGGAAAAGTTTCGGTGGAGATGAGAAGAATTCGGCGGATACAGTGGCAAAAAATATTATGTCAGACTGGGAGGTAATCTCAAAGGACGGTACTTTGGATGTGTTCTTAAACTATTCCTTTACGGCAGGGGAATATAAGGGAAAGAAAACCATGAATACGGTTGTATTGGTTACGGTGAATGATGAGGTTTGCGATTTTACCTTAGACGGAAAGGCGTCGGAAAATGGACTTCTGGTTACGGAAAAGCCTATGGGGGAGGAACTTACGGAGGCACTTTCTTTGAAAGACTGCAGTGTTGTAGAAGGAGAGAATGAGCTGGCGGTACATGTGGCGGTATATTTCCCGTGTGGGCATACCTGGGCGGCAAGTGACAGTTGCATTTTTGTATCGGAGAGCGAGAAAGAAAGTAGCGTAAATTATAGCGCGGATGTCAGAACGCTTACCGGATGTGAAGTGGTGACAAGCGAGGACAAAGACGAGCGGGAAATTGCACATTGGGTAGGGAAGACGGAAGATTATTTATACGAGAAGATTTCTTTTGACAGTTCCAAACGTTGTATGACGGTAGGGACGGACAGTGAAATAAAGATGTCCTTTCCGAACCAAAGAAGGAGCGAGAAGGAACCGGTAGCACGGAAGGCGTTTGTACTGGCATTGAAAAACGGACAACCGATCGGAGCCTGGGACGGAGAAACCATCGGTAGTTTGGTACTGGGAGAAGAAGATTTAAATGTCACCCTGCCCCTTACAATAGAAAAGAAGGCGGGAGACTATGCGCATGTATCGTTTGTTCTTTTTGACGGAGAGGATGATATGGGAACCTTTGTTACGGAGCGGCTGTTTCAGTTTCAGTAACGGAATGAGAGAATAGAGGAGATAAGAAAATGCAGAGTGAAAAAATGAAAAGATGTGTTGCAAAACTTATGGCACTGACCATGATGCTTTTGAGCATGTCCGGTCTTGTTGCCTGTAACCGGTCCGATTCCGGAGAAATAACATCCAAGTATCCCCTGACCGCCATTTCCGCTGTTGGGAATCAGAATTCTGCAGAGGCGGTATTGGACGGAGAATACGAAAACATCATCTTTGCGGAGGACTTTCATGTGGAGGTTCCTAAGATGGAGTCCTTCCATACCTTTACCATGACCAGAAAGCCGGGAGTATCTGCCGAGCTGACCTATGAGCGGTATCTTGCGGCGGTGGAACGGTATTTTCCGGGGGTGTTTACGGAGGAGGAAAAACGTAAGGGGTGTCAGGTACTCGGAAAGGATGCTGCAGGCAACACTGTTAGCGGAACCTATGAGCAGGTAAAGGATAAGCTTGCGGGAGACGATCAGGGAATCGCCATGCTTCTGGTCAATGACAGGGCCTGTTTGCAGATTTTCGGTTGTGGTTATACCCAGACCGCAACGGGAAATGCAGCATACTTATTAGATAACCCGGAAGGCGGAAACGTGGGAATGTATGTTGCTGCGGATGCCAATACGGTGACGGAGAAAATTTATATTCCACAAAGCGGTGCCGTAGAGGAGCGGGTGTATCCGCTGATTGACGGTGAGGTGAAGCTGACGGATGCCATTGCTTATACGGAGGAGTTTTTTCAAAACGGGTTTGACGAAGGAGTAGCCAATCCGGAGCTGATTCCAGAGGTGTGTGAGGCCTGGGTGGTGGACATGGGAGACGGAATTTACGGCTATCATTTTACCATGACGCCGACCTATCATGGAATCCGGTTTGATGCCCAGCCGATGAATAATGCCGGAAGCTCCAGTTCCAGCGGCGTTCGAAACAGTAAAAATTACAGTAATTTTCCGGGATATGCCTTTACGATTGAACAGGGAAAGCTAGATTCCATTATGATTGTGGGGACGAAACTGGCTTATGATATTAAGGATGTAAAGACGCACCGGGAGATGATTTCCGCAAAGCAGGCAATTGAGATTCTTTCCGAAGAGGTGTCCGGACATGCGGGGCTTGTGATTGAACGTGCAGAGTTTTTATATGCACCCTATCAGGAAGGAGAAACGGACGGTTCTCTTCTTAAGACAGATGCCATGTGGCGCTTTGCGGGACGAAATAAGAATGACGGATTACGCTATCTTTTTTATGTGAATGCGGTAACCGGAGAATTTGATTATTATCATTATTCCTAGTACAACGATGTTGTTTGATTGGACTTGGAGGAGAGAAAAATGAAAACCTTAAGATATTGCAAGGTGAATCTGCAGAAAGTGTTTACCGGTCCCGGGTTTTACCTTTGTATCCTGTTTACATTGATTCTCTGCTTTACGGCGGAGGCCTATACGGATTATGCAGAGAACAAGGTATATTCGGTATTCGGGCTGTGGCTCGGGTTTTCGAAAGAGGAGATGCTTACCCGTACCGAAATGAGTGCCTATCAGGTACTCGGTAAGGCAACCGGCGGGTGGCTGGCTACCTTTTTGCCGATTGTGGCGGCCTTTCCGTTTCTGCCTTTGTTGTGCGACGAGAGTACATCAAAGAATGTACGGTACTCTGTACACAGAGGGTCAAAAGCATGCTTTGTTGCCGGACGGTTTCTTACGGCGTTGGTGTCCGGCGGTCTGGCGGTGCTTTGCGGGTTTGCCTTGTTTACGGGGGCGGTTTATCTTATGTTTCCGGATATCGGAGCCTATGGGCCGGAAGTGCGGGAGTCAGCGGAATGGTGGATTGCAGGGACATATCCCTTGTTTCCGAAGCTTGGGTATCCTTACCTTGTAATGTTGGATTTTATCGAGATGTTTTTGTACGGTGCGTTTTATGCGGTGCCAGCACTTTTGGTATCGGCTTTTTTTAAGAACAAATACTTTGTACTGTGCCTCCCGTTCTTTTTCAAATATTTGTTGAATTACGTTTATGTGGCTGTTGAGATAAAGGCTTATGAGTCCTTCGGCACGGTAGATGAAAGGGTATTTACGGTACTTTCGGCTACAGATCCGGATGCACTTGGGAACCTTTTTTCTTACGGAACTACAATATGGTGGAATGTGCTGTTACATATTGCCGTGCTGGTGATTTTCTCTCTTTTGTATACCATTGTTATGAACAGGAGGGTGGAGTTCGGTGAATAAACTAAGCTTTCGTGCTGTGTGGAATGTGGCACGGTGCGAGTATGTCAAATGGATTACCAATCCCCGGATGATTCTGGTGGGAGTAGTGCTGGTCTTTATCAGAGGCTTTGCCATTACTCCGCTTCTTACCCGGGCAGTCCGGTACGGAGAGCCTTTGCATGTGTTAGAGCCTTTCCTTGCGGTGTGCAATTCCAGACTGTCCGTGTTTTTATTGCCATGTGCCTTTCTTTTGTTAATCAGTGACTTCCCGGTGTTCGGTCAAAATGCCCTCTTCTTTCTAAGCCGCACCGGGAAGAAAACCTGGTTTTTCGGACAGGTTTTGTTTATGCTACTAAGTATTTTTACTTATATCGGAGTGATTCTTCTCGGCTGTATAGGAATGAGCAAAGGGGTGTTCGGAAGTAACTGGAGTGATTCCGTGACGCAGTTTGATGCAATGTTTCCTGAGGAGGCGGGCGGTTTTTCCGGCCAATTACTTCCGCCCAATTTGTACAATCAGATGAGTCTTTGGAGTGCGTTTTTCTGGATTGTACTGTTACTGCTTTTGTACTTGCTTTTGCTGGCAATGGTATTGTGTCTGATGAAGTTGTCCGGTTTGCGGAGCGCGGGCTTGTTTACGGCAGTGGGGGTGGTTGCGTTGGGAGTAACTACCTGTGCCTTGAATACACCGGTCATGTGGTATTTTCCCATGGCAAATACCATTGTGTGGTTACACTATGAGGAATTGTTGCGGAGGCCGGTTACACCGGTGTCGGATTCTTTACTCTATTTTATCGTGATTCTTGTATTGCTTTTTGCAGGGGCGTTTTTTGCGCTGAGAAAGATGCAATTACTGAATACGGAACAGGAGGATGAGGGATGATTCAGGTAAAGGATGTAAGTCTGACCATAAAGAAAACCGAGATTTTAAGGCACGTGACGGTGGCTTTTGAAAAAGGGAAAATCCATGGGCTGATTGGAAGAAACGGAAGCGGAAAGACCATGCTGATGAAATGTATTTGCGGGTTTGTAAAGCCGACGGAAGGAACGATTATCGTGAACGGAAAACAAGTAGGAAAGGATTGTGATTTTCCGGATTCCGTGGGCATGATTATCGAGACACCGGGTTTTATACCCTATTATTCCGGCTATAAGAACCTGAAGCTTCTGGCGGACCTTCGGAAAAAGATTACGGGAGAACAGGTAAAAGAAGCCATGGGACGGGTAGGGCTGGACCCGGAACTAAAGCGCCATGTGAGGAAATATTCCCTCGGTATGCGGCAGCGGCTGGGGCTGGCCCAGGCCATTATGGAAAATCCGGAGCTCTTAATCTTAGACGAGCCCATGAACGGGCTAGATAAAGAGGGCGTGGCAGATATGCGCCGGTATTTGCTGGATTTGAAGAAGCAGGGCAAAACGATTCTTATTGCCTCCCATTCCACGGAGGATATTGCGGTGTTGTGCGACACGGTGTGGGAGATGGACAAGGGGAGGTTAATGAGGAAAGATGAAAATATGTAACCCCGTGTTGCTTTTTCGATGGTTGTGATTTCTTTCGAAATTCTTTCGTTTTTTGCGGTGGTTTTCTTTTGATTTGTATGGTAGGATAGAGGAAGAAGGATGGTAAAAGCGGAGGGATGGCATGTATAACATATTAGTTGTGGAGGATGACCGGGAAATCAGAGACGGTATCGAGATATTTTTAAAAAGTCAGGGGTACCGGGTGTTTCAAGCCGAGGATGGTATCCGGGGGCTGGAATTGATGAAGGAAAATGAAATTCATCTTGCCATCGTAGATATTATGATGCCCCGGATGGACGGAATTACCATGACGATGAAACTGAGAGAAACCTACGATTTTCCGGTAATTATGTTGTCCGCAAAATCGGAGGAAACGGATAAGGTGGTGGGGCTTAATATCGGTGCGGACGATTATGTGACAAAGCCCTTTGCTCCGTTAGAATTGCTGGCCCGGGTAAATTCCCAGCTACGGCGTTATATGAAATTCGGTTTGCCACAACCGGAGCAGGGAGGACGCCGTTACGTAGAAGGCGGTTTGGAAGTGGACGAGGATACGGTGGAGGTAACCGTGGACGGCAATCCGGTGAAGCTTACCCCGATTGAGTTTAAGATTTTGTTGCTTCTGATCAAGCATCCCGGCCGGGTGTTTTCCGCAGACGAGATTTATGAGAGCGTGTGGAATGAACGGGCAATCAATACGGATACGGTAATGGTACATGTAAGAAATCTTCGGGAAAAAGTGGAAATCAACCCGAAAAATCCAAAATATGTAAAGGTGGTGTGGGGCGTTGGCTATAAGCTCGAAAAGCAAAAATAAACTCAGAGTTTTGTGTTTTCTTTTTATGATGTCATGCACGGCAACAGGTGTATTATTTTTGATGAGGGAAATAAGCTGGGCAAGAAATATTTATGGTTTTGTATCGGGAAAGTCTTCCGGTGTAACTCTATGGGGAGTTTTTTACAGTGAGGAACATGTAAGGCTGATACAGTTTCTTGCGGATGATGGGATACATTTGACTTTTTGTGCATTGATTGTATTGATGGCTTTTTTGATACTGTTCCTTCGCAGCAAACGTATCTGGAAGGATGCGGAGAACTATGGTCGAAAGAAGCTGTTTCTTCCGGCAGAAGTTGTGATTGCGGCCTTCTGTTGGGCCGGAAGGCTGGAACAGTACTTTCGGGAAGAAATGAATTGGCTATATGTTTTTTATAAATGGCCGAAAAAAGAATTGAAGTGGAATTTGGAATATGTGGGTTACGTTTTATTTCCTACGGGAGTGGTGCTTGTATATTTCTTTCTCTGCTTCTGGTATATTCGTCCCTTGTTTTCTCTGGGAATCAAGGAGTATATAAAGCAATACAGTCTGATTTATAGGATTGTTCAAGCGGTCCTGCGGTTCTGTAAACGAACCTGGAAATATTTCAAAAAGCAGGGAGCTTTGGTAATGGACGAACTGACGTTGGTAAAACAAGAAGCAGATGAACTGGAGTTGAAGAGTAAGTCCACAAAGCTGATAAAAAGAATTGTATTGATTCACACCGCTATTTTGGCAGTCTGTGTTTGCTGCTGGTTTGTCGGACTTCCTTTGCTGGTAATTTATGCCTTTGCCTTGTTCCGCTATTTGGTGAAATTTTATCAAAAAACAAGAGCGGAATATAGGGTATTGGTGTCTGAGGTAGACAAGATGGTGGAGGGAGAATTGACCGATCCGGTAGCCGGAGAACTCGGCATGTTTGAACCCATCGGAGCAGAGCTGGATAAGGTGAAACAAGGTTTCCGGAAGGCCGTGGAGGAAGAAGTAAGAAGCGAGCGGATGAAAACGGAACTGATCACCAATGTGTCCCATGATTTGAAAACGCCGCTCACCGCCATTCTGACCTATGTGGAACTGTTGAAGCAGGAAGGGATTACGGAGGAAGAAAGAGCTACTTATATTGCAACATTGGAGAAAAAGTCCAATCGCCTCAAGGTATTAATCGAGGATTTGTTTGAGATAAGCCGTGCTGCTAGCAATACGGTGGAACTTATGCAGACGGAAGTGGATTTGGTAAAGATGGTAAAGCAGGCAGCGGTGGAGCATGAGGAACTGCTTACGGCGGCAACTCTCAGCCTGCGCCGGACCATGCCGGAGGAACCTTGCATGGTATACGTGGATGGTCAGAAAACTTACCGCATCTTTGAAAACCTGTTTTCCAACATATGCAAATATGCCATGCCGGGAAGCCGTGTGTATGTCCGGGTGTATGAGAAAATGGGCTGGTATTATGCGGAATTAAAGAACATATCCGCCATGGAATTGTCGGTGGATGCCGAAGAACTGACGGAGCGCTTTGTACGGGGAGACGCCTCCCGGAATACGGAAGGCTCCGGACTGGGCCTTGCCATCGCAAAGAGCCTGACGGAGGTACAGGGCGGAAGTTTCCGGGTGGAAACCGACGGAGATTTATTTAAAGTGGAAGTGGGGTTTCCTAAGTTAATATATGAGGAAGTGAAAGCGTAAAAGTTGAAGTAAAAGGTAGGGCTGCCGCAGGTAATTGTGGCAGCCTTTTTCTGTGCCCTTTGAATTAAGAATAGAACCACCGGATTGAAAAAGATTTTTCGAACTTTGAGTAGGATATTAGACTTTCTTATTGCTCCGTAAGCAATCAGCAACGACCGGACACGAGGTCCGGGCGAGCCCGCCATAAGGCATGGATGCCGCATCAGGGCGGTTGCGTCACTTTATAAAATACTTCTCCGGAGTAATTAGAAAGACTTATATCCGTATCACGAGAGAAAAACTTTTTCAATCCGGTGGTTCTTACTGTAAGCTAAAAGGCACAGAAAAGGGCTACCTGCTTTGTTTGGCGGGCAACCCTATAACTTTACAACGGTATCGTCACCAACCGGTTAATCGGCTGGTACTTTCGGTAGGTGATTCCGGCAGAATCAAACATCCGCTTGGAAGCCTTTACGGAGTCGGTTTCCGCGTATTTGTCCGAGTGATAGATAACCTCGGAGATGCCGGTCTGGATAAGAGCCTTGGTACATTCGTTACACGGGAACAGGGTGGTGTAGACTTTCGCTCCCCGCATGTTGACACCGGTGTAGTTTAAGATGGCGTTTAACTCCGCGTGGCACACATAGAAGTACTTGGTTTCCAATGCGCTTCCTTCCCGCTCCCACGGATATTCGTCGTCGGAACAGCCCATCGGCATGCCGTTGTAGCCCACGGACAGTATTTTATTGTCCTGACTGACGATGCAGGCGCCTACGCTGGTATTCGGGTCCTTGCTTCGCATGGCGGAAAGCATGGCGATTCCCATAAAGTATTCATCCCATTTTAAGTAATCCTGTTTCTTCATAGCTCCTCCTAGATACTTTGTCTGTCGTACATGTCGTGCAGCCCCTGCTTTCTTGCGGTGGGCCTTGCACGGAGCGATAAACCATAGCGATACCTTCTTTAAATTCAGTTTATCACAGTGTATGAAATCCTGCAATTTCTTTTTGATATTTTGATAAAAAATAGACCGGGGGAGGGAATAGAAATTGTAGAAAGTGCCTTTTCTTTTGAAAATCTGAAATTTTGACAAAAAAGGTATAGACGAAATCGGATTTTTGTGAGAAAATAGAAAAAGAGTGTGCGCAGTGTGTGGAATCGGTTTGTTAAAGAAATCACATTCTCCACAGGATGCATGCACTAATATTGCAAGATGTATTGAAAGGAGTCTAGGCATGATTTATTCACACGAAGTAGAAAAGATGTGCCCGGTAGCACAGGGCGTACATCACGGAGCAGCTCCGATTCCGGAGGAAGCAAAGTGGGTACAGGCAAAGGAAGTTAAGGATATTTCCGGTTTGACACACGGTGTCGGCTGGTGTGCTCCGCAGCAGGGTGCATGTAAGCTGACCTTAAATGTAAAGGATGGTATTATCCAGGAAGCATTGGTTGAGACCCTCGGTTGCTCCGGTATGACCCATTCCGCAGCTATGGCTTCCGAGATTTTACCGGGTCTTACGGTAATGGAAGCATTAAACACCGACCTTGTATGTGACGCTATCAACACCGCTATGAGAGAGCTCTTCTTACAGATCGTTTACGGTCGTACCCAGAGTGCATTCTCCGAGGACGGTCTTCCGATCGGTGCAGGTCTTGAGGACCTTGGTAAGGGTCTTCGTTCCCAGGTTGGTACCATGTACGGTACCTTAAAGAAGGGTCCGCGTTACCTTGAGATGGCAGAAGGCTATGTAACCGGTATCGCTCTTGATGCTGATGACCAGATCATCGGTTATCAGTTCGTAAACCTTGGTAAGATGACGGATTTCATCAAGAAGGGTGACGATCCGAATACCGCTTACGAGAAGTCTAAGGGTCAGTATGGTCGTGTGGCAGACGCTGTCAAGATTATCGACCCGAGAGAGGAATAATCTAAAATAAATCAGGAGGATACATATCATGGCTTTGTTTGAATCATATGAAAGAAGAATTGACAAAATCAATGCTGTATTAAAAGAGTACGGCATCGCTTCCATTGAAGAAGCTGAGAAGATTACGAAGGATGCCGGTCTGAACGTTTATGATCAGATTAAGGGCATTCAGCCGATTTGCTTCGAGAACGCTTGCTGGGCTTACATCGTAGGCGCTGCAATCGCAATCAAGAAGGGCTGCAAGAAGGCAGCAGACGCTGCAGCAGCAATCGGTGAAGGTTTACAGGCATTCTGTATTCCGGGTTCCGTAGCAGACACCCGTAAGGTAGGTCTCGGTCACGGTAACCTTGGTAAGATGCTCCTTGAGGAAGAGACCGACTGTTTCTGCTTCTTGGCAGGTCACGAGTCCTTCGCAGCAGCTGAGGGCGCAATCGGTATCGCAGAGAAGGCAAACAAGGTTCGCCAGAAGCCGCTCCGTGTTATCTTAAACGGTCTCGGTAAGGACGCAGCACAGATCATTTCCCGTATCAACGGTTTCACCTATGTAGAGACCCAGTACGATCCGTACACCAACGAAGTAAAGGAAGTATTCCGTAAGGCTTACTCCGACGGTCTTCGTTCCAAGGTTAATTGTTACGGCGCAAACAGCGTTCCGGAAGGCGTTGCAATCATGTGGAAGGAGAACGTAGACGTTTCCATTACCGGTAACTCCACCAACCCGACCAGATTCCAGCATCCGGTAGCAGGTACCTACAAGAAGGAAAGAAACGAAGCAGGTAAGAAGTACTTCTCCGTAGCAAGCGGCGGCGGTACCGGACGTACCCTTCATCCGGATAACATGGCAGCAGGTCCGGCTTCCTATGGTATGACCGATACCCTTGGTCGTATGCACTCCGATGCACAGTTCGCAGGTTCCTCTTCCGTTCCGGCTCACGTAGAAATGATGGGTCTCATCGGTGCAGGTAACAACCCGATGGTTGGTATGACCGTAGCTGTTGCGGTTTCTATCCAGGAAGCAGCTGAGGCTGGTAAGTTCTAAGTTCGGATTATCTGAAACAGAATAGAAATAAGAAATGCCGTAAACCGAAATGGTTTGCGGCATTTTTTCTTGTGAGAAAGTCCGGTAATAATCCTTCCCCGACCTGCGTAAACTGTTACTATTACTATTTGCGCAGGTCGGGGGTATTTTTATGAATGATCTAAAAAAGTTTTGTGTCATAGGGTTTCTTATTACAACAGTGCTCGGAATCATTTCTCATTTCGTATACGATTGGACCGGAAGAGGTTTCTTAATCGGACTGTTCTTTCCTGTAAATGAGTCTACCTGGGAGCATATGAAGCTGTTGTTCTTTCCCATGCTTTTGTTTGCCCTGGTGGCGGGAAAGCGAATGGAGCGGCAGTACCCCTGTATTTACAATGCCATGTTTACCGGGATTTTAGCAGGGCTTTTGCTGATTCCGACATTGTTTTATACCTACTCCGGTATCCTTGGATTCCATGTGGCTTGGGTCAATATTGCAATGTATGTGATTAGTGTGCTGGTGGCATATCTGGTTGTGTATCGGGTGGCTCTTACTTGCAAGAATAAGGATTCCAAGGTGCTTCGAATCGTGATGTATGTCCTTGTAGTATTGTTTATGGTATTTACGGTTTATCCTCCGGATCTCGGTTTGTTTCAGGTACCGTCGCCGGAAGGGATGCGGTAGCAGTCTTCTTCTTGGATTAAATGTAATCTAAGCAGTGAGACGAAAAAAAGTAAAAAAACAAAGGTAAATAGTATTGACAAATAGGGTAAATGCATGTTAATATAAAAGTAAGTTAAATTTACCTTTTTGAACTGCATAAGAAACGGAGGATACCATGATGAAGCACAAAGGATTTTATGTACTGGCAACGGCAATGCTGTTAGTTTTGGCAGCGAGCTGTAGGAAAGATGAAAATGAAAATCCGCAAAACCAGGGAACTGAGATAACAAATCAGGTAACGACCGTGACACCGGAGCCTACCGCTACGCCGGAGCCGACGGCCACACCTGCACCGACGGCCACACCAAAGCCTGCCAACTACATGGAGGAAAAGGGAATCGAAGTATTGGGAGCAGGAAGACATGGGGGTAAGGGGTATGTTGCAACTGGATTTGACGAAAACGGAGCACCGATTCTGGGTATTGCAGATTGCGAATATGTTTTTTCCGTGGTGAAAGAGGAAGATGAAGGAGGTGGCGGAACCAAGATTATTCATGTGACGTTGGACATGGTTCCTTATGTGAATAAGGACGGTGGATGGAGTACCTTTTTTTACAGTGGATTTGTGGACTTAAAGACCGGAAAGGCATATTCCCCTTTAGCGGATGAGTTGCAAACCGTGGTTTTGGAGCAGGGAGACGAAAGTCATATTTTACAGCTTCTTTATGAGTTTGAGCCACCGTCCATAACCCGTCCGTATTGTACGAATCGGTATACTCTGGTTTGTCCGTCGGATTATGGGGATGCAGGATTTTATGTGGCCGGATGGGACCAGTCCACGGATGCGTATGTGGATAGAATCGATAGTTGGAAAAAATTACAGTTTATCCGCCATGGGGAGTCGGACATGCTGGTGTTCGGTGTAGACAAGGGACTGACTACCGAACCGGGGAAGAAAGAGGCAGACGGGGCGGAACTTGCGGAAGAGAATTATTTTGAGGAAAACGGTTTGACTGCAAGAGGAGAAGGAAAGGTTACCTATCTGGGAACGGAAGCATACGAAAAACGGAATGAGGAGACTGGTATCTGGGACTTGATTTCGGTGGACGTTAAGGAAGTAGAGGTGGAGTTTTCTGTAACAGAGGAGTTGCAGGGAGACGGAATGAAGCAGATTGTTGGAAGATTCGGATATAAGGATGAACTGACTGAGAACGAGTACCGGGGTGTTTCCGCAAAATCGGGTGTGATGGATAAACGAACCGGTTTAATCTATCCGGTAAGAACCTACGGTGCCGCAGAGCCGTTTGTAATCGAGAAGAATGGAGAGCTATTGTCCATATTGGTTGGAAGGAATTTTGAGGAAAAGGAAGACGGAAATGTTGATGTTTTGATTTCCGTGGTTTGTCCGGAAGATTGTGAGGACTTTGTATTTTTCCTGACCGGAAATGACATGACGGAGGTAGTGGATTATTCAAAACCGGCAGAAGTAAAATCCATTCATGATTTGGAACACGGCGAAACGGATTTGCTTTTCTTCCAATAATAGATGTAATAGAGCGTAGAATAGGGTGGGAAAAAAGAATGCTTGTATTTTCATTTTATCTATGATATGATGAAAATAACAAAAGGAAAGGCGCAGTTTGCGTAAGGTGAGGCAATGAGTAACAGATAGTTTTTTTGGAGCATGACAAACAGGATAGATAGAAGCCTAGGAGATAGGTTTGTTTGTGTATGCCGAAATCAGACTATCGCATTGAATTGACTGAGCCTTTTTAGAAGTGTTGTGCGGACCGTATGGTGCAGGAAGTTGCGCCGGGAGCGGACGCACAGACATAAAATAGGTTTGCTTTGTGTAAGTCTGCTTTCGGCAAAAGCAGGCTTATATTTTTTGAAAGGCTTCGGTTAGGAGGCAGTATGTTACAAATCAAAAATTTAACCATTACCCATAAAAAAGATTTACGTACCATTGTACAGAACTTTTCCCTTGTGTTAAACGACGGAGACAAGGCGGTGATGATCGGAGAGGAAGGCAACGGAAAGTCCACGGTATTAAAGTGGATTTACGACCCGGAGCTTATCGAAAACTACGCAGAAGGTGCGGGAGAACGCATTTTGAATAGGGAAAGGCTTGGGTATCTTGCCCAGGAATTACCGGCAGAGCATAAGGAGAAGACTTTGTATGAGTATTTTTCGGCGGAAGCAGCTTTTTGGGAGCAGACGCCGAAGGATTTGAGTAAAATGGCGGGAGAGTTCGGACTTTCTTCTGAGTTTTTCTACGGAGAGCAGAAGCTTTCTACCTTATCCGGCGGAGAGAAAATCAAAGCCCAGATGCTACGGCTTCTGATGACAGAACCGACGGTGCTGCTTTTGGACGAGCCTTCCAACGATATTGATATCGAGACCTTAGAATGGTTGGAAAAGTTTATCCTTGGATGGCCTCATATTGTACTTTACATATCCCATGATGAGACTTTAATTGAGCGTACCGCCAATATGGTCATTCACATGGAACAGTTAAAGCGGAAGACAGAAAGCCGGTATACGGTGGCAAAGATGCCTTATACCCGGTATATTGAGGAACGAAAAGCCGGAATGGAGCGGCAGGAACGTCTGGCGCAGAATGACCGGAGAGAGAAGGAAATCCGTGATGAGAAAATACGGAAAATGGAGCAGAAGGTGGGAAGTGCTCTGGACAATATTTCAAAGGCGGACCGGGACACCATCGGAAGACTGTTAAAAAAGAAGATGAAGGCCGTAAAAAGTATGGAAAAACGGTTTGAACGGGAAGACGAAGGAATGACCGAGATGCCGGAAACCGAGGAAGCAATTTTCTTTAAGTTAGGAGATAAGGAGTCTAAGGTTCCTGCGGGAAAGACGGTCATTGAGTACAGTCTGGATCGCCTTATGACGCCGGACGGGGAGCGGGTACTGGCAAGAGATATTAATCTTCTGGTGCGCGGTTCGGAGAAGCTTTGTTTTATCGGGAAAAACGGTGCAGGGAAGACCACACTGCTTCGGAAGATGGCGGAGGAACTTCTTGCCCGGACCGATATTCATGCGGAGTATATGCCGCAAAACTACGAAGAATTATTGGATCTTTCTATGACGCCGGTGGATTTTCTGGATACCACGGGAGAGAAGGAAGAGCGTACCCGGATTCGTACTTATCTCGGTTCCTTAAAGTATACCGCAGACGAAATGGACCATCCGATGGCAGAGTTGTCCGGTGGTCAAAAGGCAAAAGTATTATTGCTTAAGATGAGCTTGTCCAAGGCAAACGTTTTGATTTTGGACGAGCCTACCAGAAACTTTTCCCCGTTGTCGGGAGGGGTTATAAGAAAGCTTCTCTCTGAATTTCCGGGGGCGATACTTAGTATTTCCCACGACCGAAAGTACATGGAGGAAGTGTGCGATACCGTTTACCGGTTGACGGAGGATGGCCTTCGGAAGGAAGAAAAGGACTTGAGGGAATAGGATTGTGTGGTCGTCCGAAAGAAAAAATAAATAACGGATTCAAAAAGTCAAGCGGCGTTTTCCTGTGTATGTTATTGTATTCTTAAAGAGAAAGGAAAGTTGCCCGGTAAAGCAAGGGAAACTTGGAACCCACAGAGTGGAGGAGCATCTTACGAAAGCGCGGTGACGGAAATGAAAACCAAAGTACTTGACAGTTTGAAAAATCATGGTTATATACTTGGGGTTGCCTTAAAACAAAGCAAGCTTTACTTTTGCATCTTTTTTGTCACGATTTTGGTGGCAAATGCGAAGGACCTTGCTTTGGTGGTAGCACCCAAGTATATTTTTGATGCGTTGCAGTTTGGCGGTTCTTTTTCTGCGATCCTTCTTCCGGTTTTTGTTTATGTGGCATTATATTTTGGGTTACACGGAATCTTGCACGGGCTGACCTACGGAAAAAAAGTACTGGAGATGAAGCTGAAGATGCGTTTAAACGTAAAACTTTCCGAGAAGTTTATGCGGACGGATTACAGCTTTTTGGAGGAGCATACCGCCGTGGATATGTTTGAACGGGCCAAGACGGCCATCTCCGGCGGAATCAGTGATTTGCAGACCATCGGCATCATTGAGGAACAGGGAATCTCCGGATATTTTGAGCAACTCTACCGTTTGCTAAAGGACATTATTTTATTGTTCGGTGTGTTGTATGTGTTCCGCTATATGGAGTGGACCACGTTGGTATTGGTACTTATCTGTATTGCGTTAAACACGGTATTCAGTCTGCTTCAGATGCGGGCAAGGAATGCGGTACGGGAAAAGGCAGCACCGGCCCACAACCGGAGACGGTATTGTAACCGGCTGTTACGTACCTTTGAGTACGGTAAAGAGTTCCGGGTATTCGGGATGAACAAGCTGGTGGTTTCCAAATGGCAGGAATGTACCGATGAGTTTTTGACGGTGCGGGATTATTACCAGAAGCGTTGTTGGTTTGCATCCATCCTGTTTTTTATAGTGAATAACGGAATGCGGTTCTTTGTATTGGTCAGCCTGATTTTTAAGCTTAAGGACGGAGCAATTTCCGTGGGTGATTTTACCATGATTTTTGCTGCGATTCTTACCTTTTCCGATACGGCCCAGGATTTGTTACAGGCAGTGTTGGCCCTGAACATTTTTTCCGGGTTTATGACGGATTACAGAAAGTGTATGCAACTGCAGGAAAGTGAAGAAGTGTGTGGGGAGGAAGAACTGGCAGAGGGTGCCTGTGAGATTGAGTTTAAGAATGTATGGTATCATTACAGCGGAACAGCCGAAGATGCCTATGCCCTTCGGAATATTAATGTGGTTTTAAGGCCGGGAGAAAAGGTTTCCGTAGTAGGATTTAACGGTGCGGGAAAAACCACATTTATTAAGCTTCTTTTGGGCTTGTATGAACCTACAAAGGGAGAGATTCTCATAAACGGAAAGAACCGGAAGGAGTATTCCGCCCAGAGCTTACGGCGGTATATGAGTGCGGTGTTCCAGGACTATAAAATCTTTGCATTAAGTGTGGAAGACAATATTACGCTGGGGGAATCTGGTTCGGAACAGTGCCTTAAGGAAAGCATGGAACGGGCAGGTATCGGAGAACGGATAGAGCGACTGCCGAAAAAGGAAAAGTCGGTAATCGGAGGTTTCTTTGATGAAGGAGATTTATTATTGTCCGGCGGTGAATCTCAAAAGATTGCCATGGCCCGGAGTTTTTTCAGGAAGACACCGGTGATTGCACTTGACGAACCGACCTCCGCGTTAGATGTGGTTTCCGAAGATAAAATGTATAAAAGTGTGATGGAGCAGGCCAAGGAGGAAATGATTCTATTTATTTCCCATCGTCTTGCCAGCGCCCGGTTCTGTGACCGGATTCTGGTATTTGATTCCGGTGTGATTACGGAGGAAGGTTCCCACGAAGCCTTACTTGCCCGGAGAGGTTGTTACTTTGACATGTGGAGCGTGCAGGCGGAAAAGTTTATGGGAGGGGATGCGGATGAAGAAGTGTAGCAGAATTATTTCGGTTATGGCGTATAGCATCAAAACTCTGTTCCGGATGGATAAGCCCTATTTGTTTTTCTTTTTCGCCTCTATGATTATTATGGCACTGATTCCTTTTGTTAACGCCAATCTGGTCAGTGAGGTCATTAATCTGGCTCTGTCGGAGCAGGATACAAAACATGCAATTTTAGCGGCAGGGATTATGTTAGGGGTGTTGACGGTATTACAGATTGCGGATGCCTACGTGATGTGGCATCGCAGCAGACATTACCTTTCTATGTGTAATACGTTTGATGTGATGTTGGCGGATAAGACCCTTAGTATACGTTACGAAAAGGCAGAGAGTCCGAAGATGGCAGAGCTAAGAATGCGGGCGGCCAGAGGTGCGTCAGCGGTACAACTGGTGGGAGAATCCGTTACGGATTTCGGCTCCAATTTAATTAAGATGGTCAGCTGCGCCACGGTATTTACCATGGTGAATCCGCTGATTTTGCTGGTGGTAGTACCCTTTGCCGCACTGAATTATTTTATCAGTAATTATTTTCAGGGAAAAAACTACTGGCAGGAGCAGAAAAGCTATCAGCCTCAACGGAGAATCGATTATTTTCTGGATACCATGTTGGATTATGTGGCAGGAAAAGAAATTCGGGTATTTTCCGCTACGGACTTTTTTCAAGAGAAGTATTGCGACCGTGAAAAGGAAGTATTTCAGATTCAGAGACAGAAGCAGAAGTATTCTCTGGCAGACCGCTTAATCGGTGTGGGAATCGTGGTAATTCAGCTGTTGTTTTTATACTTACTGGTGGGAAGAGAGTATTTTAACGGACAGGTAAATATCGGAGATATCAGTCTGTATATAAATCTGGTGTTGGTATTTTCCGGGGCGTTTGGCGGACTGTTCAGCAGTTTTGCGGCAGTGAACTGGCAGGGAGAACGCCTGCGGGATTTTAAGGACTATCTGGCCATTGAGGATAAGGAACAGGAACTGGAAACGGAGTTCGTATCCGAGCAGTTCGGCACCATTGTGTTTGACCATGTATGGTTCCGGTATGAAGGGGCTGAGGAGTATACTCTAAAGGATATTAGTCTTGTAATCAAACAAGGAGACAAGCTTGCTATTGTAGGAGAAAACGGTTCTGGAAAGACCACGCTGATTAAGCTTTTGATGCGGTTTTATACGCCGACCAAGGGCCGGATTTTATTGGACGGGAAGGACTATTTAACCCTTCGTCAGGAGGATTACTATCGCTTGTTTTCCACGGTATTTCAGGACTTTAATCTGCTCGCCTTTACCATCGGAGAGAATATTGGTTTGTCGGACAATCCGGAGGATAGGGAAAGAGTTCGAGAGGTTTTGGAACGTTTGGAACTTTGGGAGAAAATTGAGAAATTACCGAAGGGAATGGATACACCCATTACCAGAGAGTATTTACCGGACGGTGTGAATTTCTCCGGAGGTGAGAGACAGAAGCTTTCCATTGCCCGGGCGGATTTTAAAAATGCACCGATTATGATACTGGATGAGCCTACTTCTGCTCTTGACCCTATTGCGGAAAAGAAATTATATGATAAAATATATACTATGATGGGTGGGAAAACCATGCTGATGATTTCCCATCGTCTGCAAAGTACATCCGTTTGTAACCATATTTTGTTTTTAGAGAGCGGAGAAATAGCGGAAGAGGGAAGTCACGGAGCGTTAATGCGTAATAACGGAGCATATGCCCGCATGTATGCGTTACAGGCGAATTGGTATCAGGAGACGGAGGTGTAGGTCGTGAACAAAATGGAATTGTTGACAACGGCTTTGGAATATATCGAGTCCAATCTTTCTGCGGACATTAAGACAGAGGATGTGGCGCGGGCGTGTTACTGTTCCAAGGCGGCATTGGAGAAGCTTTTTCGAAATTTAAACCATATGAGTGTTCATGACTATGTCATTCGCAGAAGAATGACGCTGGCTGCCCGTATGCTGGCGGAAAAAACGGAGATGAGCGTTCTGGATGTGGCACTGACCTACGGGTACAGTACCAATGAGTCCTTTAGCAGAACTTTTAAAAAGGTGTGGGACTGCAATCCTTCCGAGTTTCGGGAAAATCCCAGTCATTTTACATTGTTTCCACGCTTACATACACCGTTGCAACGGGCCGGTGAGAATTTCACCAGAAAGAATGTGGATATCAGCGAGTTATACGAGTTGTTCCAGACCAGAAGAAACTGTTATTTTGTATGTTGTGATGTAGAACGGTTGTTACCGATTAATGCCATTGCCCATAAAGCGGGGGATATGGCAATTTTAGAAGCTCTTCACCGTATGGAGCAGGAAGCGGGAGAAGAGGATGTGGTATTCCGTATCGGCGGAGACGAGTTCACCCTTCTGACGAACAAGGAGGAAAGCGGATATGCGGAATCGATTGCGGAACGTATCCGGGCTTATAACGGCAGGCCCATTGTATATAACGGGATGGAAATCCCGGTGGCCCTTCATATTGCGGTGACAAAGCTTTCGCCGGAGGATACGAAACAGAAGGAAATGTTTGACCGGTTATTACATGCCCTTTGGGAAGTAAAAGAAGCAGAAGAATAAGAAAGTAAAAAGAGAGTGCCGGGGAATCGGCGCTCTCTTTTTGTGAGGGGAATGATCTATTAAAAGTAGTTGATTAGCAAAATAAGTTATTTTATAGGACTATTGTACCATGTTTTTTTGAAAAAGATATAAAAAGCATGTCATTTATATCAAAACAATGCCACAAATTTGATTTGCGCATGGTTGTGAGATTGTTGAAATGTGAAAGAAAAGATGATAAAATAGAAGTAAGGGTTGCGCGGGAAAAGGCAAAAGATTTATTGCTTGAGATAGGTTTGATAGTACAGAAGATAAAGGAGGCTTCCTATGGCGAAGAGATGTCTTTGGAATGATGGTTGGGAGTTTGAGGAGGTATTACTTGGGACACCGCAGGAAGAGATGTTTGGAAAGAAGGAAGGCTGGCTTGCAGTGGATTTGCCTCACGACTGGTTGATTTACGATGCAACGGATTTGTATCGGGACGGGGAAGGCTGGTACCGAAAAACGTTTTCCTATTCGCCGTCGGAGGAGCGGGTTTCTTTACGATTTGACGGTGTGTATATGAACTGTACCGTGTATGTGAATGAGAAGCGGGTGTATGACTGGAAGTACGGTTATTCCGCTTTTGAGTTTGATATAACGGATGCGTTACATGAGGGAGAGAATACGGTCTATGTGCAGGTACGGCATCAAAGTCCGAATTCCCGCTGGTATTCGGGAGCCGGCATCTATCGGAATGTGTGGTTTTTGAGCCGCCCGCAGGTGCATCTGGCCAGTGACGGAATTTATGTACATACCGTGGAAGAAAACGGTGACTATCGGGTAACGGTGACCACGGAAGTAGAGTGCGGTGCTGGAACGAACCTGGGGGCATTGGATGTGTCCGGGACGGCAGGTGCCGAGCGTGACAGCACACTCTGCGGATTGTTGGCTGCCGGGGATGTGAACGGTGTAACGGTAAGACATAAGGTGCTTTCTCCGGAGGGGGATGTAGTGGCTAGCAGTGAAGGATGTCCGCTTACAGGAGCTTTTGCTACCGATACCCGGGAATTTTTGGTGCAGCAGCCGAAGGTATGGGATATGGAGCATCCGGTGTTGTATACGCTGGTGACGGAGCTTGTAAAGGACGAAAGGGTTGTGGATGAGCAGAGACAGTGTATCGGGTTCCGGAACCTTGCTTTTGATACGGAACAGGGCCTTTTCTTAAACGGAAGACATGTGAAACTGAACGGTGTTTGTGAACACCATGATTTGGGATGTCTCGGTGCCGCGTTTAACAAAACGGCACTGCGCAGACAGTTTGAAAAGCTTCGTACCATGGGAGTAAATGCCATTCGTACCTCTCATAATATGCCAGCGAAGGAGTTTATGGAACTGGCGGATGAGATGGGCTTTTTGGTGGTGGCAGAGGCTTTTGATATGTGGGAACGCAACAAGACGCCATATGATTATGCCTGCTTTTTTAAGGAGTGGTATCGGGAGGATGTGGCAAGCTGGGTACGCCGTGACCGGAATCATCCGTCTTTGCTTATGTGGAGCATCGGAAACGAGATTTATGATACCCATGCGGATGTGCACGGCTTGGAGATTACAAAATATTTGACGGAGGCCGTGCTTGTACACGACCCGCTTATCAACGCACCGGTGACCATCGGTTCCAATTATATGCCATGGGAAAATGCGCAGAAGTGTGCGGACTTTGTAAAGTATGCCGGATATAATTATGGTGAAATGTGCTATGAAAAGCATCATAAGGAGCATCCGGACTGGTACATTTACGGCAGCGAGACCTGTTCTACGGTACAAAGCCGTGGCGTTTATAAGTTCCCGTTTGCCCAGTCTGTATTGTGTGATGATGACGAGCAATGTTCTTCTCTCGGAAATGCTACCACCAGTTGGGGGGCAAAGTCCACGGAGCAGTGTATCTATTCCGACCGGGATGCGAAGTTTTCCATGGGTCAGTTTATCTGGACCGGGTTTGATTATATTGGGGAACCGACCCCGTACCATACGAAGAATTCGTACTTCGGACAGATCGATACGGCGGGCTTTTTTAAAGACCAGGCCTATATGTATCAGGCGGAGTGGACAGATGATAAGAAGGCACCGATGGTGCATGTTTTCCCGTATTGGGATTTCTCTTTGGGACAGACGGTGGATGTGCGGGTTTGTTCCAATGCTCCGCGAGTGGAACTGTTTGTAAACGGCGTATCTCAGGGAGCCTATGATATCGACCATGTAAGCGGAAAGCAGCTCCTTGGTCATTGGCAGGTACCGTATGTGCCGGGTGAAATTACGGCGGTTGCCTACGATGAGAGCGGTGTTGAAATAGCGAGAGATACCGAGCATTCCTTCGGTGACCCGGCAAAGATTGTGTTAAAGCCGGAAACCACGGTGATGAAGGCTGACGGCAGAGATTTGATTTTTGTGGAAATCGGTGCGGAAGATGCGGAAGGATATCCGGTAAAGAATGCCACTAACCGTATCCATGTGTCCGTGGATGGACCGGGACGCCTGGTGGGCCTGGACAACGGTGACAGTACGGATTGCGATCATTATAAGGCAACCAGTCGGAGATTGTTTTCCGGAAAGCTTTTGGCGGTGATTGCCGCAACGAAGGAGCCGGGAGAGATTACGGTAAAGGCGACTTCTGTGGGGATTTCGGAGACGACGGTTACACTTTTTGCGGAGAAGTGTGAAGTTCCGGAGGGCGTGTCCGCAACAGAAGATAATGTGGCAGCGGAAGCAAGATGGCTGGAAACGCTGGAGAAAAAAGAGGGGGAGAAAGCAGTCGCAACGTGGAAGAAACGCATGGAAGAGGAAGTTCCGGTACGTCGCATTGATATTGTGACGGAGGGTTCGAACCGGTTGAATCCGGAGCATAAAGAGGTTACGCTTACGGCGAAGGTTTATCCTGCGAATGCGACCTATCAGGAGATTTTGTGGCGAGTAACCAACAACGGCGGTGTGGATTCCAATATTGCAAAACTGACGGATGCAGAAACCGGGGAATCTTCTTTCAGCAAAGAACAAGGTCTTGTTTACGGAAAGAAAGTAAAGCTGGCAGCCCTCGGCGACGGGGAAGTGAGGGTACGTTGTAATTCCAAAAACGGTGCGGACAAGATTCGCTTGATTTCGGATATGGATTTTGTGATAGAGGACATCGGAACCGCATTTTTAAATCCGTACGAGTTGATTTCGGGTAGTTTGTACAGTCGGTGCGACGGTCAGGTGACCAACGGAAACGAGCGCGGTGTAGCCACTGCCAGAGACGGAAAGACTACGGTGACCTTTGACAATGTGGATTTCGGAGAATTCGGTTCCGATGAAATTACCTTGCCGATTTTTGAACTGGGGAATCAGCCGGTTGCCATCGAAATATGGGAAGGAGCACCGGGAGACAAGGACAGTGAACAAATTGATACGGTAATTTATCACGTGCCGTCCATTTGGAATACTTATCAGGAGCGCACCTATACGCTTCCGAAGCGACTGAAGGGTGTGACAAGCATCAGCTTTGTTACGGAACATAAGATTCACTTAAAGGGGTTTGTGTTTGCCAAGAAAGAGAAGGCCTTTGAGACGCTTTCCGTAAAGGAAAATACTTCGATTTACGGAGATACGTTTACGGTAGAGGAAGAAGCGATTACCGGTATCGGAAATAATGTGACGGTTGTATTCGAAGATATGGACTTCGGAGAAAAGGGAACAACTAAATTAACCATCTGCGGAAAGAGCCGGTTGGCGGTGAATACCATTCACGTGCGGTTCAATACGGAGGACGGTGATGTAAACGAGGTGGCGGAATTTGCCGGTTCTACGGACTACACGGAGCGGACCTTTACGTTTTCTAAGGTAACCGGAAAGGCAACGGTAAACTTTGTGTTCCTTCCGGGATGCGACTTTGATTTTAAATACTTTAAGTTTGAATAGCGCGAAGATTTATTTGTAAAAGTGAAAGGAATGTTTGAACGATTCAGTGAACGTTCAAGCATTCCTTTTTTGTTTTATAGGAAATTACGCAATTACCTATAAAGTAAAAACGCTCCGCTGTGGATGCTCTTTACATGTTTTTAACATAATCGGAAGGGTACTTTACGGAGAATTAACAGTATTTTCCTGTATACTAAACTTGTCCACGTATGACGAAAGCGGGGATAAAACAAAGAAACCGGTCACAGACCGGCTTTAGGAGGAGTGTACATGAATATTTCGTTTTCCTACTTCTTGGAACAGATGCTGGCAAATCCGGTGCTGTTAATTGCGGTATTGCTGACGCTGGGCGTTATTTTTGTAAACGGCTGGACGGATGCACCGAATGCTATCGCAACCTGTGTTGCCACAAGAAGTATGCCGGCAGGAATCGCTATTTTTATGTCGGCGGTATGTAACTTTTTAGGTGTGCTGGTAATGTCTCTGGTGAACACTACGGTGGCCATGACCATCAAGAACATGGTGAACTTTAACGGAGACAATAATAAAGCATTGATTGCTTTGTGTGCGGCCATGTTTGCCATTGTGGTATGGGCGGTGGCAGCTTGGTATTTCGGTATTCCCACCAGTGAAAGTCACGCACTGATTGCCGGTTTGTCCGGTGCGGCAATTTCCCTGCAGGGCGGTCTTTCCGGTATCAATCCGGCAGAGTGGATGAAAGTAATCTACGGTTTGGGACTTTCCAGTATTCTCGGTTTTGCGTCGGGATACGGTGCATCGAAGATGACCATTTTCCTTTGTAAAAATATGGAACGCAGAAAGACCAACAAGTTTTTTACCGGAGCTCAGATTGCAGGCAGTGCGGCAACATCTTTTATGCACGGTGCCCAGGACGGACAGAAGTTTATGGGAGTACTCTTGTTGGCGTTATTTTTGGTAAACGGGTCCGATACCACCACGGCGGTGCAACCACCGTTTTGGATGATGCTTCTTTGCTCCGTGGTTATGGGATTGGGAACTTCCATCGGCGGAAAGAAGATTATTAAGTCTGTGGGAATGGATATGGTACGTTTGGAAAAGTTCCAAGGATTTTCTGCGGATGTTGCGGCAAGCTTTTGCTTGTTTTTATCTTCCACCTTCGGAATTCCGGTCAGTACAACCCATACGAAGACTACGGCAATCATGGGTGTGGGTGCGGTAAAGCGTTTGTCGGCAATTAATTTCGGTGTGGTGAAGGAAATGGTGCTGACCTGGGTATTGACCTTCCCGGGATGCGGACTCATCGGCTTTTTGATGGCGCAGTTGTTTATGTTGTTGGCGTAAGATTTTTTTGAATGAAAGTAATAAAGAATACATAGTTTAGAAAAGGAGAGTAAGTTATGGCGAAGAAAGGTGACCGTTACTATTTTGATAATTTTATTGCGTGTGTGGAATGTTCCCAGCGTGCGGCAACATTGCTCGGTGAAACTTTGAAAAATTATTCCAAAGAGGATATGGCAAAGAAACGGGAACAGATTCATGAGATTGAGCATGAAGCCGATGTGAAGAAGCATGAGCTCATGCATATGTTAAATAAAGCGTTTATTACCCCGATTGAACGGGAGGATATTGTTTCTCTGGCACAGAATCTGGATGATATTACGGATACCATTGAGGATGTATTTTTAAGAATCTACATTTGCGATGTTGACACAATCAAAGAGAATGCAATTGCCATGACGGATCTTGTGGTTTCCGCATGCGAGGCATTAAAGATTGCCATGGAAGAGTTTCCGGAATTCCGCAAATCTACAAAGTTAAAGGAATACTTAATCCGGATTAACGATTTGGAGGAAGAAGGCGACAATCTGTATATCGAGGGAATGCGTGCGTTACATACCGGTGACTGCAGTCCGCTTGAGGTAATTGCTTGGCGTGATATTTACTCCTATTTGGAGCGTTGTATGGATGCCTGTGAGCATGCGGCAGATGTGGTAGAATCGGTAATTATGAAAAACTCGTAGGAACGTTTTTCGGATAATCGGTGTGAAGAATGAAACGGAAGCGGAGGTAGAAAGTAGTTGGAAGTGTTTTTTAAGGGACTGTGGATCGGCGGAACCATGACGGTACCCGGCGTATCCGGCGGAACCATGGCGATCCTTTTGGGAATTTATGACCGGCTCATCGGGGCGGTCAGCGGGCTGGTGCCGATGAAAGGTACCAAAAGCGGACCGGATGCGGCAGGTGATACAGAAGCAGGCGGAGCAAAGGGAAAGGTATGTTGGAAGGAATATCGAAAGACGGCACTGCATAGTCTTCTGTTCCTGACAGTATTTTTGCTTGGCGCGGGCCTTGGGATGCTTTTGTTTGCAAAGGTAATATCCGGATTGTTGGAACAGCCGGTAGCCGGAGGTTACGTGCGCTTTTTCTTTCTTGGTGCGGTGGCCGGAGGGATTCCTCTCATTTTATCCTCCGCTCGGGTAAAGAAGTTTTCGGCGTGGTTACTTGTGCTTCCGGTCATCGGCGCAGGGCTGGTATACGGACTGACCTTTTTGCCGGAGGAAATGTTCTCTTTAGAGGAGGCAGGAGGCGCAGGCGCTTTTTTATTAAAGCTTGTGGGTGGAATTATCCTGGCGATTGCCTTGGTACTGCCGGGGGTAAGTGCATCCCAGATGCTCTATACGTTAGGCATTTATGAGGAACTCCTTACCTGTATCAGTGAGTTTCGGATTGTACCGTTAATCCCTCTCGGAATCGGTACGGTACTGGGGATTTTACTGATTACAAAGACACTGGATACCTTGATGAGTAAATATCCGAAGCAGACATTCCTAGTTATATTCGGATTTATATTAGGCTCTCTGCCGGAACTGTTTCCGCGGAATGTGGAAGGAAATTATTTGCTTTGCGGAGTATGTGTGGCAGTGGGATTTTTGCTGGCGTACATCATCGGGAAAAAGGAACGAGGGAAGACAGAATAAATAAAAAGCGGAGCTACACGTTAAGTGTAACTCCGCTTTTATAATTATAATAAAAGAATTAAGAAGCAAAGCTAAATCGATTATTCCGCATCCTTCTTCTTGCCGGTCTTAGAAAGCAGGAACACGACAATCATAACGATGATGATGGTTGCGAAAATACCGAGCATACCTTTTCCCATGATTTCAAGGGTGTCCATTACATTATCCCAATTGATATTCATCACAGCACCTCCTTATAACATACCAAGAACTAACTTGATAACAAGACCGCCCGCAACTGCGGAAGCAATCTGACCTGCTACGTTTGCACCTGCCGCATGCATCAGGATGATGTTACCCGGTTCTTCCTTCTGTGCCATCTTCTGAACCACACGGGAAGCCATCGGGAATGCGGAAATACCTGCGGCACCAACCATCGGGTTAATCTTTTTCTTGCGGAACAGGTTCATGAACTTTGCAAGCATAACACCGCCGATGGTATCAAAAATGAATGCAACGAGACCGATGACCATGATCAGTAAGGTATCTACCTTTACGAAATCCTCTGCGCGCATGCTGAAGGAAATGGTAAGACCGAGAAGCAGGGTGATTAAGTTTGCAAGGTTGTTCTGAGCGGTATCGGACATGGTGCCGAGAACACCGCACTCACGCAGTAAGTTGCCGAACATCAGGAAACCTACCAGGGAAACCGACTGCGGGGAAATAAAGCCGACTACGAAGGTAACGATAATCGGGAACAAGATACGGGTTACCTTGGAAACGTTCTTCGGGTTGTATTCCATATGGATACGGCGTTCCTTCTTGGTTGTAGTCATTTTAATAACCGCCGGCTGAATAATCGGAACCAGTGCCATGTAGGAATATGCCGCAACGGCGATTGCACCGACATACTTAGACTTTAATACCTGAGATACCAAAATCGCCGTCGGACCGTCCGCTGCACCGATGATACCGATGGAAGCAGCGTCCTTTAAGTCGAAGCCGAAAATTGCCGCAAGAGTGATGGCAAAGAAAATACCGAACTGTGCCGCACCGCCGAATAAGAACATGGACGGGTTGGAAAGAAGCGGTCCGAAGTCAATCATTGCACCGATACCGATGAATAAAAGAATCGGCATTGCTTCGGAAGCGTGAATACCTACTTCAAACAACCATTCAATAATACCGGCAGCTTCCACGCCTTCAATGGTCTGGTCAAGCACAGACGTAAACGGGAAGTTAACCAAAATCGCACCGAAGCCCATCGGAACCAAGAGGGACGGCTCGTATTCCTTTTTGATACCCAGCCAGATGAGCAGGGCACCGATTACGTACATGACACACTGCTGCCAGGTGACATTCAGAATGCCTTCGATTAAGAAATCCATAGTTTCTCTCCTTTAAGTAAATAGTAGAGTAGCGCAAAAAAATAGACTCTTATTACAACGAATTTAATGTTGTAACAAAAGTCTTGCCATTTCAATTCCGAGCGGATTGTAAACAATCGTTCTGACGCAACGGAATGCACAAAAGTGCCGGCTACTCCCTTTTGAGTACCTTAACATTTTAATTATATAATAGAATCGGAAAAAAAGCTAGTACTTTTTATGTTAAGGGGGTGTAAAGAAAATCAAGGGATATGAATTTACTGCAGGAAATCAGCAACAATTCGCCCGAGTATTTTATGCTGTTCTGTGGTGATTGAGGATGCACCGATGGAATTCTTGGCACGGAATAATTCGGTAAGTTCGTTGACGATTTCCGCTTGTTCTTCGGTTAATCCGAAGATGGATACGGTTCCTTTGGCCTCGTTACTGAATAAAGTGTCCAAGGATACATTCAAAATCTGTGAAAGTTGCATGGCAACCTCAAGAGAAGGCTTGGTAGCACCGCTTTCGTATTTGCTGATGGCAGGTCCACTGATACCACACTTTTCTCCTAAATATTCCTGAGACATATGCAGGGATTTTCTGATACGTTTCAAATTTTCTCCGAAATCTTTATACATAGTCAAATTTTCCTTTCAAAATTTTAGTTATACTTAGATTTTACTGGAATGGGCTTAAATATAAGTTATATGAAAATTATATTGTTTGAGTTCGAGTTATGTTTGCACGGTTGATTTTAGTTAGATGGTAAAAGGTGTATGTGGTTGGGATGATAGAAAATTGAGATAAATGGGAGTTGTGATATTTACTATAAATAAATTTTATTGGCAAAAACTTGCCTCGGAGTTAAATGTGGTGTATAATATTTAAAAAGGAGTTATATTGGCAGAATAAAATATTACTACATGTAAAGGGATAGGGAACTATACCGGATAGATAAGGGGACAAAAGATGAAGAGTACATATCAGGACTATAAAACAAGGTTAGAATATTCGTTTTCTAAGTATTCACAAAAGGGTGCGGTGACTTGTTTGAATAAGAGTGGGATAGAAAGAACACTCACCTATTATGAATTGTTAGGTATTATGCAGGAACTTGAAAAGAAATTAGGGGAAGCAGAACTTGTTCGCGCAGACCGTGTCGCGGTGATTTCAAAGCATACACCGGAGGCAGTGGTGCTTAATCTGGCGTTGGCATATTTGGGATATACGGCAGTGTTACTGGACGCGGGGCTTCCGAAGGAAGAGATAGACCGTCTGGTGACTTATGCGGATGTGGCAGCGGTGTTTACTACGGAAGAAGTATATCATAGCTTGGGTGAAGGAATGAGAAGTGACATTCCGGGCTTTTGTATGCAGAACGGTTTTGTATATGAGTTATTTGAGGATTCGGTCAGAACTTGCACTAAGGAAGTGGCAGAATCGCGTTGTACCGAGACTATTGCAATTATCTTTTCTTCCGGAACTACAGCACAAATGAAGGGTGTTATGGTAACCTATCACTCTATTTTGTATGCTCATAAGTATATGTTGCAGTATACGAATTTAAACAGTGAAGCTACATTTTTGGATGTGTTACCGTCCAATCATATTGCGGGCTATTCTTCTGCAATGTCTTGTTTTCTGACAGGTACGGAACTTGGGTTTATTTCGGACATGAGTGCGGAAAATCTGTTATCCGGCTTTTTGAACTATAAGCCGACCAATTTCATTATGATTCCCAAAGTATATGAGGTAATGAAAAACAAAATAGAGGATGCCATTGAGAAAAAGCCGACACCGGTGAAGTGGTATGCAAAGACTGCAATGAAGCTTTGCGGAAGCGTACGGGAAAAGACAGGAGTAAAGCTTCGTTTCCTGACAAAGCCGATTTGGAAAGCAGCCCTTGGAAGTAACATGAAAATATGCGGTTGCGGGACCTTGCCTTGTTCCGAGGAATTGATGCGGTTCTATCTGAATCTGGGAATTGATTTTGTGAATGTATACGGAGCCACGGAGACCGGGTTTCCGATTACTGCAGCAAACTGTAATGACAAATACCCGATTTACGGAACCGGTAATGTAGGGCAGTTTGAGGAAGTGGAAATTGAAATCCATGAGCCGGACAGTGAGGGCATCGGTGAAATACGGGTGAAGACACCGCTCATTATGAAGGGGTATTTTAAGGAGCCGGAGCTGACGAAACAGTCATTTGATGAGAAGGGATATTTTAAAACCGGGGACTTGGGATATGTGGATGCAACCGGGAATCTGTATGTAACCGGAAGGATTAAGGAAAGTATATTGTTACACAGTGGTAAGAAGGTATCTCCGATAGATGTGGATAAGTATTATCAGAACGCAGCGCCGGGGATGGTAATTGCAAGCTGTGGAATCGAAACCGCGGGAGGGTATGACGGAATCTATCTGTTTGTGGAGAAAGCAAATCATACGGAGAACGAGGTCATTCATGCGGTGGAATGTCTCAGAGAGGCTTCACGGAACACTGCAATGTATAAGGCGGAACAGGTGGTTGCGGTGGATAAGATACCGGTGACAACGGTGGGAAAGGTAAAACGGTATTTGTTAAAGGATATGATACAAATTGTTTCCGATGAAAAGGAAGGGGAAAACGCACCGGAAAAAGCATCGGACTTTGCGTTACTTGCGGATATTGTAAGAAAGCTTGCACAGGAGAATGTAGGAAGAAACGTTGACAGAACAGTTCCGCTTAAGGCACTGGGACTGGATTCTTTGGGATTCTTCCAGTTCTGCGTAGAGGCGGAAGGTGTGCTTGGTGTGACAATCAGCGAGCGCATCAGCTTGGAGCACTCAATCGATGATGTTCTGGAGCTGGTAGGAAGAGGAGAAGAAAAGAGCGGTGAAGTATCGGAGATTTCAAACTATCCGAAGAAGAAAGGAGAAAGGGAACATCGCTATCTAAAGAAATTTTACCGTAAATCAAAACGTTTGTGGAAGTTAACTGTAAAGGGCGTAGAAAATATTCCGACAGAGAGCAGACTACTGTTTTGTCCGAATCACGAAAGCTATTTTGATGCGCTGTGGGTAGCGGGAACATTACAGGAAAATGGATATGACACGGATTCCTTCTGTTGTTTGGCGGCAAAACATCTGAAAGAAAAGAAGTTGATGAAAAAGGCATTTTATGCGCTCGGAGGCATTCCGGTGGACAGAAATGGGAATAGCGCACCGGCGATTAGACGTGCTGAAGAATGTTTGCGGGACGAACACTGCATGATGTTAATTCATCCGGAGGGAACCCGTACCAGAACCGGTAAACTGGGTGACTTTAAGCACGGTGCGGCAAAGCTTTCCATAGAAACTGGAGTAAAGATTATCCCGGTCTGCATAAACGGAGCTTACGAAATCTTCCCACCGAGTGTGAAGCTTCCGAAACTATTTAATGTTAGAAAGATGAGACGGTATTCATTGGAACTGTGCTTCGGTCCGGCAATTGACCCGACAGGGATGACGGAAGAGGAGATTACCCGGGAGATACGGGAGTATATTGTGGAACAGAAAGGAAGATACGATGAACATAGGAATTGATACCGACGGCGTATTAACAGACTTATACGCCTATAATTACAGCATCGGAAAGAAAGAATTAAATAGAGAACCGGACAATTCAGCAGGTTACGATGTCCGAGAAATGTATGGACTCAGTGAAAAGCAGGAATTTCGTATCGGTCTGAAATACTTTTTCAAGTATTGTAAAGAATGGCCGCCGCGAGAAGGTGCGGTTGAGGCGATAGAGCACCTAAATGCAGAGGGACATCAGTTATACGAGATAACAGCGCGAAAGTTTGTGACAAAGAAGAACTTGCTCGGAAAGTACAGTAAGCATTTGCTGTTTCGGTGGTACAAGCGACATGGAATGCGTTTTAAGGAAATCATCCTCTGCTCCGAGGAACATTCTCCGGAGGAAAAGCTTGCCGGATGTATCCGTTCGGGGGTGACGCTCATGATAGAGGACAAGCCGGAGGTGGTGGAGCTGCTTAATAAGAACAATATCCGGGTGCTGATGTTTGATGCACCGTATAACCGGGAGGTAAAGGGTGAGAACGTGACGAGGGTGAAGAACTGGGAAGAGGTGGAGAAATACATTAAGGGAATGTGATTCATTATGAATAGTCAGTATGTAATAGGTTTGGAGATTGATAAGGTGATTGAACAAGATGACCATGAAAAGAAATCACAATATTCAAACGAAGTAAATTTGATAAGGGGGTTGGAAGAGAAAGGCGTTCAGTTTCATGTAATAACTGAGAGAAAATGTGTTACAGATAGGAACCTACGAGGATATATTGCGAGGCGGAACGTTACAAAATATCTTAAGCGGCTTGGGCTCAATTTTAAATCTATACAGTTTTGTGATGCGGAGCGGAGTCGGCAGGATAAATTATTGGCATGCAGGAAGCTAGGTGTAGATGCAATGATAGAGTGCAGATGGGATACGGCATTGTTTCTGGCACAAAATGGTATATATGTTTTTTTTCTTGCAAATTCTTGTCAGTTAAATGATACGAATACTTCCTATCCTAATCTATTTGTTGTCAAAGGTTTAGGTGATATTAAAACATTACTTCTAAGTCTGCCACAACCTAGAGAAAAAGAGTTTGTAAAGATAGATAAGGAACAGTTAAACAATCTTACAGTAGAAGAAAAAAGCGAGTATTTTAGGCTATATCAGCGGCATTTACAACAACAGGATTTTGACAAAGATAGATTCATCAAGAGTGATAGGAGATTTCATATACTGTTCTTTTTGTTGAAATTTCCGATACGACTTTTATTTTGTGTGAAGTCATATGGAAGTGAGAATATACCATTTCAGAATGGCTTCATTATAGCATGTAATCATTGTGACAGTTTGGATCAATATTGGCTGGGGATGGCACTTGGAAATAGACCGTTTGTCGGATACGCTGCGAAAGAAATTGCAAGGACTCTACGCGGAAGGTTGTTTTCTTATACTGGGCTCGGAATATTTATTGACAGAGACAATTCGGAGGATAAGAAAACTGCTTCAGAAGTGATGGCTTCGTATGTAGCAAATAACAGGACTGCATTTATTTTTCCGGAAGGGACGCGAAAAAATAAAACGGAGGAAGGACGAGCGTTGTTTCAATTACGATTTAAACCAGGAACCGTTGTGTTGGCGCAAAAGATAGGGACAGGCATATTACCTGTTGCCGTGAATGTATTTGGACATACTGCGTTTGTGAGATTTGGACAAATAGTTTATGTAACCCCGAATGATTCTATCGATGAAAAAAATAGGGAGCTGGAGTTGGCGGTAGCATATTTAAGTTATAAAAATATAAGTAAGTATCTGACGGATAAGGGTCGAGATGCAGAACTTGAAATAGTAAAAACAAAGTACAGAGCTTATGTTGATGAAATCACATCGTAATAGGAACAATGTGATTGCTACGAAAGAGAGGTGCTGATTATGAAGATCGGATTTGATTTACAAGTGTTTACCGGAGATGAGATGATGTCTGATGTTTTTATAACTGATAAAAGGCTTTGTGACAGAATTAAAAATCTATTTGTAGAGCTTGATGTCATGGAACATGAGTTATTTGTATTCTGTTCTGAAAGGGACAACGAACAAAATGAGCTGAACGAGAAGCGGAAGTTTCTTAAAGTATGTTTGAAGAAAGGGATACCGCCGTTCCGATTTGCATTTGTAGAAAAGAACGACATTAGGGGAGCAGTAAAGCGTAATCATATTGATATCTTTATCACAACAGATAAAGCATTGTCGGAACATCTTTTGGAGTTTACCGATAGTGTTTGTTATACCGCAGACATGGACTTCTCCGGTTTGATTTTGGAGATAAAGAAGATTGTTCAAAAAAACAGAATGAATGTAATGTCAATTGATTCTGTGCCGGCGGGGCTCCCGTCAGAGGCGAAATTGTGGTTGCAGTATTATCGTACTGGGGATTATAAATGGAATAAAGAAAGTATGTCCCCGTATGACAGAATGACAATCTCTAATCAGGATTGGCTCGATGAAAAGGCGATGGAGTTTTTTAATAGGGAGTTTACATATGGGGAGTTTTTTGAAAGAGTTGAGCACCTGGCGGATGTTATGTATGAGGATGGTATACGTAAAGGAGTGAGAGTTCCGTTAATTCTTGTAAATACTCCGGAATCACTCATAACCCTATATGCATTGTATAAACTCAAGGCAACCGTTATACCAATCTTCCCACTTTCGACAAAAGAGGATATAAAAAATAAGCTGGAAGAAATATGCGATAGAAACAAGGCAGAAGGGTTTAATGAGACAAAATTGTTTATATCGGAATTGGTTTATAACAGATTTAGCGATGTAATACCGAATAGTGCTCAAGCAATTGTACTTGCGATTACGGCATCTATGCCCAAAATGTTATCCATTGCATTTCGATATATTGTGATGCCTAAAATGGGAATAAAGTCGGTGGAATATACACAACGTACCATAGCATTTGATGAGTATTATAAGAGGAATGTTAAGCATCACGGAGAGATAGACACTTCATTTGATGACACTTACACGGCAGTTCAACTTTATACCGGTGGGACAATAAAACCGAAGGGAGTTATGCTCTCGGAGGGTAATATAGATTGTGCTTCAAAGCAGTTCTATAATGATAGATTTGCGTTTAGACGTGGGGATAAGATTGCTGCGTTTATGCCACTGAATCATTCGTTTGGTTTGATAATCGGAACTCATGTTGCTGCTACTTTGGGAGTTGAACTAGATATCATAATGAAAATTAATTTTAAGAGATTGGATAAACTTTTTCTGAAAGAAAAGGTGAGTCTGTTCGGGGGAATACCAAATATGTTCCCTGCCATAAGAAATAATAAGTATTTTAAAGATGCAGATTTGTCGCATGTAAAGTATATATTGTCAGGCGGGGCGATAATTGATGAGACTGAAAGACAAAGAACTACGGAATTTTTTAAGAATCACAATTCTATGGCAGAGGTCCATGATGGTTATGGACTGACCGAGTCGGCAGGAGGAGTAATCTATGACGGGGTTCCTAATATGGGAACCGACGTGAAAGTAGTTGATACTGAGACGGGGAGTGAATTAGGCTATAACGAACTTGGAGAATTGTGTATGTCAGGTGTTCAAGTAATGCGAGGATATGATGATTCTTCTCTGGACAAAGGAGTGTTAAGGCAACACAGTGATGGAAGGATTTGGTTACATACAGGGGACAATGCAGTTATACATAAGGACGGACGAGTACAGATTGTCGGAAGAAAGGATAGAATGATAAAGGTAAACGGGGAACAGGTTTCTCTTGATGATATTGAAGAACTTATTAATACACTTTCTTTTGTTGAAAAGAGCGTTGTAGTTAAATGTACAGATACAAAGAGGGGGTATGTACCTGTAGCATTTTTAAAACTTGCTCCGGATCAGAAGTGGGATGCGGACAAGCAGGAGATTATTGATAATCTCTATAACGAAAAACTCACGGCATATGCGCGTCCGAGAAAAACAACGATTATAGAAGAGTTGCCGGTTACTATTGTAGGTAAGGTGGATTTTCGTGCATTGGAAAAACGTGCAGAACAGGATATTGTGTGAATGCTTGTGTAACGGTGATACAGCGTCTGAATGAAGAGGGTCATCAGTTATACGAGAGAACAGCACGAAAGTTTGTGACAAAGAAGAACCTATTAGGAAAGTACAGTAAGCATTTGCTGTTTCGGTGGTACAAGCGACATGGAATGCAGTTTAAGGAAATCATTCTTTGTTCCGAAGAACATTCTCCAGAAGAAAAGCTCGCCGGCCGCATCCGCTCCGGGGTGACGCTCATGATAGAGGACAAGCCGGAGGTGGTGGAGTTGCTTAATAAGAACAATATCCGGGTGCTGATGTTTGATGCACCGTATAACCGGGAAGTAAAGGGTGAGAACGTGACGCGGGTGAAGAACTGGGAAGAGGTGGAGAAGGAGATAGCTGCCCGAAAATAAGACAATATGTTTGTAAGCGGAATAACTGGAGGAAAATCGGATGAATGTGTTGGCGCAAGCGCAACAGAAAGTATTTGAGCCGGGATTGAGTGATGAAATCAGAAGTGAAAGAGAGCTGGCTTTTTTTGAACTTTATAATAAAGTTCGTGATAAAGACGAGAAAAGTATCTTAGGGAAGCTGTCGCTTAAAACAAGAAAGAGATTACACAAACTGATTTTACGTCTTTTTAAAATGAAGAACATGTTTTGTGGTTTCTCATGTAGGGTAATAAAGGATGAGCGAACCTATACAGAAAGACCGGTTATTTTCGCACTTACGCATGTCGGAAAGTATGATATTGAAGTATCAGCGGTAGGGATAAGAGAGCACTTTTATCTGTTATCAGGGGATTATGAGCATTTGCAAGGAACGTTAGATGGTATGTTTTTATTGCTAAATGGTGTTCTCTATTTTAATGAGAAAGTAAAAAGTGACCGTAAGGCTGTGAAAGAGAAAATGATAGAGCATTTAAGGAATGGTGGGAATCTTATGTATTTTCCGGAAGGAACATGGAATTTAACACCGAATCTTCCTGTGCTTCCTTGTTTTTGGGGGATTGTCGAGATTGCACAGAAAAGTAATGCAATCATTGTTCCTGTAGCAGTGGAACAATACGGAAAGTGTTTTAAAGTAAACATTGGAAAGAATTTTGATATGATGCAGTTTGGGATAGATGCCAATGAACGAAGAAAAGCAATTACGGCATTACGGGATGAACTGGCAACTTTGAAGTGGGAAATATGGGAAAGCGAGGAGCCACAAAGGAGGAGTGAAATCAAAGGCGACGAATGGAGTGAATATGTGAAGGAAAGGCTTGAAGAATGGCCGTATTTTACAGAGGAATACATTGAGGGGATGATTTGTAGGGTTGAATAGACCAAAGATTATTATCTGAATATTAAGGGGAGAATATTGAAAATGGAGAATGAAAAATTGTTTTTTACAGTCTTGATTGAGAAGAAAAGAACAAAGGAGGATTAAGAAGTATGTGGAACATAATAGAGGTTGTTATAGGGGCTCTAGGTCTGTTAATAGCGATACCATCTGCAATCGATGCAATGCAAAAGATAAGGAAAAGAAAGATACTTAAAGGGAGCAAGACTAAGATAAACAAAGAAGTACAGAACAAGAGGAAACGGAGTGAGGAAATTATGGAAAAAGAAGATGAAAATAGAAAAGAACAGGAAGGAAAGAATAATTTTTGGATTGCGATTATAAGTGGAGCAGCAAGTTTATTTTTTGGAAGGCTTGTAGATATGATTTTTGAACCACAGAATAAATGGATTACAATAGCTGTAATCTTATGCGCTGGGGTGGCTTGTGTTTGTGTGTTCTATTTGTTGTTTGCCGGAAAAGTTATTACTCAAAAGCAAAAGGTCGTATTAGGTTTGTTAGCTGCATTTTTGTTTGGATTTGCAATAGCGACATATGCGGTAGGATTCTTTGTAAAAAATGATGAAGTCGTACCGACGGGTGGTGCTCCGACAGTAAAGGTGGAGCCGACACAAGGTTTAATAGATACTCCTACGCCGGAGCCGATAAACACACCAATACCGACATCAGAAGTGGAACCAACATCAACTCCTACAGAAATACCTTCTCCAACACCATCGGAGGAACCGACCGGGACGCCAACTCCAACTTCGACCCCGACCCCAACACCAACCGCGACGCCAAAGCCAACTGCGACCCCGGCGCCAACCCTAACCCTAACGCCTACGCCGACACCAACCCCGACGCCAACCCCAACACCGACTCCGGTACATACTTGCAAATATACGGACGATTTTACAATTGCGAAGGAAGCGGATTGTGTTAAGGATGGTGTAAAACGGTTGTACTGTTCTTGCGGAAAATCAGTAGATGAAGTGATTTACGCAGTTGGACATAAATATGATAATGACGATGATGCAAAGTGTAATAATTGTGAATATGTACGGTTTGAGTTAAGTGATTTAGTTGTGGTTTCGGCAACATCTTATCAATTTCAAACTAAAAACGGGGTAACAAGCGAGGGAGAAAATGGGGATCATATGATTCACCAATTTTATGAGGAAACATCTCTTCCGACCGGAGCTACATGGGTAGAAGACTCTTATATTACGAAGTATGAATATGTAGAGTATTTGTTTTTTGATTCGAAAGAAGCACGTGCCGGAGCATACGGTTTAACGAAGTCATATGGAATAACAAATTTTAATAAGGATGTAGGAACAGAACGATTGTGGACCGGCCTGAGTTATGCAAAAAGGAATTTCAATTTACGAAGGTCAGGATTGTTGGAACTTCCTTTAGACACTGCGCCGGGAAATGGTGGGACGTATTATGTGAATCCATCCGGAAAAGGTTACTGGGGGAAATGGGTTATACAGTATGGAAGATATAAGATTAACTATTAAAAAAGAAAGGACTTTCATGATAAATCTCAAATCCACTATACTTATAATGTCTCCGGGTGATTCTTTGCTTGCAATAAAGAAAGCCTTTTATAAGATGCCTAATCGTTCCCCTGTTATAAAAAAGATGCTACAGATAACTTTTTTATAGGAATGTGATTGGAATTTAGTGGGGAAGAACAGGAAATATCAGCTTTGTTGCTGAAGATAGCTTTGTTACTATCATCGGAAGGGTTGGATAGTGTCAATAGTTTTTCGCAAATTAGTTTTCAGCCGCTTGGTTGTCGGTGGTTAGCCGACTATGATATCAGACAGCGGATCATCCTCCAATTCCAGTTCGGAGAGATGGTTCATGCTCATGTAACGCTTGCTTCCCC
>JAGBBP010000007.1 GCA_017938405.1 Lachnospiraceae bacterium
CCTGCTGGTAACCCTTATCTTAAACGGCCTCTTGTCCATGCGGGCCAAAAAAGAACAGCAGGAGAAAATGAAAATGATTGTCGGGCTTTTCTTCTCCGAGTTCGGCTCGGAACTTCTGCGGCTTTTTGTCCGCTGCGACAAATCCCGGGAGAATATCTGTTCTGTTCTGGCGGTCACCAAAAGCTGGACAAAACAGGACTATGCAGCAGCGCAGGATGTTTTGGAAAACCACTGCAGCCGGTTATCTCCGGAGACTGCAGACCTTATCGAGATGCGAAATCTTCTGGACTCTCATCATGAGTTCCTGCTCCGCTTAGTGGAAAATCCGGTGTTTCTGGAGCACGGCAAAATCACGGAACTGATGCAGGCACTTTTCCACTTAGGTGAAGAGCTTGCAGGCCGCGGTGACTTCTGCGGGCTTCCAAAGTCTGATATAGGGCATCTGACCGGAGACATCAGCCGCGTGTACTGCACGCTTGCCTCCGTCTGGCTTTCCCACATGGAGTACTTAGGGGCAAACTATCCGTATCTCTTCTCGCTGTCGCTTCGCAAAAGTCCGTTTGCAGAAAAGGCGGACGTTGTGGTTAGAGAGTAAGAAAAAAGAGGAAAAAGGGGGGAGGCAAACCCCTTAATTCTGCATTTTTATCTGCTGGCCTTTTATCATCGGGTAGCTGACCAGCGTTTCGGCATCGAGGTCTTCTTTGTGCATGTCAACAGCTGAAATCTGACTGTTTTCATAGGTGGTGTAGTAGAAGATTCCTTTATCCGTGTTACAGCATGAGGTATAGATGGTATATTCGTATTTATCCTGTCCCAGATGTACTAAGCCGCGCTGCTGGGCAACGGAGCCTAAAATCTGGAAGAACTGACTGATGCTTTCCGATTCAGATGTGCCTGATACGGAATTGAGACGGGTGAAAGCAGCTTTGATGAAACGGGAATTGGAGGAAAGGTCTCCAGGAAGACCAATCCCTCCCATTCCGCGGCTGTAGGTTTCGAGAGTGAGGTGTGGAGAGAAAGAGTTTGTCGGCGGGTTGGATGAGAATGACATGCAGTTGTTTAAGGAGAACATCTGCATGTCGAATGTCGGGTTGTTGGTCATTACATGGACCGGGTTTTCGTAGATTTTTATGCCGTCTTTAACGGATTCCACAACAATTGCGGAATTGCGGTCGGCAATCATCCAGTGGAGCGGGGAGAGTGGTAAGGTATCGCTGAAGGGGAGGGCTATGATATTGATATTGGCGAGGATGGATTTGGCTTCGGACACACTTGAGCACTGTCCGAGAATGTACGGAATCAGTTCGAAGGGTGTGATGTTTTCTTTGCCGGTTACTTCCGGTTTATAGTCGGCGTTTCCCGGAAAGTTGAGTCCGGCAATTCCGAGTCCCTTTTCGTTTACGGCATCATAGTAGAGCGGGTAATCATCTACGACGAAGGCAACGCCGATAATGGCATGATGGGAGGTCATCGTTTCGGCTTTGCGGAACGCAAACGGATAGTTTCTCGGAGTGACCGTAATGGTCTCGTTGTACGAGTACTCAAGGTCGAGGTTGCGTCCGAAGTAGTGGTCGGCAGTTTGGTAATCCAAGGCGGTACACATGGTTTTGACTCCGTTCTGGATGGTTCTTTTTTGTTACAGGTTGGTTGTCCCTGCAAATAATTCATAGGATTTCTGAATATAAATATTTACGAATCGAGATACTTTTTTGGTCGGGGTATTTTTGCTATTTGTCTGTTTTTGATGGTATTTTCTGGATTTATTTTTCAAAATAATTTTTAATTCACGCTGTGTTTGTTTGGGGTTGGAAGAGGATTTTTTCTTTCCTGCCGCAACCGAAAAAAGAGGGGAAAAGAGGATATATTATATTGGAATTTACCGCTTCCCCACCCTCTCCGGCCGCTTCGTATAATACGGCATCTTCTCTGTCAGAAGTGATATCACATCCCGTGCCGTGTCAACCCCGAAAATCTGATCGTCGGAAAGTTCCGGATACCGAATCTTATCATCCAGCCGCTTATCTGCAACAACCGCACTCCAGTCCGTAAACTGCAGACTGCTCCGCTTTGCCCGCGGAACACGGTAAGCAAGAATCAGCCGCTTCATCGCCCAGGCATACGAAAGCTCCGAAAGCGTCCCAGCCCCTCCCCCGACAGCAACAACCGCATCCGCATTTGCCACCATGAAGTTCCTGGCATAATCAAGTCCTGATGCTATCACGATATCGGAAAACTCATTTGCCTCTGCAGGGTCATTTCCCGGAAGCACCGCAATCGTATCTCCGTCCCGGTACACCGGGGATGCGTGTGCTCCGGCAAATGCCGCCTCCATAACACCGGAAAGGCCTCCGGACATCACCCGGTATCCCGCAGACACAAGAGCTTCTCCGACCGCATAGGCAAACGCATACTTCGGGGAATCCTTCTCCAGAAAACCATCCCCGATAACTGAAACAACAGGACGCCGTGACATACTGTAATATGGTGTGTAAAAGGCTAAGAATATTTTCCCGCGAAAAAAAGTTAGAGAATTCTGCCGTCGGCAGAAATTGTGACAACCGAGAGCGGAATCTCTTTACCGCTTTCTGCGACTGCTCTTCTGACCGCTGCCTCAAGCCCTCCGCAGCAGGGAACCTGCATACGGGTGACGGTGATACTGCGGATACTGTTCTGTGCAAAAACTGCACCGAGCTTTTCTGCATAATCCACCCCGTCGAGCTTCGGGCAGCCGATAATCGTTATCTGGTTCCGGATAAATTCGGCATGGAAGTTTCCGTAGGCAAACGCCGTACAGTCTGCCGCAACCAGCAGGTCCGCGTCTGCAAAGTAGGGGGCCTGAACCGGGACCAGTTTAATCTGCACC
>JAGBBP010000048.1 GCA_017938405.1 Lachnospiraceae bacterium
CGCATCTTCCCCGTAGCAGTCAGCGAAATCTTCCACAGCGTTCCGTCGTAAATTGCGGCGGTAGATTGCGAGCCGTAAATCAATTCCACGTCATCGCTTACCTCGTCCGCACACAGGAATGCATTTTGAGGCTCCCCAACGGCACGGACGGTATAATATCCATCCCCGACAAATTGGAAATCCCAGAGGGCGGGAGAGTCTCCGAAGGAGCCATTCACCTTCACGTTGCTGTCCGTTTGTGATTCCGAATTTTCTACGTTCAAGAAATGATCGGAAAGTCCCAAATTCTTCAAGTATTGCGTTTGGTCATGTAAAAGAACTTTAACATACAAAGAGCAATTAAGATAGCCGACTTGACCGGAGTATTCCAACTCTATCTGCGTGCTATCCGTCGTTTCTGACACAAGAGGATTTAACGCTTCGATATAGTACCCGCCGTCTGCATCGTAACCAAACGTAACAGAGCTTTGCGACGAAGACCATAAGGGATAAATACCGGTCAAGGGCCCCTCCGTTGCCACAGCAAACGCATAGTCCAAATCAGACAAATAAACCTTTTCTGCCGCAAAAAGAGATACGATTGCATTGGAACCCGTTATTTTGTCTCCTGTATGTTTGTCATAAACGTATATTGCCTCATTATAAGTCGGCGTTTCTTCGTCGTAAGCAATTCGCTCATGTTTTGTAAAGGTCCACTGCTGCGAAGAATCCGTGGTGTTCAACGTCGAAAGCAATACTGAACCGGGAGTTCCCGGATTGGACAAAGTTCTCGTCAGATCCGAACGTGGAGAAAGCATATATTGTCCGTTTACTTCAATAATACGCCACAAGCAATTTTCCGGAACACTAAAATTATCGTAAACGTCAATGTTCTCTACATGGAGTTCCGTAGCATATCCCAATCCTCGCAACGTGCATTCAAGAGGTCGAATTGTATAAAATCCGCCTCCAATGCTTTTCACGCGCCAAAGATGCCCCTGCCGAGACTCCGCCTCATCAGGGAAAGCCTGTACCGCTACCGCTTGTGTATAATTCATATTCGAAAGGTAATGGACTCCTTTATGAATGGCATATACTCCATCCGCAATGGGAGAGGTATACGCCGTCGTAGCCTCCAGTCGGGGACGGTAGTTCTCGTTGGAATATTGGGAGGAGGCGAAGCATTTTTCCATGGTGGACGTTGCCAGATGGTCGATGTCCCAGCAGATCATTAGACCCTTTTGCCAATTAGAAAGGCCCTTGTACCAGTTTCGCACCAAGAATGTAATATCGTAAGAATAGTAGTATCCCTCGTTCCAGCCGATGGCAGAAGAAACGGGGTTGGAGTCGAGAACGGGGCCGTAAGAATTCCCGGAAGCTTGATTCCAGCACACTTCGTTTTCGGTCCAAACGTTTCCGGTGAATGGCCGGGCTTCAATATTTGCCTCGTAAGAAGTGACGGTGATGTCCCGAATAGTTAAAGTTGCAGATTGCACCACCTGATTGGGTGCTGCACTTTCCGTAAAATACCAGTTGTTGGGGCGAATCAAGACCCGCTCTATTCCCGAATAAGATTGATGATATCCCACCCACAAGTTGGCGGATTGACCGTAATTTTCCTGATCTGCGCTATAGATGGAAGCATCCAACAGATAGTCAAAAAGATTCGTGGTGGAGAGGGTGTAGGTCTGCCCGTTGCGGGGGAGGGTGGCGGACAAGAGGTGCGTACCGGAGAGGGATTCGGTGACGGTCCAGGGGATATCGTTCTGCACACCGCTTTCGGAGAGAAGGTCCCCCAGAATGCCCA
>JAGBBP010000049.1 GCA_017938405.1 Lachnospiraceae bacterium
AAACGTCCCTCCTTTTGCATAGCGATTTGTCTTACTTATTGTAGTTAACAATCTTACCGAAATCCGGCTTTAAGCTTGCGCCGCCAACCAAACCACCGTCGATGTTTGCCTGTGCAAACAGCTCCGGTGCGCTTGCTGCGGATACGCTGCCACCGTACTGGATACGGATTGCATCAGCGGTAGCTGCATCGTAAATCTCAGCGATGCAAGCACGAATTGCTGCACATACTTCCTCAGCCTGCTCGGTGGTAGCAACCTTACCGGTACCGATAGCCCAAATCGGCTCGTAAGCGATCACAGCGGTCTTCGCCTGCTCTGCGGTTACGTTTAAGAACGCAATCTTAATCTGCATACGAATCCAATCGATGGTGATGCCCTGCTCTCTCTGGGTCAAGGACTCACCACAGCAGATAATCGGGGTGATACCGTGCTCGAATGCCTTAAGAACCTTCTTATTTACGGTCTCGTCGGTCTCAGCGAAGTACTCACGTCTCTCAGAATGTCCGATGATAACGTACTTAACGCCGATATCGGTAAGCATGTTCGGAGCGATTTCGCCGGTGTAAGCGCCGGACTCTTCGTAGAACATGTTCTCTGCACCGATTTCGATGTTGGTTCCCTTTGCAGCCTCAAGAGCCGGAATCAGGGAGATTGCCGGTACGCAGAATACAACGTCAACTTCGTCGTTCTTTACGAGCGGCTTTAACTCTTCGATTAACTTTACGGTCTCACTCGGAGTCTTATTCATTTTCCAGTTTCCTGCAATAATCTTCTTACGCATAAATTTTCTCCTTACTTATCGTTTGCTGCTGCAACGCCCGGAAGCTCCTTACCCTCAAGGAACTCTAAAGAAGCGCCGCCACCGGTGGAGATGTGGGACATCTTGTCACCGTAACCAAGCTGGTTAACAGCTGCTGCGGAGTCACCGCCACCGATAATGGTGGTAGCATCGATGTTTGCAAGAGCCTCAGCTACAGCGATGGTACCCTTTGCAAAGTTGGACATTTCGAATACGCCCATCGGTCCGTTCCAAACAACGGTCTTTGCATCCTTAATTGCATTTGCATAAAGTTCACGGGTCTTCTCACCGATATCCAAACCTTCCTCGTCTGCTGCGATCTCGCCACGGCCTACGGTATGGAACGGAACATCGTTGGAGAATTCCTTAGCTACAACGGTATCAACCGGAATTAACAACTTAACGCCGTTCTTCTCAGCCTTTTCCATCATTTCCTTTGCATAGTCAAGGTAATCAGCCTCAAGTAAGGACTTACCTACTTCTTCGCCCATAGCCTTCATGAAGGTATAAGCCATACCACCACCGATGATTAAGGTATCAACCTTATCAAGGAGGTTGTTGATAACGGAAATCTTAGAGGAAACCTTAGAACCGCCAAGGATTGCAACAAACGGACGAACCGGATTGTTTACTGCATTGCCGAGGAAGTCGATTTCCTTCTGCATTAAGTAACCAACTACTGCGGTATCAACATACTCGGTTACACCAACGTTGGAGCAGTGTGCTCTGTGTGCGGTACCGAATGCATCGTTTACGAAAACGTCACAAAGGGAAGCAAGTTCCTTGGAGAAAGCTTCTCCGTTCTTGGTCTCTTCTGCTCTGTAACGAGTATTCTCTAAAAGAACAACATCGCCGTCCTTCATAGCTGCTACAGCTGCCTTTGCGTTGTCACCAACTACGGTTGCATCTGCTGCGAACTTAACTTCCTGGCCGAGAAGCTTAGATAAAGCTACTGCTACCGGTGCTAAAGATAACTCCGGCTTCGGCTCTCCCTTCGGCTTACCCAGGTGGGAACAAAGGATTAACTTGCCGCCGTCATTGATTAACTTCTTAAGAGTCGGAAGAGCTGCTACCAGACGGGTATCGTCGGTAATCTGGCCATCCTTTAACGGTACGTTGAAATCACAACGAACTAAAACTCTTTTGCCCTTTACATTGATATCATCAACAGACTTCTTGTTTAACATGATGAATCTCCTTTCAAGATAAATATTTAAGGGTCCGGTCCATAGTAGACCGGACCCGCTTGGATCAAAGTTATTTAACTCCATAGAGTCCGCTTGCGGACTCTCGCGCCGAGCGCGGTCGCTTGCGACATATTCCAATCGCGCGAGTGCGCATCCTGCGGAGCAAATTTGCTTTATGGAATAAAGCAAATTATGCTAACTCAGCGAAGTACTTAATGGTTCTAACCATCTGGCTGGTGTAGGAGTTCTCGTTATCGTACCAGGAAACAACCTGTACCTGATAGGTATCCTCATCGATCTTGCTAACCATGGTCTGGGTAGCATCGAAAAGGGAACCGTAGGTGATACCAACGATATCGGAGGAAACAAGCTCTTCCTCGGTGTAACCGAAGGATGCGGAAGAAGCTGCCTTCATAGCTGCGTTGATGCCTTCCTTGGTAACGTCCTTACCCTTAACAACTGCAACAAGGATGGTGGTGGAACCGGTCGGAACCGGAACTCTCTGAGCAGAGCCGATAAGCTTGCCGTTTAACTCCGGAATTACAAGGCCGATTGCCTTTGCAGCACCGGTGCTGTTCGGAACGATGTTCACAGCGCCTGCACGAGCTCTTCTTAAGTCACCCTTTCTGTGCGGACCGTCAAGAATCATCTGGTCGCCGGTGTAAGCGTGAATGGTGCTCATGATACCGCTCTGAATCGGAGCGTAGTCATTTAATGCCTTAGCCATCGGAGCTAAGCAGTTGGTGGTACAAGAAGCAGCGGAGATGATGTTATCCTCAGCCTTTAAGGTCTTCTCGTTTACGCTGAATACAACGGTCGGGAGATCGTTACCAGCCGGAGCGGAAATAACAACCTTCTTTGCACCTGCATTGATATGAGCCATGGACTTCTCCTTGGAGCAGTAGAAACCGGTACACTCAAGAACTACGTCTACACCGATCTCACCCCACGGAAGATTTGCTGCGTCCTTCTCTGCATAAATCTTGATGGTCTTGCCATCAACGGTGATGGAATCCTCACCTGCTACTACGGTATCGCCGAGAGCGTATCTGCCCTGTGCGGAATCGTACTTTAACAAGTGTGCCAACATCTTCGGGCTGGTTAAGTCGTTGATTGCAACGATCTCGTAACCCTCTGCTCCGAACATCTGTCTGAATGCAAGACGTCCGATACGACCAAAGCCGTTAATTGCTACTTTTACTGCCATTTTAAATGTCCTCCTGTAAAAAGTTTTTCATTATTGAAAGGTTTGTCATTTTTTTGTCAATCCATAAGACAGACCAAAATGACTTGCCCTAACGAACCAATACATATTGTACCTAATCTGTTAAAAAATATCAAGTACTATTTTAAAAAAATAATTATTTGTCCACCGTTCCGAGTTTTCGAAAAGGAAAAATCCGAATCACAATCTTTCCTCCGATCCGGGATAACGGTACTGTTCCCACGCTGGAAGAACGACTGTCTATACTGACTGCCCTGTTATCGCCCAGAACAAAATACTCTTCTTCTCCCAACAATACGGGCTCTGCCGCAATACCTGCGGTTTCCATTTCGGAGGAACCGAAGGATTCTTCCAAAGGTTCACCGTTAATCAGTATGGTTTGTCCTTTAATCTGAACGGTTTCTCCCGGCAATCCGATGATTCGCTTGATATAGTATTTGTCCTCTTCTTTGAATTCCTCATTCGGATAAAACACAATGATATCAAACCGGTCAAGAGCGCCGAAATACCTCGAAACCTTCTCCACAAGAAGATTGTCCTGATTCTGTAGTGTCGTTTCCATGGATCCGCCGTCTACAATAACACGCTCCATTACATATCGCGGAACTCCGAACAGTAACAATGCGGAAATAACCAGAAAAGCGATTCCTTCCGCAATTTTTTTCTTCTTCATGGTAGCTCTATTCTTCCTCTTCGTCTCCAACGATTTTAACTTTTCCCTGATATACTTCTTCCACGGCGATAGAAAGCGGCTTATCGCACTTTGCTTCCGCATACGGTTCCGCACCGTCAATAATCTGACGTGCTCTCTTTGCGGTAGCCAATACTACGGAATAACGGCTGTTTACTACCGGATGCTCTCCCGGCTCAACCTCACTGTTTAATACCTGCATTAAATCTGCATAAGATGGATGTAACATACTTGGTTCTCCTTCCATAACTTCTATTTTTCGGCTTTCGCCTATTCTACTGTTCCATACGGTCATTCACACGACCTGCAATGGTTTCCGGCAACAAGGCCGATAACACAATATATCCGCCGTCCGTTACGATTACGGACTTACATTTTCGTCCGCAGGTAGCATCCAGACAACGTTCCGTATCCTTTGCATTCTGTACCATCCGGCGTACCGGAGACGCTTCCGGCTTTACCACCCCGATGATTTTCGCGGCATTCACCATATTGCCGAAGCCGATGGGTATCATACGCTCCATATCATCACGCTCCGTTACTCAATATTCTGAATCTGCTCACGAATCTTCTCAATCTCGGTCTTTAAGTCGATAGCGATATTGGATACCGTAATATCGTTTGCTTTGGACAAGATCGTATTTGCCTCACGATTCATCTCCTGGGCAACGAAATCCAGCTTACGACCGATATTCTCTCCCTGCTTAAAGGTATCTAACATATTTGCCACGTGACTGCGAAGGCGTACCGTCTCCTCGTCCGTACAAATCTTATCCGCATAAATCGTAATCTCGGTAGCAAGAACACGCTCGTCAATCTTCGTATCTCCCAGTACCTCTGCCACCTTATCCGTCAGCTTCTGACGATACTCCGCCATAATCTGCGGGGAACGTTCCTCTACCGCCGCAACAAGCTCGGACACCTTCTCACACTTTGCGGTCAAATCCTCACGAAGACGCTCGCCTTCCGCGATACGGGTCTCCACAAACTGCTCGCAGGCTCCCTTTACCGCACGCTCCAGCAAACTGTACAGTGCTTCTTCATCCTGCTGCTCACTCTCAATGGTTAACACCTCCGGATAACGGGAAAGACCGGAAATCCGAATATCGTTCTCAATCGGGAACTCCTCTGCCATACGCATCAGAATGTCATAATATTCCTTTGCAAGCTCTGCGTTATACTTTACGCAACCCTTTCCTTCCGTCTCGTCCTCGTAGGAAACGAAAACATCCACCTTACCGCGACTGATGTACTGCTTCAAAACGTTACGTACCATCACATCACACACATTCAGGCGCTTCGGCAACTTCACGGAAAACTCACTGTAACGGTGATTTACCGCCTTCATCTCAACGGTAACCTTCCGTCCTTCTTCCGCTAATTCGCATCTGCCGAAACCGGTCATACTCTTAATCATGGCGGCTCCTTTCTCCGTGGGTATCCCACCGTATGCGCATAAATACGCATTATCCAATTAATTATATAGTGGATTTCTAAAAAAGTCAAGCAATGGAAAAGATTTTTCCATCAGCCGGTGTCACAAATTATTTCCGAAAGAAAAGCCGCGATACAGAGTTTTCCTCACATACCGCGACTTTTCATTCTTCTTATCTTTCAATCAAAAAACTTCCGCTATATTGTCAGGTACAGAACAAAAGCAAAAATCCCAAGAATCATGGCGTATATTCCCAATATACTTTCTTCTTTTTTCATTTTTACTCCCCTCCCATGTGAAATAATACCATTATAGTATCACATGCGGAGGGGTTTGTCATTAGATTGTTTTTAAAACTGCTCACACCACTGAAGCAAAATCTCTTTCGCCCGCGTATAATCTTCCGGGTAATACAGAAGGCTCAATTCATAATACATTGCTCCGTCTACCAATGCTCCCACCATCCAGCGATTTCCTCCGGCGCCCTCTTCATATTCTTCATATACAAATACCGCGGTCTTTCCGCTTGCGGTAACATGCTCCTCGCTCCGGTAATCCGGCTTCAGTTGCACTGCCTCAAAATAATCCTTGGAATGCCGAATTCCGGTGCCCTGGATTGAAATCGGACTTTCTTCGGTAAATACCGCTGCTATTTCATTTATAGAAATATCACCCTCGTCGGCTCGGACAAACAAAGATACCTCACCGAGATTTCCCTCCGTATCTCCGATGACACGGACATTGACCTCTTCTACCGTTCCCGGAACCTTCGTTTCCTTCATTCCCTCATAACCGATGTAGGTTCTTGCTTCCTCTACGGTTTCAAATTGCTTTAACCAGCTTGGGTATGTCTGACTGTAATCTTCCTCTGCCATATAGTCCCGTAAAAAACCTTCCACTTCCTGAATTTCACCGGTCAGTTCGTCTTTCGAAATCCGTTCCGTCTCTGTCATCAGCGAAAAACCATGACTGTCTTTATCTTCACTCTTTGTGAACTGTAATACTCCCAGCTTTGCCGCATAAGCCACTCCACCGCCGCAAAGAAGTATTGCCGCTGTTGCCGCCACTGCCCACTTCACTGCAGTTTTGCCAAAGTTTCCGAAGCGCACCTTTTTTGCACCCGTTCCGTTCTTTTCCTCCGTCTCTTCTGTTACCGATGCAAGTCTTGTCTCATAACACTTCTCAAGCCATTCTTCCGGTAAATCATTCATTGCCTTTAATACATCCGTTTCCTTCATTTTCTCTGTCATATCGCATCCTCCTTTTTTAATTCATTCCATAACTGCTTCCGCAGGCGAAACAAAATACTCTTTACTTTGCTTTCCCGGTATCCGAAATCCTCTGCCAGTTCCTTTACGGATTCGCCGTACCAATACCTTCGAAGAAACAGCTTCCGCTTTTCTTCCGGTAACTCTCCTAAAAACTTTATCAGCAGTTCCCGAATCCCTGATTCATCCTTGGTTAAGGCATTATCCGAGATGCACTCCATCAGCTCCGCAGAAAGCTCCACCACCACGGCACTGCGCTTTGCCGCCTTGTCCCGTTCTATTTTGTTTAAGGCCAGATTCCGGCAAATCTTTGCCGCGTAAGCAAACAAGTACTCCGGCCGGTTCGGCGGCACACTGTTCCACACCGCCAGATAAGTATCATTGAGACATTCCTCGGCATCTTCTTCCGAAACCATACGATTCGCCAGTGTCTTTAAGCGGGTACCGTACTTTCGCTCCAATTCCGAAAGTGCCTGCTCCTTTCGCTCCCAAAAGAGCGTAAGAATTTCATCGTCTTCCATCCCGTTTCCTCCTTTCACCTTAATAAACAGAAAAACATGTAGGTAGGTTGCACGTAATTTAAAAATATATAACAAAGAGGCCGTCTTTCGACGACCTCCTCTTACTTTTTCTATAAAGTTTTCTTAACTTCTCAACTCCACGCCGTAGCTCTTACCAAGCTGCTTCAAAATCTTCTTTACGAAGCCGTCCACGGACTCAGCGGTGAATGCCTCCTCCTTCGGGGTGAATACGACGGAGAATGCCATGCTCTTCTTGTCTGCCGCAATCTGCTCGCCCTCGTAAATATCGAAGAGGTTAATGCTGGAGATGTACTTACAGGACTCCTTCATGACCTTCTCGATTTCGCCGCAGGTGATGTTTCTGTCCACTACAAATGCCAGGTCTCTCTTCTCCTCCGGGAACTTGGAAAGTGGTGTAAATACAGCCTTCTTACCGTACCACTGGGACACGGTCTTTAAATCCATCTCCAGGATGTACGCCGGAGTACGCATATCACATGCCTCCATCACATCGTAAGCCAGCTTACCGAAGTAACCGATTTCGATACCGTCGCACAAAATCTTTGCGGTCTGGTACGGATGTAAGAAGGTGTTCTGCATCGGCTCGTAGGTGAAGCTAAGCTGTAACGTATCAGCTACCTTTTCTGCCATACCCTTCATGGTGTAGAAGTTTTCCTTCTCACCGAATACACCGATACAAAGTCTCGGCTTCTCATCCGGATACTGAGTTAACGGTAACTCATACGGAAGGAATACATTACCGATTTCGTACAGTCTACCCTCTAAGTTGCCCTTCTTCTGATTGTTCGCAATGGCATTAATCATGGATGCCGCAAGGGTGGTTCTCATAAGAGAAAGCTCCTCACTAATCGGATTCATGATACGAATTGCCTTACGTTCTGCCGCATCCTCCGGAAGCTTTAACATATCCAGGTCAGACGGAGAGAAGAAGGAGTAATGGATGCACTCGTAAGCACCGGTAGCGCAAAGCGCCTTCTTTAAACGAAGCTCGCTCTTCTGGGTCTGGTTGAGGCCGCCTAAGGTTACCTGTGCGGACGGCATAAATGCCGGTACCACATGCTCGTAACCGTACAGACGGATGACTTCCTCCGCCACATCCTGATAGGTCTCCATATCCTCACGGAATGCCGGCACCTGAAGGGTTAAGGTGTCGCCCTCAATCTTCGGTGCGAAGGTCAGGTTATTCATAATTCTTAAAATATCATCGTTCGGAACCGTAATACCAAGCACCTTGTTTACCTTATCGATGCTTACGGTAAGAGTCTTCGGCTCTACGCTGTTACCGGTATTCACATCCACATGGGTGCGTCCCACCTTACCGCAACCAAGCTCTTCGATTAAGTGAAGGGCTCTCTTCATTGCCATTACGGTAGCGTACTCATCCACGCCCTTTTCGTAACGTGCACTGGAATCGGAACGCTTACCCAGGGCTCTGGAGGTTCTTCTGATGTTGTCTCTTGCAAACTTTGCGGACTCAAACAATACTGCACTTGTGGTCTCACGAATCTCGGAATTCAAACCGCCCATAACACCTGCCAAAGCTACCGGCTTTACACCGTCACAAATTAACATATTGGCATCGGTTAAGGTAAGCTCCTGCTCGTCTAAGGTCACAATCTTTTCACCGTTATTTGCACGTCTTACATTAATTGCATTGCCCTCTAAAGTGGAAAGGTCAAAGGCATGCATCGGCTGACCCAGTTCCTTTAAAATGTAGTTGGTAATATCTACCACGTTGGAAATCGCATCAATACCAACGAGTGCAAGTCTTCTCTTCATCCAAGCCGGAGACTCCCCAATCTTTACATCCGTTACATAATGTGCGCTGTAACGCGGACACAAATCCGGACAATCTACCTTTACGGAGAAGCCTGCCAGCTCTGCATCGGTCTCGGTGTAATCAAGAGCCGGCATCTTTAATTCCTTCTCAAGAACAGCCGCAACTTCTCTGGCGATACCGAAAATACTCTGGCAGTCCGGTCTGTTTGCGGTAATGGCAATATCGAAAATCCAATCATCAAGGCCAAGCATCGGCTTTACGTCAGCACCGATTTCAGCGTCCTCCGGAAGAACCAGAAGTCCGTTATAGCCTGCGCCCGGATACATATTTTCGCTGACACCCAGCTCTACGCCGGAGCAAAGCATACCGAAGGACTCGTAACCACGAAGTTTTCCCTTACCGATGGTCATGACACCTTCTACAGTCTTGTGATCCTTTGCGGTAGCATAAACCGTTGCACCAACAAGAGCCACCGGGAACTTGCCCCCTGCTGCCACATTGTCGGCACCGCAGCAAATCTGGAAGGTACCGTGCTCGCCGCAATCCACCTGACACACATGTAAATGGGTATCCGGAATCGCCTCACAGGTCAATACCTTACCTACCACAACTTTACTGATATCCTTACCTACTTCATATAATTCTTCTACCTCGAAACCACAGGAAAATAACTTATCCTGTAACTCCTGCGGGGTAACATCTACGTCAACATAATCTTTCATCCAACTTAATGGTGCTATCATCTTATTTCCCTACCTTTCTGCTTATAAGCTTCTTCCGGATTAGTCATTCAACTGCTTAAGTACACGCAAATCGGACTCGAACAACAACTTAATGTTGTTGATACCGTACTTTAACATTGCGGTACGCTCGATACCGATACCAAAGGCAAGACCGCTGTACTCATTTGGGTCAATGCCGCAGTTTTCCAATACCTTATTGTTTACGATACCTGCGCCGAGGATTTCAATCCAGCCGGTACCCTTACAAAGCTTACAGCCCTGACCGCCGCACTCGAAGCAGCTACAGTCAACCTCTACGGACGGCTCGGTGAACGGGAAGTAAGACGGACGAAGACGGGTCTTCGTACCCTCACCGTAAATCTTCTTAACAAATACATCCAGCATACCCTGTAAATCGCAAAGGGTGATGCCCTTATCTACTACCAGGCCCTCCATCTGGGTGAACATCGGAGAATGGGTGGCATCGTCATCGGAACGGAATACCTTACCCGGAGATAAAATCTTAATCGGCGGCTTCTTGTTCTCCATAACATGAATCTGGCCCGCACTGGTCTGAGTTCTTAATAAGAACTCCGGAGACAAGTAGAAGGTATCCTGCATATCTCTTGCCGGGTGATCCTGCGGGGTATTCAGAGCCGTGAAGTTATAGTAGTCGGTTTCAATCTCGGTACCCTCGAAAATCTCGAAGCCCATACCTGCGAATACATCAATCAGCTGGTTACGGATTAAGGTAATCGGATGAAGATTACCCTCCTCTATCTTCTCTGCCGGAAGGGTGATATCAAGCTTCTCTGCCTCGTATCTTGCTTCCAGTTCCTTTGCTCTCATCTCTAAGTCCAGCTCGCCAAGGAAGGTAAGCGCCCATTCCTTTAACTCATTCACACCCTTACCGTAGGCTGCTCTCTCCTCCGGCGCGATGTTCTTCATCTCCTTCATTAAGAGACCGATTTTACCGGTCTTACCGTCAAGGTAAGACTTTTTGAACTCATACACTTCTTTGGAGGACTGTAATGCCTCACTGCCCGTAATGATTTCCTGCTTGATTTGTTCTAAATTTGCATTCATCGTTTTTCGTCCTTTCTTGAATAAACTCCGCAAGACTTTTTTTGAATTCGGTTTCTAAGTCCATGTGTACGATGGCATATCCCTTTGAAAAGCAATACAAACATTTCAACGAGAACCCGCTCTCGCTCATGCACAAACGTAGCAGTACTAGGCTCGACAACACCTCGCCAAGTGCTGACGTTTGCTTATGGTTCTCTTTTGAAATTTTGTATTGTTTTTCCGTTTTGTACATGCAAAAGTACACATGGACTTTTAAAACCGAATAAAAAAAGTCCCCTGCATGTTTCCATACAAGGGACGAATAAGCTCCGCGGTACCACCCAACTTCCCGAGCCAACTGACCCGGACTCTCATTTGCTTAACGCGCATCACGTTTCGAACTACTCTTTGTCTTATAGCAGAATCTGAAGTATCCTTCAAACCTCACACAAACAAATTTGGCACGAACAGCTCCGGTGGGAAATTCGACATTTCGTTTGAACTTAAGGAAGCTTTCAGCCGGTGACTCCCTCTCTCTGACAGAAAACGAAACGCTACTGTACACCTTCATTGCCTTTCAAATATGCACTCATCATACCGAATTTCCGAGAAAAAGTCAAGGAAAATTTCACATTTTATTAAGATTTGCGCTGCAGGGCACCTATTGACACTTTTCTGAAACCATGTTATGATTAAAATACTATACATATAAAGGAGGAGATCTTTTTGGACCCCACAGCACAGATAATCGTGCTCATTATTCTTTTAGTGCTTTCCGCACTATTCTCTTCTGCGGAAACTGCCCTGACCACCGTAAACAAGATTCGTATCCGAAGTCTTGCGGAGGAAGGCAAACGCAGTGCTAAGACCGTTGCAAAGTTAATCGAAGACCCGTCAAAGATGATAAGTGCCATTCTCATCGGTAACAATATCGTCAACCTTTCGGCGTCCTCCCTTACGACGACCCTTGTAATCGAGCAATTCAACTCGATTCCTGCAGGTGTTGCAACCGGTATTCTTACCGTTCTTATTTTAATTTTCGGCGAAATCACCCCGAAAACACTGGCAACCATTTACAATGAAAAGCTTTCCCTGATTTATGCCCCGGCGATTCTTCTTTTAACAAGAATTATGACTCCGGTTATCGTTCTGTTGAATTTTATTTCCCGTGGCTTATTATGGTTGTTCCGCATTGACCCGAACAAAAAGGTTGCGGCCATGACGGAAAACGAGCTTTTGACCATTGTTGACGTGAGCCACGAAGAAGGCGTCATCGAAAGCGAAGAACGGGAAATGATTAACAACGTAGTAGACTTTGGTGATTCTCTTGCAAGAGACATTATGGTACCGCGTATCGACATGGACTTTGTGGAAGATTCCGTAACCTATGACGAACTGGTAGCCGCTTTTGAAGAAAATATGTACACCCGTCTCCCGGTTTATCATGAAACCAGAGACAATGTAGTAGGTATCGTAAACTTAAAAGATATTTTCTTCTACAAAGGCTCCAAGGAAGACTTCCGTATCGAAGACTTTTTACGGGAACCGTATTTCACCTACGAATATAAAAAGACTTCCGAGTTGCTTCGGGAGATGCGAAAAGAGTCTATCGCACTGGCCATCGTCCTGGACGAGTACGGTGCCACTGCCGGTCTTGTGACCGTGGAAGACTTAATTGAGGAAATCGTTGGAGAAATCCGTGACGAATACGATGAAGACGAAGAAGACGTAGTTACCTCCGTCGGCGAGAACGAATATCTGGCAGACGGCGCCGCAAAGCTGGAAGAAATCAACGAAGCCTTGGGTCTTTCCCTTGCTTCCGATGATTACGACTCCATTGCGGGACACGTTATCTTCTTACTGGACCATCTACCGACCGAGGGCGAGACCCTGACCGACAAGGGTGTCACCTACACGGTAGCCCAGGTGGATAAGAATCGTATTGATAAAGTGCATATCAAAGTGGACCCGGACTATGAGCCGGAGGAAGAAGAAACGGAAGAGTGATGTAAAGGGGCCGCGGCAGTTGGTACTGCGTGGCCCCTGTTCTTACTCTTCTTCCTCAATTCCGTACTTCTCTTCAATTTCCTTCGCTACTTTCTGCGGGTCCTCACCGTTCTTGATACGCTTGTTATATGCCCGCATCTCTTTGTAAGAAATTCCCTCCGGAGCATTTTTCTTTGCCCACTTATCCAGAGCAATAAAAATATACAGCACTATCGGAACGATAACTGTTGCCACAATGCTGGCCATAAACATACCTTCCGCCCCCGGCTTCGCCATGCAGGCAAATACAATACTTACCACATACATTCCTACAATCAGTAAAAGACCGATTACAGCCAGAATCTGTTTGAACGTTACTTTCTTTTTCATCTTCTATCTCCTTTTTACTACTTTTCCTGTTCTCCCTTTAAAAATGCCAACCATTCTTTTTGGGTCTTTTCATAGCCTTGCTCCGTCGGCTCATAGAACTTCTCGCCTACCACACCGTCCGGCAGGTACTGCTGCTCCACATAGTGGTTCGGATAAGCGTGGGCATATTGGTAACCGATACCGTGGTTTAACTTTGCCGCTCCCTTGTAATGGGCATCCATCAAATGGACCGGAACCGGTGCCGTCTTATGGGTTGCCACATAGTTCATTGCCCGTTCGATGGCGGTCACCGCCGAATTGCTCTTCGGTGCACATGCCACATAGGCCGCTGCTTGGGCAAGGACAATCTGTGCCTCCGGCATACCGAGGCGTTCCGCTGCCAGAGATGCATTTACCGCTACCACAAGCGCCTGCGGGTCCGCATTGGACACATCCTCCGCCGCACAAATCATAATGCGCCGTGCAATAAACGCCGGCTCTTCTCCGGCATATAACATCTTTGCCAGATAATATACCGCCGCATCCGGGTCAGAGCCCCGCATACTCTTAATAAAGGCGGAAATATTATCATAATGGTTGTCGCCGTCCTTGTCATACCGAAGCACCCGCTTTTGGATACAATCCGCCGCTACTTCTCTCGTAATATGTATCAAACCGTCCTCGCTACGCTCTGTTGTCAGCACACCAAGCTCAATGGCATTCAGTGCCGTTCGTCCGTCACCGTTTGCCACATCCGCCAGAAAAGAAATGGCCTCCGGGTCTGCCACCGCCTTATAGGCACCTAACCCCCGTTCCGTATCCTCAATGGCACGATAGAGAAGCTTTTCTACGTTTTCCTTGGACAGCGGCTTTAACTCAAAAATCACGGACCTGGAAATCAATGCACCGTTTACCTCAAAGTACGGATTCTCCGTGGTTGCACCAATCAAAGACACCGTACCATCCTCCACGAACGGGAGCAAATAATCCTGTTGGCTTTTATTAAAACGATGAATCTCGTCTACAAACAAGATCGTTTTCTTGCCGTACATACCAAGGGTCTCTTTCGCTTTCGCAATGACCTCTTCCATGTCCTTCTTGCCCGCCACCGTGGCATTTAACTGGGTAAATTCGGAGCTGGTGGTATGGGCGATGACCTGGGCCAATGTCGTCTTACCGGTTCCCGGCGGTCCGTAAAAAATCACGGAGCCCAGCTTATCCGCTTTAATCGCTCTGGAAAGAAGCTTTCCTTCCCCCAAAATATGCTCCTGTCCCACCACTTCCTCTAAGGTCCGCGGTCGTAATCTCGCTGCCAACGGGGACTCCTTTTTCGACGTCTCCGCCCGCATATATTCAAACAGGTCCATGCCTAATCCTCCTTTGCCGTATCATCTAATATTATAATATAGCAAGTTAATAGCGTCAATAACGAAACGTTCCCTTACTCTTTCTCAATATCCGGCTCCCGGGTAAAATTTGAACCGCAGGAAAATTCCCCTTCCCTCTTTCTCTTACGTCTCCATAGACATTTCCCTGCTCTGGTTTTATAATAATCTTGTACATGTACAAAACATTTTCATCATTCACATAAAAAACGGAGGATTCTTATGATAGAAAACTTAATGATTTTAGGAAAAAGAATATTAGAACTGAGAAAACGTCACTCCATGACTCAGGAAAAGCTTGCAAATGAAATGGGCGTGTCCATCGGTGCGGTATCCAAATGGGAGACCGGAGCATCCGTTCCCGACCTCACCATGCTTTGCGCATTGGCGGACTTCTTCCATGTGTCCACAGACTATTTGCTGGGCCGGAACCTTCCGAATCATTTTCTGATTTGCGATGATTCCGCCTTTATGGGCGGTATGGTAACCGACATGATACACCACCTCGGTTACTCCGCAAAATCCGTAGAAAACAGTAGCCAGTTGTTTCAGGCATTGGAAACTGCTCTACCTTACGGTATCTTTTTAGACGTACACTTCCCGGACGAAAACGGACTGGATATCTTAAAACGCCTCAAGAAGGAGTACCCGACCCTTCACGTTATTATGCTGACCGCCGACACAAGCGAAGAGATACATTCTCTTGCCACGGAATACGGTGCGGAATACTTTGTCTACAAACCGTTTTCCTTTGAACATTTACAAGCAGCCATAAAGGCAATTCTTTAAAGCAGATGCTCCTCAATCCACTTTGCCACGCCGTCCGCGTCATTGCTTTCCGCTATCTCATCCGCAGCGACTTTCACCTCCGGAATGGCATTGTCCACTGCCACTCCAAGACTGCAAAGCTGCATGGATTCCGCATCATCCTGATCATCACCGAAGTACACCGCTTCTTCCGGAGCTATTCCAAAGGCGTTAAGCATCACCTTAACGCCGTTTCTTTTATTTGCATCGTTACTCATAATCTGCACCAGATATCCGTTTGCCACGGTACAGTGTAAACCTTCGGTCAGATTCTCCTTTATAAACTCTGCCGCCCCTTCGCCGCTGACCAGAATCTTATATGCCGTCTCTCCTATCGGAAGCTTCGGAAACTCCGTATGTAACGTGTACTCAAACTCCGGAATATGTTCTGCCGCATATAATATCTCTCCGGTTTCCACGGAAAATAAAAATTCTTTTTGCCCGCATACCTTCGCAAGCATTTCCTCCGCAAGCTCGTCCGGAATTCCGTAGGTTATCACTTTGTCTCCTACCATTACTTTCGCCCCGTTCATCACCGTCACCGCATCAAAACCGATGGTTGCGTCGTACTCTGTAATGCTCCGTTCCGGTCTGGCAGTGGCTGCCATCACTTTGATTCCTCTGGCTTTACATTCCTTTAACGCCGCTACTGTGTATTCAGACAGGGACTTGTCCGTGCGAAGTAAGGTGCGGTCCAAATCGGTGATAATTGCTTTGATATTCTTCATTCCATAATCCCCCTATTCAAAAATGGCAGAAGTCCAGTATATTGCAACCTTTTCTTCCACCATTATACTAAACCAATCACCAAACCGCAACATTTTCTCTTCTATCGCATCATCACTTACTCCGACTCTTTCATCTCCCGCGGCATTTCAGCCCTTACTTCTCCGCCGCAAAGCACCGGTTGAACCTTCTCCCCAGTCTTCTCTTTCCGGACCTTGCCTCCATATACTCCTCTATCATTTCCACCGCCAGTTCCACACACCGCCAGTAGATTTTCTTCAACTCCCGACAGCTTTCCACACACCGCAGGCTGGGACGTTTCTTTATAACCAGACCGTACAACAGCCGGTACGTCCCGGTGGTAGCAAACAACACCTGCAACGTCACCCTCTTCATCGTTCCTCTTGCGGACAGGAAATGATGGCATCGGAGCATATCCCTTAAAGTCCCCCTAATCTGCCGCACCGACAACCACGGAAAGAACCGGTGAATCACCTCCGCATTCTCCTCTGTCGGTACCACATGCCCCGCCAGCGGATATTCAAAAGGATTTAACCCATCCGTCACCATCAGACTCCGGTCCAGCTCCGCCTCGATTTCCAGATGTCTTACTCCGTACTTTTTCTCATACTGTGCAATATAATCATGACACTGTCCGTCCAATGTAAAATGACAAATAAAACCAAGCATATAGGCAAGTGCCTTTTCATCCGTTGTCAGAGAAAGACTTCTCTTAAAAAACCCATACGCATTCCGTTTATGCATCCGAAACCCGGTGAGGCTCACCGGATTTGCCACCGCCCCGTGATAATAAAACAAAATATCCGGCCCGTAAAGCCCGATATCAAACAAATCCTCATTCAAATCCACAATCTTTCGCAGTCTCTTCGGAAGACGCTGCTTCACATCCTGCCCAAACCGAAAATGCGTATAAGTCGCCGGCATACCAAACCCTCCGTTTCTGATAACACTTCATCAATTTCGGTTAGTATGTGCAAATACAACTCAAATATTTCTTATTGATTTTGAATCCTTCGGGTACGCAACCGCTACAAAAGCCTGATGCCCGCTTTTCGAAGAATTGCTATAAAAAGAACCATATACCATAGAATTAAGCTTCGCATTCAGTACAGGATGTTAGACTTTCTTATTACTCCGTTTGTTATCAGCAACGCTTAAACAGGAGGTTTGAGCGAGGGCGCCATAAGGCACGGATGCCGCATAATCCCGGTTGCGTCACTTTATCCTTACATTTTTCGGAGTAATTAGAAAGACTACATCCGAAACCCATAAGAAGCGTATTTTATGGTATACGGTTCTTTTGCTTCCTTCAAAAAATCGGGCACAGACTTTTTCACAAGTCCGTGCCCGAAGAATTCAAAATCAATTTGTCCCTACTCTCTTCCGCTCCAGCAATACGTGCAAAGCTTGCTCGGATCGATTCCCACGGATTCAATCATGTCATCCAAACGATGGAACCGCAAGGAAGTAAAGTTAAGCTTCTTTCTGATTTGCTCTACCATATCGTTATATTTTGCGGATTCCGGATTGATATACTCCTCCAAATCCACATCCATCTTTCCCTCTCGCTCCGCGATAATACGTCTCGTAATAAGGTCCATCTCGGAATTGGAACGGGAAAAATTCAAATACTTACAACCGAACATTAACGGCGGACAAGCGGTACGGATGTGCACTTCCTTTGCTCCGCTCTGATATAAGAACTCCGTAGTCTCACTCAGCTGTGTCCCACGCACGATGGAATCATCAATTAAGAGCAAACTCTTATCCTGAATCAAATCATGCACCGGAAGCATCTTCATCTTTGCGATCATGTTACGCTGACTCTGAATGGTCGGCATAAAAGAACGCGGCCAGGTCGGCGTATATTTAATAAACGGTCGTGAAAACGGGATACCGGAAGCGTTTGCATACCCGATGGCGTGCGGCGTACCGGAATCCGGAATACCTGCCACACTGTCCGGCTTCACATCATCACGCTTTGCCAGCTTTGCTCCGCAGTTATAACGCATTTCTTCTACGCTGACACCCTCGTAAGAAGAGGACGGATACCCGTAATATACCCAAAGGAAGGTACAAATACGCATCTCCGTACCCGGCTTTGCTAAAGTAATCACTGCCTCCGGCGTCATAACAACGATTTCTCCCGGACCCAGTTCTTTATAATCCTGATATCCTAAATTCAAGTAGGCAAAACACTCAAAGGAAGCACAAAATGCGCCATCCTTTTTGCCGATGGCCACCGGAGTTCTGCCGTATTTATCACGGGCCGCATAAATCCCCTTCGGTGTCATGACTAAGATAGTCATAGACCCCTGAATCATATCCTGGGCATACTGAATACCCTCTACCAGATTCTCCTGCTGATTAATGAGCGCTGCCACAAGCTCCGTCGCATTGATATCACCACCGCTCATCTCCAGGAAATGAGAACCGCCGGACTTAAAAATCTTCTGCACCAGCTCGTCCAGATTATTAATCTTACCTACGGTAATAATAGAATAGGTACCGTGATGGGAACGCACCAAAAGCGGCTGTGGTTCGTAATCGGAAATACAACCGATACCAATGTTTCCCTTCATTTCATTGACATCTTTTTCAAACTTTGTACGAAACGGCGAATTCTCGATATTATGGATGGAGCGGTCAAATCCGTTCTCTCCGTAAACTGCCATACCACCGCGTCTGGTTCCTAAGTGGGAATGATAGTCTGTTCCGAAAAATAAATCAAATACACAATCCTCTTTTGAGGCTACTGCAAAAAATCCGCCCATTTGCCAATCCTCCGATTCTATTCCATCGTATCCTGCATTCTGCAACTCCCAAACCGCGCAATACAAAACCACGTCCTATATTGTAATATAATTTTTCTCAGAACGCAATACGCAAATTTGACGGATTTATAAAGAAATCCATCACAATAATTAGTTATTTTCATCCTCCCACCCAAAGAATACTTCTTTCTCATTCTTCGTTTCGCAGCAACCGATAACTCTCCGCCACACACACGGTTCCCCATCCCACATAAGGATTCGGTACCTCCGTAACTCCCGTAAGCGCCCTTGCGCCGCGAATTAAAAACGATTTCAACCGTTCTCCGTACAAATACGGGTCATTTCCTTCCGTAATTCCCCACTGCATCAAAAGTGCGGCACACCCGGTTACAAAAGGTGTTGCCATGGAAGTTCCGGTTTTCGTGGTATACCCTCCTCCCGGAGCGCAGGACACGATATCCACTCCAGGTGCTGCCAAATCCGGTTTCACTCCACTGTTGCCGACTCCTCTCCCCGGATATCCCCGTCCGGAAAAACTTGTAATACTGTCCGTCCTCCCGTCATAAGCCGCCACTGCAATGGGACGTTCCGCCGTAGACGGTATCGTAAGGGTTCGTTCCGGTGTAGCCTGTAAAAACCGGGTTGCCGTACTCTGTACTCCTCCCACAATCCAGATATCATATCCTCCTTCCAAAATCCGTACCGGACGCAGGCGAATGCGCCAGGTCCCAGCCTCTAATTCACCGCTGTCTCCCTGTAATGTAATTCCGATTTCTCGGATACTCCGATACGGTGTCGCCTCCCCTACAAACACTTCTGCCACGGAACTTCCGAAAGAAAACACAAGGCCGGAAGCTGCCGGGTAGCCTTTGATTGCGGTACCTCCGGTCCCTGCCACCCCCGTTATTTCCTCCCTGTTGCCGGATTGCCGTGTATTTACCGGCAATCGGCGTACCGTTCCCGACGGCGAAATCAAAGAAACTTCTATCGTATCCAGCGAACTAAGCCAAAGACCCATGCGGAGTCGGCGTTCAGCGGGCCCCACAGACAATAAAATATCACGTTCCTCCATCTTCGGGCGTAACTCTTCACCGACGGATTCTCTCCCTTCGTCATCATCCCGCCTCCCGAAATTTCCTCCCTCGTGCCACCCCAATGCCGCATTATTTCCCGTACCGATACAAATGCACGTTTTTCCGTACAATGCCACCGTATCCAAATAAGTCTCCAAAAGACTTTGCCCGTCATGGGCTCCTTCATTGTTTCCGAAAGACAAATTAATACTAACCGGTCTCCCGGCTGCATACCGCACACAAAAATCTACTGCCGCCATGAGATTCGTTGTCTGAGGAAATGGGTCTGCCTGCGTTCCCCCAATCTTTACTACCAGCAATTCGCTTTCATAAGCAACACCCCGGTAATATCCGCCCGAGGCCTTGCCGTTTCCTGCGGCAATCCCCGCCACATGGGTTCCGTGTCCCGACAAATCCGCTTCCGGAACAAGACTCTCCCCGTTTGCCGTTCGTTCGCCCCGCAGTGCAGCATCAATGCGCTCTCTTGTATAAAGCACGCCGTCTAAGTATCCCTCCGGTGGTGTATTCGTATAACTTTCTCCCCCCTCCGATTGCACGGTGTCAGGGATTGCTCCCCGCTGTCCCGACGCCATCCCCTCTTGCCTATCTGCCGTCTGATCCCACAGTGCAGCAATTCGCGTTGTCCCGTCTTCGTTTCTGAAATCCGGGTGGGTATAATCAATGCCGGAATCAATCACCGCCACCAAAACGCCCCTCCCGGTAAGATTCGGTTCCCTTGCTTGTAATGTCGTCACACAAGCCTCCCGCCTTCCGCTTGCCACCTCTGTATATACCCGCGCCGGCACCTCCGTCCAAAGGATTTCTTCCGCAGAAAGCAAAAGCGGAGCAAGCTCCGGTCGGATACGCACAATGGCATATCCTCCCAAAAGTTCCTCCGCCAAAAAGCCGAGTTCTTCGGCCAAACGTTTGATATCGCCGGTATACCGTACAATCAATTCAAGCATACTTCTTACGCCTTTTGCTCTTTTCTGTACTATATTCCGAAATAAATACTTTGTATCTTTTCTTACCGATTACATACGTACCTAAATTCCCAAAGCCACTTACAACAACTCCGCCAGCTGCTCCACTGCTTCTTTTGTAGTTGCCCAGCTGGTAGCAAACCGCACCACGGAATGAGTCTCATCCAGTGCTTCCCAGAAGCTGATTTTCACCTGTTCCTGCAGCGCACGCATCTTCCCGTTTTCCAACACCACAAAAATCTGGTTGGTCGGGGTTTCCAGATACATCTTGTAACCTTTATCCTTTAATATCCCCCGTAACATCTCCGCCAATTCAATGGCATTCTTACTGATTTCCGTATACAAATTGTCCGTAAACAAAGTATCAAACTGTACACCCAACAGACGTCCCTTGGCCAAAAGAGCACCGTGCTGTTTTACCAAGGTTAAGAATTGTTTCGGCATATTATTTTTCGTAAATACCACCGCTTCGCCGCACAGTGCACCCACCTTCGTTCCTCCGATGTAAAACACATCACAAAGCCGTGCAATATCCGGTAATGTTACATCCGTCCCCGGACTCACCAGACCGTAACCCAGACGCGCACCGTCCAAATACAGCGGAAGATTATATTCTTTACATACCTCCGAAAGTGCGGTCAATTCCTCCTTCGTATACAAGGTGCCGTACTCCGTCGGATGGGAAATATACACCATGCCCGGAAATACCATATGGTCTCTGCTGTCGTCTCCGTAAAACTTTATCAAATAGTCCTTTACCGTCTTTGCCGCAAGCTTACCTTCCTGCCCCGGAAGTGCAATGACCTTATGTCCGGTAAACTCAATAGCACCCGCCTCGTGCAAACTGACATGACCGGTCTCCGCCGCAACCACGCCTTCATAGGAACGTAATACCGAATCAATTACTGTCTGATTGGTCTGGGTCCCCCCCACCAGGAAGCGAACCTGTGCCTGCGGGCAATTACACGCCGTCTTGATTTTTTCAATAGCGGCAGCAGTATACGGGTCCTCCCCGTAGCCGGAGACCTGCTCCAAATTGGTTTCAATTAATCGCTGTAAAATCCGCGGATGTGCTCCCTCGGAATAATCGTTTTCAAATGCCAACATAATCGTTTCTCCGTTCGTAATTTATTTCTACTCCACATCATAGCACTTCCTGCGGTTCATTGCAAGACTTCCGTTCGCCCTCTTTAAAGAACAACATTTCTCCATATACGAGCAACATCCTTCCATTGTACTTTTATCTGTAAATATGCTTAACTTGTTATATCAGATTTTTTGTAAATTCTATTTTAAAACAACATTTACAATCGGAGGTATGATTATGGCAAACTTTCCTACCGCTCCTCTCGGATGTCTTCCGGCACTGGGCTGGAATTCCTGGAATACTTTCACCTGGGACATCAACGAAACCCTGATTAAGGACGTAGCAGACCTTTTCGTAACCGAAGGTTACAAAGATGCCGGATACGAGTATATCGTAATCGATGACTGCTGGAGTTTAAAAGAACGTGACGAAAACGGTCGTCTGGTTCCGGACCCGAACAAGTTCCCGAACGGCATGAAAGCAGTTGCGGATTATATCCATGAAAAAGGCTTAAAGTTCGGCATGTACTCCTGTGCCGGTACTCACACCTGCGCCGGACATCCGGGCAGCTTTGAACATGAATTCGAAGACGCAAAGCAGTTTGCGGAATGGGGCGTGGATTACTTAAAGTACGATTATTGCTTCAAGCCGCGTCATGTTTCCGGTGAACTCTTATATAAGCGCATGAGCCTTGCCTTAAAAAACTGCGGCCGCGATATCTTATTCTCTGCCTGCAACTGGGGAGAGGATAATGTACATGACTGGATTCGTGAATCCGGAGCCCACTCCTACCGTTCCACCGGTGATATTCAGGACAGTTGGGAATCTATTAAACGTCTGGCACTTTCCCAGATGGATAAGAAGGCCTTTACCGGCTCTTTCTGCCACAACGATATGGATATGCTGGTTGTGGGCATGTACGGTGGCAGCAACAGTGATTGGATCGGTCAGGCAAAAAATGTGTGCACGGATGCCGAGTATAAGACACACTTCGCACTTTGGTGTATGATGGGCTCTCCTCTTATGATTGGCTGTGATATCAGAAAAGCAACTCCTTTTACCAAGGAATTGCTTCAGAATAAGAATCTTCTTGCCATTAATCAGGACCCGGAATCCCGCGGTGCTTACCGTATTGCGATAGAACCGAACTGGTTCGGCAAAGACGACGCTTTTACACTTGTAAAAGTTTTGCAAAACGGCGACCTTGCCATCGGTTTATTCAACTTTACGGATCATACCCGCGAGCTTACGGTACAATTCTGGGATTTAGGTCTCCCATATCAGTCCGGTTACGGTCTGGCTTTGCATGACTGCTTTACGGATACCGACCTGGGTGTATTCCGTGAACGCTTTGCACAACATGTCCCGGCCCATGACTGTGTTGTAGTACGTGCTAAACTGACGCGCTAAGCCCCCTCGGTGCGTTTATTTCGATAATTACTTGGTGCGATGCCCTTTCTTTTTCGGAACAATCTGGAGAAGTAAAGGGCATCTTTATACCCTACGGAACATGCCACCGCCTGCACGGACAGTTCTCCCGCGGAAAGCAGTTCACAGGCACGCTCCATCCGAATCTCCGTAATATATTCCTGCGGCGATACTCCCGCATGTTCCATAAACAACCGGTACAAATAGGACCTCTCTACATTCAGACTGCCTGCCAGCCGGTTTACATTCAGTTCCTGCTTCCAGTAACTGTTCCGGATGATTTCTGTCGCTTCCTCAAAATAGGTCCTTTTTTCCCCCGGTTCTGCCGCTTCCCGAAAAAAATACGTTAACAATAAATACACCTTCACCGCATACCGTTCCCTGGCAGTTTCACCGTATACTCCCTCTTCGTAAATATGAAATAACGCCTCTGTGTCAGGAACTCCTCTAACTACCGGACACTTCTTTGAAAATCCGGTGCGGGCCACCAAATCCTTTGCATCCGCCCCCTTAAAATCTACCCAGCGATAGGCCCATGGATCCGCCTCCTCCGGATAATACAAAATCTCTTCCTCCGGAAATATCATAAAAGAGTCTCCGGCAGAAAGGGCATAGGTCTCTCCACGAAACACCACATAACCTTTTCCCGAAACAATATAATGCAACGAATAGATTTCTCTTGTTCCCGGCCCCCAACGATGTTCATTCGGTCCTTTGTAATTGTTATCGGTACAAACCAGTTGTAAACGCATGAATTCCCCTTTCACGGTAAAAACTTTTCCGTTTTTCCTTTCTACTTCTTACCTGACATTATTTCAGATATGCATCCAGTAGTTCCCGGTACACATACCGGTGCATGGTTCTCTCTGTCACCATCCGGTCCACCTGCTCCAAGGTCATCCATTCCGCCGCTGCCACCTCACATTTCTGCAAGGACAAAGACTCCGCCGGTACATCCTTTTTCAGCACATACACATAGCAAAATGCATCTTTTCTCTGCACCATCAAACAGTACCGCAGCTCCTTGGCGGATACCGTCAGCCCCAGTTCCTCCGAAAGCTCCCTCACCGCAGTGCTCAGCGGTTCTTCCCCTGCCTGCACCGAACCGCCGGTGGCGGCCCACTCTCCCGGACAGTTATCTACGATATCGCTGCGCTTTTGCATCAAAAGCTCGCCTTTGCTGTTTTGAATCCAAATATGGACTACCTTATGAAACCGCCCTTCCGGAACCGCCGTTCCCCGCAGATGCTTTTCCCCTGTCAATTGTCCGGCTCCGTCATACAAATCCCAGTATTCTGCCATATACATTCCCTTTCATATACCACATAAGGCTGTCCCACCGATTCCTCGATAAGACAGCCTGTCTGTTATTTTACCTATTATTTATTCTCTTCCTTTACCTCAATCTTGCGGATTTCCTTGGTACGGATTTCCTCACAGATTGCGGAAATAAACTCTCCAAGCGGCTTCTGTCCCTCATCACCGAGATAACGGCTTCTTACGGAAACAACGCCCTCTTCCTCTTCCTTCTGGCCTACAACCAGCATATACGGAACACGGGCGAGTCTGGTCTCACGAATCTTGTAACCGATCTTCTCCGCTCTGTCATCCATCTCTGCGGAAATACCGTTCTTACGAAGCTCCTTTAACACCTTCTCCGCATAATCGTTGTATTTCTCGGAAATCGGAAGCACACGTACTTGCTCCGGACACAACCAGGTCGGGAATAAGCCTGCATACTTCTCAATAAGCCATGCAAGGGTTCTCTCGTAGCAGCCCATACTGGTTCTATGGATAATATACGGACGTACCTTGTCACCGTTCTGGTCGATGTAGTACATATCAAACTGCTCTGCAAGAAGAGCATCCCACTGAATGGTAATCATGGTGTCTTCCTTGCCGTATACGTTCTTTGCCTGAATATCAATCTTCGGACCGTAGAAGGCAGCCTCACCGATGCCTTCGATGAACTCGATGCCCAGCTCGTTTAATACGTCGCGGATATGCTGCTCGGTCTCATTCCAAACCTCAGCGGAACCGACATACTTCTCCGGATTCTCCGGATCCCAACGGGAGAGACGATAGGTAACATCCTCTTCTACACCGAGGGTCTTTAAGCAGTACTGTGCAAGAGCAATACAATTCTTAAACTCCTCTACCATCTGGTCCGGACGCACAATTAAATGGCCTTCGGAAATGGTAAACTGACGAACACGGGTCAGACCGTGCATCTCACCGGAATCCTCGTTACGGAACAAGGTAGAAGTCTCACCGTAACGAAGCGGCAGGTCCTTATAGGACTTCTGGCTGTTCTTGTATACATAATACTGGAACGGACAGGTCATCGGACGAAGTGCAAACACTTCCTTGTCCTTCTTCTCATCCCCCATAACGAACATGCCGTCCATGTAGTGATCCCAGTGACCGGAAATCTTGTACAAATCACTCTTTGCCATGAGCGGAGTCTTGGTACGAATATAGCCCCACTCGTTATCCTCCAAATCCTCAATCCAGCGCTGTAATCTCTGGATAATCTTTGCGCCCTTCGGCATAAGAAGCGGCAAGCCCTGACCGATAACGTCAACAGTGGTAAAGAGCTCCATCTCACGACCGAGCTTATTGTGGTCGCGCTTCTTAATATCCTCAAGATGAGCCAGATACTCATCCAAATCTGCGTTCTTCGTAAATGCGGTACCGTAAATACGGGTCAGCATCTTATTCTTCTCACTGCCTCTCCAGTATGCACCGGAAGAAGAAATCAGCTTAATTGCCTTGATACCCTTGGTACTCATTAAGTGCGGGCCTGCGCACAAGTCCACGAACTCTCCCTGGGAATAGAAGGAAATCTCCGCATCCTCCGGCAAATCCTGAATGAGCTCTACCTTGTACGGTTCGCCCTTCTCTTCCATAAACTTGATTGCTTCGGCACGCGGTAAGGTAAAGCGGGTCAGCTCCGCACCCTCCTTAATAATCTTCTTCATCTCTGCCTCTAACCCATCCAGCGCTTCACGGTCAAACGGCGGGCAGTCAAAATCATAATAAAAACCGGTATCAATAGACGGGCCGATGGCACACTTCGCCTCCGGGTACAATCTCTTCACCGCCTCCGCCAGCACATGAGACGCGGTATGGCGATATGCAGCCTTACCCGCATCATCGTTAAAGGTCAAAATACTAAGCTCGGAATCCTCTTCCACAACGGTACGAAGGTCCACCACCTTCCCGTTTAACTCAGCGGCACAAGCCATTCTGGCAAGACCTTCGCTGATATCCTTTGCAATGTCGATAACAGACATCGCAGATGCATACTCCTTCACGGAGCCGTCTTTAAGCGTAATTTTCATGTTCTTTCTCCTTTCAAAAATGAAAAGTCCCTCTGCTACCAACGGTAACAAAGGGACGATATCTCGCGGTTCCACCCTTTTTGAAAAGGAATCTCCTTTTCCGGCTTCATTTCAGATGATAACGGAATCACCGTGGCGTATTAGGCCCGCTCCGAGGTGGTCTTCCACAGTTTCCTGTCAGGTTACTCTCAGCAAATGCAACCCTCTCTGCGACATTTCACAATGTACTGTCCTCATCAACGCTTTCACTGTGTTACATTATATCACTTTGCAACAAATTGTCAAGCAATCTCTTTCTAAATTACCAAAAAAACTGCTCGCTTTCGGCACGTTCCGCTCCTATACCAAACCGTCCAGACGCTTTTCAAAATCTTCTACAGGAAGCGGCCGGTCAAACAAATACCCTTGGGCCAGATAACAATTGTTTTCTTTTAAAATCGTTACCTGTTCCACGGTCTCCACACCTTCCGCAATACATTCCAAGCCCAGATTCTGCGCCATACCGATAATATGCTTTAACATAACTTTCTTTTGCACATCTTCCTCTTCATCCTCAGAACCGTCCGGCAAAAAGCTCTTATCGATTTTTAACATTTTCCAAGGCATTTCACGAATCAGATTCAAGGAGGAATATCCTACACCGAAGTCATCCACCGCAACACTGAAGCCCTGCATGCGAAGTCCGGTTACGATATGCTTTAACTCGCGGAAATCCACATCCGTTGTGGTCTCCGTCAATTCCAGTTCGATATATTCATGCGGTACCTTATATTTGTCTACGATATCCAACACATGCTGTAATAAATCCACATCCCCCAGATGTACTCTGGATAAATTGACCGACACCCGTACAATCGGCATTCCTTCCTTCATCCAGCGACTGATATCCTGACACACATGCTCTAAAATATAAAAGTCCAGTTCACAAATCAAATGGCTCTGCTCCAACACCGGAATAAACCGGAACGGCAAAATCATCTCGCCGTCATGTTTCCAACGGCAAAGCGCCTCTGCGCCGGTTAAACGATAATTTTTCAGAGACACCTTCGGCTGATAATATACCATAAACTCTTCCTGGGCCATGGCATCCGCAAAAACGCTTTCCACCCATTTTTCATTATCAACTGCTTTCAAAATCTCCTCATCAAAGAACACATACGGCACTTTCTGGGTATATTTGGCCATATTCAGTGCAAGACTGATACGGTCCATAATCTCTTCCGAGGTCCGTTTCCCGACAATCTCATAATAGCCGGCGTATGCGCTGAGGGTAATTCGTCGCTTCCCCCTTATCTTTGTCTCTACAATCGCACCACCGAGATACTCCATCACAAAATCCAGACAAGTCTTTTTAAATAACGCCACAAAGCTATCGCCCTGAATCCGGCATACACAGCCGTCTTCTCCCAAACGCTCCTGCAAACCGCGTATAAAACGAATCAACAGCTTTGTTCCGTTCTCCCGACCGAACTGATGATTGATTACGGAAAAACGTTTCATATCGAACCTGCATGCCGTAAACTCCTCCAGACATCCTTCCTGTCTCCGGTCATCCATATACTTAAAAAAGTAATTTAAGTTATAGGTGTGAATCGACGCATCCTCAAAGCTTAACGACTTGGCCAGTTCCATCAACTCGTTCAACCGCTCATATTCGCTTTTATTTTCCGGAGAAACCTCATTCATGAGTTCCCCCATCTTTTCCATAAAGCACTTTATGGCAAATCTGTTCGTTTCCTTTTGCTCCATCGTAACGTTCTCCTTAACCTTCGATTACTTTCAGCTGCGGCATTTCAATTATAAAAGAAGTTCCTTCTCCTTTTGTACTTTCTACCGATACTTTTCCTTGCATTTGACGAACAAACATATCGACAATGGATAATGAAAACTCACTTAACTCCTCCCTCTCCTGCAAACGCAATATTCCTCTGGAAAAATACTCCCGGACAACCTCCAACTCTTCATCGGTCAATACCTCTCCGCAATTCTGTACCCTGATGGTCAGAATATGTGCATAAGAATCCTTTTTTGCAGAAACAAAAATACGGATCTCCGAATCTCCCTGATTTGCATCTTTAAGGGCAATTCCATTCGTAATCAACTTTGTCAATACCTGCCCGATACGTCCTCCGTCCCCTAAAAGCTGCTCCGGTACCGTATCCTCAATTTCATAAGACATTTGCACCTTTTTCTGCAACGCGTCTTCCTCTTCGAGTTCCACAACCGCCTGTACCACATCAGAAATGGAATACGGACTTTCGTAAAGCGCCACGTTCCCGTCGGAAAACTTCATGTAATCCACAATATCCCCGATAATAGAGTAGGTGGTGGTGCCGTTTGTTAGCATCGTATCGATAACCCCCATTACCTTCTCGATACTTCCGTTGTTTACCGCTGTCTCCAAAGAAGAAATCCATTCACTCATGTTTTCATGTAAATCAGAGCTTAAATCCATCAGGAAATGAGATTGGGAACGGGCCGCACGCTCCAGATTACGATACTTGTCAATGGACATATAATTCTGGTAGGCCATCTCCGATAACACATTCGCGATAATCCCCAAAAACTTTGCCGCTTTCTCTAATTCCACCTTATCAATGACATTGGTCTTTTGCAATGCCCGATAATAGCTTTCATATTCAATTCCCAACTCATCCGCCAGTTCTTTTAACGCTTTCTCGTCTGTTTCGGAAGAAACCCGCACCTGTCCGCCCAAAAAGCAGCCTAACAGCTTGTCTCCCATCATAATCGGAGACGCAAAATCCGCCAGTCCCGCATGACAAACATATACCACCGGCTCTCCTTTTTCCAAAGCCATGATGGCTGCATTTTTGTCACTCTGCATACACCGCTTATACCCAAGCTCCGATTCCCGGGTGTAACTCATGCAAAAATCAGTAAATGCGCTTCCCTTCGTAATCGGTTTTCCGTCCGCATCCGTTGTCAAAGCAGCCATGCCCGTATATTTTGAAAATTCGTCTTGAATTTTTTGCAACAATTCAACTTCAATTAAATCTGTAAGTTTCAATCCTGCCATATCCAGTTTCCCCCAATACGAAACAAAACCTTCCATACCACCATTCATCATAACACATTTCCATTTATTTGTCCACAAATTTTACGTAAAAATTAAAAATATTGTTTCAAAATACATCTCTTTAAATAATTTGCAGACACCACTATGCTGACGGTGTAAAAAATCACACTGTTACATTACCGTAGCAATGCAACAGTGTGAAGTTAATGTTTCGTTATTTCCCTTTTTTTCGCTGTCTGACACATTCCGCCAGCAAATATTCTATCTGCCCGTTGATGGAACGGAAATCCTCCTCCGCCCAGGCTGCAAGCTCCTCCCACAGCGTTGCGGAAAGTCGGAGCGGCACTTGTTTCTTTGCCTTTTCCTTCTCCTTTAACGCCTTTTCCTTCTGTCGCACCTCTGCTTCCATGGCGGCAAGGTGCGCTAAACGTTTCTGTAACGCCGCTTCCCTTTCCTCCGGCGTAAGCATTGTTTCACTCATGGATTAATAAATGGAGCCGCTGTTTACAATCGGCTGGGCATCCTTGTTGCCGCAAAGAACTACGAGAAGATTGCTTACCATGGCTGCCTTTCTCTCCTCATCCAACACTACGATTTCTTCCTCACCAAGCTGATCGATGGCCATCTTCACCATGCTGACCGCACCTTCTACAATCTTCTGACGGGCTGCGATAATGGCTACAGCCTGCTGACGCTGAAGCATGGCTGCCGCAATCTCCTCGGAATAAGCAAGGTGGGTGATACGCACATCGATAATCTCAAGACCGGCATCCGCTACTCTTGCCTGAAGCTCCGTCTCCATCTGCTCCGCAATCTCGTTACTGCTGCCGCGGAGAGTTTTTTCCTCGGAATCCTCCTCCATGGTATCGTACGGATAGAGTCGCGCAATATTACGGATGACGGAATCACACTGGGTAGAAAGGAACTGTCCGAAATTCTCCACGTTAAATACCGCTGCCGTCGGGTCCGCCACCTTCCAGATGACATTCACTCCGATAATAATCGGATTACCAAGCACATCATTTACCTTCTGACGCTCGTTATTTAAGGTACGGGTACGAAGAGAAATCTTGCTGCTCGGCAGGCTGACCGCTACATTGGTACTCTGGGTACCGTTTGCCACATTTAACGAAGCTGCCTGGGTTGCACCTGCGGCAGTCTTTGCCGGAGAAACCGCGCTACAAAACGGATTCACATAATAAAAGCCCGGCTCCTTTACGGTCCCGTAATACTTACCGAACAGAGTAAATACCATCGCCTGATTCGGCTGGATGATATGGAAACCGCAGGTAAAAATAATCATACCGATGAAACCGAGAATACTAACCACCAACAGCGTAACTCCGATACCGATCGGCATGGTTCCGAAATCAACACTTTTCACCATAAAAATAATACCGAATACAAAGGCTGCAATATCCACAGCCCATCCAAGCAAATCAAGTAATAAATACAATCCGCCCGGTTTTGTCTTTGCCTTCTTCTCTTCCACAACACTAATCTTATGTTCCATTTTTATACTCCTCCTTGTTTTAGATATTCATGTGATATCTTTTTGATATCATCATAATAGCACTTGTTTTTTCCTTTGTCAAGAGGAATCTATAAAAAAAGAAAAGTTCTTGGATGTTTTCCAAAAACCTTTCCGCATTCAATCAGTGGGTATTCCTATTATAAAACAGCAAGAATAACCCAAGACCGTCACTCTCTGCATTTTCTTTCAGTGCTTCCAGCCCTTTCAATAAATACTCCTTCTTTTCTGCCTCTGCTCCTCTTAAAAGCACCGCTTCCTTGGCCCACCAAATCTCCATACTGCCGTCAAAGCCGTGTTCTCCCTGCACCTCCTCCAGTTGTGACATCAGTCTTGCAAGATGATGCAGTTCCCCCGCAAGCGCCTGGGTATGATACACATCTTCACTTACAATATAATCGTTATAGCAATCAATCGCACTACCGGCAGACTGGCTTATCTCCGCCTCCAAATATTCTGTCAACACATGCTTTTCATAAGCCGGTACCCCTTTTATCAAACCAAACGCAACCAATCCTAAGCCTACCAATCCCACAATCATATACCTTGTCTTTTTCTTCATTTGCTTTCTCCCTTTCCTATCCTTTCATTTCTTCCCCATTTAATTCCGTCCGCATCAGCTTATCTCCGTGATAGCAAAGCTTCAACGAGAAAAACGGCTCCCCTTCGGAAAGCAATCGAAAAAACACCTTGTCCCCTTCCCAGAGATTCAGTTCCTCAATCCGGTCTTTTTTCACCCATTCCAAATCCCCCTCGTTACACTCGGAAAGCTCCATTTCATCCACCGTAGCGGTAAACAGACACATATACTCCCAATCATTCCAAGTCTTGCCGTCGTACACATTTTCCGGCTCCCTGAAACAAAAAGTCACAATTCCCCGGAAACGTAATTCGTTCAAGGTCAGTCCCGTTTCCTCCAACGCTTCCCTGCGAATACACTCCTCCGGACTCTCTCCTACCTCAAAATGCCCGCCGATACCGATCCACTTATCCTTATTCACATCATTTACCTTCTTCACCCGGTGAAGCATTAAATATGAGTCTTCACTCTCCGCATAGCAAAGCGTGGTAAGGCGCGGTGCCGTATGCTTGTTTGTCATTGTTGTATGCTCCTTTCCTATTATTTTTCCCACATCAAATATATCATAAATTCACACAACATTCAACAAAGGGATTGTTATCTCTTCCTGCAAAGCAGCAAGGGCCGGCGCACGGTATAACAATACTGCACAGGCCTAATTTTTACGCTACTTGTACTTTAAACAGTTGAACCAACACTTTTGAATTCACTTTTTGCTTTTCCCGAAGGGTCGCGCTTTTAGCGAAGTCGAAATCACCTTTTAGAGTTTCTTAGGCGCGAAGCCTCACCTGAGCGTCTTAGGAACTCTTATAAGGAAGTTTGACGGAGCGTTGCGACTTGCAAAAAGGAATTCAAAAGTGTTGGCTCAACGGGGAATTACACCAGGGCGTAAAAATTGGGCCGTCCCATTTTTCAATGCGACGGCCCTGCCTCTTACCTTATTTTACTACAACCTTCTTGTAGTTCTTCTTACCACGGCGTACAATCATGCCCTCGCCGAAATCTTCCGGGGTGAATTCCTTCTTGATGTCCGTAATCTTTTCGTCGTTTACGGTAACACCACCCTGCTCAATGGCACGTCTTGCCTCGGAGCGGCTCGGATTAAGTCCTGCCTTTACCAGCACACCGATTAAGTCAATCTTACCGTCGGTGAAATCCTCGGAGGTAAGCTCTGCGGTCGGCATATTCTCTAAGCTGCCGCCACCTGCAAACAGTGCCTTTGCACTCTCCTGCGCCTTGGTAGCCTCTTCCTCGCCGTGAACCAGCTTCGTAAGTTCGAATGCAAGGATTTCCTTTGCGGTGTTAAGCTGGCTACCTTCCCAAGCCTCCATCTTCTCGATTTCCTCCAGCGGAAGGAAGGTAAGCATCTTGATACACTTTAATACGTCCGCATCCGCAACGTTTCTCCAGTACTGATAGAACTCGAACGGAGAGGTCTTCTCGGCGTCAAGCCATACCGCACCCTTCTGGGTCTTACCCATCTTCTTACCCTCGGAATTAAGAAGTAAGGTGATGGTCATTGCGTATGCATCCTTACCTAACTTTCTACGGATGAGCTCCGTACCGCCAAGCATGTTGGACCACTGGTCATCACCGCCGAACTGCATGTTACAGCCGTACTTCTGGTACAATGCAAGGAAGTCGTAGCTCTGCATAATCATGTAGTTAAACTCAAGGAAGCTCAATCCCTTTTCCATACGCTGCTTGTAGCACTCTGCGGTCAGCATACGGTTAACGGAGAAGTGCGGTCCGATGTCACGAAGCACTTCCACATAGTTCAAATCAAGAAGCCAGTCTGCGTTGTTAACTAAAAGTGCCTTGCCCTCGGAAAAATCTACGAAACGGCTCATCTGCTTCTTAAAGCACTCTACATTGTGATTGATGGTCTCCTTGGTCATCATCTGACGCATATCGGTACGACCGGACGGGTCACCGATCATTGCGGTACCACCACCGATTAAAGCAATCGGCTTGTTACCTGCCATCTGCAAACGCTTCATTAAGCAAAGCGCCATAAAGTGACCTACATGAAGACTGTCCGCGGTCGGGTCAAACCCGATATAAAAGGTCGCCTTACCGTTGTTAATCAGTTCCTTAATCTCTTCTTCGTCGGTTAACTGCGCCAGTAAACCTCTGGCCTTCAGTTCGTCAAAAATTGTCATTGTTGCATCCTCCTTTTTTGTTGTTCTGTTTGCGTGCTTCCGGTGCTTCGCACCTCTCCACACCTCGCGACAAAGTCGCTCGGTCGTGGGCGCGCTCGCATTTCGCCGCCTTTGCAAGTACACTTGCACGGCGTCTCAACACTCACTTTGCCTGCACGCAAATAAAAAACCCCCGCCCTTTATGCAAAGGACGAGGGTATAATCTCTCGTGTTACCACCTTTTTTCGCACCCGGCTCACACCGGCTGCCTCATCAAGTACAAAGAACCGAAATCGTTCTACTATACTCCTGCACGATAACGTGTGCCGAGACCAAATTCTCACCTCCGTCGCAGCCTACTTGCAATACTTTCGGTGCGAAGCTCCAAGACGTATTCATCACAAGCTTCCCCTGCGCCTCTCATCTGCCGGCCACTTTCTGTAGGTTTCCCTTCTGACTACTTGTTCTTTTCATCGCTTATGACCCGATTATAACGAGTCGGGTAAAATTTGTCAAGCATAATTTTACATCAACATTCTTTTATTAACCGGACACAAGCAAACGTATTTCATCAATACTCTGAAATATGCTCCTCCGTCATCACAACTTTCGCATAAACTTCTTTCCCGTCTCTAAGTACGCCTACGGTAATCTCGTCTCCGGCTCTTGCCTTTAACATGGCATCCACAATATGATACTGGCGGGTGATTTCCAACTTCTCCACACCATCTTTTCCCCGAAAAGAAATGGACTTCAAAATATCTCCGGCCTGCAATTGTCCCTTTACTAAACTGTCCCCGGATACCTCCACCACTTTTACTGTTTCATACAAATGTACATGTCCGGTATCCGGCTCTGCCCGCATATAAGACTCAACCGTTTGTACCGTTACTCCCAGCATTCCTCTCTGCACACTTTCGCAGGATGTACCGAAGCAATGGTCAATCAGGTTATCCGCCACATAAATTGCCACCTTGGAAGGAATGGCATATGCAATGTTTTCTACGGTAGAGTCAATAATCTTCGCATTCACAATACCGATTAACTCTCCCGATTCATTATACAGACCACCGCCACTGTTTCCCGGATTTACCGGGGTATCCACACGAATCACCCGGAAGGACTGACTCTGTCCGGTAGCAGAATCACTGAGAGAAATATGTTCCGAATCCACACTCACCACACCATAAGATGCGGAGGTTCCTCCCCCCTTTGCATTTCCGATGGCAATGGCCGCTTCTCCTACCACCACCTTGTCCGAATCGGAAACCGTCACTGCCACAGCCGCCGATTTCCGTAACAACTCACTTTCCTTTATATGTAAAACCGCAATGTCATAATAAGCCGAACCGCCTACATACTCTGCTGTCATCTTCTGATCACTGATTTCACTTCCGTACAAGTACACTTCAATATCCCGGCTGATACCGTTTGACGAATCACAATCCGCATCATATACCACATGATGGTTGGTAATAATAAAGGCATCCCCCTTTGTCTTATCCAACCGGTAAATTACACCGGAGCCGGAAGATACATAATCCTGCTTAATTTTTCCGGTATACCATCCGGACTGTTTCGGTGTGAAATTCGAAATGATACTAACCGCACTCTGCAACCCTTTTGATGTGGCGTAAGCAATATTACTTCCCTTGTTAATGATGGTTACACTTCCGTCCTCTCCATCCGCGCCGTCGGCTCCGTCTTTTCCGTCCGCACCATCCTTCCCGTCAACACCATCCTTCCCATCAACACCATCTTTTCCATCTGCTCCGTCTTTCCCATCTGCGCCATCCTTGCCATCGGTTCCGTCTTTTCCATCCGTTCCGTCCTCACCTACTACCACGCCGAGATTCTGCTCCGTACCGTCGGTGTAAGAAAGCACCAGCTCTCCCACATCATTAATATAGGCATCCGCAATGCTGACCGGTTCCGATTTGGCACAGGCTGCCGCAGAAGAAAGAACAACTGTCAAAATCGCCAGAACACAAATTCTTCTTACGCTTCCCTTCCGTTTCTTTTGCATATGTACCGCTCCTTCCCTTACTGTTTTTACCAGTCTATCATTATTTTATGTCTATTTTATGAATAAATCGGGCCGAACGCCCTCTTATGCGTCGGCCCAACCTCTTTATTCCTCCTCCGGGAAAATATGTTTCATCATTTCACTATACACCGACTCGTCATTGAGCGGTTTTAATAAATAACCGTTCATGCCGGCATTTATAATCGCAATCCGGTCGTCCTCAAAGGCACTGGCGGTTGCCGCCACAATCGGTATAGTTGTTGCATCCGCCCGCTCCAGCTTACGAATCACTTCCGTTGCCTCGAGACCGTCCATTTCCGGCATCATCACATCCATAAGAATCGCCGCGTATTCCCCTTCCTTGGAACGTTTAAATGCCTCCACCGCCTCGATTCCGTTTAAGGCGGTATCTACGGTAAATCCCATGTTTTCCAGCAAGAACACCGTAATCTTTAAGTTAATCGGCACATCCTCCACCGCAAGAATCTTCATTCCCGCAAAGGCTTTTGTGACCGTTACTCCCGCTTCTTCTTTTTCCGGAAGTGCTTCCGCTATCGCAAACGGAATCCGCACAATAAACCGGCTGCCCTTTCCAGGCTCGCTCTCTACCTGAATGGTGCCTCCCATGGCATCAATGTACTGCTTTGCAATGGTCATGCCAAGTCCGGTACCATGGTACCGTTTTCCTTCGTCCTCATCCGCCTTTGCATACGGCTGGTAAATTCGCTTTAAAAATTCCGAATCCATACCGATACCGGTATCCTGTACGGTAAAACAAAACTCTACCTTGCCATCTGCTAACAGCTGCTCCGTTACAAAGAACGATACCTGGCCTCCGGCCGGCGTATATTTCATCGCATTACCTAAGATATTCATAAGGATTTGCTGCACGTGCAAACGGTCTCCCAGCACCGCCGGATATGCAAACGGCGGGAATTTTTTATAAAACCATATCTTATTTTCCTTTATCTGCCCCTCCAGCATCTCCACGCATTCTTTTAAAAGATCCGCAACCGAAAACGGGGCTTCCACCAGCCTGAACTCACCGCTTTCGATTTTCGAAAGATCCAGTACCTTATTCACGAGAGAAAGCAAATACGAGGATGATTCATCGATTTTATCGAGACAGTCCTCCACTTTTTCCTTATCGTCGATACTTCTGCGGGCAATGTTGGTCATACCCATCACCCCACCGATCGGCGTACGGATGTCATGGGAAATATGCGCCATCAGCTCCGTCTTGGCACGGTTGGCACGATTTGCCTCCTTTGCCGCCAACTCTAACAGTTTTGCACTTTCCTTCTGCTGCTTGGACAGGCGTTCTCTACTCTTTACATATACAAACAAAATAACGGTAACAGAGACAAATCCGACAAAAATCAACACCAGTACCCAAATAAACATCGTCGTATAGTCATCCGCTCCGGCTCCGGAACCGACTACCACATCACTGTCTACCACCACCATCAAATTCCAGTTCGGCATATTCGCCACCGGACAGGTTGCCAGATAATAATCGATTCCCTCATAGGAAATCTCCATACAATAAATTCCTTTATCGCTGGAAACTACCTTCTTCAGCTTTTCCCAATCACCGTTCAGCACTTCCACGTTCCGTTCCAGTTCCTGCAAATAGTCGGCTTCCAACGGAATATCAAAAAGCTTACTTTGCCGGTACAGACGTGTACCGTCGTTTCCGAGGATATAGACACTGCTCTTTTCCGCATAAGAATTGGACACCAACGCATACTCCAAATGAGACGAATCAATAACTACGGTATAATACTCCAGCTTTTTATTTTCTTCTTTCAAAACAATCGGATTTTCCAGCTCTATCCAGCAAAATAAATGTCGCTTTTCTTCTCCCGGCACATAACGAATCCACAGACGTTCTTCCGCAATATTCTCAATCAAATAATCCTTGTTTTCCCAAATACCTGTGGTTCCGTCGGATTTGTAATAGGTGCCGTCTTCATCTACCGCATAAACCTGGCTTTCTTCCATATCAAACAATAGGTTCTGTTCGTACAAGGCTTTCAAAAGAGCCTCTGCATTTTCAAACTCGCTGCCGTCAATGTGCGCTCCCATAAGCTGAATCATTTCTCTTCTGGAGGATGCATACAATTCTGCCAGCTCCGCCAAGGTCTCGGTCAGCTCCGTCACATGCTTGCCGCGTTCCTCCCGGATATTTCCGCTGAAAAAAGAATAAAGCCCGTATCCCGCACAACAAAAAACAAGCAGAAGAATGATATACACTACGACTGCTACCTTTCTGAAACGACCTAATACCGACTTTTTTCCTTTTGTTTGTTCCATAGTTCCTCCCGGAGCTTTTGTATACTGTTTTTACAAAAAATACCTTTTTATTTTACCACATCTCCGCGAAAAAGCAAGTAAAATTTTACGGATTATAAACTATTTTTTTGAAGGGGAAAAGTTTCTGACGTATTACCCAAATTTAGACATAGAAACTTCTCTGCTTCTATGGTATACTATTTCTAATCTGTATGGAACAATCTTATACGTTGCTCATACAAAAACAATTTCAGGAGGTACATACTATGGCATGGTACGATGAAGCCGTATTTTATCATATTTACCCGTTGGGACTTACCGATGCTCCGAAAGAAAACGCCTACGGTGCTCCGGAACATCGTCTCAACACATTACTTCCGTGGATTTCCCACATCAAAGCGCTTGGCTGTAACGCCCTCTACATCGGCCCGCTGTTCGAGTCTGTGGGACACGGTTACGAAACCACCGATTACAAGAAACTGGACAGTCGTCTCGGCACCAACGAAGACTTAACAAACTTTGTGAAAGAATGCCACACACAAGGCATCCGTGTTATTTTAGACGGTGTTTTCAATCACACCGGAAGAGATTTCTTCGCATTTCAGGACATCAAGAAAAACAGGGAAAACTCTCCGTACAAAGACTGGTACTGTAATGTTAACTTTTGGGGAAACAACGAATATAACGACGGTTTTTCCTATGAAAACTGGGGCGGTTACAATTTGCTGGCAAAATTAAACCAGCAAAATCCGGCGGTAAAGGATTATATTTGCGATGTCATCCGGTTCTGGGTATCGGAGTTTGATATCGACGGAATCCGTTTAGATGCCGCAGACGTATTAAATTTTGCCTATATGCAGGCTTTGCGCCGGGTGGCAAACGAAGTAAAGCCGGACTTTTGGCTCATGGGTGAAGTTATCCACGGGGATTATAACCGCTGGGTCAATGAGGGAACCCTTCATTCCGTTACCAATTACCATCTACACAAGGCCCTGTACTCCGGTCATAACGACCACAATTATTTTGAAATCGCCCACACAGTAAAACGTCTTTACGAGATGGGTGGCAATCGTCCGGAAGGCTTGAAGCTGTATAACTTTGTGGATAATCATGATGTAGAGCGGATTTATACAAAACTCTCCAACAAAGACCACTATATCCCAGTACATATTCTGCTCTACACTTTACCGGGTATCCCGTCGGTTTACTACGGTTCGGAGTTCGGTATCGAAGGAAAAAAGGAACGTTTCTCCGATGATTCCCTGCGTCCCGCACTGGCCCTTTCGGATTTCGGAAACGCAATCACGGACAACCCGTGTACCCGTTTGCTGGCTGCACTGGGACGTATTCGTCAAACTGCGCCGGCCCTTTCCTACGGCGACTACAAGGAACTGCTTTTAACCAACCGACAGTATGCCTTTTCCCGCAATCAGAACGGTTCTACCGTCGTTGTCACCGTAAATAACGACGACAACGATTTCGTGATGACACTGCCGTGCGGTGCCGCCTCACAATACCGCGGTGCTTTATCCGGTGAGATTGTTTCGGTAACCGAAGGAAGGATTACCGTAAATGTACGGGCAAACAACGGCGACATCTGGGTTCCTCTTTCGGAAACGGAAGCACCGGAAGACGACTGGTTCTTCGATTCCGCTTTTATTACCAATCCGGAACCGGAAACGTCGTCCATTGTTCCTGTCGCCGATTCATCCCAAAACGCCGAAGAATCCGCTTCATCCCAAGCTCCGGTCTTTGACAGCAATGCCTTTGAACAGGGCAAAATCGCTGGTCTTCAGGAGGCCATTCTTGCCATTATGGAAAAGAAAGGCCCGGTCACGGAACAGATGCGCAGAGATGTCATCAATAACACACATCATGATTCTTTGGTAAACTGGGTGAAGAGCTTTTATTAAGCATGTTCTTCCTATATAACAAAAGAAGTCCTTTGTATAAGGACTTCTTTTTACGTTTATACGATTGATGTGCCGATTCTATCCATCGATTTCATCTTATGTTTCGGATGTAATCGCATAAGCACTTTCATACATTTTCTTCAAATTATCTACGGAATTGTACTTTTCCCCGATACAAAATTCCTTGGACCAGGTCATATAATAGGCCCATGGCGTGTGCGATTCTTCCAACATTTTTATATCCGGCAAATAGCCGATTTCCGCCAGTGCCGCCACCTTATTTTTTGTTGTAGCTTCTACCAGTGCTTCATACTCCTGACTGTAATCCGTCGGTGCATACTCCGGCAAATAAATGTCTACGGAGATTACATCCACGTATTCATCTCCCGGATACCCCTCTTTCAGTCGGCAATTCCATACCCAGAGAAGGTTATTGATTTGATGTACATTGGTATAATAGTCATACATCAGCTTATACAGCTCTCTTGCCACTTCCGGACCCTTTGCACCCCACCAGAACCAAGTACCGTCGGACTCATGAAACGGTCTCCAAAGAATCGGAATATCCGCCTTTTCAAACTTCTTTAACTCCTCCGCAATCACATCCATATCATGATAAAATGCTTCTCTTTCCTTTGTTCCTTCCACCAAAATGCGGGAAGCATCAAAGTCGGTATGCTCTGCGTAAAAGCTCTTATCCCTGCCACCCACCGGAGAATACCAATGGAAGGAAAAGGTCACGATTCCACCCGATTCCTTGGCCCATTTAAGTGCCGTTTCCAACGTCCCCCGGTTCTCATATATCTCGGTGAGACACGGCTCGGAAGCATCGTCGTAATTAATGTTCGGAGAATACGCCAAAAGCTCAAAGCCCCGGAGTTTCGGCATTTTTCCTGTATGTTCCTTTATGTAGGCCACTTCCTCCATGGGATTGGTCTGGGTATGTTGTCCTGTAATAATCCCTTTCCCTGCGGTATCACACAAATACTGTAACAACTCTTTTGCTTTCTGCGATGCATTTTTATTTACCGGATTCTGCATAAGTTCCTCCTTATCTGCACGGTTCGCTTTTCTTACTATAACAGGCTCCTATTTTCTATAAAAGGCGGTTTAACATCTCCATACACATTCTTCCGTTATGATACGGACACTTCCATTCATGGGATAACGGCGCCGTCACATCCGCTTCTCCGTGATACGGAATGGTCTCGTACCATTCCCCGCTCTTTTTATCAATGACACGGTTCTGAATAAAAGCCCACACATCCTCTGCCATGGCAAGGTATTCGGCTTTCTGTTCCTTCTGGTATGCATTATAAAAACCGACAACCGACTCTCCCTGTACCCACCAGATTTTCTGACGGTCTACTTTATCGTTTTCCCGCTCGTTATTTACGGCACGACATTCTTCGTCAATGGCATTCCGATATACGGAAGCTGCCAACCCTTCAATTACCGGACGCATCATTTCCGTCACAGAAGCATCTTCCAACAACTCACATGCCCGGTCAATGAGCCAGGATGCCTCAATATCGTGTCCGTAGGATTCCAAATCAATCAACGTCCGGTACTCATGATCAAAGAATACTTCACAAATCTGCTTGTCCGGATTGTATACCTTGTCTTTAAACAGAGAAAGAATCTCCTTGAGAGAAACCCTCACCTTATCCGAGTGTTCCACACGGTACAGTTCGGAATACGCTTCCAACACATGCAGTAGCGTATTCATGGTACGTTCCGCAATGACGCCGTTCTCCGAAAGCTGATAATTGATCGTCGGCGTAAAATCCCGGTTATATGCTTCCAAATATCCGCCGGCATCTCTGCATTTTGATTCAATGGTATCATACAGGGAATAGGCCAGATCTAAGGCTTCCTTATTCTCCGACGCGTCATAATAAGCAGACAACGCATAAATGGCAAAGGCCTGATTATACGTATGCTTCAAATCATCTTCCACTTCGCCGTTAAACTTTACCGCCCAATATACCCCGCCGTAGCTCTTGTCATAGCAATGTTCCGTCAAAAACTGATAGGCGTGGTCTGCCATAGAGAGAAGCTCCGGATCTTGTAATACACGGTACGCCGTTGAATAAAACCACAAAATACGATTGTTCAGGATAACGCCTTTCATGTAATCCTTTACCGGTGTTCCGTCTCCCGCTACGCTTCCGAAGAATCCGCCGAATTTCTCATCCTTTAACTTGTTCCAAAACGGAATAATATCCTGTACCAAATGATTTTTGAATTCTTTTGCCTGCATATCAAACGCTCCTTTCTGTACCTCTCGAATACTTTTATCATATCCTATCTTTCTGTACATTTCTATGATAACCCGTTGAATAAATTGTACAAACCTATTATAACTCTTTTTAAAAACGGAGCAGTACTCTCGTACTCCTCCGTTTCATAATTCCGATTATTTTACAGGACAAACAAATACTTCATCCACATAGAAGTCTGCATTTCCGTCGGTCTCCACATAAACTTCGGCAGAAGTCAACTCCGCCGTAAGTTCCGCACGAGCGGTTACCTTCGTCCACTCTCCCGGAAGCACGTCTACCTTTGTGAGCTGTTTCGGTACCGCACCGTCCAATCCGATGGCTACCGTCTTATCCTTCGTCTTCACATACAAGGAAATATCCACCGTCTTACCGATATAAGAAGAGATGTTAAGCTTTATGGTCGCATCCTTTTCCTGACGGGTTACACAGTAGGAATGACTCTTACCGTCCAAGGACTCTTTATCGGTCACATAACAGAACGGAAGATGTCCCACACCGCGGATTGCCGCAATATTGTTCTTCTCCTCAAAACTCTCGGAAAGACCGACTAATTTTACTTCCACATCGTCTACATAAATCGCACTGCTCTTCTCCGGCTCCGTCTCTACGGTACCGAAATTCATCAGCATGGAATGTACATCGTTCGGAATCTTAAAGGTTCCCGTTAACAATGCCCAATCACCGGACGCAGTATCTACCGCTGCCGGTTCTCCCGGAACCTGATCCATGCCCAAGGTCACCTTAAGCGCCGGACTCTTTACCCAGGCACTGACCTCTATGGTCTGACCGATAAAGTCGGATACATCAAAGCTGATACCGCACCATGCACCGAATCTCTTCTCGTTGGCAAGCGCTGCCTTTCCGCTGTGCACCACATTCTCCTGAATCTCAATGGCACCGAACCCACGCATCTTAAAGCCGATATCCTCCGGCTTAAGTGCTTCTGCACCTTCCGGCGTTTCAAAATCATAAAAACGGTCGGAAAGATTGATTTCGATTTTTTCCGGTTCTCCCAAGTCCTCTCCGGTCACCGCATATACCACACCGTCAAAGGAACGCTTTTCGGACAAATCGCCACGGAACAAAAGCGGATTTGCACCGCGAATCCAGGAATTGTCATCCGTCAGCCCCCAGAAAGTAACACAGGTAAGATTAGCCCCTTCCTTCTTTGCCTTTAACAATGCTTCAAAATAGTTTTTATAAAAGACTGCCTGATAGTATTCCTGATTCTTATTCAGACACGTACACTTTACATCCAATTCCGTAATATGTACCTCATCCACCAATGCGGCATACTCTTTTAAGGCGGTAATATATTCTTCGATATCGTTATTGTCACTTAAATGCCCCTGCATACCGATACCGTCAATCAATCCTTCTCCGATAATACTACCGTGTTCTCCGGTACTTCTCTGCAATGCTCCGATAATGGCTTCCTTCTTGTCCGAAACCCATTCATTGTAATCATTATAGAACAGTTTCGGCTGAATTTTCTTTAACGCATCCGCATCCTTCGCAGAAACACCGTACTTTTCCGCATACTTTTTCGAAACTTCCGTCACTGCATCCTTTGCAAAACGGAACGCCCAATAAATAAAGTCATCCCCGATTACCTGAAGCCAATAACTGTTACGCAATCCGAACTCCGTCTTATCCGCAGTCTCGATTGCTTCATTTACCACGTCCCAGGCATAAATTGTCCGGGCATAGCCCTCCTTGTACATATAGTCCATCAAAGAAAAAATATAACTTCTGAGACGCTTTAACATGGTCTCACGGTCTACAAAACAAACCGGGTCTAACTTTTCAAAGTGCTTTAACATCGGACGCTCCTTTAAAAGCTCCGGGTCTGTCGGAATGGTCACCGGCACATATCCCTTACAAAACACTTCTTTCGGACACTGACTGTGCCATACAAGGACATGGCCTCTTACCGGCATACCGTTTTCTTTTGCCCAGTCAAGCATTCCCTTTGCCTGGGGATTAATCACAAACGGAAGATACTCTTCCGTTGCCTCCGGTGCCGAAAATCCCATGTTATAAGCCGGCTTCAACTCATTGCCGAAGGTCATACTGTTAAACTGCTTTACCATCAAAGCTTCCTTTTCCGGATTTCCGATTTCATGATTGGTAAAACGTTCGCTGATTTTCTCACAGGCAACTCCAATACGGAAGTACTCCTGATATACGTCTTTTAAAATCTGATTCTTTCCCATTCTCTTTCCTTCTCTTTCTCTTATTGTTGCTCCTCTAATGCTTTATGATGAGCCTGCTTTATTTCATACATATCTTCGTCCGCTATCTGCAAATATTTCTCGATTTCCATCGTATCCTCCCGATTTACCTGGGCACATCCGATACTGATGGTAAGTGGGAACTCGATTCCACGCTTTTTGATTTCTCTTTCCAGATTGGATTCCAAAGAATCCCGCAACATATTAAAATTCAAATTCGGACCGTGCAGTCTGCCACCCACAAAAAATTCATCGCCACCGAATCTGGACACAATCCAGTCCTCCGGCAATCCGGCCTTTAATACGGCAGCCACCGTACGCAATGCCAGGTCTCCGCTTTCATGACCGTACCTGTCATTAATTAACTTCATCTTATCCACATCCACCAGCATAACAATACCGATACCGCCACGGGAACGCCATTCTTCCAAAACCGGATACGCCATCTGTTCACAACCGGCACGATTGTATACACCGGTAAGTACATCGGTTACCGATAATTTGGTCAGCTTTCTGGTCAAATCCGAAATGGTAATATTACGTCGTACCTGTTCCAAATACTGACTCATATGACGGGTCCAGATGTAAAACTGATTGTCGCATGCCACGCATAAATCTCCGGTCATCACAGCAAAACCGTAGGTTCTTAAATCACTGAGCACCGGTGCGCAAATATAAAGCTTCGGTTCTTTATTCTCCTCCGACATATGAAAGAGTGCTTTATTTCGTTCCATCACGGTACGCGGTCTGGCTTTTCCGTCTTTTATGGAACCGATTACAACCACCTTTTCACTATATCCTTCCACATAAAGATTCATATCTTCCTCTTCAATGTTGAAGAATTCCGGGTCCAGACAAAGCATAAAGTCCTTTCCCACCATTAAATTTTCCCGTTCAAAAAGTTCCGACAACCCATCCGACAAATCCTCCGCATTGTCCGCCTTTTGAACTGCCAGATAAATATGCCGGAAATAGGAATCGGCCTCCAATCCGTCGATTTCCTTACCGCGGCTTCTGATTTCCAAATAAGATGTACTTTCATAATAACCTTTACTGCTGCAGCCGCAACTTCTTCCCGGAATAAAAGTAGTCGGAAGCACCACATTCTCCGGCATCTCACCGTTTATACTTTTTACCAACATATGCAATGCCATATCACCCATTTTCTCCCAGGCATGCCCAACAGAAGATATGGACGGGCGATAATCCCTGCCGGCTTTCAAACAATCGTATCCGGTTACCAATACATCCTTCGGTACATCGTAATGCATACTTTCCAGCTGTTCGCATACCCCCATTGCCATTACATCATTGGCACACAAAATAGCATCCGGAAGTCCTTCATTTTCCGACAACCACTCCTCCGTAAGCCGCATTGCGGATTTTCTCGCCCAATCTCCGTATTTTATATTCCTCTCCGGGACCTGAAACCCGTGCTCGCTTGCTACATCCTGCAAAGCACGCAAACGGTCTGCGTTTTCCGGATGCTCTTCCGGTCCTCCGATATACAAAATATTTCTCGCGCCGTGGTGTCCCACAATATGTTCCGCCAAATCATGCATCCCGGAATAGTTATCCGAAACAAGATACGGAACATTCTCAAACTCGTACTCGATACTTACCGTAGGAATCCCGTACTCTTTTATCTTCTCCGAAAAATAGTCCAGCTCTCTTGGCAGATTAAAAGAATTGGCCATTAAAATAACTCCGTCGAAGTCACGTAAATCCGGCAAAGTAAACAGATTAAATTCACATCGATTCAACAAATTATCCAGTCCGCGAATCGAAAAATTAACAAAGGCAAATGTATCAATATTTTCCTTTTTTGCCGCCTCGGATACCCCGTACACGACTTCGCGAAAGTATTCGTCACCCCAACCGCTGGCAAATACCGCGATTTTCTTTTTCATAACCTTCTCCTCCTCCAATTTACTTTTTCTTCTGAACCGAATAACCGAACTTTCCTAATTTTTCTCCCAAAAGAAAATACTCTCCATGGGAGTAAGATACTAACCCCGTACTGTTTAACTCAAACTTCCCGGATTCGTTCAGATAACTATCTTCCACCGTTACATTTACAACTTCACCCACAAACATGGTATGACTGCCCAGTTCCAGTTCACGCACCACCTTACATTCGATGTTAACCGGGCTCTCCGCAATTCCCGGTGCGCTTACTTTTTGTGAAACAAGCGGTGTCAACTTCATTTCTTTAAATTTGTCCACATCTCTTCCGGATTTTACACCGCAATAGTCTGTGGCAAACACCAAGTCCTTCGTTACCAAATTCACCACAAACTCTCCGGTTTCCTTTATAATTTCGTAGGAATGCCGCTCCGGACGTATGGATACGGAAATCATGGCAGGATCGGAGCATACGGTCCCTGCCCATGCCACCGTAATAATATTCGGTTTTTCCTTTCCCCTGCCGCAGCTTACCATCACTGCCGGCACCGGATACAGCATATTTCCCGGTCTCCAATGTTGTTTTGCCATAATCGCTCCTATAAAACTACTCCGTTCTTTTGCAATAACGCCCGCGCACTTTCCACGGAGTCCACGCCCGTCGGATTCTTAATCGGTGCAAACTCCTTCTCACGTACCACCTCAAACACAAGGCAACTGTCCAACATATGAATCATATCCAGTACAAGGCTCTCGTACTTGTATCCGTTCGGCTTCTCCGGCTTTACCGTTTCTCCGGCTTCGTTTAAATACGGAATCTTCTTTTCTACAATGTGAAGCGGCATTTCCTTGCTTACGATTTCCTCTAAATCCTTCACACGGAATAAATAATTCAAAATAACGCCGTAATTATAGGCCGGTTCCCCGGAAGCGTCCTTCGCCTCCATTAACTCCGTGGTCAGCTCATAATATTCCACAATGGACGGTCTGCCGTCTTCCAGACACATAACGCCCACTTTTTCATCCGGAGCCGCTTTTTTAATTACTTTCGCACCTACCGCACAGCCGTTGAGTGCCGTTGCTCCTACAAAACACGGTTCCGCAATCCGTTGCAATACATTGTCCACCGCAAAAATATTTAAATACGCAATCCCTGCTTTATGTACAATATCCAACACTCCTCCACGCTTCATGGAAGAAAACCATCCGCCGTTTCCGTTGGGAGAAGCGGACATCAGTGCTTTGGTCTCCATGTACACCTTCCCGGTATAATCGGAAGCCGGTGCCATATCCTGCATAAAAAAGGTAACATAATTTTCATCATAACCGAAAAACTTCTTTTCCTTCAAAAATGCAACGGTTTTTTCATGATTTTTTTCACTGGTCATTACAAACAAATGAATATAGCATCCGATTTGTTCCACCACGTCCAGCAGATTACGAATCAGGCGCTCAAAAATAAAGACATCCTTCGTTAAACCGATATTATACATGCCCTTCGGATCGTCGGAACCGAGACGGGTTCCCATACCACCTGCCAGAAGCACAGCTCCTACCTTGCCTGCCCGAAGCAATTTCAGCCCTTCTTCCGTAAACTCCGCCTTCTTCTCTTCGATTTCAGAAAGCTTCATTGCCGGAATCGGGGTAATTACGCCACGCTTTAACTCCTTATCTCCCTCTGCCGCTTTCGCCAATACGGAAAAATCCGTTTGCTCAATCTGCTGCAACAAAGACTTCTGCTCATCTTCCGACAACTGTGAAAAATACTCCAGCACATGTTCCTGACCGTATTCCCTTACCTTTTGTAACGCTTCATTATATTCCATCCTCATTCTCCTCCGATTATTTTCTATCCGCTTCCTTCCGAATCGGACATATTTGCTTTTTATAATGTACCTTCCGTTCGGACTCCGGCGGAAGGGTCATGTAATCTCCGTACATATGGGTTAAGTATGCGTCCCACTCCTTCGGGCCTCGTATTTGCAAACCTTCAAACTCCCATAAACTATATTCATCATAAGTGGTTCCGAAATATGTTCTCGGAACAATTTCTTTTGTCTTATACGCTCCCATCACGGTACCGGCAAACATAGCGGTTTCACTTTTCTGACGCCGGAACAGTCGCTCCATCTTGCGGTATATCTTTTCCACGGAAAGGAAACGATACAGCCGAAGAGCCCGCACAACCCGCAACACGCACTGCTCCCACTTCGGACGGCTGGTAACAATCCCGGTATGCACATTGGCAGTCCCGCATAAAAAACGTAACCACATCACTCTGGCGTAATACAACTTCCGCGACAAAACGCCCTCCGGCGTCCCGTCCAAAGGAATGATATCCACCAAATAGCCCTTGCGAAGAGAAGACTCTTCTAACACATCTTCCCGAATGTCAAACTTGGCGGAACAAATCTTGGCAAAATAACTCTGAATCTTATCCCCTGCCTGCCAACATTCCACGGAGAAATCCTCCCCTATCTTTTCCCCGGAGGTTACAAGCGAAATGAATTTATCATAGTCTTTTCGAGGCATTGCCACATCCACATCATCATCCCACGGAATAAACCCTTTGTGACGCACCGCACCCAATAACGTACCTCCGATGGCATAATACCGCAGTCCGTGTTCATCACAAAATCGTATGAATGCTTTTAATGCTTCAAAATCAAGTTTCTGTAATTCCGATAACATATACGCCTCCTATTATCTCTATTCTATCATACCGCACTCTGTACGGAATTACAAGCAAAAAGCCGACACCTTTCAAAAATTTTAAAATAATTTTTTGTACTTTCTCCAGAAACACGGCCAAGCAGAAGTGCATACGATATGGTGTAATCAAAATTTGGAGGGAATCTTCATGGGAAACTTATCTAATTGCGGTATCGGCGGTGCTAACAACGGTGGTTGTAGCTGGATCATCATTCTTATTCTTCTTTTCTGCTGCGGCGGTTGCGGTAACAACAACGGCGTAGGCGGCGGCAACAGCGGTTGCGGTTGCGGTTGCGGCTGTGACTGTGATTGCGGTTGCGGCAACAACAACGGCGTAGGTGGCGGAAACAGCGGCAGCTGCTGCTGGATCATCATCCTCATCCTTCTCTTCTGCTGCGGCGGTTGCGGTAACAACGGCTGCTGCTAAAAAGCAGTAGCAAACTCATTCGTTCGGCAAGAGAGAAACTCTCTTGCCGAAAAAAAGGTATCCGGAAAGTCTTATGACTTTTCGGATACCTTTTCATTTCATTATAGCTCTTATTACTGCTCGGAATACTTTGCGGAAAGCTCGTTAATGGTACCGTCGTTCTTCATCTTTGTTAAGATATCATTAATCTGCTCCAACAACTCGGTATTCTTCTTATTTACAGCAATGCCGTACTCCTCGGAAGAAAATGCCTCTGCATCCTCTACGATTTTTAAGCCTTCGTTATCACCTACATACTTCTGCGCGGTTGCGGAGTCGATTACCACCACATCACACTTCCCGTTTACCAGCTCCATAATGGCCTCGGAACCCTTCTTAAACGCTTCGTAAGCATAACCCATGTCCTTTACGCAGGACTCACCGGTATAACCCTGAATAACCACAATCTTCTTATCTGCCATGTCGGTTGCCTTTGCAATGGTAGAATCTTCCTTCACAATCATAACCTGCTTTGCGGTGTAGTACGGCACGGAGAAGTTTACCTCTTCCGCTCTCTCCGGGTCAATGGTCATACCTGCGATAACCGCATCTACCTGACCGTTCTGAAGTGCAAGAAGGAGAGAATCGAATTCCATGTTCTCAATCTGCGCGGTCTTTCCGATTTCGTCACCGATCTGCTTTGCGATTGCCATATCGATACCGTCATACTCACCGATCACACCGTTTGCGGCCACAAACTCGAACGGCGGGAACTCCGCATTGGTACCGAACTTAATTACATTCTCCTCTTCCTTACCGCCGCATGCGGCAAACATTGCTACGGTAGTTACACAGGCTACAGCCAGTGCAAGCTTCTTCATCATCTTTTTCATTTCTTATTCTCCTTATTCCTTTTACTCTCTATTTTAAAGCACTTTGCTTAAAAACAGCTTGGTTCGCTCGTTTTGCGGCCGGTCAAAAATCTCCTCCGGCGTACCGCTTTCCAATACCACACCCTCGTCCATAAATACCACGCGGGTAGCAACCTCTCTTGCAAATCCCATCTCATGAGTAACCACAACCATGGTCATACCGCTCTTTGCAAGATTTTTCATAACATCCAGTACCTCGCCGACCATTTCCGGGTCCAATGCACTGGTAGGCTCATCAAAGAGCATAATTTCCGGCTCCATGGCAAGAGACCGGGCAATGGCAATACGCTGCTTCTGACCACCGGAAAGCTGGACCGGATAGGAATCCGCCTTATCGGAAAGACCCACTATTTTCAGAAGCTCTTCCCCTTTTTTCTGTGCCTCTTCCTTCGTCATTTTCTTAAGCTTCACCGGAGCCAGGGTAATATTTTCCATTACCGTCAAATGCGGAAATAAATTAAAATGCTGAAATACCATTCCCATCTTCTGACGAACTTTATTTACATCCACCTTCGGTGCATTAATGAGCTCGTCATCTACATAAATTTCGCCCTTATTCGGCTTTTCCAAAAGATTCAGGCAACGAAGAAAGGTACTTTTACCGGAACCGGACGGTCCGATGACCACCACTACTTCCCCCGGCTTGATATGCTCATTAATCCCCTTCAATACGTCTAATTTACCAAAACTTTTATGTAAGTTATTTACCTTAATCATGCGCTACCCCTTTCTACCGGATATCGGACTTACGCAGTCGTTTTTCCACTACCCCAAGCACTGTCGTCAATATTTTAATTAGTACAAAATAAATAATTGCGGTAGCGATAAGCGGCATAAAAGCAAGATAAGTCGCACTCTTAATAAAGTCACCCGCTTTCTGGATATCCATAAGCCCTACATAACCGACAATTGCCGTTTCCTTAATCAGGGTAATAAACTCGTTACACATAGCAGGGAAAATATTTTTCACCGCCTGCGGAATGATAATATAAAACATGGTCTGGACACCGGTAAGACCGAGCGAACGGCCGGCTTCCGTCTGTCCCTTATCGATAGAGAGAATACCTGCACGGATAATCTCCGACACATAAGCACCGGAATTGATGGAAAATGCGATGGCAGCTATAATCCACTTCTCCCAATGTACCGTCGCAAACACAACAAAATAGATAATCATAAGCTGGGTTACCGACGGTGTACCGCGGATCACATCCGTATACACCTTGCCGAAAAAGCGCAACAGCTTATTCTTGGACAAACTGCAAATTGCAATTAAGAAACCGATAATCAAACCAAGAAATGCCGCCAAGAGGGAAATCTTAATGGTAACACCGATACCTTCCAACAACAACTTATATCGGTCTTCTCTGATAAAACATTTTTCAAAGGTTCTTGTAAATTCCGCAAACCAACCGGAAGCTCCTCCGGCAGCCAACCATATCGTACCCAGATTCATCTATGTTCTCCTTCCGTACCTTTCGCAACATCAATTGAAAATAAATTATAACACAGAAACAAAAAAGAATCAAGCATTCCGTCCGTGTACAACGTCATATTTTCAAAAAAACTGTGCCTTATCCAAAGGAAAAAGCACAGTTACATTTACGCTTCTATCTCACTTAACAAATTATACACTCCATCCTCCGACAACACTCCGCGTTTTAACCCTTTCGGTAACTCACCTCGTTCGTCGCATTCATAGTCCTTTAACCATTGACCGCCTTCGTAATATTCTAGCAAATTCTTCCATTTTTCCTGCAAAGATTCATCTTCAAACACTCTCCCGGCGTCCTTTTCCACTGCACGTTGAATCTCATCAAAATACCGTTCCATTTGCTCAATTCTGGCAATTGTTCTTTGCAATTCCTCGTCACTTGACTGCAATACTTCCAATTGTTTTTCCTTTTCGCTCACCCGGCAGCGGAACATTCCCGTAGACTTATGGATATAAAATGCTCCTTCCTTTTCAATGATTTCTTCCGCATTTCTAAGAAATTCTTTTTTCCGTCCTCTTAACATTTCAGCCGCATTTCCCGGAAAAGAATACACATACTCATATAACGGTTCTGCCCTATCCACCAATAAGTCGGAATCGCAAATCACACACTCTATATCCGGGAACACCGTTTGTAACTGCTCTCTGCCGTTCTCTAACTGAAAACTGCAAGTCAAATACTCAAAGGGTTGCTCAATACGAGCATCAAATGACTTCACATAATCATGAAGTTCCTGCATATGCGTCTCACCGATGGTGGTAGCACAAAACATACCCTCCGGCTTTAAAAGGAGCTTTACCTTTTCAAATAACTCCTGTCGCTTCTCTACATGGTACAACATATGATTGGCGGTAATCCGGTCGTACGCTCCCGTCAAAGACAAACAATTGGCATCCGCCACCTGATAGCTGATTGCAATATTCTTTTCTTTAAAAACCGCCTTCTTTGTCGCCAGATTCACCTTTGCTTTCTCCAGCATGCCCTCCGAATAATCTGTTAAAAGGAAAGTAAGATTTCCCGGCAAATGATCTGCCATTGCCGCCAGATTCGCCGCATTACCGCATCCGAGACAAAGAATATCCATTCCTTCGGAAAGCTCTAACTGCTCCAAAACCCAGTCTGCCCACGGAATCGCTCCGGTACTGTAATTATGGATATTAATCCGTCGATTCAGATTATCGTCACTTTTATACTGCTTAATGACCATATCCGAAACCTCTAAAATCCGGATAGCTTCCACCAGATTCTCCCACGTCTGACCTTCCGCTGCATTCTGTACCTTGTCCACCGCATCAATGACACGGTCCAGATGACGCTTTTTCTCATATAAAAGCTTTTTCTGCTCCTGCAGGGAGTCTTCCAAACTAAGTGTACTGTCACGCACAATCTCCTTAATCTGCTCCAAGGACATACCAAGATACCGTAGCAACAGAATTCTCTGCAACGTCACAAAAGAAGACTCATCATAATACCGGTAGCCTGCCTCGGAATATCCCACCGGCTTAAGTAAGCCCTTTTCATCATAAAACCGTATCGTTTTTGCCGACACACCGGAAATCCTTCCGAATTCACCGATGGTGTAGTTCTTTTTCTCCATAAAAACCTCCGTCTTCAAAGTAATATTCTATTGTAGGCGGATGTCCGGACCCTCCTCACACCCTGATTGTAAACCTTCCCGTAAGTGGAAGGTCAAGCACTTTTTACTTTATTTTGCACTTTCTTTCTCAATTACTTCCTTCACCAACTGCCAGGCAATACTTCCCTCGCGGATTTTACTAAGAGCCTCCGCAAACGGCACCCACTCCGCGTCATCCACTTCTTTTGAAAGCACCAAATCCGCTTTCTTTACCATTGCATGGAAACCCAACATCAGCATCTCTTTCTTTTCATAGGGATAGCTTCTTACAAAGTGAAGTTTATCTACCTTTTGGCCGATTTCTTCTTCGATTTCACGAGTAGCCGACTCCTCTGCCGACTCACCGATTTTCATATAACCGGACACACAGACATACCGGGTATTCGATATATCTCCCTGCTTTAACAAAGCTACCTCACCGCATTCGTTGGTCACCGCACAGATAATACAGGTAGAAAACATATCAAACAACGGCATCTTACACGGTTCACAAAAAGGAACCAGTCCCTCGTCTCCGATTTCTTTTTTTGTTAATTTACTTCCGCAATGCGGGCAATAGGTAAAACGCATACAAAACTTCTCCTTTTCTTAACGCAAATTTTCCCAGTCAATCCGTTCATTCTTGTAGAAGAACTCCCGGTCTCTCTCTCCGATTTCACGAAGCACACGGCACGGATTTCCCACCGCCACCACATTGGCCGGAATATCCTTTGTTACAATACTTCCCGCACCGATGACCGAATTGTCCCCGATGGTAACCCCCGGTAAAATAACGGCACCGCTGCCGATCCATACATTGTTTCCGATATGTACCGCTTTGACATACTGCATTCTTCTTTTCCGCAACTCTGGATGAATCGTATGATTCGTTGTCGTAATCACCACGTTCGGTGCAAACATGGTGTCGTCCCCCACGAAGATTTCTGCATCATCTACACAGGTCAGATTAAAGTTGGCATACACATGATTTCCGAAGTGTACGTTCTTTCCGCCCCAGTTAGCTCGAAGCGGCGGCTCGATATAACAGCCTTCCCCTACACTTCCCAGCATCTCTTTTAGCAGTTCCTTCCTTTTCTTCCCTTCGGACGGACGCGTTGCATTATACTCGTATAAAGTTTCCAAACGTCTTGCCTGTTCTGCCTGCAATTCCTCATCCCACGGATCATATACCATTCCCGCTTTCATTCGTTCTCTATGTGTCATGACAACCTCCTCCTCATGTTTCTATTTCATTTTACATACCAACAGAGTAATTCTATATCCTCTTTCATTATAACAAAAACGTCGCAAAGTTCAATGAGAACTTTACGACGTTTTGTATGGAGAACACTTGTCAAATTCTAATTATTTGACGTGATATTTTTATTCTGCCTTTCCTCTGCGCTCATCCAATTCGGCCTGCATCTTTGCCATGGTCTTCTTATCCAGGTTATAAATAACCGCAAGACCTACAAACTGCATTACCGCACTGAACATATACAACGCAGCAACCAACCAGCACATATTGTATGCAGTGGATGCAGACTGTGCACCCACACCAAGCTTAGAATTGTAACCCAGGAAGCCCATTAACAAAAGAACAACGGACGGACCTACACCCTGTGCCAGCTTACGGAAGAAGGAATGGAGGGAGTAAACGGTACCCTCTTCTCTCTTTCCGGTCTTCCACTCGTTGTAATCGATGGCATCTGCCATAAGTGCCCAGGAAACGCAGGTGTAAATGCCCATACCAAAACCAAAGATACCCAGTGCCGCAATATATAAAACAAGGGCAATGCTCTTATTCGGGATTAACGGGAATACAAACATCAAAATGCCACCCACTAAAGAAACGACGGTTCCCGCAACGGAAGCTTCTTTCTTACCCCACTTTGCAACAATGTTCTTGATAAACGGCATGAAGATAAGCATCGGAAGGAAACCGATTAACTGCACAATACCGGAAAGCTCTGCCATACCGAAGTAAATCGCAAACATAATGGAAGTTGCGGTGGTCGCGGACTGCATACCGAGGAACATACCCATTGCAGCAAGAGTTGCACCTACTGCCGGACGATTCTTCATGAAATTGCCGAAGGCCTTAATCACATTGAACTTCTCGGTGTCATTGGTCTTTACGGTATTCTCATCCACACGGATTGTAATGTTTTTTATCATAAACAGGAATGCGATAAAACCTAACACACCCATTAATAACGCTGCAACGAATACGCGCTCACCGATCAGATTCTGCACCTGCTCACCGGTTTCCGCATTGATTACCGGCTCACCCTTTTCGTCCACTACCTTTTCCCAAATAATCATCGGAAGGATAATATTCGGAAGAAGGTTACCGAACATGGAACCGATACTACGCCAGGTAGATAACTGTGCTCTTTCTCCTGCATCCTCGGTTACCAAAGATAACATAGAACCGTACGGAACGTTTGCAACGGTGTAGCATGCATCCCATACAATATAACCGAGAATAAATACAATCGCCTTAATAATTACAGGAGCATTCGGAACCGGTATAAATACCAGTGCACCGGCAACCAGCAAGCCGATTGCGCCGATTAAGATGTAAGTCTTAAACTTGCCCATCTTGTACTTTCTTCTGTCTGCGTCAATCATGGAACCGATTAACGGGTCATTGATTGCGTCCCAAATCTGTACTGCCAAAAGCAATGCGGAAAGCAGACCGGTTTCCAGCATCATAAATACCAGCCAGAAAGTCTGAACCGTTCCTTTGAGAGAGAAACTCATGTTACAACCGAAATCACCGGCAGCGTAAGCAACTTTGTCTCTCATACCGAATTTTCTCTTTGTTTCCATAGTTTTGCCTCCTTTTTTGTCTTTTGGAAGAAATATCCCTCCGTTTTGGTTCTCCTTTATTTACTTTTTCTTAATCTTGTTCAGCTTCTTGTTAAACGTTAACATCTCATCCTTACTGAGCGGTCTTGCCCCCATTGCTCCCATCATAGACAACAGACGCTTTACGGTAAATCCTCCAAGGAATCCCATCATATCCTTATTTCCCATCATCTGGGTCGGGTCTGCCATGGTCTTTCTGCCCTTCATTGCTTTTTTCATAAGTCCGATGAACAGAAGCTTACCCTTTGTGGTTGCAAGAATATCCGATGCCTTATCATTGATGGAATAATAGCCTTCCGGTGCGGTAATCTCAAACCAGTTCAGTACATCACCGGTCTCTACCATACGATAGGCATCGTTGAACTTGTCTACCTTTACAATTTTGGAAGAATCTTCACAAGCACCGGCCTTTGCTGTAAGCTCTGTCTCTCCTGCATTCGGTACATCAAAGTAGAAGAAGTGTACATCACTGGTCTGCTTTCCCAAGCTCTTTCCGTTTGCAAACAACTCTACTTCAGGCTGGTTGGAATATACCGTAACCTTCGTCACATCCTCCACACGGTCCACATAACGCTTACCGCAGATGTGTACGAACGGTTCATCGGAAAGCCAAGCCTTGTAGGCATAAAAAGCATCCTTTTTATAGGTTCTGTCAAAGTTCATAAGACCCTTATGGTTCATGCCGTCTTCGCCGCCCTCTGCTCTGCTGTCTGCAGCAAAGTCAAACATATTCCAAACATGGGTAGCCCAAATATACTTTCTTGTAAATAACTGCTTAATTAACTCTTCATGATAGTACGCCTGATACTCTTCGGAATAATCCCCCTGCTCCGGATTGGAGTTATGCCAGTTCAGCGCCTCACAACCGTACTCACTCATACCTACCGGAAGATTCGGATGCTCCGCATGGAACTTGTCCATCCACGGACCGTTCATGGAAGTATCGCCGCCGTACCATCCGAAGTAATGGTTCCAGGATACCGTGTCCGGAATCTTCACATATTCACTGTCCGTCGGACACATGGAAACAATCGCCATGGTGGTCAGTCTGGTCTTATCCCATTCATGACACAAATCATTCAAAATACGATGATTCTCAAGCAAATCCGGGTCATCCGCACCCTTCATGGAAATCTCATTGGAAAGGCCCCAAACAAAAATAGACGGATGATTATAATTCTGTGCCAAAAGTTCCTTCATCTGGGAAATCGTATTCTCTCTACCGTTCGGCATATGGTTGGAAATATACGGAATCTCCGCCCAAAGTACAAAGCCCATTTCATCACATAAATCGTAGAAATACTGCGCATGCTGGTAGTGTGCCAGACGAATGGTGGTTGCACCCACTTCATAAATGAGTTCCGCATCCTGCTTATGATGCTCCGGTAAAAGTGCATTACCGATGTCTTTTCTGTCCTGATGACGGGATACGCCGCGAAGCGGATATTCCGCACCGTTTAAAATGAAACCTCTTTCCGGGTCAATCTCGAAGAAACGACAACCGAAGCGTACGGTTCTGCTATCCAGTTCCGTCTCACCGTCAAGAAGGGTTGCTTCCAAGGTGTAAAGGAACGGATCCTTACGACCGTTCCACAAGTGAACGTTTTCGATTACAAAATCTGCCTTACCGTCCTTTGCGGAAACCTCGCTCTCACAAACAACCGCTTTGTCGTCCTTAATCACATATTTCACGGTCTCATTACCGGAAAGTCCGGAAAAATAGCCGATTACATTCACATTCGCCTTGGTTCCTTCTACTACCGGAGTCACCTGAACACCCGGGCCTCCGAAGAAATCCAAATCAAAGTGAGCCTTCGGCACACAAATAATATTCACATCACGATAAATACCGCCATAGAAGGTAAAGTCTGCCATCTGCGGATATACTCTGTCGTTCGGCGCATTATCCACTGCAACCACAAATTCATTTTCTTCTTTGAGAAGCTCCGTAATATTGGCACGGAAGGTGGAATATCCGCCGTCATGATGTACCGCAAGAGTACCGTTTACATACACATCCACAGAAGAATTGGCTCCTTCAAATTCAATATAAACCTGTTCCGCTCCCTGACACGCTGCCAAAGCCAGCTTCTTTGTATAATAACAAGTACCACGATAATAGTCGTTTCCGCCGTCCTGACCGTCCTTTGCATTCCAAGTGTGCGGAAGAGTTACGCTTTCCCAATCGGATACGTTTAACGCAAGGTGCTCCTTTGACACCTTGTCTGCATCCTTTGTAAACAACCATGCATCATTCCATGTAAATTTCATGAATCGTGTCCTCCTTTATATTTATCTTTCTGATTCTATTTTATCGTAATGCAGCCTCTTTAACTTGTATTTTTTTTGTTTTAGTTGTATAATATTTGTATAACCTCATAAAAGCAGAAAGGAAAGTAATGGAAAAAAACATACACCGCCTTACCGATAGTTTTGAATTATTACAAAATGTATTACAATCCGCTTTTCGGATTCCGTCTATTTTGTTTACGCCTCCTTATACGGATATCAAAAAAATAGACCTTGGCTTACGTGCCATGGTCTGGACAAACTATGGAGAAGAACAACAGAATCTGTCTTTCGGAGAAAATTTTGAGGGATATCGTCTGCTTATCGTAAAAAGTAACTTGGGATTTTACAATGTACTTGCTCTCCTCGAGGGCAAAGAACAACCGGATTTTATTGCCATCGGTCCTTTTCGTGACGAAGAACTGTCCGCCAATTACTTTACCCAGATTTTAAAAGATTCCCACATCTCTCCCAACGAAATACAACCTTTGAAATATATTTACGAACAAATGCCCTATGCACACCCGGATTCGGTTACCGCAGTAGTAAAACATGTGCTTTCCGTCCATTATCCGGCATTTTCCGAAGTTGTTCCCGAGTTGATACAATATGCGGAACAAAAGCGGGATATTGACATTAATAAAGAGCTTCTGGATGCTTATACCGTAGAGCATGCCGCGGATTATCGTAACTCATTATTTGAATTTTTAACCATTATTAAGACAGGAGACAGTCCACGGGCCCAGCAGGCATTGCAAATCTTTTTGCAGAATGCCCGCTTCGTCCACGACAATTCCATGCGCGAATATCGTTGGTTCCTGCACAGTCTGAACAATTACTGTCACATGGAGCTTCTTACCATGGACATTCATCCTTACCATATCATCCGGCAGCTGACTTCCACCCGTACCAAAATCGATTCGCTGACCACCATGGCCAAACTGGAACAGATGCCAAACGAAATCTGCCATAAGTATTGTCTGTTGGTTAAAAACTATGCCAATCCAAACTATTCGAAACAAACAAAGGACATCATCGATTATATCCGGCTCCATTTGGAAGAGGAACTTTCCTTAAACTATTTGGCGGACTACTTTCATAAAAACGCTTCCGCACTCTCCCATTCCTTCTGCAAGGAAACCGGCATCAGCCTGACAAAATATATTCAGCAGGAACGAATTCGGGAGGCCCTTCGCCTTTTTAATACGACCGACTTTTCTGTTTCCGACGTTGCTATTATGGTAGGATATCAGGATTTTTCCTACTTTTCCAAACTGTTCTCCGGACAGGTCGGTATGAGTCCGAGGGAATATAAAAAAAGAGGAAAAGGGTGACGCATGTGGCACTGCGTCACCCCTTCACTTACACGTTCCATATATCCCTGTTATATTCTGCGATCGTACGGTCGGAAGAAAAGTACCCGGCCTTTGCAATGTTGACAAGCATTTTCTTTGCCCATTCCAAACGATTTTCATAGTCTGTATAGGCCTGTTCCCTTGCGGCTACATAGCTGTCAAAATCCGGGAAGGTCATAAACCAGTCCTTATTTACAAGCTCGTTAAAAAGACGCTCCAAACGTTTCTTATCTCCCAATGCTTCCAGCTCTTTGCCTCGAATAAAGTCTACCGCCCGCTTAACAGCCTTATTGCCGGAATAATATTCCTTCGCACAATAGTCGGCCCTCTTATAACGTTCTACCACCGTATGGCTTTCATCACCGAACACATAAATATTCTCGTCACCTACCAGATGATGAATCTCTACATTTGCCCCGTCCTCGGTACCTAAGGTCACTGCGCCGTTTAACATAAACTTCATGTTACCGGTACCGCTGGCTTCCTTAGAGGCAAGAGAAATCTGCTCGGAAATATCGCAGGCCGGAATCAGCTTCTCCGCATAGGTCACGTTGTAGTTTTCCACCATAACCACCCTCAGGTACTTGCTTACAACCGCATCCTTCTCAATCAACTCCTGCAGGCAAAGAATCAAATGAATAATATCCTGGGCAATGGTATAGGCCGGTGCTGCCTTTGCGCCGAAAATCACTGTAATCGGTGTACCCGGTACCTTTCCCGCCTTAATCTCCAGATACTTATGAATGACATACAGTGCATTCAACTGCTGACGCTTGTACTCATGAAGGCGCTTTACCTGAATATCGAAAATCGAATTTTCATTGAGGGTAATTCCTTGTTTTTCCAGAATGTACCGCTTTAACTGCTCTTTCTTGCTATACTTTATCGCAAGCAGCTTTTCCAGTACATCCGTATCATTCTTAAACGTCAGTAACTTTTTCAGTTCTCTCGCATCCTTTTTCCAACCCGTTCCGATCAACTCCGTAATAAATCCGGCCAGCTCCGGGTTACAATGCATGAGCCAGCGCCGGAAGGTCACACCGTTGGTTTTATTGTTAAACTTCTCCGGATACAACTTATAAAAATGATTCAGTTCTACATTTTTTAAGATTTCCGTATGCAACCAAGCCACACCGTTTACACTGAAACCGCAATGAATGTCGATATGGGCCATGTGCACACGTTCCTCTTTGTCAATGATATAAACCGACGGATTATCAAATTTTCTCCGTACTTTATCATCAAGAATTTCTATCACCGGAACTAATTGCGGAACCACCTTCTTTAACTGCGCTACCTTCCACTTTTCCAAAGCTTCGGCAAGTATCGTATGATTGGTATACGCGCAAGTCTTGCTTACAATCTCTATTGCTTCATCCGTTTCAATCCCACGTTCCGTAAGCAATCGAATCAACTCCGGAATCACCATAGTCGGATGGGTGTCGTTAATCTGAATTACGGCATAATCATACAAATCATGAAGATTACTGCCTCTTGCGGCACACTCCTCCAAAATCAACTGCGCACCGGCTGATACCATGAAATACTGTTGGTAAATCCTGAGAAGTCTTCCGTTCTCGTCACTGTCATCCGGGTAAAGGAATAAGGTAAGATTCTTTGCAATCTCCGTCTTATCGAAATCAATTCCGTCCTTCACTATACTTTCATCCACGCTCTCTATATCAAACAAATGCAGCTTATTGGTCACACTGTCATAGCCGGTCACGTTGATGTCGTACATCCGTGCTTTCACTTCCAGCCCCTTAAAATTCACCGGGTATACCGTATCCGTTCTGATTAACCAGCTGTTCTCACTGATCCACGCATCCGGCACGGTGGTCTGCGCATTGTTCCGAAACACCTGACGAAACAAACCGAAATGATAATTCAAACCGATACCATCCGCAGGAATCCCCAGGGTTGCCGCAGAATCCAGAAAGCAGGCCGCAAGTCTTCCGAGACCGCCGTTTCCTAAAGACGGTTCGTTCTCTATTTCCTCTATTTCGCTGATTTCTTTTCCGGCCTCCGCAAGCTGCTCCTTTACCTCCTCGTAAAGCCCGAGATTGATCAGGTTATTGGATAACAGCTTTCCGATTAAAAACTCTGCGGAAATATAGTACAGTTTCTTCTTTCCTTCCGCCTTACCTTTTTGAGAAGCAAATGCATTCACTTCCTTTAACAGTGCAATGTAAATTTCCTCGTTGGTACACTCGGCTACCGCCCTGCCATATTCCTTATCTAAGATTTCTTTTAAATTCATTGCAACAACTCCTTTTTCTTTTTTATATTACGCTATTGCATGTGTATTACTATAATGTTATTATATCATCATACCAAGTGTTTTTCTTGCATAAAACAGCCAATTATTTGCACAATACTATCATTTTCGAATTTCAGGAGGGCAAAATGAAGCTTACCAACTACGAACTGTATCATGAAAATAAAAGCCACACTTCGACCGAGTTTCCTTACAATACCTACCTTTGCTCCATTCCTCTGGATTTCCGCTCGGTAAAGCTTCATTGGCACGAAGAGGCAGAAATTATCGTAATCAAAAAAGGCGAGGGTATCGTTTCCGTTGACCTTACTGAATATCATGTACAAACAGGAGATATTATATTCGTAATGTCGGGACAACTTCATTCCATTACACAGTTTGAAAGCAGCTCCATGGAATACGAAAACATCTTTTTCAAACCACGCCTGCTAAAAGCATCCGGTAACGACCTTTGTTGGGACCGTTTTCTCTCTCCGTTACTGACCGCAACATTTTCGGTTCCTGTCATATTCCGCGCCGATACTCCGCTCTATCCGACACTTGCCGGACAAATTCAGGCAATCGACACCCTTTGCGACAAAAAGCCCGCAGGATATCAGTTAGCAGTAAAGGGACATCTTTTCCTGATGTTTTATACACTCTCCTCCGAAGGAATTTCCTATGCTCTCCCTGACCGGAAGCGTCTGGATAAAATAAAGGCCGTCATTTCCTATGTGGAGGAGCATTATGCCCAAACAATTACCATAGAAGAAATGGCGGCCCTTTGCTATTTCAGCAAGTCCTATTTTATGAAATTTTTCAAGGAAAGTATGGGAATCAGCTTTGTCACCTACCTAAACGACTACCGCCTGGAAGCCGCCGCAAAGCTGCTGCTCGCCACCGACGATAACGTTCTTGACATTGCCAACGCCTGCGGCTTTGACAACCTTTCCTACTTCAACCGCAGCTTTAAGAAAAAATACGGTACTACACCGGGAAAATATCGCACACAAAGGATACTCTGTTAAAAAACTACTTTAATGCAGGTCCCTTTTCCCGGTTCACTTACAAGGGTCATTTTCCCATTATGATACTGAACCGCATGCTTTACGATCGAGAGTCCCAAACCGGTACCTCCCGTATCTTTCGAATGACTTTTATCCACTCGATAAAAACGCTCAAAAATGCGCGACTGATGCTCCGCGGCGATACCGATTCCGGTATCCTGCACGGAAACAAATGCATGACCCTCTTCCTGTCCGAGTTTGATTATTACTTTTCCGCCTTCCTTGTTATAACGAATGGCGTTATCACATAAATTATAAATAATCTCGTAAACATAACGACGAACACCGCAAATTCTGCTGCCTTCCCCTTCCATCTCCAATTCGACATTTCTCTTTGCTGCGGCTACCGTCAAAACCTCCATCACCTCTCTTGCCACCTCCCCGAGATCTACATCTTCGGTTGCCGGCTCGTGATTTTCGTCCAACTGGGAAAGACGAATAATATCATTAATAAGACTGACAAGACGGGTTGCTTCTTTGCGGATGTTTCCTACAAACCTTCCCACATCCTCCGGCTTAACAAGGCCGTTCTCAAGCAGTTCCGCACTTCCGATAATGGACTGCAGAGGAGTTTTCAATTCATGGGTAACATTTGCCGTAAACTCCCGGCGATTGCGCTCGGCAAATGCACGGTCCGTAATATCAAACGCAAAAATAACCGCACCCAATATTTTATCCTCCGATTTAATCGGATTCACTGTAAACTGATACTCATTTCCGTTTCTCTGCTCGGTATACTCAATGTGACTTCCCTCTAATGCACTCCAAACGGCTTTACTCATTTTACTTGTACGATCGACTAACAAAAAATCACTGCCCTTTACATCCTTCTTCACAGCAAAAATCTTTTGTGCCGCCGTGTTCATGCTCAGTATCATCCCGTGCTCATCCAACAAAACTAGTCCTTCGTTCATAGAAGAAATAATCTGCTCGAACTCATCGGTTTTACGACGCAGGGTTTCCGTTTGCGATTTGATTTGCTTATGCTGTTTGTGTACCTTTGTAAGTATCGGTGTCAGTTCTTCATAAGTATTGTTCTCGACCGGATGCTCCAAGTCAAGTCGCATTAAAGGATCGGTTACCTTTTTTGCCATGGCTTCAGCCAGAATAAAAGCAACCACCGCAGCAACTAATATAATTGCAATAATTGCCGGCAACATATCCAGGATAAGAGCTCCGACCGTAAGCTGACTCACGGAAATGCGGAGTACTTCGCCATTCTCAAGCAACGTCGCCTCATAAAAAGTCTTTTCTGTCAATGTAAAAGAATTTCTTGCACTACTTCCTGTCCCGGATTGAAAGGCTCCCACAATTTCCTCACGTTCCCCATGATTTTCCATCCGGCTTGCATCGGCATGGGTATCATAAAGCACCGTTCCGTCTGCATCTATTACAGTAAAACGAAATACGTTGGAATCAAAATTCTCAAAATATTCAATCCCCACCTCATTCACAGCATTCGCCACAAGAGACAGTTCGGCCTTCAGTTGCTTTACCTGTGCATTGTTAAAATAACCATACAAAAAGCTTGTAGCAATTCCGATACTTGCAAGAAGCACCACCAACGCTACCGTAAAGATGGACCGAAATATCTTTTTTGTCATACTTCAGCCTCCAATCTGTAGCCCACGCCGATTACCGTCTTAATCTGTCCTCCTACGTTTCCGAGCTTTTGGCGAAGCGTTTTAATGTGCATATCCACCGTACGCGTTTCCCCGATATAGTCAGTTCCCCAAACTTCGCTCATTAGTTTATCTCTTGAAAATACCATCCCCGGATTTTGCATAAGAAGCTTCAACATCTCGAATTCTTTGTGTGTTAACTCTGTCTTCTTACCTTCAACAAGTACCATATGCTCTTTTTCTTTCAAAGTGATATTCCCGACAGTAATGTCCGTAGAGGTTGCAGTTTTTGTCGTACGACGCAGTACTGCTTTTACACGGGCAACCATCTCCATTACTCCGAACGGCTTTACCAGATAGTCGTCCGCACCGGAATTAAGACCTCCTATCTTATCCATCTCTGTTCCTTTTGCGGTTGCCATGATGACCGGAATATTTTTGTACTCATCTTTGGAACGTAATTTCGTAAGAACTTCCATTCCATCCATCTTCGGCATCATAATATCCAGAATGATAAGCTCCGGCTTTTCACTTTTCAATGCCTCAAGCATGGAAATCCCGTCCGCAAACCCTCGAGCTTCAAATCCCGTCTGCTCCAATGTGTATACTTCAATCTCACGAATCGTACTGTCGTCATCAATACACCAAATCATACTCTACTCTCCTTTGTGAACTCCCGTTACAGAAAACTCAACCCACTCTGCAATGTTAACAGCGTGGTCACCGATACGTTCAAAATACTTTGCAATCATAAGAAGATCAACGGCATATTCTCCGTCTGCATTGTTTTCGGATATCTTTTTAATTAACATCTCTTTCATTCTTCCGAAAGCTTCATCCACTACATCGTCATGAACAACTACGGACTTTGCAAGGGTAATATCCTGCTTTACATAAGCCTCAATACTATCTGTCACCATTCTGCAGGTAGCTTCCGCCATCGGCTTAAAATCAGAAAACTCCGCACCGGTTCTTCCGTCAAGGAACGGGATAATTTCAGCAATATCCTCTGCCTGATCACCGATTCTTTCCATATCGGTAATCATTTTCAATGCAGCGGAAATCGCACGAAGATCCTTCGCAACAGGCTGTTGCTGTAGCAAAAGTTTTAAACAGATAGCTTCGATTTCGCGCTCCATTTGATCAATTTCACGTCCCTGTAACATTACTTCCCCGGCGCCCTGAACATCACCGTTCAGCAAGGCTTTTGCAACAAATGCAATGATTTCTTCGCATAGCGCACCCATCCCAATCATCTTTTTATTCAGCAGGCTAAGCTGCTCATCGAATCTGCTTCTCATAACATCAACCAAACCTTCCTGTAATGTAATCCTCGGTACGCTTATCTTCCGGTTGAGAGAAAATTCTCTCAGTTTTCCCAAACTCAATCAGTTCTCCGAGAAGGAAAAATGCCGTATTATCCGAAATACGAACTGCTTGTTGCATATTATGAGTCACAATAATTATAGTATATTTTTCCTTCAATTGCAATGTAAGTTCCTCTATTCTGGAAGTAGAAATCGGATCAAGCGCCGAAGTCGGCTCATCCATAAGTAAAACCTTCGGTTCTACGGCAAGCGCCCGAGCAATACAAAGACGTTGCTGTTGCCCTCCCGAAAGACCGAGTGCATTCTTTTTCAATCTATCCTTTACCTCGTCCCAAATCGCCGCACCTTTCAGTGCCTGCTCTACAATCTCGTCCAATCTGACCTTACTTTTCACACCATGCGTACGCGGACCGTAAGCAATATTATCATAAATACTCATAGGAAACGGATTAGGCTTTTGGAATACCATCCCCACATCACGACGAAGTTCGTTTACATCCACATCTTTACCAAAAATATTGCGTCCGTTATAACACACTTCTCCCGAAATCTTTACAACCGGAATTAAATCATTCATGCGATTCAACGTTTTAAGAAATGTGGATTTTCCACACCCCGAAGGACCGATTAATGCTGTTATGCTTTTTTCCGGAATCGTTATATTTATATTTTTTAAGGCTTTATTTTCACCATACCAAAGGCACAAATCCTTTGCTGTCATAATCTCACTCATACATTTCTCCTTCTCCCGAAGTATTTACCGACAAAAGCTGCAGACAAGTTAATCAATACTGTCAATATCATCAAAATTGCACTGATTGCAAATGCCACACCGAATTCTCCTTCTTCTTTCGCGTATACATACAGTGCTACCGTCAACGTTGCACCCGGGCTTGCAAGCGCTCCAAATATTCCGTTCAATGCATGAGCAAAGCCTGCTGTAAAAAGCAACGCTGCCGATTCACCGAGAATTCTGCCGACGGATAAAATACAGCCGGTAATCATTCCGTCCACACAGCCCGGAAGAACTACCGTCCGAATCACGCGCCATTTTCCCGCACCGAGTCCAAACGCACCCTCCCGGTAACTTTGCGGTACTGTCTTCAAACTCTCCTGTGTTGTACGCATTACAGTAGGAAGATTCATAATCGTAAGCGTTAATGCTCCGGCCAGCAGACTTGTTCCGAAGTTGTTAGAGAAAAGAAGCATACCCACAAGTCCGTAAATAATGGACGGAATACCGGAAAGCGTTTCCGCAGCATATTCAATGACAGAAACCATTTTCTTATTCTTCGCATACTCCGTAAGATAGATTGCTGCTCCCACACCGAGAGGCAATACAATAATCAGCGTGACCAATACAATATATACCGTATTCAGAATATCCGGCAAAATACCGATTCGTCCCGACAGGTAGCTCGGTTTGGTTGAAAGCAATTCCCATGATATATTCGGAATGCCGTTTCCCATCACATAGCCCATAAGAAATAATACCAATGCCGCCGTGCATACAGTACAAACATACATCGCAGCGCGCATAAAACCAATATAGAGTTTTCTTTTTGTATTCATCTTATTTCTCCTTATCCCGCTTTAGGAAGAAATTGAGCGTAGCGTTAATCAGCATAATAAACAAAAACAATATAAGAGCAATAGAAAACAGCGCATTTCTCTGCAAGCTTCCCGGACTTGAATAAGCCATCTCACCGGATACAGCAGTTGTAAGGAAACGGACACTCTGAAAGAGGGAAGGCATATTTGCCACATTTCCCGCAACCATCATAACTGCCATTGCTTCCCCGATGGCACGACCGACACCGAGCACAACTGCAGCGGCAATCCCGCTTTTCGCAGCAGGCACCGATACCTTGAATATGGTTTCGATAGGGGTCGCACCCAACGCAAGGGAAGCATCCTCATACTCCTTCGGTACGGCATCCAATGCCGTAATAGATACCTTTATAATATTCGGCAGTATCATTACAGCAAGAACAACAATGGCCGCAAGCAGACTGGCACCGTCAGGCACATGAAATAATTCACGAATTGCCGGCACAAGCACAAGCATTCCCACAAGACCGTATACCACCGAAGGAATTCCGGCCAGCAGGCTCACCGCGGCTTCGATAACCGATCTTAACTTTTGGGACGCTATCTTTGAAAGATAAACCGCCGCAAAGAATCCAATCGGTACACCAATTAGTATTGCTCCTGTCGTACCGTATACACTTGTCAGTATAAACGGTAATATTCCGTATTTCGGCTCAGCAGCGGTAGATGCCCATTCCTTGCCGAATAAAAAGTTAATAAGGTCGATTTCCTTAATGGCAGGAATACCGGAAATAATCAAATAAATTGTAATGAGCAAAACACAACCGACCGTAATCAGACCAAGCATAAGAAATATCCCGTGAATTACCTTCTCATAAAACCTCGGTTTCCTGTTCCGGGTCCGCTCAAAATCGTCTAAAACTAAACCTCTCTTCATAATTCAACCTCAATAGGTATCAGCGACGTCACCGTTCGGCATCGTCGCTCCCCCCTTTAATTAGCAGGAACTACACCTGCGTTACTGATAATCTCGCTTGCTTCACCGGACGTGACATAATCGAAGAATTTCTGAGCACTTTCAGATAATTCTGCATCCGCCTTTGTCACAAGAACAAACGGACGTTGTACCACATAACTTCCATCCTTAATGGTTTGTTCGCTCGGTGCAATACCATCTACAGTAAGAGGTTTTACTGTATCCTTCACCGAAGCCAGTGACGCATAACCAATCGCTGCCGGATTGCTTGCAACCGTCGTAATCACGTCACCGGTTGATGTCAATTCCTGACGATACACACACACATCCTCGGTATCGGTAATAGACTCAAATCCATCTCTTGTGCCACTTCCCGCTTCTCGCCCGATAAGTACAATCTCCGTATCACTACCGCCCACTTCACTCCAGTTTGTAATTTCTCCGGTGTAAATCCTGGCAATCATTTCCACCGTAAGATCACTTACCGGATTATTTAGATTTACAATAATTGCAATCCCGTCATACGCAAGTACGGTACCTTCCAGTCCCTTTTCCAATTCTTCCGTCTTAAGATTGCGACTGGACAGTCCGATATCACATCTGCCTTCCTGTACAGCCTGAATACCTGCCCCGGAGCCGGTGGCGTTATAAGTTACAGTAATTCCGGTATCTGCTTCAAACGATTCTCCCAATGCCCCAATTACCTTATTCATTGAAGTGGATCCGTCTGTAGCAACGGCTTCCTTACTACCGCCACAACCGGTAAGCGTACAGGTGAGCAACATTACAGTTACGAACAAACTAATAATCTTCTTCATTTTTCTTCTCTCCTTTAATATAGCCTAAAGCTTTCCCTTAACTACATTTCCATTTTATCGCCTTATTGTAAAATCCGTAACCGACACCATGTAAAATCAAGGTAAAAGAAAAGCACCGTTTCATACATAGAAACGGTGCCCAAAAAAATATTTGCAACAAAGCTTTTATACGAAAGAAAGATACTTCTTGGTATATTCCGTATATTTCTCTCTGTAGAACTCATTATCACTTCTGAGCAGTTTCAAGGATTCGTGGAGATTCATATTCTGCTCCTTCGTATCCATAACGCATCCCGCAATGTTGGAACAATGGTCGGATACTCTCTCCATATTGGTAATCAGGTCGCTCCATACAAAGCCTGCCTCAATACCGCACTCTCCCATACGTAAGCGATCAATGTGTCTGGAACGAAGCAGCTCTTTCATCCGGTCAATGACCTGTTCCAAAGGCTCTACCAGATTCGCCTGTTCTGCGTTATTTTCAAGAAACGCGCCATACGATAAGGTTACAATTTCTAGGGTTGCCGCAGATAGTGAATCCATCTCGGTTTTTGCACTATCTGAAAAGACAATTCCTTTTTCTCTCATTTCCTCTGCGGACTCAAGAATATTTACAGCATGGTCGGAGATACGCTCAAAATCACCGATTGCCTTTAAAAGCATGGAGGCAGTTGCTCCTTCACTTTCATTCAACTGCTTGGTACTGATTTTAACGAGGTAACTTCCGATTACATCTTCAAAGTGGTCTGTTTTATCCTCTGCTTCACGGATTGCTTCGGCCTTTGCCTTGTCGTAAACAGTAAGACACTCTACACTGCTTTTCAGTGCCTCAACGGCAACTTTTGCCATATCATAGGTTAAATTATGTGCACATTCCAATGCGATTGCAGGAGTAGCAAGAAGTCTTTCATCAAGTTCCGAAACCTTTTCTGCCTGCCCACTATCAGGAATAAGCTTATATGCAAGTTTTTCAAGCAGTCCCGACATAGGAAGCAAAAGCAAGGTACACACAATATTGAAAATGGAATGCGCCGTTGCAATTCCCGCAAACGAAGCGGATTCATTGAGCAATACCGGTGCAACTAACATCTTCACCAAAGAAAATGCTGTCAAACATATAACAGTTCCTATAATATTAAATGAAAGATGAACAAGCGCGGCACGTTTTGCATTCTTCGTTGTACCGACAGAGGAAATCATTGCGGTAACACAAGTACCGATATTCTGACCCATAATAATCGGAATCGCTGCGCCGTAGGAAACCGCACCGGTTGCCGCTAATGCCTGTAAAATACCGACGGAAGCTGAACTGGACTGAATGATTGCGGTAAGCACCGCACCGGCAAGAACTCCCAAAACTGGATTTTTAAACAGGAGAAACAGTTCTTGGAACGCAGGAATATCTCTGAGCCCCGAAACAGCTCCCGTCATCGTCTCCATACCGAACATCAACGTCGCGAAACCCAGAAGAACCATACCGATATCCTTCTTTTTGTTGCTCTTTGTGAACATAAAAAGTACGATACCGACCAAAGCAAGGACAGGGGTAAAAGAAGAAGGCTTTAACAACTTCAAGAATATGTTACTGCCGGGAATTCCGCTGAGGCTCAAAATCCACGCAGTTACAGTGGTACCGATATTTGCACCCATAATCACATGAATGGCTTGTTTTAAGCTCATCAACCTTGAGTTTACAAATCCGACAACCATCACCGTGGTCGCCGAAGAACTCTGAATCACAGCAGTAACTCCCAGACCGGTAAGTAACCCTGCCAATTTGCCCGTGGTCAGTTTTCCGATCATAATTTCAAGCTTGCTACCGGCGCTTCTTTCCAAAGCATCTCCCATAAGATTCATTCCGAAAAGGAATAAACAGAGACCGCCTATCAGTGTTAATACATCAAAAATGTCCATTTTTACAACCTCTCATCTTTATGTTCTGTTTATAAACGCTTTTACCAGCATTTTACACATAGTTTACAACGCGGTTGTAAAATCTGTAATCATATCCGTGTAAAATCGATGTAAAATTTTTGATACCCCAACAAATCGCTTTATATACTTTATAAATCATATGCCCCCGGAGTCATGCAACTCCGAGGGCATAATAACAATATTCTTTTCGTACTCACCATCTCAGATACGAAGGTCCTCAAACTCCCTTATAAGCCACTCCGTCATCTTTTTATTAGTTTCGTAAACTTCAGCAAACTTTTCCTGCCCCGCAAACCAGGCAAGGGCCAATAGCTGGTTAGAAAGCACCACATACGGAAGAGCCTGCTGTTCTTCCTCTGTCAGCTTTACTACATCATCGTACCCGTATACGATGTTTTTATAAATCTGAATCCATTTGGCAAGCTTGTCTTCATTGCCTTCCTCGAAGCTTTCAGATAAAATGGCGGTTGCAGCATAACACGGGTCAAAAATACGGACATTCCTTTCACTGAGTTCGAAATCGATGAATCCCCACTTATCCTCGGAAAGAATAATATTACCCGGACACGGATCCCTATGAATCACCTGCTTCGGAAGCGCACCGTAAATCTTTCCGAAAACATCTTCATACTCCGTATACACCTTTTCTGCCCCGGTAAGCTTCCCCGCAAGCCGCGGAATCGCCCATCCGGTCACTTGCTCGTAAACATTCACATCCTCCACCAAAGCTTCCACATTTGCCAGCGCCAGACTTAACTGTCCGATTACTTCACCCACAAAACGGGCTTTCTCTGCGGATGTTTCCTCATACATTGCCTTCGGCTTCATCTGCTGTCCCGCCAGACGCTTTGTCAGGCAGAAATACAGTTCTCCTTCTGCTACATACTCCTCTCCGGTATTGGTTAGTACCGGAGTCGCTGCATATAAACCTACATTCTCCAATGCCTTAGAAATGGTAATATGACTTTTCAACTTACCTAAATTCGCAGAATACTTCAATACATAATCGCTTCCTACATAATAGCTCGAATCACTCCGCTCCCCGGTGCCCTCGTAGTAGATATCGGAAACTGTTTCCTTCTCCATTCCCCAATGTTTTAAAATCTCTGTTACTTTCTTATGTGAAACCATAATATGTTCCTCCTTAAAAATATTGATACGATAAGGTTTCTTTACTTTACACTGTGAAAGATACTGTTTAGGTGTACATCCGAATTCCCGGACAAATGCCTTGTAAAATCCCCCGTGAGTTTCAAAGCCGTACAGAAGTGCAACGTCAATCATCTTTTCTCCCCTGCTGATTTCATAGATTGCGTTTAACAATCTGCGCCGAAGTATATACTGCATCACCGGCAAGCCTACCGCCGTCTGAAATACCCGGTAGTAATGAAACATGGAAAATCCGGCTCTGTCGCTTAATTCCTGCGCCGATAGTTCGGTCTTTAAATTGTCCTCAATATAATCGATACTATCCTGTATGATTTCTCTGTACACGCTAACACCTCCTTTTTAAGTTACATTTTGTAGCTACATCCTTATCATAGCAGATATTTTTGAGAAAACCTTTCCGATTTTGGCATGATGTTATAGTTTCAAAAAAAGCAGAAAGAAGTTAAAACAGTGAGCTCACTATCTTAACTTCTTTTCAAGCCTTATATGGTCGCCAAACCTGTCTTCTTTTATTCAATCACCTTACTGCCCCAGATTGTCAGCTGATTTTCCTTTCCCAGTGCAGTAAATATCGACGTTTCGATTTTTGTATTTTCCACATTCATGTAAAGAGCCACACCACTGTATGTAACACCGTCCAGTACAAGCGTAATATATGAGGTTCCTTCCTCCAGTGCCCATGTTCCTTCCATTTCACCGGTAACAGTTCCGTCCGCATTCAGCTGCACAAATCGCGGCCCGTTAAACTGTAGATTTGCATAATCCACATCCAACTCATGTAATATCACTTCATACTGTCCGGCATAGGATGCAACCTCCAACCGGCTTGCGTCTGTCTTTTCTCCGCTTGTCTGATACGGTGCCGCACAAAGCCAACCTTCCTTGTTCACAAACAATTGCAGTACCTTCACCGTGTGCCCCTCCGAACCGTTATTGGTTCTGGTATGATACACGATATATGCTCTTCCGTCTTCATCCACCAATGCCGAATTATGCCCCTGTGCCACATCCGCATAATTGAACGTTCTCCACATATAATTGCCAAATAACCTTGTTCCCTTATTCGGCAAATTGTAATTAAATACATACTTGTCGGAATAGGTATCGTTTCCGAGCGCATCCACATATCCACCGTCCGGTCTGTCACTCCGATAAACACGAATGTTATAGCCGCTTGCCGCCTCAAGGCCTCCGTAAGATACAAACAGCCAGTAATAATCCCCTATTTTTTGAATAAACGCACCCTCGCCGGATACATAAGCACCTCCGGCAATCTTGGTACCGAAATATGCATCCGAATGCTCGTTATTATCATATTTTACACTATAGTCACGAAGTCCTGTTTCCTCATCCAATTCCAATATAAAGATACCTCCGGACCAGGAACCGTAAGCCATCCAAAGCTTTCCGTCATCATCATAAAACGCACACGGGTCAATACAATTCGGCCACTTATCTCCCCATTTTCTATTTCCGACTCCATTTACGAGATAACGCTCCGGTATGGTAGATTCCCCTGTAGCCTTCTCACCGTCTGTTTTCCCCCAGGAAGTCTCGTCAAATCCTCCGTATACCACGCTTCCCGCATAATCATAAGGTCCCTTAATCGTATCGGAAGTTAGCAGTACAATATTCGATACCCAGTCATCACCGTTTGCACTTAAATAAAGACAATATTTTTTCATTGCCTTGTTATAAATAATATCAGGTGCCCAAAGATAGTCATACCAGTTTCTTACATTGGAGTCTTTATTCCATTCACGAATCTTTGCCTTTACTTCCTCTGTAAAAGAAAGCCTGAATGCCCCATCCATACTTGTCCAATTTCTCAAATCATCGGTATAACCTGCACCCATATGTGTCCCAAAAATGTAATAGGTACCGTCAAAATCACGAAAGATTGACGGGTCATGACACGTAATTCTCTTCGGCGTATCTTTTTGTGAAACTTTCACATGAACTTTTTCTTGCACCATTTGAATCTCCATAATCGCTCGTATCGTAACTTCTTTTTCTCCATATACCACTTTCACGTACGGTCTCAGTTTTATCACTTCATCCCCGTCCGAAGAACCTCCGCTCTTTACGGACTTTTTCTCACCGTCTTGCTCCTCCCCCTCCATCAACGTTCCGGAAAGCTCGTAACTCTCTCCATATTTAATCTGAGGAACCGAACAAGGCAACTCTGTCCCGTCTGCGGCTTTTAACCCATCAAACTCGCTGTAAGCAAACTCAAATGCTTTTGTGTTCCAAAACATTCTGTCATTCTCGATTAAAATAGTATAATTCACGTCGTCTCCCGCTTCATATACCGCTTTATCCGTTGTAAGCGTTACCGTCACACCGGAGTTGGAAACCGAATGCGACAACGGCTCTCCTTCCGTTTTCACGACCGGCTGTGTGGTCTTACTGTCGGTTTCGGGTATTTTGGCTTCGGAACCGTTACACGCCCCGAAACACATCGTACCAAGCAACACAATGCTTAACAAAAAACTTGTTTTCTTCATAGATACCTCTTCTGCTTCCGCAATTCTCTTACTGTTTAAAACTTCACCATATTCTCATAGTTAAAAATCGGATATCCCCTATCATCCCATGCCACTTCCATTAGCATTGCATGACGATTCGGGTCATACAACGGATCTCCTTCTATTTCCAGATAAGTTCTGGCATGGAACACACAAATATCCCTGTCGCTCTCATCCTTTGTAAAGCAGTTATGACCCGGTCCGTAAAATCCCTTACGTCGGTCCGAACGAAGAACCGGATAGCGTTCTTTCTTCCAGAGTCTCGGATCCAGCAAATCCTCGTCTTCCCCAATGCTCATAAGTCCCATACAATAACACTCACCGGTGGCACTTGCGGAATATGCCATAAAGATACGACCGTTTCGCTTGATAAATGCCGGTCCTTCGTTTACCCAGATGTCAACTCTTTCCCAATCATAATCAGGAGTCGTTAACATTACCTGAGCTGTCGCAAGCTTTGTGGCAGACTCCATTCTGGCAATATACAAATTGGATATCTGGATGCCCACACCGACTTTCTCTGCCCAGACATAATAATACTCTCCTTTATGTTCCAAAATCGTTGCATCCAGAGAAAACGCATCAAAGGAATAAATATCATCGTTACTTCTCTTGATTTTACCTTTTTCAATCCACGGGCCTGCCATCGGGTCATCGCTCTGACACTCCAATACGAACGGGCGTATTTTCCACTTGTCATCCTGTTCACCCGCTGCAAAATAAATATACCACTTTCCAAACAAAAAGTGAAGCTCCGGTGCCCAAATATGACAGCTCATTTCTCCGGATTCATGCTTGGTCCAGATTACCGCTTCTTCCGCATCTCTCAGCCCGAGTAGTGTTTCGGACTTTCTGATGATTATTTTATCATAGGACGGAAGCGACGCCGTAAAATAATAGGTTCCGTCCGTATGCTTATATACATACGGGTCAGCTCTCTGCTCTATCCACGGAATATTATATTCGGTCAAAACACCGTTTCTTCGCAACTCATTCATTCTGATTTCCTCCTAAAATGATTTCCGCTAAATTAAATGTACATGACATGTTTTTCTGTCAAATGAAACTCATCGCATCTACACTTAATCAGGAACGTTCTCCGGATTACGGATACCGCAATCCGGAGCGTCGTTCTCTTTTCTTCTACCGTTTCTTCTTTTCCGTCAAAGCTTAGCCGAGAATATCAAGCCAACCGCCTTCTACGGTAAAGCAGTAGTATAAGTCACCGGCAATGGCAACACCAAGATACTTCTGAGTATAAACCTTTCCTTCGGTGGTGGTTACGGTACATACAACATCCGCAGTTGTACCGTGATTGGTAACAGCAACTACAACATCGGCATTGTTCATGTCGGTGGTAAAGGTAGTCCAATCCCAGTCACTTTCAAGGGTAGCCACTTCGTAGCCCGCACCCCAACCGTAGTTATCCGCACGCATTACCGCATACTCCGCATAATCCGGATTTTCTGCGGTACCGTGACCCGTTGCCGTATTCTGTAATACAACAACAAAGTTGTGATAGTTCTGCAATCCGCTGGTATGGTTGATTAAGTGTGTAGATACGGTTTCTCCTACCGGAACAGCAACCGGATCGGAATGCGTTGTCCACCACGGAGTAGAACAATCCAACTCGCCCAATGCTGTACCGCTGTAAGAACCGAGAATGTCAAGGCAGGAACCGTCTACGGTAAAGCAATAATATAAATCACCATCGATTGCAATATTCAAATACTTCATGGTATGAACTTCGCCGTTCTTACCGGTTACGGTAGCAACCACATCTGCGGTAGTACCGTTGTTGGTTACGGCCACATCAACAACCGCACCCTTCATGAATTCGATAAATGCTGCTACGTCATCTGCGTTTGCGAGATCCCAGGACCAGGAAAACTCATTGACACGATTTTCGTTATTGTCATAACCAGCGCCCCATCCATAGTTATCGGATCTAACTACCGCATATTCCTTATAAGCCGGATCCGCATCCGCACTGTGTGCAGCCGGAACATTCTGAAGCACTGCTACCCAGTTCTGGTATACCGCACTACCTGCAGTATAGTTCACAAGGCGAGTGGTAACAGTTTCACCCTTTTCCACCTTAACCGGTTCGGAATGTGCACTCCACCAACCGGAAGTCAGGTCGGTATTGCCCAGAGCGGTACCCTTAAGCATAATGTCCGGAAGATAATCAATAAAACCGCCTGCTACGGTTAAGCAACCGTATACTTCACCTTCTACCGGAATTCCCACGTACTCTAAGTAACGGGTTACACCATCCGCACAATCTGCGGTCATCAATACGTCAACCGTTGCACCGTTGTTTTTCACCGTAACAACATATTTTGCCTTATCTACATTGTCGCCGAATGTTTTCGGGTTAAACTGGTTAAATGTATTTCTTACCAAATAGCTCTCCAAAGCCGTATTATTCGGTAATGCGGCATTTACAACCGCATGCTCCTTGTAAGCTGCATTGTCGGTTGTATTATGTGCATTCGCTACATTCTGTAAAATCAATGCAAACGTATCTTCAAAGGTTTCACCCTTAGTATAGTTCGCAAATTTAAATTCAGCGGATCCTCCAACCGGAATCACCTTCGTATCCGTATAAACGGTTCCTGCTTCCGTTGTACAATCCGTAGCACCGATTACAGTACCCGTTGTCGTTACATCACTATGATCTCTGCCTTCCTGCTCTCCTGCCGGATTCACCGGTTGCTCACTCGTGTTTCCGTCTGCATAAAGTGTTGCAATCTGGCCTGCGGTTAACGCCTGATCAAAGATGTATAATTCGTCCAAGGCGCCCTTATAAATCGCATCCCAATAGTTAATACCGAGAAGGAAATGGAACGTCTCATCTGCACCGAAGATACCCGGTGTTAACTGGCAAACCTTATCCACATACTCGCCGTTAATGTATAAATCGGCATCAATGAATACTCCGTCTTCCGTCCAGTCATTTTCATCGGAAACTAAGGTAATGTGTGCCCATTCTCTCTTTCCCGCTTCCGTATCGGTCGCATAGTTAAACCACGGCCAAATATCCTCCGCTTCATTTCTGGACCAGAAGGTCGGGAATGTCACACCATCAAATTCGGATCTTGTGATATTAAGCCACTTTGCTCCCGTACCTTCACTGTAGAAATCGGAACCCATGGTGATTACCGCACCGTAAGTGGAATATCTCTGTGCGTTTACCCAGAAGGACATGGTCCAAGTGTCGGAATCCAGCGGCTCCACATCAAGTTCTGCGCCATAAGTACCGTCAAACCATGCACACTGTCCCTTTACACCGTTTGTAAAGAACATCGTCTTTTCGGTATCAACTACTCTTGTGTCAGCAGTTTCACCGGTAAAGTCATTTACCTTCACCGTAAGTCCCGTAGTATCTTCAAACGGGAAATAATACTTTGCTTCCGGAACCGTCTCCCCCTCCGGTGCCTTGGTAGGGTCCGGTGCTTTGGTAGGCTCCCCGGTTACATCCTCAACCTGTGCCTTTGTCGGATCCGGAGTATTTCCTCCGTCACCTTTACAGGCTGCAAACGCGCCGACTGCCATACTTAATACTAATACTAAGCCAAACAGTTTCTTTCTCATTTTTTCTCCTCCTTTTATTGTGTCGTAAATGCATCTACCACTGCCTGATATTTTGCAATTTCATCTGCACTTAAGATATCCTTATAACCAATTACCGTAGCATACGGACTGTCCGGTCCGAAATATGCCAACATTGCACTTGCATGGTAATAGTTTGCCTGTCTTGTAGCTTCATCAACATAATCGGCAGCTTTTGCCTTTCCGGTATCTACCAGGCCATGAATATCAATGGAATTAAAGTACTGGTCACAGAAATTCCAATATCCTGCAATACTGTACCATCCGTACGGAACCGGTCTGGTAACACTTGCAAAATAATCATCCCAATACGGCTTGTGCTCCTCATCCTGAGGGAATAATGCTTTGTATCTCGTCCAAACCCCCTCATCCAATGTGAGCGGAACCGGCATAGAAGAATGCTGAAGCGCAATACCGGATGCATTTACATTTGTCTTATCTTCATAAATGCCCATACGGGTATTCCATCCGTCAACCCCCCATCCGAAGAATCTTAACAGAAGGTATGCTTCAAGCGGATGCTCACAGGAGCTGGAAATACCGCCCATGTACATATTAGAAATAACGTTATGTTCTTTTTCATCTACTACATTCGGCGTTACATACGGAACAATATCCAGTCCCAAATCTTCCTGATAGCCATCCTGTGCCCAAATATTCTGATAGGTCCAGAATGCTTCAGAGAACAGTGCTACATGGCCGGTTGCACCAAACCAACCGTCATAATCACCGGTCCACTCTTCCATTGCATCGGAACCGCTGGTCGGAGCTACATAACCTGCAAGCTGTAAATCGGAGAACTGCTGCTCACCGGTTGCCCAGTACTGAAGGTCAAAATCCTCACCGTTGTAACCGAACTCACCCTTAATTGCTCTTTCAGCATTAGAACATGCAGCAATGCCGTATAAAGAGTCAAGTCTGTTATACCATCCCAGGCCATAGTACATCATATCCGGATCATACTTGGTAGCTGCCTTAATTAAGTCAATCATCTCCGCCCATGTCCAGTCGGTATCCGGCATATCAAGATTTAATGTCTCGATTACATTACGGTCAACGAAAATAGCACTCGGCCAGTACAGCATCGGAGCCGCAAATCTTCTGTTGGTATCAAAGCAACCGATACCGTATTCATTAATGGTAGGCATCAGATTCTTCGTATCCGGGTCAGCTTCCCAATACTCGGTAATGTCTCCCCAATAACCGTTTGCAAGTGCCGTATCGGAGTCGGTTCCCTCAAATACATCCGGCATAGTTCCCGCTGCCGCAGCTGCGGAAAGGTCTGTACTCATGTCGGAAATCAGCTTGTGCTCCACCGTAATATTCGGGTAAAGCTCCATAAACGCCTCCGCCATCATTGTTGCGGTAGTTTCATCCTCATAATGCCAGAACGTCAAGGTAATGTCTTCCGTTGTTACCTGATAATCTCCAAACGGATTATACTGCGCACCGGATACATCCTTTTTTTCTTCCTCTTTGCTACCGCATCCCACAACTCCTACCATCATAGAAACGGCAAGCGTCAAGGAAATCAATGCCTTTTTGAACTTTGTTTTCCTTTTCATAATTTTCCTCCTTTTTATTTTCTCTAAACCGTCCGGTTGTGTTTTATCCTTCCGGGCGGATAAGAACATTTTATTCTCCGGTAATACCGGAACGGTCGATACTTTCCACGAACTGCTTCTGCAGAACCAGATATACCAAAAACAGCGGTAAAATACTGAGTGCCGTTGCCGCCATTCGCACCGATTCGTTCAGTGCGGTTGCCGTATCGCCCACCGACGCCTTTGACTGGAATGCCGAATCGAAATTCTTTAACTGAATGATCAGATTCGTCCATATACTCTTTCCTGAAAGACCCTGTACATACATCTCTGTAAGGTAGGATTCATTCCAATACCATACAAACGAGAATAAAACTACCGTTATGATTGCAGGTATCGCAGACGGAAGTGCAATCTTAAAGAATGCTTTAAAATGCCCCGCACCATCCATATACGCTGCTTCCATCAGCACCTTCGGTACCTGTTTAAAGAACTGATAAAAAATCAGAATGAAAATCGGCGCATTTAAACCGTTTCCGAAAAGTGCCGGTAACACAAAGGTCCAAATGGTTCCCAATATTTTCATATCATTGTAAAGTACATAAGTAGGTATCATCGTAACCTGACGCGGTAAAATATAGGAAAAAATCAAAAGTCCCATCAGTAATTTCTTCCCTTTGAATTCATATCTCGCAAAACCGTATCCGACACATAAACAAATAACTACATTGCAGATGGTCGGTACACCGGCGATTACCATACCCTTTAGAAGTGTCTTCCAGAAATCCATTGACCTTGCCGCATCAATGTAATTATCCAGATAGAAAGAGCTCGGAAGCCATTTTACGGAGGAGTCAAGCAAATCATCCCGGTTCATAAAGCTGGTACTGACCATGCTTAAAATCGGATACAGATAAATAAATCCGATACAAATCAATAACCCGTAAATCACGAGCTGCTTACCAAACCCTTGCTTCTCTCTGGTGCCGAACACAAACTTATGCAGTTTCTCTTTTGTCAGTTTCGACTTAATAGTCCCCGCTGCCGTCGTAGGTTGTAAACTTGTTTGCGTGGTTTGCAACTTTTCTTGCATGACGTTCTCCCCTCCTTCTGACTCTTTTTTTCATTCGTTCTTCTTTTTTCTGTTCCTTCTTAAACTTCTTTGCCTTACGGTCGTACACATCCTTTTTCGATCCGAGCATTACAAAAAACAGTGCCGCCATTACTGAAATGATAATTGCATACATCCACGCCATGGCCGATGCGTAACCGTATCCCTTTTCCGCCGTTCCGGAAAACATTGCGGATTCAATCATGGTAATTAATACATTCTGCTCATTTCCGGACAGGAAAATAACGGTATATACCGCATTTAACAAAATCATCGGTTTCATAGTCGGCAACGTAATCTTCCAAAAACATTCCCAACCGGAACCACCGTCGATTTTAGCCGCCTCATAAAGCGCTGAATCTATCTTTTGCAATGCGGAAATGAAAATCAAAATCTGAACTCCGGAATACCAGAGTATCATAATCATATTCGAAAACATCTCCCCGACGGAAGTAGCTATTTGTGTAGGCAATACTCTGTCAAATGCTGCTACAATAGACTGCACATTCATGGCCGGAATGGTTGCCGCGCCTTCACTTACCAGCATATTCATTACCGGACCCGAAACAATAATTACCGGAAGGAAAAAGATTAAGCGAAACAGTGCCCTGCACTTAATTTTTCCGTTCAGCATCATGGCTATGATGAGTGCAAATACTACAATAATCGGTACCTCTAAAAGAGTTTGCCATATGTAGGTCACTAACTGCTGCGGAAACTCCGGATTCTCCACCCAAATCTGCGAGAAATTCTGCGCTCCGATAAAATTGAACGCATATCCCTTCGGAGTAATTCGGATATTAAACCACATATAATAAAACGATTGTCCTAAGGGAATCAATAGGAACAACAGAGTACCGATAAGCCACGGAGCAATAAAGAAATATCCCGCTCTGCTCTCTCTTTTTTCGAGTTTTCCTACTTTTATTTTCGGTTTACTTTGCTTTTCTGTTCTCTTACTCATTCGCTCACCACCTTATAGGACATACTCTCCACTCGGACGCCGTCTACTGTCTGCTCACCGGTACTGTAATTCAGGAAAATCTCTACTCCGTTACTGTAAGTTACAACGCGAACATCATTATTCATAATTTCATGCCCAGTAATTACCGCTCCCGCAACTGCCTGATTTACTTCCTTGAGTTTTTCCGTATATTCAATAATCTCATTTTTATACACGTCATATTGTGAGCTGTAAACATCGGAAGAATTGGTATAAATCAAGTCAGCTGAACTTTCCTTGGTCAGATAGAAGGAAGGATAGGTTCCCGTCTCAACCAATTTTAAAAAGAATTCATCCTTGTTTGCTTCAAAGTTTACATATTCCGAATACACCGGTACAATGCCCTTCAATACCATCGACAGAAACGGAACATTCTCGTCTTCATAGATGAAATCCGATGCATACATCGGCATGTCCAGAAAGGCGTCCATATCCGACCAAAGGTATGCAGAAGGTTGTTCCAGTACCAAAGACATCTTCCCATCTAGCTCCGCCAAAGTCTTTGCATAACTGTCTGCGCAATCATATCTGGAGTAAAAGTTTCCGCCGTAAGAATAGGAAAACATTGTATCGGTAATCCCGGCCACACATACTCCGTCAATGCCCTTCTTCAAATAACTGTCTGCAAACTTATTCAACAACGAGCCGCTTCTTGCAGGGGTCAGATAAATCATCTTCTCGTAAACATCTTTGTATGTATACTCCTCGTAACGTTTTTTATTTACCTTCTTCACAACATTAAATGTCGCGTTCTGTTCATCCGGATTAATACGAAGTGCATCGTTATAAAGATAAAACTCAATTCCATCCACTTTCGCATCTTGAATCAATTGTGTCAGCTTCTTTGTTCCGCCGATTTTAGAATCCGCCTTGTACTTCGTAATCGGAACATTCCAAAGACCGCCCTTCTGCCAGCCTTTATATACCGTAAATAAATCCGTTACGCCGGCAGTCTGTAAATCCTTATAGATTTCATAAATATCGTCTACCGTTGTCATAACAACCGCCTTAGTTCCGATAATGAAGTCTTCCCGTTCCGTTCCCAAAAAGTCCACTCTGGTCCGATATTCCATATTTCCCTGTATTTCCAGAATCCCGGCATCCAACAAATACTCACGGTATGCATTTGCCATTCCGGCATAATTCGCTTCCTCACCGGTCAGGAAAAAGAACTGAATCTTTAAATCAGAATGACTTCTGTCCGCCTCCATCATATGAAACGAGCCGGAAGAAGTATTATTACTGGTCGGCTGCGTGTACAGCTTTCGAAGAATGAATTTCGCATATGCGCGGTTATAATCAAGCGTCACACCGTTCGGACACGCCTCGATGGATGCTCTCTCCGCTCCTTCTTCGACAACTGCCAGATACGCCATCTTGTCGTCAGTATGTGCAATTCCCCATACCGGTGCAATAATCTGATTGGCTCCGGTAATCATCTGATAACGGTTCCAAAGAAGATTCGATGCAGAACTTTCCGTAAAACCTACATCTTCACCGTATATCATAGACGTAAACCCCGTATTGAAACGTCCCTCTTTGTCATTCAGATAAATCAATGCGCCGTTTCCGTCCGGTATAAAAATGTACCCCTCATTATCATCCAGATAAGAGACTCCCATACACGGATAAATACATACCGTACCGATTTTATACTCGTCACCGTCCTCGGTAATGGATTCATCCGGAACGTAGGCCGTTATTCCTTTCTCGGTCAATTGAACCTTCAAAGTCATACCGAATTTGTATTTCGGCCAATAGATGTCTGCACTAAATCCGTCCTTGGTATAAGTGACCTTTTTATTCACCTGATCTTTGACCAAGTCCGCCTGCTTTGTATCATCATTTCCCCGAATTATAGTAAGCACCAGTGCCGAGTTTAAGTACGCACTCCATGTCTTATTATTTTTTCCGTCGTTATAGCTCGGTGAAGACTCCATACAAGCCCCGGTTTTCTTATCCTCTATCACAAGCGCCAGACTGGCTTCGTTCACATACAAACGGAACTTATCATTTTCTGCCGTTAACCTGTGTGTTTCATTCCAATCATTCCAGACACCCGTATCACCGGTCTCTGCTTCTTTTTTTTCCTCCTCGCCGGCAGCTTGCGTTACCGGAATATTGTGTGTAAAAGGTGCAACAAAACCAAGCAGCATTACAAAAAGAACACACAATATTTTTTTGATCTTAGTTGCCAATCTTATACACCACCTCTCCGAATATCGACCGGATAAAGTCAAATACCTGTGACCATAACACATAAATGATAAATCCGAGCAAACATACAATTAAAATCGTAAACAACGTCAATCCGATAATCTTTACCGTTTCCTTTACTGTATAATTGTTGATTTCACGTACGGAAATGAACAGTAACACACCGATCCATACCAACATACATAGATTACCGAACTGAATAAAAAATACTTCGTTAAAGGTTATTACATGAGAAAATGCGAACAAAATCGGTTGTATCACAAAATACGGTCCGAAGCTGTAAATAAAGGAACAATAAATATGCTTTAACTTTCCCTCACCGTCATTTATGGTACACATTAAGTAGTTACATCCTACCACTACCAAAAGTATAACCAGAATAAAACCGATATCCGAAGCAATCTCATACCTTCCTTCTCTTACACTCTTCTGTAAAAAACCTACAAAATACTTATTGATAATGAAACATGCCATTCCCAAACCAAGAAGCAAATTCGCACTGAGTACGGAAACTCTTTGTTCTTTTCGGATTCCGTGACATCCGTCAATCGGATGCCTCATAAAATAAAAGATATATCCCATTTCCTTTATGAAACGTTTTTGCCTCAGGCCGTCTACTACTTTTCTTACCGGATCCAAAATATTCTTTTTCTTATCGAGCACACTGACTGCTTTTATCACAGCATATAAAAGAATACAGCCCGCAAACACCAACGCAAGATTCTGTTTTAACCATTCGTTTCTGATCTCCCAGAAAGCATCCGAGTAACCGTCAAAATCTTTTGCAAGCTTTGCATAACGGAGTGCCTCATCGTATTTCCCTTCCTTGTATAAGACCTTTCCCATTGCCATATTCGCATAGTCAAACAGATTATTCATACGGAGCACTTCCTGTAACGGCTCCTTGCTTTCATTATAAAGTCCCTTCGAAAACAAATACAGTGCACGATGCAGATGATTCGTAAACTCTGTCGGTTCGAATATCAAAACCTGTCTTTTGTCAGAATCAAGAACATAAATCTTATCATCCTTTGCCACCTGAATCGCTTCTGCCTTAATGCTGAGGCCCATCCGCTGTTGTCCGTCATCGCTTCCGCTGAATACGAATAATAATTCACCGTCGTTATTGTACTCGTAGATATATCCCTGCTGAGAAAGTACATATACATTATCATGATTTCCGACCGCAACCGCTGCCGGAACCTCATCATACGCATCTGGTTCAATCATATTACCGCCTGCAATATTAAGACGCTTTAACGACGCCTCCCCCTCTCCTCTTGTTACCGTGTAAATCAATCCCTTTTCATCAATCGCAACATTGTCCGGTGTAGCAGGCAAATTACTTACCATTTTCGCCCTGGCTGTATCCGATAAAAGAGAACGCCAAACAATCGTCCAAAGATTCGCATTTGTTGCATTGGTACCGAAGTATCCCAGAAATGTTCCTCCTTCTGCCGGACTGATTTGCACAATACCGTTCGTATTCTGTTCACAAATTACGTAAACCGTTCCTGACTCATTTGCTACCACCTTCAACGGTAAAAAGTCCAGTGTATCGCCGTAAAGCGGTTCATCCGGTCTTCCGTAGGAACGGATGAGTTCTCCCTTTTCATCGAACACCCAGACAGTTCTCGCATCACGGTCTGCCACATAACAGATCCGGTCTTCCGTAACATGCATTCCCCGCGGTCCGTTTAAATACTCTTGCCCGAACTCCCCGTAATAGTTTCCTTCCGTATCGGAAATCAACACCCGCTTATTTCCACTGTCTAGAATATACATAGTTCCGTCGGACAGAATCGTAAAGTCAGTCGGAGCCTTTAATAACTCATCTCCGATTTTGTTTATTGTTCCGTACGGAAGATATGCTGTCTGTGTTTCCGCAACATCTCCGTAACCGTCTACCGTATAGGTCTTATACGGGGCCTCGGCGAAAGCTGCCAATGTACTCGATCCCGGTCCCACGATAAGAAGAAGTGCAACCACGGAGACAAAAAGCTTTTTCATTTTTGTTTTCATTCGCTACTCCTTCTTTCTATTTAATACCGGAATGCGCCATTGTATTCATAACATTCTTCTGTAATACACAGAATACAATCAGATTCGGAATAAACAGGATTAATGATGCCGCAGCCTGTATTCCCTGTCCCGCTACGCCGTTCGATGTATTCGATAGGGTATTCATATAAAATGCAAGTGACTTCAGGCCTTCATTGTTAATATAGTAATTCGATGCTTCCAATGCGCCCCAAACCTGTTGAAACACCAGCACAAACGCAGTTGCAAGTGCAGGTTTAATCATCGGAATAATAATTTTAACAAAAACCCGCATTTCCGATGCGCCGTCCATATAGGCCGCCTCTATCAGCGAATCCGGAACCGTGTCTACAAACTGCTTTAATAAGAATACTGCAACCGGAAGCGGTATCAACGGTAAAATCTGCGATAAATAAGTATCGGTAAGTCCAAGCTTCTCAACCACCAGATATCTCGGAATCATAACCGCGACAGGCACAAACATAATCGCCAGCTGATTAATCTTAAACGAAAACTCTCTTCCCTTAAATTTTAACTTTGACATTGCATATGCCGCTGCCGAAGAAAGCGCCATGGAAGAAACTACAACACTTATCGTAATCAGCAATGTGTTAAATACATATTTGCTGAGCGGAATTCCCGCAGAACGGGACGCCTTAAACAGTAGTCTGAAATTATCCAGCGTAGGATGGGTTGTAATAAACTTTGGCGGAAATGCAAACAACTCTTCCATCGGCTTAAACGCATGAAAGAAAATGTAAATAATCGGAAGCCCTGTAAGCAAAACCAAAGGAACTACAAATAAATACAACTTAATCTGCCCTTTTTCAAATTTATCAGGATTCATTCTATGTCCCTTATATGCAGCCATTCATCATTTCCTCCTTTCTTATTCCTTCTCACCGAAAAGTTTTGCACTGACCTTCGAAAATATCTGTACGATTAAAAGCAGTGCTACAGAAACAGCCGCCGCATATCCCATCTCGTAACGGATAAAACCGTAATCCTCGATATGATTCACAATCAGCTGTGCCGAATATCCCGGCGTCGGGTTTCCGGCAAGCATTGCGCTGACCGAACCGTTCTGAAACGCATTTACAATCTGCATTACCGCTGCAAACAACATCTGCGGCTTCATACTCGGAATCGTGACATATATCATTTCCTGAAAACGATTCTTCACACCATCGATTGCCGCCGCCTCGTACAGAGATTCGTCCACGTTCAGCAAACCTGCCAAAATGGATAAGAATCCGACACCCATACTGCTCCAAAGTCCTATAATAATAACAATCGGAAGCAGATAATCCGTATTTGTCAGCCAAATAATCGGTTCGTTAATAATACCGATTTCCATTAGCCAGCTATTGATATATCCAGTTTGATCTCCGGTAAACATTATTTTCCAAAGCACAGTCATTGCTACTCCGGAAGTCATGCTCGGAGAATATAAAATCAACGCAAAAATGGTTCTCGGCCATTTTGTCAGATTTGCCAGTGCCCAGGCAAGCAAAAACGCAAGAACATAACCGCCGACACCGACAATCAATGCATATTTTACAGTATTCGGTAATACATACTGCATAAACACTTCATCACTGGTAAGCAAGTTGATGTAATTCATAAACCCGACAAACTTCGGAAATTGAATCGTATCAAAATTCGTAAAAGACAGGATAACTGCCATTACTACCGGTGCCAGAATGAAAATAGCGAACAGCAACATGTAAGGAGTAAGAAACACGTATCCCGCTTTATTCACTTGTGATTTTCGGGCCACTTTCGACCTCGTTTTATGTTTACTCATTTTGTTCTCCTCTCTCAGGATTGCTGTCTATCGGTTGAGGATTTCTCTGACTTTTTCCACAGAAGGTACTTCGTATTCACGAATCACGGTTCCGTTTTTGTCAATGTAACCGAACTCTTCCAATTTACGTTCCGTCTCGCGTTCTACCGTTTTTACCACATCATCGATTCTGGAACGAAGATTCTTGCCGTTTACAACAACATCATTAAAGGCATTACTCATTTCACGCTCTAACATGTAGCTTCCGAGTAATCTCGGTGCTTCTAAAATATTAGCAGCCTGTTCCATAATCACATTTTTATCGGATGTAGGGAACGGAAGCATTGAAAACGCTTCTATATTGGCTGTCGGCCAAATATATTCATCCCCGTACATAATTTGTAACAACTGTCCGAACTCTGCCTGTACTTCAGCGGAAGACCACCAGCACATGAACTCCCATGCTTTGCGTTCTCTCTCATCATCCGACGCAAACATTACCGTACTTTCCGCACCACCGGACATATAGCGGTAAATTTCTCCCGTTTCTTCATTTTCCATTCCTGGAACCAATGCAATTTCCCATGAATTTGCGATTTCCGGTGCCGCATTTAAAATCAGATTGTATGCTCCGAAATCCGCAATTCCGAGCGGAAGGTCTCCGTTTCTGAAATGCTGATAAAAATTCGGCACATCCACCGGCATATTATAAATCGTAAACAAGTCTGTCAGCTGTGTAAAACCTTCCACCGTCTTTTCATTGTCTACTTCCACATCCAGTGCTGTTTTTCCGTATAAAACACCTTGATTCTGAAATACAATCGGCGTTGTTCCGTGGAAATTTCTCATTGCCAGCATGGAAGCTGTCGGATAATATACATTCAAACCTCTCATTTGCAAATCAGGAAGTATCGCAATAAGTTCATCCAATGTTTTCGGAACTTCCAGACCTATTTTCTCGAGTACATCCGTGCGATAGAACATAACATAAAAGTTCATTGTCTCCGGAAGCGAAATAAAACTGTCTCCGATAACAGACGAAACCAAAATACCTTCGCTGTATCTTCCGAAAATTTCTTTATAATTGTCAAACTTTGTTAAATCTACCAACGCACCGCGAATTCCCAGTTCGAACGGAATCGCATAGTTAATTCCGGTTGCAATATCCGGCGTGTCCCCGGACGCATTGGACAGTACCAGTTTATTTGCATCCGTCATAAGAGATAAGTCAACTTCTATCCCTGTTGCAGGTGTGAATTGCTCGTCAATCATCTTCTGCATAATCTCGACATATTGTCTCGGACGATTTACCCATACCTGCAGATGTTCTTTATCCGTATTACTTGCAGAATACGACTGACCGAAGAATGAATAAAAGAATCGCATCACCGCCATCCAAATGGACTGGAAGAAATTTAGTCCTTTCGGAAGTTTGGCGTCCTCCTGATACACATAAATCCGATCAATCGAAAGCTTATTGTTGTTAATCACATCAACAAAATTTGCTATTTGCGTGTTAATGGAATTTACGCTGGTTGACAATTCAGCCACACGGTAAATCAACTCATCCGGCTCATCACCGAGTGTCTTTAACTGTTTTGCAGCAATTAGCAAATATGCAAACGCCGCAACATCCTCGCTGTTCTCCACATCGATAAGCACTGCCGCTTCGTCCGCCAACATCGTCAGACGGTCTACCCAGCCGTAAATCCGCTCCTGCACATCCGGAATATATCTTGTCAACTTTAAATCACGATACTTATCCTTATTCGTTCCCGCAACCTTCGTTACTTCCAACGACAAATCGTTGATTCCGTTCATGATATCGTCAACTTCTTCCAATGCATGTCTTAAATACTCGGCACTGAGCGTTAACGAAATCGTATGTACGCCTTCCTCAAGATATACACTTAAATAATTTCCTTCCGTATCCTCCAACGTGGTATTTTTAAACTTTGTTGTATGCTCTATCGGATACGAGAAAAATTCCGTATTCGGTATTTCGCCGTCAATTGCAAAATCTACATACACAGGAAATTTATTTTTATCCGTTTGACGGTAATTCATTGCAATGTAATAATACCCGGACTTCTCTACTTCAAACCGGTACGTTACCTTCTGCCCCGCCGTCTTAAAAGAATCTCCGTCAAGAATATTCAGCACCTTTTCTTTTGCGGAAAGCGGACTTAAAGAAGCATCATATTCTCCTACCGCATGAATGGATGAATCGTTTCTTTCATGAAAGTCCTCTGCTTCGATTGTAATCAGTTCTTTCCCCTCTGCCTCCTTCGATCCGGTATACTCCGGAATGTTTTCCGGTGCCGAAAGTCGTACATTTCCGAGAAGAACTTTTCCTTCACTCATTTCAATCGAAATCTCATGTGTCCCTTTTTCCAATAAAAACAGCAAAGGTGTAGAATAACGGTAACTCGCATCCATCAAGAACTTGCTTTTCCATGACATATCTTTATCCGGCAAGGTTACGATTTCGTTTCCGTAACGGTCCAAATCCGTTTTGCCGTCCGTAATCCAGGTGGTTTCGAATTTCAAATTTCGTGTTTCATAAAACGGATACTCTCCGTCCACCCGAAATGACATCTCTATAGGCAGAATCGACTGATCATTGGAAAGATAGTCAAATTCAATCTGATAAAGTGCTGTCTCCGGAACATCAATTGACATCTCGAGCTTATCTCCTGCCGCAATATGTGCCACCGGATTTTCGTAGCCGCTATTGTCTTTCGTCAATCTATCCGAGTACTCCGAAGTCAAAATCTCATCCATCCGGTAAGTAAGAGTCTCACCCGCATACTTTTTTGCCGTATAGTCAGAGCTGACTGTGGAATATCCCGTAAGCAAACGCTCCGTCGTATATTCGATTTTCTTCGCTGCCTGCCTATTTTCTTCCGCTGCCGCCCGGGTTCCGGAAGACATCACGCACGTTTGTAACAACATGGCGGCTGCAAGCACCGTCGCAAGTGCTCTGTTGAATTTCTTGTTTAACATGGAGAGCCTCCTTTATTTTACCGTTACGGAAAGATGAAGCACACTGCATGCCGGAATCGTAAATACAAGCTTGTTGTCCACAACCTTATATCCGGCGTATTCTTCTGCGCACACGGTATCCGGTGCGGTAAATGTATTATGAGCATGCATCTCATCGGTAAGAACAGTTCCTTCTACTTCCAAAATCTCTACACCGGCCAATTCTCCTTCAATCTCGTATGCCTTCTCAACCGAAAGATTTGTCATTGTAATATGGATTTTTCCGTCCGTTCCGCGAGACACCGATTCCGTCAAATTCGGCACCATATATTCCTCTTCCAGACCGATGTTCTCTGTTTCCACATAACTTTCCAAAAGTTCCGCATCCTGATGCGCACTGTACATTTTAAACACATGATAGGTCGGTGTCAGAATCATCTTTTCTCCATCCGTCAAAATCACGGACTGAAGTACATTTACAATCTGAGCAATATTTGCCATCTTTACTCTGTCACAGTGCTTATTAAAGATGTTCAGATTGATTCCGGCCACCAATGCATCACGCATCGTATTCTGCTGATAAAGGAATCCCGGATTTGTTCCCGGTTCACAGGTAAACCAGGTACCCCATTCATCCACGATCATCCCAACTTTACGGTCTTTGTCATACTTATCCATAATGGCACCGTGCTTCTCAATCAGTTCCTTCATGTATAAGGTCTTCTTTAAAGTTTTGTACCAAACCTTTTCATCAAACTCGGTTGCACTTCCTTTCACTTCCCAACCTTCCGGATGTGTATAATAGTGAAGAGAAAGACCGTCCATAAAGCCGTGTACAAACGGCGGTGCCTGAAAACAGGTCTCCATTACCTTTTCTGTCCAATTATAGTCATCTACGTTTGCACCACAGCAAACCTTGTAAATCGGACGATCATGACGATAATTTCTCACATAGGTCTGATATCTGCGGTATTCATTCGCATAGTGCTGCGGTGTCATATTGCCGCCGCACCCCCAGTTCTCGTTTCCCACACCGAAGTAGTCCACGGTCCATGCTTCCTTACTTCCGTTTTCCTCACGAAGACTTGCCATCGGCGAAACCCCTTCAAAGGTCATATACTCCACCCACTCACTCATCTCCTGCACGGTTCCGCTGCCGAGATTGCCGTTGACATATGTTTTACATCCCAGCTGTCTGCACAGTTCCATAAACTCATGAGTTCCGAAGCTGTTATCTTCCACAACACCGCCCCAATGGGTATTAATCATTTTCTTTCTGTTTTCCTTCGGACCGATTCCGTCCTTCCAGTGATACTCATCTGCAAAACATCCGCCCGGCCAGCGAAGCACCGGAATCTTCATCTCCTTTAATGCGGCAACCACATCATTTCGCATCCCGTTGGTATTCGGAATGGAAGATTTCTCTCCCACATATATTCCTCCGTAAATACATCTTCCCAAATGCTCGGAAAAATGCCCCTGTAATTCCGGATTAATATGACCCAACTGTTTTTTCGTGTTTACAAATAATTTAAACATAACGATTCCAACCTCCATTGCCTTTTTGTACATGTCAAACCAATTACCTTCACTCAAAGTCGAAACACTATATCATTTTTACCCATGTTTTTCATTTGTGTTTCACTTTTTACTCAACCATTAGCATTTTCGCTTTACTATACTTTTAAGATACTCTATTTCTATAAAAAAATCAATACCCTTTTGTAATTTTTGTAAAAAAGTTTCCTGCATCCCTTTTCCTTTTTGTGCACATCCTCCAAACACTCCAACCGATAAAACTTTTACAGCAAACACTTGACGAAAGTTTCAATATAAAATATAATTTACTATGGCATTTTAAAATAGATACTTTACCATTTCAGTTTTTAATGTAACATAAAGGAGCGTTTTATGTTTTATCTTCATTCTCTTCAAGAAGCCGAAGAAGTTTTTAAGGCACTCAGCACACCGATGCGTCTACGCATCATGGAACTGATTTACGAAAACGATAATTTAAGTCTGAATGATTTAGCGAACATGCTGGATTTGACCAACAGTGCAATTTCTTTGCATGTATGCAAGCTGGAGGCTGCGGGACTCGTTACCATTAAAAACACATCTGGAAAACGAGGCATTCGCAAAGTCGTACAACCGATTCACGACAAACTGATTGTAGATTTAACCCCTCAAAATGCGGAACGGCCGTGCTACAAAGATGACATTCCGGTCGGACACTATGTTGCCGTGGACGCCCACCCGACCTGCGGCCTTGCCTCTCCGGTTAATATTATCGGAGAACTGGACAACCCGAAAATGTTCTCCTACCCGGAACGCTTCCGGGCCAGCGTTCTTTGGATCGGTTGGGGAAGCATCACGTATGATTTGCCGAACCGCCTCCTTGCCGGCCAGCGCCTGACGGAGCTTCAGATTTCCTTTGAGATTTCTTCCGAATGTCCGGAAGTCAACGAGGACTATCCGAGCGATATTTACTTTGAAATTAACGGAGTGCCTCTCGGCAAATGGATCAGCCCGGGAGACTACGGTGCCAGAAGAGGCCTCTTATCGCCTTCCTGGTGGCCGCCTTTACTCAATCAATACGGATTATTAAAGACGTTAATTATTAACGAAGAAGGTTCTTTCATCGACGGCACCCACAAAATATCGGATCACACCATCGATGAGTTAAAAATTGACTATAACAGTTCTATTTCATTAAAGTTTTCCGTACCGAAGGATACCGCAAACTGCGGCGGCATGACCTTATTCGGTCAATTCTTCGGCGACTACGGACAGGATATTTCCATAAAGGCCTATTACGAATAAACAAATCTAAAAATCCCCTGTAACACATATCGCTGTTACGGGGGATTTCTATTTTTATCTTATTAATCTTCCTTGCCCTAACTTAAAGAGGCACAGGAACGAATTCCTATGCCTCTGAAATATTTTACCCCAACTCTTGACAAAGAGCCTAAAGTTGTAAAAAGGCTCCCAGGAAAAATCCTGGAAGCCTTGTATTTACTGGATTTGTAGAACTATCACCAAGGATTACTCGATGATGGTTGCTACCTTACCGGAACCTACGGTACGGCCACCCTCACGGATAGCGAAGGTAAGACCCTGCTCCATAGCGATCGGGTGAATGAGCTCGATGGTCATCTCAATGTTATCACCCGGCATACACATCTCAACGCCATCCGGAAGATTTACAACACCGGTAACGTCGGTGGTTCTGAAGTAGAACTGCGGTCTGTAGTTACCGAAGAACGGAGTATGACGTCCGCCTTCTTCCTTGGTCAATACGTAAACCTGAGCGGTAAACTTCTTATGACAGGTAACAGAACCCGGCTTACAGATAACCTGACCTCTAACGATATCGGTTCTCTGAACACCACGAAGGAGTGCACCGATGTTATCACCAGCCTGAGCCTCATCAAGGAGCTTACGGAACATTTCGATACCGGTTACAACGGTCTTTCTGTTCTCTTCCTTAACACCTACGATTTCAACTTCGTCGTTCAAGTGAAGAACACCACGCTCAACACGACCGGTTGCTACAGTACCACGACCGGTAATGGTGAATACATCCTCGACCGGCATAAGGAACGGCTTATCAGTCTCTCTCTGCGGATCCGGAATATACTCATCAATGGTATCGAAGAGCTCAAGAATCTTGTCGCCCCACTCGCTGTTCGGATCCTCAAGAGCCTTTAATGCGGAACCCTTAATGATCGGACAATCATTGAACTCATACTCTTCAAGAACTTCGGTAATTTCCATCTCAACGAGCTCAAGAAGTTCTTCGTCATCAACCATATCACACTTGTTCATGAATACAACAATATACGGTACACCTACCTGACGGGAAAGAAGGATGTGCTCCTTGGTCTGAGCCATAACACCGTCGGTTGCAGCTACAACAAGGATAGCACCATCCATCTGTGCAGCACCGGTGATCATGTTCTCAACGTAGTCGGCATGACCCGGGCAGTCAACGTGAGCGTAGTGACGCTTCTTGGACTCGTACTCAACGTGAGCGGTAGAAATGGTGATACCTCTTTCTCTTTCTTCCGGAGCCTTATCGATCTGATCAAATGCTACAGCCTCACCGGTACCAAGTCTTGCGTTAAGAGTCTTAGTGATTGCTGCGGTCAAAGTGGTCTTACCATGGTCAACGTGACCGATGGTACCAATGTTACAATGCGGTTTGCTTCTTTCGAATTTAGCCTTAGCCATTTTTAAATTCCTCCTTAAAATTTCGCCCTTTGGGCTTCTTATTATTTCGTTATAGCAGTTGGCCTGCCTATGGGCAGACCGACTGCCTCATATGCCCTATTATATTTCAAATTTGAAATATTTTCAAGCACAATTTCATAAAGTTAGAAAAAAGTTATAAGGTTTATTACAAAAAACAATTTTACTTGCCGTTCTTTGCTGCAAGAACCTTATCCTGTACACTCTTCGGCACCTGCTCATAGGTGGAGAAGAACATAGAGTAAGCACCACGGCCCTGAGTCTTGGAACGAAGGGTAGTGGAGTAACCGAACATCTCGGCAAGCGGAACGAACGCACGAATTAACTTCGTACCGTTAACGTCCTCGGAGCCTTCGATACGACCACGACGGGAACTGATATCACCGATAACATCACCCATGTAATCTTCCGGAACGGTAACTTCTACTCTCATAATCGGCTCTAAGAGTACCGGAGCTGCCTTCTGCATAGCTTCCTTAAATGCCATGGAACCGGAAATCTTAAACGCCATTTCATTGGAGTCTACTTCGTGGTAAGAACCATCGTAGCAGTTTGCCTTAACGCCCAGAACCGGGAATCCGCCAAGGATACCACACTTCATAGCTTCTTCGATACCAGCCTGTACAGCCGGGATATATTCCTTCGGAATTGCACCGCCGACAACCGTGTTCTCGAACTCGAAGGTCTTCTCGCCGTTTACGTCCATAGGGGAGAAAATAACCTTACAGTGTCCGTACTGACCACGACCACCGGACTGCTTTGCATACTTGGAATCGATATTAACTTCCTTCGTAATACCTTCCTTATAAGCAACCTGCGGAGCACCAACGTTTGCTTCAACGTGGAACTCTCTTAACAGACGGTCAACGATAATTTCAAGGTGAAGCTCACCCATACCTGCGATAATCGTCTGTCCGGTCTCCTCATTGGTGGATACACGGAAGGTCGGATCTTCTTCAGCAAGCTTTGCAAGTGCTTCGCCCATCTTGTCCTGACCAGCCTTGGTCTTCGGCTCGATAGCGATATCGATAACCGGTTCCGGGAATTCCATAGACTCAAGGATTACCGGGAACTTTTCATCACAGATGGTATCACCGGTGGTAGTAAACTTAAAGCCTACCGCTGCAGCGATATCACCGGAGTAAACCTTTTCAAGGTCCTCTCTCTTATTTGCGTGCATCTGGAGAATACGTCCTACACGCTCCTTCTTATTCTTCGTAGCATTGAGTACGTAAGAACCTGCGTTCATCGTACCGGAATATACACGGAAGAATGCTAACTTACCAACAAACGGGTCAGCCATAATCTTGAATGCAAGAGCTGCAAACGGCTCTTCGTCGGAAGACTTTCTGGTAACTTCGTTACCGTCCTCGTCTACACCCTTGATGTCCGGTACGTCGGTCGGAGCCGGCAAGAACTCAAGAACTGCATCAAGAAGCTTCTGAACGCCCTTATTTCTGTAAGCGGAACCGCAGCAAACCGGAATGGTCTCACAGTTAATGGTTGCCTTTCTGAGCGCCTTCTTTAACTGTGCCATAGACGGTTCGTTACCCTCGAGATACATCTCAAGGAGTTCGTCATCGGTCTCACAAATCTTCTCGATTAACTCTGCGCGATATAACTCACAGTCTTCAACCATATCAGCCGGGATATCGGTAACATCAATCTGATCACCCTTATCGTCCAGGTAGTAATATGCCTTCATCTCGAACAAGTCTACAAGACCTTTGAAGGTGTCTTCCTTACCGATCGGAAGCTGTAAAACAACCGGGTTCTTACCCAGTCTGGTCTTAATCATTTCTACTACATTGAAGAAGTTTGCACCGGAAATGTCCATCTTATTAACGAATGCCATTCTCGGTACGTTATACTTATCAGCCTGACGCCATACGGTCTCAGACTGCGGCTCAACGCCGCCCTTTGCACAGAATACACCTACGGCACTGTCAAGTACACGTAAGGAACGCTCTACCTCTACGGTAAAGTCTACGTGACCAGGAGTATCGATGATGTTGATACGATGCTCAACCGGGGTCTCCATGCCTTCGTACGGATACTTCGTTGTCCAGTGACAGGTGGTAGCTGCGGAAGTGATGGTGATACCTCTCTCCTGCTCCTGCTCCATCCAGTCCATGGTTGCGTTACCCTCATGGGTATTACCGATCTTATGATTTACACCGGTGTAGTAAAGAATACGCTCGGTAAGAGTGGTCTTACCTGCATCGATGTGCGCCATAATACCGATATTTCTGGTTCTCTCTAACGGATATTCTCTTCCAGCCAAGATTTTGTCCTCCTATTCTCAATTCTGATTCCGATTAACTGCATTTCCGCAGATAGTATTGCCCTTTTAGGCAAATACTACCAACGATAGTGAGCAAATGCCTTGTTTGCATCTGCCATCTTGTGCATGTCATCTTTTCTCTTTACTGCGGAACCGGTATTGTTTGCGGCATCCATAATCTCGCCTGCAAGTCTGTCCTGCATGGTCTTTTCGCCTCTCTTACGAGAAAACATCGTAAGCCAACGAAGCGCAAGTGCCTGTCTTCTCTCCGGTCTTACTTCAACCGGTACCTGATAGGTAGCACCACCGATACGTCTTGCCTTAACTTCAAGAACAGGCATAACATTGTTCATTGCCTCTTCAAATACTTCAATCGCATCCTTACCGGTCTTCTCTGCTACGGTTGCGAATGCACCGTAAACAATCTTCTGTGCCGTACCTTTTTTACCGTCTAACATAATGTTGTTGATAAGCTTCGTAACAACCTTATTGTTGTATAACGGATCTGCCAATACGTCTCTTTTTGCAATATGTCCTTTACGTGGCACGTTTCTTCCCTCCTTAACTAGCGACCGCTCTGCGGCCATTAATTCAACGGTACTCACATTACTGTGTTCGCGCTCAGTTTAATCTATTCTTCAAGGCTGCGCAGCCACCTGCAATCTCTCATGAAAAATTAACCCTCGCACCGTCTGCTTATTTAAGCAAACACAATCTGTAATGGAAAACTATTTGTTACTGATTTATTTTGCGTCCTTCGGTCTCTTTGCACCGTACTTAGAACGAGCCTGGCGTCTCTTAGCAACACCTGCGGTATCCAAGGTACCTCTGATGATATGATATCTGGTACCCGGAAGGTCCTTAACACGGCCACCACGGATAAGCACTACGCTGTGCTCCTGAAGGTTGTGGCCTTCACCCGGGATATAGCTGGTTACTTCGATTCCGTTGGAAAGACGTACTCTGGCAATCTTTCTTAATGCGGAGTTCGGCTTCTTCGGGGTCGTCGTTCTTACTGCGGTACATACACCACGCTTCTGCGGGGAGGAAGTATCCGTACTCTTCTTGTGTAAAGAGTTGAATCCCTTCTGTAATGCCGGAGCAGTAGACTTCTTCTCTAAGGACTTTCTGCCTTTTCTTACTAACTGGTTAAATGTAGGCATTAATTTTTCACCTCCTATAATTTTAAGAAAACTATGTGGCTGCCTAGCAGAATAAAAATCTGCACACAAAAATAGTCGCGTTTGCACGCGCAATCTATATTATATCGATATCCGTAACTCTTGTCAAGCACTTTTTCCCCAATTTTTCTATAAAATATATTACTCGGATTAACCAAAAAGGAGTTCCGGAAATGTTACTCTTTCGTAACAATCTCCGGAACCCAAATTATTGATTCAAACAAATACGATTCCTATTATAATCATAATGTAAATTTATTTACAATCTCATCCAGACTGTCTGCCATGTGTTTATTCTCCTCGGACTGCTTTTGAATTTCCAACGCAATATTCGCCGTACTCTCACTCTTTTCTACAATCACTCCGATTGCAGCCTTGTTTCCGTGAGAAATATCCTGTACATTTTCAACATTTCCGGAAATTTGCTTAATGGACTGTTCCAGATTTGCCATAAAGCTATTCAGTTCCTCGATATCCTTCTTAATCGCTTCTACGGAAACACTGTACTCGTTGGACTTATCCGCAAATACTTCAAAGTTCGCCAAAACATCATTTTCCATAAACTGCATGATAGTCTGTACGCACTCATTCACAGCGTGAATACTCTGATTCGAGGAATCACATAACTTCTGAATGCCGGACGCCGTATCTTCGGAAGTTTCCGCAAGCTTACCGATTTCCTCCGCAACTACCGCAAAACCGCGTCCTGCCTCTCCCGCTCTGGCCGCCTCAATAGATGCATTAATAGACAACAGATTGGTCTGGCTGGCGATATCCAAAATACTGGATGCCATTACGTTAATCTCGGAAAGGCTATTCAAACTCTCCAATGCTGCCTTTACAGACTCCTTCGTCTCATCCAAACGCTGCTTACTGCTGCGGAAAGTAGTTGCTGCCATATCTCTCATTTGCGTTGCGCCGTCTAACATTGCATCACTGGCATCGGAACTGTTCTTTAAGTTACCGGATACACTGTTAATCGCATTATGAATACCGATAATCTCCCCATTTACCTTTTCGATTGCTTCATTTACATTTTCCAAACCTGCGGAAAGTTCTTCCGTTGTGGAAATATTATCTGTAACACAATCTACCAGATAAGAAGAAGAATCCTGCAAGGTATATACCTTATCATTTAACTGTACACAGCAATCCTTCAACGTTGAAACGATATTTCGAAGAGAAGCGATTACGACACCGGATGCCTTTGCGATTCCTCCCAGGTCGTCATTACGTTTAATATACTTCTTTACTTCTTCGTCATCACTGATATCACACTCTGCAATATGAAGCAACGTCTTTCCGATCGGATTTAACGGTTTCATACATACAGTAATGGTAATATAAGTAATCAAAAGCAATACCACCAGTGCAACCGCGCAAAGCACAAGTAATACCGATTTCGATTCATTTGCAGAGGCGAAAATCTCATCCGCATTATCCGCCAACAGGAATACCCAGTCTCTGTCTGCGATATAGTGATATGCTGCCAGACTCTCCGTACCTTCCGCATCCGTGTATTCCACGTAGTCCGTATAAGCACCGTCTGCACCTTTTTCCTTCGTTGCCGCAAGAATATCCGCTACATACTGTTCTTCGGAAACCACACCTAACATTTCCTCATTCTCATGGAAAATGTATTCTCCGGTGTTTGCATTAATCAAATAGTATTTTGCCTGCTTTAAATCCGCCACCGGAAGGCTGTCCAGTTCTTCCTTCAAACCGGAAATGAAAATACCGCCGCCGACCAGTCCGATCGGTTCTCCCTTTTCATCATAACATGCCCGGTACATGGACACAATCTGCTTACCGGTCGCCGGCGAAAAAATAAAACCGGTATTATACACACCGTCTGCCGCCAGCATGGAATCCTGCAACGCCTTCAACGGCTCACCTTTTCTGGTGGTAATACCCACAACAGCCGCATTGGTATGTGCCAATACGTGTGTATTCCACTCACTGGCATAAATACCTTCCAGATTTTCCATATCCGCACTAAAAACTTCGGTAAACTTCTGCGCCGCCGCTACCGCCTTCGGGTCTGTGGGATTCTTTAACAAATCATTAATCTCTCCCGCACGACTGTACGCCGTCAGATAACGCTCCGTTTCTCGAACGTAATTCTCAATAATCAGAGAACGCTCCTCTACGATTGTGCGCATGTTTGCAACCGTATTCTCATGAATACTTTTTGTAAGTGCTCCGTTTACAAACACATACACCACAATTAACGCAACCGTCTGAATTACCAACAACAAAGAGGTAATCAACCATGAAACCTTGATTTTTCTTTTGCCCATTTCTATCATCCTCCTGTCATGGATGACACAAAATACCGTGCCACCTTTTATATTTACAATTATACCACTTTAGAGGATAAAATGCAAGTATTTTAACATCATTAAGCTATTTGTATTTACAATTCCAAATTAGGCTATTAATTTACGGTCCTTTTATACTTTTCCACAAATATCTGGGGATACTGTCTTCCCTGATACTCGTCCATTGACGGAGAGAACGCTAACGTCAACAAAACCTCTGCCCTTCCCCGATACAGTTCCAGCACCGTATCCGGTCCGAATTCCTCCTTTAGATAGGTTTCCAATTCCTCCGCCTCACGAAAATAAAGCCCGGTAAGAGAACAGCCCGCAGCGTCCGTCAACTGTAAACGCATGGAACTTCCGTCCTTTCCGATACGGCGCATTCCTCTTACCCGTACTCCGCTGGAGGCGAATACCGGTTTCGGATTCCCGTTACCGAAAGGTTCCAAAAGCGTCAGCTCCTCCATAAGTTGTTCCGAGATAGCGGAGAACGGTAATATCGCATCCAGATAAAGTCTCGGTGTCAACTGCTCCTTGGTAAGCCCTGCCGCTCCGTTCAATCTTTCTTCCAATATAGAAACATTCTTTTCTTCCAAAGACATTCCCGCTGCCATCGGATGCCCTCCAAAAGCCAGAAACAGGTCCTTCTGTTCGGAAAGCTTCTCAAACATGGAATATCCTTCAACGGAACGTCCCGAACCCTTTACACAATTTTCTCCTTTCGTGAGTACAATCGTAGGCAGATAATACTTTTCCCGGATACGCCCCGACACAATTCCTGCCAAGCTTTCGTGACATTCCGGCAAATACAATACCAACACCTGAATTTCACGGTCGGCTAATTTTTCTTCCGCAAGAACCGTTGCCTGCTCCGTTGCCGTCAAAGTCATCTGTTTTCGAATGTCATTGAGTTCTTTTAAATGCACTGCCCGCTCTTTTGCTTCCTTCTCGGTTTCACAAAGCAATAACTCCAGTCCTAACAGTGCCGTATCCAACCGGCCTGCCGCATTAAAGCACGGCCCCAGCAAAAATCCCGCATGATAAGCACTGATTTCCTTCTCTACCAACTCATAGGCATCAATCAAAGCCCGGATTCCGAAATTATCACAAGTTTTTGCCCTCGCCAGTCCCTTTGCCACCGCTACACGATTTTCTCCCGTCAGTTCCATCACATCGCAAACCGTAGCAAAGGCTACCGGAACCAAAAGTTCTGAAAGAAGATGCTCCTTTTCCGCCTCAGAGAGTCGTTCTTCCTCCATGGACAGCAAAAGAGAAACCACCTTATATGCCACCATGGCACCGCAGATTCCGCTTTGCGGATACGTCTCGTCCGGCTGCTTCGGATTTACCACCACATCCGCCGGGGGCAAATCATAACACAATACGTCTCCTTCTTTATGACAGGGAATCTCATGATGGTCGGTTACAATTACCTCCATGCCCAATTCCTTTGCCTTCCCAATCGGTTCTGCCGCGGCAATTCCGTTATCACAAGTAAGAAGCAGAGCAATCTTATCCCGCTCTGCTTCTTCTACCATCCGCATATTCATTCCGTAACCGTCCGCAATCCGGTCCGGTATCCGGTAATCCACATCGGCTTTGAGGGCGCGGAGTACTTTATATAGAAGAAACGTTGCCATTACACCATCCACATCATAATCTCCGATGATGCGGATTTTCTTTTTCTCCGTAATTCCCTGCAACAACCGTTTTGCTGCTACAGCGGCATTCTTTAACAGAGAGGCCTCGTGTAACTTTGCATTCCGGGGATACAGATACTCCCGTATCTGCGCCTCTTCCGTAATTCCTCTGTTTACAAGTACCCGGCATACTGCTTCGGATACACCGAACTCCTGCGCGATTTTTCCCAAATCAGCCTTTTTATTCCTTAAAATCCATTCCGTCATTTTGTTCCTCGTCTGTCTGTCCGGACAGCGAAATGTTTGCAGCGGAATTCTTCATTTTCCTCTTTGCAATCTTTTTCTTAACAAAAAGAACTGCTGCAATAATTACTACTGCCCATATAATAAGTACAATACTATTCGTTACTACCCATACAAGGAAATCACCCATGCTGTCCTTTAACCGGTACCAGGAATCCGTAAAGCCGTCCTTCATTCTGGTAAGCAACGTCGGGTTCTGCTCCACCGGGGTAATACGATTCACTTCCGAAATATCTAACGTTACCGTGGAATAACTTACTTTATTATCATACACTTTTAATATAGAAGCATGGGATTCGATTTCATAACGAAGTTCCGTCAAATGTTCTTCTATGGCAATAATCGAATCCACCGAATCCGCCTTTTCCAAAAGTGCCAGAAAACGTTCCTGCTCAATCTTTAACGCAGTCAGCCGCGCTTCCGTATCCGCATACTGCAGCGTCACGTTCTCGGCATTTTCCGACTTTCGTACTACGGTAGCATTTTCTCCCACACCGGACACAAACAAATCCAGCTTGTTTTGCGGAATCCGGAGGGTCATGGACGCGGAACGATATCCGTAAGCATCCATACTGTTTCCGTAAATCTGGGAATTCTGTACGTAGCCGCCTAATTCCGTTACCTTTGCATCCAAATAGGAAAGCAAAGTTTCAAACTCTTTGGTTTGCAACGACATGGTTACCGTACGAATCAGCTTCTCGCTCTCCGTATTATAAAGTTCCGTCTGCCCGGTCTCTCCGCCGTCATATCCGCTGCCGTTTGACGTGTTGCCGAAAGACAAAGAAGGTGCCTCCGCAGCATCCATCATCGCTTCGGATTTGGAGTAATAATACCCGTCGTTCGCCGACTCCGTCACAATATCAAAGCCACGGTAGCCTTCATCCTTGGCTGCCATGTTCGAGCTTTTTCCTCCGCAACCGCTAAGGAGCATCGCACCGATCAGCCCCATCACCAACAAAAATTTCTTTCTCATATGATCTCCTCTCCGCGCCGCAACAACCGCGCTCTCATGAATAAAAGTAGATTTCTTTATAAAAGAAGTTCTCTCTCTAACAATTAGACGAAATCAAAAAGAAAACGGTTCCATAATTATCCTAATTATTTACTTTATTTCCAAGCAAACCGTCTTCCGAGAAAAACATTCCTACGTTCCACAGCATCCAGCCCTGATACCCTGCGGAGTATACGCCGGAAATCTGGGCACGTAACTCCTGCCCTCCGTACTGAAGATATCTTCCGCTTCCCAGCCAATTGGCGGTAAAATCCTGCAACCACGGCCGTACCTCTGCCCGATGTTGTCCTTCCGGAATTACGGAGAGCTTCTTTACCGAGGAATTCATCTCCAAATAAATCAGCTGATAAGGCTGGGTGTCCGGATACTTTATTCCTCCGTAACCGGCACTGTAATGGGACGGGTAAACCATCGGACAAATATAATCCAGATACCGGCTGAGTTCTACGTAACTTTGTCCGATACTGGTACCGTCCGCCGTACTGTTAATGATGGTACCGAACACATCCCCGCTGACAAACGCTCCCATCGGTTTTAATTCGGAGCACGCATATTTTACAAATCCCATAATCGCATCCGTATGAGTCATCCCCTCCGGTCGTTCGCCGAAATCTGCATTCTTTAGAGAACCCGATGCGGAAACTCGCAAATAGTCGAAATTAATTTCATCGAACCCTGCCTCTATGGCTTCCTTGGCCACCTCTACCAGATATTCTCTGGCTCCCTCGTTATACGGATTGAGCCAATATTCCCCATCTCCGTCGATAAACAAGGAACCGTCCTTATTCTTTACCGCAATCTCCGGATTTTTCCACACCGCATTCCGGTCCAGAAAAGCAACCACACGGGCAATACAGTAAATATCATGTTCTTTTAATTTTGCAACAAAGGCCGGTAAATCCTGAATGTAGATTTTCTCCACACCGTTTTTTTCTACCGTCTCATTCTTGGAATCGTATAAAATCCTTCCGTAATCATCCTTAATATCAATTACCATGGCATTGATTTCCGTCCGGTCCGCCAGTTCAATCAGCTCATCAATGGAAGGGTAATTTCCGTTCCCTAAATACGCCGTATTTACATAAATTGCTTTCGCGTCGGTCTTTTCTCTGGTATCAACAAAATCCGCCATAAAACCGTCCGGATATACATCCTGATTTACTTCCACAATCTCCGGGGTAGGCGTCGGCAAAACCTCCGGTGTCGCTTCCGGTATTGGTGTCGGTGTCGGCGTTTCCGTTTTAATCTCCTGCTTCTTCCAATAATAATCCACGGCAACATAGGTTCCTACACCGATTACCGCAGAAATCAAAAGGACCAAAAAGAATCCCAGCAAACGGTTGCTCTTCTTTTCCTTATATAATTTTCCGAAATCCGGTCCGGCACTTCTTTTCTTACCGCGCTTACGGCTTTTCGGCATATAATTTCGTCGTCTTCTCATACTTAACATCCCATCTTTTCCGATAGATAATATAGGTACACTATCACAATTTTATCTTATTGCAATCCCCTATATTTGTCAAGGGCATTCTGCCTGCTTTCCGTTCCCCATCAAAAAAGACAGTCCCCAAAAAAGGAACTGTCTCCCTGTCTTTCCGTTATTCTTTTCCGTCACTGCCGATTAAGCACCGCAACACTTCTTATACTTCTTGCCGGAACCGCACGGACACGGGTCGTTACGACCGATTTTCTTATCCTTTACTACCGTACCGGACTTCTTCTGCTCTAAGTACAACTCTTTTCTGCGCTCCGGAGTTAAAAGATTGTCCCACTGCGGAAGCTCATAAAGCCAGGATGCATCCGCGCCTACCATATTATAGTAGAGCTTCTCCTTATCCCATGCAAGGCGTACCTCGGTATCCTCGGTCATCTCTTCAATCGGATTCGGAGTTACAAGACTCTCATTGATACCGTCAAGAAATCCAACCATAATCTGAAGCGGCGTATTGTACTTCTCGGCCAACTGCTTTACGGTACCTTCTTCTACCATATCCGGATTCGAAAGAAGCTGCTCGTAAATGCCTTTTTCGAGTACAAAATAGTTGTTCCAAAACAACTTACCTTCTTTGGAATTAATGTCAAGTGAGTATGCGCTTTCGCGCCAATCCTGTAATAAGCCCATGATTTTTTTCCTTTCAAAAATAAATTCTTTTGTATAAGCCGAAAAACTCCGGCTATACTATACTCAGGTACAAGATTTCCGAAGCGAAATTCTGTACGAACCGGTAACCTACCGGTGCCCTTCTTTTCTGACTCCCCCTCAGAAAAGAGAGCTTACAAAAGAAAGCAAAAAACTTATCCTCCCCTTTTATATCGGACAAAGACTGTTATTTTTAAAATAACGGTCTTTGTTTATTTTAACCGTGCTTTTCTTATTTGTCAAGTAAAAACCCTCGGTCCCTTACTTTAAAAATCCGTTTACAATCTGGGCTTCCGCTTCCTCTTCCGTAAGTCCCAGGGTCATCAGCTTAATAATCTGTTCTCCCGCAATCTTACCGATGGCTGCTTCATGAATCAGGCTGGCTTCCAGATGATTTGCCGTAATCTCCGGTATTGCGCTGACACTGGCGGAATCCATAATAATGGCATCACATTCCGTATGTCCCGCACAAGCATTGTTTCCGTTGATTCTGGAAAGGAATACCTGATGAGAAGTATCCTTTGCCACGGAACGGGAAATCACATTTGCGGAAGACCCTGCACCGTTTAAATCTACCGTAAACTCTGTTTCGGCAAACTGCTTTCCGTGGGTCATGAGTTTCTCCTTAATCACAAGGGTGGCTCCATCTCCCAGCACAGCCTTCGTTACACGCTTTGTGGAATCCACGCCTTTAATCTGCACCGTGTCCATTTCCATGTAAGCGCCTTCCTCCAGGGTCATTTCCGTGGTAGGGTTCATAATACGCTCACCGGTGCCTTCGCCGCTGCCGTAATGCTTCTCTACATATTTAATCTTCGCATTTTTCTTTAAAAAGAAACGATGAATACCGGAATGCTCGGAAGCCGCATCGCCACCGTTATGAATCCCGCATCCGGCCACAATGGTTACATCACAGTCCTCTCCGATGTAAAAATCGTTATACACCAGTTCCTTTAAGCCGGTCTGACTGAGAAGTACCGGAATATGCACACTTTCGTTTTTCGTCCCCGGCTTGATTATAATATCAATACCGGATACATCTTCCTTCGGAACAATATCAATGTTTGCCGTAGTGTTTCTTCCACCGAGTCCTCCGTTGATGCGGAGATTATAGGCTCCCGCCGGCACCTCGTGCAAACCTGCGATTTGTTCCAGTAACGTTCTTTGTATTTCGTCCATAAAAACTCTCCTGTCTATCCTTCACTCTGTTTATTTTACCTTAATGCACGTTCCTGCTTTGTTCAAAAGTCCCGGAAGAATCTCTTCCTTGGTTCCCACATTATCGAGTTCTCCGCCGGCAATCACCACAATCTTATCCGCAATATTTAAAATGCGCTCCTGATGGGAAATAATCAAAATCGACCCCTGAATCTTATCATGCATCTCTTCAAAGACACGAATGAGATTCTGGAAGCTCCATAAATCGATACCGGCCTCCGGCTCGTCAAAAATAGAAAGCCGCGTACCTCTCGCCATAACCGTAGCAATCTCGATACGCTTTAACTCACCGCCGGAAAGACTGGCATTTACCTCACGATTCACATAATCCTTTGCGCAAAGACCAACCTCGGATAAATAATTACAAACCTCGGCCACGCTAAGCTTTTTCCCTGCCGCAAGACTGATTAAATCCTTCACGGTAATTCCCTTAAAACGAACCGGCTGCTGGAACGCAAAACTGATTCCCTTCTTTGCGCGTTCCGTCACGGACAGGTTGGTAATATCCTCTCCGTCAAATAAAATCTGACCGCTTGTCGGTTGTATAATTCCCGCCAATACCTTCGCCAAAGTGGATTTACCACCACCGTTGGGTCCGGTAATAGCCACAAAACGATCCTCTATGGTCAAACTGATGTCTTTTAAAATATATTTTTCCACACCTTCATTCTCTACACGATAAGAAACATTCCTTAATTCAAGCATAGTAAGCAGGTCCTTTCTCTGTTTGTTCGGGTTCTTTCCCGCCTCATTGGTTCATACCTTTTATAGTATATCCATCTAAATCCGATTTGTAAAGAGGTTCCCTTCATTTTCCTCTTTTCCCTGCATGTTACGGCGTTTTTTCATTCATTACAAATTTATTAAATCTCCTAATTTTCTTGCAGTATTCTCCCGTTTTTGATATACTAGCCACAGAATCATACATTCGCAAAGAACACTTTACAGATGCTTCTATTGCAGAAGGGAGAACCGTCATGCCGGATGCTTACCGTATTGTTTACCGGGGCGGCACGGGAGAAATCGTCGAGAAAAAATCCCGTTTTATCGCCACCGTCATTCCGATTACTTCGGAAGAAGAGGCACTTTCTTTTATCGAACAGAAGAAAAAGCAGTACTGGGATGCTTCCCATAACTGTTCTGCCTATACTTTAGGAATCCGTCACGAAACCGCCCGTTGCAGCGACGACGGAGAACCGCAAAAGACTGCGGGAAAACCCATGTTAGATGTTTTGCTTGCGGAAGATATTCATAATGTATGCGTGGTCGTAACCCGATATTTCGGCGGTACACTCCTCGGTACCGGAGGTTTGGTCCGGGCTTATCAGGCAGCTGCCAAAGCCGGTTTGGATGCCAGTATCATCGCAGAAAAACGACACGGTTTTCCGATTCACATTGTTACCGATTATAACAGCATCGGGAAATTACAATATATTATTGCACAAATGGAATTGTTTACGCAGGAAACCCTTTATACCGATGCGGTTACCGTCACGGTACTTACCACAGCGGACACAAAAGGAGCTTTCATAAAAAAAGTAACCGAAGCCACCTCCGGCAAAGCGGAGATCACCGAACAAGACCCTGTCTGGTTCAGTATCGTGGACGGATGCCCGGTTTTCTTTTCCGTATAACCTTTTGATTTGCGGAAAAACTTTTGATAGCAGAGTCCATAAGTAAGGAAGGAATCAGTATGAATTTCAGCAAAGACGAAACCAATAAAAAAATACGAAACTTAAAGACCCGTTCCAAACGATTTTCCACCAAATTAAACGTAACGATTTTCCGGCTATTTTTAATCGGTGTTGTATTTGTGGGAGCCATCGGTATTGCTGCGGTTGCGGGTATCGTAAACGGGCTTTCCGCTACGGTTCCAAGCATTGACTTAATCACTGTGGTACCTTCCGGTTACGCTTCCACTACCTACTATCGGGACGGTTCCCATGCCGAAACCTTGGCCGGTGTAGAGGCCAACCGTGACTATGTGGAAATTGTCCACCTTCCGGACCATATCAAATATGCCTTTGTCGCAATGGAGGACGAACGTTTCTACGAACATGCTGGCATTGATATGCGGGGTATCATGCGTGCGTTGGTATCCAACCTTAGCACAAAAAGTCTCGACTTCGGTGCAAGTACCATTACCCAGCAGCTTTTAAAAAACCAGGTATTCGGCGGCGGTAACGAGGATAACCCGATTGTGAAACTTTCCCGTAAAATACAGGAGCAATTCCTTGCGGTAGAACTGGAAAGCAGATTATCCAAGGATACCATTTTGGAATATTACATCAACACCGTAAACTACGGTAATACTGCTTACGGTTTGCAGACCGCTGCAAAGGTTTATTTCAGTAAGGATGCCAAAGACCTGACCCTTTCCGAGGTTGCGGTTCTTGCCGCAATTCCGTACTCTCCGACCTTCCAAAACCCGATTCATTATCCGGAAGCAAACGCGGAACGTCGGAAAAATTGTCTGAACCTTATGTTGGAAAACGGGCTCTGCACCCAGGCGGAATACGACGAAGCCATGGCTGACGATCCATACGGCCGTATCCAGTTACTGGCAGAGGAAAAAGACGATGCTTCTTATTACAGTTATTTTACCGATGCCGTGATTGATTCCGTCATACATGATTTAATCGAACGAAAAGGTTATACCCAGGCACAGGCAACCTCTTTGGTATACACCGGCGGATTGGATATCTATACCACCCAGGACCGTACCGTACAAAAAATTTGTGATGAAGTATACACAGATGAGTCCATGTTCCCGGACTTCGGTACCGGCTCTAAGGAGGGGTCTCTCTATGAACTGAGTTACGCTTTATCCGTTCAGAAAACGGACGGTACGACCATTCATTATCAATTGTCGGACCTCATTTCCTATTTTGATTCGTTTAAAAACGTTGACACGGTGGAAGTTATATTAAATCAAGGGGTTTACCAGCTTTATTGTGCAGACGATGAAGCAATGTCTGTCTATCTGGATGAGTTTTATGATGCCCATGTAACAGCCGGTAACGAGGCCACCGGCGAAGAAGGCGATATTGTCCTGGGCGAACGCCGTACCTTTACCGCCCAGCCACAATCTTCCTTCTGTATTATGGACCATTCCACGGGGCAGGTAGTTGCCCTGGTTGGCGGTCGTGGTGAAAAAACCGGTAGCCGAACTTTAAATCGAGCTACCACCACTACCCGTGCGGTAGGTTCCACCTTCAAGGTACTTGCCTCTTTCCTTCCGGCAATCGACAGTGCCGGCATGACCCTGGCGACTCCGATTGACGACCTTCCGTACTATTATCCGAACTCCCAAAAGGAGGTTATTAACTGGTGGGCAGACAAAAAGAAAGACCCGTTTAAAGATACGAAAGAAGGCTTTTATGGACCGTTTTACGGACTAAATACCATTCGTCGCGGCATTTCCTATTCCATGAACGTTGTAGCCGTTCGTACTTTGGAGGCGGTTTCCCCACAAATTGCATACAACTATTTAAAGAAACTCGGTTTTTCCACCTTGGTGGATTCCCGTTACGATGAATCCACCGGAAATATCTATTCCGATATTAATCTTTCCTTGGCTTTAGGCGGTTTGACCGACGGTGTTACAAACCTGGAAATGACAGCTGCCTATGCCACCATTGCCAACGGTGGCATCTACAATAAACCTTATTTATACACAAAGGTACTGGATCACGAAGGAAGAGTAATTCTCTCCAACGAACCGGAGTCCTCTCAGGTAATCAAGACCTCCACTGCCTACCTTTTGACAAGTGCTATGCAGGATACTGTTACCGGCGGCTCCGGTATGTCCACAGGAAGCCGTCTGAAGTTTAAGGAATACAAAATGCCGGTAGCCGGCAAAACCGGTACTGCCTCTAATAATAATGACCTTTGGTTCTGTGGGTATACGCCATACTATACCGCTTCCGTCTGGTCCGGTTTTGATAATAATTATTCGCAGATTAATCAGAGCTACCAGCAGGATATCTGGCGTACCATCATGGAACGGATTCATGCGGAAAAAGAGCTTCCTTACAAGGAATTTACGGTTCCGGATTCCATTGTAACCGCAAAGATATGTACCAAATCCGGAAAACTGGCGGTTGAGGGTGTATGCGACCATGCAGCAAAAGACCCTTACTATTCCAGCGTTCCTACGGTGCGCACGGAATACTTCGCAAAGGGAACCGCTCCGAATGCCCGCGAAAAATGCGATGTGCACATCAAAGCTTCCATTTGCTCCGTTTCCGGAAAGCTGGCAGGTCCGGGATGTCCGGCAGAACATGTAACCGAAAAGGTGCTTTTAGTAAAACAAGAACCGGAGATATTGGACTGGGAAGGCAATGTAATCCAATATACCACCTCCGATACTCCGAATCTTTTACCGACCGGAGAGGATGCTGTATGTGCGATTCATAATGCGGTATCCCCGACACCGGGTGTAACCGATCCTACCGTGACCGGCACCCCGGATCCGGGCATTACCGAGAATCCGGAGAATCCGGAACAAAGCACCACTCCACCGGAACAAACACCGGAAACCGATAACGATAGCCTTATTCCGTTTTTTAACCAAAACAGATTACCGATTTTCCAATAACATACAAAGGAGTTTATTATGAAAACGATTGCCAGTTTTACGATTAACCACTTAACCCTTTTACCGGGTGTCTATGTTTCCAGAAAGGATGCTGTGGGGGATTCCGTAGTGACAACCTTTGATTTACGTGTTACCCGTCCGAATGCGGAACCGGTTATGAATACCGCGGAGGTACACACCATCGAACATCTGGCGGCCACGTTCCTGCGTAACCATGCCGATTTCGGTTCCCGCATCGTTTATTTCGGACCGATGGGCTGTCGTACCGGCTTTTACCTTTTGTTAGCCGGTGACTATGAATCTAAGGATATCCTTCCGTTACTCCGGGAATTATTTGCCTTTATTCGTGATTACAAAGGAGAAGTTCCGGGTGCTTCCGCCATCGAATGCGGAAATTATCTTGATATGAATCTGCCGATGGCAAATTATTACGGAGCACGTTATCTGGAAGTATTGGAGAATATTACTCCGGAACAACTGACCTACCCGGAATAGATTTTTCCGCGATCATCTGAAACACAAAAGCGGACAGAGAACCTATCGTTCTCCGTCCGCTTCTTTATCTTTCTCTCCCGTTCACTACATCCTTTTCATACCGGGTGATATCATCTCTTCACAATTCCCCGGACTTATTCTTCCGCCGGTGTATTGAAACTTACATTCACCGAACCGCTTCCCGCATCAAAAATCAGAGCGCCTTTTACATTATTTCCGTAACTGCCGTCCTCCACTTTCTTTCCGTTGATACGAAATGTTCCCGAACCGCATTCTGCTTCTACCAGATACTCTTCTTCTTCCCCGTCTATGGAAACGCTCGCCGAACCGCTTCCCGTTTCAAATGTACATTCTCCGGTAAGCTTGCCCGAAAATTCTACAGAACCGGAACCGCTGTCCACTTCTACATCTTCCGCAACCAACCGAATCAGTTCAATCGCACCGGAGCCGCTGTTTACACTTAGTCTTCCTAAAGAAACATTCTCTCCCTTTACACTGCCGGAGCCGGTTTTCAAAAGGGATTCCATCGCATTCACATCATTCAGCGACACCCGCCCGGAACCGCTATCCATACGAAGTGTATCAGTTGTTACACCTGTTATATCTACAGAACCGGAACCGCTGTCAAGCTCCATTCGTCCCGATACCACCTCCGATACGGAAACCTTTCCGGAACCGCTGTGAATTACCAACTGATTCGGCACAAAGCCTTCCGGAATTGTCACAATCACCTGTTCCTTCTCCCGTTCTTCCCAATCTCCCCATGTCCAATTGAAACGAATATTAAAGTCATTCTTCTCCTGCAATACACTTAACTTTCCGTTGGAGCAACGAATTTTATAGTCTTCCGTTACATTCAAAGCCTCTACGGAAAGTACCTGCCCCCGCTGCACGGTAATGCGAGCATTGCAGTCAACCAAAATGTTCTTCAGTCCAAGTTCTGCGATTTCATCTTCCGTATATTGCTCCGATAAGTTAATCCGCTCCTTTTCCTCGGTAAGATAATGAACTCCCGCAATTCCGGTGGCAACCCCCGTTACCGCTGCGATAATCGCACCGAAAATAACTACCGACAGGAAAATGGCAAATGCCATTGCACAATATTTTATTACTTTCTGTAATCCGCTCATTTAATATCCACACCTCCAAACATACACAATGCATTTACATACAAAACCGGTTCCCCGCTATGATTATCAATATGACTCTTAGCCCCTCCGAACAACTCGGTACGTTTTACCTTCACACTTACTCCCTGCGGTACCTTAATATCAATTCCGCCGAAAATCGCAGAAGCCTCAATTACCGCACCATCCTGAATTGTACAGTCTCTCAAATCCAAATCCAATCCGCCGAAAACCGCATCTGCTTCGCATCCGTCAAAAGGCATCTCCGTCGGCACCGCTACATTTCCACCGAAGGTAGCCGAATACCCTTTCGTTCCTTTGTAACTATGCTTTGTCCCTCCAAGTAAACTGCGTAACAAAAGGCACAAGCCGATTACAAAGAAAATCATCGGCACCAGAGCTTTTCCCAAGGTACCTCTTTCAATCATATGGTTTTGCTCCAGCAACAGGAACACACCACACAACAAAAAGATGGAATTCACCGGTCGGATTCCGTTCTTAATCATACTTACAAAGCTCGGGAAAATAATGAACAATGTCCACCATCCCGGAAACAGTGCCGGCAACTCCCAAAAGCCCATCACCTTTCCGAACACCGTAACGCCCACTACAATCAATACCAGGCCCCATAAAACATTCGCCAGTTTCTCTCTCATAAAAAATCCCCTTTCACTGTTTCTGACTTGACTATATTGTACCTCAGCATAGGCAAGAGTTCAAGTTAGAAGCTCATTAGGTTTTTCTAATCAATTTTTAATATTTGCTTTAACGAAGCATTCTCGAGGTGTCAGCTCTTTTCTCCCCCTATAGCAAAAGAACGAAACGACCCTCTTACAGTTTTGTCACTACTTTTTGTTGCTTTTGTGTACAAAATCTCCCTCAAAGAAGATATCGGCTTATATTAAGTGTTCGAACTTTGTGCAGGATATTAGACTTTCTTATTACTCTGAATGCACATAGCAACGCTCGGACAGGATGTCCGAGCGAGCCCGCCATAAGACACGGATGTCGCATCAGGGCGGTTGCGTCCCTTTCCCTCACATCAGCCCGGAGTAATTAGAAAGACTTATATCCGTAACACGAGAGAACACCTAATATAAGCCGATATTTTCTTTTATATAGAATTCTACGCAAAAGCAACAAAAAGCCCTCACACTACATGCGAGGGCCGTTTCGTTCATAGCCTTATGCTAACTTACTCTTTGCAACTTCAACCAATGCGGTGAAACCTTCCGGATCGTTGATAGCCATCTCGGAAAGCATCTTTCTGTTAACCTCAACCTCAGCTAACTTCAAACCGTACATGAACTTGCTGTAGGAAAGACCGTTCATTCTTGCTGCTGCATTGATACGAGCAATCCATAACTGTCTGAACTGTCTCTTTCTTTCCTTTCTACCTGCGAAAGAAGAAGTGAGAGCTCTCATAACAGACTGCTTTGCAATTCTGTACTGCTTACTTCTGGCACCTCTGTAACCCTTAGCCAGCTTTAATACTCTATTATGTCTCTTTTTTGCGTTTAAACCGCCTTTAACTCTTGCCATTCTGTTTTGCCTCCTTTACACCAAATCTTAGAGATAAGGTAAAATCTTCTTCATATTCTTTTCGTTCGTCTTATCGGTCATGGTAGCTTTTCTTAAATCTCTCTTCGTCTTGGAAGACTTCTTGGTTAAGATATGCTGCTTACCGGTCTTCATTCTCTTTAACTTACCGGTTCCCGTCATGGTAAAACGCTTTGCTGCTGCCTTATTTGTCTTTAACTTCGGCATGGTGAATCCTCCTTCATGGTACGGCTTACGCCGTAATAATAATTATCTGTCTGAAGCACAATCCTGTGCGTTCATGCATCTTTTACCGCTTCTCGGCAAGCACCATAATCATGCTTCTGCCTTCTAACTTAGCCGGTTTTTCTACTACGGCAACATCGGAAAGCTTCTCAAAAAAGGTATCCAGCACTTCCTTACCGGTTGCCATATGTGCCATCTCACGACCGCGGAAACGAAGTGCAACCTTTACCTTATTGCCCTTCTCCACGAACTTGCGTGCCTGATTTGCCTTGGTAGTCAAATCGTTTACGTCAATATTCGGAGACAGATGAATCTCTTTTACTTCGGTTACTTTTTGCTTTTTCTTTGCTTCTTTCTCACGTCTTGCCTGCTCGTAACGGTACTTACCGTAATCGACAATCTTGCATACCGGCGGCTTTGCGGTCGGCGCAATCTTAACAAGGTCAAGACCGGCTTCCTTCGCCATCTTTAATGCGTCCTTTGCAGACATGATACCAAGCTGTTCTCCGTCATCACCAATCAAACGGATTTCTTTGTCTCTGATTTGCTCGTTCAACATTAACTCGCTAATGGTTTTGTACCTCCGTGATAAAAATATAGAGCGGATAATCTAATCACAGATTATCCGCCCAATAATCCCGTCCTCGGGAAATCATCTTTACCAGACCTTTTTGCAGTACAATGTACGCGGAAGGTGAGAGCGGATACTCTGCTTTTGCTTACACAGCTCTTAAAGTATAACACGCTCTCTTTTCGATGTCAAGCACTTTTTCTATTTTTTCATTTTCTTATTCTTTTGAATTTCCGGTGCATCCGGCATTATTTCACTTCCACGCCACCTACCGGCCTGATTCGAAATACATAACATGCTCCTTTCCCAAACACCCGCTCCATTTCCGCCACATAATCCTCTGTCAAGGAAAGCGGTACAAAAGCCTGTATGGTTCCGGCAAATCCTCCGCCGTGAACGCGTACCGCGCCTTTTCCTGCCAAGATACGCTTGCTTATCATCACACCGAAAGGGATTGCCTGCTCTGTCGGTGCGGAGGTAGAATACAGATTTTGAAGGAATGCTTCCGAGGAGTCTCCCGATTCCTGCACAAGCTTAAGAAAAAGTTCTACATTTCCTGCACGTAATGCTTCCGCTTCTTCCCTTGCCCGGCGATTATCTCCGAAGAAATGTACCGCCCGGAGTAACGCCCGGTCGGAGCAACTTTTCCGAAGTACCGGAAGCTCTCTGTAAAAATCTGTTTCGTCTACCTGACGCAAGTATTCCTTTCCGAATTGTGCCGCCACAGACTCCATCTCGGAACGCACCGCCACATAGTCCGGGGTCAGATTTACGTGATTTCCGCCGGTATCCGTTACACAAACGCAATATCCCGCCTGTTCAAAATCAAAGGAAAACGGCTCGATGACCGGTGCCTCCGTGTCGGCAAAATCAATAAAAACCAGACCGCCCACAGAACTTGCCATCTGATCCATAAGGCCGCACTTTTTTCCGAAATATACATTTTCCGCATACTGACCGATTTTTGCAATTTCCACCGCACCTGCCTTGCCATTATTATAATAGGTGTCAATAATCGTACCGATTAAGGTCTCAAAAGCCGCCGAAGAGGAAATGCCGCTGCCGGAAAGTACGTCGGAGATACAGTATAAGTCAAACCCTCCAACCTTTGCCCCCAGCGCCGTAAACCGTGACACAACGCCTCTCACAATAGCCACAGAACCCTTTTCTCCTTCCTGTACCGATACATCGGACAAATCCACCGAAAACGGTCGATATCCCTCGGAACAAATCCGAATCACACCGTCCTCATGGAAGCTGACCACCCCGATGACATCCAGCTGTACCGCAGCCGCCAGTACACATCCGTGCTGATGGTCCGTATGGTTTCCTCCGATTTCGGTTCTTCCCGGTGCGGAAAACAAGGAAATATCTTCTCTCTCCGGATATAATTCCGTAAATTTCTCCACAGCCGTCTCATAACGTGCCTGCTGCGCTGAAAGCACTTCCTGTTTTGTTCCGTACAAGGTTTCAAACATCGGCAAACCCGCACCCTGTGCGAGTTTTTGTTTTATTTCATCTATTCTCACGTTTCAAATCCTCTTTTCTTCCAAGGGACATACCACACAGTTTTCCCTCATTATGTCACAATTTCAGTATATCACGGCTTTTATTTCCCTGCAACCGGGCTAATGACAAATGCCAACGTCAAAGGCTGTCTCGGGTCAATCCGAAACTCCTTATGCACCGGCGATCCCCAACTATCGTCTCCTCCCACGCCCATCTGCTTTGCCGCAATCCGTACCCAGGTATAGGACGGTTCCTTTAACTCTTCCAAATGCATCGCATTCTCCAGTTCCGCCGCACTGTAGGGCAGCACACTCATCTCCATCGGCTCCCCTACACTTGTAAACCGTACACCGGTTCCGTTTTCGTCCGTCACCTGTACATAACGCACGCCGGTACGGTTGCCGCACTCCTGCGGATTTACATAGCCGGACAAATTCTCTCTTGCCGTAGACTCATATACCCCCAGCTTTCCGCCAAAGTTACGATCGATGTAGTTCTCCTCCGGTCCCAGACCGTAATAACGGAAGTTCTCGTACTTTTTCTTCATCTTAAAATCCATGGCAAACACCGGAAAATCCACATCGGTATCTACCCCCGGGTATTCTGCCCGTACCATCACCTTACCGTCAAAGTATACATTATAAATCACTTTATAAGTAAAAGCCGGTACCGTCGGCGCATCATATAGGAAAATAAGTTCCAGAGAATCTTTCTTTTCTTCCCAGGAAATCAAATCCCTACGGTATCTTGCATACTTTCCCACAAGCTCCCACTGCGCAGCAAAAGTCTGATATCCCGCACCTCTGTCGTTATCCGTAAAGGCGCGCCAGAAGCTTACCTGCGGAACTCTGGTAATAAATTCTTCTCCGTGATAAATCAGGGAAACGATGCCCCCCTGTCCCTTATCAAACATAACGGAGAAATCGTCTCCGCGGATGCCGATGCAAAAATCACCGTATACAATATCCGGCTTTTTCCCTTCATAAGAACCCGCTTCTTCTACCTTTGCAGCTTCTACCTTCACTGCCTCCTGTGCAAAGCTCACCTCATAACCGGCCTCTGCATACGAAGTATCCGATGCAAGAACCGCAGACGCGGTATACACATACTCTCCGGCCGCTTCAGGCGTCAAAAGTCCGATTTTTACGGAAGACTCTTCTCCTGCCGGAACCAAAAGTTCATGCGACTCTTTTCCAAGTACCTCTCCTTCTTTTTCTAAGGTTATGACAAAACGGTAATCCGACGTATCCACAAACAAATTCCGGTTCTTTACTGTCAGCACACCGTTCGTCACATACATCTTCAGATTCGCATACAGTGCCTTTACTTCCTGCATCTTCGGAGAAGGTTTTCTGTCCGCATAGACGATACCGTCGGTACAAAATCCCCAGTCTGCCGGACGTTCCTCGAAATCACCGCCGTAGGCCAGCACCCGTTCTCCGGTATCCAAAGTTCTGTACAGTGCCTGGTCGATAAAATCCCAAATGAAACCGCCCTGATATTTCTCATATTTCTCTTCCAAGTCCGTATACAACTTCATTCCGCCCACGGAATTCCCCATGGCATGCATATACTCGCAGCTGATATACGGCTTCTTCGGATTATCGCTCAAATAAGCCTCAATATCTGCCGGTTTCGCATACATTCGGGATTCCATATCGGTAATGAAATCATACTTCCGATTCCAGGCCACACCCTCGTAATGTACCAACCGTCGCGAATCCGTTTTATGAAAATACTCCGCCATTGCCGCAATATTGTCTCCGCAATAGGACTCGTTTCCGCAAGACCAAATCAGCACACAGGCATGATTTTTATCCCGTTCATACATGGACTTTGCCCGGTCCAGTACCGCTCCTCTCCATTCCGGATAATCCCCCGGAAGATTCTCTGCCGGTCCTCTGTCAACCATCCAGGTGCCGTGGGTTTCCAAATTTGTCTCGTCAATCACATAAATACCGTAGGTATCGCACAATTCATACCATTTGCTCTGGTTCGGATAATGGCTGGTACGCACCGCGTTAATATTATTCCGCTTCATCATAAGAATATCCGCCAGCATGTCCTCTTCCGTAATCGCACGTCCCCGCTCTGCGGAAAACTCATGGCGGTCCACACCCTTAAACACAATCCGCTTACCGTTTAGGCACATCACTCCGTTTTTCAATTCAAAGGTACGGAAGCCGACTTTCGCAGATGCCGTTTCCAATATATTCCCCGTCTCATCCGTCAGTTGTACTTCAAACGTATATAAATTCGGCACTTCCGCACTCCACGGAGCAACCTTTGCAAGGTCTGCTTCTACCAAAACTTCCTTTGCATCACATGACTTTGTCTCACAAAATATCACATTTCCCGTCGCATCCCATAAAGACACTTTTACGGATTCCCCGGAGATTGCTTCTCCCTCCAAAGAAAGGATTGCAACAAAGGCACCGCTCCCGTTTACATAGTTATAATCCGCCGTAATCTTCATATCCCGTACATGTACCTTCGGCACCGCATACAAATACACATCACGGAATATACCGGAAAATCTCCAGAAATCCTGATCCTCCAGCCAGCTTCCGCTACTGACCTTATACACTTCCACCGCCAGCTTATTATTTTTCTCTTTCAAATACGGTGTAATTAAAAATTCGGAAGGCGTAAACGTATCCTCGCTATATCCCACAAATGCTCCGTTTACCCATACATAAAACGCGGATTCCACACCTTGAAAAGACAGGTAAATCTCTTTTCCGCACAGCCCTTCTTCCACATCAAAATACTTCACATAACTTCCCACCGGATTTTCCTTTACAGGTATTTCCGGCGCTTTCACCGTCTCTCTTCCGTCCCACGGATACATGATATTCACATATTGACATTTTCCGTATCCCTGCAACTGAATATGCCCCGGTACCTGTATCTTATCAAAGTTCTCCATATGATATTCTTCGCGGTAAAAATCCTTCTCCCGCTTCTCCGGATTTTCCGCATAAGAGAACTTCCAAGTACCGTTTAAGGACTGATGCAGTGTGCTGTTTTCATTATAAAATCTGTGATCCGAATGTGCCGGTTCCCGATTTACGGCAAACACCTCCGGATTTGTAAGCCATGCAAGTGTAGGTTCCATACCATACCTCCTGATTCTCAACTGTTCTGGTTTTATTCTAACACCATCTCCTACAAAAGGGAATATGGTTTTGTATCATCCGGATGAACCGCAAAAATATTTTTATTATGCTTCCGACAAAACAGAAGTATACTGGATTCATTTTACCGGTTCCGAGGTCAAATCACTTCTTTCCCTTTACGATATTTCCGACACGGAAAATGTATTCTACACCGGAACCGTTCCCGACTATCCGCAATTGTTCCGTCAAATCATTCAGGAACTCCAACTATGCAGACCGAATTACGAAGAGCTTCTGTCCCTTTCTTTGCGTCACATTTTTCTTATGATAAACCGTTATCTCAAAGAAGGACAAAAAACGGGCAGCGGCATTCGGGACGAAATCGAACGCGCTACCCATTACTTCAATGAAAACTATCACTCTTTCACCAGCATTGAGGATTATGCAAGATCAAGACATTTCAGCACCTGCTGGTTTATTCGAAATTTCAAACAGATTGTGAAAGTCACACCGATGCAATACATTTTATCCCTTCGAATGATGAATGCACAAAATCTGTTAGAAAACACAGATTACACGATTACGGAAATCGCCGAAGCCGTAGGATATGACAATCCGTTGTATTTCAGCCGGTTATTTCACAAACACACCGGCGTTTCCCCTTCCGCCTACCGTAACTTACACAAAGAACAAGCCATCCCGGATTAATAAATCACCCGTTTGGCACTGTGTGGAGTACGATAATTATATCGGGAAATAATTACGCCCGTACTGTAATCCGATGCATGTACCACTTTCCCGTCTCCGATATACATTGCCACATGGTCTACTCTTCCGCCGGAAGCATAAAATACTAAATCTCCTGCCTTCAGATGCGAGCTGTTAGGTGTTACGGATAGCAACGACTTACTGGCTGCCATATCTCTGGACACCCGGGGCAAGGTATAACCGTACTTCTTATAGGCAGCATAGCAAAGCCCCGAACAATCCACGCCGGTATTCATATTGGTACCGCCCCAAACATATGCGGTTCCCACGGCCGTCTTCGCATAATTTGCCACTTGCCTTGCTTTCTCCCGCTTTGTATTTTCTATTGCTGCTTTTCTATCTGCCTCCGCCTTTTTAGCCGCCTCTGCCGCTGCCTTTTTCTCCGCTTCGATTCTTGCGGTTTCCTCTGCCAACGTCTCGCCCACTGCCGGCTCTCCGGTTACTTTTACATACTTTGCAAATACATATCCGGTCTTTTTTTCTCCGCCGACAGAAAAACGAATTTTCATCCATTCTTTTCCCTGTTCTAACAATTCCGCTTCCGCACCTTTGGAAAAGGTATGCAAAACACTATACCCGGTACCGGCCCCGGAACGAACATTTAATACGTTGGCTGTCACTTGAATCTTCGGCGTATATTTCTTGGCAATGGCCATTTCTGCCTCATCACCCAATAATAAATGCTCCTTTACCACATATCCTGTTACATTTCCGGAATTAACCAACACCCAGTCTCCGGCATCCTCTATGACCGTAGCCACACAATCTCCGTAAAGTTTTCCCAGCACCTCGGAAGACGTGGTTGCCTTCTCTCTTACATTTACATAATTTGTTACTTTCGCATATACCCGGGTTCCGCTAAGATCGGCTTTCCGCGCAAACAACATCAATTCATCCTTTTGTTCTTCTTCCTTATCTCCGGTTTCTTTACGCAATACATCCGTTCCGATTTCTTCCAACCCTTCTATGTATTGATATTCTGCTCCGATACATCTCCATATATTCTTTACATTTAACAAAGAATGCTGTACCGTTTGTATTTTATTTTCCATGACAATCGGTTCGTCTATCGTCATTGCCTGTGCTTTGCCTCCGGTTAACATCCCGGCAAGTAACACCGCACCGGTCCAAAATACCATCCCATTATAATTACGCCTACCCATACAACGCCTCCTTAAATTGTTACAAATTTGTTACAAACCTGTAACATGATTATAACAAACCCCTGCTTGTCTTGTCAACACAGCAGGGGCCTCCAAATTTTTCCTATTCTCTTTTTGCGCCGTTTCAGCGCTTCCGTCCTATATTTTTATTTATTGATTATTTAAAAACGCTTCGATTTCGTAAATCGCAGAAGCGCCGTCTGCCGCTGCGGTTACTACCTGGCGCAGGTGCTTCGTACGCAAATCCCCGGCCGCAAACACCCCCGGAAGACTTGTCTTACAGTCTTCTCCCGCCATGGCATAGCCTGCTTCATCCAAAGAAACCAATCCCTTTAACAATTCGGTATTCGGAAGCATTCCTACGGCTACAAATACACCGGACACCGGCAATTCTCTTTCTCCGCTTTCGGTATTCACAACCAAGGCTTCCACCTTGCCGTTGCCTGCAATCCTGACCGGAGTCGCCTTTAATACAAACTCCACGTTCTCGCATGCACGCAAACGATTTACCAACGTCTTTGCCGCACGAAACTCATCCCGGCGATGCACCAGATATACCTTCTTACAAATACGTGCCAAAAACAATGCATCTTCGATGGCAACGTCTCCGCCGCCTACCACAGCCACTTCTTTCCCCCGGAAAAAGGCACCGTCACAGGTAGCACAATAAGACACCCCGCTACCGGAAAATTCTGCTTCCCCCGGAATTTCCAGCTTTCTGTGCTTTGCACCGGTGGCAAATAAAACCGTCTTAGCCAATAAAGAATCTCCGTTTTCCAACACGACCGAAAATCCGTCATCCTCTTTTTTTACTTCCGTTACTTTTCCGTCCTGAAATTGCACATTACACTGATCACAATGCTCTCTGAACTTCATAGCAAGTTCAAATCCGCCGATTCCTTTTAAGCCCGGGTAGTTGTCTACTTCCGACGTATTAATAATCTGACCTCCGCTCATCAAACCGCATTCCAGCACCAAATGAGACAGTTCTGCTCTTGCGGCATAAATTCCGGCTGCCATACCGGCCGGACCGGCTCCGATAATGATGGTATCTAACATAAAAAACCTCTTTCTGCGTAAAATCACGCCTTTTTCTTGCATTTTTCAAAAAAACATGGTACAATAGACCTAGAAACAAACCGTCTGTTCCGAAAGGACCAGAGGAAAGGAGGATGCCTTATGGATATTGCCGCACTTTCTATGCAGGCTTCTGCATTACAAGCTTCCGATATGGTAAGTGTTGCCGTCTTCAAGAAAACACTTGAAACCATCGAAGGCTCCGGAGAGAACATGATAAAGATAATGGAACAATCGGTCAACCCGAATCTGGGCCAGAATATCGACCTTCGTGTTTAAGCTCATGCATATGCATGGGCTTTTCTCTTTGCCCTCTCTTTTTCCTTCTTTTCTATTTTACTATCGAAAAAGCATAAATACAATACAAAAAACGATTCCGATTAAAAGTTCCGGCGAGGCCACGGTACGCCAGCCACCCTTCTCTTCTTTCTCGTCCTGTAGCTCTACGGATAGCATGCCCGCTTCTTCCTTTTTCTTCCGTAATCTCAACAAAAGCTTAAATACAACTATCGTTACCGCTACGGCTGTTAAAAAACCCGGCAATAACATTAAAATCGTATCTCCGATAGCACCGTTTTCTGTGTTTATATAACATTCCAGCCAGTCTGCGCTCTCAATCGGCACTCCGTCCGCCATTTGTCGCAGGCTTTCCATGAGTCCCGTATCTCCTGCCGCTTCCGCCGTCACATACCGTTCCCGTAAACCGCTCAAATACCTTACTACCACGTGCACCACTACAACGGAACGACCGTTAATATACAAATGCAGAAACATTGTCGGCAACATAGAACCTGTAAGCTCCGTGACCAGTGCCAGCAAAATTCCCAGTACAAAGGCATAGGAAAACTGATTTAAATTCATATGCATGATTCCGAATAAGAATCCGGACAACAGCACGCTGGTAACAATCCCGCTCTTCCGGTAATTTCGGAACAGTACGCCGCGGTAAATCAGTTCTTCACACACTGCCGGCGTAATTGCAATTACAAAAAAGGAAACCAAAAACGGATATTCCATAATCAACGGAATCATGTGATTGCTGACAACATTGGGCGTAATCAGCTGGGAAAGCACATTGATAAACTCCGCAATTTTATCGACGCATACCGCCAACGGCAATAAAAGCAACCACTCCTTCCATCCCGGTATCGTAAGACCGAAGCTTCTCTTTAAAGGCTGCTGTCGCCCCGTCAAATAAAAGACCGCCGGAAGAACCATCAAAACTTCCACCAAAAACTGCAGTACCATAGTATCCCGTACCCCGAATCCGGAGATACAATAAATCAATATCTGGGACAATACAATACTCAATAAAAACACACGATTTGCATCTATGGCAAACACTCGCTTCATACTCTTTCCTCCCTGAAAACTCCTCCCTCTACCAGTATACAATTTTTTCCTCACTATTTCTAGCTTTTTTTTCGGAATTATGCTATACTTGTCTGCATATAAAACTAACTACGGTGGCAAACCGTTTGTATGTTGCTTATAAGGAGTATTTATGTATTCGTTTTCTACAAGAGTCCGATACAGTGAAGTAGATTCTTCTCTCCGCTTGTCTTTGCCCGCAATCATTAATTACTTTCAGGATTGCAGTATTTTTCATTCGGAAGATTTAGGTATCGGCATTGAATTTTTAAAAAAGGAACATCGCGTATGGCTGATGAATTCCTGGCAAATCGAAGTTCGCCGATTCCCGACTTACGGCGAGCGGTTACAGGTTAATACGTGGCCTTATGATTTTAAATCCATGTTCGGTTATCGTAACTTTACACTAACCGACGAAGCAGGAAACGATGTGGTGATTGCCAATTCCGTTTGGGTTTTCGCAGACACCGATACGGGACGCCCGGTAAAGCCGGATCCGGCTTACGCTTCCCGCTATCCGTTAGATCCACCGTATCCGATGGAGTATGCCGGCAGAAAAATCGAATTACCGGCAGACTCTACCCCGTTAGATCCGATTCCGGTCGCAGCGTCCCACTTGGACTCCAACCGGCATGTAAATAACGGACAATACGTATCTATGGCTTCTTCTCTGCTTCCGGATACCGATTATACAAAATTACAGGTGGAATACAAAAAATCCGCCCAACTGGGAGATACAATTTTCCCGCGGCTTTCCTTACAGGAAACCAGCTGTACCGTTGTACTGGCTGCCGAGGACGGCACCCCGTACGCCATTGCAAAGTTTTCAAAGTAACCACTGACTTTATTTTATATTAAGAGAGGAACTTACATTTATGATTATGCTTGGGCAAGTGCAGACCTTAACGGTTTGCAGATCAACCGAAAACGGCGTCTACTTGGAAAGCAAGACCGATGCCTCCCCGTCTTTTTCCACCGATACTGCGGCTATTTCCGAAGAAAGAATCCTACTTCCCCGCAATCAGGTACCGGAAGGAACCAAACACGGCGATTCTATTCGTGTCTTTGTCTACCGCGACTCTGAGGACCGCGCCATTGCCACTACAACCGTTCCGCCGCTTACCTTAGGCGAAACTGCGGTGTTAACCGTAAAGGAAACCTCCTCCATCGGAGCCTTTTTGGATTGGGGACTGGCAAAGGATTTATTGCTTCCGTTTAAGGAACAAACCGCAAAGGTAAAACAGGGCGAAAAGGTATTGGTTGCCCTGTACATTGATAAGAGTGGCAGACTCTGCGCCACCATGCACGTTTACGACTATTTATCCGGAAACGCTCCTTACAAGAAGGATGACCGGGTTACCGGCATCGTATACGAGCACATTGACGAGTTCGGTACCTATGTGGCGGTAGACGATATTTACTCCGCTTTGATTCCGCGTCGCGAAGTCATCACACCCCTTCGTCCGGGTACCGTAATCAACGCCAGAGTCACCAAAGTACAACCGGACGGTCGTTTGGAATTGAGCATCCGCGAAAAAGCATATCTCCAGCTGGATACGGATGCAGAAGGAGTTCTGGCGCTTTTAAAGGAAGCCGGCGGTTTTCTTCCATACCATGACAAATCCAACCCGGAAGCCATCAAGGCAAAGTTCGGTTTAAGTAAAAATTCTTTCAAACGTGCCATCGGCCACCTGTACAAAGAAGGTATCATTTCTTTGGAAGAAAACGGGATTCGGTTGAAATAATTTTTCCTACAGTTTTGATAAAAAAGAGGAACCTCGGTCTGAGGTTCCTTTTCTTCTTCTTTTACTTTCTGTCCAGGAAACGCATCTGCGGCCCCTGTCCTGTTGTCGGCTTCTTTACCGGTTCTTCCTTCGGCTTGGTATACGCAGAAAAACCGTTGATATACTTTGCTTTACAAATTTCGCAAAAACGACCGGTACGAATCATCTTACCGCAGCCTTCACATTCCAAACCAACCTGAGCATCTTCACTAAAAGCCAGACGTTCTTCACGAATCCAACGTTTAATCTGCGCTATGGTAACCTCATTCTCCTCCGCCACCTGCTGAATACCTGCACGTGGATGGTCATATACATAATCTCGTACTTCATCGAACTTCAAATCCAACGCCTTTGCACACTCCGGACAAAGCGGCTGACCTCCGATATAGTTAAACAAACGACTGCATCCCTTACAGTTTCTCACGTCCATAGTTTCATCCTCCTCTTATTCCATACTCTTCTATTCATTTCCGATACAAATACACATTCCGTATACCGTATGAATTCCGTATTCCAGCAATACCTTCGCACAAGCGTCCATCGTACTTCCGGTAGTAAAAATATCATCCACCAGGGCCACCGTCTTCGGAAGTTCCGCTAATTTTCCGGCAAGATTATTGTCCCAGGCAAAAGAATCTGTCAAGTTTCTCTTCCGTTCCTCCGGAGTAAGTCCGCTTTGAGGAAGTGTGTTCTTTATCCGTTTCAATAACCTCAAAGAAACAATCCCCAAGGCATCCGCAAGCCCCTCTGCTAAAAGTTCTGCCTGATTATACCCACGAAACCTTCTTCTCTTTGCGGAAATCGGAACCGGAACCAGTGCCGTAACCCCGTACCGCAACAACTGTTTTCCATAGGTATGAGCCATATGCGGAATATAAAAGGAAGCATTTTCCTTTCTCCCGTTATACTTGAAATCCGCAATGGATTTTTTCATCCATTTCTCATATTGCCATACCGCAAAATTACGTTCAAATGCCATTGGCCTTGTTTCACATCTGCCGCAGAACTCTTTCCTGTCATCCGACAGTTCCCGTCCGCAATGCATACAAACCGGCCCGGTAATCAACCGAAGTTTCCCTGCACACTCCGGGCATGTACTGCTTTCCCAGGGAATCTTTAATTCCCCGCACACCGGACAACGGGGCGGAAACAAACAAGAAATCCCTATATTTCCCCTATCAATACTCTTCAGACTCCCTGCCCCCTTTTTATCCTTTCTTCTATTCTATAATATTTTTTTCGCAAATACAAGTAGTTCCCAAAAGATTCCTCATCTTATTCCGCCATTTCTTCCAAATGACGAAACAATCCCGAATAGCGCTTCATCTCGTCCGTATTTTCAATCATAGACCATACGGTAGCCGCATTCCCCACAATGGTTACACACTGTCTCGCTCTTGTAACGGCAGTATATAATAAATTACGGTTCATAAGCAGACGCGGTCCGGATAAAAGCGGAAGCACTACTGCCGGATACTCACTTCCCTGCGACTTATGAATCGTAGCTGCATAAGCCAGTTCCAACTCGTCCAACTGGGAAAACGGATATTCCGCAAGTTTCCCTTCATCAAACTTCACAATGACCCGTTCGGAAAAGAAATTAATTTCCTCGATCGTTCCGCAGTCACCGTTAAACACACCGGTCCCCGACTCCATCGGAATCCCGTAACGACTGCGGGTTTCCCATTCCATCTGGTAATTATTTTTAATCTGCATGACCTTGTCCCCTTCACGGAACACGCACTTACCGGTTTCCTTTTCTCTTTTCGTCCCGTCCGCAGGATTTAAATGTTCCTGTAACAGTTCGTTTAAGCGTTCCACACCCAACTCTCCTTTTCGCATGGGCGTCAACACCTGTATTTCCTGAGGCTTTACCTTTAAATGCTTCGCCAGCTTTTCCTTTACCAAATACAAAATGGATTGCTGGATTACCGTCAAATCCTCCCGTTGTAAAAAGAAAAAATCTTTACTCTTATTATCCAGCCGGATTTCCTCTCCCGCATGTATCTTGTGCGCATTGGTAATAATATCGCTCTCCTGCGCCTGACGGAAAATCTTGTCCAACGTTACCACCGAAAAGCAATCCGACGCAATAATATCCCGTAACACATTTCCGGGTCCCACACTCGGTAGCTGGTTCACATCTCCCACCAGCACAAGCCGGGTTCCGATGGGAATTGCCTTTAATAACGCATGCATCAGATAAATATCTACCATGGACATCTCATCGATAATAATCAAATCACATTCCAACGGATTCTCTTCATTCCGTTCAAAATGCATCCGGTTTCCCATGGCTTCCGATACTTTCAGTTCCAACAAACGATGAATGGTTCTGGCTTCCCTTCCGGTAGTTTCTGTCATTCGTTTAGCCGCACGACCGGTAGGCGCCGCCAGCAAAATATCCAGTCCTTCCTTTTCAAAAAACTCCAGCATGGTACGTATGGTTGTGGTTTTACCGGTACCCGGTCCGCCGGTTAATACAAAAACACCGTGCCTTGCGGTTTCAAATATGGCCTTTTGCTGTAATTCATCCAATTCAATCTCTGCCTGACGTTCCAATGCCGCCAATCTTGTCTCCAATACGGAATCCGGCAAATCATAACGTACATTCAAATCCAGAAGCATTCGTGCCGTATTTAATTCGGTATAATACGCCATGGAACCGTACACCAGCCGGTCTCCGTCCACTTCCTTCACAATCAGCTTCTTTTCCAGTTGCAAAAACTCAATCTGGCGTTTTACAGCCTCCCTGCCCAGCTCTAATAAATCACAGGTTCCCTGTAACACTTCCTCTTCCGGCAGATATACATGTCCGCTATTCCCTGCCTGGGTCAACACATAAAAAATCGCCGCCCGTACCCGGTACTCCGAATCGCTGCGTAGTCCCACTTTTGTGGCAATATCATCCGCAATACGAAATCCGATACCGTCAATATCCTCCGCCAAACGATAGGGATTTTCCTGCAGCACCGTCTCCATCTGACTTTTGTATCTTTCGTATATTTTTACCGCCAACGTATTGGAAATACCGTATTGCTGTAAAAACAACATGGCATGTCGTAACTCTCTCTTTTCCACAAACTGCTCATAAATAGCATGGGCAGACTTTTCACTGATACCGGAAACTTCCGCAAGACGTTCCGGCTCCTCCTCCATAATCCGAAAGGTATCTTCTTTGAAACGCCGTACAATACGGGCCGCCAACTTGGCCCCTACTCCCTTAATGGCACCGGAGGCAAGATAACGTTCCATGGCCACCGCATTTTCCGGTTCCTGTACCTCATAGTGTTCCATTAAAAACTGTTCTCCGTACACATTATGTACCGTATAAGACCCGGTCACCGAAAGAAGGTCCCCTTCGCTAACCGCAGAAAAGGTACCGACGCATACCACATCATCCTCGTCGGTCTCCAACGTCAATATGGTGTACCCATTCTTTTCATTCCGATATTTAATATGGGTCACATACCCTTTGATGCTTTCCTTTTCCATGCCTTCTCCTTATACCAAACCTTTCTATCGGGAACATACTTCCCCTAAATGAAAAGGCGCTACGAGCCTCTGCCCGTAACGCCCGTACTTACACTATCCGTTTACTGCTCCGTATCATCCTTCTTATCGGCAGAAGCAGATGCTGCTGCATTTACAGCCTCCGCCGGTTGCAAACTTTCCTGTATCGGAGTCACGGTATTGCGCTTCATGGATTCGTACAATTGTTGTGCCAAACCCAGCTCACCGTTTTCCGCAACGGTCTTTGCATACTCCTGATACATCATATCTCCGAAGTAACTCATATAATCGTTTTCTTCTTCTTCGTTATCTGTCATGGCATCCTTCATCCGGTCAAACACTTTCTCTACCAGATATGCTTCAAATTCCTTACAGACTTCCATAATTTCTTCGTCTGTAGCGGTTTCGCTGTTGATGCCGGTCAGTTTATTCTGAAGACCCACGGCCTTACTGTCATTTTTACTCTGCTGCATTTGCGTAAAAAGAAGTTCGCTGCCTATTCCGATACTCATGGCTTCCTCCTTCCGTAAGACGATCTACAACGTATTTTATGTCCTACTACTATCCTCTCAGATTATTTGCCTGCTGCAACATCTGATCCGATGCGGTAATTACCTTTGAATTCATTTCATACGCACGCTGTGCCACAATCAGGTTAACAATTTCATCCACGGTCTGTACGTTGGATGCCTCCAAATAACCGGAACGAACGGAACTGCGCTTTAATGCCGGATCTTCCACTTCCATACGCGGTTCTCCGGAAGCTGCTGTCACCTGATACAAACTACCGGATACTTTTTCCAAACCGGACGGATTGTTAAACTGTACAATCGCCAGTCTTGCTCGCTCCACGTATTCGGTCTTAAACTTTTTCTCCGTAGCCTGCTCAACTCCCGGGGTTTCTTCGCCTTCTTCGTTTTCTTCTCCTTCCGGCACTTCCGGAGTTTCTACCGGCACTTCCACCTCTACCTGTACTTCCTCGAAAATACGTCCGTCCACATCCACTGTAAGCTTTGTTACATCGGTGGTTGCCGGCAGTACTATTGCAGAACCGTTGGTATCAAGAAGCGGATATCCTTCGGAATTGGTGAGCGCCAATCCGTCGGAAGCAATCGCAAACAATAAAGAACCGTTACGGGTATATGCGGTTTCTCCACTCGGCGTCTGTAAAGAGAAGAAGCCCTCCCCGTCAATTGCCAAGTCAAACGGATTGTCCGTCTGCGTTAAATTTCCCTGGACAAAACGGGAGGTAATGGCTCCCGTGCGTACACCGGAACCCACCTGGCCGATGACCGGCTTCGGGTCTCCGTTGTTATCGGTAGTTTCCGTCTGCAGTTTCTGATACAGCAAAGAACGGAACTCTACCGTTTCCTTTTTATATCCTACCGTATTTACATTGGCAAGATTATTGGATATGGTATCAACATTGGTCTGCTGTGCAATCATTCCCGATGCACCGGTCCATAATGATCTTAACATAATGTCACCTCTTTCTTACGCTATACACGTCCGATGGTATTTGCGGATTGGTCTAAGGTACGGTCTACCGACTGGATTACCTTCTGATTTGCTTCATAGGCTCTGGTAATCGCAATCATATTTACCATTTCACTTACCACATTTACATTGGACTGCTCGGTATAGCCCTGACGAATCAAGCCCGTGGCATCCTTTTCCACCGCACCTTCTACCGGCTCATACATGACATCTCCGTACTTCTTCAGGTAATTGTAATCTTCGAAGTCATAGAGATTAATCTTATCCACATATTCACCGTCGGCATAAATACTGCCGTCAATGTCCACTAGAATATCTCCTGCGTCCGTCGGAACCATTACATCACCCGACTCACCCTGCAGGTGATTCCCTTCGGAATTTACCACATAACCGTCACTGGTCATATGAAAACCTCCGGCTCTGGTATAGCGCAGATGGGTCTCTCCGTTCCGGTCGGTTACCGCCACCTGAAAGAACCCTTCTCCGTCCAGCGCCAAATCAAACGTGTTTCCGGTTTCACGAAGCGAACCACCGGAATAATCCGTATAAACCTCGCCGATTTTCACGCCAAGGCTCATACTGCCGATGATACGTTCTCCCGTAATCGGCTCGGACTTATCCTTAATCTTAATGGTCAATTGCTCGTCAAAAGATTGAGAGGTTACACCTTCCTTTTTGTAGCCTACGGTTGCCGAGTTCGCCAAGTTATTCGAGATAACATCCAAGCGCTTCTGTTCATTTGCCATGCCTGTCCATGCCGTATATAATCCTCGAACCACTTTTTTCTCCTTTCTGTAAAAGCTCTATCTCGCCTCCATGCAGGTTACAGACAGCATCAATGCTGTCATTAGTCACGTTTTCCGCTTAAAAACTCAACATACTTACCGGTGCCGATTGCCACTGCGGTCATCGGATCTTCTGCTGTCATGGTCGGAATACCGGTCTTTTCTTCGATCAACTCTTCCAGACCGTATAACAAACTGCCGCCACCGGTTAAAACAATACCGCGCTCTGCAATATCCGCAGCAAGCTCCGGCGGGGTCTTCTCCAATACAGAGTGTACCGCTTCCACAATCTGGGAAGTAGTCTCACGAAGTGCTTCCTCCGTTTCCTCCGAAGTTACGGAAATGGTCTTCGGAAGACCGGATACTAAGTTTCTACCCTTCACATCGATGGAAACGGACTCCGGACGACGATATGCCGAACCGATACGAATCTTAATGTCTTCTGCCGTTCTTTCACCGATTAACAAACTGTTCTTCTTCTTCATGTAACGAACGATAGCTTCATCAAAGTCATCGCCCGCAATCTTAATGGAGGTACTTACTACCGTACCGCCCAGAGAGATTACCGCAATATCCGTGGTGCCGCCGCCGATATCCACTACCATGTTACCGCACGGTCTTGCAATATCGATACCTGCACCGATGGCTGCCGCAATCGGCTCCTCAATAATGGCTACTTCCTTTGCACCTGCCTGTAAAGTAGCATCTTCTACTGCCTTCTTCTCAACCTCGGTCACACCGCTCGGTACACATACGCTGACACGTCTGCCACGGAAGCGACGCTTCCCTACCGCTTTCTGCAAGAAATACTTCAACATTTTCTCCGTAACGGTATAGTCGGAAATAACACCGGCACGAAGCGGACGCACCGCAACAATATTTCCCGGTGTACGGCCAAGCATCAATCTTGCCTCCTCACCGATTGCCTTAATCTTATTCAAATCACGGTCAAACGCCACAACGGACGGCTCTTTTAATACCACACCCTTGCCTTTTATATATACAAGAACACTTGCGGTTCCAAGATCAATTCCGATATCACTGCTTAACATCTTCCCAGTCTCCTTTCATATATACGGAGTGCATACAAGCCTCCGTTTCTATTATATACATATTTGGGAGATTTTTCAAAGCATTTTTTCAATAATATGATATTTTTTTACTTCAACAAATATATCGGCGGGAATCCGCCGTTTCTTCACCGTTTTTTCGACAAAATATTTCCCTTCTTTTCCTTTTGTTTTCCTTGTTTTGACAAGAATAAGTCTCCTGTGGTAAACTATGGTTATTACAGCATGGAGGAACGCAGAATGAAAGCAGAAAATACCAACTCACAATCCGTTTCGCAAAAGCAGGCCCTGCGTATCCTTTGCCGTTTCCTTTCGGTACGTTTTTCCTATCGTTTTCTGCTTCTTCTCTTGTTTGCCACCGGCATTATACTTACCGCCACGGGAAATACCTTGTTTGCTCCCTACGGTATCTCTCTGCTTTGCCTCATCCTTCCTTCGTTTTTGAACGACACCGTAGAGGCCCGCACAAAAAAGGAGAACAGTGATTTTCCGCTGTCCTCTTTATACAAGCGGTATCACTATTCTCCGATTACGTACTCCTGTTATCGCATTTCCTTATACCTCGGTATGCTGTTATTACCGGTATGGCATAAGATACAATCTCCGAAACTTGCTTTATTCGGGATTTCCCTGCCGTTACTTTATCTTGCCTTATTCCTAGCCCTGGTTCCGGTTCTCGGATACGGTTTGTATTTCTTCTTCCATCACAAACTGATGAACGGCACCTTGTGAACAACTCTGTCCCCGATATAATAACTCAAACTCTTTTAACGGCATCGGTCTGGCAAAATAATACCCTTGAATCATATCGCACCGTGCCTCTTGTAAAAACTCTTTCTGGTCCTTTGTCTCTACGCCTTCCGCCAGTACCTCCATCTTTAAATCCTTGGCCATGGAGATTACATGCATAACAATCTGCTTTCCTCTTGTCTCGTCCTCTGTCTCGTCGCAATCCTCCAGAAATACTTTATCCAGTTTCAGCACATCCACAGGCAATCTGCGCAACAAATTCAAGGAAGAATATCCGGAACCGAAATCATCCATGGACAACCGGAAGCCTGCCTTTTTAATCTCGGACATAATACGAAGGAGACTTTCCGTTTCTTCGTAAAACGCAGATTCCGTCAACTCAAATTCAATGTATTCCGGCGGAACATTATACCGGTTTACAACTGCCAGCAACCGTTCTACCAAATCTTGCTCATGCAAATGTACTCTGGACAAATTCACGGAAATGCATACCGGCGTGATTCCCACCTTCAACCATGCGGAAATCAGCTCACACACCTGACCCAAAACATACAAATCCAAATCCACAATAAACCCGTTAAACTCAAACACCGGAATAAATGAACTCGGCGAGAGCACGCCACGTACCGGATGGTTCCAACGCACCAGCGCCTCCGCACCGATAATCTGCTCTGTACTCACCTCGTATTTCGGTTGGAAATAAACGAGAAATTCGTTATTTTCCAATGCTTCCTTCGCTTCGTATTCCAATTCCTTTTCTTCCACGCGCCGGTTTTTTAACTCCTCATCGTAAAAAACGATATCTTCCAGAACACGCTTCTTACACTCGGTACGTGCCAGATTCGCATTTGCCCTTATGGTATTAATGTCTTTTACACCGTCCACGCGATATACGCCGCAGGAAAACTTCATATCACAGACATTTAGCGTCTCTTCCGGCTCACGATATTCCATAATCTGTTGAAACAGTTCCCGGATACGGTTGGTCAATTCATCCTTTGTCCCGATATCCTCCCACAACACCGCAAAATTATCCGCCGAAATCCGGGCATACAATTCACTCTTTTTCGTAAACTTCTTAATCACTTTTCCGATATGTATCAACAGCTGATTTCCGTATTCGTAATCAAACATCTCATTGATATATTTAAAATTATCTACATCAAAGGTTACATACGCATAGCCCTTTTCCTGCCGGTCCAGCAACTCCTGTGCATCCATTTTATGCTTCGCTTTGGACGGAAGTCCCGTTAATTCATCTACATAGGCAGCCTGATACACTTCTTTCCGATTTTTTGAAAAGGAAATCACCGCAAAACACACAATCCCCACAATACAAAGTGCCATAAGTACCATTAATACATAGATGCGGAACAGCTCATCTTCGATTTCTTTTTCCACTATATCCGAACCGGTCAATCGTACCACATAAAAATCCTCATAGTTTTCTACTTTAGATGCAGCAAGATAAATATCTTTCCCCGAACGGATTGTTAAAGACGCTACCGCACAGTTTTTTAATTGTATCTCTTTATCAAACTGCTGCTTTTGTCCCCACACATCCCGATTCCGATGAAGCTCCTCCCAGGATATGCCATCCATATTATTCCCGGCCTCATCCGCCGTCAAAATCACGTTGCCGGATACATCCACCACCAACTCCGCAGCTTCCTCCGACACTATACTTAATTCTTTCACCAAGGATTCTTTCGCATACTTCGCATAAATTACACCGACCACTTCGTCTTCGATGTAACACGGCACGAAAAACACGACCCCGTCACCGGAAACTTCATCAACCGAGCGAACCACCACGTATTCTCCCTGCATGGCCCTTTCCACATTGTCGGTACGCATATCCGGGATAACATCACCTTCATTATCATAAGAAGTATACTCCTTATCAATGATTCCTAAATAATCCATTTGGTAGTGCTTCTTAGAGGTATCCAACAATTTTACCGCTTCCGGTCCGAACCCATAGGAAATTCCTATCATATCCTGTATTGTTTCCAAATCTTCGAATTTGGAATCGATACACTCCGAAACTTTTTCCGCACTTGCCTGTACTTCTGAAAGCAAATTTGTTTCGCACTCTTCCAACAACTCAATTTGCGATTCATGCAGACCGTAAAGTGCCGTTCCGCTTAATGCAAGCAAAAAAAAGCACAAAACAACCAACCCTTTTGTGTTCTTCTTCCATTTTGCCGCTTTATTTTTTCCTGCGTTTTTCTTCATGCTTTCATCCTCTGCTTCCGTGCATTTCGTTCAATATAACGATCCTTCTCTGAGATTCCGGTATGACTCATTCATTCGCAAAAAACCACTCACCCATTTTACTAAATTTTATCATAATTTTACGACAATTTCAAGCGTATCTTTCCTATTTATTTACAAAAAAGCAAGAAAAAACTCATTCGCGTCCTTTCCTGCTTTTTGTACAAACTATTTCTTATAAATCAAAAATAAACCTATTCGTCCTCTTTCATTTTTGCTCTTGCGCCGTCTTTTTGTGCTTCCAGCACCATTTCATTTACCACCCGCAATACTTGTGCATACTGTACGGAATAATCTCCCGGCATATCCTGCAGTACATGATCCAACGGATCCTTTAACTTATCTTTCTTTAATTTCCCCAGTACAAGATAATCCGCAGACAACTCACTGGTACTGCAAATTTTATAAATACTTTCCGCAGAAAGTCCCTTCTTTCCGTTCTCTGCTTCTGCCAGAAACTGCGGAGAAAGACCGATTTGCTCCGAAAACGCTTCTCTGCTCATCCCGAGACTTTCCCTGTATGCGCGGACTCTTCCGCCGATTGCTTCATTCAAACTCTTAGACATTCGTCCGCTCCTTTCCGCATTTTATCAGCACTCTTCCCTGCTTTGTTTTTTTATTATACCCATTTTTTACTCCTCGCAAAACAAGCTATAGAAGAACATTTACGCTATAGCAGTAATTCTTTCCCCTCTTGCTTTTTTTATGGGATTGGAATAAAATATTTTTAGTATGCATTTCGGAGGTATTTTTATGAACGGATCATCTTTCGGAACTTATTTTAAAATCACAACCTTCGGCGAATCCCACGGAGCGGCTTTGGGCGTTATTGTGGACGGGTGCCCTGCCGGAGTTTCGCTTTCCGCAGAATATATTCAAAACTTTTTAGACAGAAGAAAGCCGGGACAGAATATCTACTCCACCCCGCGTAAAGAAAGCGATTTGGTGGAAATCCTTTCCGGTGTATTCGAAGGGAAAACCACGGGTACTTCCATTGCCCTTCTTATTCGCAACGAGTCCCAGCGGTCGGCGGACTATTCAGAGATTGCCTCCTACTACCGTCCGGGCCATGCGGATTTTACATTTGACGCCAAGTACGGCTTCCGGGATTATCGGGGTGGCGGACGTTCCTCCGGTCGGGAAACCGCAGCCAGAGTCGCAGCCGGTGCCGTTGCATGTGCACTGCTTGATGAACTGGGTATTAAAGTTTGCGCCTATGCAAAATCCATAAACGAATATGTATGTTTCGATACAAAAGAATACCTGGCAGAGCGTTACACTCCGGAAGAACTGGCATCCCTTCGTGACAAAAGCCCGTTGAACATGCCGGATGCCGTTGCTTCCGAACAAGCGGAGGCTTTCTTACAGAAACTGCGGGAAGAACACAACTCCGCAGGAGGCACCATCGAGTGTGTTATAACAGGACTTCCGGCAGGCCTCGGCGACCCGGTATTTGAAAAGTTTGATGCACGCCTTGCCCATGCCATGCTGTCCATCGGTGCGGTTAAAGGCTTTGAACTGGGCTCCGGCTTTGATGCTGCGCTCCTTACGGGTACCGAACAGAATGACCCGTTCTATACCGATGAGAACGGAAAAATTACGAAACGTCGTAATCTTGCAGGCGGAGTTTTGGGCGGTATGACCGACGGTTCGGATGTGCTGTTCCGTGTAGCCATCAAACCGACTCCGTCTATCTATGCACCGCAGGAAACCGTAAAAAAGGACGGTTCCTCTTACACTTGTCAAATTGCCGGCCGTCACGACCCGATTATCGTGTCCCGCGGGGTTGTGGTAGTGGAATGTATGGCTGCATTGACTGCAGCGGATGCGTTACTTAGTAATTTAGGGAGCAAACTGGACCATTTAAAAACCATCTATGGCTCCAAACAATAAACGTTGCAATTTTCAACACCGACTGTTTTAAGATTACTTTCACAATTTAGGGAGGGACATTCCTCATGAAACTGAAACTGGCCATTTGCGATGATGACGCCAAACAGCGGGACTATCTCACCGATATCGTCACCGCCTGGGGAAAGAAAAACCGTCATCTTATTGAGTTAAAACAATATATCAGTGCGGACTCCTTCCTCTTCGACTACGAAGAGGAAAAGGATTTCGACATTCTGCTCCTTGACGTGGAAATGCCGGGGCGAAGCGGCATTGAACTTGCCAAAGAGGTCCGGAAGGAAAATCAGGCGGTACAGCTCATTTTCATTACCGGCTTTTACGAATATTTCAGCGACGGCTTTGATGTGTCGGCCCTGCATTATTTAATCAAACCGGTGGATGCCGGGAAACTTACTCCGGTGCTGGATAAAGCAGTAGGGAATCTTACCAACCGCATGCGTTCGGTACTCCTCTCCACTTCTGACGGAGATGTAAAGCTTTCTTTGGCAGACATTATTTACGTGGAAGCGGAAAATGTTTATCTTAACATCCACTCTGCCCACGGAGACTACCGTACCCGCATGACCCTCGGCAAATTTTTCGAGGAACTGGACGATACGTTTTTTAAAGCACACCGTTCCTTCCTCGTCAATTTGAAATATGTGAAGCTGATTACCCGCACCGATGTTACCATGACAAACGGTGCCGTTATTCCTTTAAGCCGCGGTGTTTACCATGACATTCACGCCGCTCTCGTTAAATACTTATAAAGAGGACATTATGTTATTTGAAAAACTGATTGCAAAAAAGGTTGCGGCCTTTGAAACAGAATTAATTCAAAAATATTATTTAGAAGTAGAAAATATGTACCAGAAGATGCGGGGTTGGCGACACGACTACCGCCACCACATCCAGACCATGAAGGTACATATGGCAAACGGCGAAATTGACGAAATCGGCGCTTACCTGGATATGCTGGACGACGATTTAACCAATGTGGAAACCGTTATAAAAACCGGCAACCGTATGGCAGACGCCATCCTAAACAGTAAGCTTTCCCTGGCCGCCCAAAAAGAAATCAAGGTAAAGGCAGAGGCCAACATCCCGGTATCTCTTACCGTGTCGGAGTTAGACCTTTGCACGGTCATCGGTAATCTTTTGGACAATGCCATGGATGCCTGTATGGAGCTTCCGGTTGCGGAACGCCTCATTCGTATTTACATGGAAATGAAAGGAAACTACCTCTACATCTCCGTCACCAACACCGCAGGCGGCAAGAAAAAGAACAGCTATCGCACTACGAAAGGTGAAGGACATGGCTTCGGCCTTGCCCGTATCGACATGATAGTAAAAAAATACGGCGGATATATTACAAGAGCTTCCGAAGACGGAGCCTTTTCCACAGAAGTATTACTACCGCAGTAAATATAAAAAGTGCATTTGGCATCAAATTTTTGCATTTGACAACAAATCGCACTTTTTCTTTTTGTATTTGGTATAGTAAGGTCAAGCAAAGGGAAAACGCCTTTGCAAATACACACCGACAGAACGAAACAAACACTTCTGTCGACTTAACGGAGGGGAATTATGAGACAAAACAAAAAAGAAACAAAGAAGGAGAAAAAGTATTCCAAACTCGGAAGCCTTGCCTGGGCATTAAAAAAGCTCTGGAGACTTGACCGCATGTTTGTATTTTTCATATTTGCGGTGGTGCCGATTGCCGTAGTACAGCCTCTGCTAAACTCCTTCTTTTCCAAGGAACTGATTGATCGTATCGGAGGCGGTGCAACCTTTTCGGAGTTGACTCGGTTTACCGTAAGCTTTTTACTGCCTCTGGTTCTTTTGGAGTTGCTGAGGAGTTTTATCAACTCCCGTTGTACGGCAAGACGCTACTATCCGACTTCAATTTATCAGACGGAAATGAGTCGTATCTATCATTACGAAACCGACTTTGAAAACACGGAAAAGCAGGAATACCGGAAAATTCACGAATATGCTTCCGGTGACTCCTGTCAGGGAGATTGCGCTTTGGAATTTCTTTGGCTGGATTTAAGCAATACATTGATAAATTTCCTCGGAATCTTCACCTATGCATCCCTGCTTATCGTGCTAAACCCGATTATTTTTGCCGTAGTTGCAGTGGTATCTGTGCTGTCCTACTTTACCACCCGCTGGCAGCCGTCCTATTTCGAGAAAAACAAACACCACTGGGAGAAGGAGGTTCGGAAAAGAAACTACTTACGCAGTCTTTCCGAGAACTTCTCCATGGCAAAGGATATTAAGCTGTACAACTTAGAGGGCTGGCTTGACAAAATGATGCGGGACTACCAAAGCTACCTTATCATGTGGAATAAGCGTTGTACCCTTAGAGGACTGTTTGCTTCCGTTCTTGCAGGACTGATGACCTTTGTACAAAACGGTGTGGCATACGTCGTGTTAATCGGACTGCTCCTTGCCGGAAAGATTACGGTCGGTGAATTTGTGTTTTATTTTGGTCTCACCGGCAGCATTGCAGGCTTTTTACAAGGCATCATCGGCAGTGTGGCGAAGTTAAACACCCGAGCCGAAAAAATAGCCTACTACCGCGACTTCTACAACTATCCGAACACCTTCAACCACGGGGAAGGCTGTCCGCTCCCGACCGGTCCGGTGACCATCGAATTAAAGGATGTACACTACCGCTACGACGGAGCAGAAAAAGATACCATCAACGGATTGAACCTAACCGTTTCTGCCGGAGAAAGTCTGGCTCTGGTCGGTATGAACGGTGCCGGAAAAACCACCTTAATCAAGCTGATTTGCGGCTTGTATGCGCCAACCTCCGGTGAAATCTTAGTAAACGGGAAGCATATTCAGGAGTATAACATTGAAGAATACTACTCTATGATTTCTGCCGTATTTCAGGACATCAAGACCATTGCCTTTTCCATGTTTGAGTTTGTGGCAAGCGTGGACCTTACCCGTCCCACCGCAAGAGAAGATGCTATCGCTGCCATGAAACTTGCAGGAATTTATGAAAAAATCGAAAAACTGCCGAATGGCATTGACACCCATTTAATGAAGGGCATTCACGATGACAGTGTGGACCTCTCCGGCGGTGAAATGCAAAAGCTGGTGTTGGCAAGAGCCATCTACAAAAACGGTTCTATCTTAATCCTTGACGAACCGACCGCAGCCTTAGACCCGATTGCGGAAAACAACTTATATTTACGTTACAGAGAATTAACCGAAGGAAAGACTTCTATCTATATTTCCCACCGTTTTGCCTCCACCCGCTTCTGTGACCGTATCATTTTACTGGAGGACGGCGTCATTGCAGAATCCGGTACCCATGAAGAACTGATGGCTACCCGTGGCAAATACGCCGAAATGTTTGAAGTACAAAGCAAATACTATAAGGAGGGCGAAGTCCATGCATAATTACAAAACTACACGACGGGCGTTTCGGCTGTATCATTCCTATAATCCGCACTACTTTCCGCTTCGCCTGTTCCAAATCCTTTTTACAAACCTGACACCGTTTTTTACCCTTTGGATGTCAGCGGAAATTGTTACCGCATTATACGAAAAGAAAACCAAAGAAGAACTGTTCCTGTTGGTAGCCATCACTTTATGCGGAAATTTGTTTATTCATGTGATGGGTGCAATTCTCGGCAGGTGTGTAGACAATGCGCTGAAACAACTGGAACATAACGAAGCCGCAGCCTTTAACAAAAAGACGTTATCCTTAGACTACGATAAGTTAGAGAACCCGGAGGTTCGGCATCTGCGACGCAAGATTGTGGAGAACTCCTGGATCAATTGCTACGGTGTAACAAATATGCGCTGGTGTTTAGAAAACCTTATCACCTATTTGGTCAACATCTTGTATTGTAGTGTTTTATTTGCGGAAATGGTATCCCTGATTGCAAAGCTTTCCTTTGACATCCGCGGTATCCTGCTTTTGGTTGCCATTGTCACTTGTGTCGTTCTTACGGTTGTAATCCAGTCCCGTTGCGGTAAAAAACAAGCTGCTGCCTGGGAGCGTTCCGGCGACCTGCTGCTCAGGGAAAACCGCCTCGGCGGAGGATATAGCCAATCCGGCATGGACAGCCGTTTTTACAAGCAGCAGGCAATCGTAGAACAAGTTGACCGAGAACTGAGCAAAGAGCACAAAAGACTTTACAGTGAAATCAACTATATTGACTTTGCATTACGTATCCCGTCCTATTTGTCAAGCAAAGCCTCGGAACTGTGTTCCTATCTCCTCATCGGTTTGTACTGCACCTTGGGGGCCTTCCCGGTAGGTAGCGTGATTAAATATGTGGGATATCTCGGCATCCTCACCAACAATATCGGAATGCTCTTTTACACCCTGAGTTCTTTAAAAACCAACGAGCAGTTCCTTGAAACCTACTTAGAGTACTTCGATATCCAAAACGATATGTACCAGGGTAGCCTGTCCGTGGAAAAGCGCAGCGACAAGCAGTTTGACATCGAATTTAAGAATGTCAGCTTCCGCTACTCAGGTTCCGAAGACTTTGCATTAAAGGACATTAACTTAAACTTAAAGGTAGGCGAGCGCCTTGCGGTGGTAGGACAAAACGGCAGCGGAAAAACCACCTTTATCAAACTTCTCTGCCGTCTCTACGACCCGACGGAGGGAGAAATCCATATGAACGATTTCAACGTCCGCAAATACGATTACAGACAGTATCTGGACTTATTCTCCGTGGTATTCCAGGACTATAACCTTCTGGCTATGCCTCTCGGAAACAATGTGGCCTCCGCCGAGAAATGGGATGCCATCAAAGCGGAGCAAATGTTATACGAAGTAGGCTTCGGAGAACGTTATGAAGAAATGCCAAAAAAGTTAGAGACCTCTCTATATAAAAACTTTGATGAAGAAGGCGTCAACATCTCCGGCGGCGAAGCCCAGAAAATCGCGCTGGCAAGAGCCCTGTACAAAGACGCGCCGTTCATCATCCTTGACGAACCGACCGCAGCCTTAGACCCGATCGCCGAGGCAGAAATCTACTCTAAGTTTGATGAAATCGTGGGAGACAAAACCGCCATCTACATCAGCCACCGTCTCTCCTCCTGCCGCTTCTGTGATAAGATTGCAGTATTCGATCAGGGCAGGATTGTTCAGGTAGGCACTCACGAGGAGCTGTTAGAAAACACCAACGGCAAGTACTACGAGCTCTGGAATGCACAGGCTTCCTATTACGCGTGAAGCAACGAGCTAAGATAGAACACGAAAAAGACCGACGAGAACCGCAAGGTTCTTAGTCGGTCTTCTTTTGTGTTCTTATCGCGGCGACTGCCGCGGGCTAACGGGCACGCAGGGACCGTTAGACTCAGCTCGTTGCATTCTTTGCCGTCTTATCGCGGCAACTGCCGCGGGCTAACGGGCACGTAGGGACCGTTAGACTCAGCTCGTTGCTATTTTTACTTTTATCTCTGCCACCTCGTCCGTCTTAAATGCCTTCCCTGCCATAATCACAACTCTTTCTGCAGAAAACTCCGACACCGGCACATCAATAAACTCCTTTTCCCGGAAAGACCAATCAATCAGCTTCTCATCCACAAGCCATACACTACCTACTTTTCCTACAAAGAAGTTACGGTCCACCGACGGCCAATCCTCCTTTGCTACCGGCCTCCGCTCTTTTTCTTCTCTAATCGATACAACGGTCGATTTTCTTACCGCGCCTACCTCAAGGAACTTCTTCCCCGGTATTGCATAGAACAAATACTCTCTGTCTTCTCCTACAATATAACCGTCCACAAACCCGTTATTCCATCCGGAAAGCTCCACAGAACACTTTTTAAAGTAATACGCCTCCAAGGTTCGTTCCTCCGATATCACTTTATCCCCCGCCACATCACATACTTCAACCACCGGCTCATCCTCCCTGAGTTCTACACCCAACAACTCATCTACGGATATCTGAAATAAAGCAGCCAGTGCCTTCAAATTTTCAACATCCGGGGTTCCTTTCCCCGTCTCCCATTTTGCAACTGCCGACCTTGACACGCACAATTTCTCTGCCAGCTCCTCCTGGGACAAGGAAAGCTCCGCTCTCTTTTTTGCAATTAGTTCTCCTATCATAAGAAATCCTCCGATTTTGTATTTCGTGATCACACTATTACCTTACCGCAATCTGTCAAAGAACACAAGTTACTTTTTTGTTACGCTCCGTAACACCCGCCATACAACCGTTTTCTATAACTTCCGGTTATGCACTTTCATCAAAGCTCTCCCGATACATTCCCGATTATCCCCGCACATTTCCCATCTTTCTATAATTTTTTCCATTTTTCCCTTGCTTTCTCATCCCTTCTCTGCTATAATCAAAATGTATATTATGATTTCATTCTATAACTTTTGGTTATATCGCAAAAGTGTATTTTTCGTCCCCTTTTTTCTGTTTTTCAATCTCCGGGGACCTACAAAAGAAGGAGGGAACATGGAAGTCGAATCTACCTTGTCCTCCTACCGCATTTTTAATGCTGTCGCAGAAGCGGGGAATCTTTCCAAAGCCGCAAAGGAACTTCTCATCAGCCAGCCGGCCATCAGTAAGGCCGTCAGTAAACTGGAGCAGAGCCTTTCGGTGAAGCTGTTTACCCGTAATTCCCGAGGCGTTAAATTAACGGAGGAGGGTGCCCTGCTCTACGAGTACACCTGCTCCGCATTCGAAGCTCTGCGTTTGGGCGAAGAAAGCATCAAGCAAAGGCACTCGCTTGGCATGGGACATCTGAAAATCGGAGTCAGCACTACCCTTTGCAAACATTTATTGCTCCCCTACTTACAAAATTTCATGGAGCAGTATCCCCACATAAAAGTTTCCGTTGAGTGTCGCTCCACCCAGGAAACCCTGGCACTTTTGGAAGACGGGAAGCTGGATATCGTTTTAATCGGAAAATCCTACCGTACAAGACGGATTGAGTTTCTCCCGCTAAAAAGCATTCAGGATACCTTTGTAGCCAGTCCTTCTTATTTGGAAAACTTGGAAGAAAGAGAACCCGGAATTACAACCCGTCCCAAGGACCTTTTACAACGGGCCAACCTGATGTTACTGGACCGCGACAATGTTTCACGACTGTATGTGGAAGACTTTTTTACCAAACACAACCTTCTTACCGGTCAGACAACGGATGTAGGCACCATGGATTTACTGATTGAGTTTTCCAAAGTAGGTCTTGGTGTGGGTTGTGTTATCAAAGAATTTGTAGAAAAAGAATTAAAGGAAGGCAGTTTAATCGAAGTTCCTCCTTCCCCTTCTCTTACGAAACGAACGGTGGGCTTTGCTTATAACAAACTGACCGCCGGGAATGATTCCCTGAAACGTTTTATTGACTTTTACAAAGGAGAGCCTCACGTATGATAAAAAAAATCTCTCGATTTTTTCGAATTCAAAGAAAACGGCTCCGCAACAAAATAAAGCGAAGCATCTATCGTTTTCTCGTTGCGATTCACGAAGGTGAAATCCGTTTTTCTCTCTTTTATATTGTATGCACCATGCTGGTTTTGTTTTTGTGCATCGGTTTCTTTTTCCGTACCTCATATACAAAAGAGGCTTCGACCAATGCATCTGTTTTAGGCAGTGAAGCAACTCATGCCCTCCGGCATGCTGCCGCAGAGAACCGGCGCACGGAACTGGATGCGGATATTACCTTGTTCCTGCTTCCGGACGGGGAGGATTCTGTTGCTCTTTCCTCCTTCTTCAACGCCCCGTTGTACGGTTTTTACCTGACTGGAAAGGAAGTTTCCTATTTACCGGAATACTACGCTTCCCTTTCCGAATCCTTTTTCGGAACTCCATACATCGGCGGTTTGTCCTTTTCGTACAATCCGAAGCGCTTGCTCTATAACCGCGCCACCGATATTATGTTGTATACAAAAGAAGGCGGATACGCTCCTCTTTCCGACGACGGACTCTACTATGTAGTCGGTACGGAATCGGTATTTAACATGTTCCACTACTTGTCCGAGCGAACCTTCCACTTATTAAGAATCGAACCGAAAAACGCAGATGGCGCTCCTGTTTCCGATTATTCCGGGCAACTTCTGCGGGGAGCCGAAGGAAGTTATACCTTTGCAAATGTGTATCAGGACTATTTGTTACAAACCGCATCGGAAGCCACTGCCAGACAAGCCGGTGAAATTCTGCAGTGTAACTCCTTAAATACGATTGCATTATTTTCACAGCTAAACTTCGCCGGATACTTTCTGGTAGGCTGTACCTTATTGTTTTTCCTGCTTGCCGCCTTTGTACGGCCGTCCCTTAGACGTACCGTCATTTGGTTCCGCATATTCCTCTTTCACCAAAAAAAGCGCGGCAAACTTTCCATACGCGGGCGCATCTATACTGCCCGCGCAGCACGGCGTCACGCCGCATAAATAACCTCCTCGATCTGTCTTTTTGCTCTTGTTCATTAAAGAGTGAAAAGACAGATTTTCTTTATCCAAAAAGATTTTCTGATTTTTTTAAAAAAGTAGTTGACAGAATTCTCTCCATCGGTTATAATGTTCCTTGCTTGATGAAAGCAATACACCATGCGCAAGTGGCTCAGTGGTGGAGTATCGCCTTGCCAAGGCGAGGGTCGCGGGTTCGAATCCCGTCCTGCGCTTGTAAAAAATAAGAATCGGTCAAACGACCGGTTCTTATTTTTTTGTAAGCGCAAGCGCTTACGAACCAATACGTTCCGTATTGGTTCGAAGTCTCCGCTTCGCTCCGGTCGGCGCATTACCAAGGTCCCCCGGACCTCGTGCGCTTCTCGCCTGCCGGCTCGGTCAGTCCCAGAACCAACGTCCCCCGGACGTTGTGGGACGTCTTGCGCCGACTAACTTAGGCGTGATTCTGACGGTTGAGCATTGTCTTGCGCTGTGGTTTCGTGTGTCAAAAAGTTGTACCCATTTGTATACACTCACTGGACAGTGCGTTTTATAGCAAAAAAGCTCCTGCATGACTTCACGCAGGAGCTTTTCCTTTATTCTTATTTCATTTTTACAACTAGGGTATATCGGTTAATTTTTTGTGGCACGATACGTACGGTATCCGGTGAAAGTAGTGTACCGTCATCTACCCATTCCAAGGAATATCCATCCAATTCCGGCAATGTAATGCGCTCTCCTACCGGCATAGCCATAATATATGTCATTTTCATCTTTAGAAATCCCATTTCAAATTGCACATCCAGAAAACACGGCGCATATGCGGTTGCCTTACCGCTTGTCTGTACCGTATAAGCGGAAAAGACTTCTAACGTTTCTCCTTTTTTTATTTGCAAATCAGAAAAGGAGTTCTTACTGAAGCTACTGTAAAAAACAGAACGTTCTTCTTCCATGGACGGCCTTCCATTCGAATCATACGATACATAAACATCCGTCTTGTTTAAATCATACCATCCGTTACTTGACACTCGCACTTCATCCCCAAAAAAGACTTCTGCACTCCTTTGTACTTCTCCCGTAGCCATCAGACTTTTTTCCGCCAAGTTAAGATATTCACTTACTGTTTCATTCAACATGGCAGTCTCTGTTGCGTTACCTTCTTTATTCCATGTATATTCAGATAACTTATTCATAAATTCCATGGCATCCGTAGCTTCTATCTCATTCAGATCTTTTAAAATCAACGGAGTAAAGAATTTTACTGTCACTTCGGCTCCCGGCTTCGGTGTCGGAATCGGCGTTGCAGTTGGCTTCGGGGTTGCGGTTGGCATAGGCGTCGCAGTCGGCTCTGGCGTTGCGGTCGGAACCGGCGTTGCGGTCGGGGCCGGGGTCGCGGTCGGCTCAGGCGTTGCGGTCGGAGCCGGGGTCGGTTCAGGCGTTGCAGTCGGGGCCGGTGTTGCAGTCGGTACCGGTGTTGCAGTCGGTACCGGCGTCGCAGTCGGCTCTGGTGTTGCCGTTGCCTCCGGTTCTTCCGTCGGGACCGGTGTTGCGGTTGCTTCCGGTTCTTCCGTCGGGATCGGTGTTGCGGTCGGCTCTGATGTTGCGGTTGCCTCCGGGGCTTCCGTCGGGACCAGCGCCTCTGTTGCCTTTGGTTCATCCGTTTGATTCGCAGGCTTACTTCCGCATGCCATGCATCCCAATGCAATTGCTATGATAATTCCGGACATCATTATCTTTTTCTTCATCTGTATCCCCTCCGTCTATAGTAATATTCCGTTTCTTTCTGTCCTCATTATACAATACTCCCTAACAACAAACAACCTTATTTTTGGAAGTTTTCGTATCCCAACACACTTTTAACACATTTGTCTGTTAAGCTGAATTTACTTTGTGCGAACAAGCACCTTTAGGAGGATGTTATGAAAAAGAAACTTTTATCCATTTTACTTGTTGCCGCCTGCGTACTCGGTGTTTCCGCCTGCGGTAAAAAGGATGATACAGACGGTAAATTTACTTCCGTCGATTCCACTTCCGGTAAGACGGATGGCGCAGCTTTAGAGAACTTATCTGTTCCGGAAGAAGGTCTTCTCACTCAGGATTCCGAAGGACTTTTGACCGGCCAGTATAATATTGAAATTGAGTTTGAGGAATACGGAACGGTTGCCCTTACTTTAGATGCGGATCTGGCACCGGTTACCGTTACGAATTTTATGGATTTGGTAAAGGACGGTTTTTATGACGGACTTACTTTGCATCGCATCATTCCGGGCTTTATGATTCAAGGCGGAGATCCGTTAGGTCAGGGCATCGGCGGTTCCGGCAGAAATATCCAGGGCGAATTTGCCTCCAACGGTATTGAAAATGATTTGGCTCATACCCGCGGTGTCATTTCCATGGCTCGTTCCGCCATGCCGAACAGTGCCAGCTCCCAGTTCTTCATTATGCACGAGGACGCTCCGCACTTAGATGGCGACTACGCTGCCTTCGGTCAGGTTACAAGCGGTATCGAAGTAGTTGACGCTATTTGCGAAAGCACCCCGATTCAGGATTATAACGGAACCGTATTGGCAAAAGACCAGCCGAAAATCAAAGAGATTCGTATTGTAGAATAATTTTAAAATACAAAATTAAACCAAAATAATACACCATCTTTTCGCGCACACTATAAAAAAGGAACGCGAAAGGTGGTGATTTTTATGTCTCACATCGAAGACAGCACACAAACCCACAGTGCACCCCAGAAACTGAAAAGCGCCCGGGCAAAGCAACGGGATAACGTCAAACGTACCGTAGAAGTCTTTGAAGCTTCTACACCTATGGAAGACGATTTTCCGGACATTGATACCATGCAGGTCAGCTCGGCCACGGAACTCACCGGTATGATGTACCGCCCGCCGATGAATACGGCAGAGTTGGAATCCTATCATGACTTGTATGACATCCAGTACGAACCGGCGGCGGCAAAACAAGGGGTTAAAGACAAAATAAAGTAGATTTGTGCAAGGAGCCTCCTGCTTGTCCGCAGAAGGCTCCTTTTAAAATAACTTTATTCTCGTATTATCTGTTTAAAATAAGCTTGGTTAACTCAACCGGCTCTACAATCTTGCCGTCCTTGTAAACACGCATATTACCGGAAGCGATTTCGTCGATTAAGATAACTTCGTTGTTGTTGTAACCGAACTCAAACTTGATGTCCCAAAGATCAAGACCGATGGACTTTAAGTCATCAGCAACAATCTTGGTAATCTTTAAGGTCTGCTCCTTCATGCTTGCAAACATTTCCGGAGTCATAACGCCGAGAGCTGCAAGACCCTCACCGGTTACAAGCGGATCACCGAGAGCATCGTTCTTGAAGGTACACTCAACGTAACCGCCTTCCAAAACGGTACCGTCTTCCATGTACTCACCGTATCTGCGGATAAAGCTACCGGTAGCAACCAGACGACAGATAACTTCAAGACCATGACCGAATACAGTAGCAGGAAGAACTTCCATGGTAGCGTTCTCAACGTCAGCGCTTACATAGTGAGTCTTGATGCCGGCCTTCTTTAATAACTCGAAGTAGTGAATGGAAGTCTGGAGATTTGCCTTACCGATACCTTCGATGGTCAAACCTACGGTATTCTCGCCCGGATCAAAAACGCCGTCCTTACCGGTGCAATCATCCTTGAACTTTAACATTACATTGCCGTTGTCAAGCGCATAAACATCTTTTGTCTTGCCTTCATAAACCTTTTTCATTTTCATATCCTCCTGCGTTGGGAATAAAGATTGTTTCAAATAACAAAGATACTATATCACAATTTTTTCCGGTTGACAATTTATTTTTTTACAGAAATATAATTTTTTTTAAGATAGACAGTTCTGCCCCCATATGATACAATAGTTCTTGTGCAAAATTACAAGAAGAAGGTTTTATTTATGAAGAAAGAATGGAAAATAAAAGAGTATCTGGGCGACAAAGAGCTTTACATAAAAATGGCTAAAATCGCCATCCCGATTTCGTTACAATCCTTAATTACCGTCGGCATCAATCTGATGGACACCATCATGCTGAGTAAAATGGGAGATGCACAGATTTCCGCTTCCTCTCTGGCCGGCCAATTTATCAACCTGTTTATGATATGCTGTATGGGTATCGGCATGGGAGCTTCGGTCCTGACCTCCCGGTTCTGGGGCATGCAGGATAAACACTCTTTAAAGAAAACCATCACCATTATGCTACGCTTCGTGGTAGTATTTGCTTCTGTTTTTACTGCCATTACCATCATTTCACCGGAATGGATTATGCGGATTTATTCCAACGAAGCACCGATTATCACCCACGGTATTACCTATTTAAAATGGATGATTCCGACCTATATTTGTACCGGACTTTCCCTGACCTGTACCATTGTACTGCGTACGGTCGGTCAGGTACGGATTCCGCTGTACTGCTCCATCTCCGCATTTTTCGTAAACGTATTTTTCAACTGGGTATTTATTTTCGGTCACTTAGGCGCTCCTCGTATGGAAATCGGCGGTGCCGCTCTCGGTACCCTAATTGCCCGTGTATTTGAGCTTTGCTTCATCTGCGGATATTTCTTCTTTATCGATAAACGTATCCGCTATCGTCTGAAGGATGTATTTATGAAGTGCAGAGACCTTTTACGCGAATACATACGTATCAGTATTCCGGTATTAATCAGTGACGGTCTTTTGGCCTTCGGTAACAACACGGTAGCCATGATTATGGGACGTATCGGCGAAACCTTCGTGGCGGCCAACTCAGTTACCATGGTAGTTCAGCAGTTAAGCTCCGTCCTTACCACCGGTGTCTGCAATGCCAGCGGCATTATTACCGGTCACACCATGGGAGAAGGTGATATTGACAAAGCCCAGAGACAAGGGTATACCTTCCTGTTCATCGGTTTTATCATCGGTTGTTTCTCCGCCCTTGTCATCTTCCTGTTACGAGGTCCGATCATCAACTATTACGACATATCGCCGGAAGCAAAAGCAATTGCATGGGATTTGATGAATGCGATTATTATCATCAACATCTTCCAATCCATGAACTCCATCCTTACAAAAGGCGTGCTCCGCGCCGGCGGCGATACCACCTTCCTGATGGCAGGCGATATCCTGTTCCTCTGGGTAGCTTCCATTCCGTTAGGTTACCTCGCGGGACTCAAATGGGGTTTGCCGTCCTTCTGGATTTATACTTGTTTAAAGATTGATCAAATTATCAAATGTGTCTGGTGTTACTTCCGCTTACGAAGCGGCAAATGGTTAAAGAAAATCAAAGGACAGGCGTAAAGCCTGTCCTTTTGGGTTAAAGTTTTGTTTTTTCCGACTTAGATTAATAATCAATTTCGTAGCAGTTGAAGGACTGTCCCGTCGGGGTTGCTGCGAAGTCGATGGCAAAAGTCCATATATGTGTATAATCATAAACCGTTACCCTGTCTCCTGTGGTATAACATACGCTTCCGTCTGTATTTACAATACTGCCATAACTTTTAGTTGCACTATACGACGTCAATCTTTCAATACTAATCTCCCGACTTGCCAAATGTACTTTCCCATCAGTATAACGATATACAATACAGGAAGCATGTGCCGCAGCAATCCAAGTATCTCCATAATAAAAATCAAAGGTCTGGGAATATTCGTATACGTCATAGGAACTGCTTGTTGCATTTATCTGATTTCCTTCTATCATCTCCATCTGAAGCATTTCAGACGGTAATGCTTCAATCTCTGCTTCCGACAGTACCCGTTCCATAACGCTTCCCGGAACCACTGTTAAACCTGATTCTGCCGCATAAGCCACAGAAGGATTTGCTATCATCATTAGTATAAATACTACAACTGCTACTGCTGCCTTTATCTTTTTCATACCTATTCTCCTTTTCTAGTGTATGGTGCTATTCATTCTGTTGAATAAATCTAACATCAATATTTTGTATTCCTATTGATACCGCCTTCTCTTTCACTTTTTCAATTCTTTGTTCTGTCTGTACCATCTGTGGAATCTGCCATGAAATCGGTATTGTAGCCGCCATAAACAGAATACAAATCCCAAGTGCGATCACTCGTACTTTCGAACTTTCTTTTTCATACAATGCTGCATGACGAATCCGCTCTTTGATTGCTCCGTTTCCGAATCCGAGAGCAAGACCTTTTACCTTCCTTATCTCAAAAGTCAAATCATACAGTACCTTTGCATAGGTGGCCCGAAACTCTTTCTCCTTTGTCCGTAGTACCGTTTCATCGCATGCCTCTTCCATATCGTTGTTGTACAGATAATAAGCAAGCCACAGTATCGGCTGAAACCAGAACAATGCCAACAACCCAATTGCCAGACATCGCATCCAAATATCCTTTCGCTTGATATGTACCTGTTCGTGCAGAATCACAAACTCCCGATATTCGTCCGGAACAATCGTAGGCAAGTATATTTTCGGATGAAACAAGCCGATGGAAAATGCCATATCAATTCGACCGCACAAGTAGATATTGTCCCTCAGTCGAATACTACCGATTAAATATGTTCGATACCATATAAAATACACGAACATCGCAACCAATACAATGATACTTCCTATGGTCCAAAAAGATTTCAACATCATAAAGATATTTTCATTGATTGCCACCGGAACCCTCTCATCTAGAAAATCAAACGTCTTTTTGGACAAACTCACAATCAGTTTCGTACAAAAGCTAAACACCACCGTCACCGGCACTGCACACCAAAGCAGATAGGAAAACAATCTCGGAACCTTTCTTCGCAGAATGAAACGAAGAGGTAACAGACATAGAACAACGACTCCCAACTCTATTCCACAACTGAATATCCATAAAATAGCAACATTCAACATTGAAGCACCTCTTTTGTATTATTATGTTACTCCTGCCCGTGCTACTTTTACCGCATATTCCGTCGTGTCTTCACGTGAAAATACTTCCCTAGGTATTCACAGTTTAACACGCGTCATATGTATCGTCAATCAACTATAGAGTATAAACCAAACTATAGCAGATTAATACGTTTCGCCCCTGTAAAACGTAAAAAACCCACAACCCGGCGACATCCGTCACCCGGTCGTGGGCATTTCAATCTTCCACATATAAGTATACAAAAACTTACTTCTTAGTACCTTCGATAATCGCAAGTAATTCTTCCTTATCCTTCTTAGATAACTTATTCTTCTTGGTGAATGCTGCTACAAACATCGGAAGGGAACCTGCAAACTTATCGTTTACCAACTCGGTTCCTACCTTTGCCTTGTAATCTTCCTCGCTCATTACAGAAGTAACAATACTGTTAACATTCTGAAACAATCCATGCTCACAAAGTCTGCGAAGCATTGTATAAGTAGTGGACTTCTTCCAACCGAATTCCTCTGCACATAACTTAACAACCGCACCGGAACCGATACCCTCTCTGTCCCAAAGCAATTTTGCCATCTTCATTTCCATTTCACCAATTCCAAAACGCTGCATAATATCCTCCTTTTGTCAAACAAAAAATCCCCCACTCATTAACCTTACCATAATTCACATTTTTCGTCAATCCTCTATGGCGATTTTTTCTTCCTATGGTATAAAAAATCGACCGTACCGGAAAAATCCGATACGGTCGCATTACATACATACCTATATTTTAGTGATGGAACAAACGAATTCCGGTGAAGCACATTACCATGTTGTGCTTGTCCGCAGCTTCGATTACCAGGTCGTCTCTTACGGAACCGCCCGGCTCTGCGATGTACTTAACACCGCTGCGGAATGCTCTCTCAATGTTATCGGAGAACGGGAAGAATGCGTCGGAACCGAGAGCCACGTCGGTCATGGTATCAAGCCAAGCACGCTTCTCTTCCTTCGTAAATACTTCCGGCTTTTCCTTAAAGATACGCTCCCAAGCGCCGTCTGCAAGTACATCCATGTAGTCCTCACCGATGTAGTTGTCAATGGCGTTGTCACGGTCTGCTCTGCCGATTTTATCAAGGAACGGAAGGTTCAATACCTTCGGATTCTGACGGAGATACCAGTTGTCAGCTTTGGTGCCTGCAAGTCTGGTACAATGGATTCTGGACTGCTGTCCGGCACCGATACCGATTGCCTGACCACCCTTTACGTAGCATACAGAGTTGGACTGCGTATACTTTAAGGTGATAAGAGAAATGATAAGGTCGATACGAGCAGACTCCGGTAAATCCTTATTTGCGGTAACGAAGTTGGAAAGGAGCTCATCGTCTACCTTTAACTCGTTTCTTCCCTGCTCGAAGGTAATACCGTAAACTTCCTTACGCTCTAACGGCTTCGGAACATAATTCGGATCAATCTGAATTACGTTGTATCCGCCCTTCTTCTTTTCCTTTAAGATAGCCAGTGCCTCCGGCGTATAGCCCGGAGCGATAACACCGTCGGAAACCTCACGCTTGATGATACGTGCGGTGCACTCGTCACAAACATCGGAAAGGGAAATGAAATCACCGAAGGAGGACATACGGTCAGCACCTCTTGCTCTTGCGTAAGCACTTGCAAGCGGAGTAAGCTCGCCCATATCGTCTACCCAGTAAATCTTTCTCTCTACCTCGGTAAGCGGAAGACCTACCGCTGCACCTGCCGGGGAAACGTGCTTAAAGGAAGTAGCTGCCGGAAGACCGGTTGCCTTCTTTAACTCGTTTACCAACTGCCAGCCGTTAAATGCATCTAAGAAATTGATATAACCCGGTCTGCCGTTTAATACGGTAATCGGGAGTTCTTCGCCGTTTTCCATGTAAATTCTGGACGGCTTCTGATTCGGATTACATCCGTACTTTAATTCGAATTCTTTCATGTTGTGCCTCCTGTCTTCTCTGCAATTTTGAAGTTAATTGCTCTCCGAACTCTTACTGATTCTTGTTTACGATTCTGGTCTCTGCTGCACCGGTTACAATATCGATGTAACGAACGAATAAGGAAACCTTATTATCCTCGTTCAGATTCTCCCATAAAAGCTTGGTATATGCATCGATATCATCTGCGGTATTTACTAACTTCGGCTCGCCTTCAAAGCTCGGAAGCGGATTGCCGTCACCCATGTAAGTGTGGATAAAATGTCCTTCGCCGGCCTTCGGGTCATTGTATGCGAAGGTGTAACGATGACAACTGCTCGGGTCACCGTTGTTGCTCTTTAAGATGGACATGGCGTAGTTGTATGCACCTGCCCCCGTATGTAAAATACCGGAAATACGAGGAGTGTAGTTCGGAGCATCCGGCTCGAACTCTCTGGTACGAAGTGCCTGCTCGAAGGTCTGCTGCTTATCCATTAACTCATAGATAGTATCGGTCTGATCACCGTTGGTCACGATGGTCTTATTACCGAGAACACGTACCGGTGCGTAAATAATCAAGCTCGGATCGCTTAACTTGCTCGGATCGAATGCTTCGGTGCGGATACCGTCACCCTCGGTTACGAACACACGGTTTCTGCTGTTTTCGCTTCTGCCCATGATAAAATATGCGGTTACCGCATACTTTCCGTTCGGGGACTTACCGATGATAATACCTCTGCCCGGATAAGAATTGCTGCTTAATTCCTTTTGAATGGATTTCATTTCCATACTGCTACCTCTTTCCTCGCCTTTTCGGCGTTCTATTATCAAAACCACTTTTATCATACCATTACTTTTCTTTTTCGGCAATCTCCCTTTTCGATTTTTCTACATTTTTTGTATGAAAAAAACTTGTGCGGCTTATTAGTTTTACTAATAAATCACACAAGTTTGTAATGAATCTTGCCTATGCGTTTCTGCCTAGCGGACGCCCGCTCCCTCGTTTCTCCGTTTCCGAATACCTTGCAAAATAATTTGCCGGCACTTCGCGGCAGCCTCCGTATCCATTTGCGGTACGCCTTCCAAACGGTAGGAAATCCCCAACTCTTTATACTTCGCAGTCCCCATCGTATGATACGGTAACACTTCTACCGCTTTCACATGGGAGAACCCGCCGATATACTCACCCAGGCGAAACAACTCTTCTTCGCTGTCCGTATATCCCGGAACCACCACGCGGCGTATCCACACGGGAACCTTTCGTTCCTCCAAATATGCCAGAAACGCAAATACCGCTTCATTGGAGTGTCCGGTGAGCCTCCGGTGAGCTGCTTCCTCCGTATGCTTGATATCAAGAAGTACCAAATCCGTCACAGCCAAAAGGTCCTCAAATTCTTTTAACGTCAACCTCTCACCATGGTTTCTTATTTCTTCCCGAACTCCGTTCTGTGCTTTCTCCCATCCGTTTTCCGTCTTCCGGTAGGAAAACAGAATTCCGGAGGTATCGAGACACGTGGAAATCCCTTCCTGTTTCGCCCTGCGAAACAACTGCGTGACAAACTCCGTCTGGCAAAGCGGTTCCCCTCCGGAAACCGTAATTCCGCCGTTTCTGTAATAGGTCTGATTCCGAAGAAACTTCTCTATCAATTCCTCCGCGTCCATCCGTGTTCCTCGATTTTCCGGCCAGGTATCCGGGTTATGGCAATAGGCACAACGCATGGGACAACCTTGCAGAAAAACCACCATTCGAACCCCCGGACCGTCTACCGTACCGAAACTCTCCACAGAATGAACCCATCCCTGCATTACATCACCTCATGGAACGTACGGGAAATCACCTCGTCCTGCTGCTCCTTGTTTAACTTATTAAAATTTACCGCATAGCCGGATACACGCACCGTCAGCTGCGGGTATTTCTCCGGATGCTTCTGGGCATCCAGTAAAGTTTCGCGGTTTAATACATTCACGTTTAAGTGATGCCCGCCCTGCTCTACATAACCGTCCAGTAACGCTACCAGATTATCAATTTGATTCAAATCTGCCATAGGATTTCTCCTTTCTATTCTGCGGTGCCGTAGTCCGGTTCCGCCATGGAACCTGCCGGAGTACAACAACCGTCATCAAACTCCATTGCCAAATCAGAGGAAAGTACTACACTTTCTTTACCGAGAGCTCCCGGAATCACCGTAAAGGTATTGGAAATACCGTCCTGCGCATCCCGGAACGGAAGCTTGGATACGGATGCCAAAGAAGCTACCGCACCATGGCTGTCGCGTCCGTGCATCGGATTGGCACCCGGTGCAAACGGCTGTCCCGCTTTTCTTCCATCCGGCGTAGAACCGGTATTCTTACCGTACACGACATTAGACGTAATGGTAAGAATGGAAGTGGTCGGAATACCGCCACGGTAGGTGTGATTTCCCTTTACATACTGCATGAAAGTGTGCACCACATCTCTTGCGATTTCATCCACACGGTCATCATCGTTACCGTACTTCGGGAAATCGCCCTCTACTTCATAGTCTACCGCAACACCGTCGGCATCACGGATTACCTTTACTTTTGCATACTTAATTGCAGAAAGGGAATCCGCCACAACGGAAAGCCCCGCGATACCGGTAGCAAACCAACGGGTAACCTTCTTATCGTGAAGCGCCATCTGCAACTTCTCGTAACAATATTTGTCATGCATGTAGTGAATGATATTTAAGGTATTCACATACACACGGGCAAGCCATTTCATCATCTCGTTATACTTATGCATAACCTCGTCGTAATCCAGATACTCGGAAGTAATCGGACGATACTCCGGTGCCACCTGCTTCTTTGTAATCTCATCCACGCCGCCGTTAATGGCATAAAGAAGACACTTTGCAAGGTTCGCTCTTGCTCCGAAGAACTGCATCTCCTTACCGATACGCATGGAAGATACACAACATGCAATAGCGTAATCGTCACCGTGGGTCACGCGCATCAAGTCATCGTTCTCGTACTGAACCGAAGAAGATTCGATGGAAACCTTTGCACAGAACCGCTTAAATGCAAGCGGAAGTCTGGTGGACCAAAGCACGGTCATGTTCGGCTCCGGTGCCGCACCCAAATTCTCTAACGTATGCAAATAACGGAACGACATCTTGGTTACAAGCGGACGTCCGTCAATACCGATACCACCGATGGACTCCGTTACCCAGGTCGGGTCTCCGGAGAACAATGCATTGTATTCCGGGGTTCTGGCAAACTTCACCAGACGAAGCTTCATAATAAAGTGATCTACAAACTCCTGAATCTCTTCTTCCGTAAATCGTCCTTCTGCCAAATCACGCTGCGCATAGATGTCAAGGAAGGTAGAGGTACGTCCGAGAGACATCGCGGCACCGTTCTGCTCCTTTACCGCTGCCAGATAACCGAAATACAACCACTGGATAGCCTCCTGCACATTCGTTGCCGGTCTGCCGATATCAAAACCGTAAATCTCACCCAACTTCTTCAAATCCTTTAACGCACGAATCTGCTCGGAAAGCTCTTCGCGGTCACGAATAACATCAGAGTACATAATCGTACGGGTAGAATTCTTCTGGTCTTCCTTATCCTCAATCAGACGGTCCACACCGTACAGTGCCACACGTCTGTAGTCACCGATAATACGGCCTCTGCCGTAAGCGTCCGGAAGTCCGGTAATAATGTGGCTGGAACGACAAGCGCGCATCTCCGGCGTATAAGCATCAAATACACCCGCATTGTGGGTCTTGCGATGCACGGTGAAAAACTCTTCCACCTCCGGGTCCAGCGTATATCCGTTATCACTGCATGCCTTTGCCGCCATACGGATACCACCGTACGGCTGTAAGGAACGCTTAAACGGCTTGTCCGTCTGGAAGCCTACAATCTTCTCCTTATTTTTATCCAAATAGCCCGGGCCATGGGAGGTAATGGTGGAAATCACACTGGTATCCATATCCAATACGCCGCCGGCCTCAAGCTCCTTCTTTGACAACTCTAGTACCTGGTCCCACAGTGCCTTGGTGGCCTCTGTCGGTCCAACCAGAAAGGACTCGTCTCCTTCGTATGAGAAAAAATTCTTCTGAATGAAGTCTCTCGTATTTATCTCGCGCTCCCAAACACCCGATTTAAATCCTCTCCATTCTTCACGCATCCTTCTGCTCTCCTTTCCTGTGCCTCACCCACGTTAATTCTTCTTAACGCGACTATACTATACAACATTTCCCGACAAAAAGCAATCGTCTCAAATGAAATATTTTTAGGAATTTACTAGTTAAAATATTAACATTATCCTTTCTTTCCAAGAAGTTCCTTTCGAATATAAGAAAAGGTCACTTCTTCTCCTTCTTCCGCCAGCATATACAACAATTTTTCCAAAAGTGCCACCGTCTCCGGATGCATCAGATACTTTCCCTCTCCCCGCTTATAATAAATAAGCGGATCCTTTTGCGTATACTTTTCCTTGTTATATACTTTACTGGCTGCTACCCGGTCACAAAACATTTCAAGTACATACTCCTGCGGCATTTTCATCCCTGCCAGCTCACACTCTGCTTCCTTCTTATAATCTATCCAATACTCGTAGTGATGCTTATTCCGGCCCTTATGATGCATCCAGGCCGTTGCCACACCTTCCACCTCCCGCTGGATATTGTTCGGACTTACATCTCCCCTGAAATACTTTACTCCCACAAAAAACTCTGCAGGAGAATATTTTGACAAATCATGGAGTAATCCTCTTTTATATAATCCCAGTTTAAAACAATGCTTCATCACCATACGTTTGTGTTTGTTAATGGTATGGAGATGTCCGAAAAAACGCTGTATTACGTTTGCCATGGTAGTATCCTCCCGATTCGGAAAATAATTCTTTTCTATATCAAGTTTATGATTTTCCGCACCGCTTGTCAATCGCAGAAAAAAAAGATGGCAAATTCCACAAAGTATGGTATACTATTTCCTGTGGTAATTTGCCATTTGCACAAGACAATCTCCTTTTATCGGAGTTTGTCCGTCTTAGTTTCGTTTTTACATCCAAGGAGGATTTTATGAGTACACAATACAGCTGCGATACCTGCAGTAATTTCCGTTACGATGAGGATTACGAGGAGTATGTCTGCATGGCAAACGCCATGGACGAGGACGACTATTCCCGCCTGATGTCCGGTACCGTACGGGAATGCCCGTACTATCATTTTGACAATGAGTATGATATTGTGAAAAAACAGATGTAAGCAAGAATTACTATTTATACTCTCTATTCAACAATGCACTACAAATTTCACTTTGTATTACCGGCACGGTCAGTCCCCTGGTAATTTTGCTTATCATTTTATCTTTTCTTTGTAAATTTCCCTTTGCCAGACGATAGTCCCGGACGATTTTCATCAGCTCATTCCGCCAGAGCAGGTAAAGCTTTTCTTCGGTGTTGTCCTTCAGTGACATAGACGCGCTGCGGACAACCTCCATGACATAAGACCCATCCTCCGTTTCGTACACCTCGTAAATCCCCCAGTGTGCCGGCACGGTACGAAGGGCTTCTTCCACGTGATAAGTCCCCACCACAAGATAATTGGTGTCAAAGAATTTCTCATAATCTCGAATCTGCCGTTCCAATCGTACAAAAGAATCCCGGTCACTTTTGATTTCCAGACCGATAAGCTTTGTCTTTGTCACCAAAAGCAGATCCGCGCGACTGTCTCCCATGGGAAACTCTTCCAAAATACGGTTTTCTTCTCTGCTACCGGAGAAGCTGTCATAAATGATTTTCCGGATATCTTTATCATTTAATTTGTAGTCTTCCATGGGGCATTCACCGCCTTTCCGTGTAACTATTTCTCTCGTTTCGGTATATCAATGCAATCCATGCTTCTCCCGATACTCTGCCAACAGTAAATCCACCACACGACCGTAACTTTTTACGCCGTCCTCCTGCTCATTTACCTTCAGATATACATCATTTACCTTATCGGCAGTCTCGCTGATCACCGTATCCTTATATTGGTCCCAGTAAGCAGAATTGGCCTGCAAATCTGAAATCACCCCAGGATGATACAGTGCACAAACCTCCCAATACAACTCCGCATCCTGCCCGTAGAGGGCATTTCCCGCATAAATCAACGCAAGCATACTTCCGCTGTACCGGACTAAGACATCCTCCGAAGCCATACAGGCCAGATAAGCCAGAAAATTCGCCTCATCCTCCCGCATAAAACCCCGCACATGGCTCATTTCATGGGCCATAATATAGGCTCTGTAATAATCCGTCACATCTACATTGGCATTGGCCTCCATGGTCCAGCAGGTAAACACTCCGGTAATCTCCATGGCAGAAAACATCTTGGAACTTGTAATACATTTCGGAGAAGAATAAAAGCCTTTTAATACCGGCATCTCTTCTGCCAGATTCTTATATGCATCCCGAGTCATCTTGCCCAACTTACGGTTTGACACCGGCAAACGCAATACCCCGTTCTCGTCCTCATATTCCGTAAGTTCTTCCCTAAGTTCCGAGGTTTGTACCGCCAGTTCTTTGCAAAGGGCAAACAACTCTTCCTTAGCGGAATCCCGCACCGTTATTCCACGATACTCCGCAATCGATACTCTGTGATAATTCACACCGCAGCCAATCACATACACAAACAAAACCACCGCCGCCACACAGGCCACATTGATAATTCCGAGCAGGCACCGTGCAAACCGGTTTTCCTTATTCTTTACCATATGTACGATAAACCGGATCAAAAGCACAAGGCACACCACCGGTCCCACAAACACGATACATTCCGCCAGGGAAAAGGGAATCCAGCCCGTAAGGGCAGACACCACGATGGAATGCACCTTATAAATCCGCTTTGCCATTACCTCTTCCGCAAAGAATATACTCCGCTTTGCCAGTGCCGAAATCAGAAACGATAACGGATACAACAAAAGCAACCACAGTCTCTTCTTTTTTAATACCTTCACAGCCCCATCCTCCTTCGTAAACTCCTGTTTCAGAATAACACAAAGCTGTGTCCATTCGGTGTCAGAAAGTACATTTCTCACCCTTTTCTTTTTAGGTCTTTTGTGCTAAAATGGGCTGTAGAGGATGTTTTTTCCCTTAAGAAATGTACGGGCATTTTCGCTTACAGGATGCTGTCCGCATACAAACTATACCACCGAAAGGAATTCTTTTCTATGAACTTATATGCAGCACGTATCGAAGCTCTGCGCAGCTTCATGAAGCAAAACCATATTGATGTATATTATGTTCCTACCGCGGATTACCACGGTTCGGAATATTTGGACGACCATTTTAAACTTCGCGCCTATTTGTCCGGTTTTACCGGCTCTGCGGGCACCCTCTTTGTGACCCTGACGGAAGCGGGACTGTTTACCGATGGCCGCTACTTTATTCAGGCGGAGCAGGAGCTTCTCGGTAGCGGAATTACCCTGTACCGTAGCGGTATGGAGAATGTACCGACTCCGGAGGACAAATTAAAAGAATTACTGGCACAGGGCGGCACCTTGGGCTTTGACGGCCGTCTGCTCTCCTATGCCTTTTTGATGCACTTAAAGGAACGTTTCCCTGATACCGTCACCGTTCGTCACGATGTACCGTTTCCGGACAATCTCTGGCCGGACCGTCCGGCTTTGTCTTCCAAACCGGCTTACCGTCTGGCAGAGTGCTACACCGGCAAATCCACCGTTACCAAGCTGACGGAAGTACGGGAAGCCATGAAGAAGATTCGTCCGGATGCCGTCTATAAAAACGGCACGGAGCAACGTTTTGCAAAGAATACCGATTACACTGCCGAGGTATACTTACTCACCTCTCTGGATGAAATCGCTTGGCTCTTTAACCTTCGCGGAAATGACGTGGAAAACAATCCGGTATTCCTTTCCTATGCCATGATTACAGATACCAAGGCATTCTTGTATGTGAACGAGACTGCATTAAACGAAGAACTCCGCAAGCTTTTGGAAAGCGAAGGCGTGATTGTACGCCCCTACGATGCCATTTACGAGGATGCGAAGAAGCTCCGGGCTTGTCCGGTACTCTTAGATGCCAAGCGTGTGAACTGCGCTCTTGTACAGGCTTTGCCAAAGGAATGCACCATCCTTGATGCGCCGGGCCCGATTCTCCTTGCAAAAGCAATTAAGAATGAAACCGAGCAGAAAAATCTTGCGGCCGGCCATGTAAAAGACGGCGTAGCTGTGACCAAGTTTATGTACTGGCTGAAGAAAAACATCGGTAAGGAAACCATGACCGAATATTCCGCTGCCGAATATCTCCTTTCTCTCCGCAAAGAACAGGAAGGCTTTTTAGAACCGAGTTTTGAAACTATTTCCGCATATAACGCCAATGCAGCCATGATGCACTATTCCGCAGATGAAAAATCCGCTGCCACCCTTGCCCCGCAGGGCTTCCTTTTGGTGGACTCCGGTGGACAGTATTACGAAGGCACCACGGATATTACAAGAACCTACGTGTTAGGCGATTTACCGCTCGAGTGGAAGCAACACTACACCGCCGTTCTCCGGGGTATGCTGGCCCTCTCCGATGCAAAGTTCTTACACGGCTGTCGCGGCATCAACTTAGACATCCTTGCCCGCGGTCCGCTGTGGCAGATGGGTCTGGATTACCGCTGCGGCACCGGTCACGGTGTGGGCTACCTCTTAAATGTCCACGAAGCTCCAAACGGCTTCCGCTGGCGCATCGTTCCGGAGCGTAACGACAGTTGCATTTTGGAAGAAGGCATGGTGACCACCAACGAACCGGGCGTTTACGTGGAAAACAGCCACGGCATCCGTATCGAAAACGAACTCCTCTGCAAAAAGGGAGAGAAAAACGAGTACGGCCAGTACATGTACTTCGAAACCCTGACCATGGCTCCGATTGATTTGGACGCAGTCCTTCCGGAAGAAATGACCGCAAGAGAGCGTCAGATTTTAAATGAGTACCATAAAAAGGTGTACAAGACCCTGCTTCCGTATATGAGTAAGGAAGAAGGGGAATGGCTGAAGGAAGTGACAAGGGAGATATAGTCTCTAAATAGCAGAAATGCTACGGTGTTACCTTAAGGCATCACCGTAGCATTTCTTTATGGCTGTTTTTTTACAGCCTACTTATCTTTCCTCAAAATATTATCTCAATATACCGTCGCTCTAATACATCCGATTTTCCTACAAAGACTTTTTTTGCAAAATCAATCATAATCCAACCGATAAAGTATTTGTGCCTCTTCTTTGAAATTCCCCTCAATATCCATCCATGTACCCCATACAAATTCAAAATCAGTATACTCTATCCAACAATAATCACCTTCAAAATATGGTTCATTCTCTACATACACATCACTCAAATCCAAAACCATAGCTCCCGAACTATTATAAAAAGCATCGTTATAAAAAAACACGCCATTTCCATATTTTCCGATGACAGCACCTCTTCCATATAATTCCTTTACATAGATATTGGTATTAATGCACTCACCTGTATCACTTAGAAGAAGCAATCCATAATACGGATATCCTTTCTCCTTATATGAAGGATACCTCGAAGTTATCACTGCATACCCATCTGAAAATCCTTCTAAAAACTCATACATCATACCTTTTATATAAAAAGAAAATATATTGTCTTTTTCTATGTTGTGATACATCGCTTTACCATCAACTGTCGCAATCTGAAATATATTACTTCCCATATGCTTAATCCCAACAATACCATCGTTGAGTTCAAAATCATACGTGAAAAAGTTCTTTTCAAAATTTCCCTTATAATCTACAATTGCAAACTTATAATTCTTTATGGAGTTTATCCCCTTAGCTTCACTTTTCCATACAAGAAATTTTGATTCTCCACTTGCAAACCCTGCGATAATCCCTTGACTAACCATCTCTTCTACTTTAGGCAATCCCTTTTCTACCATTTCTGCCTTAATATATTCTTTAGAATATTCTATGTCCTGCATAGGTTCTGTTGTTGCTGTAGGTTCTGGCACTGCTGTAGGCTCTGGCACTACTGTAGGTTCTGGTACTACTGTAGGTTCTGGTACTACTGTAGGTTCTGGTACTACTGTAGGTTCTGGTACTACTGTAGGTTCTGGTACTATTGTAGGTTCTGGTATTACTGTAGGTTCTAGAGTTATTGTCGCTTCCTGTGTTACTGATTGTTTCAGATTTTCAGTTGATTCTACAGTCACTGTTGGTTCCAAAGTTACTACGTTTTGTACTCTTTCGTCATCTGCAGTCTGTATTTTGTTACAACCACTTAAGCTTACAATAAAAATCAGCAAAAACACACTTACACATTTTCTCTTTCGGTACATCTTCTTTATTCTCCTTCACAAAATACTTTTACAATTCTATTTCCCTCCACCACATTTCTCACAGTGTCTGGAGTTTATGGAATTCTCCTCTCCGCACTTTCCGCATACCCAATACTTTTTTGACTCCTCTTTCGCACCTTCATCCTTCTGCACATTCCATCCCGCCGAAAGACTCTTATTCATCTCTTTGATTCTCAGCACAGGTAACCGTTCCCCACACTCTTTACAAAACTGAGCCTCCAGCTCCCTCCTTGCACCACATTTAGGACAGTTCAAAGATTCCAAAGAAAAGCCACACGCGGCGCAGAATTTGCTTCCCGCAGATATGCTTTTCCCACATTTTGGACAACTTGAAGACCCCATCGGTACAATTACTGAACCTAGCTTTTCTTTTAGGTTTACCTCAATATATTGGCGATATATGTCCATTCCCAAAGCCAAAAACGCCACCACAATAAGTACTAAATATGCTTTTTCAAGCATTGTAGCTCCTATGCCGCTCTCTACACTGTAAAAGTCTTCGTTCATCAAAGAAATCATTTCATTTTTTGCATAACCATAACAATATTTTCCAACAAAAGCAACAACAACTAATGTTATTGATACTGCCATTCCTGTACTTTCTTTAAATGAACTTAAACTTAATGCAATCAAGGAAACAATTGCAGCGATCCACATTACTACCAGTGCAACCTTCATCATGTCATAATCATCATATTCAAAAACACGCAACAATGCAACCGAATCAACTTCACCGTAATACCAACTGTATCCTTTTGCAAACGTAATGAAGCACCCAATAAAAACACAAAGATTACCTAAAACTGTCATCCAACTAACTAAGCCTTTTAATATCTTTTTCATATGCGACCTCTCATCATTCATTCTCCACCCTATTCTACGTTTCTTGCTTCTCATTCCAAGAAGGTCTTTTACCCTGTTGCTCTCACATACTTTGCTGTAATATAACATTCCATTCCCAAATCATAGGAATACACATGACTTACTTTGTTTCCCTTTGAATTTGTATAAGTTCCCAAAATTTCAAGCTTAGCACCGTTGTTCAGTGCATATACTTTATCCGCCCACATCTCTACATTGAGTCCGACATTATACGCTCTCCATCCTGTCAAACTTAAATCCAATACTCCGTATACCTTCTTGGATTCAGCACCTAATGTAACATATTTTGCGGTAATATAGCACTCTCTGCCTAGTGCCTTTGAATATACATGATATATCTGATTTCCCTTTGAGTTTGTATATTTCCCTAAAATCTCAAGCTCCGAGCCATGATAAATCGTGTATGTCTTATCTGCATTCATTTCCACGTCCGTACCAACATTATACCCTTTCCAATTTGTTGCACTTAAGTCTAAATATCCATATTGTTTTGTCGGTACTTGTGTAATTACCGGTGTCGGCGTTGCTGTCGGCTTTGGCGTTGCAGTCGGTTTCGGTGTTGCAGTCGGTTTCGGTGTTGCAGTCGGTTTCGGCGTTGCAGTCGGTGTCGGCGTTGCTGTCGGTTTCGGTGTTGCGGTTAGTTGCGGCGTTACAGTTGGCGCATTACCTAAGACAACATACTTCGAAGAAACATAACACTCCATTCCCAAACTCTCAGAATAAACGCGATAAATCTTGTTGCCCTTTGAATTAACATGAGCACCTAAAATTTTTAATTTCGAACCATGATAAATTGTATATGCCTTATCTGCATACATCTCCGCATTTAATCCAACATTGTATGACGACCAACCTGCTGTTTTCAAATCCAGATAAGCGGTCTTCCCCACTACATCATCATCACCCGGAGTTCCGGTAGGTGTAGGCGTCACCTTTGCATCCGTAACTCTGTTAACGTATACTGCATGTCCGGCAAGCGTACCGTTCGTGTATGGAATCAAATGTTTCTGTACAACACAATTCAATTGACCTCCTACATTCCAGTTACTGTCAATAACCCTAAGGCCGGTCTCCTCTACTGCATATACCAAAACAGAATGTCCATTTACTCTCAGTACATCACCCGGCATTACATTTGCCTGCAAGTCAGCTTTGTTAAATTTTATCGTTGCAATACGCTCTGCAGTTACTTTGTCCGTATTGCTGTTTGCATATACATACCACTGTGCAAAGCATGCAAATCCAAAACATGACTGACCCGCATGATCTCTTCTACTTGCGTTGACATCATGATAAGGGAACAACGATGTACTTACCGCCCCGAATTTTTCTTTAAACCAAGAAGTCTTTATAATATCACCCACATTACAGTTTGTACATCCGTGTCCGGAATATCTGGTGGAAGAGCATGCCTTTTGATTTACAGTAAAATAGGTAGTCTTACCGTCTTTTACTCCAAGCTTGTTAAGAAGTGTATCCATCTTTACTTGGATATCCTCTTTTTGTTTATCCTCACTTAACGGTATCTCTATTTCTTTCACCGGCTTTTTTTCATCAGCAGATGGATTTTCATTCAAATACAAATTCATTGCTTCTGCAACATGACGATTGTAATCATAGCCGTTTCTCGGAATTAACGAATCTTTACCTAATTCTTGATTCCACCCACTTTCCAACTTACGAACAGCCATACACACCGGCTCTACCATCGAAAGATAGGTATTATACAACAGTTCATACTCTTCAATCTTTTCTTTCAACTCTTCATCTGTATACTTATCAAAATCATCCCTAATCTCTGTACGAATCCATCCGATTCTCGAACTCAAAGTTGATATGTAATTCATAAGGTATGTTGCCTTTGTAACATCAGAAAGACTCGACACCCCTGCAATATCCGCACCTATAGAAATCACAGTATCAACTGCATCAAAAAGTGCCGTTGCCTCTTTCCCTGCTAATTTTAATAGTGCCTTGCTAAGTACTCGCGCTGTTACATCGCCTACATATTTCTCTTTAAAATATTTTACCGGATCCTTCTCTCTATCCTTCTTAAGAAGTTCAATATCATCATAAAAAGACTCTCCCGGCTGCGAACACTTCTGAAGCTCTTCTAAAAATTTTGCATCTGCTTCATACAAACACAATGTAGATATCATATACTCAGATATCGTTATTCCTTCGGAAAGAATACCACTAATATCTCCTGCCGCATCATTCTTTATATAATTCATTAGCGAATCCACTTCTGTTTTCTTCAAATCCAGACCGGCAGTTTCTATTTCTTTCACTGTTTCCTGAAGATCATGTAAATTATCTACTTCATCAAATATGCTTTTTGTTTTTTCCAGTGCATCACTTACATTCTCAACATATTTTTCATTAAGACTTTCAACCGTCATTTCCTGTATCAAATACGTGATTGCCTCTCGACGTTTCTTTTCCGTCATATATTCTTTTCCCTTAAATAGTCCCTCAAAGGCAATCTCCAATGCATTCGGAATATTCGTTAACTCTAACAATCCACTTATACCGACTGTTTTCATTTCTCCGCACCATACCCGATATGCCTCATCCAACATATCTGTCTCTGTCTCATTAGCCGCGAGCATAGTATAGCTTGTAGAAAACATTCGCTTATAATTCTCTCCGTACATTCTATAGTACTCATTATCCCACGTATCTAAACTAGGATTTGCTGCTTCTGTAACTTCGACCCTCATAATTTTCTCTATCATAAATCCGGTGGCTGGATTCTTGATTTTAAGAGTCAGGGTGACATTTCCCGCTTTTCTTGCATATAACGTAGGATTATATGAATCCCCAATAACTTCCGCTATTTTTTTATTTGAACTAATCCACTCAGCCTCATAACTACGTTGATTCTCTTCCGGAATACCATATACATGTAATGTAATATCCCCACCCACTTTTAGCCTATAGCACTCAATTGATGTTCCTTCTTTAACCTGTCCTACTTCAATCCCCCAGTTTTTTTCTCCGACACATACTTTCGTAGAGATAGAAACCGTCTTTCCAAATAGTTTGTTCTGCTTATAAGTCAACGTAACTTCGGTTTCACCTTCAGCTACCGCTGTAATCATTCCAACATTATCGACCGTTGCTACTTTGTTATTTGCAGAAGTCCATTTCGGATTTTTCCACTTCCCTGTATTGAGAAAGCATAAATCCACCTTGTCTCCTATATCCATGAACAACTTGTCCACTCTATATTCTTCCATTGCATATGCATTTTCCAACCGGTTTACTTGTGCACCATATTCCGTCGTCTGATATGCCAAATACGGATCACTGGCCGCTTCTGCGATCGATGCAGGCATAAACATTCCTATCAATAACGATAGTACTAATACAACACTTACCTTTTTTACATACTTCTTCATACCTTGTCCTCCTTATAACATTTTCCTATTCCATTTGCTTAGTTTTAATTTACTTCGTATGTTCGCTATTATTATACTACTTTCCGTATTAAATTGCAACGACAATATTTAGTATAATTAACGTATATTCTATGTATTGGTGGTGAATAATGATATTATGGATATTTTAGAGAAAATAACAGAATTGCGAGAAGAACGTCATTGGAGCGAATATCAGTTAGCAGAGAAATCCGGCTTAACCCAATCCACCATCTCTTCTTGGTATCGAAAAGGTATTTTACCATCCATTCCATCTTTGGAAAAAATCTGTGATGCTTTCGGTCTTTCATTATCACAGTTCTTTATTGAAGAAGAGGCCCAGGCAATTGTTCCGAGCAACAGTCAAGCCAGACTTCTTGCATATGCAGCAAAGCTTGCTCCCGAACAGTACGATGCATTATTATCTTTCTTAAAAACCTTATAAAAAAGAACGATATGTCGAGAAAAATCTGGTTTTTTTAGATTTTTCTCGACATATCGTTCTTTTTGCTCATTTATTAACGGTAATCCTTTTACTTCCTCTTCGGTACAAACTCAATCACAACCTCCATATCCATCCCATCTGCCAGACGTTGTAATGTAAGCAGGGAAGGATTGGCCAGTCCCCGTTCTATCTTACTAATATCCGCCTGATAGATACCGGTCTCTTCTGCCAAACAGCACTGGGTCATGCCCCTGCTGTCTCTTGCAGAAATCAAACGTTCTGCCACCATGTCCGCAAGTTTAACTTCCTTTTTTCCTACCGTCAGACCACATTCCCATATTTCTTCTGCGCTCAAATCCAACGCATCATTCCAAGATACACCATAGCCTCCGACATCCACCTGCACTTGCGCGAACAAATCCGGATTTGTCTCCAGTTCTTTAAACTGAGGAAACATCGCATCCAACGCCCTGACATTATATTCCTTTTCGGTACCGTCCTGAAACACTGCCAAAAGTTTCAAATTATCCAACGCTTTTATTGATTTAATTTTGTGATACATCCGCATCATCCTCTTTTCTATCGAATTGCCGGAAGAACTTCAAACTCTTGTGTCTTCCACATCCTAAACAGTTTCTCCCGATATAACCGGCATATATTGTCCCCCCTATTACTTTCCTACCTTTATTATATAGGTTATATCCTATAATGTCAAGAAAAATATAAGGGAACAACCACATCCCCCACGGCTGTTCCCCGTATATTGCTTTGTATCAGATTCTCTCCGGAATAATCTCCAAAAACGACTTTGTAATCTTTACGCAAGTCTCATAATCCAAGTGGTTCGTGTTCAGACACAAATCATAGTTGCCTGCATCGGTCCATTCCTTACCGGTGTAGTACTTATAATAAGCTGCACGACGCTTGTCAATAGCGATAATCTGCTTTTCCCGTTCCTTGGCATCTCCCGGAAGCTTGCCCGCCGTACGAGCCACACAATCCTCCAGAGGAGCATGTATGTAGAGACGCACCGCATGAGGCAAATCTCTTAAAATATAGTCTGCACAGCGTCCTACGATAACGCACGGTCCCTCTGCGGCCAAATCCTTAATGACCTTTGCCTGATAAGCAAACAGGTTGTCGTTGGATACGAACTCTTCTCTGTCCGGCGGAATCAATTCTCCGTTATATTCTTTCTTTGCAATCTTAAACAGAAGACTCTGCTTTAACTTCTCGTCTGCCTTCGCAAACAGTTCCTCATTGATGCCGCTCTCATCGGAAGCCAGACGCATCAATTCCCTGTCATAGTACGGGATGTTAAGCTCCTTTGCCAACATCTGACCGACGGTACGTCCACCGCTGCCATAGCCTCTTGCAATCGTAATCACGTAATTCTTCATAGCCCTTCTCCTTTCCGGATTATGCTCCCAAATATGCTTTTCTTACGGAATCGTCGTTTAACAACTCCTTCGCATCCGCTGTCATTACCACCTTACCGGTCTCCAATACATAACCGCGGTTTGCGATGGAAAGTGCCATCTGCGCATTCTGCTCTACGAGAAGAATGGTAACGCCCGCTTTATTTAACTCTACGATAATCTTAAAAATCTCATCTACCAAAATCGGTGCAAGACCCATGGACGGCTCGTCAAGCATGAGAAGCGTCGGGTTCGACATCATGGCACGTCCCATAGCAAGCATCTGCTGCTCACCGCCGGAAAGAGTCCCTGCCACCTGGGTTCTACGCTCCTTTAAGCGCGGGAAATGTTCAAATACAATTTCCAGATTGTGGTCGATGGTGTTCTTCGGCTGGGTATAAGCACCCAACTCCAGATTCTCCATAACGGACATCTGTAAAAATACGCGACGCCCCTCCGGCACCTGTGCCAGACCGTGACCTACAATCTTGTGAGCCGGGATGTGCATCAGATCCTGGCCGTTAAATGTAATAGAACCGGTGGTACTCTTTAAAAGACCGGACACCGTCTGCAAAATCGTAGTCTTACCGGCACCGTTTGCACCGATAAGAGAAATGATTTCGCCTTTTTCTACCTTAAAGCTGATATCCTTGACTGCGTGGATACTGCCGTAAAATACATTGATATTGTTTACTTCAAGCATTGCCATGGCCTAGTCCTCCTTCTTCTTACCGAGATATGCCTCGATTACCGTCGGATTTGCCTGAATCTCCTCCGGAGACCCTTTGGCAATAATACGACCGAAATTCAATACCGCAATCCCCTCACAAATACCCATAACCAGGTTCATATCATGCTCGATTAAGAGAATCGCAATCTGGAAGGTATCGCGAATCTTACGGATATTCTCCATCAGTTCCGCGGTCTCGGACGGGTTCATACCCGCTGCCGGCTCATCAAGGAGCAACAGCTTCGGATTGGTGGCAAGGGCCCGGACAATCTCCAGACGGCGCTGTGCACCGTACGGAAGGCTGCCTGCCTTATAATCCGCCATATCCTGCATATCAAAAATGGAAAGTAACTCCAATGCCTTTTCGTGGGCTTCCTTCTCGGTCTTCCAATAAGACGGAAGACGAAGAATGCTGCTTACCGTGGAACACTTAATCTGATTGTGAAGACCGATTTTAACATTCTCTTCAACGGTCAGCTTATCAAACAAGCGGATATTCTGGAAAGTACGTGCAATACCTGCTTTATTTACCTGCATGGTACTCATGCCTCTGGTATCCTGTCCGTCCAGCAAAATCGTACCGTGGGTCGGCTGATATACCTTGGTCAGCAGGTTAAATACCGTGGTCTTACCGGCACCGTTCGGTCCGATGAGACCCGCAATCTCCGTAGCGCCTACGGTAAGATTAAAATCATCTACCGCAACCAGACCACCGAAGGTAATACCCAAATGGCTACATTCCAGTACCGGACGCTTGTCTTTATCCCGGGCCGGGATGATGCTTTCGCTGATGACTTCATGAATCTTTCCCTTATCCATTTGCATTTTCCTCCTTTGCCGTCTTTTTACGAACAAATACACTTTTTATCTTGCCGACAATCTTTGCAAAGAAGTCGCGAATCTTCGGGTTGTTGGTACCGAGCATTACGAGAATCAATACAATCGCATATACCAACATACGGTAATCGGAGAACTCACGCAGAAGCTCCGGAAGCAAAGTAAGAAGCGCCGCTGCAATTAAGGAACCGCGCATACTTCCCAGACCGCCTAAAACTACAAATACCAATACAAGAATCGAAGTGTTAAAATCAAACTTCGTCGGAGCAACGGTGGAATAATTGTAAGCAAACACCGTCCCCGCCATACCTGCCATTGCTGCAGAAATCGCAAATACCAATAACTTATACTTCGTTACATTGATTCCAACCGACTCAGCCGCAATACGATTATCACGCAGGGCCATAATCGCACGACCGGTACGACTCTGAATCAGGTTATAAATCACAATCAGGCAAAGCATCAATACGATAAATGCGAAGGTAAAGGTAGAAAGTTTCCGGATACCGGTTGCACCCATGGCACCGTTTATAATCATCTTTCCTTCCTCTAAAATCTCCGGCTTCTCGATAAATCCCACATGCAAACCGTCGGCATCCAGACCTACATATAAAATATTTACGATACTCTTAATAATCTGACCGAAGGCCAAAGTAACAATCGCAAGGTAGTCTCCGCGAAGGCGAAGTACCGGAATACCGATTAAGAATCCGGCCAAAGCCGCCAGCACACCACCTGCGATTACCGCAACCAACAGACATAAAATCTTGGAATCGGATACTTCCTGCATCAGCGTTCCCACCAATACACCGCCGAAAGCGCCCACACTCATAAAGCCCGCATGTCCGAGGCTTAATTCACCTAAGATACCTACGGTCAGGTTCAACGAGATGGCCATAATCATATAGGCACAAATCGGAACCAACTGGCCGTTAATTAAGTTGGTGGTAATCCCACCCTCTTTTAAAATCAAAACAATCACATACACGAGAAGCAGGCCGCCCATGGTAATGAAATTGTTTTTTGACGTTTTGCTTAAAGTCTTTTTCCCTTTCATTCCGCTCACCTCACACTTTCTCGCTGATCTTCTTACCAAGAAGACCCGTAGGCTTTACAAGCAATACTACGATAAGTACCGCAAACACAATGGCATCGGAAATCTCCGTGGAGATATATGCCTTTGCAAAAATCTCAATAATACCAAGTAAAATACCGCCGATTAACGCACCCGGAATGGAACCGATACCGCCGAATACCGCTGCGGTAAATGCCTTGATACCCGGCATGGAACCGGTGGTCGGTACCAGATTCGGATATGCGGAACAAAGAAGCACGCCCGCAATGGCCGCCAGCGCGGAACCGATGGCAAAGGTAATGGAAATCGTGGTATTTACATTGATGCCCATAAGCTGTGCCGCCCCCTTGTCTTCGGAGCATGCACGCATGGCCTTACCCATCTTGGACTTTCCGGTAAATACAGTCAACGCAATCATAATAATCACGCATACCGCAATCGTCACCAGCGTAACATGAGATACATATAATCCTTCTGTAAGCTGAACACCGCCATCTCCCACAACAGACTTGAACACCTTCGGATTGGAAGTCCAAAGAAGCTGTGCCCCGTTCTGCAGGAAGTAACTCATACCGATTGCCGTAATCAATACCGCCAGGGAAGTCGCTTGTCTTAACGGCTTGTACGCCAAACGCTCAATGACGATACCAAGCACTGTACAAACAAACATCGATAACAATATGCCGACAACCGCAGGCATATTATAACGACTGGTCATAAAGAAGCATACATAGGCACCTACCATGATGACATCGCCGTGTGCAAAGTTTAACATCTTTGCAATACCGTATACCATGGTGTACCCTAACGCAATAATCGCGTAAATACTTCCCAAACTGATTCCGTTAATCACATTTGAAAGGAATTCCATATACTGCACCTCAATTTCTAAAAAAATAAATAACAATACATTTTATTTTATCATAAAAAGACAAAAAAGGCAATGTTTTTTCCGTTAAAGCGGTAAAGAGATTTCATTAAAAAGTGCCGCAGTCACGATTCCTCGCAACTGCGGCTGCTTTTAAATTCACTCTTTGTATTCCGACTAATTAGTCAAGACCTACATATACACCGTTCTGGATTACCATACCCTTCGGGCTCTTGCTAACCTCACCGTTCTTGCCCCAGGTCATGCCGTTACCGGTCAAACCGTCGAACTTCATGGTGGTAAACTGTGCGATCATGATATCGCAGATTTCCTCAGCGGTCATATCAGAGGTAACCTCACCTTTCTGGCAAGCCTCATAAATTGCATATACACAGTCATAAGCATCTGCTGCGAACTGATTCGGAGTCTCATTGTACTTTTCGTTGTACTTCTTTACGAAGTTTACGGTCTTCTCATCGGTAGCATCCGCAGAGAACGGAGTTAAGAGCATAACGCCTTCTGCAAGAGTGGTATCAAATCCCTCAAGAGTAAGAATACCGTCCATACCATCTACGCCAAAGAACTTCGGAGCATAGTTCATCTTCTTTGCCTGGTCAAGAATCAATGCAGCAGCTTCATAATACATCGGAAGGAACACAAGATCTGCGCCTGCATTCTTTGCATCACTTAACTGTACGCTGAAATCGTTCTGACTATCGGTATTGAAGGTGGTGGTAGATACCACGTTAATACCAAGCTCATCTGCCTTGTCGGTGAAGGTCTCAAAAATACCGGTGGAATATGCATCATCATTCTTGTAGATGATCGCGATCTTGGTACCCAGAGCCTTCTCGCTGATGTACTGTGCGGAAGCGGAACCCTGGTTCGGGTCGGAGAAACACATCTGGAACATGTTGTCCTTGCCCTTAGTAACATCCGTAGAAGATGCGGACGGAGTCAAAGCAAAGATACGATCCGCATAGGTCTCCGCTGCGGTTGCGATACACGGATTCGTGGTAACGGAACCGAGGGAAATCTGTACCTCCCAGTCCTTTAAAATGTTATACGCATTGACTGCCTTCTCAGCGTCATGGGTATCATCCTCATAACGTAACTCAAACTGCATACCACCCAGTGCGTTAATCTCCTCTACTGCGATTTCAGCACCACGCTTTGCAGCGTTACCGTACACAGCTGCTCCACCGGTCAACGGGCCGGTACCACCGATTCTGATTACATCGGAACCGGACTTCTTGCCACATCCTGCAAATGCAGAAAGCATCATAGCAGAGATAAGGCCAAAACATACTAATTTCTTCATCTTTTTCATAATCTCTCTCCTTTATGTAACTACTACATATTTTCGGTTGCTCATGCAACATGGAATAATATTACTACCGTTCCCGATGATTTGTCAATATAAAAATAAAAAGGTACGTTTCCACGTTGGCTTTTCAGCCATCGAACAAAAACAACTCACTCTCACGTAGGCTTTTAAGCCGTGAATCTAGCCGGCTGCTTTCACAGCCGGCTAGCCCACGGGCTCCGCCATCGAACGAAAAAAAAATACTCTCGATTCCACGTAGGCTTTTAAGCCGCGAGATCTCGATTCCGCTTCGCTCCTTCTCGGTCACGGGCTCCGCCATCGAACGAAAAAAGAAGAACGTCGATTTTCAAGCAAGCTTGAATCGACGTTCTTCTTTTTTCGTTCGCGGCTTAAAAGCCTACGTGGAAGCTGCTGACGGGAATCGGACCCGTGACCTCCGCACTACCAATGCGACGCTCTACCGACTGAGCCACAGCAGCACTCGCTAATTTGTGTTTTCGCTATCAGCGACGTTTGTTAGTATACAATATTTTGTGTGGCTTGTCAACCACTTTTTTAAAAAATTCGAAAAAAATTTTATTTCCGACTTTTTCCGGATTTTTTGTTCGTAATTCTTCTGTACTCCACCGTGTAACCGCATCATTCTTTCTTTCAATATTTTCACACTCTCATATTTTTCACATTTTATAATAATATTTGGTAAAACCGCAATTTTATCTTAAAATATACGATAAATTCATACTTCATTTTATTGATATTTTCACACAACCGAATTATAATTGTATTAGATAAATTTCATACACAGGAGGTTTTCTCTATGGGAAATTACAGGAATTTTGATTTGGTTGTTTATTTTACGGCACACGGTGTTACCGATACCTCAAAAGAACAGTTGCAAAAGGATTTGGTTTTTTTTAAACAGCATATGCGTCTGGATAAAGTGTATTTGGAGCCTTACCGGGACGGCAATTTTGCTACGGAAGAACAGCTTCGTATGTGCAAACAGGTGTTTGAAGCAAACGGCATCAAAACCGATGGCGGTATTACCACCAGTATGCCGACACCGGAGGGTCATGAAAAAAAACAACGTATGTTCAATACCTTTTGTTACAATGATGCTTTTATGTTAGATACGTTACAGAAGGTCTGCGAACTGAATGCCAAGGTGTTCGATGCTTTTATTTTGGATGATTTCTACTTTACCAACTGTACCTGTGAAACCTGTCGTGCAGAGCGCGACAAATACAATGAGGCAAACGGCATTACCGACGGTAGCTGGCAGGCTTACCGCTGCCACCGGATGTACGAAGTTTCTGAGGCGTACGTCATTGCTCCCGCAAAGAAAATCAATCCACAGTGTAAGATTACCATTAAGTTCCCGAACTGGATGGAATCCTACCAGGAGACCGGATATGACCCGCTGACCCAAAAGGAGATTTTCGACCTGATTTATACCGGTACGGAGACCCGTGACCCGGTAAATACCGACCAGCACCTGCCGCGCTACCTCTCCTTCTCCTTGATGCGCTATCTGGAAGCCATGGCACCGGGCAGAAACGGCGGCGGATGGTTTGACCCTTACGACTGCAGAAGCCTTGATTATTACTTAGAGCAGGCTTATCTTACCGCCTTTTCCAAACCGCGGGAAATGATGATGTTCTGCTTCCAGTCTTTGGTGGATTCCGTCAATGTACCGACATTAGGGTTCCAGTTGGACAAGCTGGATGCACTTTTGGATAATTTAGGAACACCGGTTGGCGTTCCGTGTTATATTCCGAATGCATCTCAGGGAGAAGATAACGTACAGGATTTCTTAGGCATGCACGGTTTCCCGATTACACCGACTCCGTGGTTTCCGGGAAATGCTCCCGTGGCCCTCTTTACCGCTTCTTCCGCCTATGACACCGATGTCGTAGACAAACTGGAATCTTATGTTGCAAGCGGTCACAAAGCCATCGTCACAAGCGGTTTTGTACATGCTACTTTAGGCCGCGGGTTAGAGCGTATTACTTCTATCCGTGACAGAGGCCGGGTTGCCTCCGTAAAGGAGTATGCCGCAGAAGCTTCCCTGTTCTGGAATCGTTGGGAACGGGAGTCCGGCAAGGCTTCGGTGTCGATTCCGGTGTTGGAATTCCGTAACAATGCCACCTGGGGCGCCATTTGCAAAGGAATTGCAGAGGAAGAAGCCTATACCTTATTTGCCAGAGATACCTACGGGAAGGGACAAATGTACACCCTGGTGGTACCGGAGTCCTTCTCTTCCTTAAAATATTATCCAAATACAATTCTTACCCGCATGCGAAAGGAATTCGCGGTTAACGGCATTTATTTTGACGGTAACCCGATGATCAGTCTGTTTGTATACGACAATGATACCTTTGTTGTTTATCCGTATATGGATAACGGCACTTATGACAGTGACTTCCTGATTCACATTGAGAATGCAAAGTCCCTTGTGGATCAAGGTAACGGCAGAACCATCGAACCGCTTTATACAAGAAACAACGAAGCCGTCTTCTGTCTGCGGGCTTCCGTAGGACGCTTTGCTTCCTATAAGGTAGTACGTTAACTTTTGCTCCTAACTCCAACCTCTTTTCTTATAGCAAAAACACCCCGATTCAAAGAACCGGGGTGTTTCTTTTATCTTCTCTTAAAAAATGCACATTACAAACTTGCTTCCAAAATCTTTATCATCTCATCCACATGCTCCTTCTTAATTACAAGCGGCGGAACGAAACGGATGATATTGGTACCAGCGGAAATCAGGATAAGGCCTGCCTTCATGGCACGGGTAACCACATCCTTTACCGGCTCCTTAAATTCTAAGCCCTGCATGAGGCCGATACCTCTGTGAGCAACGATTTTATCCGTATGGCGGGAAGCCAAGGCATCTAACTGCTCGTACAAATATGCACCCACTTCCTTTACGTTTGCGAGCAGATTCAACTCTTCGAAGCGGTCAAATACGGTGCTTACCGCATGAGTAACGAACGGATTACCGCCATAGGTGGTGCCGTGATCCCCCGGCTCGTAAGCGGACGCAACCTCATCGGTAGCCGCAAAGGCACCTACCGGCACGCCGCAACCCAGCGCCTTTGCCGTGGTCATAATATCCGGCTTTACGCCGTACTGCTGATATGCGTACATGGTACCGGTTCTGCCCATACCGCACTGGATTTCGTCTAAAATAAGAAGAATGCCCTTCTCGTCACAAAGCTTTCTGACACCCTGGATAAACTCTTTTTCTGCCGGGTAAATACCGCCCTCGCCCTGTACGGTCTCCATAATAATAGCCGCGGTCTTGTCGGTAATCTTTTCCTTTACGCTGTCTAAGTTGTTGAACTCCGCAAATACGGCACCGCCGATTAACGGTTCGAATGCGGTACGATACTTCGGCGTACCGGTAACAGAGAGCGCTCCCATACTTCTTCCGTGGAAGGAATGCTCCATGGCAATGATTTCACTGTCTGCTACACCGTGCTTCTTATAATAATACTTTCTTGCAAGCTTAATGGCACCCTCTACTGCTTCCGTACCGCTGTTAGTAAAGAAAACCCGGTCCATACCGGAAGCCTTTACAATCTTCTCCGCCGCAAAGGTGGTCGGCTCGTTGTAATAGTAGTTGGAGGTGTGAAGAAGCTTATCTACCTGTGCTTTTACCGCCTCATTATACTTCTCATCACCGTAACCCAATGCAAATACTGCAATACCTGCAGAAAAATCCAGATACTTTGTCCCGTCGGTTTCATATAAGTATACGCCTTCGCCGTGGTCAAGCACCACCTGATATCTTGCATAGGTATGCATCAGCACCTTTTCGGCTCTTTCCATACATTCTGTCTTGTTCATCTTCATCTCTCCTTCCTTATATGGAAGTGCCGGGACGCCCTGCCCCGGCACCTGATTACTTCTTACCTTTATTCTTCTCCTTTTACGATAGCGGTACCGATACCCTTATCGGTAAAGAACTCAAGGAGTAAGGAATGCTGTACGCGACCGTCTAAAATATGTACGCCTGCTACACCTTCCTTTACCGCATCGATGCAGTTCTGAAGTTTCGGAAGCATACCGCCGCCGATCACGCCGGAACCGAGAAGTTCATCCGCACCGTCTAAGGTTAGTACGGAAATCAAAGAAGACTTATCCTCAAAATCACGATATACGCCTTCAATATCCGTAAGGAATGCCAGCTTCTCTGCGCCCATAGCCGTAGCGATGGCACATGCCGCATCGTCTGCATTGATATTGTAGGAAAGGAAATTGTCATCCATACCGATCGGTGCAATGACCGGAATATAATCGTTTACCAAAAGGGTGTCGATTAAACCGGTATCTACATTCGTAACATTTCCTACAAATCCGATATCCTCGCCGTTTGCTAACTTCTTCTCACACTTTAAGGTACCGCCGTCCTTACCGCAGATACCCGCAGCCTTTACACCAAGCTGTTCCAACATCTGTACCAGACGCTTATTCACTTTACTGAGAACCATTTCAGCCACTTCCATGGTCTCCGCATCGGTCACACGAAGGCCCTGTACAAACTTTGCTTCCTTACCTAAAAGGCCTACCCACTTACTGATTTCTTTACCGCCGCCGTGTACGATAATCGGCTGCATCCCGACTAATTTCAGTAATGCCACATCCTTAATTACATTCTGCTGTAACTGCTCGTCAAGCATGGCACTTCCGCCGTACTTTACCACCACAATCTTGTCCTTAAACTTCTGAATATACGGCAATGCCTCAATGAGTATATTTGCCTTTGCCATCAAACCTTCCATCTCAAACTCCTCGCTTTCTTTTCTCAGCTTGCATCTAATATTCTACCACCCGCATTTATCTCATTAGCTGCGGTAATCCGCATTAATCTTTACATAATCATAGGTTAAATCACAGCCCCATGCTGTTGCGAATGCATCGCCTTCATGCATGTCAACAAAAATGGTTACGGCCTCTGCTCCGAGAATCTTTACTGCCATATCTTCATCAAAAACAATCGGTGTACCCATGTCAAATACCTGTAAACGTCCTTCTTTGCTTTCAAAGAAAAGTTCCACATCATTCTGGTCAAACTCCGCTCCGGAGTACCCCATTGCACATAGGAAACGGCCGAAGTTGGCATCACAACCATAGATTGCGGCTTTGGAAAGATTACTGGAAACAATTGCTCTTGCTAACGTTCTTGCATCTTCTTTGCTTTTGGCGTTTACTACTTTTGCTTCGAACAACTTGGTGGCACCTTCGCCGTCTGCCGCCATTTTCTTTGCCAAAAATTCACATACATAGAAAAGAGCCTTTAAGAAATTGTCGTAGTCTTCTCCCTTTGCCGTAATCTTCGCATTTCCGGCAAGTCCGTTTGCCATGATTACGAGTGTATCATTGGTAGAAGTATCCCCATCCACGGTAATCATGTTGAAGGTGTCTGTTACCACTTCGCTTAATGCTTCCTGTAAAAGACTCTTCTCAATGGCAAGGTCGGTTGTTAAAAAGCCGAGCATGGTACACATATTCGGATGAATCATACCGGAACCTTTTGACATACCGCCAAGGGTAACCGTTTTACCGCCTGCCGTAAAAGTAACCGCGATTTCCTTATGTACGGTATCGGTCGTCATAATTGCTTTTGCTGCCGCAGTGCCTGCTTCCATCGTCTCTGAAAGCTTCGGCGCCATTGCCTTAACACCGTTTGCCAGTTTTTCAACCGGTAACTGCATACCGATAACACCCGTAGATGCCACAAGGCAACTATCTGTTGCAACACCCAGCGCTTCCTTTACCGCTTCTGCCGTTGCTTCGCATGCGTCAAATCCCTGTTTTCCCGTACATGCATTGGCAATGCCGGAATTCACAACAACCGCATGAACCGCATCGGATTCCTTTACAATTTTCATATCCCACTGCACACAGGCTGCTTTTACCACATTGCTGGTAAACGTACCTGCAACCGTACATGGCTCCTTAGAAAATACCATAGCCATATCGGTTCTGTTCTTATATTTGATTCCTGCTTCCGTAGAAGCTGCACTAAATCCCTGCGCTGCGGTAACGCCGCCGTCAATAACCTTCATAATAACCATCCTTTCTATTCAATAAATCTTGTAATATTTTCTTCATTCAAAGTAAAATCATAATAATTCAAATCTTCACGGAAGGTCCAGCCTACTTTGCGCCAAAACTTATTTCCGATCCGGTTACTCTTAAAGGCAATCAAAGAAACCTTATTGATGCCCTCCTCTTGAAGCTTCTGCATTGCAAAGGCTGCCATCTTTTTCCCAATCCCGTGCTTTCTGTGAGAAGCCTTTACACATACGTGATAGAAGCAACCTCGTCGGCCGTCATGCCCGCATAAAATCGCACCGATAATCTCATCATTATCCAATGCAACCACACTAGTGGTCGGATTCCGCTTTAAAAACTTCTCTACACCTTCCTTCGAATCATCCATACTCCGGATGCCAAAGCCCTTTATCCCACACCACAAACGGTATACCTGATCGTAATCCTCCGGTACCATGACACGTAACATGATATTGTTGACCTTTTCCTTCTGCTCCATCGCATTCACCTAAGCATAAGGCCACCGCCTGTGCTTCCTTTCCTTGATTTTCATAATTATACATCATTTTTGTATATTATGCAATACCTTATTTATAATTTTTCACCGGTTTTCAAATCAATGCCAATTTCATACAATCTCTTGTAAATCCCCGCCACCGGAAGTCCTACTATATTAAAGTAATCTCCTTTGATTCCTTTGATGTGCGCCGCAAAAATCCCCTGAACCGCGTAGCTGCCGGCTTTATCTTCCCCTTCCCGCGTATCCAGATATTCCTCTATCTGCCGGTCTGTCATGACATCCACCGATACCTCCGAGCATTCCGCAAAGGTAATAACGTTACAAACTCCCGTATCTTCCTTAATTATAAGTGACACTCCCGTATACACCTGATGCGTATCATTTTCCAGCATGGAAATCATCCGCTTGGCGTCGGCTCTGTCCTTCGGTTTTCCCAAAATACTGCCGTCATAGGCAACCACTGTGTCTGCGCCGATAACAATCGCCGGTCCCGTGAGCTCCTTTGCTACAGCCTCCGCCTTCCGGCAAGAAAGCTCTTTTACCAGCTCTGCCGGCTCTGTCACCGTCGTACTCTCATCACAATCGCTGACGATTACATCGTAACTTGCACCAATCTGTGCAAGAATCTCTTTCCTTCGCGGCGAACCGGACGCCAGTACAATACGATACTTCATAGGAACACTCCTTTCGGGTATGCATTCCGCCGAAAACGGCAAAATGCCTACGCATCCCAACCATTATAAGCCACAAAGTCGAGAAATACAAGTAATTTCTACTTATTATTATAAAAACACCTCCCTTTTTTCTTTCCGCTCTCGGCCTTTTTATGTTTCATACATTCTTTCTGTATATTTATAACACTTTTTTCATTTTCCCTCTTGACTTATTCGGATTGCAAGTGTATGATGTGTGATATCAGGTGAAAAGCTACATCCGACTATTTGCACTTGCACAAGAATATTTGGATGTAGGTTGGCACTTAATGACATGAAAAAGTAATATGTACATATCTAAGGAGGCACATTATGAAAGAGAAAGTTATTTTAGCTTACTCCGGTGGTCTTGATACGACCGCTATCATTCCGTGGTTAAAGGAAAACTACGATTACGACGTTGTTTGCTGCTGTATCGACGTTGGACAGGAAAGCGAGCTTGACGGTTTGGAGGAGCGCGCAAAGTACTCCGGCGCAGAGAAGCTTTACATCCTTGACGTTGTAGATGAGTTCGTTGATGAGTATGCAATTCCGTGCGTAAAGGCCGGTGCTGTTTACGAGAACAGATACTTACTGGGTACTTCCATGGCTCGTCCGATTATCGCTAAGAAGTTGGTTGAGATTGCAAAGAAGGAAGGCGCTGTTGCAATTTGTCACGGTGCTACCGGTAAGGGTAACGACCAGGTACGTTTCGAGCTCGGTATTAAGGCTTTGGCTCCGGAATTAAAGATCATTGCTCCGTGGAGATGTAACGACACCTGGAAGATGTCCTCCCGTGAAGAAGAAATCGAATACTGCCGCGCACACGGCATTGAGCTTCCGTTTGACGCAAGCCACAGCTACAGCCGTGACCGTAACCTCTGGCACATCAGCCACGAAGGTCTTGAATTAGAGGATCCGGCAAACGCTCCGAACTATGACCATCTCTTAGTTCTCGGTGTTTCTCCGGAGAAGGCTCCGGACGAGGGCGAGACCGTTTCCATTACCTTCAAAGAGGGTGCTCCGGTTGCATTAAACGGTAAGAAGATGAAGGCTTCCGATATTATTCGTGAATTAAATAAGCTGGGCGGCAAGCACGGCGTCGGTATTGTTGATATCGTTGAGAACCGTGTGGTAGGTATGAAGTCCCGCGGTGTTTACGAGACTCCGGGCGGAACCATCCTGATGGCTGCTCATGAGCAGTTAGAGGAGTTGATCCTTGACCGCGACACCTTAGCATACAAGAAGGGCGTTGCAGACAAGTACGCAGATGTTGTTTACGAAGGAAAGTGGTTCACCCCGCTTCGTGAGGCTCTCCAGGCATTCATCGAGTCCACCCAGAAGTACGTAACCGGTGAAGCAAAGCTTAAGCTTTACAAGGGCAACATCATTAAGCAGGGAACGACCTCTCCGTATTCCTTATACAACGAGAGCATTGCTTCCTTCACCACCGGTGATTTATACGACCACCACGATGCTGAAGGCTTCATCAATCTGTTCGGACTTTCCTTAAAGGTTCGCGCAATGAAGATGAACAGCTTAGAAAAGTAAAAATTGAAAGGGGCCGACTTGGCCCCTTTTTTTGTGTTTTAAAATTATTTCTTTTTCGCAGCCTTTTTTGCCTCTTTCGCTGCGGCCTTTGCGGCTTTGGCTTCTTCGTATTCTTTCATATAGGCTTCGTACTCTGCCAGTTCTTTTTCGTACTTGGCATCTGCTTCCGCACGCTTGATTGCCCGCATCTCTGCTTCTTTCTTTCTTTTTTCTTTTAACATTTCCTGCTTTCTTGCCCGCCTATATTTGTCCTTTAAACGGTCATTCGGATTGCCGTAGATTGCAATCACAAGGCAAATGCCGACACTGAACAGACAACAGACAAAAATCACAAATTTTCCCTTCGCGGTAAAGGAATAATCTTTCCCAACGCCGTTCTCTGCTGTCTCATCCGTTATATCCTCTCCCGCTTCCGCAGTAACAGCATCCGGCGTTTCCGTCGCATACACTGCCTTCGGAGCTACTCCCGTAACAAACAGGGTTGCCAGCAAAAGTCCGGCACATACTGCCCCACTCTTCTTTCCCTTAGAGAGGAACAATTTCCAAACCGCCACCGCAAACAAGACGATACTGATCCACTGGGAGGTAGACAGGCCGAACAAAAATCCACGAATCGCATCTCCGCGGAAAAACTCCAACGTAAAACGAGCCACCGGATAGATTAACATATAGTAAAAAATCATTTTACCGGTCTCCTTTCCTTTCAAAAACATTCGTAACAATACCAAAAAGATAAGCAAGTTGCAGGTTGCTTCAATTAACGATACCGGAAGACGACGCACATCGTTTAACTCCGGAATCAGAGTATTTCCGTGCACCACAAACCCAAACTTACTCTCTACACCGTAACAACAACCGCTGAAAAAGCACCCGATACGTCCGAACACATGAAACAACGGAATACACACCGCAAACAGGTCAAACACCTGCTCCCGCTTCACTGCCTTGGAAAACTTTGTGTAAATAAGCAGTCCGGCACAGGCCCCCAGAAAACCGCCGTAATAAACCATTCCGCCGAAAATCTGTATCAAATAACCGAAAAACTGCTTTATATGAAATTCAGACGCCCTCTTAATCAGGACAATCAATTTATCCGCATTTGTAATTCCATATAACAAATGGCCGCCGATGACCAAAGACACCCCGATGACCACCATGATTAATATAATATCTTCGTATGCAATTTGAAACCGCCTTGCCAACAGGCAGCCCACCGCTCCGCAAACCAAAAGACCCACCATCGCGCAAAACCCGTAGCTTCCGATGGTTTTCCCAAATATCTCAAAATAAGGAAACATTACAATCCTCCAAAATGAAAAAATCCATAGCACAGCGCCCCCAATCAAGAAACGCTGTGCTACGGAAACTGTTTACACGCGTAATCGTCCTGTAAACCTTGCCGATCTCCCTATCTTAGTAGAAAGAAGACAAATCGCCTAACTCGCCAACACTTTCTGCTGCTGCACAACCGATGCAAGCCACGCATACGGTGCAAGCCAACACACCGATTGCAGAAAATACAAGACCAACGATAGAAAGTACGACACCTGCGGTAGCCATACCGGTCGGAACACCTGCTGCCTTTGCTGCCTTGCTTCCCTTAAGTGCACAGATCAAACCAACGATTGCAAGAATTAATCCTACGATATTCACAAAGGAAAAGAAGGATAATAAAGTTGCTACGATGCCTAATACAAGACCTGCGATAGATAAGCCCTTACCGTTATTGTTCTCCATACTCTGAAGCCCTCCTTCGTAATTTAAACTACTCCTCTATAGTAACATATTCAAAAAACACCGTCAACATGTTTCTGTATTATTTTAATTTTTTCTTAATAATTCATACAAATTCGGCTCAAATACACCTTCCCGCAACATTGCTATCTCCGCACCGTACGGAGCAATAGACTTTTCTTTTTCCTCCGGTGTCGCGGTCACATAGGGGGTCTCCAGAATCTTCGGAACCTCTTCAAAATCCGGAAAATGCACTATTTTATTCAGCGCATCAAAACCGATTTCTCCGAATCCGATGTTCTCGTGGCGGTCCTTTGCTGCACCCCGCACATTCTTGCTGTCGTTGATATGGAAAACCGCAATCTGTTCTTTACCCAGTACCTTATCAAACTGCGCCACCACACCTTCAAAATCATTTACAATATCATAGCCTGCATCATGGGTGTGGCAGGTATCAAAGCATACACGAAGCTTGTCATTGTACACCACTCCGTCATAAATCCGGGCCAGCTGTTCAAAGTTTTTTCCGATTTCACTGCCCTTGCCTGCCATGGTTTCTAAGGCAATCTTTACCTTTGTATCAGCCGTTAATACCTCATTTAAACCTTTCACAATCTGCGCAATCCCGGCATCCTCTCCCGCATCCACATGGGACCCCGGATGCAGTACCAGCACATTACTTCCCATGGCCTCGGTACGCTTAATCTCCTCCCGTAAAAACTCCACCGCCAGCTCATAGGTCTCCGGTTTTACGGAATTCCCTAAATTAATAATATACGGCGCATGTACCACAAACTCCGACAGACCGCTTTTCTTCATCAAATCCCAGCCCGCTTCGATATTCAGTTCCGCTATGGCCTTTCGTCTGGTGTTCTGGGGTGCTCCCGTATATAACATAAAGGTATTCGCCTGATAGGAAAGAGCCTCCTTTACAGATCCCAAAAACATTTCTTTTCCGCTCATTCCCACATGAGAACCGATTTTTAACATACATTCTTCTCCTTTCTGCTTCGACAATTCAAACCTTCATACACCTTTTCATAGTAACATACTTGAACTCCATTTGCAAGAAAACAGGCTCCCGCTTTCCTGCGACAGCCTGTGTTATGTATCAAATATAGTCTATTGAACTTTACTTAGAACAACGAATCAAACAACGTTCCGGAATTCATGGAATCCTTCGGATAATTGTTTCCGTTTGCCGTATAAGCGGAAGCCGCCTTGGTGGACTGAAGCTCAGCCGCACCGGCAAGATTGGAAGCCTTTCTGGCAAGCTGACCGAGAACGGAATTGGTTCCTTCAAAGAAATCCTGAAGCTCCGTCATCTCCTTTCCGCGGAATGTCTTCTCATCCAGAGCAAGACGACCGTCCTTATCCACAGAAAGACCTACGCCGGCAAGCTCGTCCTTATACTGACTTGTCACCTGGGTCATCCACTGGGTCTTCTGCTGTACGGAAGATGCCTCGATGGTACCTACCGACTCCAAGGTATCGTTATAGGCAGATACAAAGGACTGTACCGACTTTACCAACGTATCGTAATCGTAATCCGTACGGGTAGAGGTAGAACCGTCCTCGTTGGTATCCACAAAAGTCTTCTTTGCATAAAGGGAAGAAGAACCTTCCTTTACCGCTGCCAGCTTCATTGCCGCATTCTGCAAGCCCGTAGCCTTATCCGCAACCGCATCCAGTTCCTTTGCGGTATCTACCGTGTCGGAACTCGGCTTTACCTTATCGGTATTGGTATTCTTATTGGTAGTAGAAGACTTTTCGGTCCCGTCCGCATTGAACTTTTTATAGTACGCCTTTAAAAGTCTTCCGTAGGAACCGTTCCGAATCTGGTTGTACTCACCGATTAATCCCGAAAACGAAGAACCGGAACTGTTCATCCCACTGAATAAAGTACTGGAATAATTAAAAAATGACATATGCATCGCCCTCCTTGACTCATGCTTATTCATTGGTTTCTTTTTAGACACTTTTCCTTATATCTATTATATCGTCTTTTCCTATATTTTGTAAAGAGGAAATAAGAAAAAAGTCCTATTTTTTAAAAACTCTTCACCACCTGCACCACATAGAACTTCAAATAGTAGGATTCATTTGCCGCCCACAGAATCGGATGATCCGCTGCCTGGGTGCGGTACTCCACCTGACGAAGACGTACATGGGCATCCCTTGCCGCCTGGGCAATGGTCTCCGTAAAAAGCTCCGGCGTCATAAAGTGAGAGCAGGAACAGGTACAAAGATACCCTCCGTCCTTCACCAGCTTCAGACCACGGATATTGATTTCACGATAGCCTCTTACTGCATTTTTTACAGAATTCCGGGACTTGGTAAATGCCGGCGGGTCCAAAATTACCACATCAAACTGCTCACCGGCACGCTCTAACTCCGGCAAAAGTTCAAACACATCTGCACACTGAAACTTTACCCTGTCGGACAGGCCGTTTAATTCCGCATTCTTTCTCGCCTGCTCCACCGCCAGTTCCGAGGCATCCACACCGAGAACGCTACTTGCTCCCGCGATTCCGGCATTTAAAGCAAAGGAACCGGTATGGGTAAAGCAGTCCAGAACCTTTGCATCTTTACAAAGCTTCTGTACCGCAAGGCGGTTGTACTTCTGGTCAAGGAAAAAGCCGGTCTTCTGACCATCCGCAATGTCCACCAGATACTTGACACCGTTTTCTACAATCTCCACTTCCGTATCAAAAGGTTCCGTAAGAAAGCCCTTAAAACGCTCCATACCTTCCTGTTCCCGGACCTTGGCATCACTACGCTCATAAATTCCCCGAAGGGTAATTCCGTCTTCCGCAAGCACCTTCGTAAGTGCAGTAAGAATCACCGGCTTTAACCGGTCGATACCCAGGGCCAGGGACTGTACCACGCACACATCGGAAAACTTGTCCACTACAAGCCCCGGCAAAAAGTCCGCTTCTCCGAAAATCAGACGACAACTGCTTGTATCCACCGTCTTTTTCCGGTAGTCCCAAGCCGCCCGGACTCTCTTTTCCAAAAACGCTTCGTTAATCTCCGCATCCTTGTCACGAGTTAACATACGCACCGTCAGCTTGGACTTGCGATTAAGAAAGCCCGTGCCCAGCACATAGCCGTCAAAGTCGTTCACACGCACTAAGTCACCATCTTCCACCGCGCCGGTAATTGTATCGATTTCATTATCATAAATCCAAAGTCCGCCTGCCTTAAGGCTTCTTGCCTCACCCTTTTTTACTGTTACCATACCCTTTATCGCAAACAAATCACTCATCTTTATTTTTCTCCTTACGGAACACAAACAGCTTGCTTAACACATAATTCATCACAATCACCACTACACTTGTAATCGCTTTTGCAATGGCACCCTCTATACCGAATACCGACTGATTCAAACCGATGGCAATCAGACCGCTTGGCAACAAAATCTCAAAGATACCCGAAAAAATGCGGGAACCGTAAAACTTTGCCGCCTCCAACAGTAAAAAGCCCTTCTCCGTGCTTTTACTTTCAAACACAAACAACTTATTGGTGATAAATGCAAAGGTCACCGCAACCACCCATGCAATTCCGTTGCAAACGGTGATTTGCGCATTGGAAAGTTCTCCCCCGGACAGCCCGAACAGCTTCGTGCATATAATATATGCAATCCAGTTTACCACCGTTGTCGCCACGCCGAACACCAGATACATAATGATTTCCTTGTATTTTTTAAATAGTTTTTTGACTGTTTCCATGTTTCCTCCTTTTGTTGCCGTTTCATCGCAACAACACAGTTCAGTATAGCATCTCTTACGGAAATAATCAAGCCATGACCGATTGTATTCCCAAAGAAAAAAGCTATACATTTCCGCTTTTTGTGCTATAATAAATACGGAAGTATTTTTTATCAAAAGGAGGTACTGTTATGACTTACGTATGTAATGTATGCGGCTATGTATACGATGAAGCTGCCGGCGATCCGGACAACGGTATCGCACCGGGCACCCCGTGGGAAAATGTGCCGGAGGACTGGGTTTGCCCGCTGTGTGGTGTAGGAAAGGACGATTTTTCCAAAGAATAAGGATAAATCCCCCAAGCTTCCCATAAGTCAAAACAGGGCGATGCTTTTTCCGCATCGCCCATTTTCTTTTCCGTAATTTTATTTCTTTGTTTCACTCCTATACCTCCCAAAACCCGCAGATTCATGACAGGTACCGTCGTTTAAGACCCACATAGCCTCTGTATCCGGCAAACGCTCCACCAGCGCCATTCCTTCCTCCAAATCCATGCAAAACAGTGCCGTAGAAAGAGCATCTCCGTCCGCAGAGCTTTTACATACCACCGACACCGATACATACCCCTCTGAAGGCAGCAACGTCTCCGGATCGATTATGTGATGATACCTCTTTCCGTCCACCACATAATACCGCTGATAGGAACCGCTGGTCACCAGGGACTCGCCCGAGAGTTCCAGATAAGCCAGATAGGCCTGTTTGCTGTCTTCTTCCGGATTTTCGATTCCTACCAGCCATTTGTCTCCATCACCTTTTGCTCCCACTGTACGGACATTACCGCCCACATTTATCACATACCCGGTGATTCCTTTTTCTTCCAGGGAACGGGCCGCCATTTCCACCGCATATCCTTTTGCTATGGCTCCCACATCCAATTTCATCTCCGGATCGGCCATTGTCACCGTGCCGGCAGCTTCATCAATTATCACATCATTAATATCCGTATGCTTTGCCGCCTCGGAAAGCTTCTCCATTGGCGGAAGCTTGGCAGCCCAGGGCTCATCTATACCTTCCGTCCGGTAATCATGCCAGATAGACAGCACGCTACCCATGGCAATATTCACCGTACCATCGGTCTTTTCATACATATCCTTGGCATATAACAGCATGTCGATAATGCGACGGTCTACCGTTACGGTACGATGTGCACCGTTTACAATTTCATTTATGGTACAAAGATTCTCCAATCCCTCATACCGATGATAAATGGTAAACAGCTTATGATACTCCGAGAGTTCCTCCAAAACCTTTCCCGCAATCCCATCAAAATTTTCCTTACTCTCCGCATAACCGGTAATCGTTGTTACCGTATCAAAATAATCAAAGGAATAGGTGGAATACTTCTCTGTTTTCTTTCCGCAACCAGCAAACCCGATACTTTGTAGCAACATAGAACAAAGCAGAATACACAATAGTAATTTTTTCTTCATGCACATCTCTCCGAACTTTATGATTTTGCGAATATTATACCCTTCTTTATTCCGCAAGTGCAACATTTTTTTATTTTACGCACTTAAAATATGCCATGGAGCCTTCTACATGTAATTCTATATTCTCATACCTTTCTTCCAGCACAGCCTTAAGCTCCTCTTCTGTCTGAAAGGGTGGCAAAAAGAGTCATCCCAGAGATACAACGAAATATAGGCAACTTCTATGCCGGGAAACAAGCGATATACTACCGCATGTGCATCTCCCCTTTCATCACTGTAGTAGTAATCCGTTATACTCTTTTTATCATTCATATCGCTACCCCTATTTCTTGCTCTGCCTGCATGGAAGCGTAAAGCTTATCTTTCCATTTATTTTCGTCCACCGTAAGCTGCCCTATCGTTTTCCCTTCGGCATACATGCTCCGATATACATCAGCACACTTCCTGTATTTCGCACAGTTCTTTTTCGCAGCCTCTGCATCTCCATATACCTTCCAGCCTCCGACCCACTTATAACCATGCCCCTTGTTCGCTATAAAGCCACTGACATCCTCCGGCGGATACCCTAAAAACAATCCTATCTCATGAGGAAATTGCTCGTATCTCTGTAACCGTTTTATCAAGTGGACCACACAGCTTCCCGGCTTTTCCTTACAATAGCCTCGTTCCCGTAATAATTGTTCCGTCGTACTATGACTAAAATCAATACGCAATCGTTCCGGACGATACACATAAATCAGTGCACGGCCCTCACGAAATTGTAACGGAACAACGCGCACCCCCTTCTTTGTCAGCACCCTGTTCCAGCACCGAATGCACGCTTTCATTTCTCCTTCGTTACAAAATGCACCGTTAAATAAACTTCCGGTTTTCAATCCTGCAAGTGTTGGTGAACAATGCTGAATCAATAACTCCTCAGACAAACCAATCCCTCCTTATACCGCATGTTCATCAAGAATCTTCTTCAATGCTTCGATGGAACTGCTATGAGACCGGGCAATCTTTGTATGTATACCGACTTTTCCCAAGGCACAATGAACCATCTTGTGCGATACCGTATTGGTAAACAGCACCAACAAATCCGGTGAACCCATATTTTTCAAACTGCTTGTCATCTTAGGATACACTTTCACTTTACATTTATAATCACTACATAACTCCGCATATCTTCGTATCATACACTCATTTCCTCCGATAATTGCTACACTCATGTGCTCACCTCCTGATATATTCCCATTGGTTAGCACCAGCTAACCAATACTCTGCAAAATAGTTAGCATTGGCTAACTTCAGACCATAGTATATCTAATCCCCTTCCGAATGTCAATACTCTTTTCACCTTTTTTCATAACAGTAAAACAAGAAGCGGCACCGTAGCTAAAAACTACCGTACCGCTTTCACAAATAGAAAGGGGAGGTTACCCTCCCCTTGTATATCTTTACTCTCTTACTTTAACTTTCCTGCAGCCTTCACAAATCCATCGATACCCATGGTACAACCTGCGGTCTGTAAGTCTGCATTGCCGTAACCGTCCACATTTGCAAGACCACTGATTTCCGCAACCGTCTTACCTACACATGCCGCATCAAATGCTGCTGCCTGCTCGTTCCATTCCTTCACAACGCCGTCACCGTTTAAGTCGGTACCGTATGCGCTCATACCGTAGTTGGTACCTGCCTCCTTCTTAGAAGAAACAACCTTAGCTAAATCGTAAGTAGAAGCACCGGTTGCATCGAAGGTGAACTTCACCTGAACGCAATCACTGGTAGCAGCTACAACCTTGCCCTCTGCATCTAATGCAACTGCGAGGAAGGTGGTCTCAAGCTGGTTCTGACCGGTTGCATCCTCGGTAGCGTCCTTACAGGACTGCGCAGTGGATACACCAAGCTTTAAGGTATGATCAGCGGTAACATCGGAAGCCACCGCATTGTTATATGCCTTCTCGATTGCCTGCACAAACTCAACAATGGTAATGGTACAACCTGCATTGATTACTTCTTCGGTACCCTTATCTTCCCCTGCAACCAAAGCTTTCACTTCATCCAGGGTCTTACCGCAAACAACACTTTCGAACGCATCAGCCTGTTCGTACCATTCCTTTACGGAACCGCCGTATGCAACCATGTTGTAAGCATCGCCAAGCTCATACTTGGTAGCAAAGGACTCGTTTGCAATAGCCTTACCGTCACCGGTATATGCTACGGTAGCGTCTGCGGCATCCAACTGACATGCAATAATCTTACCTGCCGCATCCACGGTAACTACCGCTACGTTCGTAGTGGCCTTACCCTGACCGTTGGCATCCGCCTCGGCACTACTTGCCTTGGAAACCTCAGTCACAACGCCCATACCGAACTTTAAAGTCTCTGCTTCTTTCTTACATCCTACAAAAGATACAACCATAAGAACACTAAGAGATAAACAAAGTAACTTTTTCATTTTCATAAGAAACTCCTCCTTGTGGTATTGTTAATTTTTTATCAACTTCATTATGCAATAAAAAATGAACTTTGTCAATACGTAGTTGTATTAATTTCTTTTGTATTTATATAAAATTTTTAGGAATTCGTTTTTCAATAACCCCACCGCATAGTCCCACAAAGATGCCGGATACCGTACCGGTGATTGCAAGCACAATTAAATAATATCCCAATTCTGCCGTTCCTAAAAGAATCATCGCTGCCAAAATCTGTCCGACGTTATGAAACACGCCTCCTGCCACGCTGACCCCCACTACAGACAAAATATTCAGCCGTTTTAGCAGCACCATAACCAGCATGCTTAAAAATGCCCCCGCTAAACTGTAAACAAGGGCCATCATATTCCCGAACATAAAAGATACCGCCAGCATACGGATCAAGGATACCACTGCGGCTTCCTTTAATCCGAACCGGTACAACACAAACACAATGATAATATTCGGAAGTCCGATTTTAATTCCCGGCACCGCATGAAACAAGGGAGGCAGCATGGACTCCACATAGGCCAATATCAGTGCTACCGCGGTACAAAGCCCGAGAACTGCAATCTTTTTCGTCGCTGGTCTCATGGTAACTCTCCTTTACACAACAATATCCGGTGCATCTTTTTCTTCCGTGGCATAAACCGTAATCACAACCTTATGAGGAAGACAGACAATACTTTCGCCTTCTCTGGAAATGGGCTTGTGACCGGCACAAATACCGTCCGGACAAGTCGCCGTTTCCACATAGGCCTGTCCGTCCTTTATTACCAGTACATTCAGCTCCTCAGCCTCTCCTCCCGTACGGATTTCCACCCTGACATCCTCTGCCAGGGAATAGGTGCCAAACTCTTTCCCGTCTACCGTCACCACGACTTTATCGCCTTCTCCACGAAAGAAATAAAAGCATAGACCGCATACAGAAACGAGCAACAACAGCGCTACTATAAATATTACATCATTACGAAACAGTCGCCCACCGTTTTTTGCGGTGGGCGTAGTCTTTACCTCTTGATTCATTATTCTTCTACCTTGAAATCCTCATACTCCTCGGAAAGATCCGGGAAGAATACCTGCTTTAAGCTACCGGTCGGACAACTTGCTGCACAGGCTCCGCATCCGACACATTTAGTATAATCGATTTTTGCCAAATTATTCGTTACGGTAATTGCCTCATGCGGACAGGTCTTTACGCACTTCATACAGCCGATACAGGCGTTTTTACAAGCCTTACGGGCATCCGCACCCTTGTCCTTACTGTTACACATAACAACCACTACCGTCTCCTGCGGCACCATGGAAATCACCTTCTTCGGACAAATGCTCTCACAAAGTCCGCAACCGAGGCAACGGCTGGTATCCACATGGGCGATACCGTCCTTCATACAAATGGCATTGGCCGGACAAGCCGCGGCACAATCTCCCAGACCCATACAACCGTAGCTGCAGGTCTCCGGACCACCATACAACATAGCCGCCGCCTTACAACTGGTTACGCCCACATAGTCCGTCTTCGTCGCGGTCGCTTCGCAGTTACCGTTACAGTGAACAAAAGCAACTACATCCTTCGGCGGCTCTACTTCGATACCAAGTAAGGCTCCTAACTCCTCTGCAGTAGACTCCGCACCCGGAACACAAAGGTTCGGCTTTGCTTTCCCTTCTGCTACAGCCACCGCATAATCATCACATCCCTTATATCCGCAGGCACCGCAATTGACACCCGGCAGGCAGGCACGAACTGCCTTTACCGTCTGATCCTCTTCCACACCGAAGAAACGGGACATTACCGCAATGAGCACGCCTGCCAGCAAACCGATAACGCCTACCACTAATAATGCAATCAAAATGTTATTATTCATACGCCTTCGTTACCTCCTTTACGCGAACAGCGCATCCACAACACCCGCAAAGCCCATGAAAGCCAACGAAATGAAGGAAGCAGCGATTAATGTAACGGCAAGTCCGCGGAACGGTGCCGGTACACGACTCTCATCAATACGGGAACGAAGTCCGGAAAACAGTACCATTGCCAGTAAGAATCCAAGACCGCATCCTAAGGAACTAACCATAGACTCCAAAAAATTGTAACCGTCATTGATGTTATTGATAGCAACACCGAGTACGGCACAGTTGGTGGTAATCAGCGGAAGATACACGCCCAACCCTTTGTGAAGTGCCGGAGAAAATCTCTTTAACAAAAGCTCCAGAATCTGAACCAACGTAGCGATTACAAGGATAAAGATAATCGTCTGCATGTATCCCAGGCCTACCTTATCCAAAAGCAAATACTGAATCGGCCAGGTTACGGCAGTTGCCAAAAGCATAACCGCAGTAACCGAAACTCCCATACCCACTGCCTGATTCAATTTCTTGGAAACGCCGAGGAACGGACAAATTCCTAAGAAACGGCTGAGCACGTAGTTATTTACCAATACCGAAGAAAGTAAAATGATAATTAATGTCTTAAATACTTCCATTACTGCTCCTCTCCTTTCTTCATGCATGCACCGGTATGACAACTGCCTGCGGACGGACATCCCGCACAAGAGAACTCCGTCTTAAGCGGTGCCTTACCGGAGGTAATCGCATACACAAGGGCAATTAATAAACCGTATACCAGCATACCGCCCGGAGCCTTCACAAGAAATGCAATCTTGTACGGCTCAAGGAACGGAATCGCAATTCCGGCGAAGCTGGCATTACCGAATACTTCACGGATAAATGCCATGGCGCACAGTGCAATGGTAAAACCGAGGCCCATGCCGATACCGTCAAGAGCGGAACGAAGCACGTTATTCTTACTTGCAAACATTTCCGCACGACCGAGAATAATACAGTTTACGGTAATCAGTGCCAGGTACACACCGAGCATCTCATAAAGTGCCGGAAAATACGCCTGTACAATCATTTGCACAATGGTAACAAATCCGGCGATAATTACAATATAACAAGGAATACGCACGCTGTCCGGAATAATTTTTCGAAGCAGGGAAATCAGCATATTGGAGCAAATCAGTACCACCATTGCCGCAATTCCCATACCGAAGGCTCCGGCTACGTTATTGGTCGTCGCAAGGGTCGGACAGGTACCGAGAATCAAAACCAGTACCGGATTTTCCTTCAGAATACCCTTTAACAAAACAGACATATTACTGTTATTCTTCATTACCGGCACCTCCTTCTAAAATCTTTACAGATTCAAATGCTCGTAAAATCGCTTTCTTATAACCGTTAGTGGTAAGGGTTGCCCCGGAAATACCGTCAACCGCATCGTAATCCGCCTCGGTCTTTCCGACGAACTGACCATAAAATGCTTCGTTTGCACAAGCATCACCGATGTTCGGCGTCTCTGCCTGGGAAAGGGTGAGACAGTCGATAATCTTTCCTTCCTTTGTCATAGACACTTTGATAAAAATATATTCTCCGGAAGCCGGATGATAATCATCGCCGCCGTTAATACCGTAACCGGCCCCCTTCATCTCAAGTACATAATTACCGCTCTCCGTCTTCGTTGCGGATACAAGTGCAGAAGGCAAATCCGCATATACGTTCAAATCAATCTCCGTCTCCACGGAAGCATTTAAAATTGCCATCTGAGCGGAAACATTTGCAGCCGTATCACCTTCGGCACCGGATACCACCGCACCGGACGCATCCACACCGACAAACTGCTCTCCGATGACACAAACGGCACCCTTGCCGTTATCGGCGATATACACCGCATCAATACCTTCGATTACTTCGGTTAAGAACAGTTTCGTAAACTTTCCTTCCCCTGCAGGAAGCGCCGCGGAAAGATTATCCATCAAAATCTCTTCTTCGCTGCGGATATCCACGGAGCCGCCTCCGAGAATCGTTGCCGCGTTAATGGCATCCTTCACCGCGTTGCGATAAGCAACCGTTGTCTTGGTAGCACCGGAAATCACATCCACTGTTTCTATCCCATCGCTGCTTTTTCCGGTAAAATTCTCGCCGAAGGTCTTTTCATAACCTAAGGTCTCATTGGAAGACAGACACACCGCTCCGCTGACCGTACCGTCGGCATTCACACCGCACATAATTACAAAACCGGAACCGTAACCGGTTGTGGTAAGCTTTACTACATGACCGCCGCCGGCTTCCTTATATGCCTCTGTCACGGTAGCCGGAAGTTCATACGCGGACAAATCCATCTTCTCAAACCCGGTTCCCTCCGGCATTACCACCAGAAGTGCCTCATTTGCTGCGGCATTCTGATTTTTTTCAATAATCGGGGCAGTGAGTGCATTGGTTGCGGCAAGTAAAAGGGAAATCACCCCGCAAATCGCTGTCAATACCACGATGCTCTTTACGTTTAAAGACTTTTTCATGCTTTCTTACCTCCCACTCCAAAGACTTTGTGCCTTGTCCAGGAATCAATGTAAGGCGTCAGAATATTCATAAACAAAATCGCAAAGGATACGCCCTCCGGGTAAACACCGAAATAACGAATCACAAAAGTAATAAGGCCCGCACCCAAACCGAAAATCAGCTTGCCCGCTGCGGTAGCCGGGGAAGTCACATAATCCGTTGCCATGAAAATCGCACCGATAAACAAACCACCGGAAAGAATCATTGCCAATGCACCGGTAAAATCCATGCCCTCCATAAAGAAAGAGCAGACAAACACGGTACCGATATAAGCTACCGGAATGTGCCAGGTAATGACACGACGTACCAGCAAATACACAAACCCCAGCACCAATGCCAATACACAGGTCTCACCGATGGCACCGCCGTTAAGGCCTAAGAACAAGTCTAAAAGAGACGGCATTGCCGCACCCTCGCCCAGGCTCAGCGGAGTTGCACTTGAAACCGTATCCACTACCGTCGGAAACGCCTGTACCGTCATAGTGCCGAAAGCAATGAGCATAAATACGCGGGCCGTAATGGCCGGATTCACCGGATTACACCCGATACCGCCGAACAAGCACTTTACTACAACAATGGCAAACAATGCACCGACCACACACTGCCAAAGCGGAATGTTCGCCGGCAGATTCAGCGCAAGAAGCAGACCGGTTACTGCGGCACTGAAATCACCGATGGTCTGGTCCTTCTTGATAATTACATTAAACAATGCTTCAAATCCCACACAAGCGACAACGCAAACCGCAATGACCAGAAGGGAACGCAATCCGAAAATCACCGTACCGGCAATGGTAGCCGGAAGCAGGGAAATCAAAACATCACGCATAATCCCCGCGGTAGACTGACCGCTGTGTATATGAGGGGAAACAGAGAGCTTTAATTTGTTACTCATGCTTTTGCCTCCTCCTTTGCTTTTTCTTCTCTTAAAAATACTTTTGCAAGCTTATTGTTCTGAACAAGCGGACGATTTGCCGGACAGACAAAGCTGCAACAACCGCATTCCATACATGCATTTACGGAAAGCTCCTCCAGAAGCTCCGCATTCTTGTTTTCCAATGCCTTAGAAATTGCCGCCGGAGCAAGACCGAACGGACAGGTATTGGTACACGCACCGCAACGGATGCAGGCCGTGGTCTTCGGAAGACGCGCTTCCTTTTCCGTCAGTGCCAAAATCGCATTGGTATTCTTAATTACCGGGGCGGAATCATCCGGCACCGTAAGTCCCATCATCGGACCGCCGTAAATCAGCTTTGCCGGTTCTTCGGTCAAACCGCCGCAAACCGCAAACAATTCTGCCATGGAAGCACCGATCGGTGCCATTACATTCTGCGGATTCTTTACCGCACCGCCGTCTACGGTAACACATTTTTCCACTAAAGGCATACCGGTCTGCAAATACGAGCCGATGGTAGCAAGGGTCGTACAGTTAATTACGATACAGCCCACATCAATCGGAAGCTTCCCTACCGGTACCACCCTTCCCGTGGTATGGTAAATGAGAACCTTCTCACCCCCCTGCGGATATACTGCCGGGAGAACCTTTACCTGAAGGGTACAAGCATCCTTCACCTCTTCCGCCAGCTGCTTCATGGAGGCAATTGCGGTCTTTTTGTTGGACTCAATGCCGATAATTACATTCTTAATACCGAGATACTTGCTCAAAACACGAAGGGCATAGGCCATATCCGCACCACGCTCCACCATAGTCACGGTGTCACTGGTCACGTAAGGCTCACACTCTGCTCCGTTAATCACCAGATATTCGATACGTGCCGGGTCAACATTGAACTTTACATGGGTCGGGAAACCCGCACCGCCGAGGCCTACAATACCGCTCCCCGTAAGGGCTGCCATTAAGCTTTCCTTGGAATCCACCACCGGTGCCTTCACAGTTTCATCAATCGTCATTTCCCCGTCGGACTCGATTACCACCGCCGGAGCCTTTGCGCCATTTGACAACAGAAAATCCTGAATCTTCACTACTTTACCGGATACGCTGGAATGAACCGGAGCCGAAACCATACCGTCGGCCGACCCGATTTTCGTGCCAACCTTCACCAAATCTCCGACTTTCACAATCGGCTTGGCCGGTTTACCGATATGCATCACCATCGGAATTACAACTGTTTTCGGCACTTCCATACGAGCTACCGGCTTGTCTTGTGTGTTTTTTCTATGGGGAACATGAACCCCGTGAAGAGAAAACGCCATTTTAACTACCTTCCTTTTATATTTATTTCACGAAAAACGCAACAGACAGCAAAACAGACTTAGCGATTTCTTTCGTAAGCCTCTGTTTTGCATCTAAATATTAATATGCTTTAATTATATATTTTTTTTCTTTTCATGTCAACAATCTTAGCATGTTTTTACGGGGTTTTACAGAATTTCACATTTTATATTTTCTTTTCCTTTTTCGATTTATCGCGCCGCAAAACTATGACTTTTTTTTAACAATTTTAACACTTTCCTGTTTTTCGCAAACTACTGGGAACATAGCCGTAATATTTGGAAAACGCATAGGAAAAATGCTCCATGGAAGCGTATCCCAACTGTTCGCTGATTTCCGTAATGCTGTAACGACTGTTTTGCAATAACGTTAAGGCCGCAGACATACGAGCTTCCAGTTTCTTTTGGGTAAAGGACTTTCCGTAAATTCTCTGTAACAACCGCTGGGTCTGTCGCACACTGAACCCCAGTCGTCTTGCCATTTCTTCCAATGTAATGTCCCGATATTCATACAAAAAGATTTCATCCGCCACCAAAAGTGCATTTTCTTCCCGGATTGCATGAGCGCCGAATTGCTCTTGCGGTGCCGGCAACGGATTCTCTTCCTCTTTTGTTGTCAACACACTCCGAATACATTCGATTAAAAACTCCGCCAGCAAATATTGCATTTTTTCACCGGCTCCCGGCTGATTTCCTGCCTGTTCCCTTAAAAGTTCCCTCGTCAAATGCTCCAATCCCTTCCGGGCAGTTCCGCACCACAGGGGATGAGCGTTCAATCCTTGCAACAGGCCCCCTCCCGTTGCATTTTTTTGTATCTGTAAATAAATACCGAACTCTACCAAAGGATCTTCCTTAGATGGTATCTGCTCATGCAACACTCCCGGCCCGGTAATGTAAAGCGTCCCCGGCTTCACCTCATAACGTTTCCGGTTCAGAAGCACCGCTCCGCTTCCTTTTTCCACATAATGCAGTTCATATACGTTTTCTCCGTGAGCATGCTCCGGCATAACTTCCGTAAAACGCCGGTAACTTACCATGGCAATCGTTACTACGACACCCTCTAACAGAAAGCGGTATCCCCCGGTCTTTTCCTCTTCATAACCTTTTATTTTCGCCATTGCTTGTTCCTCCGTAAATATATTCTTCGGGCTTTTTCGACATACACCGATTCCTTCACAAATATTATTTTTATATCTTCGACAAAATACCGTTTACTTCGTCTATATGTCATATTATACGCTGGAAAAATCCGAATTGCAACGATATAATAGAATCAGAAAATTCCAAATTTACGGAGGTGTACCATGCATCAGCTTACATATACCACATCGGCAGGATACAATTGGAACAAAGCACTTCCCATCGGCAACGGTCGTCTGGGAGCCATGATTTACGGAAACAATACCTCCGAACGTTTTCAGCTTAACGAAGACAGCGTCTGGTTCGGCGGTCCACGCAACCGCAATAACAAAGATGCGCTTGCACATCTTAACGAAGTGCGTTCCCTTATCCTTTCCGGAAATATCCGAAAAGCGGAAGAACTGTGTAAATATGCCCTGACCGGCACCCCGCAAAGCGAACATACCTACCAGACTTTAGGCGATGTATATTTTGATTTCTGCGGACGTCTCACAAACGGCATCAACTTCCGGCGTACCCTGGATTTGGAGACCGCGGTACATACCACTGTTACTACCGAGGAATCTACCGGCGTCACCTATCGCTGCGATTCTTTTGTCAGCAAAAACTATAACTGCATTGTAGCCAGATTTACCGTTTCTGCTCCGGGGCACTTGGATTTGGCCGCATCCTTACAACGAGGCAACTTCTATGAAGCTACGGAACATACTGCGGACTCTTTATATATGTCCGGAAACTTAGGGGGTGGCGGTTCCGATTTTTGCTGCGGCATGCGCATGCTTTCCGACGGTAGCTTCGTAAAGGGCATCGGCGAACATTTACTGACGGAAAACGCCGCGGAAGTATTAGTACTCATTACCGCTTCCACTACCTTCCGCAGTGCTATTCCGCGAAAGACCGTAGAAGACACCTTAACCAAGGCTGCAGTACTTTCCTATGAAGAATTATACCATGACCATTTAGCAGAGTATCAGCCGTATTATAAACGAATGACGCTTTCTCTTCCTTACGACAAAAAACTGGATGAACTTACCACCGACGAGCGTCTTCGCCGTATCTCCGACGAACAGCCGGACAACGGTTTGCTTGCCACCTATTTTGCTTACGGACGTTATCTTCTGATTTGTTCCAGTCGCGGTGATTGCCTCCCGGCAAACCTGCAAGGTATCTGGTGCAACAGCATTGATGCTCCTTGGGGAAGTAAATATACCATTAATATTAACACCGAAATGAACTACTGGCCGGCCAATATGTGTAATTTGGCAGAATGCCAGATGCCGCTTTTCTCTCATATCATGCGGATGCTTCCCAACGGGCAGCGTACCGCAAAAGAAATGTATGGTTGTAAAGGTTTTGTTGCGCACCACAACACGGACATGTGGGGGGACACCGCACCGCAGGATATTTACATCCCGGCTACCTTCTGGGTCATGGGTGCCGCATGGCTTTGTACCCACATCTGGCAGCACTATTTGTATACACAGGATGTAGCCTTTTTAAAAGAATACTATCCGGCTTTAAAGGAAGCGGTACGTTTCTTCTTCGATTTTCTCATTGAAGTAGACGGTTTCTATGTTACCTGTCCTTCCGTTTCTCCGGAAAATACCTATATTATGAAAAGCGGTATGAGCGGATGCCTCACCTACGGTTCTACGATGGATAACGAGATTTTACACGAACTGTTTCGCAATCTTCTTTCTGCCGCACCGATTGTGGGCGACACAGATACCACTTTCCTCACAAAGGCAAAGGAATATGACGCAAAGATTCCGGGCATCCGCATCGGGAAACACGGACAAATTATGGAATGGCAGGAAGACTACGACGAGGCCGAACCGGGCCATCGTCACATCTCCCACTTATGGGCCTTGCACCCGGCTTTCCAAATTACACCGGATGCCACTCCGGAGCTGTGTAACGCAGCAAAGGTTACCTTAGAGCGCCGACTGGCAAGCGGCGGTGGCCATACCGGCTGGAGCCGCGCCTGGATTATCAATATGTACGCAAGACTTTGGAACAGTGAAGAATGTTACAAAAATCTTCTGGCACTGATGCAAAAGTCCACCTTGGAAAATCTTTTGGACAATCATCCGCCATTCCAGATTGACGGTAATTTCGGCGCCACTGCCGGTATTGCGGAAATGCTGTTACAATCCAACGAAGCCCGCACCGTACTGCTTCCTGCTCTCCCGAAAGAATGGAAAGAAGGAAAGGTAACCGGCCTCTGCGGCGTTGGTGCCGTCACTTATGATATTACTTGGAACGACGGTGTTTTAGCTGAGGTTATCTTATATGCAAAATATGACACCACTCTTACGTTACAGTATCAAGGTATTTCCCGTACCTTCACTTTAAAGAGCGGTTCCGCAACCAAACTTACCCAAAAAGATTTCTAAACCGCCCTCCGGTTTGAGAATATTTTAAATTATAGGTTTTCCTATAATAAAAGCCTTATATCGTTTCCTTACGGAACCCGATATAAGGCTTTCTTACTTTTATCTTTTACCTAAAACTGAAACTTATCAATAATCTCTTCCAATTCACCGACGCTGTCTACCGTATTACTGGTCAATTCACTGTTATCGCTGGTAACGGTTACTACGTTGGAAGTCTTCTCCGCAATATCACTTACACCGACGCTGGTTTCCTGAATGGTGCTGTGAATATTGCCGACCGCCTCCGTAACACTTTCAATGGAAGTATTCAGTCGCTCTACACCCATGGAAATGTTCGTCATACCGTTCTTAAAGGTGTCCGCATCCTTCTGATACTGTTCACTGATTTGCTTAAAGTTATCGTAATCCGTAAGAACGTTTTCTTCCAGAAATACGGAAGTCTCTTCCAGGCTTGCGGAAATATTTGTCACCGCACGGTTCACTTCCGCAATAATCACATTAATATCATCTACCGTATCCAAAGAACGCTTCGCCAGATTATTGATTTCCGATGCAACTACCGCAAATCCGCGACCCGCATCTCCCGCTCTTGCCGCTTCGATACTTGCATTCAGGGAAAGAAGACCGGTCTGATCGGAAATCTCTACAATAGCATCCGTCAATTCGTTAATCTTAGCCACCGACTTCAAACCGTTCATTGCCACTTCGGTCCGATCCTTAATCTGCTGATACATCTCCTTGGTACGGGTAATTGCTTCCGCTGTGGAATCCTGCATCGCTTTTGCTCTGCCCGCAATTTCTTCCGAAGCCTTGTTGCTTTCCTCGGTCTCTTTTCCGATACGCTCGGACTGTTCACGCATCTTTATCACGTGCTCATTCATCATCCGGGTCATGCCGGTAACCGTCTCCGTACTTGCCGCCAACTGCTCCGTAGTTGCGGAATTATCCATGCAAAGCACATGTACCTGATTACTGGAATCCTCCAGCTTGCTCATGTTATCCTTAATATTGGTATTGGCATTCTCTATCTTTTGCACGATTTCATGCAAATTCTCGGTCATCTCCATTACCGCCCGGCTCATCATACCGGTCTCGTCTTTTCTGGCACAGAGCTTATCCATATCCTCCGGTACCTTCAGCTTTAACTTTGCGGTATCGTTAATCACATTACTGAGCTTCCAAATCGGTTTACTGATTCTTCCCACAATCACATTGGTCAACAAAATTGCTGCTGCCAAGATCACTAAGGTAACAATTACCGCTCTTATTATCAACTCACGAATCGGATTCATGAGCTCGTCACCGTCCGCACAAACAACAACGACAGACTTAATACCCGTAACATAGTAACTGGCATATTGCGTCACACCGTTGTCCTCAAATTCGGCACAAAGATTATCCGGAACAACACCTTTATTAATATTTCCCAGCAATTCCGTAATTACACGAACCGTATTCGGCTTACCGATTTTGGATTCATCCGAATGATACAAAATAATGCCACTCTTATTTAACACATAGTAGTAATAGGAATCCACACCTTCGATTTCCATATCCTGCAAAATCTCTTTGTACTGATCCGCGGTTAATACTTCCTTTTGCTGCTTAATGGAATCATTGTCCTGCACTTCTTCTTCCGCCACATCAATCATCTTACCGTAAGATGTAATGGTATTTAACATCTTACCGTAGGCAGAATCCACCACTAAGCCTTCGATATAATTCATCATAACAAGCAAAGTAATACCCACCGCAATGACAATACCGGTAACAACCAAAATAAGAATTCTTGATTTAATAGACTGTACTTTATTATTATCTTTCTTATCTTTCTTCTTTTTTGACAAAGCTTTCGTCTTCTTCTCACTCTTCTTCAAAGCCTTCTCAGTCGGCACCGCTTCTTTTTTATGTACCTTCTTCGGCTTCGGTTCCTTTACACTCTTTATTGCTTTTTTACCCATAACCTCGTCCTCCTTCTCATGCTATACGGACGATAGCATTTTTAGTTCGAACCCTTCTTGCCCCATTTCATACTACCTTATCTACATTATACTACATCTGCCGCAGTTTTTCCAGTTATATTTTAACTATTTTACAAGTTTTGTGTAAATTTTTCGACAGAATGAACATATCTATTATTATATTCTCTTTTGTCATTTTAACTGGTAGGCGATTCGCGGTGCTCCGTTTTCCAAATAAATAATTCCGCACCGTTTGAAACCGTATTTTTCCACCAGATGCTGCATGGTTTTGTTGTCCGCATGGGTATCGATTCGAAGGTTAGCGATACCTTGCTCTGTCATTTTCTCTTTGCAAAATTCCAGCACCGTTTGAAAGATTCCTTTCTTTGTACCGTCACTTGCAATCCGGTGAATCACACCGTAAGGCTCCTGATTCAGCCATGCGCCGTCGATGTAATGATAGGTCGGATCCTCCTGAAACGAAAGCATAAATACCCCACACAGCTTATCGTCTTCCTCGCATACATAAAGTCGGGAAAGTTCTATATCCTGCCGCAAATACTCCTCCGGAGGGTACCCGATTGCCCATTGGTTCGGATTTCCGGAAGCATCCATATAGGCTTTTGCCGCATTATAAATCTTTCTGATGTTTGGTAAATCCCCGATAGTTGCACTTCTGATTCGCATAGCATGTGATTCCTTCCTGTCCGTATCACCTTTCTACTTGTCTTATTCCTGTTGCACCTTCCAAGCCCGCTTTAAGCCTTCCAGCACCCTCGTTTCCCGCTCCACCATCGCCTTGTCCCATTCGGTACAATGACAATGTTGATTGGTACGGATAGCCTCCTCCGGCGTCACAAACTCCAAGGTAAAGCCTTCTTCGGCCTCGTAATCGTCTAACTTCTGCTCACCGGTTACCTCGGTCACCTCACAGGTGTAATAGAAATTTTCCTGTTCGAAGATAGTATTTTCAAGGTAATCGCTCTTTTGCAGACGAAGCACAAACCCGTATTCTTTAATAGTTTCCGGTTTTACATCAAGTCCCGTTTCTTCCTTTACTTCTCGAATCAATGTAGCTTCATGAGCTTCGTCCCCTTCGATGCCGCCACCTGGGAATTTGTAATAGTCATACTTTAAGCTATGTACCATGGCAAGCTTATTATCTTTCCAAATGATACCCCGCACCGAAGGACGGGCAGAATGAGGCCAGTCTTCTTCATAATCCAGCATATCCACGCAAAACAACGGCCGCATGGTCGGACGCTTCTTTAACTTTTCGTCCAAAGTTTCCCGTACCACCGTTTTATAATCACGGGCACCTTCTTCGATTTTCTGATTCATAAAAGCAAGGACCTCGTTACAATACCGCTCCGTTTGTTCAAAATCCGTACAATATTCCTTTAAAACAGCTTCGCCCTCCGCAAGGGCACTCTCATACTGCTCCTTAGACAATTCTCCTGACGCGTATGCCGCATCCAACTCATCTCTGTCGTCCACCAAAACATCGCCCTGCGGTGTAAAAATCACATCCAGATACTTGTCCACATAGACCGCAATGCCATCCTTGTCGTACTCCACAGCATCTAAAATATCCACATACCAGACAGAAACTCGACCGTTTTCCAGATACTTCGCCGTCACCATATGTTCTCGCCCATCCGGAACCATCTGGAGCCACGTCATTCCTGCACCGCAAACCTCCGTTTTACCGTCTTTCGGAAAGTCCCAGAACCGCGGCTCTCCGGAGGTCAGCCGAATCAGTGCCACAAGGCCTTTAAAGTGCTCAGTTTCCACCCGCATCTGATAATACGGAAAATACTGAAATCCCCATACATCTCTGTCCAAACGTTTTCTTTTCATGTCCCTTCTCCTTCATAAACTGCTCACCATCTTATAACGCTTATGCGATATAACCCGACTGATTCTGTTCATTTTGCATTTCATCGGGTAGCTTCTTAGAGTACCACCTGACTACTTTCCTTTTTTGACCATTTAGTCGGGGAATTCTTCCTTGCATTTCCCGACTATTTTCATTTTTTTGCCTATTAGTTGGGTACTCTCTCAAATAACGCCCCGACTACAGTTCCCTTTTCGCCGTTTCGTCGGACATTTCCGATCTACCGTCCACTTACCGAATTTCCTCCGGCTCACCCGGAATATCACCTTCGGAAAGTCTCTCCATAATCTCTACGACATCCTCTGAGAAAAACTTCTCCTTCGACTGCTTGATTTTCTCCAAAGACCACCATTTTCCTGCAGTCATTCTTTTATTTTCGTTTTCCGTCCAACCGGCGTAAGAAAATTCCGTTTCATCTAAGCGAACCAAATAAAATCGTTCTTCACTTTGTACTGTTTTCCCGCTCTTTAACTCATACAGCGGAAATCTGTAATATATTTGTGGCGTAGAATCACTTCCGCTCAATTCGATTCCAAGTTCTTCAAAAAGTTCTCTTTTCAGAGCTTCCTCAAAGCTTTCTCCGTCATCCAAGCCTCCTCCCGGCGTAATCCAGATGGATTCCTTTTCCGCGAAGAAATCAAAGGTGTATCGGAACAAAAAGATTTGGTTCTGTTCATTCAGAACGATTGCTCTGCTGGATTTTCTTGTCTGCATATCTACTCCCATTCCTTTCCGGTAATCACTTTTACCGCCGTAGTTCCGTCTTCTATCTCTCAATCAAATACGCCCTGCACGGTGCCCCATCAAATCCCGCAAAATTTAGCGGTGCCGCACTCAGGAAGTACTTGCCCTCGGAAACACCGGAAAGCACCAAGCCTTCCAAAAGCACAATTTCCTTTGCTAATAAAACCAAATGTACCGCCATCGGTGCATCTTCCGGTCCTACGGTCTGGCTTTCGTTACCGATAAGTTTTACTCCCGCTTTCGCAAATACTTCTGCCGCTGCAAAGGTCACCGTTGCCTTTCCCCCGATTAAAATCTTCTCATCTGCTCCGACGCTCTTTGCTTTCTTCAGAATCTCACGGGCATCTTCTGCGGTCACATCCCCTTCATGACGTGCCACATAACAGTCTCCCACAAACACATCCAACGGCATCTTATCCACGGTTTTTCCGTCCTTCAGGAAATGAAACGGGGCATCAATATGCGTCCCGTTATGAGCACACATAGAGAAAACGGAAAGGTTGCAAACATCCCCTTTCTCTACACTAAGCACCTGTTCTGCTTTCGGGCTTTCATCCCCCGGAAATACGTTGCAGGAAAGAACCTCCTGCGAAATATCGATGATTCTCATACTGTCGCCTCCCATTCTTCTCGTAATATTGAATAACATAATGTGTCACTCTTATCTCTTGCATGCATCCTAAGTCGACCTTCCAAAGCAAAAGAACATTTTTCCAATACATGCGCACTACTCTCATTATGAGCCCGGACCCATGCCGCAATGACAGAGGCATTTAACTTGCTAAAACCGTATTCCAACATACACTTAATTGCTTGTGTTGCATATCCTTTGTTGCGGTATTTCGCTCCGATTCCATATTCCAGCTCATAATATCCTTCGTAACGATTCATATCCCCAAGGGAAATAAAACCGATTAATTCACTGCTTTCTTTACTGATAATTTCACGAAAGCTAGACTCCTTCGCCCACGCACTTATCAATTCCAAACCTTCCTCTTTCGAATCAAAATACGAAATTCCGTTTTTTTCATCTCAATGTCTTGCCATAATTCAAAAAGACTATCAGCATCACTTTCCTGCCATGTCCGTAGAAATAAATCTTTTGTTTCCATATACTCCTCTTTCACTCATTATTCACTATATATTCCTTCAAAAAGCTCAAAATCTCCATGGTGCAATCCACAACCCGGTTATGCTGATAATGCCGGTTACAGGAAAAATATCCGAAATACCCCCATGGGTCATTTGTCTGTGGCCCCCAATCCCAGAGACCGTCCTCTCGCACTTGTTTCTGTAACCAGGATACCGCATCTGCCAAATACAGTTCCGATCTCCTAAACTGATTAATATAGTTAAAGGTATGGAACCAACGACGCATCTTATTATTCTTAAAATCTGCCGGCAACGCATCCGGCGTCTTATCCCAGAAATGTCCTTCCCTGTTTGCGACACCTCCCAAGTGACGGAGCATTGCATCTTCCAATTCTACCGGTATTCTGTCCCGACGTTTTAAAAGTAACTCACTTTGCATCGGCACAAGCCGGTCTTCTCTTGTGAGAAAAACTTCGTGCTGTGCTGCTCGGTCCGCTTCATAAGAATACTCTCCGGTTGCATATGCCTGGTTAGCAATATAGTGCCACTGGGAATATGTTTCGTCACATTCTTCGGTATTGGGACTGATTGCTTCAAGCAAATTGCAGATTTCCGCCTTTTGCCACGGAATTGCCCGCTCGTTTTTATCGTACAGTTTTTCCGTCCCGGTTCCTTCGAGCAGTGAAAACAAATACTCTCTCGCTTGAAACAAAATGTCCCTGTCATCTAAAGTCAATCCAATGTACAAACACCGGTTAATACCGGTTGCCGATGTCGGTATCTTTGCTTTTACAGAATAATCCTTGGACTGCAACTTTCCCCAACCACCGTTACTCTCCTGCAATTGATACATTTCTTCTACAATATCACTTTTCAGAAAATCCTTCCGAAGTTCCGTCAATGTCTCGTCATCATACGGCGTATCCAGCAGTGAAAACAAAATTTTGTACCTCACGGCAGGATACTCGCAAAAATCATATAACGCCATTGCATGCTTGCGAAATTCGTCAATTGTCATACGAGCCTCCTTTCATTTCACCACACCATGTAAGCTCAGCACATAAATACCTTTGTTTTTCTACACTGTATCACACACAATTATAATGTCGAGGAAGACCTGCGCTTTCTCAAATCGAGTATCGAAATATTTAAATACAAACAATAAGTGTCCGTGTATACATTCTCTTCAATAAATCGTTTACTCTTCTCAATTTCTTCATCTGAAAAACATGCAATCAAATAAAATCCTATTTTATAATTGGCCGATTGAATATAATCCATCAATTGCTTTTCATAACCACTTTTTAATTTGGCCGACTTTGCCATTTTTACTTCTATCAACACTTTCTCGTTTTCTTCATGGCTTTTATACAATTTAAAATCTACTTTCCCATTTGCCAAGACAGCTTCACGCGTAATATCAACTTCTTGATTAAAAAAATATGCATCCATTATATTTTCAAGAATAAGTTGTACCCTATTTTCGTTTACCGGAACATCTTTCTCCCAAAACAATTTATACAAACTTCCATAATGAACTCTATCATTTATATATTTCAGTAACCCTTCAACCTCTCCTACCAAAGTAATATGCTTCGTTTTATACCTTTCTTGAATATCCAAGGGGAGTAAATCAAAATAATAATCCAAATTAATTCCCATAATTTCTTCAATCTTGGAATTCCCACATAACCAGTTGTTATATAACTGATCAATAAGTAAAAAATCTTCATCCTCAAATAACTCATCTTCATAACAGTGAGGATCATAAAAAGATTGCTCATACTCTTCAAATGTAAAGTCATCTTCTTCAAAATCTGCCTTTAATTCTTCATAACGCTTTCGGCTTTCTATAGCGACCATTCTATGTGTAGTTTCATCAAAATAAATCCGTCGAAAATCCGCTTCATCTATCTCCTCTTCTAAATCACTCATATAACAAATAAAACCATATAATACACGTTCATGAAAGGTATGCATAGAATGGTAAAAACTATCCCCTGTCCATAAGAATATTTCTTCTAATGTTGTTTTACATTTATGATACTGTTCTCTATATAAGTATTTGGGCACAATTTGTTCTATCACATCTCCAATGTCATTGTCTTCTTTAAATACTTCCATTTCAAGAAAATTATGAATAATGTGATTATATAGCTCGCAACTGTATGAATTAAATATTATCATTTTCCCTCCACCTATCTTCTATCCCTTTTATTTCCTTACATATCTCTGCAATCTGCTTTGTGGTTTTTCTGGTACTGTATATGCCAGTCTATTGCTGTCTAACAAAGGCTTTATGTAGGTCCTTGTCATATATGTTAAATTTTTATAACCGATATACTTTGCAATCTCTTTTTTTGTTTTTGCTGTTTTGCAAAACTCGAGTATCTTTTCCGCAACCATATCTTTTTCGACTTGGTCACTGACTTGGTCACTGACTTGGTCACTGACTTGGTCACTACTTTTTGGTCCAGCCTTCATTGTGGCAGTCTCATGCAATGGAATGATTGTCTTAAAAACATCTCCTTCCATAAACTGTGGAGTCCCACCGGAATATATTTTAGTAAATTTGTAAGTATTCCGCATACCAGAACCCAACTCATCCGCGAGACCAATCTCTCTAAACACTTTAGAAATTGCCGGATTCTTAGGAAATGGCTGAAATGAATTCAAATTTAACGTCCCAAATCCGTGTGTTCTATTACTATTTTCTGCGTATATCCGTTCCTTTTCAATTATCATTTTAGCAACATAACCACTTGAATAATCCCGATGCGCCAAACTATTGGAAATAATCTCTCTTAAAATAGCATCTCTTGCACTAACAGACTGCATTCCATCTAAAACAAACGGGTCATTCAAATGTTTTTTGGCAAACTCACTCATTCTATCATAGCTATCTAACAGATTAGTAATTATCACTTCTCTATCATCATATCTATCAAGATTCTGCACTCTAAAAATCATATCCGTCTTATGTTGCGGAATTGCTGACATAATTGTTGTATCTTTTCCAAATAATAGAATTGCAGCCAATGTAATTCCTTCACATCTACTTTCATGATCCAACAAAATGAGGCCTGCACTTCTTAACAATTCCTCATCATCCATTAACAACCATGGATGATTATTACTTCTGGCACGAGTCATTTTTCTAGCCTTCTCGATTAAATCAGAACGAAGCACATCCATTCCCCATTCAGGAAAAACTTTATTCACATAATAAGTACCTTGCTTCCTTGCATATAATCTATATACAAGTTCTTCATTATCAGTAATATCGATATCTGATTCGTTATTTCTATCATATATTCGTCCGGTACATCTGCTTACCTGTGTACCTGCCGGAACATAGATGTGTAATATCCTTTTCCCTTGAAATTCATATTCTACAGGAGTTAGAAATAACGGTGGATACATTTTATTGGCATTATTAATTGCAGTAACAAAGTCCTTTTTCAACTTTTCAATACAACTCGAATCTATACCAAGTATTTCACCATCGTCTTTCACGCCTAAAAAAACATGTCCACCATCTCGATTTGAAAATGCACAAACACTTTCATAAACATCTTTTGTAATCTCTGTTCTTGATTTTTTGAACTCTACGGTATGACACTCACCACCTTGAATAATGTTAAATACTTCCCTTTCGTCCAACCTATTCCCTACCTTTCTGTTAATACAATTATTTATCTTGATTCCAATCCATACTCTTTACAGCGTCCACCATTATCTTTATTTTTTTATCGATACTCATTGATTTTTCAGTGAAATAGTAAGTTTTTTCCACCGGCTTACCGTTTGCCTCGACAAAAGCCTTAATTTCATTATATATGTATTCTTCCACTTCATTAATTGTACACCCTATTTCTTTGATGTAATTCTCTTTACCAACATTTTGGGGATTTATCTCCCTGGTATTCGCCGCCATATATTTATACCCGTTATCGGGAGCCATCCTTACACTAATATATAGTGACATTTCCTTATTAATCCAACCATTTACATTAAATGAATATGGATTTTTAGTTCCTCCTACCCACATACTAAAATTATTCTCTTTTGCAATCCGATAAATACCCGTTATAACGCTTTCAAATTCTTTATCTCTAAAATTTTTCCAGTTACTTCCACGTCTCCTCACAAACATACGCCAGTTGTCACCTGTAATTGCTTCTATACTTTTTATACCAAAGACGCTAATCAAATCTTCTAGACCTTTTTTATAATCCTTTCTAAAATCTGCATATTTGATTCCTTGCAAGAAAAGAGGTATTTCACATTCCCGATAATAAATCGGTAAAATAAATTTACCTTTTCGCTCTATTTGTTTCTGCCATGCCGCGGTAATTTCTGTTTTTACCCATTCTGATTTTAAAGCTTCTTGAGAAATAACAATCCCTAAATACTCAGACTCCTTTATTCCTTCATCTATTTTCCATAATATAGATTCTCCAACCTTTATTTGATATTTATCATACCATACATTAATTCCTAAGTTTTTTAAATCTTTGGCAAGCTTCTCAACAAATGGTTTATCAACACTTGTATGGCTCAAAAAAATAGTCGACATATTAATCACCTCTATTTTGATACTTTTTTCCAAAAAATACACTTTTACACTTATTAACAACAATCAACAAAGCTCAGCTTCGCTTCGTTAAGAGTACACATGTCTCCGTATGGGCCGTCATCGGGAACTCATCCACCGGACACACCTTTACCACACGATATCCTCTCTCCTGTAACGTCACTAAATCCCTCTGAAGACTGGTGGGCTTACAAGATATATAAACCAGATGGTCCACACCGTAATTGATAATTTTTTCCAAAGCTTTCGGATTGATGCCGTCTCGCGGCGGGTCTAAAATAATCATATCCGGGCGCTCCTCGATGGTGTCAAGCATCTTTAACACATCTCCGGCAATAAATTCGCAATTATTCAGACCGTTTGCTTTTGCATTTTCCTTTGCCGCCTCTACGGCCTCCTCAATAATCTCCACACCGATGACCTTCCGCGCCACGGAAGCCACCATCTGAGCAATGGTACCGGTACCGCTGTATAAATCGAATACCAGCTTCCCATCCACCTCCCCGATAAACTCCCGGGCGGTACTGTAAAGCACCTCCGCACCAAGAGAATTGGTTTGGAAGAAGGAAAAGGGAGTAATGCGGAACTTCAGTCCCAAAAGCTCCTCATAGAAATGGTCTTTTCCATACAAAATCGTTGTCTCTTCACTGGTTACCACATCCGCAAGGCTGTTGTTTCTGCTGTGGATAATACCGGCAAACTTTCCTTCTAACGGAAGTGCTAAAAGTCGGTCGCAAAGGTTATGTAAAAATGCCTCTTCATCAAACCTTCTCTTCTCTACCTGTACAGCTGCTTCGACATCTTCCGCACCAACGGCATCCATTGCCCCGGTTTGTCCTCCGATATACGTCTCTGTATCGGAACTTGTCACCAGGTTCACCAAAATCTCACCGGTCTTTAACCCGCGACGCACCACCAAGTGTCGGAAATATCCCTTGTGAGTAATTTTATGAAAATGGGCAAGTCCGGTCTCCTTGGCACAGGCCAGCACTTCCCGAAGAATCAAATTGTAATCCTCATGGACAATCTGACATGCATCCGTGGTCAGCACATCATAAAAGCTGCCCTTCTTGTGAAGTCCTAAAGAAAGCGGGCCGTCTTTATATTCATTTCCGAAGGAAAACTCCATCTTATTACGATAATGTAACGGTTGCGGACTTCTGCGAATCGGCATGAACTCGTAAGGTTCGGTAATCACCGCATCCATCAGTCTCCGGATCTGCTCTTCCTTGAGGGCAAGTTGCGCCTCATAAGGCAGACTCTGGTACGCACACCCTCCGCAGGTACCGAACAATGCACAAGGTGCCTCTACCTCCTGCGATGCCGGTGTCACCACCTCCAAAAGACGCCCCTCTCCCTTTCCGCTGCTCACATGGAGCTTCGTCAGCCGGAACTTTATTTTCTGCCCCTCAATCACGCCCTTTATGGTCACACGAATATCCGCATCCGCCGCATTCTCCTCACAATCCGGAATCACCCGCACAAAGCCTTTATTCGGGAAATCCACACGCTCCACAATACCGATATAATCCATACCTTTTTTCATTACTTCTATCCTCACTGTTTTGTTTCTATCTATTAAAAATATCTCTTTTCTAATTCTATCATATAGACAAAAATAGTCAAGTTTGTAACTTGTATTCTACAAACTTGACTATTCTGATTTTGCATTCATTCCCTCCCCAGAATCGTCTCCGCTCCCCCGTCTTCCGCCCCTGCATAATACCTACTCAAACACTCTCCGGAAGGTTTTTGCTTGAAACTTTTCGCTCTTGTCAAACTTCTCAAAAGAAGACTCCCTGTCATATATCATTCCCAGCTTTTCCATGACACGCTGACTTTTATAATTCTCAATGGCAAACTGTGCTTCAATGGCCCTGATTTTGCGCGTCTTTCGTATTTCGTCCATAATGGCCTGCATTGCCTCTACCACGTACCCGTTTCCCCACATATCCTTTCGGATATTGTAGCCCATATTCCAGGTATCGTTTTCCTGATGATACACAAGACCACCACTTCCGATCAATTCACCGGTTTCCTTTAACACAATACCAAGGTCATAATCATCCGGTTCATCTGCGTTCTCATCTCTTTCACGAAGCCACTCTATCCCGTCCGCTTCCGACTTGTATAACGGATAAATCATATACCGGGCTACATCCGGGTCACCTGCCCAGGCGTATACTGCCGCTTCATCTCCCGGCCGGAGATTTCTCAGAATCAATCGTTCTGTCTCAATTGTCACTCGCATGATAGTCTCCTTTCTTACATAATAATCTTCTACAACCTATCTATCTCTTTTCTTAACAAACTAGTTATCCGGGTGACCGCCACCTTTTCAAAGTAACAGGAGCTTCCCGCAGATAAACGCATCTTCGAACTTAGTGCAGGATATTAGACTTTCTTATTACTCCGCTTGTCTGTCAGCAACGCTCAAACAAGGATGTTTGAGCGAGCCCGCCATAAGGCAGGATGCCGCATCAGGGCGGTTGCGTCACTCCTCCCTTCACATCCTCGGAGTAATTAGAAAGACTTATATCCGTAACACGAGAGAAGATGCCTTTATCTGCGGGAAGCTCCGTGACTTGAACACCACGGCCACCCGCACAATCTTACGCCGTGTATTTGCCTGCCTGGGCGTACCACATCTCGGCATACTGCCCGTTTTTCGCAAGCAGTTCCTCATGGGTACCCTCCTCAATAATCCGGCCCTTCTCAAGCATCAGGATACGGTCCGCATCCCTGGTGGTGGACAGACGGTGGGAAATATAGAATACGGTCTTTCCTTCCGCCGCCTCATGCATTGCCTTGTTTAAATTGTACTCCGCAATCGGGTCCAGCGCAGAGGACGGTTCATCCATGATAAGGATATCCGCCTTACGATAAAAGGCTCTGGCAATGGCCACCTTCTGACTCTCACCGCCGGATAAGTTCACGCCCTTTTCATCAAACTCCGTAGTCAGTCCGGTGGAAAGACCATTCGGCAGGGTCTCGATCCGGTCACCGAACCCACTCTTACAAAGAGCCTCGGTTACCGCAACTTCTTCCGCTTTACCGTCGCCTACATCCTCCAGCACCACATTTTCCAGCAGCGTTGCACCGTACATCTTAAAGTCCTGGAATACTACTCCTACACGGTTACGGTAATCAGACAGTACATACTCTTTGATATCCTTTCCGTGATAGGACACCGTACCGGCACTCGGGTCATACAAACGCATCAAAAGCTTGATAAGCGTCGTTTTTCCCGCACCGTTATAACCTACGATTGCCACCCGTTCCCCCGGCTTTACCGTAAGGCTGATGTCATGTAAAATCTCCTCAGACTCCTCCGTATAGCGGAAGGAAACATTTTTTAATTCCAACGCACCGGTTCCTGCCGGCACCTCTTCTCCTACGCCTTGTTTCATTTCCGGCTCATAGGCAAGGAATTTTCTGATCTTTTCTATGTACAGACTGTTTTCATTGGCCGCCGGTGCAATTTCCGCAATACCGCGCATACCGCGACGAAGACGACCGGTCTGGTTAAACAATACCACAGCATTACTGTAGTCGATGGTATGGAAAACCGCTGCCTGGAAAATCAAATATGCCACATACAAGCCGTCCGTAATAAAGTCACCTGCACAATAATACCGCGCAAAGGACAGGCCGATTCTCTTTTTTGCCACCGCTTTTTGCTCTGCCACAATGGCATCGTTGGCCTCTTCAAAGTCTTCCTTCAATATCTTGGCTACATCTTTATTCAGACGCAGCTCCTTGGCATAGTCGTTTAAATAAAACACACGACCGGCATAGTTGCGCTTACGTTCCCAAGGATTTACCTTCATACGTACATCGTAATTCAGCTTATTTAACTTCTTCGACAGGAAGAAGGATGCCACAAAGGATACCGATACAAACAAAATTCCGATGGAATCCGTCAAGATAAAAAACACACCGGTACTGATTAAAATGGTGATACTCTGCATCGTATTGTTTAAGAAAGTCAGGAAACGGTCAATGGAAGCCTCCGACTCCGACACTGCCAGCACAAACTCATTGTAATACTTCGGATTGTCATAGCAGGACAAATCCAGCTCCGCTGCCTTTTCGTACATCTGCTCTTTGAGCACCTTATAAAGCTTCGGCTTTACCCGATACACCATGGCATGCTGATAATATCCGTCCGGAATCGTCACCAACATCATGAGCAACAAAAATCCTCCCACAACCAAAAGCGCCTTCCAAAACGGTTCTCCGTACTCCGCACACTTTAATACGTACTGGATACAAAGGGTATGTTCGATAAAAATCATAATCTGCAACCGGAAGCCGTCATACAAATGGTACAGCATAAAGCCCGGAGCCGTCTTAAAACACAATTTCCACATAAACCAGAGATTACTGCATACTTTTTTCATTACTCAGTCACCTCCTTATCTACGGCAAAGAAGCTTCCCGCAAGGGAAGTCCGGTCCGTTGCCAGATAGTTTACCGCCTGCTTTTCGTACATATCGGCATAAGCTCCGTGATTTGCCATCAGTTTCTTATGGGAACCCTGCTCGATAATGGTTCCGTTCTCCAACATAAATACCCAGTCCGCATTCTGTACGGAGGACAAACGATGGGAAATAAACAACATCGTTTTATCCTGTCCATCCTTTAAAATACTTTCGAATAACTTATATTCCGCAATCGGGTCCAAGGCCGAAGACGGCTCGTCAAAAATCTTCACCGGACGCTTCTGTACAAAAGCCCGCGCCACCACGATTTTCTGGTATTCTCCGCCGGATAATACCGCACCGTCCTCCGCAAACTCTTTCGTCAAAATGGTTTGAATCCCGTTAGGAAGACTCTCTACCTTTTCGTATACTCCCGCAAGCTTAAGGGCCCGCACCGCTTCCGCTTCGTCTCCTTCCGTCGCCTTCCGCATCAGTACATTTTCCAGTACCGACAAGGAGAATATCTGGTAATCCTGAAACGCTCCCGCAAAGAGGGCACGATACTTAGAAAGCTCATACTCCTTGATATTTCTTCCGTTTAAGAAAATCTCACCGGAGGTCGGGTCATAGAATCGCATCAAAAGCTTGATAATCGTGGACTTTCCCGCACCGTTATGTCCCACCAGTGCATAGGTCTTCCCTCCCCGCAGCTCAAAGGATAAATTTCGGATAACCTCCTCATCTTTATAGGAAAAGCACACATTACGGAACTCAATGCTATGAATGGTATCTCCCGGATCATCTCCCTTATAATCCTCCGGAATCTTTTCTTCGTACTCCAGGAAATTCCGCAGATTATCCACAAACAAACCGTTCTTAAACCCTGCCACCAAATAGTCCGTAAAGCCGATTAAAATCCAGGTACAGGATACCATCATACTGGTTAATACCGCCAGCTTTGCCAGGCTCATACTGTCATTCACCAAGGTACGGTACGCACCGTAAATCAACACGCCTTCAAAAATAAAGGAAAAGGTAAACTGGACATAGAACCAGTGCAGTATCACTGCCTTTACGGAATACTTCTTTGTTACGTCCGCCACACCCTTGATTGCCTCTCTGTAATCTCTCCGCATCAGGGAAAATACGTTGGTGAGACGCACTTCTTTTGCATACTCCGCCAGATACATCACACGGTTCACATAGGCCGTTCTGCGGTTATGGGGTGCCATATCCTTATTCCGGTTAAAATCAATCTGACCCAACTTCCGGTTAAATACAAAATTACCGAGAATCGGGAAAATCACAAACAACACCGACCATTGATCGATGTCATACATCAGATAAAAGCCCAGCACCGCCGCAATACTTCCGAAGACCACGCCCCAAAGATTTGAAATGGTATCAATCAGCTTATCCGCTGCTCCCTCCGTTGCCAGGGTGTACTTATTATAAAACTCACTGTCCTCGAAACAGGAAAGCTCCACATTGGTGGACTTTTCAAACAAGCGCAGGTTCAACTTCTTATGCACCTTCGCACTTGCGATGGGCCATACCTTTCCTTCCAGATATTGGTTATAGAGTGTCATGGAAGCAAATACCGCCACCGTAACCCCAAGGAAGATAAAAATCGATGTTACTTCCTGCTCGGTCTCCATGGCATTGATTACATACCGCATAAAGAATGCGCTGTAAAAAAGCCATTCAAAATAGCCCAGAACCCTTGCCACCGCCATATGTATCACCAGCTCCGGTGCAATCTGCCACCCCAGTTTCAGCGCATACAAATTGTTTTGAATCGCTCTGGTTCGTTCCCTTTCTTTTTTCTTTTTCATCCCTCTTCTCCTCTCACAATAAACAATTGGCTGATTTCGCCCCAAACACGCACATTCCCTTGCGAAAATCATACCACTTTCCCCGAACACAAACTTGACTTTTTGAATACATCTTAAAAAATGTATTTGTTTACTATAGCATTCTTCTTTCGACATGTCAACCACAAAAAAGAGAATTTTTTCCTACATATATGAATAATCTTCCACCTCATTCTGTCAATTAATCTCACCATGTCCTGAAAAATTGTCGAATCCTAAGGAATTATTAAGAAATCAAGTACTGATTTTTTCATTTATCTGTGATAATATAGTCATAGTATCCGGAGAGGATTTTCACACCGAAAGCAAGTAGGAACGGAGGACATTTCATGTACCAGATTTTAGTTTGTGATGATGATAAAGAAATTGTAGAAGCCATCCGCATTTATTTATCCGGAGAAGGCTATCAGGTAATCTCTGCTTATAACGGAAGGGAAGCATTGGAGGCGGTTCACAAAGAGACGCCCCATCTTGCCATTTTGGATATTATGATGCCGGAGCTGGACGGACTGCGTCTTACGGGAAAGCTCCGGGAAGAAGGCTACGCGTTTCCGATTCTCTTTTTAAGCGCAAAAACCGAAGACACAGACAAAATTTTAGGTCTTAACATCGGTGCGGACGACTATATCACAAAGCCCTTCCGCCCTTTGGAACTGGTAGCCCGCGTAAAGTCTGCCCTCCGTCGTTACACCACCTTCGGCAGTCTGCCGGAGGAACAAACGGAACAGTGCTACACCATCGGTGGGTTAAAAATCAACGATGATACCAAGGAAGTCACCGTAGACGGGGAACCGGTACGTTTGACCCCGACGGAGTATTCCATGCTCCTTCTTCTGGTACAAAATAAGGGAAAAGTATTTTCCACGGAGCAGATTTTCTCCGCTATTTGGAATGAACCGTCTTACGGTGCGGACAACATCGTAGCGGTACATATCCGTCACATTCGCGAAAAAATCGAAATCAATCCGAAGGAACCGCGCTATTTAAAAGTAGTATGGGGACTGGGTTATAAAGTGGACTGGCAGGGTTAAGGGAAGGAGTATTTATGAAACGTGTCATCTATTCGGGAATTACAAAAACCATCGTAGCTTTTCTTCTTATCTTTTCCTGCTGTGTAGCGGTACATTTCGGTTTTCTCACGCTACGGGGACCGGTTCTTTACAAAGATGCGGATACGGTATATGAAACCGAACAGTATTCCAAGCTTTTTTCCAAATACGTGGAACGTACCGCTGTTTATGTACGTTACCGGGAAGACGGCTACAAATTAAGCACGTCGGAGGTAGATTCCGAGCTGGCCCTCCTCTTAAACGGTGAAGTTACGGACAGTGACTTGGAAAGCGCCTTATTTAACGTTTACGAACCAAGCGAAACCGCATTTTACTACTATCACGCAAAGCTTAATGAGGAGCCGACCAACTATCAATACTATGTAAAAAACACGGAAACGGGAGACGTGTACTCTTCTGAGAAATTTAAAACCCACGCCGTTCAAAAAAGCGGCAGTGTGGACGCGTTTCTCTCTTCCAGCATTATGGAAGAGAATCTTTATTTAATCATGAATACTGCCAACAACCGTACCATGACCGGAGGCGGAAATCCAAACGTTCTCCATCGCTCCAACCTCCTTTGGTCTATGGACTTTTTACGGCGTCCGCTTTCCGAGATGGCAGAGGATGTACAATATAACTATAACTATCACACCTCGGAAACAGTTTACCCTGCAAACGATATGGACTACTTAGAATCCATCTCCGATTATGAGATACTTCCTCCTATTACCCCTGTTTCGAGAACAGGCAGTGAAATCACAGTTGAGTCCGGTGAAATACAAATAGAAGCTTTATCTCCCGAGGCAATTCCTCCGGCCCCACCAAAGGGTACTTATCTGCTCTATGCATTTGTATCCGATGATTTTGCGGAAGATGATTTTTCTTCCCTCGCAAAGTCCTTTACTACCACAAAAGCGGACTTTAAAAGCGGGATTCAATTTACTGTACTTTTTACATTGCTTTCTGTATTTTTGTTTACCATCTGCAATGTGTTGTCCGGTAGAAAAGGCTCTGCGGAAGGAGTTCATCTGCATTTTTACGACCGCATTTTTACAGAAATTATTCTGGTTGCATTGGCCGGGCTGTTTTGTATTCCGGTTATTGTCTGGAATATCGTGTCCAGACAATATTGGAAAATCTCCATCACCGAGTTTTTGACCGATTATCCGCAATATAGTCAGTGGGTTCCTTTTTTCCACGGTTGTCTGGTTTTGTTCCTGTTTGTGGCCGGAATCCTCTATTTCAGCCTCATCCGCAGAATCAAAGCAAAGACCTTCTTAAGCAGTTCCCTGCTGGGGCGTTTTGTACTTATCCCTCTCGGAAAACTATTCCGCTACGTCGGCACGAACTTAAAGGAGTTTTATCATCTTTTACCTTCCATTGGAAAAACCGTATTGTACTTAAGCGGCGGCATTTTGTGGCTCACCGTATCTGTAATTCTTTTTCTTACGGAGCAATCGGTACCGGGACTTATCTTCCTGCTTATCGGTGCCCTTTTTTGTGCTGTTATCTGTCTCAGAAACATGTTAGACCGTGCACGTATTTCCCGCAGCGCTGCCCTTATGTCGGAAGGTAATCTTTCCACACGGATACAGACCACCTCCATGCTTCCGTCCAATCGGAACCTGTCCGAAAACATCAACCGGATATGCGACGGACTACATTCTGCCGTAGAAGAACAAACAAAAAGTGAGCGTATGAAAACGGAACTCATTACCAATGTATCCCATGATATCAAAACACCGCTCACTTCCATTATTAACTATATTGAATTAATCAAAAACGAATTACCGCAGGAAGGTGCAATTGCCGAATATGCAGAAATTCTATCCCAGAAATCCTGGCGTTTGAAGGCCCTGATTGATGATTTGGTAGAAGCCTCCAAGGCAGCCTCCGGCACCATGAAGCTGGAACCGATTCGCTTCAACGCCGTAGAGCTGTTACGTCAGGCCGTGGGAGATTTCGAAGAACGACTGACCGAACAGAACCTGACCCTTTGTATGGACCTTCCGGACACTCCGGTAAACGTGTGTGCCGACGGGGCCTGCACCCACCGCATTATTGAAAATATGCTGTCCAATGTATGCAAATATGCCCTTTCCGGCACCAGAGTCTTTGTTTCTCTTGATTTACCGGAAGGCACCGGGCTTGCCTTACTTACCGTAAAAAACACCTCCGCCTCCATTCTTACCAAGACTCCGGAGGAACTGCTGACCCGTTTCTCCCGTGGAAACGACGACCGTTCCGGAGAAGGCAGCGGTTTAGGTCTTTCCATTGCGGAAAGCTTGGCCGAACTGCAGGGAGGAAACTTCTACGTGGAAACCGACGGAGATTTGTTCAAAGCCAAGCTCACCATACCGTTGGCGTAGCTGCTAAATTTCCATTTATCCCGGCGGGGCACTTTTTATACTGTGTACCGCCGGAACAAATTCCTTTCCTACCTCTCGCCAACGATATGCTTTTTATCAATTACATCTCATATTGATATTCTTTGCTGAATGCCTCCGAAGCCCTGTTTTTTCTGCCGTCCCGTACACAGACACGTTTCATGCCAAGCTTTTCCATAACGCGGTAGGAACCGACATTTTCGGTATCGCAAACTGCGGTGAATTTGTGTATGTTTATTTCCTTCTTGCAGAAGTCCAGCAAGAGCTTTGCCGCTTCAACGGCATAGCCTTTCCTCCAATAGTTTTTGTTAATAATCCAACCGATTTCTGCTTCTGTCCTTTCCTCATTCAGATAAGCACATACCGCTCCGATATGTACCTCTCCCAACAGTACCGCAAATTCATAGCTTTCCGGCACTTCCTTCTTCCATTCTGCTTCTTTCCGTTCCAAAAAGGCTCTTGTTTCCTCTATGGTTTCGTTGGGCAGATGTACCATGTATCTGGTATTCTCTAAATCCGAAGCATATTCATGTACCGTTCCCAGATGTTTCAGCCCTAGCGGTTCCAGTGTAAGCCTATTTGGTAGGTTCTTCAAACTTTCCAGTATCTTTTCCTTCGCCTCATGATAATAAATCACATGGGCCATGGTCTCCTTTACTTGCTCAATACCCATTTCAATTTCTTCTTCGGAACACTCCATTCCCAGGGCACGCTTTATATTGTATTCCAGCCACTCCAATCGTCCGTTATTGCTGTAGTACACTGTCTCCCAATCTGTGGTCAGTGTACCTCCTGCTTTTTCATAAGCTTCAATAAAGCTTCGGAAAAGATGAAAGTCTATGTTACATACCTCATACCCGGACCAGCATAATGCCAGTTCGTACAATTCCATAATCGGACTACTGTAGGAAAGGCACTCTAAATCAATAATGCGACATTCTCCCCCGTTCCAAAGCACATTTTTACTGTCCATGTCATTATGACAGATTGCTACCGTGGCCGGAAGCTTCTTGATTGCCTCGTTTCCTTTGTCCTGACTTTCGTAAAGGAGTTCACGATTTTTACGCAACAACGCGGAAAGCTCCTGATTCTTTTCGGTCAGATTTTCCATATAACCGTCCCAGTCAATGTGAAGTTCTTCCCGTTCGTACTTTTCTTCCCGATTGTCACCCCCGGCACCTACATCCGTTCCTGTCCCGTTTTGTAGTTTTAATCCATGGATTTTTGCCAAAATCCCACCGATTTTCTCACAATGAAACTCTGTGATTTCCTCACTTTTTAATGCCTTGCCATCATACCACTCATACAAATAGAAATATTGCCCGTCCATGCACTGCATCTTCTTTTCGTCAAACGTCAGCGCCGGGAGAATCGGTATGTCCGTCTGCTCCAGTGCCCTCTCGAACTTTTCCGCCGTACGGTAATTGCTCATTGCAGTCTCCCGTTTCATAATGAACGGATTTAAGAGTTTCACGGCGTACTTCCCCTGTGTGGTAAACAAAGCATACATCTTGTGCGTAAATCCGCCGGTAAGACGGGTCGGAGACTGTGTCAGCTCACCCAAGTTATATTCACTGCATAGTTTCTCTAGTAATTTTTGATCCATAAAACACTCCTCTGACTTTTCTCTTATAACATAAGGCCGCACGGTCCATCGTCCCGTGCAGCCTTACTTTTAATTCGCATTACTTGCCGCTATTTTTACCTTACTCCAAAGATTACCGATAATCTTCTTTGTTTCATCGTTAAATACAAATACTTCGTCATTCGGATGGTCGGTTCTCGGAAGATATGCATTGATGCCTGCGTAGCTTCCCTCTTCTTCTTCGGAGGATAATGCTTCCATAACCGCCACATTCGGGGAGGTGTAGCCTACCCAGTCGGAGTTATCGTATGCCGCATCATAGCTACAGATGTAGTTCATGAACTCATGGGCCAGCTCGATGCTTTCCGCATTCTTCGGAATGACCATGGAATCGTACCATAGATTGGTTCCTTCCTCCGGCATGTAAAAGCCCATATTCTCATTCTCACTCATAATATAGGTAGCGTCACCGGAATAGCAAAGTCCCAGTGCCTTTCTTCCCTGTGCCATGTTGTCGATGATTTCATCCGTAACAATCTCCGGCTCCATGGTGGTTACGCACTGTACCAGCCAATCATAAGCTTCTTTAAGTTCCGCCTCGCTTTCCGTATTCATGGAGTAGCCCAAATTCTTTAATGCCATCATAAAGGAATCTCGCTCGGAATCGTACAGGTAAATATCTCCCTTATACTTTTCATTTAAGAAAATACCGTAGCCCTGCTCCTCCAAATCAGCCTCATCCACCACTGTCTTATCATATACAATACCTACCGTACCCCAGAAATAAGACACACAGTATTCGTTATTCGGATCGTACGGCTGTCCTTTTACTACCGGATTCAAATCATCCCAGCAAGTAATCAGAGACTGGTCAAGCTTCTGTAAATACCCCTCTTCCAAAAGGCGCTGAATCATGTAGTCACTCGGAATAATGATATCATAAGACTCACCGTTGGTAACTTTAATATACATCTGCTCATTGGAATCGAAGTTCTCCACAATGACCGTTGCACCGGTCTGTTCTTCAAAGGTCGGAATAATTTCTTCACCCATGTATTCGCCCGGCAGGTAAATATACAAAGTCTGTCCCGCATACGGTAAATCGGAACCCTCATGCGGTTTACCGAATACAGCCACCAGTACCACTGCCGCAATTGCCACAATCCCTATCGGCACCATCACAGCAACCTTTTTCCCGCTCATTTCGGCCTTTTTCGGTCGCTTTTCAAGAATTGCCGGTACCACATTAATAATCACCAATGCCACTGTAATAATGAGCACCACCAACGTAGATACCGCATTAATACTCGGGTTCACACGCTTACTCATGGTATATACCATGATACTTAAGTTCTTTACACCGCCGCCGGTAACAAAATAGGAAATAATGAAATCATCCACCGACATGGTAAAAGCAATGAGAGCACCGGAAAAAATACCCGGTGTAATCTGCGGCACGATGACCTTTGTCAGTGCCACCCACGGAGTTGCTCCCAAATCCATTGCCGCATCCGCCAGATTCGGGTCCAAAGAACGAACCTTCGGCATAACGGAAAGCATAACATACGGAATACAAAAGGCAATATGCGCCAAAAGCATGGTCACATAGCCTCGTTCCACTTTAAAAGTGATGAACAACAACATAAAACCGATTGCTGTTACGATATCCGGATTCATAATCGGGAAGTTGTTCACCTGCTCCATAATATCTCGGACAATCTTTTTAGACTTGCTGAGACCGATAGCTGCAATCGTTCCCGCCACTGTGGAAATGAGTGTTGCCAAAAGTGCCACACTGAATGTGGTATACAACGCACTCATCATGTCTCTGGATTCCAGCATATGTTGGTACCAGCGTAAAGAAAAGCCGGAAAAGCTGGTCAGGGACTTTCCTTCGTTGAAGGAGAAAATAATCATGTACACAATCGGCAAATAAAAGAACGCAATGGTTAAACCGATCAGCACTTTTCCAAAGGTACGTTTTTCCTTTTTCATACGATTATTCGTCCTCCTTTCCGCCGTTATTGTGCACCTCTACCTTCTTCACCGCCATCATAAGAACCATCATCACCACAGCCATAATCATGGAAATGGCACTACCGAAGTTCCATTCGCCTACGGTAATGAACTGATTCTCGATTAAGTTACCGATTAAGAAGTACTGTCCGCCGCCAAGAAGCTTCGGAATGAAGAATGCACTGATTGCCGGTAAAAATACAAGAGTAATACCGTTGATGACACCCGGCAGGGAAAGGGGAAGGGTCACCTTTAAAAAGGTTGCCCGCGGTCTTGCACCCAAATCCGCACTTGCATTTAACAAGGACTGGTCCATCTTACAAAGGGACGTATTAATCTGTAAAATCATAAACGGCAGGAAGTTATATACCATGCCCAACAGTACGGAGCCCTCCGTATACAAAAGACTGACTTCCTCAAAGCCGAACAAACCTAAAATCTGCTGGAACAAACCGCCGTCACTGAGCAATCCGATCCATGCGTAGGTTCTTACCAGCATATTAATCCAAGTCGGTACCGTAATACAAAGCACCAGAATGTTCTGGATATTTTCCTTGCTGCGGGAAATAAAATACGCAATCGGATACCCCAGCACAAGGCATATAATCGTTGTCTTTACCGCAATTCCGAAGGAACGCCAAAGAATCAGCAAAAAGTCCGAGTCGGAGAAGAACTTAATGTAATGCTCCAGCGTAAAGGAGAAGGAAATAATGCTGTTTCCGTGTTCCGTAAAGGAATAAAGGAACATCAGAAGTACCGGGAAAATCAGCATCATTACCGCCCATGCAATATAAGGAATCGCTAACTGTGCAAACTTTTTCATTAGTATACCATCCTTGACATAACGTGAATATCCTCAGGGAAGAAGGTCAGTCCGACTTCCTGGCCTACCTCCGAATAATCTGTGGTATGTATCTTAAACTCGCGACCGGTGGTCCAGAAGGTAATCTTATAAACGCCTTCCTTTACATCTGCCGGATCGAAATCGTAATCCACGCTGATATCAATTGCCTGATTCTCATCGCTTAACTTCCAGCCCTGTGCACTGGCCCAGGTCTTAATGTCCGTTTCCAGTGTCTGGGACTCCTTGATTTCATCTACGGTTGCGGAGAAATTAAACGCCATAATTGCTTCGTTTGCCTTCTCATTCTTAATAAACGGCTGATTTACTACAAATACCGTACGTTCTACCGCCGTTCCGTTTGCCGTAGAGAATACTACCGGGTAACTACCAGGCTCCGGCTTAATATCATACTCAATACTTGCGATAGAAATATATTCATCATTCTCCGGATTCCAAGCCATGGCGTTGGAACGGGCAATAATTTCTTTATCATCCAGCTTCTCCACATCCTCCAAGTCCACATAGAAGTTGCTGGCATTAATCTTTTCTTTTCCGCCGGCACCGGTCACTTCATTGTTACGAATCACCTGCATGTCCACGGTTACACTGGTTCCCGGTACGGTCTCTACGATAATCTCGTAATGCACGCCCTTAAACAAAACACTTAATACCTCACCGGTCATCTTACCCTGATCCACCGCAACAATATCGATATCCTCCGGACGAATCACTACTTCTACCTCTTCGTTCTTCTTAAATCCGAAGTCCACGCAGTCAAAGGTCTTATCATCAAAACGAACCTTATAATCATCCAACATCACACCAGGTAAAATATTACTCTCACCGATAAAGTTTGCTACAAAACGGTTGGCCGGCTCGTTATAAATCTCCTCCGGAGTACCTACCTGCTGAATCTCACCGCCGTTCATAACCACAATCTTATCGGACATGGTCAGGGCTTCTTCCTGATCATGGGTAACAAAAATAAAGGTAATGCCGACTTCCTGCTGGATACGTTTTAATTCGTACTGCATCTCCTTACGAAGCTTTAAATCAAGAGCGGCAAGCGGCTCGTCCAAAAGAAGTACCTTCGGCTCATTCACCAGTGCTCTCGCAATGGCAACACGCTGCTGCTGACCGCCGGATAACAGCGTTGTATTCTTCTTTTCAAAACCTTCCAGACCGATGAGTTTTAGCATCTTCATCACCTTCTGGTCAATGACATCCTTACTCATCTTCTTTAACTTCAAGCCGAATGCGATATTCTCATAAACATTTAAATGCGGAAATAAGGCATACTTTTGGAATACTGTATTTAATTCTCTTTCATACGGAGGCTTATGGCTGATTTCTTCTCCGTTAAAAATAACACTACCCTCATCAGCCTCCAAAAAACCGCCAAGAATACGAAGCAGTGTGGTTTTACCGCATCCGCTCGGTCCCAATAACGTTACAAACTCATTCTCATAGATATCCAAATTGATACCTTTTAACGTAATCTGCTTATCAAAGCTCTTCGCAATATTACGAAATTCAATTACCTTTTTCCGTTCCATTTTATCCTCCTTAAAACTGTGGCATCGCCTTCAGTTTAGCACAATACCGTAACACATTATATTATACATATATCTTCGCTAAATTCAATAGAAAAACCTCTATTTCGACAGGTTTTACCGTATTTTTTCATTTATACAGGTTTCTGTCGCAGAAAAGAAGGAACTAATCCGTTTGACTTATTGACAAGAAAGGGCACGGGTGGTAAGATAACTATGTTAAGCAGATGTAGTTCATCGGTAGAATATCAGCTTCCCAAGCTGAGGAGGCGGGTTCGATTCCCGTCATCTGCTCTTTTTCGATATTACGCATCAAGACTCAGGTCACGAAGTTTCCGTGCCTGAGTCTTTTCGTTTCAGTACCTTATATTTTTTCACACTTTTCTTGACTTTTTCCCCCGAAAACTATAATATAGTAACTATGTAAAGAGCCGCCGAAAAAGTCGGCGATGCGCTTTTATTTTATCATGAAATATCCGTTCGGTATGCCCCGCGGGTTCCGGCGGAAAAGGAGTAACTATGGCAGACGAAAAGAAAATTTTATTCAGTGGAATGCAGGCAACCGGCAACTTAACCCTCGGAAATTATCTCGGCGCGTTAAAGAACTGGGTTTCTTTAAACGAAGATTATGAGTGCTACTACTGCGTAGTAGACGAGCACTCCATCACCGTGCGTCAGAATCCGGCGGAGCTTCGCCAGCGTGCCCGCGCCCTTTTGACCCTTTATATTGCGGCAGGCCTTGACCCGGAAAAGAACTGCATTTACTATCAGTCCCACGTTTCCGGACATGCCGAGCTGGCTTGGATTTTAAATTGTTATACTTACATGGGCGAGTTACAGCGTATGACCCAGTTTAAGGATAAGTCCGCAAAGCATGCGGACAACATCAATGCCGGTCTCTTCACATACCCGGTACTTATGGCCGCGGACATCTTATTGTTCCAGGCAGACGTGGTTCCGGTGGGTATCGACCAGATGCAGCATCTTGAGCTGACCCGTGACATCGCACAGCGTTTCAACGGCATCTACGGCGATGTATTTAAGATTCCGGAGGCATACCTCGGCAAAGTAGGCGCAAAGATCATGAGCCTGCAGGACCCGACCAAGAAGATGTCCAAGTCCGACGAGAACTTAAACGCAAGTATTTATCTTATGGACGACCCGGATACCATTATCCGTAAGTTTAAGCGTGCGGTAACCGACTCCGACAACGAAATCCGTTACGCTGCGGAAAAGCCGGGCATCAGCAACTTAATTGATATTTACCGTGCAACCACCGGCAAGTCCATCGAAGAAGTGGAAAAGGAATTCGCCGGCAAGGGCTACGGTGATTTCAAGCTTGCGGTAGGCGAATCCGTTGTGGACGTATTAAAGCCGCTGCAGGACCGCGTGGCAGAGCTTTCCAAGGATAAGGCATACATCGACAGCATTATCAAGAGCAACGGGGAACGCGCCAATTATGTGGCAACCAAAACCCTTCGTAAGGTTCAGAAAAAGATTGGTTTCCCGGAAAGAATACGGTAAAAAAGTGTAGTCCCACTCTTGCGAGAGTGGGACATTTTTATAAATAGATAAGGCGACCGAATTCATTTTCTCAAAGCGCAACGCTTCGTCAAACTTCCTCTAATCGGTTCTAAACGTCTCTCGGTAGCGTCCTCGAGACTTAGAACCGCTAAGAGGTGATTTCGACTCAGCTAAAAACGCGGTCCTTCGGACAAATTCGAAAATCAAATTCGGTCGCCTTATCTATTTTACTCTACTGTACCAATCTCTCCCAAGAGTTCGCCGCACCCGATGCCGCTGCGCCATTCACATGTGCATCATTCCCTTGCGGCTACTTCGATACTACTCTTCAAACTCCACTGTTACATAGAATCCTTTTGCATTTTCTTCTACATCCTTTACCACTCCGGACAACTTCGTCAGCCGCTCACGGAACGGTATATTTCCGGACATGGCTACCGCCGGTTCGATGACATAATAGAAAATCGCATTCGGAAGGGTAGATTCGCGAATCTCTACCTCCTGTCCCACTTCCACAAGACCGGGACGTTCCATTTTAAATTGCATGGTTCTTGACATTATCAATTCCTCCTACAGTAACTCCAACATCTCCAAACTCTTAAACTTCCGTCCGATATGTAGGTCCAGAAATTCCTTCAATATCTTTTTTAGCTGCCGCAGCACATCCTCCGATACCGTAAAAGTATAAAGGCTTTCAATGGGTGTTGCCAATATATACTGCATGGTATACAAAGTAGACCCTGCCACCGGAAGGTAATGTTCTCCCACCGTAAGTCCCGTCTCCCTTATTTCTTCTTCCCATAACTTATCCGCGCAGGCTTTACATATACATCCGCCGCTTTTTGCGGAAAACCAGTGCAAATCTTCTTTCTTTCTGCACTTGACACATTCGTAGACCTGCGGTGAAACACCTCCTACGGATAACATTTTCAGTTCAAAGATGGCACGTACCAGCCCCGCCCCGATGGACTTTTTTAACAGTGCCCCTAAGGAGCGGTACAGCACTTTTAATTCTTCCTTCGCAGGCAGGCCTTCTCTTGTTACCGCCTCGGCAAACTCGCAAAAATATACCCCGTAATAAACTGCTTCCAAGTCATTCCGCAGTTCCGCAAAATAATTCTCCGCTTCCACTGCCTGTAAGGTATAGGAGCTTCTTCCTTCATATAACGTAAACTTCCCGAACACGAAAGGCTGACTGCAACCGGCGAGCATCGCCGTAGGGCGACGCACACCTTTTGCAAATGCGGAAATTTTACCTTTTTCTTTTGTCAAAAGCACAATCCGGCGATCATATTCCCCGATGGGTTGTGCCGACAGTATTATGCCTGTCACCGTAATGCTTTCCGTCATAAGCGTCTCCCTGTACCTTTTGTTGTTCGTTGTTCCCTTGTTTCACTGCATTGCGATAAGATAAATAATCCGCCACACTGCCTGTTTCCCGAAATTTTGCCCAATACTCTTCTTCCATTGTCGTACCCTCCATTACAAAACTAGCATCTCCGAAACAAACAAAAATACACTGATACGATAATCCTAGCCACTGGAAGAAATTTGGGGCTTGACAACGCTTACTCTTCCTCCGAATGCTCCACGTATCCGTAGTTTTTCAAAAGGAAATCACTGTCCCGCCAATCCTTCTTTACCTTTACCCAAAGCTTTAAATTCACCTTATACTCAAACAATAACTCAATTTCTTTTCTGGCTTCCGTGCCGATACGCTTTAACATCGCGCCTTGCTTCCCGATTATGATGCCCTTGTGGGAATCCCGTTCGCAAATAATCGTTGCATCGATATCCACCAAATGCCCGTCCGGACGTTCCTTCATCCGTTCAATGGCTACCGCAATGCCGTGAGGTATCTCATCATCCAAAAGACGAAGCGCCTTTTCTCGTACAATCTCCGCCGCGATCTGACGCTCCGGCTGGTCCGTCACCGTATCCTCATCGTAGTACATCGGTCCCTCCGGAAGCAGAGAAAACAACAGCGATTGCAACTTATCCACATTTCGGCTACGCAGGGCACTGGTCATAATGACGCCCGCAAACGGATACACGTCTTTATAGGTTTCCTCTGCTTTTAAAAGCGTCTCCTTATCCACCGTATCCATTTTATTGATGACAAGCACTACCGGCGTCTTGGTCCGGGCAAGCACGTCCAAAATATGCTGTTCTCCCGCACCGATGTAGTCCGTCGGCTCCACCAGCCACAAAATCACATCCACTTCGGCAAGTGTCCCCTCCGCTACGTTCACCATATATTCTCCGAGTTTGTTCTTCGCCTTATGGATACCCGGAGTATCTAAAAAGATAATCTGTCCTCTGTCATCGGTATACACCGTCTGAATCCGGGTTCTTGTAGTCTGCGGCTTATTGGAGGTAATCGCAATCTTCTGCTTAATCAAATGGTTCATAAGCGTGGATTTTCCCACATTCGGTCTGCCGATTAACGCCACAAATCCGGAACGGAAACCTCGTTCTCCTGCTCCCGCCTTTTTATTTTTTTCACTTTTTTGTGCCATAATTTTCTCCTTGTATCCGCCGTTCCGCGGTTACCTTTCTCTTACTTTAACAAATCGCGAACCACCCTAAAGTGAGACGCATCCTCCCGTACCTTCTTCTCAGAGCCTACCGTACAACAGCAGTTTTGGGAAAGCATCGCTTTCACACCTTCTGCCAGCGCACGCACATCCTCTACCGTAATATTTAAAATCTCGTCTCTGTGCTTTTGTACCGATGCAAAAGTACGGCCGGTCAGATACGCGGTAAGTCCTCTCTCACCCTCCTGACGCGGATTACGCGGCAAATCCACATCACTCATGGTACCCAAAACATATTTTGTCATCTCGGCCTCATCTGCCTCGAAATTCGCAATATAATCTACCGCATCCGTATACACCTGCATGGTTCTGCTAAGATGCGGGTCTCTCCAGGAATACAAAGCCATCCGTCCGTTTTCTAACGCCATCAATGCCGCTCCGTAGGCACCGCCCAGCACTCTGACCTGATTCCACAAATATCCGTAACTCATGGCCGTACGAAGCACTTCATAGGCTCCGGTATACTCTAACCCTGCATCTCTGAAGTTGCCGGCACAGCATACATACTGCACCTGTCCCGGTGTAATAAATCCTTCGTTCTTTTTCTCCGGAGAAAGATTCAAACAACTTCCCTTTGCCTCCGGTACAAAAGCCGCAAACATCGCTTCACATTGCTCTTTCACTTTCTCATAGCCTTCCGCATCCGCAGTTACACTAAGCATCATCACATCCTTCGCAAAGATACACGCATATACTTCTGCAAGCTTTTGTACCAATTGCTCCTTACGGTTTTCAAAGTTCTCCAGTAAATCGGAAATGAACTCATAATATGCAATACCGTCCAAATACTCCATCGCCATACCTACCTCGGAGAAATAGGAGGAAGCACGTTTTACCGCAGCGGCATGGGCCATACCGGTGTACCTGCGCTCCAACCCACTCTTGCGCTCCAGTAAAATCTCGCGGATACGTACCGGATTGTCATATACGGTTTCGGTCAGCAACTCCTTCGTATAAGCAAACAACTCCGGAATCTTAGTGTATAACGTTTTTCCTTCCGCCACGAAAAATGCACGGTAATCATGCAAATCATCATATTTCGATGAAATCATGGTGCTGACGGAGATTCCTCCTGTATTGATGCTGATTTCGTTGTTCAAATCCAGATAACTATGCTTCTTTGTATCCATACTGCCGAATAAATCCGCTAAAATACCCGCATACGGCAACAGCTCTGCGGATACCTTCTTCATCTCGAATAACAACTTCACATAGGCAATGCCACCGGTGAATAATTCCTGATGAAGTACGGTTACTCCCGCAATCTCCTTCACGTCGTTCACAAACGGGTCTGCCTCTTTTTTAATATCCTCTCTGGTCAACCGCGGAATTTTTGCCAAGTCCTCCGGGTTTGACGGCTCCGTCTGGTACTCCTTTAACGCATTTGTCTGTGCAACCAGAGCCTCTACCTCTGTCTCTGATAAAGAACTTTTATACGCCGCCAAATCCTTTGCCAGTGTCTCTTCCTTCTCTGCGAGCAATCCTGCCTTCGGTAACAGCTTTACAAATACCGCGTGCTTATTATCCAGCAAATACTCTGTAATCAGCTTTTCAAAATAGTCCGTCTCAATCAGCTCACGCAGTTTATCAAATACCGGCGTCCACTGCAGATTTTCAAATACCCTGCCCTCATCATAAAGCCAGGTGGCAAGCATCATCTGCCCGTAACGAAGTCCCTTCGGATAACTCTTAAAATCTCCCTCTCTTAAGGTAAACTCCATGCTGTTTAATGCGGCAAGAAGCGACTTCTTCGAAACGCCTTCCTTTGCACACTTCTCTAAAGTTTCCGTTACCACACGCAAAAACTCCTCCGCCTTATCTGCCGATGCATTTTTTGCCACAATGGCTAAAAACGGCTGTGCGATTTCATCTTCATAGGTTGCGGTAACATCCTCGCCGATCCCCGCTTCCGTAAGTGCAACCTTAAGCGGTGTACCCGGCTTCTTGATTAATGCGGAACAAAGCAGGGAAACCGCTGTCTCCTTTACTGCATCTTCCTCTCCGGTAAACGCCACGCCGTACGCAAAATACGCCGCATCCTTTGCTTCTTCTTCGTTATTTACGGAATAAAAGCCTTCCACGCACTTTTTTTCTCCAAAACTCTTTTGTATCTCAATAGCAGAATCCAGCTCGATTTTTTCAAACCGGCTCAAATACTCCTTATCCATCCACTCTAAGCGCTCCGCCACGTCCATATCACCGTACAAATAAATGTAACTGTTTACCGGATGATAATAACGCTTATGGAACTCTAAAAACTGCTCATACGTAAGCTCCGGAATATGGTCCGGATCACCGCCGGACTCCACGCCGTAAGCCGTATCCGGGTACAATGCCTGCTGAATTTCGGAAAACAGTACTTCATCCGGGCTGGAAAAAGCGCCCTTCATTTCACTGTATACCACACCGTTATAAGAAAGCTCTCCGTCCGTACTCTCCAGTTCGTAATGCCAACCTTCCTGCAGGAAAATATTCTTCTCATGATGAATGTTCGGGAAAAATACCGCATCCATGTACACTTCCATCAGGTTCGCAAAATCTTTATCATTGCAGCTTGCCACCGGATAAATCGTCTTATCCGGATACGTCATGGCATTTAAAAACGTATTTAAGGACCCCTTTACCAGTTCCACAAACGGGTCCTTTACAGGAAAACGCTCCGAACCGCAAAGTACGGAGTGCTCCAAAATATGAGCTACACCCGTGGAATCCTCCGGCGGAGTACGGAAGCCTACGGAAAACACCTTATTGTTATCCTCACAGGAAATCACTGCGATTCGCGCACCGGATTTCTTATGACGAAGTACAATTCCGTAACCGGAAATATCCGGCAAATTTTCTTCCGATACCATCTCATAGGCCGACATTTTTTTCAAAGTTTCTGTATTTTTAATCACACGACTCATTTTCTCCGAATCTCCTTATTCCTTTTTGATTATCTTACCACATTGCACACAAAAAATCCATAAAAATCCTTGTCGTCATTGACAATTTTATAAATTTATGCTATCTTAAAATTAGGCTGTTACATACGGCTCATTTATTATTTTAGTTTCGGAGGAACACAAGATGAACGGCACAGTAAAGTGGTTCAACGCAAAAAAGGGGTTTGGCTTTATTTCCGATGAGAACGGAACCGATGTATTCGTACATTATTCCGCATTGAACATGGACGGATTTAAGGTCCTTGACGAAGGCGACAAGGTAGAGTTTGATATTGTGGACGGCGAAAAGGGTCCGCAGGCTGCAAACGTTACGAAGTTATAATTCATAATCCTGAAACGACAAAGAAGCAGGTCGCATGACCTGCTTCTTTTCATTTTCTTCCTGATTTCCGATACTTTTCTCTTAATTCATCTTTGCTTCATATTCATCAAAAATGTAACCCAATACCGGCGCAAGTCCTACAAACTCACATCCGTATGCAATTCCGCCGTCCTCATTCTCGGAGCTACGGATAATCTTTACTACCGTGTACAACACGGAATCCTTACTGCCCAACTCCAGCTTTGCATTAAAATAATACCCAATCGGTAAAATACTCTTACTTACAAAGCCGATTCCGCCTTTCGAAATATCGGTTACAACAACCGGCGCCTCCTCCACATCTACCTTTACATTATCCTGCTTAAACAAAGAAGATACGCTCAATTCCAATGTAATCGGCAAACGCTTCGCTTTTCTCTTTTCTTCCATAACAACTAACCTCCGCTTCTCTTTTTGTAATTCTGTTTCATCATCGCTATAGTTACAGTATACTGGTTTTCCTAACAAATGACAAGCACATTTTATCTCATTCCGACAATTTCGGCAAATAAGAATAATAGTCGTTCACCAGCGTACCCTTTGATGCCGCAAACTTTTGTTTTACCTCTAAAATTTTCCGTTCCAAATATTCTTTTGATATTTCTTCTCCGGTAAGGGATGTTGCCTTACGGGTCTTTGCATCATAGGCAACACAATCCGTCAAAAAACTCTTATTGTCAAAAATCACAAAACCTTCCTTATCGGAAAGAATATCCGTCCCCATATACAATCTGGAATCATAAGAAAGACCGAATAAATTTGCTATGGTCGGTGCAATATCAAGGCTGGAGCAGTATTTCGACACCGTAACCGTTTCCTCCATACCGGCACACCAAAGAATAAAATGGTTCTTGTAAAGTTCAAAATTTTCTTCTACTTCATGACCTGCCAATTCATCAATATACATCTTATCCAGACCGTACGGATAATGATCGGCCGACAATGCAATCACTGTCCGTTCCGCAATTCCTGCCTTTTCCAGCTCCTCCAACAAATACGTCAGCGCCTTTTCCAACTCATAATTACATGCCAGATACGCTCTTGCGTTATCCGAATACGGCATCTCCTTCACAACACTTCTGTTACGATTTGACATCGTATTATCCACAAAGGTATAACTCATATGTCCGCTTACCGTCATGTAATATACATGAAACGGTTCCTGTCCGATATACTCCGGAACCGTAGCCTGCATCATCTCGTAATCCGAACGCGGCCAGCAATCGGTAGGCAATTTCAATCCGTTCCCGATTCCCTTGTAAGTATAGCCGAGATTCGGGTGACTCAGATGGCGATTATAATATGTGTACGTATGGTTATGATACGCCAACGTTTTATAGCCTTCCTTTGCAAATTGATTTCCGAAGGCCAGACGCATATCATTTTCCGCGGAACGGCTCATACTGTTACTTCCGTCCGGCAATAAGCCCGTACATGCCACGTATTCTCCGTCGCTGGTACTTGTGTACCACAACGGCGTATAAAAATTTTCGAACACAAACCCGCTATGGGTCATTTTGTATAACGTTGGGGTCAACTCTTTGTCTACCGCCCACGGTGAAAAACCTTCCGCCGTAAGCATAATCAGATTGTAGCCCTCAAACATTCCGGTATATTCATTACATGCAGATGCTTCCTGGCTTCCGAAATACAAATGCAAATTGCGGATGGTTTCATTCTTCTCCCCTTGCGCCAATTCATCGAAATCATATTGTACCTGATAAAGCACCGGCGTCGGAGTAGGAGCAGGCACTTCCGTCGGTTTTCCGTACTCATCCTCCTGATTTTCTCCCGGACCCGTAGGCACATTCTCTCCCGTATGTCCCGGCTCCGGCGTCATTACCGCCCGCGTAGGAATCGCAATCGGTGTCACCTTTCCGGTGGCAGGATTCAGCTCTTCTATGTCCTGTAACAATATATCCTCATAATCTTCTTCATCTTCCGAAAACACGTTTTTTACATCTTTTCCCGCAGCTACAAAAAAGCCCAGTTGCTGCGTTCCCAACGACGCTTCCCACTCATGAAAATATAAGTCCCAAGGTGAAAAAGCCTCCTTCCCGCCGGATAAAAGCAGAAAAAAGAATGCAAGGCAACTTAGCAGGGTACCGCTGCAGTTCCATAGTAAACCGCTTAATTCCAACTTCCGGAACCCTTTTTTACCGATATCCAGTACAATCCGCAAAAGAAGCGGAGTCAACAGCAATACAATTCCGTACCACCGGCTCCCGATGGTCTGAAAAATCTGATCTTTAAAGTCCAATACATCCGTTCCCACCGTCATTGCCAGACGTATCGAGAAAAAGCGGTTAAACACCGTAAAATAAATCAACTGTACGCACGCATATATTCCGACTATCGCCGAACCCAAATAGAAGAAAATGCGATTCAAAACAGGCGAAAAACATAACGTAAGCAGATTCCATACACAGCCGAGACCGGCCGCCGCAAAAACTGCTGCAACCGTTCCTTCCGGAAATCCCCGATAAATACAAAGTCTCAGTACCAGTTCAGAAAAAATACATACTAACGGAAAATAACCGAATCGAATTAGCTTCTCTCCCATTGTAACCTCTCTTTCCCGGTATCACTCTTTTACCGACAAACCATGTAGATTTCACCTTTCCCGTTTTCCACCGATACTTGTGCCGTTGCCCCGTTTATCATTGTCATCCGCGGTGCTTTATGACCGATATCTGCCTCATACACAATCGGCAAATTCAGTTCACCCAAAGCCGCTTCCACCGCTTCTTTATAAGGGATTTCATAATCGCTGGAGAAAAACGTAGGACGGCCGAATATAAAGCCGCTTGCATGCCGGAACCAGCCGGCCTCTTTCAAATGCCAGAGCCCACAGGTAAGACGTTCGGAACTTAAAGCAAAGCTCTCCAAATACCATAAAACACCGTCTTCTTTGTACCGTTCACACCATTCTGCTGTCTTATCAAAGCGGGTACCTACAAGATCCAACAATACATCCAGACATCCGCCCAAAAGACGTCCCGACAGTTCTGTCTGCGCTTCCTCACATTCCCACTTTACCGGCGTATCCTCCTGATAATCTTCATATCCGGTAATTCGTTCCGCAAACCCGTTTTTGTAGAACGGAAAACTTTTTTGTACCGACTGCTGTCCTTCCAAAATAGCCACGTTCTGTTCCAAACACGGATGCCAGTTCTTCATCCCGAAATCTCCGAAATTTCCCGCATATACCGTTGCCATATCACAGTTGGTCGTAATCGAAAACAAAAGTCCGGTAGGGTCCGAATAGCCCTGATGCCACTTCGGATGCTTCTTTATCTCTTCAAAATCCACATAAGAAAGCATCTCGGACAAATAGTCGCCTCCACAGGCCTGAATTACCCAGGACACATCGTCATCCTTTACCAAAGACAACAATTCTTCCGCCCGAACCTTTGCTGCCGCACTTCTTCCTTTTTCCTCCGTTCGTACATCCGGGGTCTCCGTTACAATATATCCCCTCTTCTTCATTTGCTCCGCGGCACTGTTCAAACGAATCCAATCCACCGGTGAAGTTTTCCCGGCAGAACATGCCGTCACACCGACCTTATCCCCTTTTTCTATCCATTTCGGAAAAACCATAATATTTTCACGCTCCTAACACAAAAAAGTATAGCACATTCCCACTATTAATACAATATTTTTCATTATTACCGCTTTTTCTTCTTGCAACAACAAAAAGTATGTAGTATAATTTATTATGACAGATAATAATATTTTGTTCTATTTTGTTACAAGGGGCTTTTACATATGACAATTCTGGATTTAGACGAACAGCATCCGGTGACACTGGTTGTTACCGTAGGCCTGAAATCGAAAGATTTGGCCACAACCATTGCTGAAGTACATTCCGACCACGTTTTATTACGTCCTATTTTGGTAGACGGTCGCACCGTGGGGTTCGGTGATTCCTGTACCATTGATTTCCTGTATCTACAGGATCAGGTTGTATACGCATGGCATTCGGTTTCGCTTCCGCTTGTAAAAATCAAAGGAAATACCTATTACCGGGTTACATTAAACGGCGAAGCAAAGCCGTACAATCGCCGCGGTTCTTTTCGTGTTTATGTTGGCGAAACTATGGCAATTACCGTTTTCCAAAGCAGCGGTCCTCAGCCGTTTAACGTTTTGGTCCGTGACATCAGTGAAACCGGGTTTGGTTTTGTAAGCAAAGAAGAATACGAGATTTCCCGTACCATTCGTCTCTCGATTCCGCTTACGGACCGTAAAACGCTGGTGCTCTCCGCCACCATTGTGCGCAGAGATTTTAATGAGGAAAAGGGTACTTATAACTACGGTTGCAAATTTGTGGAACCGAATTCCTATTTATCCAGTTACCTTATGACAAAGCAGCGGGAACGTCAGCAAGGCAGAACCAGTGCATACTCCGCACAACGAAGACGCTATTAACTTTTCTCCTGTAAACGAAAGGAGGGTCGGATATGTTTTTATCTTTCAGTCCCGATACCATGTCTTATATGGGAACCTCTTATCCTTCCTTTTCACCTGTAAGTAAAACGGAAGGGGTTGCTTCTCCGTCCTTAACTCCGCTCTCTGCCGGAAAAGCAGAAAACGGTCGTACGGAAAAGACGTCTTCCAAAGGAGAATGTCAGACTTGCAAAGAGAGAAAATACGTAGACGGCTCCGATGAAGGAAACGTTTCCTTTAAAGCACCGGGACACATTGCACCGGAAGCTTCCGCAGGGGTTGTTATGGCCCACGAAAAGGAACACGTAGCCAACGCAAAGCGGGAAGGCAATAAGCCCGGAAACGAGCTTATCTCCGCTTCCGTTTCCATCAAAACAGCGATTTGTCCGGAATGCGGTCGTTCTTATGTGGCCGGCGGGACTACCCGTACCTTAATCAAATACGGTGATTCCGAATACGATAAAAACAAAAAGGCGGCAGATTTGGATGCCTTACTCGGTGCCAATGTAGATGTAGCCGTTTAGCAACTCTGTATTTGCTTGCATATATTTTTTCCAGCACAAAAAGGCCGGCGTATTACTACGCCGACCTTCTCTTATTTTTACTATACTGTTTTCTTACTTTCTGGACAACTTCTGGGACATAATCACCATTTCCTCATCCAAATCCTTCTTCATCGCAAGTGCTTCTTCGATATCATAATCTACAAGTCCACCATTCTTGTAAGCTACCACACGGTTATTCTTTCCTTCGCAAAGAAGATCTACTGCCTTTGCACCCATCATGGACGCATACACACGGTCTCTACAGGTCGGACTACCGCCACGCTGAATGTGACCGACAATCGTTGCTCTCGTTTCCATCCCGGTGGCACGTTCGATACGCTTTGCCATCTCATAAGAATCACCTACACCCTCTGCATTGATGATGATGTGATGTTTCTTACCGAGCATCTTCTTTTCCTTAATATTCTCGATAATCTTCTGCTCAAAATCCTCTTCATAACGCTCCGGAAGAAGAATATCTTCTGCACCGTTTGCAATACCGCACCATAATGCAATATAACCTGCATGACGGCCCATTACCTCAATAATACTACATCTTTCATGAGAGGTGGAAGTATCACGCACCTTATCAATTGCTTCCATTGCGGTATTAATTGCGGTATCAAAACCGATGGTATAATCGGTACATGCAATATCAAGGTCAATAGTACCCGGAACACCGATGGTATTAATTCCGCGGGCAGCAAGCTTTCTTGCACCTTGGAAAGAACCGTCGCCACCGATGACTACCACAGCATCAATGCCGTGCTTCTTACAAATCGCAGCACCCTTATCTTGTCCCTCCGGCGTAGTAAACTCCGCACAACGAGCCGTGTACAAAATCGTACCGCCACGCTGAATAATATCTGCTACACTCTTTGCATCCATATCAATAATATCTTCGTCTAAAAGTCCGGCATATCCTCTGCGGATACCCTTTACCTTCTTCCCGTTTGCAAGAGCGGTTCTTACTACAGAACGAATTACCGCATTCATGCCCGGTGCGTCACCGCCGCTGGTTAACACCGCAATTGTCTTAATATTGTCACCGGCCTTCTTTCCCACCGTCTTATTCACATCAGTCTTTTTCGTTGCCATACACTATACCTCCGTGCTTATTAACATATTCACTCCACTGTATTGTACTTCGTTTATCCTCTTTTTTCAAGAGGTTTTTCCACAACTTTTACAGAATCTTGTCCAAAACTCTCTTTTAATCGTGAAATCAGCGCTTCACACACCTGTGTCGACCGGCTTTTCGGCAAACGTTTCATTGCCTTTTCCGCCATACAATATACCACCGTCTCATCTTTTCCGTCATATTCGTTAAGTATTCCGTACAACTCTTCTTCTTTTTTTAGGAACGCCTCCTTATCCGGGAAACGCACCCAGATTTCCCGTGGCATGGAATCAAACGGAATCATTTCACTGCAGATTAACCGTGCCGCACGCTCTTCTTCCACTGCTACACGACCACGAATCAATACTTTATTATCTTCCACCAGTTCCTGCTTATACTTCTCATAATCTCTTGGGAATACAATTACTTCCACCGTTCCCAAAACATCTTCCACGGTAACAAATGCCATCATGGTATTGCTCCGGGTCGTCTTTCGCGTAATTGCGGTAATAATTCCTCCGATAATTTCGGTGTCACCGTCCTGCACCTTCGGCTCTGCCTCTTCGCTCTCTTCCTCCGCAACAAAATCCGTAGACATTTTGGTTACATTCTTACTAATCATTTCCTGATACTCATCCAGCGGATGACCGCTCAGATAGATTCCCAACGTCTCCTTCTCCAACGCCAGAAGCTCACTCTTTTCATACTCCGATACATCCGGAAGTCGTACTTCAAATTCTTCCTTTTCCTCCGGAGCCGCCCAATCAAGCAAACTCAACTGTCCGGAAAAGTTCTTCTTTTTCTCCGATGCAATGCCATCTGCAATCGCAGCATAGCTTAACATAAATTGTCTTCGGTTCCCCTTCAGGCAATCAAAAGCACCGGCCTTAATAAAGCTTTCCAATGCTCTTTTATTTACGGCAGTCCCGGACATACGGTCTATGAAATCCTTCAGTGTGGTAAACGGTCCGTTTGCCTCCCGTTCCGCCACAATATCACGAATCACCGGCTTTCCGATTCCCTTAATTGCCGCCAGGGCAAAACGAATGGAATTCCCTTCCGTGGTAAAGCGTTCCTCACCGGTATTCACATCCGGCGGCAAAATTGTAATTCCCATTTGACGGCAGGTCAGAATATATTGGGACACTTTCGTCGTCTGGTCCATAATCGATGTCATAAGTGCCGCCATAAACTCTACCGGATGATAATATTTCAAGTAGGCGGTACGGTAGGAAACTACCGCATAACAAGCCGCATGGGCCTTGTTAAACGCATACTTTGCAAAATCTGTCATTTCGTCAAAGATTTTATTGCCTACTTCTTCCGAAATGCCGTTGGCAATACAGCCCTTTACGCCTTCTTCTTCGTTTCCGTATACAAAGTTCTTCCGCTCTTTTGCCATTACATCGGCCTTTTTCTTTGCCATGGCACGGCGTACCAGATCGCTTCGGCCGTAACTGTAACCCGCCAGTTCCCGTACAATCTGCATTACCTGCTCCTGATATACGATACAGCCGTGGGTGGTTTTTAAAATCGGTATCAGCTCCGGACAATCATACACAATACTGTCCGGATTCTGCTTTCCCTTAATATACTTCGGAATAAAATCCATCGGGCCCGGACGATACAGGGAAATACCTGCGATGACATCTTCCAGATTCTCCGGTTTTAATTCCTTCATGAAATTCTTCATACCGGTGCTTTCCAACTGGAATACACCCTCCGATTTTCCGCTTCCGATCATTTCATAAATATTCGGATCGTCATAGTCTATGGCATTCATATCCAGCCATTCTTCCCTCGGCCGGTTTTTATTCACCAGTTTCTCCGCATCCTGAATTACGGTCAGGGTACGAAGGCCCAAAAAGTCCATCTTAAGAAGTCCCAGCTCCTCCAACGTGGTCATGGTAAACTGGGTGGTAATTGCCTCATCCGCACCACGGGATAACGGTACATAATCATCCGCCGGGGCATTTGCGATAACAACACCGGCAGCATGCATGGAAGTATGACGCGGTAAACCTTCCAAACGCATGGACATGTCAATCAAATACTGAATCTTTTCATCGGTTTCATAAAGGGTACGAAGCTCCGAATTTAACTGTAAGGCCTTCTCTATGGTGATGCCCAGTTCCATCGGAATCATTTTCGCCACCTGGTCGCAAAGGGCATACGGATAATCCAGGGCTCGTCCCACATCACGAATCACGCCGCGGGCTGCCATGGTACCGAAGGTTACAATCTGTACCACCTTTTCTTTTCCGTACTTTTCCACCACATAATCGATTACTTCCTGTCTCCGTTCGAAGCAGAAATCAATATCGAAGTCCGGCATGGATACTCGTTCCGGATTTAAGAAACGCTCAAACAGTAACTGATAACGAATCGGATCAATGTCGGTAATCCCCAGGGCATACGCTGCAATACTTGCCGCACCGCTGCCTCGTCCCGGTCCAACCATAATATCATGGTCCTTGGCATACTTAATAAAATCCCAAACAATGAGATAATAATCATCAAACCCCATCTTATGGATGACGCCCAACTCATAATCCAGACGGTCCTGTAATTCCTTTGTCACAACCGGATAACGCTTTTTCATGCCTTCCGCACACAACGCCTGCAAATACGTCCATGCATCGTATCCTTCCGGTACTTCGTAATGCGGCAATTTGTATTCACCGAATACAATCTCCACGTCACAACGGTCCGCAATCTCCTTTGTCCGCTGCAGAGCCTCCTTGGCGTACGGAAACAAAGCCTCCATCTCCTCCGGGGACTTTAAGTAATACTGCCCGCCATCATAACGCATACGGTCTTCATCCGACACTTTCTTTTGTGTCTGGATACATAACAAAATATCATGGGCCTTTTCGTCCTCTGCAAAAGTATAATGCACATCGTTGGTAGCCACAAGCGGTATCCGCGTTTCCGCACTCATGCGAAGCAAAGCCTGATTCACGGTTCGCTGTTCCGGAATTCCGTGATCCTGCATTTCCAAAAAAAAGTTGCCTTCTCCGAAAATATCCAGAAGGCGCAGTGCAGCTGCCTTTCCTTCCTCATAAAAACCTTTTTTTAAATAGGTCGCCACCTCTCCCGCCAGACATGCGGAAAGGGCAATAATGCCTTCATGATACTCCCTTAAGACTTCCAAATCCACTCTCGGTTTATAGTAATATCCTTCGGTAAATCCCTTGGATACAATTTTCATCAAATTCGCATAACCGGTATTATTCTCCGCCAGAAGTACGAGATGATAATACCGTTCCTCCGAATCGCCGCCTTCTTTTTGAAAGCGGGACCCCGGAGCCACATAAATCTCACAGCCTAAAACCGGACGGATTCCGGCTGCTTTACAGGCACGGTAAAAATCGATCACACCGTACATCACGCCATGATCCGTAATGGCAAGACTGTCCATGCCAAGTTCCTTCGCCCTTGCCACAATCTCTTTAATTTTGGAAGAACCGTCCAACAAACTGTACTCCGTATGTACATGAAGATGTGTAAAATCCATGCCTGCTCCTTTCTTGTATAAATGATAAAGCAAAAGTAAAAAACCGCAAAGATACACGATGTATCTTTACGGCATTTTCTTAGTTTTCTGCGTTCAGATATTTTTCAATCTCGGCAATCGCGTTTGTTTCGTCCGCACCGTCTGCATTCACAGTCACATTTTCTCCTGCCGCAAGTCCTAATGTCATCATTCCCATAATGCTCTTTGCATTTACGGTCTTGTCACCGCTCTCAATGGTGATTTTGCTGTCAAAGCGACTTGCAACCTGAACCAAAAGTGCCACCGGTCTTGCTTCCAAACCGGACGGAATACTGATTGTGATGTTCTTTGAAATCATCCCAAATCCTCCTTTAATTATCCTCGTAAACCATCTGCATATTCACTAATCTTTTTCAATCGGTGATTTACCCCCGATTTTCCAAGCTTCGGATTAAGCATATCCCCCAATTCAATCAAAGATGCTTCCGGGTACTCCAAACGCAACTGCGCCATTTCTTCCAGATTTTCCGGTAACGAATGTAATCCCACGCGATCCCGGATCAGTACAATATCTTCGTACTGTTTTCTTGCCGCATTTACCGTCTTGCTTAAATTTGCGGTTTCGCAATTCACCTGACGGTTTACGGAATTCCGCACATCTTTTACGATTCGCACATTTTCAAACTCCATAAGAGCAATGTGCGCCTCCATAATGTTAAGTAACTCTGCTACCTGTGCGCCTTCTTTTACATAAACCACATGATAATTTTTCCGCACAATCGACTTCGCATCCACCGAAAAAGAGCGAATTAATGTAATCAGCTGCTCCGCACGCCCCATGTCCGGTTCACTGATTTCGAAATGATAGGACTTTTCCGGATTGCTGACAGATCCGGAGGCTAAAAAAGTGCCTCGCAGAAAAGCCCGCTTGCAACAGGTATGTTCATACACCATACCGTCACACTTTAACATACCTTCTTTACCGGATACTTTTAACTTTAACAGCTCGGCTATACTTTTGACATTCTCATCTCCGCATATCTCAATGGAATATTGCACGGCAGAGGATTTGCCTTTGGCGGTACGCACCGATACAAACACCGGTATTCGGCATAACCGCTTTAATAGTATATTACATTTCCGGGCCACATATCCGCTTTCCGTTTGTAATTTTATATGAAGATGTCCACTTTTGTCAACATCTATTTTCCCGCACTGAACCACTAGGGCAGAAAGTTCGGCGATTTTACAGTGTCTGGCCGCCGCATTTACCCCGAAAAGTTCCTTTTTTACATCCATTGAAAACGACATAAAATCCTCCGAAGCGATTATATCGAAAAATCTCCGAGTAATTTTACTTCCGGCTCCAACCGGATTCCGCTGTATTCTTCTACTTTATCCGTTACATACTGCATCAACTCATAAATATCCTTCGCTGTAGCATTGTCTTTGTTAATTACAAAACCGCAATGCTTTTCGGAAACCGCCGCTCCGCCGATTTGCTTACCGGCAAGTCCCGCTTCCATAATCAGCTTCCCGGCAAAATTGCCCACCGGACGTTTAAAGGTAGAACCGGCACTGGGATATTCTAACGGTTGTTTTTCCTTCCGCTTACGATTCAACATTTCGATATTGGAAAGAATATATAATTTGGAGCCGATCGGGAAGGAAAACCACGCTTTCGTAACAATGCCCTTTTCCTCCATCAGCACACTGTGACGATAAGAAAGCTTCAGTTCCTCTGCAGTCAGAATCTTTCGTTCTCCCGCTTCGGTTACAATCTCCGCTTTTGTAATACAATCTTTGATTTCTCCGCCGTAAGCCCCGGCATTCATCATTACCGCACCGCCGACACTTCCCGGAATTCCGGCCGCAAACTCAAAGCCGGAAAATCCTTTCTTGGCCAGACGCATGGCAAACGCCGAAAGGAGCATTCCCCCGCCGGCCATGGCATCCGCGTTGCCACTATATATATCTTCCTTAATCTCGCATTCGGTAAATTCTCCCGCAAGGCGTAATATCACGCCTCGGACTCCCGCATCGGAAACCAGCAGATTACTGCCGTTTCCCAACACAAACCACGGTACTTCATACCGGTTACAAAGCTTTATTGTTTCCTGCAGTTCCTCCGTTGTCTTTACCGTAACAAAGTATTCTGCCGGACCTCCCACACGAAACGTTGTATGATTCTTCATCGGCTCCTCCCGCAGAACACTTCCTTCTTCAGTTAAAATACGACAGAGTTCTTCGTAAAAACCTTCCAAATCATTTCCCCCTTTATTTTACAAACGATCTACAATCATCTTAGCACAGCCGAAAATCCCCGCATCGTTACCTAAAGTAGCAAGACGGAATTCTTTTCCCTGTAATGCCTTCATAATTCCCTTATTGTAATGACGCTCCACGGTCTCGGTAAGAATCTCCCCTGCACGGGATACCCCGCCGCCGATAACAAAAGCTTCCGGGTCGGTTACCGCCGCTACATGAGAAAGGGCTCTTCCCAAAACTTCACCCAGTTCTTCCACCAATTCCGCCGCAACCGTATCCTTTGCCTTGGCCGCATCGAAAATATCCTTTGCGGTAAGCGGTTCCATACTACGGAGTACAGATGCATCCTCTGTCTCCGCAAGACGCTTCTTTGCCATACGCACGATACCCGTGGCGGAAGCATACTGCTCCAAATGTCCGTAACCGCCGCAACCGCACTGTACGGTCTCCTGCGGATTCATTACCATATGACCCAGCTCACCTCCTGCACCGAAAGCGCCTGCCACAATTTTTCCTTCCACAATGACACCGCCGCCGACACCGGTACCTAAGGTTACCAAAACCATATTCTTTACACCTTTACCGCCACCCTGCCACATTTCACCCAGGGCTGCCACGTTGGCATCGTTTGCTGCCACCGACGGAACACCTGTCAGCTTTGTCATTACTTCATTTACATTAATATCACGCCATCCCAGATTCGGACAGTGGGATACATAGCCGTCTTCCTTTACCGGTCCCGGCACGCCCAGTCCTACCCCGGCCACCTGTTCTTTCGTAATACCAAGCTCTGCGCACTTTCCGTTAATCGCATTTGCAATATCCTGCGGTACGTTCTTTCCGCCGTCGGTACGGTCCGTCGGGATTTCCCACTTATCCTTTACCGTGCCGTCTGCCGTAAACAATCCGCACTTTACGGAGGTTCCTCCGATGTCAATACCGAAAACAAACTGTTCCATATCTATTCTCCTGTCTTTAGTCGTTCTTTTTCATTAAATTGCTGGTTACGCGGTTATAAAGCTCCTGTGCTGCATTATAACCCATCTTCTTCTGACGGTAATTTACCGCTGCGGACTCACAAATAATCGCAAGGTTACGACCCGGGCGAATCGGAATGGAGTGACATACTACCTTATTCCCGAGGAACTCCGTATATTCTTCTTCCAAACCGAAACGGTCGTACTCCTTATCACGATTCCACTCCTCTAACTTAATTACAAGGTCGATGGACTGGGTATTCTTTACACTTTCTACACCGAACAAAGTCTTTACGTCGATAATACCGATACCGCGCAATTCGATAAAATGTCTTGTAATATCCGGTGCCGTACCGATTAAGGTCTCATCGCTGACTTTCTTAATCTCAACCACGTCATCGGAAACCAAACGGTGACCGCGCTTAATCAGTTCCAATGCAGCCTCGCTCTTACCGATACCGCTTTCACCCATGATGAGGATACCTTCGCCGTATACATCAACCAATACACCGTGAATGGAAATACGCGGTGCCAGTTCTACCTTTAACCAGCGAATAAGTTCCGCACAGAACGAAGAAGTAGAGGAAGCCGAACGGAACAACGGAACCCCTGCTTCGATTGCGATTTTACGCATTTCTTCCGGCACTTCGATATTACGGCAAAATACGATACACGGCACTTTAAAGCTCAGCAACTTTTTCATAATGCTGAGACCGTGGTCCTTTTCCATCTTCTCCATATAAGCATGCTCTACGTTTCCGATAATCTGCACGCGTTCTGCATCAAAATAATCAAAAAAGCCCGCCAGCTGTAACGCCGGACGATTTACATCCGGTTGCTTAATCAATATATGACTGATATCAATCTCCGGAGTACAATTTTCAAGTTGCATCTTTTCTACTACTTTTTTTAATTCAACCGAATACATGCTTCCTCTTTTCCGCCCGGTTCCTTTGGGAAAATCAAGATATTCTCCTCCCTGTCCGTGCTTATTTATTTGTTTCTTTTATCATAGCATAAATTTCTCAAATACACAACTTTAATTCGCGGCGGAGTTTTTTTCCATCCGCTCCGGTAACTGGGACAAAATAATGCCCACAAACATCAGTGCGCAACCGCCGAATTCCCGGGCAGTCAGAAATTGTCCTAAAATCAACCACTCGCCGAGCACCGCAAACACCGACTCCAGACTCATAAGCAGGGTTGCAATGGTCGGCTCCGTATCCTTCTGGGCCACAATCTGAAGAGTGTACGCCACCCCGCCGGAAAACACGCCGGAAAACACAAGAGGCAGCCACGCCGAAAGGATATGGGACAGTTCCACCTTTTCCGTTAAAAACATCCCTGTCATGGCAATGACACCGCAGACCAGAAACTGGATACAGGACATGGCCACACCGTCGGTCTTCGGAGAAAAGTGATCAATGACCAGAATATGTACCGTAAATACAACGGCACAGCCCAACAAATACAAATCTCCCGTTGCAATACGAAAGCCCTCCGTAATGCAGAGAAGATACATGCCGCATACCGCAAGCACTACCGCAATCCATACCTTAATACCGATCTTCTTGCGAAAGAAAATACCCGCAATCGGCACCAAAATCAAATACAGGGCAGTAATAAATCCCGCTTTTCCCGGTTCATTGGTATGCAAAATACCGACCTGCTGTAACATGGTTGCCACAAACAATACCAAGCCGCAGCATATGCCGCCGGCAAGCAGCGTCTTTCTCTTTTCTTTTGCATCCCGGCTCTTTTCCTGCACTTCTTTCGCCTGTTTTTTCTTTCCCGAAACCAGACTGCGGATTGCCAAAAACACCGCCAGGGAAACACCGGCCAACATAGACCTTATACCGATAAACGCAAAGGGACCGATGTACTTCATTCCTTCGCTTTGCGCCACAAAGGAAAGTCCCCAAATAAATGCCGCTAATAAAAGCAGGACATTTCCGCGCATTTTCTTTGTCATTACTTTGTTCCTCCTACCAACTGTTTTGCAAGAACTACCGCTCCCTGGGCATCCTTTGCATAACCGTCCGCACCGATTTCATTTGCATACTCTTCCGTGGTTACCGCACCGCCAATCATCACCTTGGCGCGGAGACCTTCCCGGTTTCTGAGTTCCACAACCTCCGCCATGGAACGCATGGTGGTTGTCATCAACGCCGAAAGGGCAATCAAATCCGCATCCTCACGCTTTGCTTCCGCAATAATGGTTTCCGCTGTAACATCCTTGCCCAAATCCACCACACGGAATCCGTGATTTTTTAACATCAGGGTAACCAGATTTTTTCCGATATCATGAATGTCGCCCTCTACCGTTGCAATAAGTACCGTTCCGGCTTGCTTGGTATCGCCGCCTTTTTGTAACTCCGGCTCCAATACCTCTACTGCAGCCTTCATAGCTTCCGCTGCACCGATTAATTGTGGCAAAAAGTATTTCTTCTGTTCAAACCGGTTCCCCGCTTCCGTAATGGCCGGAATCAGTTCACTTTCCAAAATTACCGACGCTTCTTTCCCTTCGGCGAGAGCTTGTCGGGTCAAGGCTGTAATTGATTTTTTCTCCCCCCGTAACACGGCCTGCATTAACGGCGTCATCGTCTGCATGGCCTCTTCCTTTTTCTCCGGCATCTTTTCCGTTACCGGCACCGCTACTGCTTTTACAGGCTGTGCCGCTTCCTTCTCTCTCTTTTCTTGTAAAAGAGCCGCCCGGTCGATATAGCGCTTTGCGGAATCCTCCTTTGCACGTAAAACATCCGATGCATAAACCAGATTCATTAATAAATCCTGGTTCGGATTTACGATTGCCATGGTAAGACCGCCCGCAATGGCCATCATTAAAAACGCCGTATTAATATACCCCCGCTCCGGTAAACCATAGGAAATATTGGACAAACCGCAGGTGGTTGCAACCCCCAGTTCCTCCTTACAATACTTTATGGTGTCCAGGGCATCTAACGCTGCCATGGGCTCTGCGCCCACCGTCATGACCAAACCGTCCGCTACAATGGATTCCTTCGGAATTCCGTATTCATTTGCCTTTTGCACCAAAGAATGGAGGTTCTCCCTGCGCTCTGCTGCATCCTTCGGGAGGCCGTTACTGCCGAGAGGCAATACCACAACCATTGCGCCGTATTTTTTTACAAGCGGGAACAAACGCTCCGCTCTTCCCTCCTCTAAAGAAACCGAATTCACCAACGCCCGGCCCGGGTATATCCGAAGGGCTGCCTCCATCACTTCCGCATCACTGGTATCGATGGAAAGCGGAAGATTGGTTGCCTGGGTTACTTCTTCAATAATCCGGCTCATCATTTCCTTCTCATCGATTCCGCCCATTCCCACATTAACATCTAAGATTGCCGCGCCGTTTTCTTCCTGCTCTCTTGCAAACTCCACTGCCATAGAAGTATCTCCGGCACGCAGTGCTTCCTGAAACTTCTTCTTGCCGGTGGGGTTAATTCGTTCTCCCACCGGTAAAAAGGAACCGTTAAGATCAATACTTACCATACGACGCTCATTGGTTACCGCCCGCACCGGCTCTCCGGAAATATGCGGAGGAAATGCCTTTGCCAAAGCTTCATACAAATATGCGATATGGTCCAGTGTGGTACCGCAGCAACCGCCTAAAATCCCGGCGCCCGCTTCTACCAGCTGTTTCATTTCTTTTGCAAACACTTCCGGCGTCTGGCTGTATACGGTTTCTCCGGAAACCAGCTTCGGCATTCCCGCATTCGGCTTCGCAATCACCGGTACATTCGCCACCGACTTCATTCTGCGGACAATTTCCAGACAGTTTGCCGGACCTGCACCGCAGTTTACACCAACCGCATCCGCACCAAGACCCTGTAATACCAGCATCGCCGTCTCCGGCTCCGTACCGTACAAAGTATGACCGGACTCATCAAAGGTCATGGTTACCATCACCGGCAAGTCACAAAGCTCCCCGGCCGCAATCAGTGCCGCACGGGTCTCCTGCAGGCTCATCATGGTTTCAATGACAAACAAATCCACGCCGCTGTCAATCAATACCTGCATCTGCTCTTTATAAACATTTACCGCTTCTTCAAAAGAAAGCGGTCCCAACGGTTGTAACAGCTTTCCCGTCATAGTCACATCACCGGCGATAAACGGAATAAACTGTGCATTCCGTTTTTCCACCATATATTCTCCCACGGCACGCTTACTTAAGCCTACCAGCTCTCTGTTGAGCTCCGTAAGCTTATCTTCCAATCCGTATTCCGCCAGCTTAATCCGGTTCGCGGAAAAGGTCGGCGCATAAATAATATCCGTCCCCCGATGCAAATAACTTTTCTGCAAATTGATAAAGCACTCCGGATTATCTAAAATCCACTGCTCCGGGCATACTCCGGTGGGCATCCCCGCCTTTTGTAAATTACTGCCCGTGGCTCCGTCCAAAAACACCAGACGTCCCTCTGCCAGTTCCCTAAATTCCTGTTTCGTCATGTTTTACACCGCCTAAATCAAATTTTTAATACTGTCGCAAATACGCTTTGCCACCGCCGGATTGTTCATGGTATACACATGAATTCCCTCCGCATCGTGAGCCACCAAATCTACAATCTGGTTCACCGCATAAATCATTCCGGCATCAAATAATGCGTCCTTATCAAACTCATACTTTTGCAAAATACGCTTAAACTTCTCCGGCAAAGATGCTCCGCAAAGGGTCACCATCCGTTCAATCTGGGCACGGTTAATCACCGGCATGATTCCCGCGGAAACCGGTGCTTTGATGTCCGCAATCCGCATGTTTTCCCGGAACTTGTAATACAAATCGTTATCAAAAAACAGCTGGGAAATCAAAAACTCCGCTCCCGCTTCCGTCTTTTTCTTTAAATTATGTAAGTCCGTTACCTTATCCGGTGCTTCGGTATGTCCCTCCGGATAACAGGCTCCCGCCACACAAAGATTGCTGCGCTTGTCTCTTAAAAAGGACACCAGCTCCGATGCATAGAAAAACTCCTCCTTCGGCGGAATGTCCGGATTTTTATCCCCCCGAAGCGCCAGCACGTTTTCGATACCTGCTTCCGCAAGTTCATCCGTAAAAGCAAGAATTTCATCCTTTGTATAATTAATACAAGTCAAATGTACCACCGGCTCGATACCATATTCCTTTTTTATCTTTTTTGCCAGACCTACCGTCAGGCTGTTCGTCGCAGAACCTCCCGCACCGAAAGTCACACTGATAAAGTCCGGCTTTAAGCCGCAAAGCACTTCTAAGGTCTCATCAATGCTCTTTAAGGTCGTATCCCGCTTCGGCGGGAAAATTTCAAAGGAAAGTACTGTTTTTTTCTGCTGATACACTTCGCTGAGTCTCATAAGATTTCTCTCCGTTTCTATCGTCTTTTTATCATTTTTATCCTAACATATCTGCCGATGTTCTGCAAAAATCATACACGATGATTCAGCCGCAACCGCAACACCGGCTTATACAATGCCGTCGCTAATGCAATCTTCATCGCATCAAAGGGAAGAAACGACAACACACATGCTACCGTTGCCTCCTTTAAAGATGCTCCGTCGCCGTAAAAAAAACAAAACCACAAGGTTCCCACCGCATATAAAACAAACGTCCCCACAATCATACCGGTTACAAAAAAAGCGATTCCTTTTTTCCTCCCCGCTTTGCCTAAAAATCCACCCACTATCGCCACACATGGTAAGTATCCCAGTAAGAATCCTCCGGTGGGACCGAACAAAACACCGACGCCCGCCGTATAGCCGGAAAACACCGGAAGCCCCACAAACCCTATACACAAATACAAACATGTACTGACACAACCAAGCTTCGGTCCCAGTAACAAGCCGGTCAGGTACAAAAGGAAACTTCCCAATGTAATTCCCACCGGACTAAAGGGCAAATACAAGGTATGGGGTGCCAAAATACAAAGTACCGCAGTATATAGTGCCGCCATTGTTAATTCTACAATCGTATCCCCGCTGTTTCTCTTACTTTTATTCGTTTGGCCATTTTCACTTTTTGTAATTTGTAATTCTTCCCGTGACTTTTCCAAACCTATTCTCCTCTATTTCCTACAATCGGACACTGACCTCTCCGCTGGAAAGGATTTCTGACTTATCTTCCCGTTTGATGACCAAATGTCCGTCCTTATCGATATCCGTTACTACCGCCCGGTAGTCTCCGGTCGCCGCCAAAACCGTCACTTCCCTGCCCAAAAGAATCGACCGACTCTTATATTCTTCCATAAAGACTGCTGTAGAAAGCTGTCCGTAAAATTTTTCAAACTCCTCCCATACGGCAAAAATTAATTCTTCGTTTAATATTTCGCGTTCTGTCGTATCTTCTAAGCATCCCACAATATCCTTTAACTCGTCCGGTACGGATTGTTTTTTTACATTAATTCCGATCCCGAGAATCACATAATCCGGATATTCCGACACAGCCGACAAACCTGCTTCCGCCAAAATCCCGCAAACTTTCCTTCCGTTCACGAATATGTCGTTCACCCATTTTATTCCGGCTGTCACATTACTTACCCTTTCAATTGCCCGCGCCACCGCAACTGCTGCACAGGTTGTCACCAATAAAGCTTTCTCTGCCGGTATCTTTGGGCGCAGTACCATACTCATGTAAATACCTCCCTCCGGCGAAAAAAAACTTCGCCCGAGACGCCCCTTTCCTTTGCTCTGACGTTTTGCCACCACCAAAGTTCCCTCAGGTGCTCCCTCTGCCGCCAATCCTTTTCCTACCCGGTTGGTGGAATCAATCTCCTCCAACTCTATTACACTCTGCACCAATGGGTTCCGCCGCAGGCAGGTACACAGGCTGCTTTCCGCTTCGTTTCTTCTACTTCTTTTCGTCGCCATTTTCCTGCCTCCTTTCCGGACTTTCACGTTGACTCACTTGCAAACATCGTACCATGTAACGCCCCGAATTGTCAACCGAGGGTGTTATCAGAATTTCCTTGCCTTTCTCATAAAAAAAAGCTATACTTAAAACAAATAAATACCGATTCATTTATTAGGAAAGGAGGCTTTTGCCCATGGGACTGTTTCACAATATTTTCGGATTACCGCAAACTGCCGGACAAAACGGAGTTTCAGGCAAACGTACTTCTTTTTCTTCCGGAAAAGATACCGTTACCTTAACCAAAGGCGAGGTAGTAAAAGGGGAAGTCACGGATTTGCGCAGTAACGAAGTTACCATTCGTCTGGAAGACGGTAAAACACTGCATGCCAAATTAAGTACGGCAATGGATCTTTCCATCGGACAAAAAGCGGAATTTTTCGTACAGGAAACCAATGATGTTCTGATTACTTTAAAACTGCTCTCCGACGGTGATACCTCCTTTACGGAGTCCGCCATCGACAAAGCTTTGGAAGCCTCCGGGTTTCCGAAATCCCAACATGCCGCAGATATCGTACGGTCGCTGCTAAATGCGGGTCTTCCGGCAAGCAAGGAAATGATTCAGAAAATGATGCAGTATTCTGCTGCCAACAAAGATGTGGAGCTTTCCACACTGACCGCACTGTTAAAGCATAATCTGCCGGTTTCCAAGGAAAATGCAACACAGTTACAGGCATATCGAAATTTTGAACATCGCTTGTTAGGGCAGGCCGCCACCCTGACCACCTCCCTTACCGATGCTTTTTCTTACGGCGAAGCATCCGCCTCTTTTACAGAAGGGATTTTATCCCTGTTTTTCGGCGAAGATACCGGAACGCAGAAGACATTTACTTCGATGCAATCCATGCCGGAACCTTCTACCGATGCTATAACCGGTAACCAAACCGGTCAGTCAAACGGTGTTACTTCTTCTACCGGTAACCTCTCCGGGCTTCCTCTCGGAAAAACTCTTGTAAACGGTGATACCACCATGCTTACCGGTTCCGACTCCTTTCCCCCATTCGAAACTCTGTCTGCTTCCGGCGATATGCAGGCGGTTTCCTCTGAAGTTTCGTCTGAACACACCGTGAGTTCCTCAGCTTCCGAAGATCAGCTGCCCTTAAAGCAACTTCTTTCGGACGCCGCGTATTCCTCTGTTGAAAAAGCATTGGAAACGCTGGCTTCGGATTCTCCGGAATTTTCTTCGTTACAAGCAGATTTCGGAAACGGCACACTTACGGCAAAGCAATTCTTCTCCGCCCTTTCTTCCGGAACACAAAACGGACTGTCGGAGAAAATTTCGTCGTTATTCAAAGAAGAACCGGCACTGTCCGAATTACTCGGCAAAACCGTATTAAATGAATTTGTACTGACTCCGGAGGATTTGACAAAAGAACATTCCATTGAGGAATTTTATACCCGTACCGCCAAAACGCTTACGAAGTTAAGTGAACTGACTTCCAGCGAAAGCAACTCCGCCGCCCTGAAAACCGTGGCGGATACCGCCTCCAATATGCAGGAAAATATTCAGTTTATGAATACCCTGAATCATATCTTTCCGTATGTGCAGCTTCCGTTAAAGCTGACGGAACAGCTGACTCACGGGGAACTTTATGTCTACACAAAGAAAAAAGACCTCTCTGCAAAAAATAAGGAGGTCAGTATCTTACTACATTTGGACATGGATGCCCTCGGTCCTACTGACATTCATCTAACCTTACTGCAACAAAACGTTACCGCAAGATTTTACTTGAACGAAGCCGATGCGGAGGCCCTTGTCTCCGAGCAACTCCCGTCTCTTACCGAAGCGTTACAAAAGAAAGGATATTCCCTGAATGCTTCCGTGATGCACCGGGAAAAAGAACCGGACATTGTCTCGGACTTTTTGGAAGACGGAGACGCTACTCCGATGAAACGGTTCCGCTTCGACATTCGGGCATAACTACACATCAAAGGGGGCGTCGCATCTGGAATAAGCGCCGGCATCGGGCGTGGCGAACTCTTGCGTAGCCCTTGCAGATACACAAAAGTCGGTCTCCTATATTTTCTTTTATGTCATTTAGAATATAGTCGGTGCCTTTCGCATTATTCACTTTGAACTTTACGTAGGATAGTAGACTTTCTTATTACTTCGACCACCTGACAGCAACGCACGGACAGGAGGTCCGGGCGAGCCCGCCATAAGGCATGGATGCCGCATCAGGGCGGTTGCGTCACTTGCTCTTTTGTATGGCGAAGTAATTAGAAAGACTCTATCCGAAGTACGAGAAAAGGGGATAACGCGAAAGACACCGGCTAAACTATTACTGTTAAGAAGAAAATATAGGAGACCGACTTATTTTATATGTCGATAAGCAAGAGTGGGGGCGTCGCATTCTAAATGCGACGCCCCTTTTCTTACTTACACAATTCCGCTGCCAGCTTCTTAATCTGTTCCATCGTTTCCGCCTTTACCGCAGACTTCATGGTTACAACCGTTTCGGCGAAGGCTTTTTCTTTGCTGTTTGCAAACTTTTCCTTCATCAGCTTCGCGGTTACCGGTGCCCAGGTTCCGTTTTCCATAAAAGCAATGGTACGCTTACAATAACCACGCTCCACAAGCTTATCAATAAACTCACGCATCACCGGATATATTCCGCCGTTATAGGTCGGTGCCGCCAAAACAAGCTTACCGTAACGGAACGCATCCTCCACATTTTCCGCCCAATCGGAACGGGCCAAATCCGTAAGTACCACCCGCGGACAATTATTCTTCTTTAATTCTTCCGTCAAAAGCTCGGCTGCTTTCTTTGTATTTCCGTAAATGGATGCATAGGCAATCACAACACCCTCGGATTCCACGCCGTAAGAGGACCAGGTATCGTAAAGGCCCAGATAGTATCCCAGATTTTCCGTAAGAATCGGTCCGTGAAGCGGTAAAATTTTTTCAATCTCCAGACCTTTCGCTTTCTTTAACAATGCTTGTACCTGTGCTCCGTATTTTCCCACAATACCGAAATAATACCGGCGTGCTTCACAAGCCCAGTCTTCCTCTACATCAAGGGCTCCAAACTTGCCGAATCCGTCTGCGGAAAACAACAGTTTGTCCGCGCTGTCATAGGTCACCATAACTTCCGGCCAATGTACCATCGGTGCAAACACAAAGGTAAAGGTATGCTCACCGGTGCAAAGGGTATCCATATCCGCAACCACAACCTGATGTTTCGTAAAATCCGTCTCAAAAAACTGATGTAACATTCCGAAGGTCTTTGCATTTCCCACTACTTTCACATCCGGGTACTTTTGCACGAATTTCTCGATACTTGCGGAATGGTCCGGCTCCATATGCTGCACAATCAAATAATCCGGTTTTCTGTCACCCAAAACTTCCGCCACATTAGAAAGCCACTCCTCCGTATATGCCGCATCCACCGTATCAAATACGGAAACCTCTTTATCCATCACAACATAGGAATTGTAGGCCACTCCGCCCGGAACCTCATACATTCCTTCAAACAAATCTATGGTATGGTCATTCACACCTACATAAAACACACTGTCGGTTACCTTGTTCATTGTTATGTCCTCCTTATCTTGCTTTGTATCTTATACACCGTTATTCTACCATAAACACATTTATGATGCAAGATTCCCGCACCGATTTCTGCTCCCATCTATAGAAAAAATTTCCTATGTATGATTTCCGGACAGCACCGTCGCAATGGTCTCCGCCAACGGTTTCATGGCTGCCTTTGCTTCCGCCACCGTGTTCTTATGAGTGCCAAGTTCCACCAGGATATATTTCTCCTTCAAATGCATGTTATAACGATAGCTTTTTAAATAAATCCGGTGCATCAGTCCCGGATACAACTCATTTCCCGTTACCTGTAAATGCAGACTGAATGCCAGATTCCCTTGCAAATTCGGGTTGGAATAATAGGTAATCGGACCATCCTTTGTTCTGCAAAGTCCGTTAAACAGCATCACCTTTGCGGTTTTCACTCCGTTAATTACCGAAGTTCTGGCATCTCCGCTGTCCCGGTGTAAATCAATGACCACCTCAATGGACGGATACCGTTCCAAAATCTCCGTAATGACCGGAAGGGCATTATTATAAGCATTATTTCTGTCATCCGTCCCGTCCGCTTTCCGGTCAAACACACTTGTCTCGTGAATGACATTGTATCCGTACACCTCTCTTAGTTCCTTCTCCAACAAATTTCCGGCACCGATTACCGTGTCCTCCGTAACGCCTTCCCTACTGTCTGCATACCCTTCCGAACCATGGGTATGAAAAATCAGAATCTGCGGCTCGTCCTTCTTCTCAACTGTCAAATCATAGTCCGCCAATACCTCCGGCCGAAATAATTCTTCTGCCGCTTTCGTAGACGAATCTTCAATATAATAATTTGCCAAAAAAGAGGAAAACGCAACATCTTCCAACACACCGAAACGTTCCTCCAGTATTTCTTTTACGGAAACCGATACCGGTTCTACCTCTTCCTTCGGAGGCACATACTCCGGAATGATTCCCTCTGCCCGACGGACGGTCAGGTACATCCCCGGTGCGTTTGCATATTGTACCGGAAGAATTTCTTCCTCTACCGCTTCTTTATTTTCTTTCTTTACCAGTCCTGCCAGTACAGGGGAAACACCACTCTGAAATCGTAACAACGGGAGTTCCCCGAAATAAAGCACCGTAAACGCCGCAGCCAGCATAAGCCCCGCCCCCAGTTGCTTCTTTTCTTTCATCGTCCGCCTTCTTCGTACGTTCCCCGCATATCCCGCCGCCCGGTGTTTTGCAAACGCACGATACAATCGCAGTTTTCCGTTCATACAACTCCCCCTCCCGTTTTTCATTCTTCCTTTATAATAAATCTTTACAAAAACAAAGATTAATTGCTTCCGCCACCGTTTCTCCCGCCCTGCGGACCAGTTCATCGATTCCCTTCGGGGTGACAAACAGAACCTGTCCGTCTCCTTCCTTTGCTTCCTGTAAAATTTCTTCACACTCCGCTTCCGAAACGCCTTTCCTTCTCAAATAGTTCCCCATTCGTTCCTGTAAAATCGTAGCAGCATCCACTACCGTCGGTACGCCTACCGCAATTACCGGAATCCCGAGGGTATCTTTATTTAATGCCTGTCTGTTATTTCCGATTCCGGCTCCCGGATAGATTCCCGTGTCCGTAATCTGTATCGTAGTCCCCAACCGTTCCGTACTACGGGATGCCAGTGCATCAATGGCAATCACCACATCCGGCTTCATTTCCCTTACCACACTTTTAATGAGCTCACCGCTTTCCATTCCCGTCTGGGCAAGCACCCCGGCTGCCATGGCGCAAAAGGATGTCAGATGGTATTTCTTTTTAAATTCTTCCCCTAGCTGTAAAATCAGGTGTCTGGTCACCACCAGTTCATCCACTGCCGCCGGTCCCAACGCATCCGGTGTAGCTTCCCGGTTTCCGAGGCCCACCACCAAAACTTCCTTTGTTTCTTTCTTTACGGAGTCCATCAGACGCAACAACTGCTCCGCCAGGGTTTCTGCCACAAACCGGCGCAGTTGTTCCTCTCCTTCCGTCAGCCCTTTTGCTTCTATTGTAATATAAGTTCCGATGGAACGCCCCATGGCCGCTGCTCCCGCCGCATCCGTAATCCGTACCGTAGAAACATGTACCTTGCGATGTTTATGATATTCTTCCTTTATTGTAACTCCCTTAATGCGCTCGTCATCTTCTTTAAAATCCTCCCGTAGTTCCACTGCCAGATCGGTACGTCCGCCGTTTTGCATTCCGTTGCCTCCTTCTATTGTATGATTTCCCTCTTCACACTATACCCATTGTATTTTCTGTAATTTTTTTAAAATTATGTATTGACAGAATGCACCGAATATACTAATATATAGGGGTATGCTTCCGTCGAAACGTCCGTGTCCGGCTTCGCGGCAGCAAGATCATGCGAATCGGAGTCCACATGCAGGACGTCCATCGAATCCAACATACAGGAGGTGTATCCACATGGCAAATATTAAGTCCGCTAAGAAGAGAATCTTAGTTATCGAGACCAAGACGCTCAGAAACAAGATGATTAAGTCTAAGATTAAGACTTTGGTTAAGAAGGTAGATGCTGCTGTTGCTGCAAGCGATAAGGCTGCTGCTACCGCTGCTCTTTCCGAAGCCGTTGTCGCTATCGACAAGGCTGCTGCAAAGGGTGTATACCATAAGAATACGGCTGCAAGAAAGGTTTCCCGTATCACGAAGGCCGTAAATTCTATTGCTTAATTTTTTGCAACAATAAAGCAAGGGCCGCGCGTGCGCGGCTCTTTTTCTTTACCGTACGGACTTGTCCATACGATAATAACGCTCCGCGAGGATGCGCACAAAAAGGAGGCCCCCTATGAAAATTACATCCGTAAAAGGAACCAACGATTATTTACCGAAAGAAACCAAGCTCCGCGACTATTTGCAGGGTAAGATTTTAGAGACCTACCGTTCCTGCGGTTTTGAACGTATTACCACCCCGATGTTAGAGGACATCGAAAACCTGGACAAGAGTGAAGGCGGAGAAAATCTCAACCTGCTGTTCAAGGTGTTAAAGCGTGGCGATAAGTTAGAGAAAGCATTGGAAACCGGAAATCCGAAGGAGCTTTCGGACCTGGGTCTTCGTTATGACCTGACCCTGCCGCTTTCCCGTTACTATGCCTGCCACAGAGCCGATTTGCCGATGCCGTTTAAGTGCATCCAGATTGACCAGGTATTCCGTGCGGAGCGTCCGCAAAAGGGCCGTCTCCGTCAGTTTGTACAGTGCGACATTGATATTTTAGGCTCCGATTCCGTCAACTGCGAAATCGAGCTCATCAGCACCACCGCAAAGGCGCTTTTAAATGTCGGCATCAAGAATTTCAAAGTAAAAATTAACGACCGTCGTGTCTTAAAAAGCTTAATTTATGCCGCTGGCTTTATCCCTGCGGATGCAGACAGCGTTTGCATCGTATTTGATAAGATGGATAAAATCGGTGCGGAAGGCGTTGCTGCGGAATTAATCGAAAAGGGCTTTGCCCCGGATACCGTAAAGAAGTTTACCGACCTGATGAGCATTTCTCCGTTTACTTTGGACGAGGCGGAAAAATACTGCGAGGACAAGGCTCCGGTCGAGAGCTTACGCTATATCATCGACACCGTTACCAAACTGGCGGGAGATTCCTTCTCCATCGTTTACGACAAGTCTCTGGTTCGCGGTCAGGGCTACTATACCGGTACGATTTTTGAAATCGAATCCTTGGATTTCGGCAGCTCCATTGCAGGCGGCGGTCGGTACGACAACCTGATCGGAAAGTTCTTAAATGAGTCCGTTCCGGCGGTGGGCTTCTCCATCGGCTTTGAGCGTATCGCCAGCATCTTAACCGCTGCGAATTATGAGATTCCGGATGCAAAGAAGCGTGTTGCGGTCATTTACGACACCACCGACATTCTTCCTGCACTTGCAAAGGCTGACGAGCTTCGTGCCGACTACGAAGTAGTACTTTATGAACGTCCGAAAAAGTTAGGAAAACTGTTCGGAAAGTTGGAGGAACAGGGCTTCTACGGCTGCTTTATCTTAAACGAATCCGAAGACATCAAAGTATTCGGCGCATAATATTTCCAATCGTAAAGGGCGTACCGAAAACGGTGCGCCTTCTTTTTTTCTCAGTCTACGGGTGTACTTGCATTTTCCCCCGTTCCATAGTATACTTTTTATGTAACTGTTTTTGTCCGGCAACCATTTCTCAGAAAGGACATTTTTATGCTGCAAGCGGAACACATTTCCTTTTCTTATCGAAAAAAACAAGTACTTCGCGACGTCTGCTTCACCGCAAAGGAAGGAGACTTTGTCGGCATCATCGGTAAAAACGGATGCGGGAAATCCACCCTGCTTTCCATCCTTGCCGGAGTACGAAAGCCCGACAGCGGGGCCGTTTCTTTTCTTGGTACGAATCTGTATACCAAATCTACCGTTCCTGCTGAGACCATCGGATATGTTCCCCAGTTAAATCCGCTGCTTCCGGAGCTTTCGGTAGGAGACAACTTAAAACTTTGGCTCCGGGACACTTCCGTAGCAAATAAAGAAGCCTGTGCCTCTCTCTACCGGGAAATGGATTTGACCGGTTTCCTTTCCGTACCGGTCGGAAAATTATCGGAGGGTATGAAAAAGCGGGTCAGTATTACTTCCGTATTGCAGAACCACCCGAAGCTTCTGATTTTGGATGAGCCTTCTGCCGCACTGGATTTGCCGTGCAAGGAAATCATTCATAACCAGTTACAAGCCTTTACCGCAAAGGGCGGAATTGTTCTTTTCACTACCCACGAGGAAGCGGAATTTTCCCTCTGTACCACCCTTTATATTCTAAAAGACGGGGTTTTACAGCTTGCGGATGCTGCACAGGACAGACATACTCTGGTACAACATTTTTAATGAATTAATAGGAGGATTGGGAATGAAACCATACAACAACAAAGTACGAAAGAACCTACATAAATTTTTCTCTTGTCTTGCGCTCTTCGGAATGCTCTTCTGCCTTTCCGGATGTTCCAAAAAAACACCGCGGGAAGCTTTGGAAGAAGCTTATCAGAAGACCTTCGTAACCGGCAACAAGCTGGATAATTTACTGGGTCTTACGGAGATTCAGACAAAACTGAATGAGAATAAGGCACATTCTACCGGCCTTTCTCTTACCTTACAGGAACTTTCCGGCATGGATTTGGGACCGTATTCCGGCTTTCTCTCCGGTCTCGGTATTACCGTAGATTCTGCCTCTGATTTATTGAACCGGAAAAGTGCAGCTACAATAGACATTACTTACGGCGGTACCCCTTACCTCACCTTAGGCGGGCAGATTCAGGGCTCTAAAATTCACGTTACCGTTCCGCAATTATTAAACGGCAGTCTGATGGTCAACCTCAGCACATTAAAATCAGATTTGAATTCCGACTCTATGATTGCCCGGGCACTCCGGGATGCGGGAGTTGTTCTTCCGGAGGACTTGTTCTCCGACTTATCGGAGACCGTTCTGAACCCGTCCACTTTCCTTCAGCTGGCCGAACTTACTGCGGCGTTTGAAGAATTGGACGAGGACATTATTGTAGAAAAGTTAAAGAAAAAGGAAGTTACACTTCCGGAAGATATTACCGCTAAAAATATTTATCTCGTAACCATTCCGGAGGACTCTTATGTAAAGGCACTTCAGACCGCAACGGACGTTTACATGAACTACTACACTTCTCTTGACGAAGCTCTGGGGGCCGACGCTTTCTCTGATTTAGAGACCGAAGCAACCGAAACAAAGCAGGAGATTCAGACATTCGGAAAGGAACTCGGTGATATTCTTCTTACGGTGGCCGTAAGCAAAGACGGCTACATCCGTTACGCGGAAAGCACCGCAACCTATGAAGACGAAACCTTAGCCTTCACCGCCTTTTTCTCTGACGGGAAACAAGCGTTGGAAGAAACGGGAATCAACTTTAACGTAAAATCCGAAGAAACCAACATTAATATGAACCTGGAAACGGCATTTGACCCGGAATCACAGGAAATCAGCTTCTCCGCAAAGATTAAAGAAGACCAGGAAGTCATTCTCTCCCTTGCTGCGGAAGGTGAATTCGAGGATGTGGTAAAAGGAGAGAAATACGCCCTCGACTTTGATTATCTGGAGATGCAGGCGGAGGACGGATTCTCCTTCACCCTTGCAGGTGATTATTATGTAGACACCACCGAGTGCAACATATCCGCACCGTCCGGTGCGGAGTACAATCTGTTCACCATGACAGACAGTGAATTCATTACTCTGGTAACGGAGCTTCTCACAAATCTCCAGAACGATCCGTTACTGTCCGGCTTACTCGGTAACTTTGATTTCGGTATGTCCTTGAAATAATATTAACATTTTGTACAGCCACACACGTAAGGAGGAACCCTATGTCTACTCTCTTTTTTCTACAATTAAAAAGAGCCGTAAAAGCAGTTCCGAAAGTAATCGTAAGTGCGATTATTCCTCTTTTCCTTGCGGGTATGGCTGTCTTTTTTGCACAAAAGCAGCACACTGCGCATACCGGAACCCCGCTTTCTCCGGTAGCTTTGGTAAACCAGGACTCTGCTTCTTACCTGGATATCATCCTTCCCATGATTACGGAGACAGAGGCTGCCGGTAGCTTTTCCTTTCTGGAGATGAATGAAACGGAGGCTATGGAAGCATTACAGGAGGGAACGGTTTGTGCCGTTTTGGTTCTTCCGAAGGATATGTTTGAAGGCATAATAAGCTCCGCCAATATTCCGGCAAAACTTTATCTTCCGGGAGGCGACTCTTTCCCTTCTCTCTTAATCGGAAAATATGCCGAGGCCGGTTCCCTTACTTTAGGGGCCTCCCAGGCCGGTATCTATGCCGCAGCGGACCTCTACACCGCATATGGCATTGCAGAACACTTATCCGATATTTATTATGACATCAATACTGCCAATTTGAAGTATGCCCTTTCCAGAGAATCTGCCTTTTCCGCAAAAGCAACAAATGCACTCGGAACGTTCTCTCTTATCGAATATTACGGATGTACTTTACTTTTATGCCTGCTACTGTTTCTCGGTGCCGGAATGGGAAGTTTTCTCGGAACTCCTGCGCCCAAAACCTTTTCGGAACAGCTTCGTCGTAACGGATTCGGGCCGTTTTCTTTGGAACTGAGCCTCTTTCTTCCGTTGACAATTTTTTATCTGATTCTTACTTACCTTTTGGGCGGAATTGCTGCTCTGTTGCTTCCGGGCTTTACCTTTTCCGGAAGTACACTGCTTTTCCTTGGGTGTATGGCCCTCTGCTTTTCTGCCTACACACAGCTTATTTTTTCCTTTGCAAAAAATGCCGGTCGCGGTTTTCTGCTTTTTTCTTTCCTAGGCCTGCTTATGATATTGGTGGCAGGCGGATTCCTTCCGTATGCCTTTTTACCGGATTTTTTCGTTACCCTTACACCGTTCCTTCCGCTCGGCGCCTGCCTTTCTGCTTTGCGCCGGTTGGTAAGCGGTAGTCTGACGCTGTGGGACACCTTGCTTCCGGTGCTGCACATGGTTCTGTTACTGGGGCTTTTAGCCCTTCTTTCCATGCTTCGCAGAAAGGAGGTACGACCGTGAGAATTACCACCTTTCTTCTGTTACAATTAAAACGTATTTGGAAAAACCGGGGGTATCTTCTCCTGTTACTGTTATTTCCCATTGTTTTGTTTCTGCTTTCCCAAACACTTCAGTCGGAAGAGTACTCCCGTGTTTCTGTAGGCCTATATCTGGACACGGAAGACGAACTTGCAAAAAAAATATGCGACAAACTGGTTACATTGGAAGACTCCTTATTTGTCTTTTCCTTTGCTTCCTCTGAGGATGATTTGATTAAAAACGTACAGAATAACCGGTTTGAATGCGGTTATTTATTCCGGAAAGATTTGGGACAGGAACTGGATAAAAACCATTTAAAGAACCTGATTACCGTTTACGTTTCCGAAACCACCACCTGCAGCGGAGTTTTAAACGAACTGGTTTATGCCAATTTATTTGAAGAATATTCTCTCTCCTTATTGCAGGAAAGCCTGGTAAATGCCTCCCATTTACCGTTTACCGAAACCACTGCGGCAGATTTTGCATTGCCGACCGTAACCTTCAAAGACATTGAAGAGGCCTATCGTTCCCATTTGACCGACGGTTCTACCTTTCGGTTTGATGTGCAATTTATTGCAAAGGATGAAGTCATCTCCCCCGGTACCGCTACAACCGCAGCTCTTCCGGTTCTTCGGGACTTACCGCCGTATTTTTACTGCTGTGTGGCTTCTTCTCCATGCTCACGGCTTATCAGGATGAAAAAAGCGGACTCTATGCAAGACTTCGCGGTAGCAAACGTTTTCTCTATCCGAGACTTACACAGCTTATCTATTTACTTCCTGCCGGATTGATTGTTTTGCTCAGTCTTCCTCTGTGCGGCTCCTTTACCGGCCTTGGAACGGAACTGACGGCGCTCCTTTGTTATACCGTTGCGTTGTTCCTATTCTACACGGTACTGGGGACTCTGATTCGCAGTCACACCGTACTATGTGCCGCCTTTCCGATGATTTTGTTGTGCACTCTTATTTTTACACCGGTGATTGTAGATTTATCCGACTTCTTCCCTTGGCTGAAGATTGTCCGCTATGTATTGCCGACCCACTATTATTTACTGTTTTTCTAGGAGACTCTTATGGAACATAACGTAAACTTGGAAGAAATTTCCGACGGAAAATTATATACAAAAAATGACATGGTAAAGCTGGGCTGTGACGGTTGTTCCGGGCGCGCTTCCTGCTGTCGTTTTGCAGAGGATACCATCACATTGGACCCTTACGATATGTATCAGCTAAACACCGGAGAAGGCCTGTCCTTTGAACTGCTCTACGGCAGATCCCTCATTGCCCTTTCCCCGGTACAGGGACTTTTACTGCCCCATCTGCACTTTTCCAAAGAAACCGGTTCCTGTCCGTTTTTAGAATCCGACGGTCTCTGCCGCATTCACGGAAACCGTCCGGGACTTTGCAGGCTTTTTCCTTTGGCCCGCTATTTTGAAGATGACACTCTGTACTATATCCTGCAAATACACGAATGTCCGAACCCGGTAACCCCAAAAGTGAAGGTAAAGAACTGGCTGGGCATTCCGAATTTGGAGCAATATGAGACCTTTCTGAAAACATGGCACAAACTGATTGCCGAAACGCAGCAAAAAATAGCAGCCGCTACGGATAATGAAACCATTCAAACCGTAACGACTGTATTTCTAAAGTTGTTTTATTTGACCCCTTACGGGAAAGAGGACGACTTTTATGCGCAGTTTACCGAGCGACAGAAAGCATTTCAAACCTACCTTTAAACTTTACATAAACAGTAACAAGCTTACTGCCATCACCATCATTCCGGCGATAAGGCCGTAAATGGAGATATGGTGCTCGCCGTACTCCCTTGCTGCCGGCAAAAGTTCATCTACGGAAATAAATACCATAATACCCGCCACTCCGGCAAAGATAATACCGAATACCACATCACTCATAATCGGCATTAAAATGAGCCAGCCGATTAACGCGCCCACCGGCTCCGCAAGACCGGAAATAAAAGAGTAGAAAAAGGCTCGTTTCCGCGAACCGGTTGCTTGATAAATCGGCACCGACACTGCAATTCCTTCCGGGATATTATGAATGGCAATTGCCGCTACAATCGGAATGGCAATGCTCGGGTCCTGCAAAGCGGAAACAAAGGTTGCCAAACCCTCCGGAAAATTGTGTATTGCAACAGCAAGGGCCGTAAAAATACCCATGCGCATGAGCTTACTCTTCTTTGGCGTATCCGATTCCTCTGCCAGACACTCCTCTTTCACCTCACACTCTCCTCTTGCCGCACACGTCTTGCACTTCTCCCCCTTGGAACGCTTACAATCCGCTACGACACGCTTTGCCTCATGGGGATTTTCTTCCGAAGGAATCACCTTATCGATAATCGCAATCAAAAAGATTCCGCCGAAAAAGGCCGCCACCGTAGCCCAGGAACCTCCTTTTGTTCCAAGTTCCGTCACCAAGGAATCCTTTGCCTTCACAAAAATCTCTATCATTGACACATAAATCATGACACCTGCGGAAAACCCAAGGCTCAAAGATAAAAAACGTTTATTGGTTTTCTTTGCGGCAAAGGCAATCAAACTACCGATTCCGGTACTGAGTCCCGCAAATAAAGTAAGTAAAAAAGGAAACATAACCTGACCCATCAACATCACTCCTTCTCTTCCAGTATACGATACCGTTTATTTTGTGTTACATCTTTATACCATATGTTATAACTTTTTGGTTAGCATAAACTAACTTCATTTTATAATAACATTATCTGTCAAAAAAAGCAAGAACTTTTTTCTCTACATTATCCTCTCTCGTGCGCTCCGTATTTCTTCCTTTTATCAAACAATAACTGTATCAAGGACTTGTAATACGGAATAAACTCCCCACTGTCAAGAAGTGCAAATATCTCTTCTATGGTGGCCCACTTCACCCTCTGTACTTCCGACTCCTGCAGGGTCAATGTATCGATATCCAGATCCTTTTCAATCAAATAAATGTCATCAAAACCTTTGTCAAAATTTATGGTCAGATGCGGACGCACCTGCTGTAAATCCAGCTTTAGTCCGATTTCCTCAAACACTTCCCGTTCTGCCGCATCCTGGCTGGAATCTCCCATGGTGGCACTTCCGCCCACGGTAATGTCCCACATATTAGGCCAGCCTTCCTTAAAGGGCTGTCTCTGCTGAATCAGCATTTCGCCTTTGCTGTTAAAAATACAGACATGCACCACCATATGATAACAATCCGGGGCAAATTCCGTCCCCCGTACCATGGTTTTTCCCGTCTTAATTCTATCCTTATCATAAATGTCCCAAAGTTCCATATTCTTCTCCTCCTACTCTCCGATAATCGGATGCATCAACGTTAAAAAATACTCCGTCATTTCTTCCGGGCTTTCTTTCCGGTTCCGGGAAAGCCACCAGCTTACAGTCTCTACAAAGGTGGCCGAAATGTGGTTCACCAAATAATCTTCCGGCAGACCGTTTTCCTTTAACATCCCCTTTTCCGCATATTGCGATACAATCAACTTCTTTAAATTGCTCTTAAAATAGCTTAAAAACAGCTCGTTATTCTCCGAGGAAAGCAGTTCCAGTATATTCCGGTCATTTTCCTGCAAGTGTCTGAGCAAATGCAGAAAAACCGAGTCTTCCGCACTTCCGCAGGTACAATGATAATGCCCGGAAGGCAATCCCATGGCAGTATCGATAATATGACCGAACAGTTCCTCACACAAATCCTTTAATAAATAATCCTTGGTCTCAAAATGCGCGTAAAAAGTGGTCCGTCCGATATCCGCCGCATCAATAATTTCCTGCACCGAAATTTGATGATAACTTTTTTCCGCCAAAAGCGACGTAAATGCCGCAAAAATCGCTTCCCTTGTTTTTTTCTGTCTTCTGTCCATAAGTTTCCGAACAAATCCTTGGAAATGTTCCGTAACGCACATCCTTTCGTTTTTGATTCTTGAAACTCCTAAAAAATCTTTTTATAATAAAACCGAACAATATGTTTTGTAACAAACATATTATATCTCAAAGCAAAAAAACAGTCAACCAAGGAGGTTTTTATGTTAAAGAAACTCAAAGAAATTCTAACAAGCATCCCCGCCACCATCGTCGGAGGAATCTTTCTGATTCTGAGCTTCGTATTTTCAAAGCTTTCCATGGGGTTCCCGATAGACCCGGCATGGATTACCGTCCTCATTTGCGGGCTTCCGCTTCTGTATAATGCAATACGCAAATTAGTTTGCAATCGCGGAATCAGCAAGATTTCTTCTGCATTGCTCATCAGTACCGCTATGATTGCTGCCATTGCCATCGGCGATTTATTTGCGGCAGGAGAAGTTGCCTTTATCATGGCAATCGGTGAGATTCTGGAGGATTTGACCACCGACCGTGCAAAGAAAGGACTGAAGAAACTGATTTCTCTTGCTCCGACCCAGGGAAGAAAACTGGAGAACGGCACAGAAACCATGATTCCCGCTACTGAAATTAACAAAGGAGACATACTTCGTATCCTTCCTGGCGAGACCGTTCCAGTGGACGGTATCATCCTTACCGGCGAAACTTCCGTGGACCAGTCCGTACTGACCGGCGAATCCATGCCGGTGGACAAAACCGTAGGCGATGAAGTGTATGGCGGTACTGTCAACCGCTTCGGTGTCATCGATATCAAGGCAACGAAAGTAGGCGAAGACAGTTCCCTGCAAAAGCTGATCCGCATGGTACAAGACGCTGAGGAGAAAAAAGCTCCGATGCAGCGCACCGCTGACAAATCTGCCAGCTGGCTTGTCCCTGTAGCGTTACTCATTGCCGTTATTACTTACTTTATTACAAAAGACATTGTCCGTGCCGTAACCGTTCTGGTAGTCTTCTGTCCGTGCGCTCTGGTACTGGCTACTCCGACTGCCGTTATGGCTGCCATCGGTCAGGCCTCCAAACACGGCGTCATTATCAAATCCGGTGAAGCATTGGAAGCCATGGGCAAAGCAACTACCTTAGCCTTTGACAAAACCGGTACCTTGACCTACGGAAAGCCGGAGGTCAGCGATGTGATTTCCCTTACCGATTCCATAAGTGAAACCGAACTTTTGTCCCTGGTGGCTTCTGCAGAAGGAAAAAGCGAACACCCGCTGGGCAAAGCAATCGTAGCCCATGCAAAGAAAAACAATCTGTCCCTTACCGACTCCACCGCCTTCTCCATGACCTGTGGAAAAGGCATCCGGGCTACGGTATCCAACCATGACCTGATTTGCGGCACCGAAAGCTTTTTAAAAGAAAACGGAGTCCTCCTTTCCCCGGAAGTTTCGGAACATCTGGAACACTTCCGTAGTCAGGGTAAAGTTTCCGTATTGGTAGGGGAGTCCGGTACCTGCATCGGCATTTTAACATTGTCCGATGTGCTTCGTCCTGAAGCCTCCGCCATGATTAAAAAGCTTCATTCCATGCATACCAAAGCGGTTCTTCTGACAGGCGATAATCAAAAAACCGCCGAGTATTTTGCCCGGCAGGCCGGTATTACCGAACTTCACGCAGAACTGCTTCCGGAAGAAAAAGTGGCACATATCACAGAACTTTCCAACCGCGGAAATATTGTTTGCATGATCGGTGACGGTGTAAACGATGCTCCTGCACTAAAAAGTGCAAACGTTGGTGTCGCCATGGGAACCATGGGCAGTGATATTGCCATAGAAGCTGCGGATATTGCCTTAATGGGAGACGATATCGGAAAAATTCCGTACTTAAAACGTCTGTCCAACGCCACAATAAACACCATCAAATTCAGTATCTCACTGTCCATGTTGATTAATATTCTTGCTGTTGTGCTCTCCGTACTGGGACTGTTGAACCCGACTACCGGAGCGCTGGTACACAATGCGGGATCGGTGTTTGTGGTACTGATTGCAACCTTGTTGTATGATCGAAAGTTTGAATAAACACTTAAAATTCGCAAAATGAAAGGCTGCGTGCTTACCTGCACGCAGCCTTTTCTTCTCTTTCCAACTTTTTATAAATCGTCATCCGCATAGTAAGATAACAAGCCAACCCGCCTATCACATTAGATATCGGCTCAGCCAGAAAGACTCCCTTTACGCCAAAACCCACCATCGGCAACAGCAACGTCAACGGCACCACGATAATTGCCTTGCGTAACAACGAGAAAAATATCGCATGCTTCGCATCTCCCACCGCCTGAAATACCGATTGTCCCGCAAATTGCAGTGCCATAAACACAAAGCCGAAGAAATAGGTCTTTAACATCTCGATGCCCGGCTCTATCATAGACACCTTATCCGAAAAGATGCCGAACCAGAACCGCGGAAATAAAAGAATCAACATCCAAGCAGCCATGGTATATGCCGCCCCCACCCAGGTATTAAACCGAACGGCGGATTTTGCTCTGCCGTAAGCCTTTGCTCCGTAATTGAAGCTGATGACCGGCTGGGCTCCGTTTACGATACCGAATACAGGAAGCATCACAATCTCACGAACGGAATTGGTCACTGTCATGATGCCGACGTAGGTATCTCCACCATAGCTTTGCAACGTGGAATTACATGCCACCTGTACCGCACAGGTAGTTCCCTGCATAATAAAATTTGCCGTACCCAGTTTACAAATTTCCTTCGTAATTCGTTTGCTGATTCTGATATTCCGGACCCGTAGCGGAACCGCAACCTTCTTTCCAAATAAAAAGCGCAGAATCCAAATTGTGGAAAAAGCCTGGCTGATAATCGTAGCCAGTGCCGCACCGGCCACTCCCATGTCAAGTGCAAAAATAAACAAAGGGTCCAGCACAGTATTTGCTACCGCTCCGATAATAATCGAATACATCCCGATACGTGGAAAGCCCTGGGCGTTAATATAGCCGTTCAATCCCGTGGAAATCATGGAACATACCGTACCGATCAAGTAAATTTTCAAATACTCGCTTGCATATACAAAAGACTCTTCACTGGCACCGAAGGCAAACAGAATCGGTTTGTGAAACACATAGCCCGCTACCATAAGGAATACGGAGCTGACCAACAACAACGCAAAGGAGTTACCGAGAATTTTCCCGGCTTCCTCATCTTTCCCCCGGCCCCGCGCCATAGCAAACAGCGGCACGCCACCGTTACCGAACAATGCTGTAAATGCCATAATAAGCGTAATCACCGGAAAGGTCAGCCCCACGCCGGTTAAGGCAAGACTATCGCCGTCCCCCATGTGTCCCAAATACACCCGGTCCACCACATTGTACAAAAGCTGTACCAGCTGCGCGATGGTAAGCGGTACCGCCTGTGCCACAATACACTTCCAGACCGGCCCTTTGGAAAAATCAATTTTTGATGCACTTCTTTCTTCTCTCATATTCGTCACTTCCTACACAGATTACCGACTTTTCATCCTTTTTAGCTTCTATAATCCACCTTCTCCATTATATACTGCCTCCCGGTTTCTTGCAAGAAACTGCCGGTAAAAGATTGCCCCCACCGTACTGGTAATTACCTCGGTTACCGGATAGGTCATCCAAAACCAATTAAGACCAAACCTGGAAAAAAGATATCCTAACGGCACAAAAAGCACTACGGTACGAACGACCGTAAGGAGAGCACTTTTCAAACCGTAACCCACAGCCTGAAAGAACACCGGAAAAATCAGAGATGTTACCATCGGCAGAAAGCTTACACCTACAAAACGAAAGCCCACCTTTCCGATTTCAACCACCAGGGCATCCGATGTAAACACCCGAAGCATCTGCTCCGGAATAAGGACAAAGCAAAGAGTTCCCAACGCCATTAACATAAGTCCGAAACCGATTGCAGTCCGAAGTGTTCTTTTACAACGCTCGATATTTCCCGCCGCAAAATTAAAGCTGACCACCGGCACAATGCAGGTTTGCATTGCGCTTAACGGAATAAAGAAAAAGCTTTGCCATTTATAATACAGACCCAGTGCCGTTACCGCCTGGTCGGAAAACGTTGCCAATATCAGATTGAGTCCGAGTATGTAAAAGGTATACGCCGATTGCATTAAAATGTTCGGTAGACCGAGACAAAAGATTTTTGCCACATGATGGGGATAGACCCGCTTTGCCGGAGACTTTCGAAATCCCTTCTTCCATACCACCAGTGCCGCTACTACCTGTCCCGCTGCGGTCGCTATGGCAGCTCCCGCGATTCCAAACTCCGGCAGTCCGAACATCCCGAAAATCAGCAACGGGTCCAATATAATATTGGTAATTGCCCCGGCAATCTGCGCCACCGTAGGCGTCTTCATATCACCTTCCGCCTGCAACACCTTCGTCCAGATACTTTCCAAAAATAATCCGAAGCTGAATACGCAAACAATTCTTCCGTAGGTAATGACATCCTTTATCACCGCCTCGGAGTCCGTAGACATTTTGGCATAGGCCGGCATAATAAGCCAACAAATCAGGGCAAACAAAGCCCACAATACTACCGCAAGAGGAGTTCCCACACCGGCATATTCTTCTGCTTCTTTCTTATTTCCCAGGCCCAGCTTTGCCGCCATGACCGTATTGATTCCCACTCCGGTCCCCACCGCCAGTGCAATCATCAGAAGCTGAAGGGGATACACAATGGAAAGTGCGGTAAGGCCGGTCTCGGAATACCGTCCTACAAACAAGCTGTCCACAATATTATAAAGTGCCTGAATCAACTGCGCCAGCATTACCGGCGGAGCCAGTTTCAATAATACCTTACTTACTTTTTCTTTTCCAAAAAACTCTGCCGCATCCATACTACAAGTCCCTCTTCTCTTCCAATGCTTTGCTTAACGCCTCATCGTATTCTAATAATAAGCCGGTTAACGCCTGCAATTTATCTGCTCCCAGTAATTCCACTGCTTTCGACTCCACCATATCCAGAGACCCCAGAAACGGCTCAGCATAGAGTTCTCCTTTCGCAGATAACACAAACGCTTTCTCGCGGCCTTTGGAATATTTGCTGCTTAGCTCTAACAATCCGTTCTTTCGCATTCCCGTAATCACATTATTCATGGTCTGTCTTGGAAGAATATAACTGTCACAAATTTGTTTTTGTGTGCAAAATCCCTTTTCACGAATCGTATACAGCACAAGCATTTCATGATAGCTGATTCCGTGAAGCTTCGACCACTTGGAATAAATTCCTCTGAACTTAATAATTGCCCGGTTCACTTCATTGAGTAGTGTAAGTGTTTCTGTTTTCATCCTTCACCTCCGAGTATAATCCCAAATGGGATTATACTCCAAGCGGAATATTTCGTCAATAGAAACTTCCCGTTAGTTCTGCCACTTTATCTGCTGTGTTTTGATTAACGGATACGTATAAATCTCTTCTCCTTCCAGATTGCACCGATGCATGTCCACCGCACTGATGGCATGGTTTTCGTAGGTAGTGTAATAATAAATCCCCTGATCTGTATTCATACAGGATGTATAGTCAGTAATCTCGTAGCTCCCGTCCGGCAATTGTGCACACCCTCTCTGCTGTTCCACCGCCCCAAGGATATGAAAAAACTGACTGATGCTTTCGTTTTCACTCTCTCCCGACACGGAATTCAACTTCACAAAAGCTGCCCGTACAAACCGGGAAGCGGAAGACAAATCCCCCGGAAGTCCGATACCGCCCATGCCTCTGCTATAAGTTGTTAGTGCCGGAGCGCCAAAGCGGTTCTCCGGGGTCTTTGGCGTGAGATTGATATAGTCACACAAATGGGTCATGTGATAATCAAAGGTTGGATTATTGGTCAAGACTCCAATCGGATTTTCATAGACGTGAAGTCCGTCTGCCATGGATTCCACCGTAATTGCCCCTTCTTTGTCGGCAATCATCCAATGAAGAGGGGAAAGAGGAAACTGCTCGCTAAAATCAATATTACAAAGATTAATTTTCTCAAGCAAACCTCTTGCTTCCGTCAAATCCCTACACTGCGATAAAATCCACGGAATAAACTCGAAGGGCGCAATGTTGTCTTTCCCCTCTGTAACCGGAAAATAATAGGCATTTCCCGGGAAATTAAGCCCGGCCATGGAAAGACCGTATTCGTTTGTGGCTTCGTAATACAAAGGATACTTGTCCGCCACCGTGGCCATTCCGATAATGGCATAGTGGTTTTTGAGAGACTGCTTTGTTCGAAAGCGAAATTCAAAGTTTCGCGGAGTTACCGTTACCTGCTCATCATAGGTATATTCTAAGTCCAAAGTTCGTCCAAAGTAGTGGTCTTTGGTTTTATAAGCGATTGCTGTACACATGGAACCTCCTCAATCATGGCTATATGAACCTGCATAAGTGTCACTTATCTCATCAACACTATGCCAACTTTGCTTACAGAAAAAAAGAGACTACCATTTGACAGTCTCTTTTCATTCAGTATCTTCGCTTTTTGCCGAAATCATACACGCTATATCACTTATCTATGGGACTTCTTGGATCCCTTCACCTTCTCAATATCTTCTCTGTTAATCCACTCTTCGCTATATCCGCAACTGCAACAAATATAACGGTCTACTCTTGCCGACGAAAAAATCGTAGCCCCGGTCATAATATTATTTCCGGTGCCGTAGGGTCCGCAATAGCCGTCTACAATTACAATATCACTCCCGTTACACTTCGGACAAATTCTCTGATTCTTCATTTTACTCTCCTCCTACATTCTTTGCTTCTTCATTCATAACTTACTTATACCGACATATCCAAAATCGCTCCGCCTACACTGCCGGAATACTTTACAAAATACTGAACCTTAGACAAGTCTACATTACCCATGTCCACTTCCACCACATTGGCTTCCTGGGCCTTGGCAAACTCCGCGGACTTCTCTCCGATACTTCCCGAAAGTTCATTGGCTTCCTCGTTCAGCGCATCCATCTTCTTACGGAACTCCTCTTCTTCCTCTTCGTCCCACAAGGACTCTTTCTTATGGCGCTCTGCCTGTATAGCTATGGTCTGGGCCATCTTTGCCGCCTGATACAAATCCCCATCATACTCCATAACCTTTTTCTCGTCACTTGGCGGAACAATATCACCCTTTGACATAGCACGGACTACCGCCATAATCTTAGCCTCGTCCTGCGCCTGCTTCTCTCTGGCTGCAATCTGGGTCTTCTCCGCTGCCATATTTGCCTCCGCCATTAACATCTCGCCATACTTCTGCCGGTCTTTAATTAACTGCTTTCTTGACGCCTCCGTCAAAATCAGTTCACTGCCTTCTTCGGTCTTGATAAGCTCCGCATTCTTCGCCTCCAGAGCCTCATGCCCTTTCGGGATCCGATAGGCCTCGTAGGTATGTAAATAGCTTGACATATTGTTGCATACACTACTCATAACTTGCCCTCCTTTGCAAACACGGGAAAGAAAACCTTTCACCGGATTCAAAACTTTCGGGAACTCCGTTTCCCGCAGAAGTTGTCTTATCTACTATATCGACAGAAATAGAGAAAATGTGTAGACCTTTTCAGATAAAAAAACATTGCAAACCTATGCTAAACTGTGTTATACTATTTTTAGAAAGAGCAACCGCCACCAAGGTGGTTGACCTCACGCAGTAGAAAAAATGCCTACCTCGCACCGGCAAGTACAAAGGTAGGCATTTTTATTTTCGCTTGTTGTTCCTATCTATGTAGGCAAGCAGTGTAATGAGTAATGTTCCGAATAAAATCATTAAAGAAATTGCTTCGTAAATAGTCATCATTCACACCACCTCCCTTCAAAAAACTAATTGGTCGGGAGGCTACCACCCTGTACACGATTGCTCTACAATTATTATACCACAACTCGAACAAACGTTCAAGTGATTTTCAACAAATTATCATTTTTCACGTGAATCCCCGTCCGCTCACTCTCCCCGTGAATCTGTCTCACAAAACGAGAGATTGTATCCCCGCCTGAAACTTACCCTCTGCTATGCGCAATTTCCTATAGCGCAAGAAAGCCCAAGATGGCAGGATTTACTACCGTCTTGGGCTCTTTTCTCACGCTCTTTCAAAACTTTTCATTCTCTTCCTATCCCAACAACTCCGGAAACAACGTCACCGTCAATATCGCCGCCCCGATGACAAGTAATACCACACCAACCACGCGGTTCAACGTTTTTGCGGAGGCCTTATTGGCAATCCGTGCGGCAATCCGCGCCCATAACAGGGTAGAGATTACGCACACCGCAAGGCAATACAAATCCGGCATACCGTCAATAGCAAAATGGCTTAACGCACCGGTAAGCGCCGTAAATGTCATGACAAATACACTGGTGCCCACCGCCGTCTTAAGCTCATACCCCAGCACCGTGGTCAGCACCAGAAGCATCATCATACCGCCGCCGGCACCTACAAAGCCGCAAATAAAGCCGATTAAGCATCCCGTAAGCACAGACCGAAGCACTTTTTGCTTTGCATCCAGGGCATTCATGCTTTCTTTCGTTGTCATTACCGGTTTTAAAATAAACTTTACTCCCAGCATCATGGTCATAATCACGGAAAAACTACCCATAGTGGTATTCGGCACCTTACTGGATACAAAGCTTCCGATGGCCGTAAACAACAGCACAAACACCATCATTACCACGCCGTTTTTAATGTCCAGATTCTTATTTTTTCCGTAGGTATAGGCGCTCACTCCGCTGGCCAGCACGTCACTGGCAAGGGCAATGCCCACCGCCTCGTAGGCCGGCATCCCCAAAAAGGTAATCAACATCGGACTGATGGCAGCAGCCGCACTCATTCCGGCAAATCCGGTACCAAGCCCCGCCGCGATACCCGCAATAAAGCATATGATAAAATCAAAAAGTTCCATACTTCTGTTTCCTTCCTGTTACCTAATACAGGAATTGTACCACAAAAGTATGGAACCCCGCAACTGTCTCTCTATGAAATATGTCTTACAATTCTATGAAATATTTCTTATTCGTTACGCTCCGTCAGCGCCTTGATTTCCTTCCGTTCTCTATAAATACTCCGCGCCAGAAGTACGCCTCCGTAAATTAAAATCGAAAGGAATATAATCAGCATGAAATCCCGACCGGCAGAATAGGTACTTGAACCGAAGCCCTCCACAATCACATGCGCAACGCAGTAAGAAATCGGATAGAATAAAATCCGCTCTACCCAAACCTTAACCGCAGTTTTCTTTCTCACCATCCCCCACACTGCCAATAACACTACGGTGCCTACTGCCGCTATCATAAAGTAATAGCTAAGCGTCAATCTCGGCAGGGTAACTACACCTCCGTCGGTTACAGGTTCGCCGTACACACAAACATTCTCGCTACCGTCATTGGAAGCGTAATATACGGAAAAGTCTTCCCCGGTCACCTTATGAATCACAACAAACTGCCGGTCTTTTTTGACAATCCATTTGTTCCAGAGCGTACTCCATGCCTCAATCTCATAGCACGGTTCTACCCCTACCCAACCGATATGTGCATCCGAACTACATTCGTAATCCGTCACTCTTTCATCAAAAACAATCGTAACACTTTCATCTTCATTTTCTGTTATCGTAAACAATCCCTCATCGTATGGAATATATACCGGCGTACTTAACACCGCAAACGCAGACACAAACAATGCCACCACAAACAATACGGTACACAACACCGTTTGCACTTTTTTTCTACCCAACTTACGCTGCAAAGCTATCAACGGTGCCACCGCTTCCTTATTTTCTTTTGCGTCCCTGTTTTCCTTCCGTTTCTGCGGCAATCTCATCCGGGCATACTCTCCCCGACACGCTTCGCACCCGTCTAAATGCTCCTTTACAAACTCACCGGTATCTGCGCTCACCATATCCTCTATGTACAGCGGCAACAGGTCCCGTACAATACTACATTCTTTACTCATACTCACTTTCCTCCAATCCTTTTCTTAACATGGTTCCGGCACGGTGATAGGTCACACAGGCCCAATTGTCCGTCTTCCCGAACATCTGCCCGATTTGCTTGAAGCTTAACTCTGCATAGGTTCGCCACATAAAGACTTCCTTGTAGGGTTCGGGAAGGTCATGTAGCAAACTTTGAAGGTGCATGGCTGTTTCCTTTCGGACAATCCGTTCTTCCACCGGCATCTCCGGGTCCACAAGATTCATAAGCTCGGGCGTGTCGATGTTCTCCGTCCTTCCGCTGTTCTTTACAGACGAATAATAACAGTTTTTCGCAATCTGACACAGCCACACACGAACCTCGCAATCTCCGCGGAACTTATGAATTGCCTTTAATGCCTTAAGAAACGTATCGCTTGTGACCTCTTCCGCCACATGGGCATCGCCCGAAAGACGCAACACATACCGGTACACATCCTTAAAATAAGTATTGTACAGCTCTTCAAACTCCATGGCACTATCACCTCCTTTCCCTTATAAGACTCCGGAAAGGAAGAAATCTTACAAGAATTTAGAAAAAAATTCATTTATAATTTCTGATTCCACTTTCCTATGGTAATAGTCCGTTCTCTGTCCCCCGGCGCGGTGCATCTGATTTCCACTGCGTCATCATTCTCCGTCACCGTACGGACCTCATACCATTTCCCGGAATCATCCAGATAATAGGCCTCTTCGCTATTCTCCGCCGTCCAAAGCACACGACTTCCCCCCAGCAACCAAAACGGAGAAAGGGCAATGGCAAAAATCGAAATGTAGCTCACCATAAAATCAAAGGTCATAGCAGAAAGATACACCACACTACCCACATAGTAGATTGCCATAAACAAACACTGCCGCCAGAATTTCAAATCAAAGGACCGGCACTTCAAACCATGATACTTCATCCGGTAATACACCTGAATGCCGACACCCACATTTCCCCATGCCAACGCGAGCACTGCAACAATCCCAAGAAGCGGGTCCCAATAGGTGGCCGTCTCCAAATGATGGATCTGTCCATACCCACAAAGAAGCAAAAATGCTGTATTACAAATCAGTGCCACCACGAACCAGATAAGCTTTGTTGTTTTTTTCATATCAATACCTCCTCGGTTATTCTCAGTCTATTGTCGCTCCACGTACGCATCTATTATATCTCATTTCCAACCGCCAAGTCAATTGTATAGAATCCATCGTTCCTAACAAAAAGACCTGCCGAAGCAGGTCCTTACCTATTCTGATTCAATTAAATATCGGTGGCTTTTTTACTCTTTACATATCGTACCGTAGCTACCGCAGCCACCGTGAACGCTAACACCCGCACCCAATTCAACACAACGGAAATAAGTGCATACACACCCCATAACAGGCCCATATGCTCTGTGATGTATCGAAAAACCGCGGAATGTCCGAACAAAAAGGCCACCAAATGCAACCCAATCCATGCAATCCACGCTGTCAGCATTTGCTTCTTTCCCTTTATTAAGGACTCAAGCGGCACCTTCCCTAAACATAACACCGTTATCACAATCAGAGCCGCCAACCCCAGAAACAGAACCAGTGCAACGATAGTTCCTACGGTCCAATGAAACATATATCGGACCACATACAAAATACTGATTCTGCTTATTCCGGTGGCAAAGGCCAGATAAATATCTGTCAACAAATAAATCGCCCACGCACACCAAAGGCCTACATGCTTCTTTACTGCAAAACATATCATCCCGCAAATCAAAAACGGCAATGCAACAATAACTCCCAACAGGCTTCCGCTTGCAATAAGAATCAATAGTGCAACCAAAAACGCCATACAAAACAGAATCGTGCCCGCAATCTTTCTGCCCGGAAAACCGGTCTGTACATTAGCCTGCACATTGTTATATCTGGATTTAACTTCCATCTTTGACGATTCATTCTCATCCTGTAGTACAGCATTATACCCACGTTCCGGCGTCCTTTCTCCTTTTACCAGTTCATCCAAAGACACCTCAAACAGTTCACTCAGCTTCACGATTTTTGCCAGGTCCGGCACCGCGCTGTCATTTTCCCACTTGGACACCGACTGACGGGATACCTCCAGCCGTTCCGCCAAATCTCCTTGCGACAAATTCTTTTCCGTACGAAGCCGGTAAATGGTCTCACCCAAACTCATACTTTTATCCCCCATTCAACTTGATTCTCCCATTATACCTAAGATGCAGACAAATGTCTATCAATCCAGCTTGAAAAATTAGCAACTACGGGTTGCAAGTAAGAAAAACTGGCCTATTTCACCGCTTTCGTTTACTTAACCGAAAGCTCCGCCTTCACCGGCACCATTCCTTCCGCCGATACTTCCACACCCACCGGTCCGCTTTCATAACCGGAACGAAGGATTGCCATGGCACGCCCTCTGTAGCTCACCGTCTTTTCATCGGTATAATCCTCATCCGTAACAGGATTCGCGGAACCAAAGCCCGCAAGTACGCCGCTGCCCTCCACTTTTATGTTTAACGGGACTTCTGCATCCGGCACCACACGTCCTTCCTTATCCCGAAGTTCAATTCCTACACAGATAACATCATGGCCGTCTGCCCGCATCTCCGACTTTTCAGCAATCAGGGCAACTTCAACCGGTTCTCCCGCAGTTACCAGTACATCCCTGCTGACTTCCTTTCCTCCGCAGAAACTTACTGCCACTACTTCTCCCGGTTCATACACTGTCTCAAAGCGTACGGAATACGGCATCGGTCGTTCCATACAAACTGCTTTTCGTCCGATGGACTTCCCGTTTACAAATACTTCTACTTCTTCTGCCTTGGAATACACCACCAGTTCCACAGGCTTCCCTTCATATCCGCTGTAATTCCAATTCGGCACCACCGCAGGGAAGCCCCACATGGTAATCATCTCCACCTTGCGGAAGGTATCCGGATGCATGGAGAAAAGATACGTCTTCTCGCTTCCCCAAACAACACTTCGATAGGCTCCCTGCGGCAACATATGGCCCGTAATATCAAAATCCGCATCATTGGCCAGTCTCCACGGGAACGGAGAACCCGGCTGCGGCATTAAGGACCAGGAGCCCTTTTTCACCAACGGGTCATCCTCCTTTACATACACCGCTTTTCCGATTCCGGCCTCACCGAGATAATCCCATGCCGTCCAGGTAAAATCACCGATGACATACGGGAGACGCTCCACCAAAGGCCAATGATGGCCGATTTCCTTCGCGAAATTCTCTGACCCCAACATCACCCGTTCCGGGAACATCTCATGGTCTCGCTCGTAATTGTCTTCCATATAGTTATAACCCACAATATCCAACCCGTTGGTAAACGGCTCCGTCACATGCTCCCACAGAACAGAAGCCTGATCCTCTGCGGCATTTTGGGTCTGGACACGTCCCGTTGCCAGGGCATCGTCAAGACCTGCCCACAGAGTACAGATACCGTTGCTGACCGGTCTGGTTCCGTCCAGTTTGTGAATGGTCTCCGCAAGCCTTGTAGCCACGGTATATCCGTTTCCAAGGCCGCCTCTCTCCGGAATCTCGTTTCCGATGGACCACAGAATCACCGACGGATGGGTCCGGTCTCTCTTTACAAAAGCGGTCAAATCCTTTTCCCATTGACTGTTAAAATACAGGCTGTAATCTCCGGCACGCTTTCCGATTCCCCAGGCATCAAAAGCTTCGTCAAACACATACATTCCCAGTCTGTCACAGGCCTCAATCAGTGCCGCAGACGGCGGATTGTGGGCGGTACGGATGGCATTAAAACCTACTTCTTTTAACTTTCTTACCTTTCTGGCCTCCATCTCATACAAGCTTACCGCACCCAGTAAACCGTTATCATGATGCAGACAACCACCCTTTAGCTTTACTTCTTTTCCGTTCATCCGAAGTCCGCGAACCGCATCCGCCTTAATGGTACGGACACCGAACAGGGTTGTGGCTTCATCCACCGGAGTCACCTCAGCCCGTTCAAAACGGGTGCGATATACGCCCAAATCCTTTGCAAACACTTTCACCTGATACAAATTCGGATGTTCCGCATCCCACAACTTCGGATTCTTGAGATTCAGCGCAATCCGCGCCGTTTCCCGGCTTCCGTAATTCACCTGAATCACACGCTTCGTCTGTGTAACAATGTCTTCCTTTCCCTCTTCCGAAATCTGCAGGGACACTTCTACCATTCTATTTTCCAGGGTAGCGTTTTCCACCTCTACCTGTGCCTCCAAAAAGGCATACCCGTCGGCCACCTCTTTCGTTTTCACAAAGACACCGTCGGTCACGATATGCACCCGCGGTCCGCGACAAAGCTTCACTCCGCGAAACAAACCGGAGCCGGTATACCAACGGGAATTGGGCTGGGAAGCGGTATTCAGATTCACGGTAATACGGTTCTCCTCCCCAAAGGAAACATGCGGGGTTAAATCAATATAAAACGGCACATACCCATAATTCTGAAGCCCAACCCTGCCACCGTTAATATCTATGGTGGCATTCATCATGGCCCCGTCAAACAAAAGACCCACACAGTCATTCTTCCATTCCTCCGGAATCATGACAAACTTCGTATAATTGGTCAGTCCACCCACAAAATAACCGGAGTCCGACTTTGCCGGTGCATCCGGCGTTACCGGTGTGCCGATCATTCCGTCATGAGGAAGATTCACCACCGTCCCCGGGTCCTCCGACAGCATCCCCACAGAATCCAAATACCCTCTGCGGAAGGTCCATTTCTCGTCTAAGTTTATGGTTTTCATGTATTGCTACGCCTCCTTCTTTTTCTGCCATGTTATTATCCTTATCTCAATGATAGCACAGAAGTATGGGTGTGTCTAGGTGGACGAAAGGTGTCGACGCAGTTAATTCCGGGAAATAAAAAGGACCTGCCGGAGCAAGTCCATGATCGTTTTTTAATATGTTACATTTGATTTGTATATCAAGCCAATGCAGTCTGCCTTGCCTTGATATACAAATCAATATCATCTACAATATAATTGGCACCGGTTGTATGCAGTGCTTCAAAACAAGAATATATATAATCCCACACCTGATAACGGCTAAACAGCTCCGAAACCTGCTTGCCGCTTAACTTTTTCGCTGATTTATATTGTTCGGTACAATACACCATAAAGTCGCCTTGTCTACTCATACTTATCCCTCCGGGAATGTAATATTGCCTGTCCTTTTTTCCTCATTGTACATGTTAAAAAGAGTTAGCGGACTAAGCTGCCACAACTTTGTCTCTTCCTCCTCCAGCAGTGAATATACTCTGGATTCATAAAATTCCTTTGATACAGTAACTTCATCCACTGCATGGTTATTAACAACCAAGTCAATAATTTTTGGAACAATCAACACCAACATCGCTTCAAACTTTTTCTGTTCCATTAGAATTCCTCCTCCTCTTGAATATGTCTGATTTCTTTGAATCTATTATAAGTATAGCACAGAAAGTCTATTGTAAGCAATATATTTCTATATCCCCTCAAGCCCGATAATCCGTCGCCTTATAATTTACCGCCGCCAAAAGCCCTGATATCTGCGCCTTAAAATTTGCCGCATCCTGATTTAACACCCTGGTTAAAGAACCGTGTGTATCGTTCATACCGTAAGCGATGTAAGCCGGTCGCATCAACTCCTTATACCGTTCCACGGCCGCATTTACCGACCGTGCATCCGTAACGTCCACGTTCGTAAACAGTTCCGTGATATTGTTTTTCAAAGCCTCATTGGTTGCAGACTGAACCCCTGCAGTCATGCCTTGTACCTTCGGCTCATAATACTTCCCGGTGAGGCGACTGATCTTCGCTCGCAGCTCGTTTATGGCCTCGATTTCACCGTCACTTAACACTCTGGCAATTCCGTAATACTCCGACAGCCCTTCATACTCCGTCTTTACGTAATTACCGTTCTCAAGTGTCTGACGCTCCAAATCAATCAACGCCTCATTGTATTCCTGCATCGCCCGGTTCACCACCGCTGCCTGCTCCTTGGTAAGCCGCTTATCGGCAAAGGCTCTTACACCGCTTTCCGCAATTCCCATTTCCGCATAATGCTTGTAATCAATATTGGCATTCTTTCCGATTCCGCAGCCGATGCTGTCCGTTGCTGCCTTTAACATCACCCGGCACTGCTCCAACTCATCCCTGCTGAATATCACGCCACCAATCTTATAATTGCCATCCGTAGAAGCCTTCGGCACAGTATCCCGGAAAAACAAATCCAACGAGTACTCACACGTCCGTTCCAACTTCCCCACATGCTTTAGGTCGTCAAGAGAAACACTGCTTTCATAGCTTCCCGCTTCCTTTGAAATCAGCACTAAATCCTTACTTTCGGCTTTTAACTGCTCCCAGTTCTCCTTAATCTTGTCCGTATTCAACCGCCGCATAATCGGCTGCGTCTGCGGTCGCACCAAAGTTGCCTCCGGCTTATTCAATGAAAATAAATCAATCGCCATATCCTTGCCCTCCTTGCAATGTCAATCGGAATCCTTTCCTTTTGCATCTGTTACTAATAATATCGGCAGAAGGTAAATTGTTGTTAATCCCCAAAAACCAAAAGACTCCAATCCAAGCAGATTAGAGTCTGATTGTTATGAACAGAGATGGTGTTTCTTCTCCTTATATTGCTCTATTTCCCCATATACAACTTCAGTTTCTCCATACTCTCCTTCGCTTTCTCATTCCCCCGAAGTTTCCTCATATACCTGGGATTCTGCATTACCCTAACCAGCTCTTCCCGGAATTCTTCCAAACTCACCAATGCACCGTTTGAAATAAACCGGATATCCTCTCCCAAATCACCGAAGAATACGGAATCTCGTAAAACATCCTCTGCATGAAGCACATTTTCCACATAAGCTTCAAAGCACTTTGCTGCCTCTTCTTCCTCGCCGGAGTGCAAACAATACTCCATCATCTGCGTTGCTCCGCGGTAAAACGGAATGCCCAGTTCCTGTTCCATCCGGCACATCATTTCCGCATAGGTACGCTCTTTTTCCTTATCCCCGGTTGCCACCGCAATTCCTGCCATGCGCGACAAACAAATCAAGGCATTCTGCACGCACTCAAACAGAAACTGCTCACATTCCTTCCGGGCAGACTCGTAATCCTTTTGCACGTACAAAAGCAACGCCTTTAAATGTCTGGCATTAAAATCAAACTCCGGGAGTGTGGAAAGAATCGTTTCAGCCTCCTCAAACCTCTGTCCTGTGATGTAAAAGCTTGCCAGATAACGTTTCGCTTCAAACTTCATCTCCGCCTCTTCTGACTTGCACAGCTTCACAAGAAGCTCCTCCAAGATTTGCATCTGCTCTCCCGTCGCCGTTCCCTGCACCTGCAACTTCGTGAGCCACTTCGCACATGCCATCGTAAGCAATTCCGAGTTCGGATACTCCCGAAACTTTTCCTTCCAATACAACATTTCTGCATCGGCTCCCTCTGTCTGCCCGATTTCCTCTGCGGTATCCCCGAACGCCTTCACCTGTTCCGGTGATAACTGTTCTTCATAAGAAAGCAATGTGTTTAAATCGGTATGCAATGCCCGCGCAAGAGGTGCAAGCAGCATAATATCCGGCATGGAGCTGTCCGTCTCCCACTTACACACCGCAGGCTCCGAAATCCCCAACAGGTTCGCCAGCTCCCTCTGTGTCATATTTGCCTGCTTCCGCAACCGGCATATCCGCTTTCCAAATGACTCAACCGCCATAGTCTCAGCCTCCTTTTCCTCAACGTAATTTTGTTTCGAATAGGATCCTATGGCTTTATTATAGCATGGAAGGTGGGGTGGGACAATTGAGGGGAAGTTAAGTGCGGGTTAAGAGGTGATAACCGCACGGAAACTTTTGCGTAAAATCCTTCCGGTTACAAAACAATAAATTCCCCATCCTTACATAGTTGTGTCAGTTGTCTATCCTGAATACGATACGCTTCTCCGTACAGTGTCGTTTGTCCGTTCTCAATCATGATATAACTACCGTCATTCAAAGCAATGATTTCATGACCCACACTATCCTCAAAGGTGATGTCCTCTATTAAACGCATCCCATCAAAATACTCATCTCTAAGCTTTTGAAAATGCGGATAAATATTGATATTCGTTATGCCAAGGCCCGGAATCCACCGTTCATAAAGCGGGTCAAGTGCCTCTCCTTCAAGCTCCGGACCGGCATAAACCACCTCTGCACAGTTCATGGAACCGGCACTCCATGCAACCAAAATCCCCTCAAACTCTGACAAACGTTCCTTCAAACGAAGCTGCTTCATGAACTTGTTTTGCGTAGGCACATGTCCCCCCGCCAAAATGATCACATCCATATCCGGTAAGTTTTCAATAATGTCCGGGTTTCTATCATCACACTGTGCAAGATACGAAACACTCAGCCCGCTCATCGGAAGGGCTTCTTTTAAACAAGCATATACCCCATCATTCTTCTCATGGTTATCCGGATTCGCACAAACAATCAGCACCCTTGCATCCTGTGGCCAAATGGATTTCAATTTGTCCAACAGACCATTCTGTTGAATCAGAACATCCGGTATTCTTTTTCCGTTCATCTTAATGGCTCCTCCAAGAGAGCTGGTCAACATTGCTTTCATACTACTCACCTCCGCAAATTCGATTTATTTACCTATACTGACACAATTCATACGCAGTTTTCATATTCGTAATAAGCTGCTCGCATTCTTCAAGGCTTTCTCCGTTGGCAAGTTCTTCTCTGAAAAGCCAAATGACCGTTTCAATATACAAACAGCGCAATAAAGTCTCACAGGGAATACCAACGCTTTCACCAAGCTTTTTCACAAAATCAATGATGATCTCCTTTGGCTCTGAAACTAAATCGTCTCTGAATTCATCCAGTATAAATCGCGACAAATCAAATACCGGGTCACCTACTACACCTTTTGGGTCAATCACCGTATAGCTACCATTTTCATTCTTAAGTATATTTTCGTGGTGCAAATCGCCATGTAACAGAACATTGCGTGAATACTTTTGGCATAGATCTTTCAGCATGCTCTCGGCGCTTTCAAGATATTGACGCAGTTCTTCACAATCCTTACGATTTTTTGTCCCTTCCTTTCCCGCCTCAAACCATTCGGAATATGTAGGAAATATACTGTCCGGCAAGTCAGGTTTGTGCAGTACTTTAAATATAGCCCCTGCAATCTTTACACGCTCCTCACGGCATGCACTTTCATATAAAGTATCAGCAGGAATAATTCGTTCCATTATATAAACCTTATCCTCAAGTGAATACCCATAAAGCTTGCAGACATTCTCTCCCTGAAACTGTATGAGTGACATGATTTCTTTTCTGTCTTCATCAAACTCATTGTTAATCAGAATTTTAAGTATTACTGTCCCATACCGTTTTGAAAACGCATAGAAAATCAGACTGTTAACGGAAAGCGATTGCTGAAATGTTATTTCAGACAATTCCCATTGCTCTTTGTATTTTTCTACAACACGAATTCGCTCGTTATATCGTTCCGCGCCTAACTTATTTATAAATCGTTCTGCTTGCGTATATGTCAACAAATGAATCCCGCCTTCCTAAGTATAATGTCCTAATTATACCAGAATACCAAGGCAAATGCCAGTGAAAAGCTGGATTTCCGGGTTTATTTCTTGCGGATGTCATAAAAGTGGATACAATCCTAGCCAAAAGAAAAAGGACCTGCCAAATGGCTATCTTCCTATTTCCTCGCCTTTATAATGAATGCCGTAGGTACCATTAATGCTTTCCTTCCAAAATCGTTCTTTGATGCTATCGCTATTTCTTTGTCAGTTTCTTCAACTAACTCTTCAATCACAAATCCTTTATCAGCCAGAGCATTGATATATGTACTTAACATACGGTTGCAAAGCATAATCTCTTTGTCCCCCATATCCGCCCGATACCATTCCTCGTTAAAATAAGAATTACCAAAAATCAATTTACCATTCTCCAACGATACACACTTGTGAATTGGATGAGACCAGCCAAAAACAAATACGCCTCCCTTCTTCAGATACGAATAAACATGCTTAACAGTACTATCTAAATCCGTAGTCCACCCAATTCCATAGACCGAATAGACCAAATCAAAATAGTCATCCGGCACTCCACAGTTCTCCTCCATAGGCGAACAAACAAGCTTTGCCTTGATTCCCTGCGCTTCCAAAAAGCTTCTCGTTCGTTCAATCTGATTTGCGGATATATCAATTCCCCATAAATCAGTTGCTCCCAACTCCGAAACATATTTCAAAGAACCGCCGTTACCGCAACCGATTTCAAGTACTCTTTTCCCCGTCAAATCTCCAAGCAAATTAAGCTTATCCTCTGACGGTAAGTATCCTCCCCAACTCGGCAAAGACGTCGTTCCTAAAAGCTCACTACCTATTGTACTCCAAAACTCTGTATTGGTCTTATGCACTTCCTCAACATTCATATCAATATTGCATACCTGACCTAACACGTCACCTCCGACAATATTCTTTTTCATTTTTTCCGTCTCTCTTATAAGACTTATCATATTTTCCTCAGCTTTCTTCCGATAATCGGCATCAGTTAACTTCTCACCAGAAAACAACTCGTTTAAATTAATTTCTAACACCTCACAAATAGGTAGCATTAATGACAACTCCGGCATTCCTTTGCCACACTCCCATTTGCTTACGGTCTTATCACTAATCCCAAGAATATCTGCAAATTCGCGTTGCGTTAACTTATGCTGTCTCCTCATTTCCGCAATAAAGGAACCAATCTTAATCAAATCCATATCAGCACCTCCTCTTTTAATGCAAGTATAACATTTAGCACTTGTAAAAGAACACCCACAAAGCGTAGAGTTTGTTCTAGAAATATCACTTCAACAAGACTATTATACCGATACGAATCTTCCCACGTCAATCAAACTCAATCTGTAAGTTTTGCATTCTATCTTACCACGACAAAACAAAAGGACCCACCAATGGTAAGTCCTTCCTCGCTAAAGCGGAGACGGAGGGATTCGAATTCCTTAAGAAATGAGATAATCGCTCATTTTAAAGGTTGCACTTGGCAAGGATGAACTTGGCAAGTGGGTTTCCGAATCATTCTGTCGGTATGTAGTTTTTGGGGTGAGGTGTCGGGTAGGTGCCGGAAATCATATCCTCATTTCAGCCCTCATATAGAAAACGGCGGGAACTTCTTCCCGCCTGCGGTGGTCCAAAGAACTCTTTAGGTGTGACATCAATAATTAAGTAAGAAATCCTTCTCTTAGTATCTTGATCCAATTTTAGCTGAAATTAATATTCAACAAAACTTTAACTAAAGTATTGAACCCGCCATCTTGCTTCAAATGCTTTACCAATAAATCAACATAATCGTCATCCGAAGCAAGCCCTATCCCTTGTGCTACCATTTTTAGTAACATTTTTGCAGGTACAATAGATACCAACTGATCATAATCAGTAAGTAAGTCTATCTTATCGCTTAGTTCTTGGACTTCAGCTATAATATCGGTTTTATTTTTGCTGTTTATAGCGTCTATTTGTTCTTCCAATTTTGAGGAATATGATAATTTCGTTGCATAAAGCATTTTGGTGTATCTTTTAGTAATAAAATCACTTAATATCGCGTTTTTCCCATGCTTTTTAATATGCTCAATCACTTCACTTTTTACTTTGGATAAATCCTTATTCAAATGCGTTTTGTTAATGTTCTCTAATATTTCTGACCTAATTATGAAATTCTCCCATTCATTATAACCAATGGCAAAAACATGGTCATCTCTAAGCGAATTAATTTCTTTTTCTTGCATATAATCGTTGTCAATCAAACCAAAAGCTTTGCGTCTGAACAATGGCTCTTTCCCGTTAATGCCTTTGGTATTGAGTTTTACTTGTTCACACGAGTTCACTGGTTGTATATCATATTCGGGAAATAAGCATTCTAATACTTTACAATCGATGGAACTACGTGTACCTTCGCAAAAAATTATATCTTTCTTTGTTCCTTCAATTCCTAAAATAACATCCAAGCTAATGTCCGAATAATCTTCGATTTTTTTAAATTTCCATTTTTTATATGCTTTAGATTTTTCAAGGTAAATCAGCGCTACATTTTTTCTGCTCTCAACAAAATCAATGTTGTGAGTTAAGTAAACGAACCTCAAATCGGGGCGCTCGGCTTCCAACTTGTCGAAAAGATTTCTCATCAATGCACCGTTCAAGTGCCTTTCGGGTTCATCAATAAATATAAAGGAATCATCCGGAGCTAACAAAGTTGCCATTATTAAGTAAGCAATATTCTTTTCTCCATCGCTTGCATCGTTCATTGAATATTGAGCTATTTGATCACCTTTCAAGAATAAAGATTCTTTGTCTGCAATAATATCTCTGTCTAATCCTAACGATGAAAAAATCTCATACAGTCTTGTTCTTAAAACATTGTTTTTATTCGTTCCAGTGTCATAGGAATCTAAAGTCCGTTTATTTATCTCTCTTGTTAAATACATCAATGAAATTTTATCTTTAAGCATTTCATTAAGAGTATAATTCGTATATATACCAACATAATTAGACGAGGATTGCATCGCAATTCTGTCGGCAGGTAAGACTATTGCATTTTGGAAAATAGTTTCGGAAATTTGTCGTAGCAATGTTGTTTTCCCGGCACCGTTTTTACCAAAAATCACATAGTGTTTGTTCCCGTACTTAAAGTGTTCAAATAAATCATCCACATTGGATGCTAACCCCTTAAGCAATTGCAAAAGTTGAGATACAATACTTCTTAAATAATTATCGCTCCGTTTTGTATCAACTAATATAGCCACGAAAGCATCCAACTGCTTGTTCTTTTCTAATAAAATATTATTGATATGATTCTTATAAGGGTCATTATAAGAATCATATTTTTCACGCCTTAATGTTTCTATCTGCTGTTTGCAAATAGAGATTATATCTTCCATATCCTTGTATTTGAAAGTATTCAAATCATCGTACAGAGACTGCAACGTAGCAAATTTAGGCAATATACAATCTTCAACTTGCATGCCTTGATCTCTACAAAATTGTATAGCACTATCAATCGTCCAGTCAATAGAGGACATCTTTTGAGTAAGAATATTTAATTGCTCAAGTTTTATTTCGTATTCATCTAAATTAATACACAGCGCCGGTGTGATTTTTCCTCTTAGCATATCTATCTTTCTCCTTCTTTCATTTAAAATACTTCTTCATCTACACAGTTGCCTTGCTCCGTCCCTGAACGCTCGTAAGACCATTTTTATCAATCTCTTAGGGCGAAGGCTCACTATTTTTTTGCAATACAACCTTAGGTACCGCAATATATTGGCCATTATCCACTAAGAAACCTGCCCCCCAATATGTGAATCATCCCCTTCTCTGTTCTACCAACTGTATATACTATTTGTGAAAAACAATCTAGCATTCGTACCTCCTTACCACTCATTTCATCTACTAATTTGACAAGTAAATAATAACCTCTTCTTTACTGTTTAACAATTTCTTCCCTCTATATCCCATAATTCAGTACCTTTATATTTAAAATATCTCGGTCCTGCTATTCCATTCTGTTTTCCGATAATTTTCTTTGCTACGCTCGTTAAGAACATAATTTCACCTTCATACTCAACCTTACGGTCATCGACTACCGTACACTTGATATCCGGGTTTTTGTAATACTCTAATACTGCTCCAACCGGTATTTCCCATTCGGAAAATGTAAAATTTGCACCTCTGATACGCGTCTCCGTCTGAATCTCCTCAGCAATACTTTCATCGTTCTGCGCCTCTGCATCAGGTTCTACTAGTTTAAGTTTATCTGTACGATTATGTATCTCAGCAATTGCCTCTAAAATAGAGTAAGCATCTTCCGGTGACATCGCATAAAACTCACGCACTCGCTTTTGACCGTTAAAATTATCAATAGAACGAAGATTAGGATTCAACTTATCAATAATTGAATGTATCTTCAAATCAGACAATCTGCAATCTACTTCATAAGTTGCATAGACTCTGAATGCAAACGGGATGCATTCACTTCGATTAAGCTGCTGTAATCTTTTTTCGATATCATCCGCATATCCTATTTTGACATACTCTTTAAATGACGGATTGGTTAAGATATAAATTACACCTTTGGATTCTTCCATTACACTATACTCCTTTCATTATCACAGCTTCCTCTTAAAAACCTCTAAATTTATGAAGTTCTGTACTTAGTTTCTCATTCTTTGCAATAAACTCTAATAGATATTCCTCTGTAATTTTAAACTGTCCATTCCCATCTTTTATTCTTTCTTTTGTAGCTAATATTTGTTCTCCCTCATGCGTCACTTGGAAACTATGAATTATTCGATTTCTCATATACACAAGTTCATTAAACAGTTCCGCTATAGATTGCCCAACTTTTCTCGTAATCGTATTCTTTAATGGTTCCTTCAATTTCCCCGATTCACAATCCATCAACTCATACCAATTATAGTTATTGCCCTCATCTGAACGAAGTATATTCTCAATAACAAATGCATTATTAGAATTAAACACGCACAGTGCGCTCCCTAATAATTCCCGATACTCCTTCGGCGGCAATGCTTGACGTGTGTATTTTTCGTACATAAAACCACCTCCCAAATACATTCTTCTCTATTCATTATTATACATGCAAAACAATCCGTAAGTCAATAGACCAGATATCTCTTCCAAACAAAAAATCCTCATATAGCAGTTGTCCTCCAAGTGTCGTCACCTCCCCTTCCCTTATCCCAGAATATTGACTTATCCCTCCTCTCCCCTTCCCGACCACACTTGCCCATGTTTGCCCAATCCCTTCTCCCCAGTCCTTCCTAGCTAAAACAAAAAGGACTTGCCAAATGGCAAGTCCATAATCGTCAAAGCGGAGACGGAGGGATTCGAATTCCTTAAGGAACGAGATAATCACTCATTTTAAAGGTTGCACTTAGCGACGATGTCCTTGCCAAGTGGTTTTCCGAATCCTTCTGTCGATATGTAGTTTTTGGGGTGAGATGTCAGAAAGGTGCCGAGACACCATCACATATGCTACGCTTATAATAGAAAACTGAAAACTGTTGCTTAATAATCAAGCAATCCGCCATAATCGTTCCAATCACCAAACATTTTCCTGCTTCTGACTGCTCAATTAATTTTCCACGCAACCGGATTATCATTAAATGCCTAATATATCTCTGAATCAATCATAAATCCTT
>JAGBBP010000050.1 GCA_017938405.1 Lachnospiraceae bacterium
CAGGTGAAAAAATTGCAGGATTTCATCACAGAGAATTATTACACCTGTACAAAAGAAATTTTATCAGGTCTGGGAAAGATGTATGCAAGTGGCGGAGAATTTACCGAAAACATTGATAGCTATGGTGGAGAAGGAACTGCTCTGTTTACAGCAAAAGCAATTGAGATATATTGCAAATAAGAGAGCGCAACTTTCAGTTTTACGGCTTAGAGAAACTATGAAAGATGGAATTATACTATCATGTGCTATTACCCCAAAAGAATTTTTTTAGATGATTTATTTCTTTTTAGGGTCGGTAGTGGCGGAGAAAAAGAAAACGGAGAGAAAAACAGAAGGGCATTCGCATTGGGCAAAGGGTTCGATGCGGATGCCTTTGTTTTTTGGCTCGTATTTGCCGTTTTTAGGCGAGAGAACGGAAAGAACGGAGGAATTTGCTTCGTGTCAGAGGAAGAGCCGAGGAAAGGGCGTGTGCGCCGTTCTGGTGCCGTTGGTGTTATTGAGTGATGTTTGGAGCGAGAGAAGGTGTTAGAGTACGGAAGAGGGGAAAACGGAAAAGACCGCCACTTCTGCCACTGGTCGAACTTGATTTTTTGATGGGATGTAAAAGAATTAAATGTGAAAACAAATATTGTTAACGATTGTCGATTTTATGATATAATATCTGTAATGACACCAGAGACTGATTCTTGTGAAAGATACCTATGAAGAAGATTGAAATAACTGAATTGATATCAAAGCAAATGACAACAACACCCTATCGCCCGACGGATTTATTAGGGAGACAGGTTGTGATAGACAGTTATGAAAAGTTTATTTATGAATTTGGTGTGGTTCAGAATATTTTTAAGGAAAAAATACCAGAGTTTTATGATGTGGCGTCTCAATGTTTGGAAAAGATGGAGCTCTTTATTAGAGAGTGCATTGAACTTAATGATGATATGGTACAAAAGTATATTAATGACTATTTTAGAACAAAAGCATTGGCTGGGAATTCCCCACAGATACTATTTGCGGAAAGTATGACAAATGACAGCGAACGCACAGAGATGGCTTTTGTTCAGATTTATGAAGAACTCGGATACAAAAACCTTAAAGAATATATTTATTTGGTTAAAAATCCTTCTAGTGTGGGAAGTTATTTTGGAGTACAAGACAAGCAAGAAGTTGCCTTTCATTATATGTTGTATAAAACCAAACACCATAGTAATGCAAGGCTGAAAAGAGACAAAACAATAGAGGGTTTATACCAACAGATGAATCAAAATGTGGGCGATGCAATTAAAGAGATAACGCAGGAAAAAGATGAATACATCTCCTTTATGAATGGTGAGAAACAAAAGTATGCATCATGGTTTGAAGAAAGTGATCAGCATTTTAGACAGTTCTGCGAAGAGACCAAGAGCGAGTATGATTCTTTCATGGAGGATAGCAATAATCGATTATTAAACTTAGAAAATACTTATTCGGAAAAATTGAAGGTTGAGAAGCCGGCTGAGTTCATGGAGAAGAAAGCAAAAGAGTATAAGCAGAAAACTGTTGGGTGGGCGGTTGCGACCGTTTTATTAAGCGTGGCGTTGCTGGTATTTATAGCTTTGATTCTAGATCCGGAAATTACTATGGGTGAAAAAATTGTTACCATACAGTTTTTTAATAATGAGTTGCCGGTGTATAGCAGTGTATTGATTTTTGCAATGTTAGAACTTGTGATTTATGTTTTAAAGTTATTTATAAAGATGATGATATCCTCAAAACATATGAAAGAGGAATACTACCAGAAGTATGTATTGACATATTTTTATTTGGCGTTGATTAAGGACGGTAAATTAACAATCGAGCAAGGGAATGTAATTTTAGCTACGCTGTTGTCAAAGGCAGATACGGGACTAATAAAGAATGACAACAATAACGAGATGGATAGCTTTTTAAAAACATTCCTTATAAAATCGAATTAATAAAACTAAAGAGAAAGGATGCCTTCGGTTCTAGGGCATCCTTTTGTATTTCAATGTTTCGGAGTCTGACCGCCGTTTTTATAAAAAACCGTTTGTCGACGATATCTTTTCCATGTCGGGTGCGTTGACACCCTGTTCACAAGAAAAGTCCGACAGACAACAAAAAAGCCTAACCCCGATTCTACTAATCAAGACTAGACCCTTTAAGTGCGCGACCAGGGGCTCGAACCCTGGACACCCTGATTAAGAGTCAGGTGCTCTACCAACTGAGCTAGTCGCGCTTATTTGTTTACCGCTCATCCCTGAGCGCAAAAACGATTATATACTATTCTTTTCAAAAATGCAAGCTTTTTTTTGAATTTTTTTAAAAATTTTTTGGGGAAGCGCAAAAAGCCTTATTTTATGCGGGTTTCAGGGGACATAAATTTTTTGGAAACGATGCTTTTTACGATAAAAAAGGAAAAAAGAAAAAGAAAGCGCCGTCTGAGACGACGCTTTCCGGGAAAGAAAACACTTACTTTTTATAGATCTGAATCTTTACGCCACCCTCCTGCGGGATTACCTTGGCAACCAGTTCCGAGGTTTCCCAGTCCGCAAGGAGCGGGGAGTTGGTGTAAACGGTCGGCTTGCAGTTGTTAAAATCGCTGCCGTTATTTTCGATAAAGATGCGGCAATCGTTGCCGTCTGCGTCTTTTCCTTCCAGCATATAGCGGGCGGAAAGTACCATCTCTTTTGTTTTTTCGATTTTCTGCGTATCCACACCGGTGCCGATGACTTCACCGTTGAAGTAAGAACCGGTAGCAGTACCGCCGAATTCAATCATGCAGACGTCTCTCGTATGACCGGCTACGAACTGGGAGCCGGTAATCCGGATATCGATTTCCATAAGTAATTCCATAAGAAATACCTCCTTGGTGATAGAAGTAAAGTGGTTTCCCCACTGCTTATACACTATTATAAGTGTTTTACGGACAGAATTCAATAAGAAGAAGGAAAAGAATGAACGGTAGCGGTTGCAAATTTCCGTAAAATATGTAAAAATGGAAGGAGAGAAACAGTTGGAGGCCGGTATGGGTAAAATTTATGTACTGATGGGAAAAAGTGCCACCGGAAAAGATACGGTGTTTAAACGATTAATCGGAATGAAAGAGTTGTCGCTTCGTACTGTGGTAGGATATACGACCCGTCCGATTCGCAGGGGAGAGACCGACGGGAAAGAGTATTTTTTTGTCAGCGTGGAACAATGGAAGACCTTACAGGAAGAGCAAAAAGTAATCGAATCCAGAACCTACCATACGGTATTGGGGGACTGGCATTATTTTACGGTGGATGACGGCCAGATTGATTTGAATGGGCAGGATTACTTGTTCATTTCCACGTTAAACGGATATGAGCAGATTAAAAAACATTACGGAGAAGATGTGGTGCTTCCGCTTTACATCGAAGTGGAGGATGACCAGCGGTTATGGCGGTCGATTGCCCGGGAAAAGCGTCAGGCAAAGCCCAACTACGAGGAAGTATGCAGACGTTTTCTTGCGGACCAGCAGGATTTCTCTGAGGAGAATATAAAAAAAGCCGGGATAAAGAAACGTTACAAAAATGTGGATCTGGACCGTTGCGTCAAAGAAATTGCGGAAGATATTATTTGCGCGGAAGCGTGATTTATGGTATACTGATAGAATAGTCCCGTTTTAACACAAAGGAGGTGGGCGGAATGGACCTGAAAGTGAATCAGATTTCACAGCCGGAACCGGTGGAATTGCCGAAGCAGACCCCGGAGGCGGACGGTACCTTTAAGTTTATGCTCGCCGGAAAGATTGAAGAAGCGGCGTTGCAGGAACGTCTGAACACCTTAATGGACGACATCACCCTGCAAGGGAAAAAGATTGCCAAGCATATGGATGTGCGGGATATGAAAAAGTACCGGGAACTCATTAAGGATTTTATGAACGAAATCGTAACCCGGTCCCATAAGTTTTCCCGTGAAAATTTCCTGGACAAGCGGGGCAGACACCGGGTATACGGAATGATTCGTCTGGTGGATGAGACGTTGGATGAATTGGCCGCGGAGTTAATTAAGGATGAAAAGGATCATTTGATGATTTTAAGCCGGATTGATGAAATCCGGGGATTACTTCTGGATATATTCACATAACCGGAAGGGAATGTCAGATACCGGGGTGGCACGGAGACCGGAGCGCAGGTTGAAAGGAGGTTTTTTATGGCGGAGTTTAAGGATGTCGTAGGACACGAACAAGTAATACAGCATATGCAGAATGCCATTCGCCAGAAAAAGATTTCCCATGCCTATTTATTGTGTGGTGAGGCCGGAAGCGGAAAACGTCTGGTGGCGGAAGCCTTTGCCAAGACGATTTTGTGCGAAGAGGGCGGAATCGAGGCCTGCGGAAAGTGCAAGTCCTGCAAACAGGCGGAGTCCGGAAATCATCCGGATTTTCGTATTGTGGTGCGGGAAAAGGCAACCCTGGGCGTAAAAGAGATTCGTGAGCAGGTAACCGGTGATGTGCAGATTAAGCCTTACAGCAGTGCTTATAAAATATATTTGATTGACGAAGCGGAGAAGATGACGGAGGAAGCTCAGAATGCACTTTTAAAAACCATCGAAGAACCGCCGGAATATGCGGTGTTTTTATTGTCGGTGACCAGACAGGAACTTTTGCTGCAAACCGTGTTGTCCCGTTGCGTATTATTGCCGTTTTATCCGGTGGCACCGGAAAAGATAAAGCGTTTTTTAATGGAAAAGCGGGGCGTGCCGGATTATCTGGCGGAAAGTGCGGCAGCCTTTGCCGGCGGTCTGGTAGGGCGTGCGGTGCAGTACGCGGAATCGGAAAGCTTTATCGAACAGCGGAATGATGTGTTGCACCTGGTGAAGTACATCGACGACATGACCATGGCGGAAGTGATGGAAAATGTAAAGCTGTTTGCATCCAAAAAAGACGTTGCCACGGAGTATCTGGACTTGATTCTCATGTGGTATCGGGATGTACTCATGTACAAGGCCACAAAGAATGTAAATGCGCTGATGTTTATGGATGAATTGGAAGCGGTGTCCGCCCAGGCAGGGAAGCGGAGTTTCGAGAATCTGCAGGGGATTGTGGAGGCATTAGAGCAGGTGAAACAGCGCCTGAAGTCCAATGTGAATTTTGAAAATGCGGTAGAATTACTGTTGTTATATATGAAGGAGGTTTAAAAAGGAATGAAAGTAGTAGGTGTCAGATTTCGGAAGGCGGGAAAGGTGTATTATTTCGACCCGTTGGAGTTTGATATAAAGCAGGGGTCCAATGTTATCGTAGAGACAGCCCGGGGCGTGGAATTCGGTTACGTGGTAATGGGCATTCGGGATTTACCGGAGGAGAAGATTACCCAGCCGCTTAAGCCGGTGCTTCGTCCGGCCACGGAAGAGGACGTGAAAGCCCAGGAGGCAAATGCGGAGCGGGAAAAGGAAGCCTTTAAGATTTGTTTGGAAAAAATCAGAAAGCATAACTTGGAGATGAAGTTAATCGACTCCGAGTATACTTTTGATAATAACAAGTTATTGTTTTACTTTACGGCGGACGGCCGTGTGGACTTCCGTGAGCTGGTAAAGGATCTGGCAGCGGTATTTAAGACCCGTATCGAGCTTCGTCAGATCGGTGTAAGAGACGAGACGAAGATTTTAGGCGGTATCGGCGTATGCGGCCGTGCTCTTTGTTGTCACACCTATTTGTCCGAGTTTATTCCGGTATCCATTAAGATGGCAAAAGAGCAGAATTTGTCCTTAAACCCGACCAAGATTTCCGGCGTATGCGGCAGACTTATGTGTTGTTTAAAGAACGAAGAAGAGGCTTACGAGGAGTTAAACAGCCATTTGCCTTCGGTAGGGGAATATGTAACCACGCCGGATGGCTTACGGGGAGAAGTGCAGAGTACCAGCGTATTAAAGCAGTTGGTAAAGGTAATTGTTTCCCTGGATAACGATGAGAAGGAAATCAGAGAGTACAAAGCTGCGGAACTGAAGTTTAAGCCGCGCAGAAGACAGGAAAAGGTGCAGATGGATGACGAGCTTCATGCACTGGAGCAGTTGGAGCGGAAAGAAGCAAAGAAGCAAGGGGATTAAGACTATATGACGCAGACAGAAGAGAGTATGCGTTCGCCGGAGCTTTCCGCCAGATATGAGCTGGCGGAAACGTTACGCAAAGACGGAGAACGAATCGATGAACTGCAACGAAATGAATACCTGATTTTTCAGCATCCGGGACGTTTTTGTTTCGGAATGGATGCGGTGTTGTTGTCTGCCTTTGTCCGGGTAAAACCGGGAAGCAGGGTGTTGGACCTTGGCACCGGTACCGGGATTTTGCCGATTTTAACGGAGGCAAAGACGAAAGGGAAGCACTTTACCGGTTTGGAGATTCAGGAGGAAAGTGCCGATATGGCAAAGCGAAGCGTGGCAGTGAACGGACTCTCGGAAAAGATAGACATTTGTGTCGGAGATATTAAGGAGGCCGGTCGGATTTTCGGAGCGGCTTCTTTTGATGTGGTGACCACAAACCCGCCTTACATGACGGCGGATCACGGACTGACCAATCCGGAGCTTCCGAAAGCCATTGCCCGGCATGAGGTGCTTTGTACCCTGGAGGATGTGGTACGGGAGGCGGCCCATGTATTAAAACCGGGAGGAAACTTTTTTATGGTACATCGCCCGTTTCGGCTGGCGGAAATTATCCGGACGTTGTCGGCCCACGGACTGGAATTGAAGCGGATGCAGATGGTACACCCGTACGTGGACAAGGAGCCGAACATGGTGCTTTTGGAGGCCAGTAAAGGCGGACGTCCGCGGGTGACGGTGGAGCCGCCGATTATTGTATTTAAAGAACCGGGCGTATACCACGAGGATATTACCGGGATTTATGGATACTAAGGAGGAGCCATGGCAGGAACCTTATATTTATGTGCAACACCCATCGGGAATTTGGATGATATAACTTTTCGAGTTTTAGAGACACTGAAAAATGTGGATGTGATTGCGGCGGAGGATACCCGCAACAGCATTAAGCTGTTGAACCGGTTTGAAATCAAGACGCCCATGACCAGCTACCATGAATTTAATAAATATGACAAAGGCAGGCAGCTGATTGAGCAATTGTTGGAAGGAAAAAACATTGCGGTCATTACCGATGCCGGGATGCCGGGCATTTCCGATCCGGGAGAAGAATTGGTAAAAATGGCGTATGAAGCCGGTGTAACCGTAACGGTGTTACCGGGAGCTTGTGCCTGCGTAACCGCCCTTACCTTATCGGGCCTGACCACCAGACGGTTCTGTTTTGAAGCCTTTTTACCGTCCGATAAAAAGGAACGGAAGGAAGTGCTGGAGGAATTAAAGACCGAGACCAGAACCATTGTGTTGTACGAGGCACCCCACCGGTTGGTAAAGACGTTAACGGAGCTTTTGGAAGCTTTGGGAGACCGTCGTCTGACCATTTGCAGAGAATTGACAAAAAAGCACGAGGAGGCCTTCCGGACTACTTTTTCCGAGGCGCTTGTGTTTTATGAAACCAACGAACCGAAGGGAGAATGTGTTCTTGTTATTGAAGGGGCGGATCGGGAAGAGATGCGCCGCGCAGAGCAGGAATCCTTTGCGGAATTGAGTCTTGAGGAGCATATGGAGCGTTATCTTTCCCGGGGAATGAACAAGAAGGACGCCATGAAGGCGGTGGCAGCGGACAGAGGGGTATCAAAGAGAGAAATTTATGCCATGTTGTTGGAGGAGTAAGCCGGCTTATAAAGGGAAAGAAAATTTGAATTTTACGGAGGAAACTATGAGAATAAGACCATACCAAAATAAAGATTTTAATACGATATCCCAATGGATAAAAGAGGAACGTTCACACGCTCTGTGGTGTGCAAATTTAATACCTTATCCACTGGAGAAAAAAGGTTTTGATGATTTATTGCAAGAAGCGGAAGAACGATTTGGTGATAGTCCCTTTGTTGCAACTACGGATGATGGACAGTTGGTTGGTTTTTTCTGCTTTTCAGTGAATTTGAATACAAATGAAGGGATGCTCAAATTTGTAGTGGTTGACAATACTATAAGGAATAAAGGGTATGGATGTGAAATGATAAAACTGGCTGTTAAATATGCCTTTGAAATAGCGAAAGCAGATGCTGTGCAATTGAATGTTTTTCCAGAGAATCCTGGAGCAAAGAAATGTTATGAAAAAGTGGGATTTAAAGAACGAACATTAACAGAGAATGCGTTTCGTTTTAAGGATGAATTATGGGGAAGATGTAATATGGTTATTACAAAATAAGTCCGCAAACTTTCAGGCTTCCGGTGTGTTTGAAAGTAACAGGCGATTTGAAGTTTAGTGAGGTAAATGTGAACATGATTGAAGCTAACAAAAGAACGTATGATTTTATAAAGACACAAAAAGTTCACAGAAAAATTAGCACTCACTATTGACAAGTGCTAACAATGGTGCTATAACATAATCAGAAACAGGAGAAAG
>JAGBBP010000051.1 GCA_017938405.1 Lachnospiraceae bacterium
GGTGGTGCTGATTCCGGCGTTCTTTTCCATGTAAAATAAAAACACAGAGGAAAATAGGAGGAGAAAAATGAAAGAAAAAGAGAAGTTTTTAAAGGATAACCGGGGTGTGGGAGTTGTGGAGATTATATTGATTTTGGTGGTGTTAATTGCTTTGGTGGTAATATTTAAGGACCAGCTTACAAGCATGGTGACCCGGGCGATGAATGCTCTGGAACAGAGTATGAATGAGGTTTTGCCGTGAATACAACGAAGGGTTCGGTTACGGTATCCTTTGCCTTGGTTTTTGTCATACTGTTCAGCTTTATCCTGTCTTTTTTTGAAATGGCTTCCCATGTGGCAAGAGCGTCCTATCATGCATCGGCGGCATTGCTGGCTACGGAGAACTATTTCGGGGAATATGTAAGGCCTTTGTATGAGGAATATCATATTTTTGCAAGGGAAGAGTCGGAGGGAGATAAGATTGTAGCCCGGGCGGAGGAAATGATCGGCGCGGATGTGGCGTATATGACGGAAAAAAGAGAAGGAGAGCGTTCTTTGTTGCTTCGTGCCGGGGCGGAGTTTGAAGTGACGGAGGCTAAAACGTTGACTTCTGACGCAGCGGCAGGTTTTTACCGCCAGGCGGTGACGGCAATGAAGTACCGGGGGGCATTGGAGGTGGCGCAGTTGCTGAAAGATTTTTCCGGTATGACGGAACAGGCGGAAAAGAATTTGGAAGTGGCAGCAGCGAAAGCAGAAGCAGATCATGCATACGGAAAGGTGGAAGAACGGATTTTACATTTAATCGGGCTGATTGACGGCGTGGATATTGTACAGTATGAGAAGTTTCTGGACGGAAAAGGTGTGTTGTTTCAAAAGGATGCCTATGTAAAATATTTCTGCACCACACCTGCCATGGCGTCCGAATATTTTGACCGGGCTGAAGTGTATCAGGCTTTTTCGGAGAATTCCGAGAACCCCTGTGATACTTTGGAAAATCTGATTGTACAAGCGGAATATCTGGCGGATGAAATCGAACTGCGCAGAGCCGATGAGGCGGTATGCAGAAGCGAGCTGGCAAGGCTTCGGGGGAAAAAAGCGGTAACGAAAACGGAGAAAGAACGGATAAAAGAGGATCTGAAAGAGGTAAAAGAACAATATCGTTCCGTTGTTTTTGAAATCGGAGTACTGACCTTATCCGGAAATAAACCGTCGGAGCTTGCGGAGTTACTGCTACAGGAAGAAGGACTGGAATCGGCGAAGAAAATGCTGGAAGAGGAAGAAACCCGTTTAGAGGATGAAGAGAAAGCTTTGGAAACAGAGATAAAAGAATGGGAAAAGGAAGAAAAACGTCTGGAACGCCTGGAAAAAAATCACAAAAAAAGTGTAGAAAGTTTAGTGAAAGAGGAAACGGCATTTGTGGAACAGGCAGAGAAGGTTCGTGGCATTTGTGAGGAAGCCTATGCGTATGTGGAGGAAATCGAGAAGGAAGTAAAGATTGCAGCAAAGGCAAAATCTACCTGCGAAACGGTGTTGGATGCGGCACAATGGGTTGTGGGAGAAGAAACGGTGAATGCCTACAGAGAGGATTTGAAGGCATATGAAGTTTACGAAGACTTGGGTGACTATAATTTTCCCGAAATGAAGCAGACACTTCTGGAAAATAAGTCGGTTTTGTGGAACATCAAAAAGCAGGATGTGAGAGAAGATGCAACTGCGCTACGGAATGCGGCAAAAAACTGGCGTAGCAATAAGGCAACCGTACAGAATTATTCCTTTGCGGGATTGAAGTTGGACTACGGAGAAATGTCTCTGGCGGGTGACCTGTATGATGGCGTGGAGTCCCTTGTCTCAGAGGAGGTAGCAGACGGATTTCTTGGGTTTCTGACGGAAAAAGAGGTTTCCGAAAAAGTGTTGGATACATCGGAATTACCGTCCGGGTTCTTTTATGAAGGCGACGATTCTTTTTCTGTATTTTCTTTGTTGGGAACGGATATGAGCGGAATTCTTGACGAAATGCAGGGATTGCTTCCGGAAGGAAGCAATGTGAGTACCGCCATCGGAGGCATAACAGACCCGATACTGTTTCAATCCTATTTGTTTACCCATTTTTCGAATTATTTGGAAGAGAACCCGGAAGGAGCCTTGTCCTATGAACTGGAGTATCTTGTCGGCGGAAAGGATTCCGATGAAGAAAATCTGTCTGCGGTAGCCATGCGGTTGTGTGTAATACGAACGGTACTGCATTTTGTATCCCTTTATTCCGACAGCGAGAGAAAAGCCCCGGTAGAACAGGCGGCACTGGCGGCCTGCGGAGCAATCGGTTTGCCGGCCTTAAAAAGTATTGCGGTATTTTTGTTGCTGTTTGTGTGGGCGTTGGAAGAAGCCATGATTGATACGGCAGCGTTTTTGCAGGGAAAAAAGCTTTTGCTTTATCCGGGGAAAAACGGAGGAAGCCTGACATTTCCGGATATTTTACGTTTTTCGAAAAGTTTTATTTTGGAAATGGCGGAGAAAAAGGAAAATGCAAAGGGGTTGGTGTTAGGATATCATGAGTTTTTGCATCTTTTTGTGTTCCTGACGCCCAAAGGAGAAAAAAGTTACCGGGCTCTTGATTTGATGCAGGAAAATATGCGGAAGGCTTACGGGGACTCGTTTCGAATCAACCGTTGTGTTTGGAAAATTTCTTATCGGGTGAACGGAAAAGAGTATACGTACGCATATGAGTAACACGGAAAGGAGGTGCATTTTGTTATCTGTTCTTCTGTCTTTTTGGTATTCTTTTCGGAATCTCCTAAAAAACAGCGGTGTATTTACTTCCCCCTCTCTGACTGCTGTTTTAATCATATCATGGAAGCAAATAAACAATAAAATGAAAAAAACTTGCGAAAAGAATTCTAGGAAATCATTGCACCAAAGAGAAAAGAGCAGATACCAAAATGCATCTTTGACAGTGGAAGCGTCCGTAGCCTTTCCGGTATTTTTCTTTGCGGTATTGTATTTGCTTCAGATGTTTTCTGCTTTACGGGCGGAGGTGGCAATTGCGGAAGCCGGGCTTACTTCCGCCAGGGAGATTGCAGCCTATTCCTATGCGGCGGAACGGTTGGCAGAGGGAGAGGTTGCAGAAGCTGAGAAGTTGTTGGAAATTTTTGATCAGAAAATTGTAAGGGATGCTTCCGTGACGGCATTGTTTTACGGAAAGTGTGATCAGGATATATTGAAAGAAGGTAAGGTCGCACAGGGGCTCGGAGGTATTTGGGTAAATACGGAAGAGGACGAAGAGCGGGTCCGGGTAACGGTGCAGTACCGGGTAACCCCAGTGAATGTGTGGAAACCGGAAAAGGGGCGTTACTATACTATGCGTATCGTATATCGTCCTTGGACCGGAGAGGGCGAAGTAGGCGGGACGGGAAGCCCGGAGCAGACACAGGAAAAGGGGACGGTATATATGACAACATACGGTGCGGTATATCATTTGGACCGGGACTGTACTTATATTAAAATCGAGACACAGGAAATTTTCGGAGAACAGTTACAAGAGGTGAGAAATTCTTCCGGGGCAAAATACTATCGGTGTGATTTCTGTTCCCCCGAAAGTGTGGGACGGGTATACATTACGGAGTACGGAACCAGATATCACAGAACCTCGTCCTGTTCGGCCATTCGTCGTGAAGTGAAGGAAGTTTCTTTGGAAACGGTAAAGGACACCCATCCTGTTTGCAGTAAATGCGGAAAGAAAGCGGAGGAAGAGAAGTAGTGGAAGTTTGGAAGGAGGCTTTACGGGAGGTATGTAGTATGGCGGTGTTGTTGTGGTTGGCCATACAAGACAAAAGGCATCTCGGGATTTCCCGGTTACAGTTATGGATCGGAGCCGGGATTCTATTGTTTGCAGGTTCCTTTTGTGAATGTTCCCGGCAGGTAAGACTGGGCGGTGCTGCCTTCGGTGCGGTGTTGTTTGCATTTATTTATTTTTCAAAGGAAGCGCTGGGAGTGGCAGACGGAATTATGATAACGGCATGCGGGATTGCATTCGGATTGTATGAGGTTGTGGTTCTTTGCTTTTTTGCTTCTCTTTATGCAGGAGGATATGCGGTTGTGCTATTGCTTACAAAAAAAGCCGGAAGAAAAAGCAGAATCCCGTTTTTGCCATTTCTTTTGCTGGGATACGTTACCTTACGGATGGGACAACGGTTTTTGTAGGAGGAAGAGATGAGAAAGCGAATAAACGGTTCTATGACGGTGGAAGCGGCAATGTTATATCCGTATTTTTTATTGATTACCTGTTTGTTGATTCGGCTTACGGTGGCACGATACGGGATGGTACGGAAGCAGGCGGCGGCATTGTACGACGAAGTTTTTAAGGAACGTAAGCTGCAAACGTCGGAAGTATTGCGGTTGACGGACACAGCCTTTGATTTTTTGGAAGGATATAGGGAAGGGGAGTGAAACGGTGTTAGGAGAACAATATAAAAAAGAGTCTGACGGAAAAACATATATGTTATTACCGAAAGGAAAGGAAGCCTTTGAAGAACAGATGATTCGGAATACCATGCCTGCAGGGGTTCTTGCTATGGCAAAGTCTGAAAACGACGGTGTATATAAGTATGAAATTACCGGAAAAAAGACATTGGCAATGACCTTTGAGCGAGTCCCCATGAATGCGGAACAAATCGAAATCGTATTAGGCGGAATCATGGATGTGCTGGAACGGGGAAAAGAATTTCTTTTAACCGAAGAGAATTTTGTTTTGTTGCCGGAGTATATTTATCTGCAAATTCCTACCTACGAAGTCACCCTTTGCTATTATCCGGAATACGGGATTTCTTTTGCGGAACAGATGGGGAAATTGTTCGAAATGCTGTTAAACCGGGTGGATTATCGGGAGGAGAAGGCCATTGAAATGGTATATGCGTTATATATGCAGTTGCAGGAACCGGATATGACATCGGGACAATTGCGGGAGAGGTTTTCGGAGCAGACCGGAAGGGTGACAGGGCGTAGGAAAAATTTGCCTGCGGAGAGTTGTGTGAGAAAGAAAGAGCCGGCGTGTCCGGAGGGAGAAACCGAGGCAATCATAACGATGAAGGAGCGGGAGCTTCCGAAAAAGAAAGTGAAACAAACCGGGTTTTTGGAACGGGTATGGAAGGAAATGACGAGTAAACCGTTGCGTCATGCGGAACCGGGAAAAAAGGAGCCGGAAGACCTGCTGCCTGTATATCCTGCGGCTTGTGTTATGGAAGCACCACTGGAATGGGGAGACCGGTATACAACGGTATTGTCGGTAAAAAAGGCGGAAGAACCGGCCTCTTTGGTGTCGAAAAAAACGGGAGAAACCGTGTTCCTTACAAAGTTTCCTTTTTATGTGGGAAGCCTTCCGGGATATATGGATTATGTAATAAAGGAAGAGACGGTCAGCCGGTTTCACGGAAAGTTTGTAAAAAAGGGAGAGGAAATATATTTGACGGACTTAAACAGTACCAACGGAACACGGGTAAATGACCGGGTTCTGGAAGTGCAGGAGCAGCTGAAATTAGAGGAAGGAGACAGGGTTTTGTTCGCGGATGCGGAGTATGTCTTTTTTGCCGGAGGAAAAACGGCAAAGTAAGGCGGGTTTATTAAGAAAGAAATCCAATATTCTACTTGAAGGAATCGGAAAAAAAGGTTATACTGAATATGCAAAGAGAAGGCTTTGTGAGGGGAGTTTTCTGAAACGGAGCGTGTGAGTTATGGAAACAGAAAAGAAAGCAAATCTTCCGCTGGTTACCTGCGTTTTGGCAGGAATCAATATTGTGATTTTTTTGGTTGTGGATTTGTTTTTGTTTCGAAGACAGAATGAGATTGCGTATTTTATGGCGTTGAACCCGGTTCTTGTAATGCGGGGAGAGTATTGGAGGATGATTACCTCCATGTTTTATCATTTCGGTATGGATCATTTGTTTTGTAATATGCTGATGCTTTTTGTGGTGGGTTCCTTGTTGGAGCCGTTTTACGGAAAAGTGCGGTACGGTGTGCTTTATTTTGTATCCGGACTGGCTGCGGGCGGCGCCTCTCTTCTGTACAACGGTTTGATACGGGGAGAAGAAGGGAAGCTCGTATTATGTGCCGGGGCCTCCGGTGCGGTGTACGGTTTGATCGGTGCGTTTGTTGCGATTTTTTTTGTGCAACGGAAATCGTTATCTGCTCCGGAAAAAAACAGACTGCTCTTAGCGGTGGCCTTTTTGCTGTTCGGTAGTATTTTTGATACGGGTGTAGGCCATGATGCGCATTTCGGCGGATTCCTGGCGGGCCTTTTGTTGGGAAGTCTGTACTGCATACAAAGAAAGAGAAAAAGAAGCGACGATCGGAACAGAACAGAATAGATTACGGAGGTGTCAAATGAAAATAGCGGTTTATTACGGTGGACGGGGTGTAATTGAAGATACCACGATTTATGTGGTAAATAAATTGACGGAAGTACTGAACGAACTGAATGTACAGGTGCGCCGGTATAATTTGTATGAACAGAAAAATGAGATTGCGGCGCTTTCCGGTACGTTAAAGGAAGTGGACGGTGTCATTCTTGCGGTGCCGCTTGAGTGGTACGGCATCGGCGGATATATGCAGCAGTTTTTGGATGCCTGCTGGTTGTATGCGGACAAAAAGAAATTGCAGAATATGTATATGATGCCGGTGGTTGTGGCAGTGACCTGCGGAGAACGTCAGTCGGAATGTGCCCTCCGGAATTCCTGGGAATTGCTGGGCGGTAAAGTGATTGACGGCATTTGTACTTTTGTGGAAAATCAGGTGGAGTTTGAGACCAATACGGAATATGCAAGACTCATCGAGGACAAGGCGGAGCGTTTTTATCGTGCGGTTTCCCGGAAAGAAGTACAGCTTCCTTCCGGAAACGGTCTGATTAAGCAGAACATGGCGGCAATGTCCATTCCGTTGACACCGCAGGAGAGCGAGGATTTGTCCAAGTATGTTTCGGATGACAAGTATGTAAAGCGTCAGAAAGAAGACATCGAAGAGCTTTCCCAGATGTTTAAGGGTATGTTTGAAAAGAGTAGTGCCGGTATGGACCCGAAGATGGAATTTATCGCAAATCTTCGTACAAATTTCCATGCACCGGAAGAAAAGATGACGGTGACCTATGCGTTACAGTTTGCGGATAACGACCGGACCTTGTTTATTGAGGTACGGGACGGCCGGCTGTTTTGCAGTTATCCGGAGGAGGTGCCGGCGGCTGACGTAAACGCAAAACTGACCCGCGGTATTATGGAGCGGATTGTAGACGGCAGAGTAACCTTCCAGGGTGCGTTTATGTCCGGAGACATTACGGCAAAGGGTGATTTTAAGTTACTGAGACAGTTTGATATGATGTTCCGGTTCCAGACTCTTGTGTAGGCCGGACGCTGGGAAGGGAAACGGAACGGTGTGTTCCGAAACGATAAAATAAGGAAACGGAGAAAACAGAGTATGGACAATTGTATTTTTTGTAAGATTTTAAGAAATGAGATTCCGTCGTCTACCGTATATGAAGACGACAAATTCCGTGCCATTATGGATATCGGTCCGGTGGCAAAGGGGCATGTGATTTTGCTGGCAAAAGAGCATGCGGCAAATCTCTTGGAAGCGGATGATGAACTTCTTTCCGCGGCACTTCCGGCAGTAAAGAAGGTAGCAAAAGCGGTAAAGAAGACCATGAATTGTGACGGTATCAATATTTTACAGAATAACGGGGAGGAAGCGGGTCAGACCGTATTCCACCTGCATATTCATGTGATTCCGCGGAACAAAGAAGACGGCGTAAAGCTTCCGCCTCCGATGGCAACCTATGCCGACGGAGAAGCTGCGGAACTGGCAAAAAAGATTGCGGAGAATATCGAAAGAAGAGAGTGTTGAAAAGAAAGATAGCTTTGACATGAGAAAACACCTTCACAGAGAAGGAGGAGCAAATATGACGGAGTTACAGTTAAAGGAATTGCTTGCGGATATGTCTCTCGGTGAAAAAATCGAGCAGCTGATTCAGTTTCATGGTGGCTTTTACGGGGATGTAAAGCTGATTACCGGTCCGGGTCACGATTATACGATAAAGCCGGACCAGCAGTGGCGCATCGGAACGGTTTTGGGAGAAGCCGGTTATGAGCATTTGAAGAATTTGCAGGACGGCTTTATGGAAAAACAGCCCCATCATATTCCAACCATATTCATGTCGGATGTGATTCACGGGTACAAGACCATTTTTCCGGTTCCGCTGGGACAAGGCGCCGGTTTTGACCCGGAGTTGACCCGTGAACTTGCGGAAGCTACTGCAAAGGAAGCTTCTGCGGCAGGGCTTCACGTTACTTTTTCCCCGATGTGTGACCTTTCCAGAGATGCCCGGTGGGGCAGATGTATGGAAGGTACCGGAGAAGATCCGTGGCTGAACGCCCGGTTTGCCGAAGCGATGGTGTTGGGATATCAGGGTGATGGTATCGAGAAGCAGGGAAATATCGCGGCCTGCGTGAAGCATTTTGCGGCATACGGTGCAGCTACCGCAGGAAGAGATTATTCCGGCGTGGAGCTTTGTGAGCGGACTCTTTTGGAGGATTATCTTCCGTCTTATGAAGCAGCAGTAAAGGCCGGCGCACCTCTTGTAATGAGTGCCTTCAACACCATTAACCGGATTCCGTGTTCTACGAATAAATGGCTGTTACGCAAGATTTTACGGGAACAAATGGGCTTTGACGGCGTTGTAATTTCCGATTACGGTGCGGTACAGGAGACGGTGGTACATACTTCTTCCTGTGACAAGGCAGATGCTGCGGCAAAGGCTTTGAAAGCCGGCGTAGATATTGATATGATGAGTGACTGTTACCTTTCTTATTTGGAAGAGCAGGCGGAAGCAAACGAGGAACTGTGTCGCTTGATTGACGAGTCCTGTTTGCGTGTGCTGGAACTGAAAAATAAATTAGGCTTGTTTGAACATCCGATTCGAGGCTCTAAGGAACTGGAAGACAAGTATTTTTATTGTGAAGAGCATAAAGAGCTTTCCGTTCGTGCGGCAAGAGAGTCGGCGACACTGTTGAAGAACGATGGTTTGTTGCCTCTTTCAAAAAACAGTAAGATTGTTGTTGCGGGAAAGTTGGCAACAAGTACAAATATCGTGGGTTCCTGGGCAATTTTTGCGGAAGCGGATAAGACGGTTACCTTTGCGGATGCTGTAAAACGCAGATATCCGGAGGCAGATGTAGAAGTATATCCGTGCGATGAGGCAGATGAAGCATTGCTTGCAGCTTGTAAAACGTGCGATGCGGTCATTCTCTGTATCGGTGAAGAAGACGATAAAACCGGTGAATCCAAGAGCATTTCCGACGTTTCTCTTTGCAAGGCGCATCAGACGTTGTTTGATGCGGTATATGGTGTAAATAAGAATACCCTTTCTCTCATTTATGCGGGACGGCCGTTGGCCATACCGATGCTTGCGGAAAAATCGAAAGCAATTTTGGATGCCTGGTATCCGGGAACTTTCGGAAATATCGGTATTTGGGAATTGCTTTTCGGAGATGCGAATCCTTGCGGGCGAGTACCGATGAGTTTTCCGTATACTACAGGCCAGCTTCCGATGAGCTATAGTGCGTTCATTACCGGACGTCCGATTGGGGAATGGAAAGGCTTTGTGCCGTTTGCATCCAACTATATGGATGTACCGAATACGGCGTTGTATCCGTTTGGTTGGGGACTTTCCTATAGTGAGTTTGCATATTCGCCGGTGAGCCTTTCGAGTGATACTCTTACTGCGGATGGCAAAATTACGGCATCGGTTACCGTGGCCAATAAAGGAAGCGTGGACGGTAAGGAGCCGGTACAGCTCTATATCCGTGATGTAAAAGGCAGTGTGATACGACCTTGCAGAGAATTAAAGGGTTTACGGAAGCCGATGATTCGTGCGGGCGAATCCGTGACGGTTTCCTTTGAGATTACTGCGGATATGCTGCGGTTTTACAATGAAGATATGGAGTTTGTGGCCGAGCCGGGCGAGTTTCAGGTTTGGATCGGCGGTTCTTCTCTTACGGAGAACGGGGCTGCATTCCGGTTGGTGTAAGGGAATTTTGTGACGGAAAAAGCAGAATCCCGTACGGATTTGCAAAATTTGCTTGACGAATCCCGATGATTGGTGTATTCTGAGTGTGTTACAGATATAATTTCATAAGGAAAACTCTTATTAAGAGTGATGGAGAGTAAAGGCTCTGCGAAGTCACGGCAACCCCCGTACGGGAAGGTGCCAAGTTGAGCGGTACATGGTACCGAACAATAAGGGATTTGGTTTTTTATTGGTATCAAGTCCACGGTGCGCATTGCCTGTGGACTTTTCTTGCGTGCAGGCAAAGTGAGAAGCCCGAATCTGCACGACACAACGAGAATTTGAAAGGAGAACAAAGATGAGTGATAAGTTTTTATTTACGTCCGAATCGGTAACCGAAGGACATCCGGATAAAATCTGCGATCAGATTTCCGATGCGATTTTGGATGCAATGATGGCACAGGACCCGATGAGCCGCGTGGCTTGTGAAACTGCATGTACCACCGGTCTTGTTGTGGTTATGGGAGAGGTAACAACGAAGGCTACCGTAGATATTCAGAAGATTGTACGTGATACGGTACGTGAAATCGGTTATGACAGAGCAAAGTACGGCTTTGATGCGGATACCTGTGCGGTGCTTGTAACGTTGGACAAGCAGTCTGCGGATATTGCTATGGGTGTGGATAAGGCACTGGAAGCAAAGGAAAATAAGATGTCCGATGCGGATATCGAAGCCATCGGAGCAGGTGACCAGGGTATGATGTTCGGTTATGCATCCGATGAAACCGAGGAATTGATGCCGTACCCGATTTCTCTGGCACACAGATTGACCAAGAAGCTTTCCGAAGTGCGTAAGAACGGAACGTTACCGTACCTTCGTCCGGACGGAAAGTCTCAGGTAACGGTAGAGTACAACGAGGCGGGAGAACCGGTTCGTTTGGAGGCAGTGGTGCTTTCCACCCAGCATGCACCGACGGTGACCCAGGAGCAGATTCACGAAGATATCAAGAAATATGTATTTGACCCGGTGCTTCCGAAAAAGTTAATCGACGAGAATACCAAGTTCTTTATTAACCCGACGGGACGTTTTGTTATCGGCGGACCGAACGGAGACAGCGGTTTGACGGGCCGTAAGATTATCGTAGACACCTACGGCGGATATGCACGGCACGGCGGCGGAGCTTTTTCCGGTAAGGACTGTACAAAGGTTGACCGTTCCGCTTGCTATGCGGCACGTTATGTGGCAAAGAATATTGTTGCGGCAGGTCTTGCCAAGAAGTGTGAAATCCAGCTTTCCTACGCAATCGGTGTTGCACAGCCGACCTCCGTTATGGTAGATACCTTCGGTACCGGTAAGCTTTCCAACGAAGAATTGGTGGAGATTGTCCGGAAGCACTTCGACCTTCGTCCGGCAGGAATTATTAAGATGTTAGACCTTCGTCGTCCGATTTACAAGCAGACGGCTTCTTACGGACATTTCGGACGTACGGACCTTGACCTTCCGTGGGAAAAGACAGATGTTGCGGAAGAGTTAAAAAAGTACGCAAAGTAATGTCTGCAAAAGGTGCGAAGAACCGAAAAGATAATATATTTAAAAAAAGCAAAATATTAAAATAAAATTGTTTGTTAAATGCGGTATGCCTCCAAAAGAGGCATGCCGCATTTTTTGCGTTTTGTGTGAGAAATAGGCGTTTTCTGTCAGATTTTACGTTGAAATGAAGAGACGGATATGGTATACTTAAAGATAACAATATTTTTATGTTTTGATTTCGTAAGAGGAAAGGAGCAGTTATTATGCAGTATCGTAAATTCGGTAACACGGGAGTGGAGATTTCTACCCTTGGTTTCGGTTGTATGCGTTTGCCGGAGATTGATCTGGGAGACGGGAAGTTTGAGGTGGATCAGGAGAAGACGGATGCCATGCTTCGTCATGCGTACGATTTGGGTGTAAATTATTTTGATACCGCGTTTTATTATTGCCACGAGAACAGTGAGATTGCCGTAGGTAAGGCATTAAAGCCGATTCGGGATAAGGTATACATTTCCACGAAGTGTCCGTTGGAGCGTGTGAAAAAGCCGGAGGACTTTGAAGGAATGTTGGATAAGAGCCTTGCAAAGTTAGACACGGATTATGTGGATTTCTATCATTTCTGGGGAATCAGTCGCAAGTCTTTTGATGAGATTATTAAGCCGCTGGGGCTTTTGGAAGAAGCAAAGAAATTAAAGGAGAAAGGCAAGATTCGTCATATTTCCTTTTCATTCCACGATTCTCCGGAAGCGTTAAAGTATATTATTGACAATGCACCGGAAATGGAAAGTGTATTACTTCAGTATAATCTTTTGGATCGTGCCAATGAGGAGATGATCGGTTACGCAAAGGAAAAGGGACTGGGTGTTGTGGTAATGGGTCCGGTAGGCGGCGGACGTTTGGCTGCTCCGACAGAGCTTGCACAGCGTCTGGGCAGCGGCAACCTGAACACTTATGAACTTGCCTTCCGCTTTGTTCTGGGAAATCCGGGGGTATGCTGTGCCCTTTCCGGTATGCAGACCTATGAGATGGTGAACCAGAATGCGGCAGTTGCTTCCCTGGAAGAGCCGATGACGGAAGAAAAATGGCGTGAAGTCGGAGAGGCGTTGGAGAATCTCAAGAAGTTTTCCGAACTTTACTGTACCGGTTGCGGTTACTGTCAGCCGTGTCCGAAGGGAATCCAGATTCCGCGTATTTTCCAGGCCTATACCTATCACAATGTATACGGCTTGCATGAGCTTGCGAAGAAATCTTTCCTTGATTATGTAAATAACGAGAAGAATCCGGGTGCAACCATAAAGGATTGTGCAAATTGTGGGTTCTGTGAACGGAAGTGCCCGCAGCATCTGAAGGTACGTGAGTTGTTAAAGAAGGTAGAAGATACGTTACTGGCGTTGTAAGAGGGAAGGAGTAAAGTCTATGTTATATGCCATGCCTTGGAAATCCAACCGTATTACGAAGGTGGAAAGAAAAGAGGATGCACTTTTTCTGTATTCCGAACGAGGGATGCATCGGATTGTGTTAATGAACGAATCGGTGGCACGGATCACTTATACGGAACGTGAATCGTTTTCCGTAAGAAAAAAACCGGGCGTGATTCAAACTGCCCGGTTGTCCGACTGGTCCTTTTGCGAAGATTCCGAAAAAGTGGTAGTGTCTGCCGGGAATCTAAAGATTGCAGTAAATAAAGAGAGTGCCTCTGTTTCCTTCTTTGACGGAAAAGGAAACCTGTTATTAAAGGAACGGGATACGGAAAGCAAGGAACTGGAGGAATTCCAAAGCTATGAGCTGGCGGATGAGGACGGCGTGGTAATTGAAAAGATTGTTACACCGGACGGAACAAAGGAAGTGATTAAGGAAGCCTCCCGTGTGGCAGGAGAGAAGTTTTTCCATACCAGACTTCATCTAGAGTGGCAGGAGAACGAGGCTTTATACGGCTTGGGGCAACATGAGGAAGGCTTTTTGAATCTTCGGGGAAAGGCGGTTTATGTGCATCAGGCAAACCGGAAAATCGCAATTCCGGTATTGGTATCCAGCTTCGGTTACGGCATCTTAACGGATACCTACAGTCCGATGGTATTTCAGGACACGGAGCAGGGTGCTTATCTGTATACCGAAGCAGACGATGAACTGGATTATTATTTTATGAACGGAAACGGTTTGGACGGTGTGGTAAAGGAGTATCGTTTCCTGACCGGAAAGGCTCCGTTACTGCCGAAATGGGCTTTCGGATATTTGCAGTCTCAGGAGCGGTACGAAACAGAAGAAGAGATTTTGCAGGTGGCGGGAGAATACCGGGAAAGAGGAATCGGTCTGGACGGAATCGTTCTTGACTGGTTTTCCTGGGAAGACGGAATGTGGGGGCAGAAGTCTTTTGATGCTTCCCGTTTTCCGAATCCGACGGAAATGACGGAGAAGCTTCATAAAATGCATGCGCATTTTATGATTTCCGTTTGGCCGACCATGGATGAGAAATGTGACAATTATAAAGAATTTAAAGCCCGCGAGCTTTTGTTGCCGGGAAGTAATGCTTATAATGTTTTCTCGGAAGAAGGGCGAGAGCTTTTTTGGAAGCAGGTGAAGGAAGGATTGTTCTGTCACGGAATTGATGCCTGGTGGTGTGATTCCAGTGAACCGTTTACACCGGAATGGAATCATAAATATCGTCCGGAACCGGCAAAATTGTATGGGGAATATATTGATACCACAAAGGATCATATGCCGGCCTGGGCCACAAATGCCTACGGATTGTACCATGCCATGACCTTATACGAGGGACAGCGTAAGGAACAGACGGGGGCAAAAGAGGAAAAACGTGTAGTGAATCTGACCCGGAGCAGCTACACCGGTCAACAGCGATACGGTACGATTTTGTGGTCGGGAGATACGAATGCAAGTTGGAGTACCTTAAAAAAGCAGATTGCCACGGGACTGAGTTTCTGTGCCTGCGGTTTGCCTTACTGGACAACGGATATCGGAGCTTTTTTTGTAAAAAAGGGAAATCAATGGTTCTGGCAGGGTGACTATGTGAAAGGAAACGATGACTTCGGATATCGTGAGTTGTATGTGCGCTGGTCCCAATGGGCATGTTTCCTGCCGGTATTCCGGGCACACGGAACCGATTGTAGAAGGGAACTTTGGGCATTCGGAGAACCGGGGGAGATGTTTTACGACGCACTTTTGGCAGTGAACCGGCTGCGTTACCGTCTGTTGCCGTATATTTATTCTTTGGCGGGAGAGGTTTGGTTAAAGGATACGATTATGATGAAACCGTTGGTGTTTGCGTTTCCGAAAGATGCACAGGTGTTAGATTGTAAAGATCAGTACTTGTTCGGAGACCGTTTGATGGTTTGTCCGGTAACGGAACCGATGTATTACGGGGTGAATTCCGAACCGTTACAAGGAGTGAAAAGAGCCCGCAAGGTATATTTGCCGGCGGGAGAGCGCTGGTACGATTTTTGGACGGAAGAATGCTATGACGGCGGACAGTGGATTGAGGCAGGTGCTGCTTTGGAGCAAATTCCGCTGTTTGTACGGGAAGGAAGTATTATTCCGATGTATAAAGAAGATTGTATTCCGGAATTTGCCGCTCCGTACTATGCGGAGGATGAGTTGGAATACCGTGTGTACAAAGGAAAGGACGCTGTATTTGCGCTGTATGAAGACGCCGGTGACGGGTACGGATACGAGGACGGCGCGTACAAGATTACCGTGCTGGAATGGAAGGAGAAAGAAGAAAAGCTTTCGGTTTCCGTTCGGTAAATTGGTTTGCATCTTTTTTTGACACCGGAAACAGAGTATGGTAAGATAAGAGTAGGTACAAAATTTCCGGAAGGATTCTTGGGGAGGTTTTATGAAAAAGGAATTGCAAAAAAAGCTTAGTTTTGTATTGTTTGTAATGGCTGTATTTTTTGCCGGTGTTGCTCTGACGGTATTTTCGTCATCGATAGTAGTTGTCTGCATTGCCGGAGTTCTCCTTTTGGCAGCCGCGGTGTTTTTTGTGTTGCAGCAGGACACAAAGAGCCAGACGCCGTCGGGAAAGACCTCGGAGATTTTGTTGGCGGACCGTATGGCAGAGCTGATGCGAGGAAATGAAAAGGCGGAAAAAGGCGTTTATATTGCTGTAAAGAAGCAGCACGAGGCGATGGAAGCCGGACTGACCGCTTTGGAGGAAAAGATTTCCGAGCTGATTAAATCTCAGGATAATGCGGTAAAGACGTTAGTGCTTTACAATAAAGAGAATGCAAAGCAGATGGCCCTCAGCGAGAAGGAAGAACTGGGACGTCTGCGGGAGGAACTGGTGCAGGCGCAGGGAGGCAAAGGCAATTCCGGTGCCATGTCCCAGATCGTGGATGCAGTGAAAGATATGTCACGACGTCTTTACGAGGAGTTTCATGAAAACGGGGAAGCGATTCTTGCGGAATTGGAGACCAGTACAGATAGCTTAGAGGAGATAAAGGAGCTTTTGCAAGGTATAGGCAGCGGTTCCGTGCCGCCGTATGTGCCGGTGGCTCCGGCGCCGGAAGCAGTGGTTGTTCCGGAACCGGTTTTTGAGGAACCGGAGGAAGCGGTTGTGCAGGAGCCGGTTTTTGAGGAACCGGAGGAAACTGTTGTAGAAGAAACTCCGTTTATCCCGGAAGATATTCCGGCAGAACCGGTAGTCGAAGAGTCCCCAGTGGTTTCGGAGGACCCGAACCGTATGTTGTCGGCAGACGACATTGCGGCCTTGTTTGCGGCAGCGGAAACAACGGAAGAGTCGGTAGTGGAAGAAGCTCCGGCAGTTACGGAAGAACCGATAGCAGAAGAGACTCCGGTCAAAAAAAATCCGGAAGATGCGTTGGCATCCTCCGGTGTAGATTTGTCTGATCCGAATAAAACGTTATCCCCTGACGATATTGCCGCATTGATTGCAGCATTGGGAAATTAACGACGACCGCCTCTGCGTTTTGCTAAATAAGCGGCACGCTTTTTGCGGTACGGAAGCTCTACAAATATAATATAAATACCGATAACAAAGCAGATACAACCGAGGACAATCCCGATGATGAGAGGCGTACGGTCTTTCTTTTCGGGGTCTTCGGTTTTGTTTTGTGTATCCGAAGAAGTATCACCTTCTGTGTCGCCCGATACATTGCCTTCTGTTGCATTCGGATCGGAAATATCCGGGGTGTCAGGCACTTGCTCTATGGTAAAGGCCGGTCCGTTGTTGGTATAAACAATATTAGCGGAACCGATGATACGGGAGCCGTAGGTGTAGGATACCGTTCCGATAATGTTTTTCCCTTCCGCAAAAGAAGTCAGCTGTGTAAGGGTAGCACTTTTCTTTGCATCGGAAAGGGATGCGGAGAAGGGAAGTACAACGGTACCGGAGTCCGTAGATATAATGGAATCGTTTAAAAGTTGTACCGTATCTTCACTGTTAAACAACGGAGGAACATCATTTCCGACGGAAAGTTGTTCATCGGTTATGTTATAAGTAGTAAAATTGTCAAATCCGAAATCCAGTAAAGCGGCGGTTTCGTCGTAGAGCACCGTATCGTCCGGAGCTTTCATTATAACGGAAATTAAAGTCATGTTTCCCCGGCGGGCACAAGTGACCAGATTGGCACCTGCAAGGTCGGTATGACCGGTTTTTCCGGCAATGATACCTTCGTAAGGATAACTTCCCCGAATCATCAGGTGGGTATTCAGTACCCAACGGGAATCTTTACAAAGATTGGTGGGCGGTATCTGATGGTTTTTGGAGCCGGAAATCTTAATAAAAGAAGAATTCTTTAACAAAGGGCGCGTGATTTTTGCCAAATCCGCCGCACAAGTGTAATGTTCTTCTTCATCCAGTCCGTGGGGATTCATAAAGTGGGTGTTGACACATCCCAGTTCCTTTGCACGGGCATTCATCATTCCCGCAAATCCTTCTTTGGACCCGCCGACGTGTTCCGCAATGGCATAAGCAAGATCGTTGGCGGAAGGAAGCATAAGAGCGTATAAGGACTCCTCCATGGAGAGTTCTTCGCCTACGTCAACCCAAATACGGCTGGAATCCACATCAATATCGTAAACCGCATCGTGGGAAACGGTAACGGTTTCTCCCAAAGCGGAATTCTCCAAAGCAAGGAGCGCGGTCATCAGCTTTGTGGTACTGGCCGGATATAACCGATCGGTAGAATTTTTCTCATATAAAACGGCACCGGTTTCCGCTTCGATTAGGATTGCACCGCCGGAGGTGATCTGAGGACCCGCAGGCCAGTGAAAAGCATCGGTCTCATCCGCATAGGCGGTTACCGGGATCAGGACACCTGCCAATAAAGTCAGGCATAGAACAATATTTAACATTCCGGGAAATAAAACGGAATGTTTTTTTCTTTTATAAAATAATCTCATAAATCCTCCTCCCAAAGAAAGCTTAATAAGTCAGAATCTCGTACCCGTCTTCCGTAACCAGTACGGTGATTTCCCATTGGGCGGAAAGAGAACCGTCTTCCGTATAAACCGTCCAGTCATCTTCTTCATCAATAAAGATGGCATCTTTGCCCATATTTACCATAGGCTCAATGGTGAAAACCATGCCCGGAACCAGAAGCATCTCCGTTCCTTTTTTGGAAACGTAGCTGACCCACGGTTCTTCGTGGAATTCCAGACCGATGCCGTGTCCGCCGATTTCTTTGACTACCGTGTAGCCGTGGCTTTTGATAAATTCATGAATGGCAGCCCCCATATCCCCGAGACGGGTCCAAGGTTTTACCTTACTGAGACCCACTTGCAGACTTTGTTCCGTAACTTCCACCAGACGACGGGCTTCTTCACTGACGTTTCCGATGAGAAACATGCGGGAAGAATCGGAAAAGTATCCGTTGTAAATCGTAGAAACATCTACGTTTACAATATCTCCATCCTCCAGGAAGGTCTCTTCATCCGGGATGCCGTGACAAACCACGGAGTTAATCGAAACACAGCAGCTCTTCGGAAAGCCTTCGTAACCTAACGGTGCCGGAATCCCTCCCAGCTCTGTGGTTTTTTGGTATACCATCTCATCAATTTCTGCCGTAGACATACCCATGCGGATATGCTCGGCAACGTAATCCAGAACAGCGATGTTGATTTTACTGCTTTGGCGGATACCCTCGATTTGTTCCGCATTTTTAATGATATCCCTGGTAGGAACCGGATACGGTTCTTTTTCGTATTTCTTTAACTTATCGTCAAAAGCAGCGTGGCAGACCTTGTACTTTCTGCCGCTGCCGCACCAGCAAGGTGCGTTACGTTCTATCTTTTCCATGAAAAGACTCCTTCTTATTTTCCCTGTCCGTAATATGCGTTTGCACCGTGCTTTCTGAGATAGTGCTTATCCAAAAGCTCCTGCTGCATCTGCGGGAGAGTACCGTTTGATAAGGAAAGATTGTGCCAAGCCATAAAGGAAACTTCCTCTAAAACAACGGCGTTATGTACGGCGTTGTGCGGGTCGGTGCCCCAGGTGAACGGACCGTGGCTGTAAACCACAACACCCGGAACATCGTCCGGATTGATGTTAAGCTCGTTGAAACGCTCGATAATTACGGTACCGGTTTCCTTTTCGTAAGCACCCTTGATTTCCTCCGGGGTCATCTTGCGGGTACACGGAATTTCACCGTAGAAGTAGTCCGCATGGGTGGTGCCGAAGGCCGGGATGCCGCGACCGGATTGTGCAAAAGTGGTTGCCCAACGGGAGTGGGTGTGGACAACTCCGCCGATGTTCGGGAACGCCTTGTAAAGCTCAATGTGGGTTGGGGTATCGGAGGACGGATTTAACTTACCTTCCACGCGATTGCCGTTTAAATCTACTACAACCATATCGTCTGCCGTCATTTTGTCGTACTCAACACCGGACGGCTTAATGACAACCAGTCCCTTTTCCCGGTCGATACCGGAAACGTTACCCCAGGTAAAGGTAATGAGACCGTACTTCGGAAGAAGCATATTTGCTTCGTAAACTTCTTTTTTTAACTGTTCTAACATAATGATTCTCCTTTTTTGAATAATAGTTTAAATAAAATTATTGTCATCCTCCGAAAGATTGCGGACGGAGGAACGATAACAAATATTCGGCTCCAAGCGGATATGTTCCCGCAAGGAAGTGTCCCGGATACAACGAAGCAGAAGATTGGCCGCTGCGGTTCCGATTTCCGCGGAAGGATATACCGCAGAGGTAAAGCTGTAAGCGTTGTCGGTCGCAAGCGGAGAATTGTCGAAGCTGACAATGGATACATCCGTGGGAACGGATTTCCCATGGCGTTTCAGCAACTTGCAAACCGATGCCGCAATTTGGTCGTTGTAACAAATCAGGGCAGTGGAATCCCCGAGACGTTTTAAGATGAAATCATCCATCTCTCCGGAAAAGAAATCCGGAATGTCTTCGGTAGTATACCAAAGAATATGTTGGTCGTCCAACGGAATGTTGGCAAAGGTGAGCGCCAATGACATTCCTTCGAAGCGTTTCAATCCTTGCAGGTCGTCTGCCTTAAAAATGGCGGCAAACTTCTGATGACCGTTTAAAAGCAAATGCTCGGTTAACATGCGGGCGGCGGAAACGTCATCCTGAAAAACGCCGCATTGGGAAAATTCCCGATAATAGCTGTTTAAAAAGACAATCGGAGTACCGTGGGAGCGAAGCTCTTCGTAAAGCTGCAAATTCGGGCTGGGAAGAGCGGACTTGGTACCTTCTACGATTAAGCCGCAGACATTGTCTTCCAAAATCCGTTGCAGGCAAGCCGTTTCGCCCGTATGGCGGTTATGGGTAATGCCGAGGGTGATGCTGTATCCCTGGGCAGTGAGAACGTCCTCGATTCCGCGGATAATGCCGGGAAAGATGTAATCATCCAAATAAGTGATGATGACGCCCACCCGCTTCGGAGCAAAACCGGACTGGAATGCGGTTCCGCAGACAAAGGTGCCGCTGCCCCGTTGGCGTTCCAATAATCCTCGTTGTACCAGTTCCTCCGTAGCGTGACGTACGGTTTGTCTGCTGGTATCGAACTGTTCCGCCAATGCATGTTCGGAAGGTAATTTGTCTCCGGGTCTAAACTGACCGTTATTGATGGAATTGATAATCCATTGGGAAATTCGTCGATGTTTTAATAAATTCTTTATCGGCAAAAGAGGTACACCTCCTTTGATAAAAGTTGTACACAAGTTGTATAAAAGTTGTGTGGCTATTATAGCATGACAGATATGAAAAAGCAAGTTGTGTTCCATGGAAAAGTGTGATAAAATGAAGCAAAACATACGAGAATCTTGGAGGGACTATGCGACTCAGAAATATAAAGGGAGCAAAAGAAGAAATTGCGGTCAGTGAATATGTAACCCAGAATCCGCAGGAGCAAAAGGGCAAGTGGAATGCATATTTCGGTGGGGATGCGCCGCTTCATGTGGAAATCGGTATGGGAAAAGGAAAGTTTATTACGACTCTGGCGCAACTGCATCCGGAGATTCACTATATCGGAGTGGAAAAGTATGCCAGTGTTCTGATTCGTGCCGTGGAGAAAAAGAAAGAACGAGAAGATTTGGACAATCTTACATTTTTATCCGTGGATGCGGCAATACTACCGGAGGTGTTTGCGGAGGGAGAAGTGGACCGGATTTACTTGAATTTCTCGGACCCTTGGCCGAAGGAGCGCCATGCAAGAAGAAGATTGACTTCAAGAGAATTTTTGGCGCGGTATGAACAATTTTTAAAGCCGGAGGGTGAAATTTGTTTTAAGACGGACAATCGCGGGTTGTTTGATTTTTCCGTGGAAGAAGCAAAGGAGGCCGGCTGGGAACTGACGGAAGTAACCTATGACTTACACCACAGTCCGTATGCGGAAGGCAACGTAATGACGGAATACGAGGAAAAGTTTTCGGCCCTCGGAAACCCGATTCATCGTATGGTGGCAAGAAAGCCGAAGAGAAGCTAGTGTAAGAAGTGTGATACGAGAAGTAACGTGTTTGGTAAGGCGAACAGAAAGGAGTATTCTATGGCAGAGATTTTGACAGCGGATAATTTTAAAGAAAAGGTAGAGGAGTCTAAGGGAACGGTATTGGTAGACTTTTTCGCAACCTGGTGCGGCCCGTGTAAAATGATTGCACCGGCAGTAGAGCAACTTGCAGAGGAGTATGAGGGCAAGGCGGCAGTGTATAAGGTAGACGTGGACGAGGCCCAGGAAATCGGAATGAAATATAAGATTATGTCGATTCCGACGCTGGTATTCTTTAAGGACGGACAGGAGGCGGAGCGTATCCGCGGAGCATTGTCCAAGGCGGAGCTGGCGGATGCCATGGAGCGTAATTTGTAAGAAATGTATTCATAAAAGGAAACCGTAACGTGGCCGGTGCATATACTGCCGTAAGAGATTTTATGCGAAATCGCAAAGGTATCCGGATATGGTTTCGGATGTTTGCAGGCATGGAAAAGGGGCAGAAATGTTCGGTACAAGACGGTATAGCGGTTCCAAGCAGGGAGAGAATATAAAATGGCGCAGGCAATGTCTTTGTCTGCGCCGTTCTTTTTGTGAAGTTTGTCGCACGATTTGCCGGTTAAGCGATTATATGTGCGGAAAAGGGCATTTCTGAGTTACGGATTTCAAAGAACCGCTCCGAATAGTAAAATCAGGAATGCCAATAGTCATTCAAAAATTCCACGCGTTTTTTTAACCAATCCGAAAGAAACTCATAGGCCTGCTCTTGCGTGGAACAAGCGGCGGATTCCCGGGACAATTCCGAAGCGATGGAAGAATGGTTGATATTGTTCCATTTGGTATAATTCCGGTCAAAGGCCGGCTTACAACGCTCCTGGTCGGAGCCCAGCATAGTATAGATTCGTTCAAAGGCACCAGAGTCAAAGGCTTTGGTCCAATTTTCCCGGATGATGTCCTGATACCAGTCTTCGTAGGCCAGGACCGCCAACCACGGATTGAGGGTGTTGTACTCGCCACCCCTTCCCGGACCGCCGTTGACGTCCGGTACAATATTTGCGGCATAAAAACCGGTGCCGTCTACGCAACGATTTTTGTTTCCCATGGCGGAATCAAAATCCCAATGGGCTTCGAAGGTTAACTTTTTATCCCCTTCCGGGCCGAAGTCTGCGCTTAAAAAGAAGCTGGACCAGTAGACATCCGCGTCGCAAAGTAATTCATTTATCAGGTAGGTATCTGCTAAAGAGGAAATGTTTACCACCCGTTCTACGGCTTCCTGCGGGGTGATTTCGGTGGTTTTATAAATTTCCGTATAGGTATCGTTAAAAATGTAAGCTTCGTCATAATAAGCAGCGGCGTACATAATGTTATATACGTTATTCACAAAGGAAGCAATGAAATTCCGTTGTGCTTGGTCGTAAATATCACTTTTAATGGTAATACCGATATCGTTTTTTCTTCCGTATTCCGGGTCGCTTAAGCATTTCATGGTTTCCCCGTTTCCGTCTTCTCCGTCAAAAGGAACTAAGGCGGCATTATCCGCGTAATCCACGTGAAACCGCTGCAACGGATCTTCATTCATATAATATCCGTCAAATTCCATAAAGTATCCGATATCCGTACCGGTATAGCCTTCCGGTACTTCCGTAATATTCACCCGGTCTTTGTTTACCTGTTGCTGTTCCGCAAGCAAATAAACACCCCAGTATTGTCCGTTAATTACCACTTCCACAAATTCCGCATCGGAAACATAGAGCTCGTCGTCCGCCAGCAGTTCTTCTGCCATGGCAAGGGCGGCTTTGTTCCGAAGAAGAGAGGCATCCTTGTATTCTGCTAAAAGAAGCCAGTTTTTAAAGGTGGCTCCGTCATTTAAGCCCAGAAGATTTTGGGATTCTGTGAATTTGATGCGGAGCGGCTTTTTTTCGTAGGAAGTGGTCCAGTTTCCACGTACCTTTACTTCTGCGTCTACCGCATCCAGCAACACCGTCCGGTCCGTATCGGTAAGGGATACGGTGCAGGCTTCGTAATAAGGGGCCGGCGGCATGACATACCCCGGCGTCCAGGAAGCGATGGATTCCGCCACGTGTCGCGTAACCGGCTTGGTTACAAAGTTCATAACGTCTTTTGCGGTGCTTTTGGTTTCGATGGTAAGCACCGGAATGTCCGTAAGGTCTTTTATATCCACACTGTAAGAAGCGGAACGGTTACCGGAGCAACCGGAAACCAGGATGCAAAAAAGAGCTATGGTTATGTATTTTGAAAAAAATTTCATAGAAAACTCCTCCGTTTGTTTTTGAATAATCCGTGTTACGGTGCGTCTTTATAAAATCTTTTCTTCACATGGTTATAAATGAAGTTAATCGCGAAGCAGAGGATTCCGGCTCCTAAAAAGCAAAGGACGGTTTCCATGGAATTTTCGTGCTCGATGTCAATCATGAGAAGTTTGATTACCGCTACCATGGCAAGGCACAGGCCGTAGATACGAAGGGCTGCCAGACGAAGCGGAAAACCTGCCAGTACGGCGAAAACCGCCAAAACAAGGAGGACACAACTGATTACATATCCTTCGATAGAATCGAAAGCAGTCAGTACGGTGAGCATGTAGACGGTTACACGCAGACCGAAATAAATACCCAATCCTGTGCGGTTACGGTAAGCCGTATATTGATCGTACATACCGCTAAGGCACATATATAAGGTCAAAATAATCAGCCAGACAAAAAGCAGCGGGTGCTTGGAAACCGCTCCGCTGTGAAGCAGGGCAATTCCCCAAATCCAAAGGGCGGTATGTACCAACCGGATGACAACCGTAGCACCGGTATCCGTAACATCCGGAGCGGCGATTTTACGCCGGAACCGGGAATAGTAAGCAACCCCGTTACACAGTGTCAGTAAGGAAAGAAGCAATGTGGCACAGGTAAAATCATGCAACGAGGTGAAATCAAGCAAATACCCCGGAATAAGCAGGAGATAATACAAGGCGAAGAGGTATACTTCGATTTTTAATCCGTCGGAAAAACGATGCTTCTTCCCTACGGTATAGAGGAACAGGAACATGCTGCAAAAAAACAGAATTCCGAAAATAAAGATTCCCCAAAGAAGTCCCAAACTGTCATTCATCCAATAAGAAAACAGAAGGAGGAATAAATAAGCGCAGGCTGTAAATTTCGCGAAACAACGCCCTTTTTCTTCCTTGCAGATAGATTCCCATCTGTGTGTGTTCCGATTAAGAACGGAACGCACCGGGCATTCCGTACCGAGCACCCCGACGAGAGCCGTGGTCACGCAAAAAACAATGCAGACTGCTGCGTGGATCAGGTCCGTAAAATTGTAAAAAAGAAGGGAGAAGGCGACGAACACAGCGGTTAAAACGCAGGCGCCCCGGCCTTCCGTACCGGTGGTTCCCAACAGTTCCGTAATCAGGTAGGAGACAAGGAGTCCGGACAAAACAAGAAGTCCTCTCGGCAAATCCTGGCTAAGTACGGAACCGAATACGATATCAAAAACGATACCTACGGTCAATTGACAGAAGGTGTAAAAAAGGATGGAGATGCCGCCGGCCTTATATAAGGAGAAGTTTTTTTCGGTGATACATCGCGGTTGCTTTTTCAGGGGAAGAAGAGAAAGAGCCGCCAAATGTCTGGTGCGCAGTAAAAAGAACAGCGGTAATGCCAGGCTGTAAAGGCTTAAAAGTAGGGAAGTCGTAAGGTTTTTCCCTCCGAGAGAGCCGAATTTTCCGAAAAGAGAGTCATGACAAAACGCCAGAGTCCATAATTGGACAAGGTTTAAGCCTGCGGCAACCAATTGAATCCACGGATACGGTTTTTCCTTGGAATTCGGAAGAAAGCGCCACAAAACCAGCCATAAATATAGGAAAGAAAGAATCGTAAAATAGAGACAGAGAAAGGTAAACTGTCCCTTGGATTCTATCCCCATACAGCCGAAAATAACGGAAAAAGCGATACCCAGTTGGCCCAGGGAGGCAACTACATAGGATCGTCTGCGGAAAACATATAAACCGACACCTGTCAGCCAAAACAGAAGAAGCAGATATAAGACTTCCGCGGAAAACAGGTGAAAGTAAAGTGATGTAATAAATAAAGAAATATACACGGCCCCGAATCCGCATCCCACAAGAGAAGCGGTGAACCAGCTTATGCGCTTGCGTTCCAGGAAAAGGCCTGCACCCAATAAGAAAAAGCTTATGAGGAATAAGGATGCAATCCGGGCAGGATCACCCAAACGCTCATACAGCAGGCTTCCGAAAAGGAAAAGGCCGATAAACACCAAAACGGCCGCAACAATGCCCATGACTTTCCCACCGAGATTATCCTCGAAACCGGAGGATTTCTTTTTGGTTACTTTGTTCTGTTCCGGAATTTTCGGTGCTTGTACATCCGGAGCAGAGGAAAAATGGTGCGCTTCATTAACCGGAGCTGCCGGAACCGCTTCGGTGCCGGTTTCTGTTGAATCGGTGCATGAAACGGTGGCAGAGACTGCTTGTGTCTGCTTCAGTTCCGAGAGTTCGTGTTTTAATTCCGAAAGCCCGGATTCCAAGTCCGCAATGGACTGTTCGATTTTAGCAATGCGTTCTTGTTCTGTCATAGTAAGTCCCCCTCATATGTGTAATTGCCCTATGATTAGATACATTATACACTACTTTCACAAAAAACAAAAGCCCCGGAACCTGCCATGTGCATCCCGGGGCCTGTTAAAAAGCATCAGTTGTTTTACTGTCGGGTGCGTTGACACCCTGTCTGCGAAAAAAGACTGATAGACAACAAAAAAGCCTAACCCCGATTCTATTAATCAAGACTAGACCCTTTAAGTGCGCGACCAGGGGCTCGAACCCTGGACACCCTGATTAAGAGCCTTGGGACACTACTCTGTCCCAAGGCTCTTTTTTTAAGTCACATGGCAAGTCGAGCCTCGGGAAGGTGCTTATATTCAGTGTTTCACGGCAAGCGGTCTGTCCACCGTTCTGTCCGCCGTTGCACTTTTTAATGATTATTTCGGCGGACGGGCGGCGGTCAACGCATGGCGCTTAGTGTTTGCTATGTTCCGAAAAAGGCTACAAATGGTCATGCAATAAGATTCTTAAATCACATTCTAAGCGGCAATTAACTGTAATCTCTTTAATTCGGACAATACAGATTGAATAAGAGCATTATTAAATTTATCACCTTTTATTTCTTTAAATTTACTAATGATAGTTTCATCGGATGCATTTTTTTCTAAAATGGAATTTGCAATAAAGTCCATAGTGGCTAAAGCTTCTAGCTCAAGAGGTGTTTTATGCGAAAATGCATTAAGGACTTCTTGAGCAGTGCTTTGTTCTGCATCTGTTAATTGCTTAGTTGTATGGTTGTCAGATGGTCCTAATGTAATAATATGTGTACTGCCAGATGTATCAATAGAAATATAGTCTTCGCTTTCAAGCATATGAAGAGTGTTATCTAATTTGGAACTATAGGGACCATAATAATGAATGCCATATCTCAAACCGAGACTTATTCCTTTTCGCTCAAAAAAATAAAAAAGCTTTTGAACAACCTTTTTACCAAGATCCGCACCGTCAAATCTCTCGCAAATCATACTAAATAACTCTGCATATTTTTGTAAATTGTCCATAATACTCTCCTTTTTACATCTCGTTTATTTTTTTAATCATCTTATAGGCTTTTTCGCTTTTGGATGGATGGCAATATAAACTAAAAATATCAATCTTTTCTGACAGTGATTTAATTATTTCTGATTGTTCGGATATAGTTGTGGTTTTTCCGTTTTTCTTATCATAAATGACGATTGCCTTTTCGTCGTCTTTTTCCACGCGCAGAGGTATTTTATGTGGCATTTTACCCGCGGAAGTATCTTCAAGAAAATATTCTGCGCCAATTGATTCTTTAAGCTCTTTGGCGTTACGTCTGAATTCTCGTTTGTCGGCTTCTCCTGGGTGAACTTTTGTAGAGTCTATTCTAGGATACACTATTCGATGAATAATATTTTTGCAAGGCTCACTTTTCTCAACATTAGATTTTAATAATTGTAGTACTTTGCAGTCATCCCACTGAATATATTCGTTAACCTTAGTGGGATATTTTCCGTTTGGAAGAATCTCTTTTAATGCTTGTCCTAGCATTATGTCAAAAAATCTGCGAGTTCTGTGGAAATAAACTTGAATGAACATAAAATAACGAGCAAGTACAAATTCCTCAAAAGCGTGTACTCCACCATCTGTTATGGCTAACGTAGGCACATTGTTTTTGTTATAAATTGTAAAAGAAGAAACTAATCTTTCAATATCAAATGTTCCATATTTCACACCACAGTAGTAAGAATCTCTGAGTAGATAGTCCATTTTGTCACAGTCAAGTTCGCTATCCATAAAACTCTTTAAAAAGGTAAATTCAGAATTAGCACCCGGATTTTTTCCCATATAGATGTCACAAATTAATTGAGGTGTTATATTATATTCTTCTCCGTACTTCTCGACAAATTCTTGTCCGATCTTAAGGATTATATCGGCAATTTCTGTTTCAGTAATTATAGCAACTGTAAAATCTTCGTGTTCAATCCCATCAGGAAAAACACTTTCAGATGCGTGTGAAAAAGGCGCATGACCCAAATCGTGAGTTAATGCTATCAGACGTAAAATTTGTTCATACCATAATCTTTTTTCTTCAGGAAAGGATATTTCTGAATTTTTAATGGCAGAATTGAATGCTATTGTAACTAAATGCATAACACCTAAGGAATGCCCGAATCTTGTGTGTTCTGCTCCATGATAGATTAAATAGGTCATAGCTAGTTGTTTTATGTTACGTAGCCTTTGAAAAGGCAGAGAATTAATAATTTCTTCCTCGTAATCTCTAACTTCGATAAAGCCATGAATAGGGTCTCTAAATTTGTCCACGCCAAAAACACCTCCCAACATATAAAAATTATATCATACTTTTTTCAAAAAGTAAATAAATATCGGAGAAAAATAGAATATCTGTTCGATTGACGTCTACAGGGGATATGGTTACAATGTGGAAGCTTTCGAGAGCCGGAGTAACGGGAACTGTATTTGTGATAGACGATGACGAACAACGCGTGATGTTATGGTCAAGCGAATATTAAGGTTATGTATGAGGTTGGAAGGAGGTGTTAAGCATGGAGTACCTGTTTTTGGGGAATGTTCGCAGGCGTTGTGACGATTGCGGCGGTTGACATTATCTTTGCGTAGGAGAAAAAGAACAGAAAGGAGTTTCTACAGGATGACAGGAGCAATGTTGTTTTTACTTGGATTTTCAGCTGTGACAGCTGTGTATGAGGTGGCAAAGACCGGAAGAACTACGAGGTCGGACAAGATATCAAGAACAACCGAGCGAATTGGTAAGAAAAACAAGTGGTTGTAATGGTTTTTGAGAAAGAATCCCGTATACTCCAATGGTAGGGGTATGCGGGTATTTTTTTGATGAACAAAGCTTAGTGCGCCTAGCCCTGGTGGGAGCGAAAAGAACGATGATTTGTTGACATTAAGGAGAGGCGATTGTATACTGTAAAGGAGAGGAAAATTTGAATTTGACGAAGGAGATGTGCAATGAGCAACAAAGACATTATAAAATATTTTTACGAAGTGGTTGTCTCCGAAAACCTGCTTGATGAGCTTCATAAATACATCTCAGAGGACTGTGTGCAAAGAGTTGGAGAA
>JAGBBP010000052.1 GCA_017938405.1 Lachnospiraceae bacterium
CCGTTGCTTCCGGCGCTACCGTTGCCGTCGGAGTAGGCGTTGTCGTTGCTTCCGGGGCCTCTGCAGGCACAGGCGTCGCTGTTGCTTCCGGAGTTACCGTCGGCGCAGGCGTTGCCGTTGCTTCCGGGGTTACCGTCAACACAGGCGTTGCCGTTGCTTCCGGGGTTGCCGTTGCGGTCGGAACCGGAGTTGCTGTTGCTTCCGGCGTCGCCGTCGGGGCAAGAGTCGGTGTTGTCTGAGTTTCATTTGACACCTGTTTCGCACATGCGGCAAAGCTACACAAGATTGCCACGCAAAGTACAATAGATATAAATTTCTTTTTTGATTTCATATGATTTCCTCCTTTATGCCCGGCTATTCACTGCAAGCAAACTATAGGCGCTCAGTGTATAACCGTCTGTAATCTGCTTTTCGCCAATCATCCCGGTTAATTCCTCCCAGGAAACCTCCAATACCTCCACAATATCCTCATATCCGATTTTCGGCTCATAAGTTCCCACTTCACACAAATAAATTTCCGCCGGTTTTCCGAACAGTCCGCTATCCAAAATCACGCTACCGATAAGCTCTGCTTCACAAGACTTCGCCCCAATTTCTTCCCTAAGCTCTTTTACGGCATTCCGGGCACCGGACAAACCATCTTCCCCATATCCCCGCGGAAATCCGTATTGATAGTCCCGCATGGCATGACGGTACTGCTTTAACAAAAGATACTTATCCTTATACTTCGGTACACAAACCACCCCGACACCGCTGCCAAACGGAAACATTCTCTCATAGGTAAAATATTGTCCGGGCTCATTATATACCAAGTCTGTTACCAGCATGCGATACGGGCTTTCATACAAAACACCGATCCTATTCCCGGTCCGACGGACAAAATCCCTTATGATCCTTTTATCTGTCACAATGTGCAGTGTTCCGGAATTTACAAATTCCTGCGGATACGCTTCCATCAACTTAAAATATTTCGCTAATTCCTCTTTATCGCGCATAAAACAATTTCCCTATTACCTTTCTTACCAATTTCCCGACAAAGCATAAGAATATCACAACAATGTCACGAATGCCCTTCAACAACAGAAAAAAACTCTCTGCAAAGTCCGGCAGTTCAAACTCTATTTCCGTCTTAGAAAACAACACCTTTTTCACCAATTTTATCAGTGCAATCACAATTGCGAAAGAAACCGTGGTTACAATCGCATTCATGGCTGTTTCGTCAAACACCGACACCACGTTTTCCACACCGGTTTTCAAAATACTCTTCCACCAGTCACTAAACATGTCCGTGAAGTAAAAAATAAAACCATATACAAATGCCATGCACATACTTAAAACTATGAAAAAGCCCCGTCCCAACTGCCAGCAAAACAATTCCTTCGAATAGCCGGCCTTATAGACTTCTTTGTCTTTTTTTCCTTTTTTGCGAATCCATTTTGTCACATCCAACACATGTACCGCTGTCATCAGTTTGGTTATCTCTGTTTTTTTACTTACCCATGCCTTCGCTTTACCCCAAGCAGTTAACGTTTTCCCTGTTTGCGGTGTTTCCTCTTTTCCCCAGGTTGCTGTGATCTTTTCCGGATTCTTAAAATATTCCCTGATTCTCGCGATATAGTCGCCGGGAAGTTCTCTCTTCTCGTCCTCCCGATGCTCTACCGTATAACGTTTGGTTACTCCTTCAATCCCGTCTTCTACCGCATAATTATAGCACAAATGGACCATATGTAACGCAAGATTTTTTTCCTTCTCATCGTACTCCGCCATCTCACGGATTCCGCTTACCCAACCGGAACGGGCATTCGGCTTACGAATCAAGCATTCTCCGTTTTTCTCCTTCTTTTCTAATTCCGTAAGCAGGGTAACGGCCCGTTTATACGTTTCTTTCTCTTCGCCATCCAAACGTTTCAAATGCTTCTTCATATTTTCCGGGTCACATATTTTATGCATGAGGTCAATGAATTCCCACTTCTCCTCTTTGCCCTCAATATAACAGTCCGGATTCTTACTGATTTCCAAAATTACATTTACATAACGAAACACCTTTTTATCCGTTTTTACCAAGTGAGGATCGTTATACATGATTGCCCTGCAAAGCCGGTCTACACTTTTTGTATCCCCTTTTTTCATCGGAATTCCACCACAAATAAATGCATCCTCTTCCGTTTTTTCTTTTCTTAACGATTCCAAATTATTCAAAAGATATTGTGCTGCCGTACGCACACATACTTTCTTCTCATTTCCTTTTTCATCCTTCTGTTTATAAGAAAATCGAACTACTTTCAAAGAACCGTTTTTAAACAGACGCAACACCTGTTCATATGTTTTTTCATCATGTAACAACTCAATTAACGCCTTGGAGTCCGTCAACTGATTAAAAGAAATAACCACTTGATTTCCCCGTCCCAGTGTTTCTTCCAATAACGCATTTTTTCCCGCTTTTATGCCGGCTTCCGAACCAACCGCAGAATCCAGTTCATACAAATATACCAAGCGATTCATAATATCTCCTCTCACGTAGAAATCTTTTTCTTAATCCGCTAATGCAAAGCCCAGCCCTTCCAAACCTCCGGCCGGTAACCTACCGTTGCCTGCTTACCGTTTCTGACAATGGGCGTCTTTAACACCTGCTGGTTGGAAAGAATCTTCTCCTCCCGTTCGCTTTCCGCGATATACTTTAACAGCGCCAGGGTGTCCTTGTCCTTACACGCCTCGTCAATCACCGCAGCGATACCGCCTACTGCCTGACATACACTGCGGAATTCACCCTTGCTCAGTTCCTTTTCGTTTAAATCAACAAACTGAAATTTAATGCCCCGGTCTCCGCTCCCGCTCCGGTCCGTGCAGAACCACAGTCCCCCGGACTGTGTGCACCTTTAAAAAAACGTTGGGCTTTCTTTGTATCATTGCACTTTTTCGTGCCGAAAATTTGGATGTTCATGACCGTTTTTCTCCGCTAAAATTTCGCTATTTTCTTTTGGAATCTGCTTGTTTCCAGTATACATTATCCGAAGCAAAAATTCCATTAAAATTACACTATTTTTACACTATTTTTGGTTTAGACCATTCTGAAACCGAATAACACAATCTTGCTTGAATCAGGATTATATTATATAATATTCTATGATACAGAGTGGATATTGAAAGGAGAAACAGAAAATGAAACTCACACGTAAACATTTCGCTTTACTGCTCCTGTTCGGCATTTTCGCATTTGCTTCCTGCAAAATCCCTGAAATTCCGCAAATCGACATCCCAGAAGACACTGTAGAATCTACGCCGGATATAGATACCTCCGTTTCCCCTCCCGCAGAACGTTTTACGGTAGAATTTGAAGAAAACGAAACATTTCTCACCGAAACAGAGCGCAAAGCCTCTGAACGGATTGATTCTGCAATCCGCAAAGCAGTAGAACTTCTGAATACAATTGACGAGGAATCTATCCCGATTTCCGATTGTGATTACGAAACCCGTCCGAAAAAACGGGACTCATTGAAAGATTCGCACTCGAAAGAAATTTACGATCATATTCTTGCAAAGGTTTCTGCCTTTGAGGATTATTGTTTTTACGAAAAAGACTATCCGGGCGAAGATTTATTCAACCTGTTTGTAAATGCAACAGATGCTTTGCGCACCGATCATACGGAATTGTTTCTATACAGCGACGGAAACATCGACGGCGCCGAATACCGCTCCGGCTATTTCATGCCGGGAGACTGGCTTAACAAGCCTTGTGACGACCGGGATGCCATCCGTGCCGAAGTGGATTACTGCAATGCCGTTGTTGACCGCATTCTCGCTAAAATGCCCACAGGCTTATCCAACTATGAAAAATGCTGCTACTTTGCGCTTGTCCTCGCAGTCGCAAACGAGTACGACCATTCGGAGGATGTTTCTCTGTACAATTATCAGGCATACAGTGCCTTTGTAAGAGGCAAAGCCCTCTGCTCCGGTTATGCCCAGGCATTTTACCGGTTATGCCGTGAAGAGGGCATCTCCTGCTGGTTTTGTCGCGGCACAACTCCGGAAGGTGGCCATGCGTGGAATATGCTGGACACGGAAGACAGCGTTGTATATGTGGATGTCACATGGTACGACACCGAAAAAATCGCCGCGGATTACCGTGACGGCAAAGAGCAGTATCTTTTTATGACGCAGGAGGATTTTGACTATTACGGCTATGTGCAGGAAAGCTGTCAGTAAGTAAGGCCACCGTATGTTGCAGTTTTTAAAAAGCATTAAAAAAAGCTTCCTTTTTGGGTTGTACACTTTAGATGGGGGTAAATAAAAAATAGAATAGGCATAGGACTTCAATTCCTGTATAATTAAGTCACCACAACAAAACACACAGAAAGGATTGAAGCCTATGCCTATATATGATTTTATAACAGAACTC
>JAGBBP010000008.1 GCA_017938405.1 Lachnospiraceae bacterium
GGTTATTCTCTGGACTGCTGTTCTGTCCGGATTGTGGAAACAAGCTACATTTTGCAACCTGTAAGAGTTTTGACGGCAAGCAGGATCACTATGTATGCTCCAGTTACAAGAGCAATCGTGGCACCTGTACCGCACACTATATTCGGGAAGAAACGCTTCGAGAGCTTGTTCTGGAACGCATCCGAGCTGTCTGCGAATATATTCGCAGTGACGTGGATGGTTTTCAGGAAGAATGGCTGCAATGCCGCCGCTCCGATCAGGAGAAAAATATTCTGGAAGATCAGCGGAAGATTGCCAAGGCAAAGAAGCGTCTTGCGGACTTGGATGTTCTGATTACACGTATTTATGAGGACGCTGTTCTGGGAAATCTCAGCCAAGAGCGGTATCAGAAGATGTCGCAGAGCTACGAGGAAGAACAGGAGCGTCTGAAGCTTGAGATTGAAGTAACAGAAGAATGGGTAGATCAGCAAATGGAGCTTGAGGATAATCTGGATGCTTTCCTCGCTCTGGCAGAAAAATATGTGGACATTCCGGAACTGACGCCGACTATCGTAAACGAGTTTATCAAGAAAATCCTCGTTTATGCACCGGATAAATCCAGCGGAAAGCGTCAGCAGCGAGTTCGCATCTTCTTCAACTTCCTTGATGAAGTGGAGATTCCCGCTGTATTTGAACCCATTATCTACGAAAGACCTACGAAAAACAGAAAAACGGCGTGACCTTCGGGTCACACCGTTCTTCTGCAACTTAAATAGTTACTTATCCCTATTAAGCCTTCGCGAACCCGGCTTTATATTATTTGACAACCGATTTAAATAAGTGTATGATAGAAATACGACAAAATTTGTGGATATATGGCATGTATAAGTGTGCGATGAGTCATATATGAGGAGGTTTTTTGATGGAAGTGAAGTTTCATTTGCCGGGGTTGCGGAGAAATTATCCGCTGAATGCAATGTTTGCCGGCTTGCTGAAAGGGCATCCGGAATATTTCAGAGAGGGAGTTACCATCGGATCCTGTTTCGGTGAGTTTCCGACTTCGTTATGGAACGGCGGAAGAAATTCCCGGGGAGACCAGTGCAGCCCGGATTATGTAATTGCAGTCGTGAAAAGCTTAAACGAATGGGGGATTCCGGTTCGTTATACTTATACCAATATGTTGCTTGAGGAGAAGGATCTGGAGGATGTGTACTGTAACTTTTGTTTAAAGACGGCACATAACGGGATGAACGGAGTCATTCTGGTATCTCCTCTTTTGGAAAAGTATGTACGCGAACAGTATCCGAAGATGAAGATTACCAGCTCCACCTGTAAGCAGATTCACGGGGTAGACGGGGTGAATGCGGAACTGGAAAAAGGCTATGATATGGTGGTTTTGGACTATAACATGAACAACCGGTTCGATGAGCTGGAAAAAATCAAGGATAAGGAACGATGTGAGATATTGATTAATGCGGCCTGTGAGCCGAATTGTCCGAGACGAGGAGCCCATTACAAGCATATTTCCGAAAATCAGAAAAATATTGCGATGAATATGCGGCTTCCGAAAGAACAGCAGGTTCCGTTAAAGCCGTGGGATTGTAAATATGCCAACGGGGCATCCCAGAATGTATATACCATCCGGAATTTCAGTACCTATGTTTCTCCGGAAGATATTTGGGAGAAATATGTTCCGATGGGCTTTCAAAACTTTAAGATTGAAGGACGTACGGACGATTTCTTTGTTGTATTGGAGGCGTATTGTCATTACATGATTAAGCCGGAATATCAGGGTGAGGTACGTATTATGGTGTTAAAGAGTATGCAGAATGCCAATGTAGTACAGGTATGTCAGCCGTCGGTGTTGCGTTAGAAGAGGAGGATTTTATGGAAGTTAGGTTTCACTTACCGGGGTTACGCAGAAATTTCCCGTTAAATGTGAATTTCATCGGATTGTTTAAGGAACACCCGGAGTATTTCAGGGAAGGGGTTCAGATCGGTTCCTGTTACGGAGAGTTTCCTATGTCTCTTTGGAATGGCGGAAGAAATTCCAATATCGATATGTGTGACGGTAAATTTATCAATATGGTAATCGAACGGATGAACCGTTGGGGAATTCCGGTCCGGTATACTTATACGAATATGCTTTTGGATGAACAGGATTTGTTGGATCCGTATTGCAATTATTGTCTGAAGATGGCACATAACGGAATGAACGGAGTGATTCTTGTTTCTCCGCTTTTAGAGGAGTATGTCCGTAAAAATTACCCGAAGATGAAGATAATCAGTTCTACCTGTAAAGAAATTCGGGGAATCGACGGTGTAAACGAAGAGTTGGCAAAGGATTATGAGCTGGTTGTGTTGGATTACAATCTGAACAATCGCTTTGAAGAACTGGAGCAGATTAAGGACAAGGGCAGATGCGAGATATTGGTAAATGCGCTTTGTGTACCGAATTGTCCGGCCAGAGGAACCCACTACCGGAAGATTTCGGAAGACCAGAAGATTGTCGTGAATAATCTGAAGCTTCCGAAGGATAAGCAGGTTCCGTTGAAAGAGTGGAGCTATAAAGGGTGTCACGGTGTACAAAACATTTATACCATTCAGGATTTTTGTACCTATGTTTCTCCGGAGGCAATTTGGGAAAAGTATGTTCCGATGGGCTTTCATAACTTTAAAATCGAAGGCCGCAGCGATAATCTTTTCATCGTGATCGAAGCGTACTGTCACTATATGGTAAAGCCGGAATTCCAGGGCAAAGTTCGCTTTATGCTGTTGGATGCCATGGAAAAGTTGGGAATTATACAGATAAATACGCCGTAGGCCCGTTGGGTGCCCGGGGACGGTGTGTTGCAAAACAACAGAACAAAAGAAGTGAAAAGGGAGAAAGCCTGGCTTGATTCCTTTTTTCTTTTTTTGAAAATGTATATACACTTAATATTATTGTCAAATGTGTAAAAATATTATGATATACGAAAATAGTATTGCAATTTTAAAATAAGCTTGTATAATGTAGGTAACAAAGATTCTACAAATGGACAAAATGCAGAAAAATCAAGGAAAGAACGACTTGACTTACTTCTGAAAAGGGTAGAGAAGGAGGATGCATATGGAGACAAAGAAGCACTCTAAGATGGCCTGGCTATGGGAAAATATGAAGGGCTACAGGCTGATTTATCTTGTGGGTATTCTTGGAACGATTGTGTATAATGTGATGCAATTGACGGTTCCGTACATTACGCAGAACATTATCGATTTGTTCCTGACCGGCGATGAGGCGGCAGCAAATCTGGTAAACAAAAGAGATCTGTTTTTCCAGTTGATTATTGCAATGATAGTGCTGACCCTTGTAAGAACATTGATTGTGTATTTGGTTTGTATGGATGTGGAGCACGTATCCCAGAAGGTGTTGTATCGTGTCAGAACCCATTTGTTTGACAAGATTGAGCGTCAGGATATGAGCTTTTATAATACCTATCGTACCGGTGATTTGATGACCCGTGTGACCGGTGACCTGGATGCGGTGCGCCATATGATTGCATGGGTTATCCGGTGTATTGTGGAGTCTCTTGCGTTACTGATTGCTACCACCGCATATTTTATCTATATGGACTGGCTCCTTGCCTTGTCTATTTTGGCAATCGCTCCGTTCATATTGATTATTATTGTGTTGTTCCGCAATAAGGTGGCACCGAGACACAAAGAGCTTCGTGAAAAACTTTCCCACTTAAATACCGCAGCACAGGAAAATATCTCCGGTAACCGTGTGGTTAAGGCCTTCGCAAGAGAAGAGTATGAGATTAAGAAGTTCGACGAATGCAGTGTGGATTTCTCAAAGACCAACAAAAAGACAGCCCTTACCTGGGTGAGTTATTTCCCGTACATTGAGACCTTTGCAAACTTAATGTCCATTGCACTTTTGGTTGTGGGCGGTTTGTTTATTATCAACGGCAGAATCGGAATGGGTGAATATGTAGCATTTTCCGGTCTTATCTGGGCAGTGCAGAACCCGATGCGTAACCTGGGTAACATTATGAACGAGTTCCAGAGGTTCTCCGCAGCTTCCGATAAGGTTATGGAAATTTACTACTCCGAACCGCAGATTGTGGATAAGGAAGATGCACTTGACTTTCCGGATCGTTTCAAGGGTAAGGTAGAATTTAAAAATGTCAGCTTTAAGTACGAGGACGGTAATCTTCTGGTACTTCACAATATTTCTTTTGTGGCAAATCCGGGTGAGACGGTTGCTATTATGGGTGAAACCGGTTGCGGTAAGACCTCATTGATTCAGCTGATTCCGCGTTTTTATGAGCCGACAGAGGGAGAAGTACTGGTAGACGGCATTAACGTAAACGATATGAAGCTGACCCAGCTTCGAAAGAATATCGGTTTAGCGACCCAGGATGTGCTTTTGTATTCCGATACCATCGACGGAAATATCGCTTACGGCGACAGTAGCCTGACCAAGGAAGAAGTTGAAAAATTTGCAAAATATTCCGCAGCGGCAAAGTTCATTACCAAGATGCCGGAGGGCTATGATACCATTGTCGGTGAGCGTGGCGTAGGTCTTTCCGGCGGGCAGAAGCAGAGAATTTCTCTGGCAAGAGCTTTGGCGGTGAAACCGGCGATTCTTATCTTGGACGATACCACTTCCGCGGTGGATATGGAGACAGAAAAGCAGATTCAGCACAGCTTAAACGAACTTGACTTCCCGTGTACGAAGTTGATTATCGCACAGCGTGTTTCCACCACAAAGTTTGCGGATAAGATTTTGATTATTCAGGACGGACGGATTACCGAGGAAGGGACCCACGACGAACTGGTTGCCAAGAAGGGCTATTACTATAGTTTGGTTCAGTTGCAGACCGGAGAGGAGGTATAGTCATGGCGAGAAGAAATACATACAGAGAAGATGAAGTCTTAGAAACTCCTTTTGATTACCGCCACCTGTTGCGTGCTTCCGTTTATATCAAAAAGTATTTGGGAAAGATGATTTTTGCTCTTTTCTTAAGTGCAATCGGTGGTATTACCGCGTTGTTCGGTCCGATGATTACCCAGAAGGCATTGGATGAGGCAATTCCGGACGAAAATGTAAAGATGTTACTTCTGTTGGTAGGATTGCTTTGTATTTGTTTTATTTTAAGTATTATTTTTACAACGGTTCGTTCCAAGATTATGATTAATGTGAGCCAGAACATCATTTACGATATCCGTAAGGATGTGTTTGAACATTTACAGAAGCTTCCGTTCCAGTACTATGACGACAGACCTCACGGAAAGATTTTAATCCGTGTTGTAAACTACGTAAACTCTGTATCCGATATGCTGTCCAACGGTTTGATTAACGTGGTATTGGAAATCATGAACCTGATATTTATTGTCATTTTCATGTTCTGTGTCAACGTAAAGCTTTCCCTGGTGGTTATGGCAGGTGTGCCGATTCTTGCGATTTTCATGTTCTGGATTAAGAACAAGCAAAGAAAAGCGTGGCAGCAGGTTTCCAACAAGAACTCCAACCTGAACGCATACTTGCAGGAGAATATCGTAGGTGCGCGAATCACCCAGATGTTTGCCCGTGAAGAGGAAAACGCAGAGACTTTTGCGGAACTTTCCGACCGTTGCCGTACTACGTGGTTTAAGGCGGTTATGTACAGTAACCTGGTATGGCCGGGTATTGATAACATTTCTGTTTGGGTAAGAGCAGCGGTATTTATTGTGGGTCTCATCTTTATAGGAACCGGCGAAGGCTCCGGCATAACGTTGGGTGTAATTGTGGCAATCACTTCTTATGCATCCCGGTTCTGGCAGCCGATTATGAACCTTGGTAATATTTTCAATAACTTTATTAATAATATTGCATACCTGGAACGTATTTTTGAAACCTTAGACGAGCCGGTTACGGTAGACGATGCGGAAGATGCTACCGAGATGCCGCCGATTAAAGGTGATGTAACATTCGAGAATGTTACCTTTGCTTACGAAGAAGGCAAGGATGTATTAAAGAATGTGTCCTTTACCGTAAAGGCCGGCGAGAGCGTAACACTGGTAGGTCCGACCGGAGCCGGAAAGAGTACCATCGTAAACTTGATTTCCCGTTTCTACAACGTAAATCAGGGCCGTGTCTTAATCGACGGACAGGATATTGCGAAGGTGACCTTACATTCTCTTCGTTCCCAGATGGGTATCATGTTACAGGATAGTTTCATTTTCTCCGGTACCATCGAAGATAACATCCGCTACGGTAAGTTAGATGCAACCACGGAGGAGATTATCAAGTCCAGTAAAACGGTTTGTGCAGACGATTTTATTACCCGGTTCCAGGACGGTTATCAGACGGAGGTAAAGGAACGTGGTTCCCTTCTTTCCCAGGGACAGAAGCAGCTGATTTCCTTTGCAAGAACCCTTCTTTCCGACCCGGCGATTTTGGTATTGGATGAAGCCACTTCCAGTATCGACGTACAGACGGAAAAGGCATTACAGCAGGGCTTAAACGCAATGTTACAGGGCAGAACTTCCTTTATCATTGCCCACAGACTTTCTACCATTAAGAACTGTGACAAGATTATGTATATCGACCAGGGCGGCATCGTAGAGTGCGGCAGTCATGCAGAACTGATGGAAAAGAAAGGCTATTACTACAAATTGTATACGGCGCAAATGGATGACATTGCGTAAATGAGACAGAACAAAAACGGGTTGTCGTACGAGCGGTGCGGCGACCCGTTTTTTCTTCTTCCAAAAGAGAGAACAATATGTTAGAATAGTATGCAACGGAGGTGTACGTTTATGAATTGGGATAATGTCAGATTAATCGGGCGCGTGATGCCCTTAGAAAATACGTTATGGATGGCGCTGTCGGGGACGGGAGCGGAGTTTTCCGTGACCGGGACAAGGGCAAGTATTACCTTGGTTGCGGATGACACTTGGAACGGTGTGCCGGAAAATCAAGCAAGAGTGGCAGTTTATGTTGACGATAAAAGAGTGTCGGATGTGCTTCTTAGTCAGCCGGAAACCATGGTTACGGCGTTTGCGGCTGAGGAAAAAGAATTCCATGTAATCCGGGTAATTAAGCTTTCGGAAACAGCTATGTCCACCTGCGGAATTGCAAAAATCGAGACTGACGGAGAGATTATGCCGACGGAGACAAAGGATAAATTCATTGAGTTTATCGGGGATTCCATTACCTGCGGGTACGGGGTGGATGATGAAGACAGAGACCACCATTTTGCTACGGGTACGGAGGATGTAACAAGAGCCTACGCCTATAAGACAGCAAAGGCATTGAATGCGGATTACAGCATGGTGTCCTTCAGCGGGCACGGGATTGTGTCCGGCTATACGGCTACCGGAGAGAAGATGGGGCATCAGCTGGTACCGGAGTATTATGAGAAGTTCGGATTTTCCTTCGGCACCTATAACGGAGAATACAAACCGCAGGATATAGTATGGGATTTTACAAATCGTCAGCCGGATTTGGTTGTGATTAATCTGGGAACGAATGATATGAGCTATGTATTGGATAAGCCGGACAGAAGGGAAGAGTACATCACCGGCTATCTTGCCTTTTTACATACGGTACGGAAGCACAATCCGAATGCAAGGATTCTTTGTGTGCTGGGAATGATGGGGGAGGCGTTGTGCCCGGCGGTGGAAGAAAACGTGGAGCGTTATAAGAAAGAAACGGGAGATACGAGGATTTCCTATATGGGATTTCCCGACCAGCTTCCGGAGGACGGGTATGTGGCGGATTGGCATCCGACGGAGGTGACCCATACAAAGGCGGCAAAGAAGCTGACAGGGGAGATTCGTAAGCTTATGCAGTGGTAAGAAAACGGCCGGGAATCGAGGGAAAATATAGACAAAAAGGATGAAAAAAGAGTATAATCTTAAATGAGGCTTTTTATGAAGAAAAACTATAAAAGTACTGTCTACGCCTGTTTTACAGGTTATATTGTACAGGCGATTATTAATAACTTTGCACCACTGTTGTTTTTGACTTTTCAGGATACATACGGGATTCCGCTGTCGAAGATTACCTTTTTGGTGACCTTTAATTTCCTGTTCCAGCTGGCGGTGGATTTGATCGCTGCGGTGGTGATTGATAAAATCGGCTACCGGGTGGCGGCGGTGGCGGCCCATATATTTGCGGTAGCAGGGCTGGTTTCCATGGCGTTTTTGCCGGAACTTCTGCCGGACCCGTTTATGGGTTTGATGATTTCCGTGGTGGTTTATGCCTTGGGCGGAGGCTTGTTAGAAGTTTTAATCAGTCCCATTGTGGAGGCTTGTCCGACGGACAATAAGGAAGCCGCCATGAGTTTACTCCATTCCTTTTACTGTTGGGGACATGTAGGTGTGGTGCTATTGTCTACGTTGTTCTTTATGACAGTAGGAATTGAACACTGGAAAGTACTGGCAATTTTATGGGCGATAGTTCCGCTTGTAAACGGACTTGTATTTTTGAAGGTGCCGATTGCAAAGCTGTTATCCGATGAAGAGAAAGGGATGTCCATTAAGGAATTGGTATCCGGAAAAGCCTTTTGGATTTTTATTTTGCTGATGTTTTGTGCAGGCAGCTGTGAGCAGGCAGTGAGCCAGTGGGCCTCCGCTTTTGCGGAGAAGGGACTCGCTATCAGTAAGACTTTGGGTGATTTGACGGGACCGATGTTCTTTGCAATTTGTATGGGGGCTTCCAGAGCTCTGTACAGCAAAGTCGGTGAGCGGTTGCACCTGCGAAGAGCAATGTTTTTTTGCGGATTGCTTTGTCTTGGCAGTTATTTATTGATATCCCTGTCTCCGCTTTCGTTGCTCAGTCTGATCGGTTGTGGGATTTGCGGGTTTTCCGTGGGACTTTTGTGGCCGGGGACCTTCAGCCTGGCGGCGGTGGGACTTCCGAGAGGCGGTACCGCTATGTTTGCCCTTCTTGCATTGGCAGGAGATTTGGGCTGTTCCATGGGGCCGACCCTGGTGGGCAGGGTGTCCGCACTGGCGGGAGATAATCTGAAAATAGGGATTCTTGTGGCGGTTGTATTACCGGTAATGTTATTGATTGCCTTAGGGCTGAACAGCAGACAGACCAAGGCATAAGCCGGTGCCGGAATAGAAAAGGAAACGAAGTAATAAGAACGTATGAAATGAAAGAGGCGAAAAACATGGCTGTTTCACGGAAACGACAAGATACGAATGAGAAAAAAGACACCACCATGTTACTATCCGAGTTAATGCATTCCGAGAGTCCGGAAGCCTTTGTGCAGAAGAATGAAGAAGAACTTGGGATGAAAAGTGTGGCAGAATATTTAAATGAGATGTTAATACAGCATGATGTGGAGAAATGTGATGTGGCAAAACGAGGCGGATTTACCGGAAATTATCCCTATCAGGTGTTTAACGGCCTGAAAAGCGCCGGGAGAGACAAACTGATACAAATTGCCATCGGGTTTCCCTTAACTCTGGCAGAGACCCAGTATTTGCTTCGTCTGGGGGGATATTCCGAGCTGTATGTCAGAAACAGTAGGGACGCTTTTTTGATGTTTGCCATTGAGAAAGGGTACGGAATACAGCAGGTAAATGAGTTGTTGTACAAAAACAAGAAAGAATTATTGGAGTAAAAAATGGACTTTTCTGAATTGCAGGGTATTGTATTCGGAAAAGTCCTTTTTGTAAAATTGTTCTGTGAGTGTAAGACATTTGCAAGAAGTTTTTTTATAATAGACAATAGGGGGCATGGGAAAGTGAAATAGAATATCTTGCAAATGAGGGAAATTATTGTGGAGAAGGTACAGAAGGAAACAGAAGTAAAAAAGAAAAAGGATACGGTTGCACTGCAGTCAGAGCTTCGGCGTTCGGAAAATATTGAGCAGTTTGTTGCGGAGAATGAGACGGAGTTTGATATTGTCAGTGTAGCAGATTATGTGAGTGGGTTATTAAAAAAGTATAATTTGGAAAAATGCGACGTGACGAAACGGGGAGGTTTTACCGGTAATTATTTGTACCAGATTTTTAATGGGAAGAAGAATCCCAGCCGGGATAAGTTGATTCAGATTGCTTTGGGTTTTTCGCTTACATTGGAGGAGACGCAGAAGCTTTTGCGGTTGGGCGGATATGCGGAGTTGTATGTCAGGGACAGCAGGGATGCATTTCTTATGTTCGGATTGGAAAAGAGATACAGTTTGCAGGAACTCAATGAGCTTTTGTATAAGAATAAAAAGAAGATTATTGAATAAATGTACGGAGGAAGAAGTATGAAAAAGAAAATTTTAGCAGTGCTGATGGTTTTAATTGTGACATTCGGCATGATCGGATGTCAGGAAAAAACGGAGACAGACAGCCCGTTAGCAACCAATGCGCCGGTAGAAGATGTGACGGATGAACCGGAGGTAAAGGCAACCGAGGCACCGGCAGAGCCGACCAAGGAGCCGGAGGCAGAAGTAACCGAGGTACCGGCAGAACCGACAAAAGAACCGGAGGCAGAAGTGACGGTAGCGCCGACGGAAGCACCGGAGGCAACTGCAACCCCGGAGCCGACAGCGACACCGGAACCGACCGCAACACCGGAACCGACCACAACCCCGGAGCCGACCGCAACGCCGGAACCGACTGCGACACCGAAACCGACAGCAACACCAAAGCCGACCGCGACCCCGAAGCCGACTGCAACCCCGGAGCCGACCGCGACACCTGTACCGACTGCGACTCCGACCCCGAAGCCGACGAAAGCACCGAAGAAGGAAACGGATGCAGGGGTGTTTACCTATATAATTGAAAGAAATGTGTATTCGGATAACGAACAGTATGTTACAATTACCGGAATTAAGGATACTTCTTTGAAAGATATTGTCATTCCGGAAAAAATCGAGGGGATAGCGGTAGAGTCTCTTGGTAGCACGTTTTACGGAAATACGACTATAGAGAGTGTGGTAATTCCAAAAGGAGTTACGATGATTTGGATGTACGAGTTTTCCGGGTGTACAAATCTGAAATATGTTGAGTTGCCGGAGGAACTTACATCTATTCGTGCAGGGGCTTTTTCCGGATGTAGCAGTTTGGAGCAGATTAATATACCATATGGAGTAACACAGATTGATGAGTCTGCATTTGCAGGATGTAGTAGTTTAGAAAGCATTGAACTGCCGGATAGTTTAATGAATATCGGTAGCGGTGCATTTTTGGAATGTACGAGCTTAACAGAGGTTGTAATACCGAAAGGAGCGATGCTCGGAGGTTCGATTTTCGGTGGTTGCAACAATCTGAAGGAGGTAACTTTTAAAGAGGGGGCATTGGAAATCGGATACGCTATGTTTTCTGCATGCAAGTCTTTAAAGAAGGTTACAATGCCGGATAGTATCAAAGTTATTCGGGAAAGTGCGTTTGCAGATTGTGTAAGCTTGACTGAAGTTACGCTTTCCGGTAATTTAACGGAGATTGAAAAGGATGCGTTTTATGGATGTAGTAGTCTTGCGTCGATAGATGTTCCGGAGACTTTGAAACGAATCGGATATCGCGCATTCAAAGACTGTAGTGCTTTGGAAGAACTGACGGTTCCGAAGAACATAGAGTATATCGGTGGAGAAGCTTTTATTGGAACACGGTGGTGGAAAACATGGGAAGAGAAACCATATGTAGTATGGGATTATGGAGTACTCTACCATGTAAATAAGGAAATAAAGGGTTCGTTTACAGTCCCGGACGGTGTAATCGAAATCGGTCAGAGCGCATTTTCGGGATGTACGGGAATTACGGAGGTTATAATTCCTAAATCGGTTACCAAGATTTCACATTCCGCATTTGAAGGTTGTAGCGGTTTGGAGAATATTACGATTCCTGAAACGATAACAGAAATTCCATATCAGATGTATTTAAATTGCACCGGCCTGAAGGAGGTAGTGATTCCGGATTGGATTACAAGCATTGAGACATGGGCTTTCAGAGGATGTACGAATTTACGATATGCGGTTATTCCGGAAAGTGTAGTATACATCGACTCTGCGGCGTTTGAGGAATGCAGCGATGGTTTTTATGTTGTAGTTTCACCGGGGTCCTATGCGGAATGGTGGGCAGAGGATTACGGGATTCCGATGCAGAATAATTAGTAATATAAAGTGAACAAGGGGAAGCAGCCTGTGGTTTGGCATAACTCATAGGGCTGTTTCCCTTGTTTTTTGGGGCGGAGTATGGTACTCTAATAGAGACGAAAAAAGAAGAAATGCAGAAGAAAAAACGACGAAAGGAGGCGACCGTTATGGATTACATGAAATACATTACAATTCAAGTCATAAAGAAATCCGAACGGTCGGAAGTCGTTTTTGCCGCCATGGATGAGATGGACGTGCCGGTGGTAGTAAAGCGTTTGCAGGGGGCAAATCCGGAGATTTACCGGGAAATCGCAAAGATTCGGAATCCGCATATCCCGCGGATTTATTGCGTGGAGGAGCAGGGAGACGAACTGTGTGTTGCGGAGGAGTATATCGACGGGCGAACCTTGGATATTTATCTGACGGAAGAGACGCTTACGGATTTGCAGAAGCTGGAATTGATGGTGCAGCTTTGTGAAGCGTTGGAAGCATTACATCAGTGTAATCCGCCGGTGATTCACAGAGATATTAAACCGTCTAATATCCTGATTACGACCGACGGTGTATTGAAGATTATTGATTTCGATGCGTCCCGCCAGTATAAGGAGGAAAAGGATACCGGTGATACCAGATTATTGGGGACCATTGAGTATGCGGCTCCGGAACAGTTCGGGTATTCCCAGACGGATGAACGAAGCGACATTTATTCCGCCGGGGTGGTGTTCAGTGAGATAAAGATTGGAAAAGAAGCTTCCTTTGCGGGAGCTTTAAAGCGTTTGATTGATAAATGTACCAGTTTTGACCCGGAGAACCGGTATAAGGATGTGTCGGAACTAAAGCGGGGGTTGGAAAAGTGTATACGGAAGGGAATGTCTCGGGGAAGGAAAAAATGGGTGATTCCGTTAGCAGCAGTTGCTATATTGCTTGGTATGCTTTTTGTGGGACGGATACAGATGCAACGGGAGCAGGGAGAATACAAAGAAGCGGGACTGAATCCGACGGGCACGTCGGTCCCGGAGGCGGATAGAACAGAAGAGGCAAATGGGAATACGCCTGCCGCCATAAAAGATGTGGAAGAAGAAAAGACAGGGGAAAAAACGCTGACCTATAAAATGAGCGATCTTACTTATTGGAATTCGTATTATTTAGACTACGAATATGGGGAGGACGGTTCTCTTTTTGTCCGGTATGATGAGTTATATGCCGAGATAATGTATTGCCTTCCGGCAGAAATTGATATGAGCAAGTGTGTTCGTGTGGAGGCAAAGGTGAAGAGTGAAGCAGGGAAGCTTGCGATAAAGCTTTATGATAGTGCGTTCAACGAAATGGATGTATATTATGGAATTAAGACCATGGGGATGCAAAATAAAGTGTTGAACTATTCCACAGAGGAAACGATTGCGGGAATCGGAATTATGACCTGCGACAAGGAACTGACCGATTATTCACAGTGCGAGGCAAGGATAGAATCCATTACGTTTTATATGGAAGAACCGGAATCGAAGTTTGTTACAAAGCCGGAAGAGGTAACGGAATGGTATATTCCGCCTATTCGCAAGGGATACATAGACGATAGCGGAGAATATAAAATCGGCAAAAGAGTGGTGGGAGACAGGACAGAGAAAGCAGGGTATGCCTTTGATAAGCTAAAATATAAAGATTCTCGTGAAGTTTCATGGAAATTAAAGGATAATGCCGCCATAACGATGAACTTTGATAAAATATACGGACAGTTGGTTTTAGAACTTCCGGTAGTGGTTGATATGGAGTATTGTAACCGTCTGGTAGTCTGGGCAGAAAATGAAATCGGGGATATTGCCATTGTACTTTATAATGAGGACTATGAGGAGCTGGAACACCTGTATTTGGATAAAACAGAGGGGGCCGGAGAGTTTTCTTTTTATCCGAAAACTAAGGAAAAGGTGGAGTATATCGGATTTATGGCAAATGACGGAGAACTGGCGGATTATTCCGGGTTTGAAACCATTATCAATTATGTGGATTTTTATATGGTAAATCCGGAGAACGCTAAAATCTCCTATGATATGGCAGACCTTAAGGTAGAAAATTACTATTATTTAAATTCCATTCGATGGGACGAAGAAGGGGAAGGCTCGGTACATTTAAATTATAACCGGGTATACGGGGAGATGCAGCTTCTGCTTCCGGAACCGGTGGATATGCGACTGTGTGACGGTGTGAGTGTGGTAATGAATACCGGTGGGGAACCTTTTACCGTAAAGTTGTTTGATGAAAAATTTAATGAACTGGCTTATAGTCATGACCACATCACAAACGGAATGGAAGAAGTGATGCTGGATGTTTGGGTGACGGGAAAGGTATACGGAATCGGACTCATGTTAGATGAAGAGGATGGAGGAGACGGAACGAAGCAAAGGAATAGTGTGGTGACGGTACAATCCATCAACTTTTATAGGAACCCCGGGTATGAGAAGGAATCGTAGGAGGATGCAAAATGTATAAAATAAAAATCGGATGCGTATGCTGCATCGCTCTGTTTCTTTTGCTTGCCGGATGCGAAAAGGAAGAACCGGTAGAGAATGTGCAGGGAAACAACTCGGAGATAACGAAAGCGCCGGAACAAATCGAAACACAGGAGCAAACGGAGTTGACCGGAATGCCGGGACTGTCAGAGGGCTCGGAAAAAATGGATGAACCGGCCTCTCAGGTAGAAATGGAACTGGTGGAGTATACCTACCCCTTTTATGAGCTGTGGTGCGCGGGGCAAGCGGAAGATTCTTATGAAGTAACCGATGACGGGGCATGTAGAATCATTTTTTCGGAAAAGTACAGTAAGATGACCTTTGCATTGCTGGAAGGAATTAATATGGCACTGTGTGACCATGTAACGGTAAAGGCAAAAAGCGAGTACGGGAGATTCGGTGTGAATTTGTATGATGAGACGGTGTATATCGACCCGTGGGACATGCATGCATATGCGGAGTACGATTTTGGCGGCGAAGGGGTACAAGACTTTACATTGTGGCCGGAGCTTACTTGTGATGTATGGGGCGTCGGGATTATATCAGTGGACGAAGTGGAGGATTTTTCACAGTATGTGATAGATGTATACAGTGTGACGTTCCATATGAAAGCGGAGAAGTAAAATCAAGTGGACCAGAAGAGGGATGACCGGATTTAGAAGTACAAGTGAGGAGATTTGTTATGAAAAAAGCACGAGGATATATTGCATTTGGACTGGTAACGGCATTGTTGCTTGGAGCCTGCGGAAAGGCACCGGCAGGGAATACGCCAACGGAAGCGCCGAAGCCGACTGTGACTGCAACGATTGAGCCAACAGAAGCACCGGATAGGACGGATGCGCCGGAGGGTGTTGCTACTGCGACACCGGCAGCGACACTCGGACCGAATTTGGTAACAAGCGGAAAGGATGTTACCTACGAGTTTAGTGAAATGTCCTGCCAGACGGCGAAATATGTATCTTATGAGAAGGCTGCGGACGGTGGACTTACCTTAAAGTTTGATAAGCAGTGGGGAGAAATTCGCCTGCTTTTACCGGAAGGCATTGATTTCGGTCAGTGTATCTCAGCTTCCGTAAAGATGAATACCAACGGAAATGAAGTGATGTTTCAGTTTTTTGATAAAAAAGCGCTGGATAATAAGTACGCAAAAGAAGTAGAAAACCATTATTATTGTATCCAGAACGGCACCACGGAGTATCTTCACTTCCCGGAAAGCGGAAAAGAAGTGTATGCCATAAGTTTTCTTGCGGCGGGGGAAGTAAAGGAGGGACAAGATTTTAGCGTAACCCTTTACAGTGTGACTTTTGATATGGTATCGGGAGAGACATTGGAAATTCCGACAGACATTGCGCCGGATGTAACCGAAGATATGACATTGTTGAATACCTACGGAAAAGAATTCGGGAAAATCGGTACTTGTATTTCGCTGGACGAGATAAAAAATCCGGCAAACGTAGCTTTGCTTAAGAAGCAGTATAACAGTATTACCTCCGGGTGGCAGGCGAAAATGGATCAGCTGATTGTGTCCACACCGACGCTGGTTTCCGTAGCGGAAGCGAAAAAGCTGGGTTATGTGATTCCGGAAAACTATAAAGAAACCGTAGTTCCGAAGTTTAACTTTGATACGTTAGATGAGACGTTAAAGTTGTGTGCGGAGAATGATTTGTATTACCGGGTACATACCTTGATTTGGCATCAGCAGGCCTTGGACTGGTTTTTCCGTACCGACTATGCATGGGGAGCGGAGTTTGTCAGTCCGGAAGTTATGGATGCCCGTATGGAATTGTATATCCGTACCGTGGTGCAGCATGTGTGTGACAGCCCGTATGCGGATGTGGTATACGCTTGGGATGTGGTAAACGAATATCTCCATTTTGACAATGTGAATTATGAGAATTATACAGCAGTCTACGGTCCGATTGAAAAAAATCCGGAGTTTGTGAAACTGGCTTTTGAGATTACGGATGATGTCTTAAAAGAAAACGGACGCAGAGAGCAGATATCTTTGTTCTATAACGATTATTTTACCTTTACGACGGAATGGGGACAGTCCGTAAGTAATCCGGACCGGATTCTTTCTTTGGTGAATTTTATTAATTCCGACGGGAAAGTTTGCGACGGTGTGGGGATGCAGGCCCATATAGTAATTGCGGATGTACCGAAATGGAAAACCGAATTTAAGCAGGCGACGAAGAAATTTTTGGATGCCGGTTTGGAAGTACAATTGACGGAGTTTGATGTAAACCGGTATGCGGATGCGATTACGGAAGAAGTGCAGGCCGATGTATTTGTTGCCATTATGCGGGATATGCTGGAACTTAAAAAAGCCGGTGGCAATATTTCTGCCATTGTTTTCTGGGGGATTGCGGATAACATAGCGGGAAACCGGCAGTACAAGCCGCTTATGTTTGAAACGGTGGAACAACCGAAGGATGCCTATTATAAGGTACTGCAAGCTTATGTAGATGCAGGAAAGGAAGAGGGAAAGCCTACGGCTACTCCAAAACCGGAAGCAACACAGAAACCGGCGGCAACGACCACTCCGGAACCGGCAGTAACAAAGCAGCCTGTTGCCACGGCAACACCGAAGCCGACGGCTACACCGGTATCGAGTGTGACTCCAAGACCGAGTGCGACACCGGTGCCGACCAAAGCACCGGAAACAGAGGTTGCGTATACCTATAAGTTAAAAGATATGAAAGTGTTGCGCAACTATGCCGCTTCTTACGAAGAAACCGGTGATGCGGCTTTGAAACTACAATTTGAAAATCAGTATACTTCTGTTCTGTTGATGCTTCCGGAAGAAATTGATATGCGATATTGTAAGAAGGTATCCATAAAAATGAGAAACGAGTATCAGCCGGTTTGTGTTGATTTCTATGATAAAAATGCTCTTGTGGAAGAGTGGCCGACGGCGGTGCATTCGGAGTATTTTCAGTGTGAAAACGGAGTGGTGGAATATGAATGCTCACCGTCGATGGATGCAAAGCTTTCCGCAATTAGTTTTATGTCCCTGGAAGAAGTGGATGATTTTTCAAAATATATAACGACAGTGTACAGTATTACCTTTTACATGGAAAAGGGACATGAGCCGGAAGCAAGACCGACTCCGACGCCGTATCCAAAGAGGGACGTGCTGACGAAAAAGGGAGATACGACCTACAATTTTAACGATATGGAAGTTGTATCTGCTCCGAATGTGGAGTACAAGGTGCAAAAGGACGGTTCGGTTGACTTGCAGCACAGCGAGAATTGGTCCACCATTCGATTTGCACTTCCGAAGGTGATTGATATGAGCCGGTGTACCGCAATTACCGTAAAAGCGGATTCATTAAAGCCGTTTGCGGTGTCCTTTTATGGGGAAGAGGCTTTGTACAGTTCGAATGGCAAGGAACTGTTTATAAAGTACGATTTTGATAAAAATAAGGAATATGAATACAATGTATATCCGGAAACGACGGAGAAGATATACGGAATCGGGATTATGTCCATGGAAGAGATTCCTGCCGGGTCTTTGTATGATGTAAGTGTTGAGAGTATTACCTTTCATATGGTAAATGATGATGCAACGATTCCGATGAAGATTGCACCGGATGTAACCGGGGATATGACCTTATTAAACACGTATGGGACAAAATTGGATTACATCGGTACCGGAGCGACTGTGGCGGAGCTGAAGCATCCGTTGCGGTTGCAACAGATAAAAGAGCAATGTAACAGTATTACATTGCCATATGAAAGTAAATTTGATGCGTTGTTTGATTATGAACCGATATATATGTCTGTGACTGAGGCAAAGAAACAGGGCTATGTGATTCCGGAGAATTATACGGATAAAACGGTTCCGGTATTTAATTTTTCCGCGTTGGATGAGACCCTTACCATTTGTGCGGAAAATGAGTTGGGCTTCCGCTTTCATACGCTGGTATGGCACGAATCCACAAGAACCTGGTTTTCAGGGAAGGCTATTCTGCGGACGGTGCGTTTGTAAGTCCGCAGGTGATGGATGCCCGATTGGAATTTTATATCAGGAATGTAATGGAGCATGTATGCAATCACAAGGACAGTCATGTGGTGTATGCCTGGGATGTGGTCAATGAGTATTATCATTCCAATTTGTACAATTCGGATTGGACACGGGTATACGGAGAACAGGGAATGGAGCCGGAGTATGTGAAGCTTGCCTATCAGCTTGCGGATGAGATACTTCGTAAGCACGGGATGAGAGAAAAGTCCTCATTGATTTTTAACGATTATTGTACCTTTGAAGTAATCGGGGATTTTGACATGCCGCAGATACTGATTGATTTGGTTTCTTATATCAACGAGGATGGGAAGATTTGTGACGGTATCGGGATGCAGGGACATTTGAACTCAACTATATGGCCGGAGATGTTTATGAACGCGTTGAACCGTTTCTTAGATGCAGGGTTGGAGGTGCAGATTACGGAGCTTGATATTCAACTTATGGGGGAAGCGGCGGACAGAGAGGCTCGTCAGGCAGAGCTTTACAAGGGAATCTTTAGAGAGTGTGCGAAGCTTCGCAGTGAAGGAGCAAACATTACCGGAATTACCATGTGGGATATGTCGGATAACGTATCCGGCTTCCGGGAGAGAACCCCGGGATTGTTCCGGGTACCGGGAGAACCGAAGGATGTTTACTATGCCGTATTACAGGAATATGTAAATGCGGGATTGAACGGAGAATAAAAAGAAAGCAGAAATAGGCAAACGAAAAAGGGGCTTGCAAACGCAGGCCCCTTCGTGTATAAAACCGCCTACAAAATGTTGACTTTTGTAGGCGGTTCTGCTATACTTAGGGTTAATTGTAACTTTAGCACAATACTGTACTGATTTGGGCAAAAGTGGCAACGGCATCGGCAGGAAAAGTGGATGCAAATGAACATTCAGAAAGAAAGGTGGAATCACTTATGAAGAGTGACGCAGTGAAAAAGGGCGCTACACAGGCACCGCACCGGTCTCTGTTTAACGCACTGGGTTTGACAAAGGAAGAGATGAATAAGCCGTTAATCGGTATTGTCAGCTCCTACAATGAGATTGTACCGGGTCATATGAACCTGGATAAGATTGTGGAGGCAGTAAAGCTTGGCGTGGCAATGGCAGGCGGTGTTCCTCGAGTCTTCCCGGCAATTGCGGTCTGTGACGGTATTGCCATGGGTCACATCGGCATGAAGTATTCCCTTGTTACGAGAGATTTGATTGCGGATTCTACGGAGGCTATGGCTCTTGCGCATCAGTTTGACGCGCTGGTTATGGTTCCGAATTGTGATAAGAACGTACCGGGTCTTTTGATGGCAGCGGCGCGTTTGAATATCCCGACCATTTTCGTGTCCGGCGGTCCGATGCTTGCGGGTCATGTACACGGAGATAAGACCAGTCTTTCCAGCATGTTTGAGGCAGTAGGTGCTCATGCGGCGGGTAAGATGAGCGAAGAGGAGTTGGACTACTTTGTAGAGAAGGCATGTCCGACCTGCGGTTCCTGTTCCGGTATGTATACCGCAAACTCCATGAACTGCTTAACCGAAGTGCTTGGTATGGGCTTACAGGGCAACGGTACGATTCCGGCGGTGTATTCCGAACGTATCCGTCTTGCAAAGCATGCCGGTATGAAGATTATGGAATTGTTGGAAAAGAATATCCGTCCGCGTGATATTATGACCGAGAAGGCATTCAGGAACGCACTGACCGTAGATATGGCCCTTGGCTGTTCTACCAACAGTATGCTTCACCTTCCGGCCATCGCTCATGAAGCAGGTGTGGATTTAAATGTAGATATTGCAAACTCCATCAGTGCGAAAACCCCGAACCTGTGTCATCTGGCACCGGCAGGTCATGCGTATATCGAGGAGCTTGACGAAGCCGGCGGTGTGTATGCGGTAATGAACGAGCTCAGCAAGAAGAACTTGTTAAATCTTGACTGTATGACCGTGACCGGCAAGACCGTAGGTGAGAATATTGCCCCGGTGAAGAACAGAAATACCAATATTATCCGTCCGATTGAGAATCCGTACAGTGAGACCGGCGGTATTGCTGTATTAAAGGGTAACCTGGCTCCGGATTCCTGTGTGGTAAAGCGTTCCGCGGTAGTTCCGGAAATGCTTGCGCATGAAGGCCCGGCAAGAGTATTCGATTGTGAAGAGGATGCAATTGCAGCAATCCTCGGCGGTAAGATTGTAGCGGGAGACGTAGTAGTAATCCGTTACGAAGGTCCGAAGGGCGGCCCAGGTATGAGAGAGATGCTTAACCCGACCTCCGCAATCGCAGGCATGGGTCTCGGCTCCACCGTAGCACTCATTACCGACGGACGTTTCTCCGGTGCAAGCCGCGGTGCTTCCATCGGGCATGTTTGTCCGGAAGCGGCAGTGGGCGGACCGATTGCTTTGGTAGAAGAGGGCGATATCATTGCCATCGATATCAACGCAAATACCATTAACGTAAAAATCAGCGACGAAGAAATGCAGGTAAGACGCGCAAAGTGGCAGCCGAGAGAGCCGAAGATTACCACCGGTTATCTTGCAAGATATGCTTCTTTGGTTTCCGCAGCATGCAAAGGCGCTGTGTTAGAGATGAAATAAAAAGGAGTTATTTAGTATGGAATTAAACGGTTCTCAGATTGTTTTGGAGTGCTTGCTGGAACAGGGTGTTGATACCGTATTCGGTTACCCGGGCGGCGCGATTTTAAATATTTATGATGCTTTGTATCATTATCAGGATAAGATTCACCATGTGCTTACTTCCCATGAGCAGGGGGCAGCCCATGCGGCAGACGGTTATGCCAGAGCTACCGGCAAGGTAGGCGTTTGTATGGCAACCAGCGGCCCGGGTGCGACAAACCTCGTAACCGGTATTGCAACGGCGTACATGGATTCCATCCCGGTGGTGGCAATTACCTGTAACGTAGGCATGCCGCTTCTCGGTAAGGACAGTTTCCAGGAGATTGATATTGCAGGCGTGGTAATGCCGATTACAAAGCATAGCTTTATTGTAAAGGATATTACGAAGCTGGCGGCAACCATCCGCCGTGCTTTTAAGATTGCCCAGAGCGGCAGACCGGGTCCGGTGTTAGTGGATATTACGAAAGACGTAACGGCGGCAATGTATGAGTTCGAGCCGGTAAAGCCGGAGCCGATTAAACGTGTCAAGGATACCATTACCGAAGAGGATTTGGCAAAGGCATTAAAGTTAATTAAGAAGTCCGAACGACCGATGGTTTTGGTAGGCGGCGGTGCGGTGACCTCCGGTGCCAGCAAGGAACTGGCGGAGTTTGTGGAGTTAATTGATGCTCCGGTATGCGATACCTTAATGGGTAAAGGCGCTTACGACGGTACAAAGAAAAATTACACCGGTATGGTAGGCATGCACGGAACGAAAGCGTCCAACTATGCGGTGACCGAGTGTGATTTGCTGGTTGCTATCGGTGCAAGATTTTCCGACCGTGTCACCGGTAATGCAAAGAAGTTTGCGAAAGATGCGAAGATTTTACATATCGACATCGACCCGGCAGAAATAAATAAGAACGTACTTACCGATGCATCCGTCATCGGTGATATTAAGGAAGTATTGAAGGCGTTAAATAAGCGTATCGAAAAGAAGGATAATGACCAATGGGTACAGCATATCGTAGAGTATAAGGAAAAGTTTCCGCTTCGGATTCCGGAGGGACTTTCCGGTCCGTACGTGGTAAATCGTCTGTACGAGGCGACCAAGGGCGATGCGGTTATCGTAACCGAAGTCGGTCAGCATCAGATGTGGGCGGCACAGTTCTTCTCTTATCAGAAGCCGCGTACACTGCTTACTTCCGGCGGTTTGGGAACCATGGGATACGGTTTCGGTGCAGCCATGGGTGCAAAGACGGGGATGCCGAAGAAGCGTGTCATTAACATTGCAGGCGACGGTTGCTTCCGTATGAATATCAACGAACTGGCATCCGCTGCAAGAAACAAGATTCCGATGATTCAGGTTGTAATTAACAACCATGTTCTCGGTATGGTACGTCAGTGGCAGAACCTGTTCTACGGACAGCGTTATTCCAACACCACCTTGATTGACGGTGTGGATTTCGTTAAGGTAGCAGAGGGCATGGGAGCCGAGGGTATGACGGTTACCACCCGTGAAGAGCTGGACATTGCCATCGAGAAGGCATTCAAAGCAGACGGACCGTTCGTGATTGATTGTCATATTGATTGTGATGAAAAGGTATGGCCGATGGTAGCTCCGGGCGCACCGATTCAGGAAGCATTTACCGACGAAGATTTGGTACAGAAAAAGTAATGACAAAAAAATAACAAATTTCTACGAAAAACGATTGACGCGACAAAAGATTTGCATTATAATAAAACCAATAGTTTGTCGTGTTAAAGTGACAAAATATAAGAATGGAGGATTTAGAAATGGGAAGAGTGTATAATTTTTCCGCAGGTCCGGCAGTATTACCGGAGGAAGTATTAAGAGAAGCAGCAGAAGAAATGCTGGATTACAAGGGAACCGGCATGTCCGTTATGGAGATGAGCCATCGTTCCAAGGCTTACGATGAAATCATCAAGACCGCTGAGCAGGATTTAAGAGACCTGATGAACATTCCGGATAACTACAAGGTATTGTTCTTACAGGGCGGTGCTTCCCAGCAGTTCGCTATGATTCCGATGAACCTGATGAAGAACAAGGTTGCTGACTACATTATTACCGGTCAGTGGGCTAAGAAGGCTTATCAGGAAGCTCAGATGTACGGTAAGGCAAATGCCATCGCATCTTCTGCAGACGAGACTTTCTCTTACATTCCGGATTGTTCCGATCTTCCGATCAGCGAGGACGCTGACTACGTTTATATTTGTGAGAACAACACCATCTACGGTACGAAGTTCTGGACTCTTCCGAATACCAAGGGTAAGACTTTGGTAGCTGACCAGTCCTCCTGCTTCCTTTCCGAGCCGGTAGATGTAACCAAGTACGGCATCATCTACGGCGGCGTTCAGAAGAACGTTGGACCGGCAGGTGTGGTAGTTGTAATTATCCGTGAGGATTTAATCACCGAGGATACCCTTCCGGGCACCCCGACCATGTTAAAGTACAAGATCCATGCTGACAACGAGTCCTTATACAATACCCCGCCGGCATACGGTATCTATATCTGCGGTAAGGTATTTAAGTGGCTCAAGAAGCAGGGCGGCTTAGAGGCTATGAAGAAGCGCAACGAAGAGAAGGCGAAGATTCTTTACGATTTCCTTGACCAGAGCAAGATGTTCAAGGGTACCGTTCGTAAGGAAGACCGTTCTCTCATGAACGTTCCGTTCGTAACCGGCGATGACGAGCTTGACGCGAAGTTCGTTAAGGAAGCGAAGGCAGCAGGCTTCGAGAACCTGAAGGGTCACAGAAGCGTTGGCGGTATGCGCGCTAGTATCTACAATGCAATGCCGAAGGCAGGCGTTGAGGCTCTCGTAGAGTTCATGAAGAAGTTCGAGGCTGAAAATACCAAGTAATTTTGGCGGAGAATTTTGTAAGCGAGATTTTATTTTAATAAGTATTCTAATATGCCACCGGAAGCAATTTCGGTGGCATAAGTAAATAAAAACAGGAGGGTTCATTATGTACCAGTATCATTGCTTAAATCCGATTGCAGCAATCGGTCTTAACAATTTTACCGCAGACTACGCAAAGACCGAGGATGCGGCAGCAGCAGAGGCATTCTTAGTTCGTTCCGCAGTTATGCATGAGATGGAGTTTTCCGATAAGCTTCTTTGCGTAGCAAGAGCAGGCGCAGGTGTTAACAACATTCCGCTTGCAAAGTGCGCAGAGGAAGGTATCGTTGTATTCAATACCCCGGGTGCTAATGCAAACGGTGTTAAGGAGCTTGCGGTAGCAGGTATGTTACTTGCTTCCAGAGACATCATCGGTGGTGTGAACTGGGTTCAGACCGTAAAGGACGATGAGGGCGTTGCAAAGCTCGTAGAAAAGGGTAAGGCAAAGTTCGCAGGTCAGGAAATTAAGGGCAAGAAGCTGGGTATCATCGGTCTCGGTGCAATCGGTGGCCCGCTTGCTAACGCAGCAGTTAGCCTTGGCATGGATGTATACGGATGTGACCCGTATCTTTCCGTAGATGCAGCTTGGAACATTTCCCGTTCCGTACATCACGTAAAGACCCGTGAGGAGATTTTCTCCACCTGTGATTACATTTCCGTACATACTCCGCTTGTTGAGAATGCGGATCCGAATGTAAATACCAAGAAGATGATTAACAAGGACACCATCGCTATGATGAAGGACGGCGTTATCATCCTCAACTTCGCAAGAGACCTTTTGGTTGACGACGAGGCTATGGAAGAGGCACTTGCTTCCGGTAAGGTGAAGAAGTATGTAACCGATTTCCCGAACGCAAAGACCGCAGGCATGGCTGGCGTAATCGCTATCCCGCATCTTGGTGCTTCCACCGAGGAGTCCGAGGACAACTGTGCTGTTATGGCTGTTAACGAAATCAGAGAGTACCTGGAAAACGGTAACATCATCAATTCCGTTAACTACCCGGCATGTGACGCAGGCGTTTGCAAGACTGCTGCCCGTGTTACCATCTGCCACAAGAACATCCCGAACATGCTCACCCAGTTTACCGGTGTGTTCGCTTCCGAGAACATCAACATCGAGAATATGGTGAACAAGTCCAGAGGCGAGTTCGCATATACCGTACTTGATGTTGTAACCGAAGTTGCTGACGGCTTAGTTGCTAAGCTTAACGCAATCGATGGCGTATTAAAGGTAAGAGTACTGTAAGAATATTATGAAAGAAACGCAAGGGCTGCCGTAGAAATACGGCGGCCCTTTTTCTGGCTCTTTGTCAAGAGTTGGGGTAAAATATTTCAGAGGCATAGGAATTCGTTCCTGTGCCTCTTTAAGTTAAAGCAAGGAAGATTCGATTCCTGAAGTTTCTAAAGTTTCTATATCCAAAAGCATTTCGCTTAATTAC